>NZ_FNQN01000015.1 GCF_900107645.1 Desulfuromusa kysingii
GATCACCTCGCCCAGGTCACCGACATCACGTCCGATAACCTGACGATACAGGTAAAGAATCGCGCTCAAGGCCTGGTTCTGGGTTGAAGCACTGACTTTGTCCTTGACCGCTAAATGCGTCAGAAAGGCATTGATTTCACTCTCACCCATATCTGCCGGATGGCGTTTTTGATGAAATAAGATATAACGCCGAACCCACTGGCAATAGGTTTATTCCGTACGGACGCGATAGTGCCTAACACACATTGATTCTCGCATCTGATCAAGCAGTTTTGGTGGTTTCCCAGTACGATCAGCCTGTGATGAAAGTCCCCCTCTGTTTGTCATACCCCCTCGCTAATATTCGCCCTTTAAACAAAAAACACCGCCAACCAGTTTGATACCGGTTCTGCGGTGTTCAGATTTTGTTTATATGTCTTTCTCTCCATTCTTCCCCCCAATGAATAGAAATCAAAAACTCGCTTTATTCAAGCCGTATTTTGATTTTTTGTCAAGACTTCAGTAACAAACACAGAAACTTGGGATAGACAACATTTCAAATCTTAGCAGATTGGGAACATCTTCCGATTTTACTGTTTCAAATGTGCTTTACTGACTTTTGACAGGCTGGTCAGCCAATGTTTTCCCCTTCAAAAGTACTTTCTCGATGAAAAAAAACCCAGATCGATATTGACCTAGGGCTATATTTCACTACTTACTACATTTGCCAGTTATGTCTGGCCGATATAAATCCGTTTCCAAAAAGGAAATCTTGATTTTTGATAAACAGAATCTGTGCTATTAATCCCTAGATGAAACAGGACCGTAATCTGGATCAACTTATGAGAAAGCATCGGTCCGTACATACAGGCTGAGGTTTATTTTGTTCTGTAAATTGTGACTCATAGAAACGTTTGAAGCCAAATTTACACGTCAGCACGTCTAACTGGGCTGATTTATTATGTTGCGCTTGCCCCATATTTTTTCCAGTCAGAATTTTCTGTTAATGTGGACCGCCACATAGGAATGCTCTTGCAACCATCAATACGCTTAAGTGACGCAACCACATTTTTCCTAAGGCTCGGGTGCAGCCATGGGCTTAGTGTTATTCGCACAATCGCAGACAAATCGATTGGTACGTTTAGAAACATGACTTCCTCTGACTTGGACTCCCACAGCGCCCGGGACTCGTTCTCGTGTTTGTAAGGGATTCTCTTTATAAAAGGAAGTTCAGCGGTCTTGGGCCGTGAATTTCGTAGATCATCAACCTTTAAATAGGAGACTTCTTTGAATTTCACGTCTTTTACTTTACTAAACGTACTTTCTAGTTCAGAAGCATTGAAGTGTACGCATACCCCGGATGCACCAGAAGAAAAAACACGCCAATGATGATATGTCTCTGATTCACGTGTAAAACAGAGCGCCAATACTGACTTGAGTTTTTTCTTTTCCTTGTACGTTGAGAGAAAGAAAGAATCGTTCTTGTCATCCCAAGACGACGGATCAAGAAGTGTGAGTTCCCTATTTGTCAGCACATGAATCAGCGCTGGCAAATCTGTGTATCTTCGATAGCTTAGACTACTCATTCCCGTCCCTAACTTAGTAATATGGCAAAAAGTCACCAGTTTATCTGATGCATTTTTGGTTAATAGAGTCAAAAGACGACTTGACCACTTTCTGTGTCAATTCTTTCAACACCTGCTAGTACACCGTTTCAGATGCTTTCTTGGCATACCAAAAACGGGGGGAATAACCACTCCGTTTCAAGGCCACATACAGCTCCCGAACACCGGATGAAAAGTCGTAGCTTTTGCTTGATTTGTATTTAGAGAAACTGAGCTTGAAGATGAGGCTTCGTTTGCAGGACTTGATCGCTCCGTCGAGCCAGTCACGCTCTGCCCACAGGATAGCACCCTCATCCTGATACATGCTTCCACGAGTATCGGCGTCAGGTTTCCACTCGCCCCATATATCGCTCTTCAATGCGAGCTTCCCTGCGTTGTCGTGCCAATGCCGCTCATCATCGTCGGAGGCCAGCCCAAACAATTTGTTGATCGCCAGACCCAGCTTTGGACGAGCTATCGCACCCCGTGCGGCCCACTTGTCACGTTCATCAATCCCAATGGGATAATTCTCTGGCTCCCATATCAAAGGTTTAAATGGCCTTTTCTTGGCGTATCTATCAACTCCCCCATCAGACTCAAATCTGGGCAGCCAAAAGTCATGATCGGGTGTTTTTGAGAACTTTGTGCAATGTCCAACCGCTCCGCGCTCCATAACCAAGGCGGAAATTAGGCTGACATGTACGCCATCAGGTGATGTCCAATACCCGTAGAGTGGTATAAAGAGATCCTCTGAGCCCCCAGGGAACCCTACCTTCTGAAACAACGTCTCCATTCCGAGAAGCGTTTCCTGGTTTCCTTTGCGCTCGCCTAGGAGGGACTCCCGTGCTTGGGCCGGAACACAATTTTTGTGATCTGATAACCATGAGCCATCCTCGAACGAAACATCCCCGGCTTTCAAGAACTCTTGCCAAGGGTTCAGGCCTTCCCAATCATAACTAGATCGCGCGACAGGCATGGTCTTCAAAAGCGAAGTCGCCGCGTGCAGGTAAGCATGCCTTTGAATGTGTTCACGATAGTTCTCAAACCTTTCGTCACTGTAGTAACGGGCCCTGCCAGTAAAATCAGACATGCTCGTTGCATTTGGCCAACGTTTCATTACTTCTTCAGCAATGAAATCACTGGCTTCGTTCTTCGAAACCCAAAAGAGGCGTCCGAGATTTGAGACCTTGTACTTTTCGAATTCGTAGTCGAAATGAAAATCGAACCGACGATCCTTGTTTTCCGGCCAACCATTTCGTTCAACGAGGCCTTGCGAAGGTGTTTGAATGTCAGTCCATAGCCTCGTAAGTTCCGAACTCATTGCGTTACCGCCCTCGATATATCCCAGGCATCGTGCAAGATGAAGTTTATTGAGCACGTGCAAATCGGTTCGCTTAGCTAGCGCCGCAATTTTTGACTTCAGGGGTTTGAGCTTTTCGCCGTGGTGTAGAGCAGCGCGCGCCAATCCTATTAACAACCATTGCTGTGCATTCATAAAGGCGAATTGATGATCATCAGAGGCCAGTGATGGGTTCTCATCCACATCAAAGTGGTCAAGCAAGCGGCCAACATCCTCGGTCAATCCGACATCGAGCATGCACTTCAGGCTTCTTGCGGCACTCCATCTGACAAAGGCATCACTATCACCGAGCAGATGCCAGATGATATCCGCGAGAACATCTCTCTCGTCGCTCTTCCCCGCAAAAGCGGCGCAATACATGCCTTCGCCAATCTCATCACCAACATTTGCAGCTGAACTGGATAGCAAGTCCTCAAATGCATCCAACGCCGTCGAAGGATCAGTGCAGGATGACAGGTTGATCGCTAGTTGAAGCCATTCGTCACCACCGAGCTCAAGTCGTTCCTTCGCTATCGTTTCCAAAACAGTTTGCAGCACAAATTTTAAATCGTCGCACAGTTTGGACAAAAGGTAGATTTGCCTGGAGATACCGGAGTATCGGAGATCAAATAGCTCAGAGCCCTTGAACGCAAAAAGTTTTTTGATCAGAGCAGGTGCGCTTTTTCTCACATTCGCTGAACTATCGCCCCAAGCCTCTACGCATTCGATTATCAGATCGAGTGCGCGATCAAATTCGATCTCGGCAGATTCACAAAGAGCCTCAAGAAACTTAACCTGTTTGTCATACGGACACGCTTTCCGCAACTCGTCAAACAGATGTTTCCTGTTGTCGAATGGCAGTCCATCAATGGACTGAATATCATGAATTGCCTCATCCAGCGAGGATGCGCATGTAGAATCACACTTGGCAACAATAGCCGTGAATGCGACATTGCGAGCATACTCATCCTGCTTCTTGCTACATGCCTGAAGGCTGTATTCAGTGCTGGTCCCACCATGATTGTATTTAGCATTTTCGATATCGCGCCGACGCCGTGCGGCCTCGCGCTGCCCTTGAAGATGCTCACGCAAACCCTCTATGTTGACCTCTTCAAAGGTATCCATACAGTTCAGCAGACTCTCCCATAGCCCCTCCCATCCACCAAAACCATGTTCTTGATCCAGCTTCTCTATTACAAACGAGAAGATCGCGGCCCTGTCCTTCGGATCGGCAGTGGAAAGCAGGTCATACATCCCATTGCCGACCTGCCAATCATGCCATCCATGATCTTCACAGATCGTGAGAAGCACTGCCGCACGACGCGCATCCAGGTGGCCGCCTTTCGCGAGATAACAGGCAAGCTGCGGAAGCCCATAGGAGAAATCCACAACATCCTGATTGTACCAGCGTATCAGCTTGTAGATTGCCGGAAAACCGATGGAGGAAGCGGCAGCACTTCCGAATAGAGTCCATCCGAACTTTGATGGCTCATGTTGAAAGATTGTCTGACAAAGGTTCATAAGCCGGTGCGAAAGCTCCGGCTTCATTAATCCTCCTGGCTGTTCTGCGGCGTAGTGCAGGGCAGAGTAAATCAGGTCAAAGTCATCGCCACTTATCTGGTCAAGTTGAGCCAATCCTTGAGCATAATACTCTTTCGCTTCACCAACGCTCATCAGGATCAACGATCCAGCCAATTCTCGGTATGACTCGCCGCGTTGTTCAATGTAGTCATCCTTTACAATGTCACTGGAAATAGAGTTTGCGTAGGCACCTGCGACATCCGCCAGATTGGGGCGTCTTGCGATAAGAGCGAGAACGCTTAGCTTGTCACCAAGCGAGAACTGGTTCGTGCCAATGATTTCTAAGAGCTCTTTCGCCTCTTGCTTTTCAACCGTTTCGCTATGACGAAGCAGCATTCTGGCAAGCCCAATGCCGACTTGTCGCGCAACATTGTCTCTCCCGGTTTCAGCTCTCCATTGGGCACCGTGTTTGAAGGAAGTTTTCCAGACCTCTAAGAAGTCGGCCAAAACGTCATTCGAAAGCGCAACCTTCGACAGAAGAGCTGCCTCGATAGGTTTGCCTAGTTGCAGGATACAGGCTGCGCCCTTTACAATGTTTTCCTGCTCATGAGTGGAAAACTGTTTGCGTTTTTCTGCCTTCCTACCCTTTTGCTCTCCATGCTGGTTTCTCGTTATGATGAGGCTATCAAGGAATGTACTGAAGTCAGCTTCTGTGGAGATTGATTTTGTCTTTCGCCGAGAGTTAATGTCTTCAGGCATAAGATCATGAAAGGACAACTCTTTACCAGACGACCAAGCCGTGATGAAAGCTGATTGAACAGGCACCCAAATTCTGTTCATGCCATGACGTTCACCATAATCGTACCCTGATGGCCTTCGGTGGCGAAATAGCTTGAGCAGCCTCTTTGCGGACTGTCCTGAATTAACGACTAGGGAGCTCAACGCTGCACTCGCAACGGCCCCCTGTAGTTCCATCTCGTAGTCGGAGTTACCCTTTGGAACCTTCTTTTTGTATCGCTGTGAGAGCGTGCTCGTCGCTCGCGATACTGCCTTGAGTTGACTTTTTGAAAGGCCGTATTCCTTAGACAGTAAGCCAATTTGCAAAGTGAGAGAAAGGCACCTTTTCGATGCTGCGAACTTGGTCAGGGTCTGCAAAGCCGCACTTCCATTCGACGCTTCGTGGTGTTTGCACAGAGTGATCAGCTCTTCTATGACCGTAAGCGCAAACTTGAAACGCCACAGCTGGATATTCCGATTGAACGACGAAAACTCATTTTTTAAAACACTCAAGAACATCACGGCAGCAATGTCGGATGCCTCCGGTCCTGAGTGCTCAAGCCTTTTGGTCTCGTCATCGTTATTTAGAGACCAATTTATCCAGCCAATT
Organism: Desulfuromusa kysingii; assembly: GCF_900107645.1. Lineage (GTDB taxonomy): Bacteria > Desulfobacterota > Desulfuromonadia > Desulfuromonadales > Geopsychrobacteraceae > Desulfuromusa > Desulfuromusa kysingii. The sequence continues at coordinate 5,831 of NZ_FNQN01000015.1, forward strand.
GCCCTGTTTTGATGAATGCGCGCTTCTTCCAGTTCATCAGAAAAACAATAAGCGACTATGAGCCTGGCATCACGTGCACCACGCCAACCTGAGCGATCATTGAACAAACGGCGGGATGCATCCGAGTCTCCGAGGGTTGTCGCCAGAGCAGGAGATCGTCGTATGTATTGATCGCCCCTCGCATTGGCCGAAGCTATCTGCGAAAGCTGCATCGTCAGACACAGAACGCGGTCTAGGTCCTTCTCGCGCGAGGCAAGGGAGAATGCCGCATAAAGTCGTGCAAGTTTCAATCTGCGACGTCCAAATTCGGATGTAAGTGCAGAAGGAAATTCATCCGAACCTGCAAGCTGATAAGCCCTGTTGCTATCGCCAATCACCACCAGGAAATGTGGCAGAGCTTCTGCAGCGTAGATTGAATCCTTCTGGCACGTTTGAAGCCTTTGTGCGATGGATTGCTGCGCAGAGACCTCGCTTGCATAGTGCTCCCTGATGTAGGTCTCGGTGGGCTCGTCACGAAAAATCGCACCGTGTTTGACCAACTCAAGCATCGGCGCAAGATCGGATGCTGCGCTATTAACTTGCGAGTCCGACCAGCTCAACGCCTTGGCTAGTTCTGTCAACGGAATGGGCGGAGGCAGAAGTGATAGGGCAGCAAAAAATTCGCGAATTTCAATATCGTTCCAACCTGCAGTGTGTAAGTCGCGGAATATTTTCTTACATTTCTCTGATATCAATTCTTCGACCGATATTTCGGTCTGCGGCGCATTGCCGGACACATTCGTGTCCCAACTTTCGACAAGGTATTCAAGGACCCGCGCGTTGCCTCGTGAACGAACGAGCGCAGTAGAAAATTCCACATCGGAGATGTTTGCGCGCCTAGCCTCAAGAAACCGCCGAGTTTCTTCCTCAGTGAACGGTTCGAGTCTAATGTGTTTCGTCTGGCTCTTCCCAATAACGTCATCCATCCTATGGGAACGCGCAGTTAACAAAAGCTTCACACCGTCGATAGGCTCCTCGCTAAGCGATGCAAGCAGAAGCCGGGGGAAGGCAGCTTCATGCCTTGCATTGGCTTCAAGTTGTGCATTGTCTGCAGCATCCAAAACAATCAGCAGACCTTGCATTGCAGATTGATTTTGGACGGCCTTACTCGCTTGTTTGAGACGCCTGCGGGCGACTTCGATTAGGCCATACTGATCGCTGTCGGTTGGAAGAAGTGGATCGCAGAGCCCGCGTGACGCAAGTTCATTTATGATTTGTAGCAAGCCAACCTTTGGCATGTGACGTGCTTGGACCTCGGAGCGATATGCGCCGCCGCCGAAGCAATCGAATACGACGACATCGAAGATATCTATAAGATGTATCGCCAGGCTCTGGATGAAAACTGTTTTGCCGACACCACCGTCAGCATGGAGAAATACAGGGATATTGCTGGCTTTTATCTCGTCTTTGACATCTTGCAGGGCACTGCGCTCAACGACATCACCAACATCCACGAATCTCGTATCTGCAGGAAATAATTGATCCTCATCACATTCAAGTGCATCGAGAACATCTTCACGCCTAATAGAATTCTTGCCCTGACCCTCTATTTGTGCCTTCTCGCGGACAAGTTCCACCAGGGCGAATAGTCTTTTTGCCGCCTGTCCAGTCGAGTCAGCCGACCAATCACTGATTGTTCTTCGCAAGGATCGGTTCTGTGCCGGCAAATCATTTGTTGCAGCACGAAACTCGATGAGGGGAAAAATATCCTCCGCTTCGACCTTCTCTTCCTTACACCAGATCTTGAGGTACTCAAGTTGCATTTCGGTGCTATTGGACTCCGGTGGGCGACGCGATTTCAAGCAAGCGATGGCATCCCAAAGATTACCCGAGAATTCCGCATTCGTCACGAACCCAAATGACAGCTTCTTCGCAATGTCCTCATCCGAAACACTGGACCTGAAAGCTCGCAGTGTTGCGGCGAATTTCTTGATCGTTTTCTTCAGATAGGATGATGTGACGGGCTCGGCAGCTTCCTTGTATTTGAACTGCAAAATCTGCTGGGCGGTGCAGGTCTCGAAAGTGTTGCCATTACCATAGAAGAGAGTAAGGTCGGCAATATCCTCTGCCTCTTGTCCCAAATTCAGTTGCTCGTTCGGAGAGAGGCCCTCGATAACTATTGCGAAGAGATTGTCTTTGGGAAACACAAGCTGTAGCGCACGCCGTGCCGCCCACCGTTCGTGGAAGGTGTGCCCAGCGCGTGATACTCTGACTTTGTCTATGCTCCCTACTGCTTTATTCATGAAGACATTCACTCTTTGCGTAAGCTTCCCCAGAAGTAGACAATTCAAAACTGGAGCTGAAAACAAAAAAATCGCTGGTCAGCGAGATGCCGACAGCAGCGATTAACACTTGTATGAGTTTTAAGTTTTGAGCGCAGCGACCATCCCCACCTCCAAGAAACCAACACTTTAAAAACAGACCTTAATGTAGCTCGGTTCGTCACTCAAGTCAAAAGGGGGATAGTGTTTGCCATTTTGTCCTTTTAGATTTTAGTGACCACTGAAAAGCTATTCCGTATTTTCTTACAATTTCTGATAAATCTGAAAACCCCCAACCTGCTGTCCGAGGGTTTTTCGTGTCTGATTGATGGTGGTTTGCGAGCTCCAGACTACTACAGATTTACAGTGTGCCCTATATCAAAAACATTGTGACAGGAGGGGCATATATATAAACATTTCATTATCTCCCCCTCTTTTTTGAACATTGAATGAAAACCATTTTTATATTGGCAAGATGGGCAGACTTTAAACTCATTTTCTATTGATACTTTAGTAATTGTGTAATCCACTTAAATCTCCTCGGTCGTTCCCAAAACAGGAGGTGCAGAACCAGCTATCCTGGCAGGAGAACATTTACATCTACACCTCCACTAATGTTCTTGAATAATCAACGCCCAAAATGTGCAGTTAAAAAGGCCCTGCCTAATACACCCGCACCAAACATATTAAATTGGCAAACTGCAGGTGTGGTCTCAGCATTAATTGGTAGCGTCTCAACGGGCAAGGCAGAAACGCAGAAAATATAGCGATGCTTGCCGTGCCCGGGTGGTGGTGCTGCGCCACAGAAGCCGGCAAAACCTGCATCACTTTTTAGCATTTTTGCGCCTGCAGGAAGTAACAAGCCATCAGGGTTGCCAGCGCCAGTGGCTAAAGAGGTAATAGAGGCGGGTATATTGTAAACAGTCCAGTGCCAAAAGCCACTGACCGTTGGCGCATCCGGATCGTAGCAGGTTACTACGAAGGACTTTGTACCTTCTGGAAAGCCTGACCAACTGAGTGAGGGTGAAATATCTTCACCGCCATCAACACCGAACGCCTTACTTAATTGCGGTGGCGGCATTGTGCCACCATCCTCAATATCTGTGGATGCAACGTAAAACAAGGGTGCTTTGGGTAGCGAATCATAAGTATTGTAATTAAAGGGTGCGGTCATGATGATTTCTCCTTAAATGCAGTATCAATTGATAAGGAATCATTTTTAGGGGATTGGGGCATTCGCCCCGAACGGTCGGTCTGGAGATCAGTTTCATTACCTGAAGTGTAGTCGAAGCAGTTTTTTTTTCAAGGTTGACCCAGCGGCATTATCAAGTCGTGAGTGTCTGATTAATCGCCCTGCATTGTTTTGGAGTGCTCAGATAGGCTAAATTGCGAAATTCTTAATACCCCTGCAAAGTAAGACACACCTCTGACAACCAGTTTCAAAACTTAGAATTTCTGACATCCCCCCCGATCTTTGTTGTGGATCATATGGTCTCAAAACCACCCGTTTTGCAAATATCTCTTCAAAAGTGGAAGTCAAATGTCCTTTAGATTTTCGATCGGAAGAATTTTGTAAATTTTACATTTCAAAAGATCGAATACTCGACAAATTTTTCCCAGCAATGTCATGTCATCTGTTGTCATGACAGGACCATAATCTGAGTTATCAGGAACCAGTAGTGCTCCGTTGATCATCAGAGACATACGTCTGACCTGGACAAGCCCTGTCTTGGTGAGACATGCATGAGGATTTATGAGAAACCGGTTAAACTGCGAGTAAAACTGCGTTGCTCGCTTAATGGCATCGGCAGGACGCCAAGGTTAACTTGTTCTTTATCTGTTTAATACGATTAGTGACGTTTAAGGTTGTACGACAAAATGGCTGTGTCCATATAACCACGAGAGACCCAATATGGCGTCAGAAGTTAGTTGTATAATTTCTACTTCTGAGCCCCGTTACAAACGGGGGGATTATCCTGCTACTTCCCCCAAGTAATACTTAGGGGAGGTAAAAGTTTTCCCCAAAGAGGATTTTAAGAAGGATTTGTCCCCAAAATGAATCAAGTAGCAATTTTAACAAATTTCTATTTGTCGGAATTCCCCTAAGTATTAACTATGGGGAGGGTGAGGATTTCCCCCAAGAGAATCTTGCATGTTTTATATAAAACTACCAATGAAGCAGCAAAAAACGCTTTTTTTAGCTTATTTTCAATTTCTTAATGCTTCCCCTAAGTAATCCTTAGGGGAAATAAAAATTTTCCCCCAAGAGAATTTCAAAAAATGATTTTTCTTAGTACTTCCCCTAAGGTTAACTTGGGGGAAAAAATAGTTTTCCCCCAAGAGAAAATAGCAAAAATGGTGGCGAAATTACTCTTTGGGAATTTCAAGATTCCCCAAAGAGATAATAGTTTGGGGAAACCTCTTTTTTGAACTTTTTATGTGAAGGGTGATTGTGCATCATAAATGTATTGAAAATTGAGCCACATAATCCCTTAAAAAAACGACCTATTACAAAAGTAGTAATTTCAGTCTAATTCCCCTCAAGCAGAAGGTAGACATGAAATCGAAGGGATTCACTGAATGATGCGATTATCGACATTTTAATTTTCTGCCACAAGCCAATTACAAGGACTGAAGTGAAGATTCGCTGATTTCATATCCATTTTCCTCCATAGGTCTAAATATAGCTCGTAAACAGGTCAATCGACACGCCGCGGTACTCTTTCTACGCGATATTCCTAAAACCTAAATAAACAAATAAGATTCTGTATCTTTTCTTAATTTTGCATACGTGTAGTGGTCAACAAATATCGGACACAGATTTAAGGTTTTCTTCCGCAGTTACTGGCGATTGCCCATGGTTCCATTGATGGTCGCACGTAATTGTAATATCCCATCAAATAACTGCCGATATCTTTCCGGGCGTCAATAAAGGATTGGTATCCCCCTTTGGGAACCCATTCACTTTTTAAGCTGCGGAAAACTCGTTCCATTGGAGCGTTGTCCCAACAATTACCTCGTCGACTCATACTCTGTTTCATTTTGTAGCGCCACATTCGTTGCTGAAAGATCACACTGGCATACTGACTGTCTTGATCTGAATGGAAAATTATATTTTGTGGCTTTCCTCGTAATTGATAGGCTTTATCCAGAGCTGCTACGACCAATCCTGCATCCATGGTTTTCGAGAGGTGCCATCCGACGATTCTTCGAGTACACAGATCCAGTACGACGGCAAGATAGATCCAACCCTTGCCAGCCCAGATATAGGTAATATCGCCGCACCAGACACAATCAGGTTGTGGCACATCAAATTCCCGCTTCAGTCGATTGGGAATGTTGGGCCGTTCTCTCTGCTCAGCCCTATGGGTTTTTGGCTGTGGTTGCTTGCTAACAAGTTCAGCTTCCGTCATCAAACGGCGGACTTTGTAGCGACCGATCTGCTCTCCCCCTCCCCTAAGAAGGTCGGTTAGTGTCCAGCTCCCGGCTGTGCCTGACTATAGCACGCATATTGGTGTCTGAAATCATTGAACCACATCAGGGCAGGACATCTGCATGACTCGCCCCCCCCTGTCTCCTGCCCCGGCAAAGAAAAACTAAAACACCTTCAGAAACAAACCACCCGACGGCACTTATCAATAGAATTAAACAAAATGAGAACAATACGAAAAAGGTCACTTTTCCGTGTTTTTCAGATCTATCAATGAAAAAAAAGTCTCCATAATGGAACTCAACAAAGGAGATTCAGATAATGACAGAACAAGAGACCCTACAAAAACTAATAGCTAAAAGACTAACTCGGATACTTTATGTCGCAGAAACGGCACTCCCACAGAATCAATACCAAGCTTTTCGCAAGATAGCTCTGGACGAATTTGGGAATAATGGACTGAATAAGGATTTAGAGCAAATTTGGAAGACAAAAAAACGGAACGGGCAGGAATAAATCATGCGAAGGAGGAGGTGCCCCATGAGTGAATAATCCCAACAACAATGATGACCACTTATTACCTGAATCTTTTGAGGGACTGGAGTGGCATTTCCAGGAAGAAATACGACTTATTCAGACACACTTAACTGACATATTGGAAGTCATGGCTCAAGAATCGGACTAATGGAGTAGAAAAAATGAATGTCGCCCTGTACGCACGCGTTTCAACCACAAAACAAGCAGAAAAAGACCTCTCAATTCCTGATCAACTAGGTCAAATGAGAAGCTGGTGCAAGCGTCAGGGCTATTCTGTTACTGGAGAATATACAGAACCAGGGGCATCTGCCACAGATGACCGACGGCCAGTATTCCAGAAGATGATTGCCGATGCTTGTGTTAAACCATCTCCCTTCAACGTCATCATCATACACAGCTTTTCGCGGTTTTTTAGGGATTCATTTCTTTCCGCATATTATAAACGGAAACTGAAAAAATATGGGATCAAAGTAATATCCATAACTCAACAAACCACAGACGATCCCAATGGTCAGCTGTTTGAGCAAATGTTAAGTATATTTGACGAGCACCAGAGTAACGAAAACAGTAAGCACACACTTAGGGCGATGAAGGAAAATGCACGTCAGGGTTTTTTTAATGGGGCAAAACCTCCTTATGGTTATAAAGCTGTTGAAACAGAACACCCCGGAAGGAACGGCAAGAAAAAAAAGCTTCAAATAGATGATAAAGAGAGCGTAATCGTTACAAAAATTTTCAGAATGTACCTTCATGGTCATCGTGGACAAACGCTTGGTGGTTCTGGTATTGCCTGTCATCTAAATAACCAAGGAGAAACACATCGTGGGAAAAAATGGAGTAGTGCGACTATCCTTCATATACTTAAAAACTCTGCGTACCACGGTGAATACTATTTCAACAAATTCGATACCAAAGCCAAGGAAACCAAACCCAAAGAAGAGTGGGTTTTGACTCCGATCCCATCGATTATTGAAAGGGACGATTTCGAACGCGTTCAAAAGCTTATCGCAGAAAGGGCACCCTCTAAAACTCCTCCACGCGTCACGAATTCGCCAACGTTGCTAACTGGATTATTAAAATGTACCTGTGGCGCAAGCATGACAATAGCAACAGGTAAAGGCGGGAAATATCGCTACTACAAATGTACAACACGCATAAATCAAGACAAGCATGCTTGCAAAAATCCAAACATTCCAGTTGAAACACTAGATAGGTTCATCCTTGAGTCAGTATCAGAAAAAATTTTCTCCCGAGCAAGGGTTTCTGAGATGCTCAAGATGCTGCAATCTCAACTAAAAGAATCAAAATCAAAGCACGATACAACACTGATGGCTCTGAAAAAGGAACTTGCTCAGATAGAAGAGTCACTTAGTCGGCTCTATGATGCAGTAGAAAAGGGTCAGATTACCCTAGATGAAACATTGAAAGAGCGGACACAGAACAGACAATTTAAACGGCGCGAAATTTTAGCTGAAATGGCGAGGACAATAAAAGAGAGTGAATCAGAACTTGATCAACTCGGACCAAAAAACGTCGATCTTTTTCGTAAATCACTGAAAACCAAGCTGATGGATAGCTCATCAAATTTTGGCAAAAATTACCTCAAACTGCTCATCAAAGAAATTGTAGTAGATGGAAAAGAAGTCCGCATCACGGGGAGTTATGCGGCTCTGGTTGGGGCTTTAGAAAAAACAAAGGCAGGCAACTCCCCTGGAGTGCCCACCTTTGGTGTTGTATGGCTCCCTTTGCTGGGCTCGAACCAGCGACAATCTGATTAACAGTCAGATGCTCTACCAACTGAGCTAAAAGGGAATAGTGTGTTGCGGTGGGGAAATATAAGAAATTGCCCCAGCCCTGTCAAGCCTTTTTTATAGGGCTTTGTTAGCCACCTTTTTTCAGATCATTGAGAACCAGTTTAGCAACCGCTTTGAGGGTTTCAAAAACACCTTCTCCACTCATGGCGCAGCCCTCTAACTCTGGGACTTTACGAGGGTTTAGCAATTTGCTCAATTCTTCAACGGAGCTGACGTTGGGGAGATCCCGCTTGTTGTATTGGATAACAAAGGGGATTTTTTCAAGGTCAAATCCCTGCTCCTCAAGATTATCTTTTAGGTTTTCCAGACTTTCTATGTTGGCGTCGAACCGTTCTTCCTGAGAGTCGGCGACAAAAACAACCCCATCGACCCCTTTAAGGATCAATTTACGGGAGGCATCATAAAAGACCTGACCGGGAACAGTGTAGAGGTGAAAACGGGTTTTAAAGCCGCGGATTTCTCCAAGCGCCAAAGGTAAAAAGTCAAAGAAAAGCGTCCGCTCGGTCTCTGTGGCTAAGGAGATCATTTTCCCTTTAGATTCTTCTGCCGTCTTATTGTAGATGAACTGTAAATTGGTCGTTTTTCCGCAAAGGCCTGGACCATAATAGACGATTTTACAGTTTATCTCGCGCGATGCATAATTTATAAAGGACATCTACTAAACCCCAATTAGTTGAAAAGATTGTCAATATCATCATCTGTGATTTCAGCAAATGGGCTGGGAGTATCGGTTGAGACGGCCTCCTGCTTGGTTTTGCTGACTAAGTCTTCAAGGACGAGGCCAAGATCCCGGCTTGCTTTCTTGACCCTTAAACGTACAAGTCCAAGGGAACTCCGTTGATCAAAAATGACCACAAGAATAACCCGTCCACCAATGATGGAAATATGGATATTGTCCTTCTCGCCTTCATGAAAAAGAATTGAAAATTCTTTTTCACCTATCAGCTTAGCGAGTCCCCCTGTTGCGGCAATATTTCCCGCAGTCAAGGATGCGAGGCTGGTCGTGTCAAGATTTGCTGTTTCACCTGTTGCAGCAATAAGTTGGCCATTTTTATCAACGAGAAAAATAACCTTTGAATTTGATTCACGCAACAATCTTTCTAATAAAAGCAGAATCTGCTGGTACTCTTCGTCATACATAACCAGCGATGATTGGGGACCAAGCATGTGGCACTCCTTTTAGTTTTAAATAACTCAAGGAGTGTGTATAACATTTAAAAAGACTCATATCAAGAAACTAATCATTTGTTTTTAAAAATTCCCTCATTTAATTTTGCAAACAAATTTCACTTTATTGACTTGTCAGCAGAAATCATCTACTTATCATTACATTATGAATCGCGTTACCTGAAAGGCACCTGATTTGGCAAACCGACTTAATCTCCCTGCGGGAATTCGTCGCTGGCAAGACGGCGATGGCAAATCTCAACCGTTTGAAGGGTATGACTACTCTCTTTTGGAAGATTGTGATAGCGCGTATCGTTTCACAGCAGTTGCAGATGTTGGAAAAATTGAAACTCTTTTTAACCATTTCTCGCGCTTTCTTTCTGACGAGTCTTTTTTTATTCTTGAATACTATCCAGATGAAACTATTGCGTTACGTTCGAGCAGAGAGGAGCCGCGCTTAATTCCATCCGTCTATTACTCACCATATCTTGCTACCCCTTCTATTCTCAAAACGATTACCCCGTATCTTTCCCGCATGATTCATGACGGTTTTGTTGGGTTTGGCATTGCGAATAACCGGATGGGGCTGGAATTCTTTTATTCTGAGGAGAAGGTTCTCTCTTTTTTTACTGACAACCATTTACGATTGAGTCATTTATTTTGCCAGTACCAGATCCCATATCATAATGCCTTGGTCCTCCCTGCCGATTATGGACATGACCATCTCTCTTTGTTGGCGCTTCCCGCAGAACAACTTCCAGAATCGCTTCTTTGTGTCAATAACCGCGATCTTGATGCCAGCCTTTTTTGTCGCGAGCTGATTGAACAACTTGACATGTATCAAGTGGAAGAAGGTCTCTCGTTTTTTCTCACCCGCAAAGAACAGGAACAGATTGAAGCGCTCATCAAATCAGAACTTCCTGGTCATGACCTGGCTGAGGTTGAATTCGGCGGGTTATTGCTGGACTGGAGCGATTTTGTTACGGAGTGCGAACATACCTTTGATGGAGACCTCTGGGAATATAGGCAGGGGCTGGTGATTCGTGATGCCATTCAGCTCGTTATCGAGATGGCACCGAAAGCTTTAGCGGATAAAATCATGTCGATCATTTCTGAACCGGATATGGCTTTCAAGAAAATCCTCATAGACCGCCGCAAACGTCTTGATCCCCCTACGGACATCACCTTGACAAAAAATCGCTTCTGGTATCATGGCATGGTCCGTAATCAAGGCAGCGACTTGCGCCGTGATCTGATTCGACATGGTTGGTTTAAGGGTTGATATGTTACTGATTCTTGCAGCCACTCCTCTAGAAACAAATCTCTTGCGTCAAACTATGACCAACACAGAACATCTCTCATGCGGATCAATCAAAATAATTGCGGGAGAATTGGAAGGGCAGCAGGTCCTCCTTTGTCATGGGGGAATCGGTCAGGTCAACATGGCACTCCAGTTAACGAGAATCCTGAGTGTTCACACCCCTTTGGCTGTTTTTCTCTGTGGTTGTGGCGGATCTTACCCGGACAGTGGCCTTCGGGTTGGGGATCTGGCTTTGGCTGATGTTGAAATTTTTGGAGACCTGGGAGTCGTCACCACTGACACATTTATCCCCCTGTCACACCTCAATATTCCCCAAGACAAGCAACTGGCACCAGCGATAAAACAATCCATTCCTCTCGATCCGGAACTTTGCCGCTGGGCGCAACTGAGCCTTGAGGAGGTCGCCTGTGGTCCCTTCGTCAGCGTCAATTGTTGCAGTGGTACTCCCGCTGCAAGTCTGGATTTACAACTGCGGACAAAAGGGATTTGTGAAAATATGGAGGGGGCTGCGGCGGCACAAGTCTGCTCAGAGTTCAATATCCCGCTGCTGGAATTGCGGGGTATTTCCAACCCGACCGGAACCCGCGATCCAGAACAATGGGACGTTGTCCGCGGTTCGGCAGCGGCGCAGTCAGCTATTCTGAAGTTACTGCAGCGTTGGCCTGACAGATAATAATAGTAGGAGCAAGAATCATGCAGCAATTACATCTGGGCTATTCACCTTGTCCGAACGATACATTCATTTTCTATGGCTTGATTCATGGAAAGGTTCCCTGTCCGAAAATACAGTTTATTGAGCAACTGGAAGATGTCGAAACTTTGAATCAGCTGGCATTACAGGGGCAGCTCGATCTGACCAAAATTTCTTACCACGCTTTCGGTCATCTGCGTCATGATTACGCTTTACTCCATAGTGGTGGCGCACTTGGACGGGGATGCGGTCCCTTGATAGTCGCCAGAGATCATACGACGATGGCAGAGCTGCGGGGTAAAAAGATCGCTATTCCTGGTCGCCTCACAACCGCCAATCTACTCCTTCAGCTGCATTCGGAAGGTTTTGAAGATGTTTTGATTCTGCCGTTTGATCAGATTATGACAGCGGTCACACAGGGGAAGGTGGATGCGGGTGTGATCATCCATGAATCCCGCTTTACTTATCCACAACATGGACTGACACAGGTTCTCGATTTGGGACAATGGTGGGAGGAGGAGACAGGGTATCCCATTCCGCTCGGGGGAATTCTCGCGAAAAGGAGCTTAGGGGCAGAACTGATCAATCAGGTTGACACCGCCCTGCGGCAGAGCATTGAGTACGCTTATGCCCATGCCAATGAGCCACAAATCTATATTAAGCAGCATGCTCAGGAGCTGGATGACAGCGTCATCCGTCGTCACATTGACCTTTATGTCAACACTTTCTCCATCGATTTGGGTGATGAGGGGATTCAAGCGGTTGAGGGTCTCCTCAGTCGAGCCGAAGCACGGGGTCTGATTCCCCCTTGTGGGCTCCCTCTGTTTGCCGCATAGGAATTAATAAAGGCGGCCCCGAGGCCGCCTTTAAAAGAATAGCGTTTATAAACTGTTACACTTGGTCAAGATGAACCGCTTTGATGAATTTTGGACTGACGGCTTCACTTACCTTTTGCAGCGTTTCCTCATCCACTGGAGAGTCAACTGAAAATACTACCATCGCCTCTCCAGCTTTTTCTTGCCGCCCCAGGCTCATATTCCCGATATTGACATCCGCCTCACCTAGGACGGTGCCAATTTTCCCGATCAACCCGGAACGATCCTGATAATTTATCACCAGCATATCCTTTTCGGGACGGAAGTCGATAGCATAGTCACGCATCTTGACGATCTTCGGAGTCCCCTCAAACAAGGTTCCGGCAATCGTCCGGCGTCCCTGCGCACTTTCAAGGCTGAGAGTAATCAGGCTGGAGAAGGAATCTGTTTCCGTTGAACGGATTGATTCAACCTCGATCCCCATTTCCCGAGCGATCAAACTGGCATTGACCATATTCACCTCTTGATCAGTGCAGTGATTTAATAGTGCGGCCAAGCCCGAGACGCTTAAAGGGGCACAGTCGAACCGTGCCAGCTGTCCATTATAAGTAAAGGTGACCTTGTTGGGGTTTGGTGGTGCCAGTTGAGAGATAAAGTCGCCAAGGATGGAAACCAGCTGCATAAAAGGTTTCATGTGCTCCATTTGGTCAGGATCAAAACGGGGAATATTCACCGCATTCTCCAGAGGGCGTCCATCGACATAGTTAACAATCTCTTTGCTGACATCAACGGCAACATTCTTCTGCGCCTCAAAGGTATTGGCACCAAGATGTGGGGTCACCAGCATCTTCGGATGGGCGATCAATTTTTGCAGAACATCGGTCTTGGGGGGCTCTTGGCTCCAGACATCAAATGCGGCCCCAGCACATTTTCCGCTCTCTAAAGCCTCAAGCATAGCGGCTTCGTTAATAATACCACCACGGGCACAATTAATGATGACGACCCCGTCCTTCATTCCTTTAAAGCTGTCGGACGAAATAATGTTACGTGTTTCATCATTGAGGGGAGTATGGACAGTAATGACATCAGAAAAGCGGATGATATCTTCAAGCGGTTGCAGCTTGACCCCAAAATCATCGGCACGTTTCTCAGAGATATAGGGATCGTAAGTGATGACTTCTGCTTCAAAAGCCCGACATCTTCGTGCCACCCGGCCTCCAACTTTACCCAGGCCAATAATGCCGACGGTTTTACCCTTCAGTTCACAACCGGTAAAGAGAGCACGTTTCCAGTCGCCCCCCTTGAGACTGGTGTTTGCCATGGGGACATTGCGAAACAGGGAGAGCATAATGGCCATGGTATGTTCGGCCGCTGAATTGACGTTGCCATAGGGAGCATTAACAACAATGATCCCTTTACTGCTAGCTGCGTCGACATCGACATTGTCGATTCCTACTCCAGCACGGGCTACAATCTTCAGATTGTCAGCACAATCTAACAGCGCCTTGTCGACCAGTGTGCCACTGCGGGTGATAATAGCTTCATAACCACCGATAATCTTATGCAGTTCAGGAATTGACAAACCCAACTTTTTATCGATATGGATACGGGGGTCTTCAGTCAGTGGCAACAGACCATTATCGGAAATTTCATCGGTAATCAGGACTTTCATCTTATGGACCTCTCTATCATTTACAGGACAACGTACCTAAGCGCAGGGATTTTAAGACCATAGCGCAGACATGTCAATGTCGAACAACCTGTGAGCTACGGGAGCAGTCTCACCTCATCAAGGTAGATCGTACGAGGACGACTCAGTTTGCCAACAAATAACCCCATACCAGCGATATGGCCCATATCCATGAGACGATCTTTAGGGGCATGTGCGACTGTCTCTAAAGGGACTTGGAGGTGATTCCAGCCGGGGTTGATGGCAAAGCTGGTGTTAAACCGGTCACTATACGCATTCTGGTATTGGCGGTGTTGCTGGTCGTGGATTCTGAAATGGAGGGTTAACTTTTCTTCGTCAGGGTTAAACACCTGCAGGGATATCGTCCTGTAGCCCCTCCAGTCATGGGGGAAGTCCTTCAGCCCCAGCCCTGAATACCGCTGTGTTGTCAGTTTAATCCGCAACGAAGACCGCCCTGAAAAAGCGACACTTTGACTGATTTCATGACGGGCACCTGTCCCCCAGCGGGTCTTCTCAAGCGGTGTCTCAAAACCAGACAAGAGTGGGAATTGTCTCCAGCTGATCAGATCATCCACAATGACCTTACCGACTGGCAATAGTATCCATAAGACCAGGAGAAGAAGGGGGATTTGTAGTGCTTTTAATTGCCATTTGGCGATGGTTTTTCTTGATTCAGCAAAAAAGCATAACCCCGCCAGTGCCCCGACAATGTCATTCCCCAAGTCTGACCAAGCTGCCTCACGACCAATTTGAGATTGAATCAACTCACTGAGTGCACCAAACAAAGTGGCAAACAGAAAAATTTCCAGTAAGGAACGTTTAAAGGAGAGGGGGGTTCGCCAACAAACATAAAGGTATGCCCAAAGGGCAAAGCAGAATAAGTGCCCCATTCCCCAAATGAAGCGAAAGCTCCGTAATGAATCTGGCCCCGGTCCGCCAACAAACAAGAAAACCGCGGCGAGAAGAGCCAGTAAGCTGAGTAAGTATTGTCGCTTTCTGTGCAAGAGTTTCATCTTTCTCAAAATGTAAGAAAAATCGACACTTAGGGTGAATAGAGACATCGTTGATTCTATCAACCTAAAGGGTTTTTCTTACAATGTGAAGCTCAAAAGATGAATGTAATAGAGAATAAATCAGTATTTCAGCCGGTTACGCTTTACCCGAAAGCAGCGCTCTGTCGCTCACTTGATGCTTTATTGCCGAGGCATAATATTTGCAGTCACAGGTCAGTTATGAGATAATGTCCATGTTTGCGCCTTTATTGGTGGAGGGGGTTCTTGATCCACAGATAGGAGAGCTCAAATGGAAAGTCGTATCAAATACAGCCCGGTTAGATCTTATCAGCGCTTTAAAGCAACAGACCGTGCGCTGGTTCTTGTCAATCGTGGGCCCGAATCCCTTCCATACCACATTATGGATATCAGTGAGGGGGGGCTTTCTTTCCGTTATCTTGGCCAGAAACTCAATCGTGCTGAGATTAGAAAGGTCAGCCTGTATCATAATGATCAATTGATTGTTGATGACATCCCTATCAAGACGATTTCTGATTATCGCTTGCGTGACAACATGGTTCCGATCCGCCGGGGGAGCATCCGCTTTGAAGAACTAGAGCCTGCACAACTCAGTAAACTTGAAAAATTCATTCAGCATTTTACTGAAGCACCGCTGCCTATTGCCTGACTTATTCCAACCGCAGCTATGTAAATAATTCAAAGTCACCTTTAAAATCTTAAGGTGGCTTTTTTTGTCCGCAGGACGATTGCTTCCGATTGTTGGCGTTTCATCTTTTCTGCTGAATCCAATCCCAATAAAAAAGGCAGAACCATTCAATTGGTCCTGCCTTTTTAAGATTATTTATTCTGAAGAAATTACTTCTTCATTTTTCTTCTGTAGAGAGCCAAGCCAACCAGACCGGAACCTAAGAGAACCATTGTTGCTGGTTCGGGAACAGGGGCGGCAGCAATGAGTTGAGACTGTACGTTAACACCGTTAGCATCAACAAGGTTCATAACTTTCACTTTATAAGCATCTCCCTGTGACGCATTGGCGACGCCTGAAGTATAAAGATTGCCAGCCAAACCAGATAAGGAGACGCTATATCCCTCAGATGCCCAGATAGCTTCCTGTAATGCCTTTACATCATCCTGAACATAGTTAAAGCCAGACAAGGTTCCTTGATTAAAATTCCAAAATAACCATTTAGTCGCGCCACTTAAAAGGCGATCAGTTCCCTGGCGTTCAACAGAATCAGAGATACTTGATACACGATATGGAGTATTCAACGCCATCTCAACATCGTATTCAAGACAGAAAGTCGTAAATAATATATTGTTCCTATCAGCATTGAGACTTACACCAAAATCACCGCCACCGTACCAACCATTGTCATAATACCCGCCACCAACAGTGGTATGGGTTAAAACGATTTCGTCATTTTGTGCCACGGGGTAAGCATAAGCACTGCTTACTAAAGCAAAAGTCAATGCGATTATAATCAGACTAATTTTTTTCATTTTGTTTCTCCTTTTCAATCAATTCATACTAATTTCAATAGCAAGGAGAAAGCCAAATTTTTTAACCGACAAACGACACAGTCAGAATATTTTAGTGAGCCAAATATTTCCCCTTTATCTATAGAGGCTTACAGGCCTCAAATGATAACAAAAAAAGTCACTTTTAATTTTCAATCCCCCGAGTATATTGGTGCTTTTAGCGGATAATCGTCGATTGTCGGTTTTTTTTACACAAAAGGGCCCGGACAGCTTGACCTGCACAGACCCTTTTATGTAAATTTTTTCGACAATCCTTAGCGGTTCTGCCGTTCAAACTCCGTCATAAAGTTTGCCAGCTTTTCCACTCCGGCCATGGGCATTGGATTATAGATTGAAGCCCGTACACCGCCAACCTTTCGATGCCCTTTCAAGGCATATAATCCAATTGCTCCGGCTGCTTGTAAAAATTTGTTTTCCAGCTCTTCAGTTGCCAGCTTGAATGACACATTCATGATTGAACGGAATTCTGGTTGAGCAATTCCGTGATAGAAATCAGTGTTATCTATCACCTGATAGAGTCGTGCAGATTTCTGTTTGTTTAGTTTTTCAATTGCTTTCACTCCACCCTGTTCCTTGAGCCACTCAAGCACTAATTTGATCACATAGATGGCAAAAGTATTGGTAGTATTGGTGAGAGAGTTGTCTTTGTCGCACTGAGTGTAATTCAAAAGCGTTGGCGTTTGTCGGGAAGCATGGCCTAACAGATCTTCACGAATGATCACCATCGCCATCCCTGAAGGGCCAAGGTTTTTTTGCAACCCCGCATAAACAACACCGAACTGATTATAGTCAATCTGACGTGAAAGTAGTTCTGACGTCATGTCGGCGATCAGCGGAACATCCCCCGTCTGTGGGAATTGATTCCAGCGGGTGCCATAGATGGTATTGTTACTGGTAATATGGAGGTAAGCGGCATCCTGATTTATCTCTTCGAGGGTGATCTTCGGAATCCGGTCAAAATTGGTCGCAGCACTACTGGCGATAATCTCCATATGACTAAAGGCTTTTGCCTCTTCTGCGGCCAAGTTGGCAAAATTACCACTCTCGACATAAAGACTTTTCCGTGAAGGAACTCGTTCGGCCAAGTTCATTGGTAAGGCCGAAAATTGCATCCGCGCTCCACCATGAACAAAGAGGATCCGATAATTATCCGGCAAACCGGTCAACTCTCGAAAGAGGGATTGTGCTTCATTGAGGACCGCAACAAACTCTTTGGACCGATGGCTGATTTCGATAATCGAAACCCCCATCCCTTGAAAATTGAGCCATTCCTGCTGAATCTTCTGCATAACCGGCTCAGGCAACATTGCTGGGCCGGCACCAAAATTATAAACCTTGTCTGCCATAATCTTCCTTCCCGGATATTTTAAACCTGCCTATTTTACGATCTTAAGTCGCCCCTTCCCTTTACTATCAGGAGACGGCGGTTTAGGATCTTCTTCTGTTGCAGAAACTGGCGCCTCGGTAACAGCATCACCCATCTGTGGAAGGGTGCCGGACTGCAGCATCTGTTCAACGGAATCGGCTATTGTCAAGCACTGCTGCATGCAAACCTTACGCGCCGGGCACGTGCTACAATCGGCCTCGCCGGCTGCTGCCTTGAGACTATGAATCAGCAACTCTACACTCTCCAATTGTGACAGTGGAACAAAATACATTTTTGCGTCTCCTACAAAAGATTAAGCCATTTCGCGATCAGCAACTTTCACAAACTCCCGTAACTTATCCATCATCACCTGGAAATCATCAGGGCGTAACGACTGCGGTCCATCACTGGTCGCTTTTTCAGGACAAGGGTGAACTTCAACAATCAAGCCATCGGCACCAGCAGCGGCCGCAGCATAGGACATGGGAGCAATCAAGGAGGCATGACCTGTTGCGTGAGAGGGGTCAATAATGACTGGCAAATGGGTTTGTTGTTTCAATACTGGCACTGCGGAGATATCCAGAGTGTTCCGCGTTGCCGTTTCAAACGTCCGAATCCCGCGCTCGCAGAGGATGACACGACGATTACCTTCGGAGAGAATATACTCAGCACTCATCAAAAATTCCTGAATGGTTGTTGACATTCCCCGCTTGAGAAGGATTGGCTTGTCCAATTGTCCAAGCATTTTTAACAAGGCAAAGTTTTGGGTATTACGGGCCCCAACCTGCATCACATCCGCATAGCGGGCAACCAGCTCGACATCACGGGGATTGACCACCTCGGTCACAATCGGCAACCCTGTTATCTCACGGGCCTCAGCCAGCAGTTTCAAACCATCTTCTTCCATCCCCTGGAAAGAGTAAGGGCTGGTCCGCGGTTTATATGCGCCCCCACGCAGTAAACGAGCGCCCGCTTGTTTAACCGCCACAGCAGTATCACAGATCTGATCCCTGTCTTCTACGGCACAGGGACCTGCAGCCACAACAAATTCTTTCCCGCCAATCGTCAAGCCGGGGACAATTTCGACTTCGCTTGACTGTGGTTGCACTTCACGGCTCGCTAGCTTATAAGCCTTGAGAATCGGGACGACATTTTCGACTCCGGACATTGATTGCAGTGTCTGTAATTTTTCTTTACCCCGCTCCTCGCCAACAGCACCGATAACATTCCGAGTTTCCCCATAGATGATGTGAGGCTGATATCCTAGCTCAATGATTTTTTTTTCCACTGACTCGAGATCTGACTTGGCTGCATCTTTTTGCATAACAATAATCATTTTGAATTCCTCCTTGCCGTTTTGGCAGAAAAGGCAAAAGGCCACCCGATCTCCCGGTGGCCTCAATTTTCACATCATCTAAAATAGAAAAACCATGGGAGAACTGTCAGCCGCTCTGCCATGGTTTGTGTCACTTGAAGTCTAAAACCCTTCTCACGCACCTCTTCCCAAGGCAGACGGCCCAAAAAAGCCGAAAAACCAAAAAGAAAAGCTAAAGTAAGAAGTGTTAATAGTCATAATTTTTTATTCATCCTTTTTTCTGCACAGAGAGTACACAAGGGCACCGAAGCGCGCAAGTAAAAAATCCATTGATAAGTTTCAACTATTTTCACTTGACAGTCCCTGCGCCTTTCGCTATAAACGGGCTTCGTTTTGCCCAGATAGCTCAGTCGGTAGAGCAGAGGACTGAAAATCCTCGTGTCGGCAGTTCGATTCTGTCTCTGGGCACCATAAATCAAATAAAAGCAGTGACTTACACGGTCACTGCTTTTTTTGTGGGTCTACACCAAAGAAAGGGGATGGACAAATATCGGGTCTACACCAAAGAAAGGGGATGGACAAATATCCCGCCACTTAAACCGATCAAATTTCTATTCTGTTTTAACCGCACAACACTCTAACCCGCAACCGATAATTTTCAAAGTTTCTGAATCCGTAGGCTCTGCGCTGAATCAATTTCATTTTTCGATGAAACCCTTCTACAATCCCATTGCTTTTATAATAACGGAACATGCGTGCTATAGCAGTCAGCCAATTTGTCAAACTCTTTCCCAGTGTTTGCAATGGTCGAAAGGGGCTTGCTTTGAGCATATCTGTTTTGCTTAGCAATTCACGCACCAGCTTCCTGCAT
>NZ_FNQN01000001.1:0-144884 GCF_900107645.1 Desulfuromusa kysingii
GCAAATCATGGCGGAACAACTGGGAACGAATTACACCGCTGTTTTCGTATCCACCGGATATCCGCAAGGCGATCTATACGACTAACGCCATTGAGTCGGTCAATATGTCGCTGCGAAAGGTGACGAAGAATCGGGGCTCGTTTCCAAACGACGAGTCGATGATTAAACTGATGTATTTGGCTCTGCAGAATATATCCAAGAAATGGACAATGCCGATCCGCAACTGGCGATCGGCACTGAATCAGTTTTCGATTATGTTTGAAGGGCGGATGCCGCTACTTTAACCGGCGGGCTATTTACACAATTTACTTTACAGGCCCATTTTGACGGTTGCTCAGACATACCTCTAAATCAAATACAATCTGTCGATGGAGAGTCATTGTTGGCAAATGTTCCGGAAGAGTTAATACAATCTTTGAATTTAAAGCTAACAAAGCGACCTGACATATTCTTGTATGCGAGTGAAGAAAAGTGCTTGCTCGTAGAGTTGAAAGAACCTAACGAAGACTTGTCTGATCATCTCAATCAGCTGACCAAATATTGTAATTTAATTGCTAATTATTCTGTCCAAAAAATCAGCAGTTTTCATTGTTGCTTAATTGGTGAGAACATTAACCCAATTACTGATCTTGATGGAGATTATTGAGAAACGGTAAATGGTGACTGGATTAGACCGAATATTTCCATTGTATCAATGGATGCTAGTAGAAATACCATTGCAAATGCACAAATAGAAATTATCAAACTATCGTCAATACATGCTCGCGCACATAGGCGTAATCAAAGTTTTGCAGAAAAGCTGGGACTTCCTGGCCTCATACAAGAACAGGACTAAGGTTGAAGGAATTGTCATCTAATTCCAGATCTGATCAAGTGCCCAACCTGGATGGAATCCAATAGAAGGTAAATATGGGACAACAGCTGGGTACTTTTGGATCAATCCCTGCAGACTGACTTTCATGTTCGCAGGAATGTCGATGTTTTTGCACATGATATGGAGTACTGCAAAAAACAAATAAATTCGATTTCGATTGCGGGGTTGATACCTCTGATCTAACATGCCAAAAACACCACCAGGTTGTCGATAGTTGCAGTTCCAGAGTCTGGAATGGTGTGCACATCTATTTCGAACATCCCGGATCAAAGTTAGCCAGCTGTTTAAAGTTCTAATGTTTCTGGCCCCAAATTCTTTTGAGAGAATATCTAGTTTATTGAGATGGGGAGGATTGTTGAATTTATTTTTATCTATAGCCTTATAGAGGCTTAGAATTGTACCGAAAGTTGTAAGTTCGGCAGCGATCCAGAAGGGGGGCAAGTGCTTGAATCCATCATTAGCTTCATTGAAGTATTTAGATTTAAAATTGTTGGTAAAGTCATCCCTTGAAAATTGAAAGCTAGTGCCAATTTTTGACGCAATAGAATTCATATTAAAATCATTCTCAAAAATAAAACTATTTAGATACCAAAATGGGTCATTTAAGTGTTCTGAAATTGTTTGATCCAGTCTTGACCTGAGTTTTATTTCTAGCCTTCCAATTAATTTAAAGGTTAGGTCTCTTAATTCATCATCAAAGCGATAGAGCTCTAGGCCTTGTTCAAAAGTTGCCCCTTGTCGATAAGTATTGGTAGGTTGATCAAGAAAGGGTCTCAGGTATATTTTGAATCTATAGTAGTTTATTTTTTTAAGTATTTCTTGAGCCTTAGCTGTATCGGTTACAGTCAGATTTTTTGCTTGGAGGTGCTGCACAAGATCAACATAGGTTCTGTATGGTTTATTATATAAAGAATAGGCCATGTCCCTCTCCCTTTGTGCCGTTTGAAGCTCTTTAAAAAATCAGAATATTAAATAAATAAAAAAGGTATCAAGGTTGAGCAATGGCTGTGAAGGACTTGGTTCTATCTAAAAATAAAAAGCCCACTGACGTTCCTCGTAAGGAAGTAGCGGGCGTTGTTGGGGTGATTATCTCCTGAAATAGCACGATTGTCAATATCAAAAGACTAGTGTCATTTCATGCAGAAAAATACAATCAAGTGTTCGTCAGCCACTATCCCAACTTAGCCGCAAGATTCTCGGCTTTAAGGTGGGTATATCTCTTAAGCATCTGTAGTGTTTTATGTCCGGAAATACTAGCAACCTCCATGGGGTTCAGCCCCTTTTCAAATAATCTGGAGCATGCTTCGTGTCGCAGGTCATGCCAGTGTAAATTTTCAATTTTCAGTGTTTCACACGTCTCTCGAAACGTTCTACTGACGTGACCGCCAGTGACACCAAAGACTTTTCCATCTAGACGGCGAGGTAATTTCTTTAAGACCAACACGGCATGAGACGAAAGCGGGATGTTTCTGGCTTCACCGTTTTTTGTTTCAGGTAGGTGGGCGACCTGGCGGGCCAAGTTTATATATTTCCATTCCAGGGCTAGTAGTTCGCTCTGTCGTAAAGCTGTTTCAAGCGCCAGTTGGAATAGGGGCCTCAGTGTTATCCCAAGCGCGCCAAGCAGTTTTTCTTCTTCGCCCGGTTCTAAGCGTCTGTCGCGACCCGAGGGGAGTTTCGGGCGGGAGACCTTTGAAACCGGATTATCAATAGATTCCATGTCCCATTCACGGTGAGCTACATTGAAGAGGCTGGACAGGAGGATAAGTTCATTGTTGACGGTATAAGGGCTCTTCCCTGCCTCTAGTCGCTGATCACGATATTTGGCAATATCGGTGCTGCGGATAGTCGAAAGAAAGCGACTGGCGAGATTGGAGCGCTTGAAGAGATTAATGCGGTTCGTTTCTTGAGCGGCTCCTTTTTTATGAGGGGTTTTCTCGCGGAGATAGCGATCAAGGGCTTCGTCCAAGGTTGTTGTTTCGGCTTCTTTTCGTGAGACAAAAACGCCATCATCCATCTTTGATTCAATCTTTCGAGCCCAGCGGGCAGCATCTTCATATGTTGCAAATGTTTTGGCTTGTTTGGGCCAGCCGCGACGTCTGATTTTGACCTGCCACTGATATGGTCCACGTTTGTTGATCGATGCCAAAATCCCCTCCCTGGAAAACTGCGAGTGTCCCAAAATTGTCCCAATTATGTCATGGAAGGGTTTTTTGCACTAGTAGAAAAAGTAAAAGGCTATGGACTCAATGACCATAACCCTTTGATTTATATGGATTGGCGGAGGTAGATGTGAATCGAACACACCAGGGACGGGGTACGCCCCCCATCGGTTTTGAAGACCGTGCGCCGCACCAGCGAACGAACTACCTCCTGAACAAACTTTGGGGATTCTACTTTTATTCACTATTTTCTTCAATAGCTATTTAGTTGAATTCTATAGCTATTGAGGTCCAAAGAAAATGAAACGCAATATTCCATCGGTGACAAAACAATTTCGTCTGCTCCTGACATGCTCGATGGTTGATTTAACGCAATGCCAGTTCTTGTTTTTCGTACAATAACATCTGATCGCGTATTTCTGCGGCCTTTTCAAAGTCAAGATCTGCGGCGGCAGCGAGCATCTCTTTCTTGAGTTCGATGATCTTCTTCTTAATCTCTTTGGGGGTGCGGTATTCTTCTCCCGATTCAGCAACGAGAGGGAGATCCATATAATCTTTAGCGGACAGGTCGCCAAGGGATGAACCCAGAGATTTTTTCACTGACTGGGGAGTGATCCCATGCTCTTGATTGTAGGCTATTTGCTTGGTGCGCCGCCGTTCAGTTTCATCGATGCAAGCCTGCATTGATTTGGTAATTTTATCGCCGTACATAATAACCCGGCCATCGACGTTACGGGATGCTCGACCACAGGTTTGGATCAGCGAGCGGGTGGAACGGAGGAACCCTTCTTTGTCTGCATCAAGAATAGCGACCAGAGCCACTTCTGGGATGTCCAACCCTTCACGTAAAAGATTGATTCCTATCAGGACATCAAATTCTCCTTCGCGCAAAGCACGAATGATTTGCACGCGCTCAAGGGTGTCAATATCGGAGTGGAGGTAATTGACGCGGATGTTCAATTCTTGCAAATAGCTGGTTAAGTCTTCTGCCATCCGCTTGGTCAAGGTGGTGACCAGAACACGCGAACCTTTGGCCGTTGTCATGCGAATCTCATCAATAAGATCATCAACCTGTTCTGTCGCCGGGCGAATATCTATAGGTGGGTCAAGCAGTCCGGTGGGACGAATCACCTGCTCAACGAAGACCCCTTGCGCTTTTTCCATCTCGTAATCGGCAGGGGTTGCAGAGACATAAACTGTTTGCGGTTGCTGTTGTTGAAACTCTTCAAACATCAGAGGCCGATTATCCAGGGCACTGGGGAGGCGGAAGCCGTATTTTGTCAGAGTCTCCTTGCGTGAGCGGTCACCCCGATACATTGCCCCAACTTGACTGACGCTGACATGGCTTTCATCGATAAACATCAGAGCGTCATCTGGCAGGTAGGAAAGGAGCGTCGCTGGAGGTTCCCCCACTTCACGACCATCCAAAAAACGGGAGTAATTTTCAATCCCTTGACAATAGCCCATCTCTTCAATCATCTCGATGTCAAACAGGGTACGTTGCTCAATCCGTTGTGCTTCAAGCAGCATATTTCGTTCTTGAAAAAATTGAATTCGGAGTTGCAATTCATCCTGAATTTCAGTAATAGCCCGTTTCAGGGTCGGCTTGGTGGCTACATAGTGACTGGCGGGGAAGATTGCTGTTCTGTCGAGGCGATCGATGACCGAACCGCGCAAGGGATCAATTTCGCTGATTGCGTCAATCTCGTCACCGAAAAACTCAATCCGCAGCGCCCGCTTTTCTTCGTAGGCAGGAAAGATCTCAACACTGTCTCCGCGCACCCGGAAGGTCCCCCGATGGAAATCAACATCGTTGCGTTGATATTGTATTTCTACTAGATTGTGGAGAAAATTGTTGCGGTCAAGCTCCATTCCTGTGCGCAGGTTCACCAACATGCCGTAATAGGCCTCAGGGGAGCCGAGACCGTAGATACAGCTGACCGATGCAACAATTAAAACATCACGACGGGATAGCAGGGATCGGGTAGCGCTATGGCGTAGCTTATCAATTTCTTCATTGATGGAACTGTCTTTATCAATAAAGGTATCGGTGGAAGGGACGTAGGCTTCAGGCTGATAATAGTCATAATAGCTGACAAAGTATTCGACGGCATTGTCTGGAAACAACTCTTTGAATTCACTATAAAGTTGAGCGGCCAGGGTTTTATTGTGTGCCAGCACCAAGGTTGGTCTTTGCAACTGGTTCACCATGTTGGCCATGGTGAATGTTTTGCCTGAGCCAGTAACCCCCAAGAGCACTTGATGCCGGTCGCCACGCTCAACCCCCTCGACCAGCTCTTTGATTGCATACGGCTGGTCGCCGCAGGGTCGGTACTCTGATTGCAATTTAAATTGGGCCATTTTTTTCCCTATAATATATATGGATTAAACTTGCTCATCTCGATTGACATAGATCATCTCGAGGTTCAGAATCCCGAGTTTTTGCTGTATTTGCAAAAACAATTAAGTGTCAGGATCATGGAAGGATAAGGTATGGGCGACAATAAACGCAAATTTGTTTATTCGGTTTTTTGGAACTGCGGATTAATCGTTGTTGGTTCTTTGGTGCAAACAGTCGTACTTAAAGGGATTGCGGCTCCTCACCAATTTATTCCCGGTGGTCTCTTTGGGATTGCGGCATTGCTTCATTATCAGACCCATTGGTTGAATCCAGGGCTGCTCTATTTATGTCTTAATCTTCCGATGTTTATTCTCGGTTATCTGTTTGTCTCGCGCCGCTTTCTCTGGTACAGCGGGTTGTCGATGTTGGTTGTTTCCCTTTCGTATCAGTTTATCAACATTCAGATTCAGATTGATAACCAACTCTACGCAGCCATTGTCTTTGGTGCTGTCCTTGGTGTCGGCAGTGGCATTGTTTTGCGCTCACTTGGGTCAAATGGTGGTGCAGATGTTCTGGCAATCATCCTCTATCAGAAATATAACCTGGGTATCGGGAAGTTTTCGTTCTTTTTCAACCTGTTTCTTTATTTGATCTGCGCTTTTTCGATGCCGACTGATCTGGTTATTGCTTCAATGATCGCCGTCTTTATTACTGCACAGACCATGGATTATACCATGTCGCTGTTCAGTCAGCGTAAATTGGTTTTTATTATCTCGCCCCAGGCTGAAAAAGTTGCCGACCAGGTGATGAGTCATTTGAAGATTGGGACAACTTTGGTCCCGGCGGTTGGAGCCTATCGCCGCGAAGCGAAAACAGTGTTGATGGTGGTGATTAATAATATTCAATTGAAGCGGTTGGAGGAGATTGTGTTTACGGTTGATGGCCACGCATTGTTTATTGTTGAGAATACTTTTAATGTCCTTGGGTCGACCTTTTCAAAGCGTAAGCTCTACTGATGTTTTCCTCTGGTGTGACCGGTTAATTTGCTGCGGAGATCGATTTCTGCGGCATGGGTGGGACCAATAACGCAGGGTCAAGACGTTGATCGAACCAGTTAATCCGCCAATCCAGGTGGGGACCTGTTACCCGTCCTGTCGCCCCGACAGTCGCAATGGTTTGCCCTTGAGAGACTTTCTCCCCCTTCTGCACCAGAATTTTAGCCAGATGGAGAAAGCTGGAGGAGAGACCATGGCCATGATCGATTATCAACGTCGCTCCTGAAAAAAACATCCCTTGATGGGCCAATGTGACAATCCCTCCGGCAGGGGCTTTAACTGGAGTTCCTGTCGGAGCGGCGATATCGATACCAAAGTGGGGACGGCGTGGTTCACCATTGAAAACCCTCTGGCTTCCATAAATACCACTGATACGGCCGATTATTGGCCAGCTGAAGTTATCCTTGAAGTGCGGGAGGTCGCTGTCTTGCTGTCGGGCCTGTGCAACCAGGTTGGCTTCCTGTTGAATACGGCGTAGATCTTCTGCATTTGGAGCCATCATCCGTGCGCTAATGCCGTTGATTCTCTGGATATTATATTGACGCTCTTTAAGCTCTATTTGATGTTGCTGCGTGATGCCATCAGGGGTGACCAGCGTGAGGGTTTGTTGCTGTGTGGCATCCCGACCAAAACCGAGGATAAAGTCACCATCCAGGGAAACTTTTAATTGTCGTTCACCATAAAAGATCTGAGTGCCCGGTTCGACATGCCCGTACAGTAGTCCACTTTGCGTGAACGATCCTTCAAGTTGCAGTCCGGCAGAGCTATTTATCGGAGTGGCGATGAACAAGAAAACCATAAGTACTTTGAAAAAATGAAGTTTCATTCAACCCTCTGTTGCTCTATTTACTGCTGATGTTGAATTCTACCCGGCTGATAGGGCCATCTTTGGGAGCTTGGTAGATATCTTCTTTTTTGAGAAAAAGGCGTGGTTTGATCTCTTCGTTCGCGGCAACTAAAGCATCGCGAACGACCATAGCACGCATCTTCGCCAGTTCTTCAAGCTGTTCTTCATCGACAATGATGTTTGCCAGTAGCAGTTTTTCCATTTCTGGAACCGGCAGCTTCTTTAACATCCCGATAAAGTTGCGGGGGCGCGGGAACTCAGCTGCTTCATAAACAGCCAGCAAAATGTCTGGATACTCTGCGTCACTGATGACGATTTCTTCCTGTGTGCCCAGAGTTGATCCCTCTTCGGCCAACTTCTGTTGTTTTGTCCTGACCAACATTTGTCGTAACTGTTCTTGACGATAGCCTTCAGGATCCAGCTTTTTATCGGCAAAGGCGCTGATCTCAAGAATTAATGCCGGCCGTTGGGCGAGCATATCAGCTAAGCTTTTAAGTTTTCCTTGTTGCTTGTCGTCAAGTGTGGCTATTCCCGGTGCAAAGCTGATGGCGGTAAAATCTTCATCCCCACCCAGAGTTGCGGCCAGAAGGGAGAAGGGGGACGTCGCTGCCTTGACCAGCAGGTTTCTGAGCACCGTAAAAATGACGCCACTGATACTGAAGTTTGGATCATTCATATCCCCAGAGACAGGGATGTCGAGGTGAATCTCACCGTTACTGTCTTTGAGTAGAGAGATGGCAAAGGCAACAGGGAGAGAGGTGGCTTTTTCACTTTGAACCGTGTCGCCAAATGTAAATTGATCAATCATGACCTTATTTGTCGCTGCGATCTTCTGATGTTCAATCTGGTAGTTCAGATCGAGGTAGAGTTTTCCTCTGTCGATCACGTAGCCCAGGTATGTTCCTGAGTAAGGAGTCATTGGAGTCAGATCAATCTCTTGAAAACTGAACGTCAGATCGGTGTACAGATCCCGGCTCAAGGGATTGATTTTCCCGCTGATGGTCAACGGCGAATGGTTCTCAAGTTGTCCACGCAGATCGACATCAGCTTGCATCTCTTCTGCTGAAGATAAACCCGTCACCCGTCCACCTAGTTTGTACATAGTTGTCGAAAAAGTTTCTGGCAGATGTCTGTCGATAAAAGAGACGGTGCCACCCTGTAAGGTCAGGGCGTCAATGCTGATGTCCGGCGGTGGTTCGGAGAGCCCTTTTTCCTCAATGGCAACGGTTTCTGCCGAGCTGTTGTTGTCGGGCTCCTTTGTCGCGGTGGTCGTTTGGGCAGTCGTTAAGCTGCTCAAATTGACTTGACCCTCAGGAGTGATCTGAATATTGGCGAGATAATCATTCAAGACCACATCGGTCATGTGGAGAGAAAAGGGGGAAATTTCACCCTTGATCCCGGCAAAGGTAAGATTTTCCCAAGCAAGCAGCTCGCCGCTCCCTATCGGATCACGTAAATCAAAATCTTCAATATTTAATTTGCCGGAGAAACTGCCGCTTAATTTGTCTGGCTGTTGTTCTAGTTTGATTGCCAAAGTTGAGTAGAAGCGACCATCTTTAAGGCTGAGATTGAGGTTTTCTGGAACAAAATCGTTAAGAAGAACGAGCGGAAATGCGCTCATCGTGGTTTGTGCCTGAAGTTGCAGCGGGGTGTGAACGGCGGCGCCGGAAATTTGGATCTTACCTGCTTTGCCAACTTGTGCGGAGAGAGTGAAAGGGCTCTTTTCAGCAGCAGGATAGCTGAGATTTTCTGCATGGAAATTGAAGTCAGGAATATCAATGTGTGGTTGTTTAACCAAACTTTGATCAGTGAGCAATAGGTTGAACTTTGTCAGATCAACACTTGCAACGTGAATATTCCAAGGGGCGCCAATTTCGTTGTCGGTGTCAACAGCTGCCTTTTTTTCAGGTTGCGCTCGTAATAGTTGTTGTGGTGACAAGCTGCCGTCGGCCAGTCGGGTTGCCTTGATCTCTCCCTGGTCTAACTCAATAGCACCAAGGTTGATGAGTTGTTGCTGCAGATCAAAAGAACTGTTGTTGATCCTGAAATTAGCCAGAGTGAACTGGTCTGTATCAGTGAAGGGGACCCGTAAATTGCGGAGATTGACATTTCCTTGTTGAACCTGGATGTTTCCGTCAGCGCTATAGAAAACCTGTCCAGTCAAACTGAAAGTGCCTTCAATGGGAGCGGTGAAGAGCTCTTCCAAGTAAGGATAATAAGGTTTCAGGGGGAGATTCTCTGCCCGTAGATCCATTGCCGCCATGACTGGATTGATGCCCAGATCACCACTGATCTCAGTGATGAAGTCCCGGCCTGTCTTGAACTTGAGTGAGGTCGCAGTGAGTTGTCCCGCGTGGGTGGAGACGTGATCCAAATTTAGATTGATGGCACTGATCTCTTCGGCGAATCCTCCGGGAACGAAAGCGTCACGGTAATGAACCTTGGCATCAATTAAAGCCAGAGATTCAATCGTCAACAGTGGTAAGCTCTGAGCTTCTCCCTTTTTAGGCTCTTCTGCCACCACGGCGTGTTGAGCCGGTATGATACGCTGAAAATTCCAACGCCCTGATTGATCACGGTCGATATAGAGTTCAGGATCAATAATGTCGAGAGAGACCAGATTGAAATCTTGAGTGAAGAGGTTTGCCCAGTCAAGATCGAGGATCATGGTTGGCATCCGGAACAGCTCCCGGCCATCCAGTTCACGCAGGTCAATATCAGAGAGGGCCAGCTCACCACCAAGCATCAATCGGGGTTGTTCCGCAGCGGAGATCTGGTAGGAGAGGTCAATTTCACCGTCGAGAATCCCTTGTTTCACCTCAATCGGTAAAGGGACAGGGGAATGAAATGCGTAGAATGCCAAGTCAACATGATCAAGGGTCAAATAAAGTTTGGTCTCCAGCGAATCCTGAAACGGTTTCAGCTTCCCTTGAGCTTTGACTTCCGCCCCGTTTAAGAGCATCCGCAACATCGGTTCGACATAATCATCTGTCAGATAGGGGATGTTGCCGACAAAAGGCACTGTAACTGTGAGTTCGCGAATTTGATGTTGAGACTCTTTTTCTGTGGTTTTATCGGTAAAATCGATTTTGCCGTTGGTGAGAATAATATTATTGAAGGAGAAATGGAGCGGTTCTTTTGGTTCGGTCGTGACCGGTTCAGGGTTATCGCTCCCCAGACGGGTGAAATCAGAGAAGTTGAATTCCTGTTTGCCGAGCAATTCGACATTGATGAAAGGATTGTCAAGCTCAACCCGATCAAGAACAATCGCTTGCCGGAAGATCGATTGTAGGCTTCCAGAGAGCAGCAGCTTTGAAAAAGTGACGAACGATTGCCCGCTGTTTTGTTCCGTCAGCTTTGTCCCGTTGATTTCAAGCGTCAGGGTGAAGGGGTTGAAGGAGACTTTTTCAATAACCAGGTTGCGAGAGGTATTTTCAGCTATCCAGCTTTGTCCTTGTTTCTTTACTTGCCAAGGAACAATGGCCATGGTTGAGAGCAGCAGGCCAAAAATAACTGCAACAGCGATAAGGGTAATTTTTAACCAGCGTGACATAATTTTCTCCTCTACAATAACATTTACGAAGCCTATCATAAGGGAAAGTTCTGTCTGAGGGAAACACAACTTCAATTGTAACTCTTTTAAGTGAGGATATCTTATGTTTGCAGCGGAAATTTATCGACAACGGCGACTGAACTTAGTGCGGCAACTTAAAGGCGGCATCGTTCTGTTGTTGGGAAATGTTGCTTCCCCTTTTAATGCGGCAGATAATTGTTACCGTTTTCGCCAGGATAGCAGTTTTCTCTATTTTTGTGGTCTGGATCAACCGGGACTTGCCGTGATCCTTGATGTTGATTCCGGTAGAGAAACTCTCTTTGGTCGCCGGCAAAACCTTGATGATCTTATCTGGAGCGGCCCCCAAGTAACATTACAGGAGCGGGCTGAAAAGGCGGGAATTGCTCGGAGTACCGAGCTCAGTGAGCTTTGTGAAATCCTTTCTACCGCCGTTGCGGGGAAAAGAGAAGTTCACTATCTTCCGAATTGTCGCGCTGAGAATAAAATTATCCTTGGTGATTTATTTGGCAGATCTCCAGATGTTATCAGTCAAGGAGTTTCGCCCGAACTGATTAAGGCAACTGTCGCCTTGCGATCAATCAAAAGTGCTGAAGAACTTACGCAACTGGATGAGGCCGCTGACTTAGGTTATCAGCTGCACACAACAGCAATGAGGATGGCGCAACCGGGACGGTACGAATGGGAGATTGCCGGTGAACTTGAAGCCGTGGCCGCGCGAGCTGGACGGATGCTCTCTTTCCCCCCGATTGTGACTGTCCACGGCGAGATTTTGCATAATCACGATCGCAACAGCCAACTGCAACAAGGTGATTTGCTGCTTGTTGATGCCGGCGTTGAAAGCACTCTCCACTATGCCTCTGATCATACCCGAACCTCTCCTGTGGGTGGACGGTTCAGTCCAAGGCAAAAAGATATTTATCAGGTTGTTCTCGCAACCATGGAGTGTGCGCGCGAGTTGATCCGGCCCGGC
This sequence comes from Desulfuromusa kysingii, assembly GCF_900107645.1. GTDB lineage: Bacteria > Desulfobacterota > Desulfuromonadia > Desulfuromonadales > Geopsychrobacteraceae > Desulfuromusa > Desulfuromusa kysingii. The sequence goes on from NZ_FNQN01000001.1 coordinate 11,821, forward strand.
ATGACCTATCTGGATGTTCATCTCGCGGCGTGTCGGACTCTGGTCGAAGGGTTGCAATCTCTTGGGTTGATGCATGGAGATGCGGAAAAGGCGGTTGTTGCAGGTGCCCACGCCTTATTCATGCCTCATGGGCTCGGTCATCAACTGGGGTTGGATGTCCATGATATGGAGTCGCTGGGCGAAGATTTTGTCGGTTACGATGATAATATCCGGCGATCTTCTCAATTTGGCCTCTCCAGTCTCCGTTTGGGGCGAGAGTTACAAAAAGGGTTTGTGCTGACGGTAGAACCGGGAATTTATTTTATCCCGGCATTAATTGCCCAGTGGCAAGATGAAGGTCGACATGCCGATTATATAAATTATGCTAAACTGGAGAAGTACTTAAATTTTGGAGGGATTCGTCTGGAAGACGATATTGTTGTCACCATCTCAGGCAACCGTTTACTGGGCCGCCCACTGCCGTTACAAATCGCTGCCGTTGAAAATACTCTGAATTTAGTTGATAAGAATGGTCAGGATTATTCTTGACAACCCTGTGGACTCACTATAAATTTTTGTGGACAAAAACATCGTGACGTTATTGTAACGTCATTTTAGTTTTGTCTTACCCTATGAAAACAAGAGGAGGTTTCAACAATGCAAAAAATTTTAACGCGATTATTGCCAATCCTACTGCTATTGTTGTTTGTCGGTCAGGTGCAGGCCAAGACGCTGGTCTATTGTTCTGAAGGTAGCCCCGAAGGGTTTAATCCCATTTTTTACACGTCTGGGACAACTTTTGATGCGACTTCAAAAAATGTTTTTGAAGGGTTAACCCATTTTGTTCAAGGGACAACAAAACTTGAACCAGGTATGGCTGAAAGCTGGGAAGTTTCCGCTGATGGCAAGGTCTACACTTTCAAGTTGCGTAAGGGGATCAAGTTTCATTCCGCCAAACATTTTCAACCAACCCGTGACATGAATGCTGATGACGTCATCTTCACTTTTGAGCGCCAGTGGAAGAAAGATCATCCCTTTTATGCCATCTCCGGTGGTAATTACGAATATTTCAATGGCATGTCAATGCCAGACCTTTTGAATACCATCGAAAAAGTCGATGATTATACCGTTAAATTTGTTCTCAATCGTCCCGAGGCACCAATGCTGGCAAACCTGGGGATGGACTTTGCGGTGATTCAATCTGCCGAGTATGCCGATGCTATGATGAAAGCTGGAACACCTGAGAAGGTTGATCAGTGGCCAATCGGTACCGGTCCATTTGTTTTTCAGGGGTATAAGAAAGATGCGCAAATCCGCTATACCGCTTCTGCCGACTACTGGAAGGGTAAAACCCCAATCGACAAGCTGGTTTTTGCCATTACTCCTGATGCCTCTGTCCGTTATGCAAAGCTGAAGGCTGGTGAATGTCAACTGATGCCTTTTCCTAATCCCGCAGATATCGCTGCAATGAAAGCCGACCCGAACATCAACCTGATGCAGCAAGAAGGGTTGAACGTTGGTTACCTTGCCTACAACACCAAGGTTGCACCGTTTGATAATGTCAAGGTTCGTAAAGCACTCAACAAAGCGATGAACAAACAAGCTATTATTGACACTGTTTTTCAGGGCGCCGGTAAAATTGCCAAAAACCCGATTCCACCAACAATCTGGTCATACAACGAAGCAACGGTTGATGATACTTTTGATCCCGTTGCAGCGAAAAAACTGCTGGCAGATGCTGGCTATCCCGATGGCTTTGAAATGAAACTCTGGGCGATGCCAGTGCAGCGTCCTTACAACCCCAACGCACGGCGGATGGCTGAAGTAATTCAAGCTGACTGGGCCAAGGTTGGAGTGAAAGCTGAAATCGTCTCTTACGAGTGGGGCGAGTACCTGAAACGCTCTAAAGATGTTGACCGCGATGGTGCCGTTCTTCTTGGTTGGACCGGTGACAATGGTGATCCTGACAATTTTTTGGCCGTCCTGCTTGGATGTGATGGTATCGGTGGTTCAAACCGTTCTCAATGGTGTTACAAGCCGTTTGAAGATCTGATTCAAAAAGCTAAAATTGTTGCTGACCCTGCTGAGCGAACCCGCTTGTATGAGCAAGCTCAGATTGTTTTCAAGGAGCAAGCTCCTTGGGCAACAATCGCTCACTCCGTGGTCTTTAAGCCGATGAGCAAAGATGTTGTCAATTACAAAGTTGATCCTTTGGGTGGCCATATTTTTTATGGTGTAGATTTGAAATAAATCTAAAGGAATGTTATTTTTCGCCGGGAGGGCAATGTCGCTTTCCCGGCTTTTTTGTGTGGTAGATATCCTTTATGTTCAGCTTTCTTCTTAAACGTATTGGCGTTGTTATCCCGACTTTTATCGGTGTCACCTTGCTGACCTTTTCTCTGATCCGTCTGATTCCTGGAGATCCGGTAGAATTAATGGCAGGTGAACGTGGTGTTGATCCAGTCCGACATGCTGAACTCTTGGCACAAATGGGACTAGATAAACCGTTGCTGCTGCAATACTGGCATTATCTAACCGGGATATTTCAGGGCGATCTGGGAACCTCAATCGTGACGCGTGAACCTGTTGTTCGGGAGTTTTTTACCCTCTTTCCGGCAACCTTGGAATTGAGCCTCTGTGCCATCATTATTGCCGTGGCGATAGGTCTTCCCGCGGGAATCATTGCGGCAGTCAAACGGGGCAAGTTGACCGATTACACGGTGATGGGGTTATCGCTGACAGGTTATTCAATGCCGATCTTCTGGTGGGGCTTGTTACTTATTCTCCTCTTTTCCGTGGGTTTGGGTTGGACACCGGTCTCAGGTCGAATTTCGGCGATGTTCTGGATTGATGAAGTGACCGGATTTATGGTGATCGATGCTTTTCTCTCCGGGGAGGAAGGGGCATTGGTTTCAGCGCTGAGTCATCTGATCTTGCCATCCATTGTTCTGGCCACGATCCCGTTGGCGGTGATTGCGCGGATGACACGGTCATCAATGTTGGAAGTTTTGCGCGAAGACTATGTTCAGGTGGCTCGGGCCAAAGGGTTGTCCATGCCGCTGGTTGTCTGTATCCACGCCTTGCGTAATGCCTTGATCCCGGTCATCACTGTCATTGGCTTACAGATTGGGGTGCTGATGGCGGGAGCAATTTTAACCGAGACAATTTTTTCCTGGCCAGGAGTTGGCAAATGGATGCTTGATTCGATTTACCGCCGTGATTATCCTTCGGTCCAGGGGGGAATTCTGTTGATTGCCTGTCTGGTGATCATTGTCAATCTTACGGTTGATATTCTTTACGGTGTGGTGAATCCACGTATCCGTCATAATCGCTAAGGAAGGGGATGAAAGAATGAATAGTCAAGCCCAGACAGCGGTTGTCGATGAGTTGGTTCCTCCCGGTCCGTTTCGAGAATTCTGGAATTATTTCAGTAGTAATCGCGGCGCATTGATTGGTTTTGTTTTAATTGTTGTGGTTTTGCTGGCCGCTCTATTTGCTAATTTCCTCACCCCGCATTCGCCTTATGAGCAATATCGTGATTATGTTTTAACTCCTCCGGCATGGCAGGAAGGCGGCCTCTGGCAGTTTCCTCTTGGCACCGATGAAGTTGGCCGAGACATCCTCACCCGGTTGATTTATGGGGGAAGGTTGTCACTGTTTATTGGTATGATGGTGGTTTCCCTGTCGTTGATGCTTGGAACCTTGATTGGTCTGGTCTCTGGTTATGCCCGAGGGATAACCGACACCCTGATCATGCGTGCTATGGATATTATTATGGCGCTGCCAAGCCTGTTGTTGGCTTTGGCAATTGTCACGATCCTGGGCCCTGGCTTGATTAATGCCTCGATTGCCATTGCGGTCACATATTTGCCTCATTATGTCCGCATTACCCGTGCTTCGGTGATTGCAGAAACCTCCAAGGACTATGTCATTGCTTCTAAAGTCAGTGGTGCAGGGGTTTTTCGCCTGGTTTTTATTACGATTTTACCTAACTGTCTGGCACCGTTGATCGTTCAAGCATCACTTGGTTTTTCAAATGCAATCCTTGACGCTGCAGCGCTTGGGTTTATCGGTCTGGGAGCACAACCACCGAGCCCTGAATGGGGATCAATGTTGGCCAATGCCTTGGAGTTTATCCAACGCGCCTGGTGGGTCGTGACTTTTCCTGGGTTGATGATTTTATTAACAGTTTTAGCTTTTAATCTGATGGGTGATGGTTTGCGTGATGCGCTTGATCCGAAAATGAAACTGTAGTGGTGGTATAAATTATCCCCTGCAGTATGACTGGTCTCTGCAGATTTTTGCCAGACGTTATGTCTGCCTTCGGTTCTGAAAAACGCCAAGCCCCACAGGGTTGAAATACGATGTTATCTTGTGATTTGTCCCGGAAACTGAGAGAAGATCTTTAATGGCATTATTACAAATAAAAAATTTGACGGTTGAATTTGGCAGCGAAAAAAAACCATTCAGAGCTGTTGATCAAGTTTGTCTGGAGATCGAAAAAGGAGAAGTTCTCGGGATTGTCGGTGAGTCGGGCTCGGGGAAATCCGTGACGGCCAAGGCGTTGATGGGGCTGATTGATTGGCCAGGGCGGGTTGTCGCTGAAAAGCTGGAATTTGACGGACAAGATTTGCAGGAGATGTCAGATAAGCAGCGTAGAAAAATTACCGGGCGTGATATTGCGATGATTTTTCAGGAGCCGATGACCAGTTTAAACCCATGCTTTACCACCGGTTTTCAGATCGCAGAGGCGCTTAAAATTCACGAGGGAGGCAGCCGTTCAGAGCGTCGTATGCGCTCCTTGGAGTTGTTGGAGCAAGTTGGTATCCCTGATCCAAGCGCACGACTTAAAGCTTTTCCACATCAATTGTCTGGAGGGATGAGTCAGCGGATCATGATCGCTATGGCAATTGCATGCAATCCTCGTTTGTTAATTGCTGATGAACCGACAACCGCACTCGATGTCACCATCCAGGCGCAGATTATCGACCTGTTGCTTAATCTGCAAAAACAACGGCAGATGGCTTTAATTTTGATTACTCATGATCTGGCATTGGTTGCTGAAGCCGCGCATCGGATCGTGGTTATGTATGCTGGACAGGTTGTCGAAACTGGACCTGTTCCTGAAATTTTTGAAACACCACGGCACCCCTATACCGCTGCTTTACTTGAAGCGCTACCGGAACGTTCCATTGGTGCAACCCGTCTAAAGACGATCCCTGGAGTTGTCCCTGGCCAGTTTGACCGCCCCACCGGGTGCTTGTTGAATCCACGTTGTGAATTTGCAACGGAGCGTTGCCGACGTGATATTCCGTTACTTCAAACTGATGCCGACGGTCGTCAGGTCCGTTGCCATACGCCGCTGGATAGAGAAGGAAAACCACAACCATGAGTTCTCAGGATCTGATTCTTGAAGCCCGGGATCTAACCCGCTATTACACGGTCTCTCAGGGCCCCTTCAAACCTGCAGCAACGGTTAAAGCCCTTGATGGAGTCAGCTTTGAAGTTGAGGCAGGAAAAACCCTTGCGGTTGTTGGCGAGTCGGGTTGTGGTAAGTCAACTCTGGCACGACAGTTAACCATGATAGAGCGACCGACCAGTGGTGAGTTGAAATTTGATGGCTTTGATCTGGTCAACGATTCAGATTATCAGCTGAAGTTGGCACGGCAGCGGGTTCAGATGATTTTTCAGAACCCTTATGGCTCTCTGAATCCCCGGAAAAAAATCGGCACCATCATTGGTGAACCACTGGTTATCAATCGTCATCTGGCAAAAATGGAAGTCGAAGAGCGGGTTCGCAGTATCATGACCAAAGTGGGGCTACGCCCGGAGCATTATGACCGCTATCCACATATGTTTTCAGGCGGACAAAGACAGCGGATTGCCATTGCTAGAGCATTGATGTTGGAACCCAAGCTGGTGGTGGCAGATGAACCTGTTTCCGCCTTGGACGTATCGGTTCAGGCCCAGGTATTGAATCTCCTCAAGGATTTGCAACAGGAGATGACCCTGGCGTTTGTCTTCATTGCTCATGATCTGTCGGTGGTCCGCTATATCGCTGACAAGATTATGGTGATGTATTTAGGTCAGATTGCTGAATATGGTCAATCGGAGCAAATTTTTTCCCGCCCTCGCCATCCCTACACTCAAGCTTTGTTGGCTTCAACGCCACACTTGAAAGTGCAGAACCGGAAACAGCGGGTGATTCTTTCTGGTGAACTCCCTTCACCACTCTCCCCCCCTTCCGGTTGTGTTTTTCATACTCGCTGCCCTTTTGCAACATCGCAGTGCGCTGAACAAGTTCCTGAAATTGTAGAATTTGATGGTCGTTTGACGTCCTGTTTAAGGGCGGCTGAGATTGCTGCAGAACAGGATTGAGAGCTGGTTAGAACATTGCCTTCTGAGGACTCTTAACCGTTCTTTGTTGCCTGTTTTGTCCCTAATGGAGCCCGTGTCTCACCGAGGCCCTTCATCTAAACCCTATTCGCGTCCACCGTTCACCCACCACTCCTGATCGTCATCGAACCACCATTTGGACGAGTCTGTCTCCCAGATGGTGTCGACCAGTTGTTTGGCAATTTCCGTTTTTATCCGTAATTTGGAAAATGGATACCATTCATCTGCATTGCGATTCCCCAGATCTTTACGTTCTTTGAGCGAGAGCACCATTTCGATCTGATCGGCGTCCTGTGCTAATTGCGATTCAAGAGATTCTTTCGCATTATATTCGTGGAGAGTGTCACGATAATCATCCCCAAAGGGTAACTGTCTGGCTAAGTCTTCCACCGCTTTATCTTCGTTGGCGATCACATATTTTTTGTTGACGTAATTCAGATCCCCCATCCGAGCTTCGGGGAGGTCATGAAATAAGCATAACTGCAATACCCGGCCAACATCTGCATGGCCATCCATCTGGGCCAATGTATAACCAATCATGGCGGCGCGAAAGCTGTGCTCAGCGACAGATTCAGCTCCAGATCCGAGAAACTGAAAACCTGTTCTCGGTGTCCGTTTCAGCATTCCAACTTCAAACAAAAAATTAGCGATGTTTTTCATTTTGTCTCTCCAAAAATATGAGTTATCCATGCCAGATAAATATGACACCTAGCAGTATCAATCCGCTGGATAGTAAACGAATTCGACCAAAAGGTTCCCGAAGAAAAAATAGACCAATCAAAACCCCTATCAGCAAGCTGACTTGTCTTACCGGAACGGCGTAACTGACCGGTGAGAGCTGTAAACCAAAACGAAACGAAAGAAACGATGCCAGCATGACAGGCCCCGACCAGAGGATTAACCCACGACTTTGGTGTAGCTCTTTTAAGACTCGCCCACGGTAACAGGGGCGCAGAAGGTTGAGGGACATGAAGCTGAGCATGAAAAATACCAACACATAGGTAAAATGAAGAGCTGAGTAATTGTCGACCCCGGTCTTGTCGAGCACAGCTCCGATGGAATAGACAAATCCGGCCAGCAGGGCAGCCTGAACGGAGTGGTTCTTCAGTTGTGAAAACGGGCGGAGGAGTTCAGTTGAAGATAGCCGTCTGAGCTGGATACAATAGGTCCCCATGATAATCAATAGAATTCCCAGTCCACCAGCAATAGTTAAACTCTCTCCCAGTAAGACAATTCCCCAGAGCGGCACATATAACATGGCCGTTTGTGCCAATGGGTAGGTCATCGACAGATCCCCTTCGCGGTAGGCGATCCCTGTGAACCAGTGGTAGAGGACAAAGCAAACGGCAGCAGCGGCAGCCAGAGATAATGAGCGCACTGAGAGGGCGGGGAGGCCGATCCCTGCCCCAAACATAAAAGCACTCATCAAGGTCCAGGAACAGAGGAACATCCACCAGATAAAGATGGTCTTGTCGTGGCTCTGTTTGACCAGCAGATTCCAGGAGGCGTGCATGAGTGCAGAAAAAACAATAAGTATGAGAGCTAGATTAGTCATGGTGGGTATCGCAGCTGAAAGTCATTGGAGAAAAAGCTCTTTACAGTCTTCGGGAACACGCTATCATTGAGATAGAGGTAAGATCAACCTTTAGACAAAAAAGGATTTAGATATGGATGATTTTCGCATTGAAAAAGATTCTCTGGGGACGATGCAAGTCCCTGTTGATGCCCTTTATGGGGCACAGACGGCCAGAGCTATTGATAATTTTCCAATTTCAGGGATTTCACTCCCAAGGCCGATGTTAAGGGCGCTTGGATTGATCAAAAAGAATGCGGCGCAGACGAATCAAGGTCTGGGACTTCTCTCCGCAGAGGTCGCCAGTGCGATTGTCCAAGCTGCGGAAGAGGTCATCGCTGGCAAGCAGGATGAGCAATTTCCGGTGGACATTTTTCAAACGGGATCAGGGACCAGCAGCAATATGAACAGCAATGAGGTCATTGCCAACCTTGCCGCTCAATTACTCGGACAGTCGCTGGGGAGTAAGGCTGTCCACCCCAATGATCACGTCAACCTTGGGCAGTCAAGCAATGATGTCTTTCCAAGCGCAATCCACATTGCCTGTGCTGAACAACTGCACCAGAATCTTTTGCCTGCATTAGAGCAATTATTGCAACGGTTGGACAAAAAAACTGATGAGTTTAAAGATGTCCTGAAAATTGGCCGCACCCATTTGCAGGATGCGACTCCAATTAAACTTGGTCAGGTGTTTTCGGGGTATAGCCGACAAGTTGAACTTAGCCACGAACAAATTGCCAATAATATGAACCGACTGTTTGAGCTTGCCCTTGGCGGTACGGCGGTTGGTACCGGAATTAACACCCATCCCGACTTTGCTGCGAAAACCATTGCCGGCATTGCCAATGAGACGGGCCTCCCTTTTCGGGAAGCGAACAACCATTTTGAAGCACAGGGGGCAAAAGACGGTCTTATCGCTGTTAGCAGCAGCTTGAAATGTTGTGCTATCAGTCTGTTCAAGATAGCCAATGATATCCGTTTTCTCGGCAGTGGCCCACGTTGTGGTATCGGTGAGTTGATCATCCCTGCAGTACAACCGGGGAGCTCTATTATGCCAGGGAAGATCAATCCGGTTATGGCTGAGTCCTTGATGCAGGTCTGTGCTCAGGTTATTGGTAACGACGCCACCGTCTCCCTCAGTGGCCTGTCGGGTAACTTTGAACTCAACGTGATGATGCCGGTGATGGCTTACAACGTCTTGCAGAGTATCGAACTCCTTAGCCAGGGGATAACAGCATTTGCACAAAAGTGCCTTGATGGTCTTCAAGCTAACGAAAAACGTTGCGGAGATCTATTGGAACAAAGCCTCGCTCTGGTCACCGCACTGGTGCCGGAGATTGGTTATGATCGGGCGGCAGATTTAGCCAAACAAGCACATAAGACAGGAAAAACCTTGCGGGAATTGGCGTTGGCAGATGGCGTTGCCGCAGAAACGTTGGATACGCTTCTTGATCCCGCTACGATGACAGAACCGAAGAGGTAGGATGATAATAGACTAAGGACTGCGGCATGGAACATTTGCTCCGCAGTGTTTGTTGTTGTGGTATCCTTAAAAATCAAACTAAATGAAAATGAACCTTTTTTGACTGCAGGTGAGAAGCTATGTTTTTTAGTACAACTTTATTCGGCAGCTACGAACTGGACATATTCGTAAAAATTTTTCTAGCTGTTGTTGCCGGTGCAGTGATCGGACTTGAACGGGAGAAACATGGTCGTCCTGCAGGACTGCGAACTCACTTATTGGTTTCAGCAGGGTCCTGTTTGATGATGATTGTCTCTGAGGCATTTTTCCTCAAATATGGTGATCTCCCCGGTACCGGTGTTGTCCGTATCGATCCGGGGAGGGCCGCAGCGCAAATTATTACCGGTATTGGTTTTCTTGGTGCCGGTGTCATTATCAAGGAGGGCTTTGTTGTCCGTGGCCTCACCACCGCTGCCTGCTTATGGATGGTTGCCGGTATCGGTATGGCTTTTGGGATGGGCTTAATAAGCGGTGGAATTATTGGCACCTTGGTGGCCCTATTTTCTCTGATAGCGCTAAAGAAACTGGAACCCATCATAAAAAAAGACCGTTATCTCCATATTTATGTCACCGCAAAGGCAGAACCGGACATTTATCCACAACTAGAAGATATTTTTGCTGATAATGGTTTGCGTCTGTCAAATATCGAAGCAGACTGGAATCTCCATGACGGTCGTGTTTCCTACCGCCTTGTTCTCACCCAGCATAAAGTGAGAATTGGTCGAGAAATAAGCCGACTTATTAGTCAGATTGAAGGGGTGCAGAAAATCAGTTATAAGTAGTGACTCCTCGGAGGACAATCTGCTTCGCTGTCTTTAGCTCAAACTCTGAAGAATCCCTTCGCCAAGAACTTGCCGTTGCCAGTTTTTCAACAACACAATTTCGGCCAATTCGTCTTGGTCGCGTGGTTGTTTGCGGGCGATTTCATCCAGTAAGGCGTTGTTGATCAACACCCCTGGATCGAGCTGCAATTCTGTGGCGACCTGTTTACGCCAATCTTTAAGCCGATTCATCCGCTTTTCAATCTGGGGGTCTTTGAGGCGCCGTTCTCCACGAGGATAAGTTGGCAGATCCTCTTCGGCAATTTCATTGGCCATTGTGATCTGCTGTAGAAGTGCGTTGCCGTAGCGTTCGATCAAACGTGGCGACAGCCCCTCCACCTTCTGCATGCTGCTTTGATTCTCTGGAGAGAGTTTTGCCAGCTGTAATAAGGTTTTGTTGCCAATGACCTTGTAGAGTGGAGTATCGCGCCGCTTGGCTTCTGTATCGCGCCACTGCAACAGGTTTTCAAGGACTGCCAACTGCCGACGATTCAGAGTCCCAGCCCCTTTAAAGCGGAGGAAAAGTGGACCTTCATGGACCATGAAACGTACCTTTTCCATCAGCATGAACTCTTCTTTCACCCATTCAAGGCGGCCTTTGGCAATTAATTGTCCTTCAAGATTCTCAACCAGCTGATGCAGGTAGCTGGTATCTCCAGCGGCATAACGGATCATGGCTTCAGAGAGTGGCCGCTTTGACCAATCGGCACGTTGATACTGTTTGTCCAGTTCAACGGCGAAATATTTACGCAACACATCAGCCAGACCGAAGCGTTCTTCCCCCAAAAATTGACTTGAAATCATGGTATCGAACAAACCATTAATTTCAATATCAAAATCACGCGCCAGACAGCGAATATCATAATCGGCAGCATGGAAAATTTTGCGAATCCGGGGATTTGCCAGGACTGGTTTGAGGGCGGCTAAATCAGCACCCTGAAGCGGGTCAATCAACACTGTGGTTTGGGGTGTGGAAAACTGTAACAGACACACTTTTTCCTGATAATTATGCATCGAATCTGCTTCCAGATCGACGGCAATGACCTGGTGTTTTTCCAACTCAGTGGCAAATTCAGTGATTTCATCTGTGGTTGTTAAAATTGGGGGTAAAGACATTTAATCTCCATGTTGTAACCGCTTGGCAAGGATCTTTTTATGCGCCCCATGCAAAGCTATCGTAGGTAATTCATGCAGTGGAAACCAACAATTTTCCCCCTCAGACAAGTGGGAAAAATTGTCAATTTTTATGTGATAAGCATCTGAATGTAGCCGGAAATGGCTATAAACGTGCTCAATGCTACCTAACTTTGTGGCTGCACCAGTCAGAGCAAAGTCAGATAAAAGTAACTGTAATTTTTTTTCGGGGTCTTCCTCGGCAGTCATGCTCAGGGTTGGAAACTCCCACATTCCGCCCAGAAAACCGGTGATGATTCGGCGTCTGAGCAGATATCGGTCTTGATGGTTAATCAATAAAGCAATTTCGTAACGTGTCGGGATTTTTTTGCTCGCCCCTTTCAATGGCAGACTCTGTGCCAACTCCAATTTATGCGCCTGGCAGATTCCAACTGCGGGGCATTGGTGACAAAGAGGGTTACGTGGAACACAGATCATCGCCCCCAGGTCCATTATTGCTTGGGTATAGTCATGGACTTGTTCGGCAGGGGTCAATTGTTCTGACCAACGCCAAAGTTGTTTTTCTGCTTGGCTTGAACGGGGTGGCTCTTGCAAGGCAAACAGACGACAAAGAACTCGCCGGACATTGCCATCTAGAATCGCTGCTCTCTGGTCAAAGGCCAATGCTGAGATGGCTCCAGCGGTTGAGCGTCCCACACCGGGGAGTTGTTGCAGGGATTCAACGTCCTCAGGAAAGCGTCCGTGAAACTGTTCGACGACCATCTTTGCTGCGGTGTGAAGATTTCTAGCCCGAGAGTAATAACCCAACCCCGCCCAAAGGTCGATGACATGTTCCAGAGAGGTCGCGGCAAGAGTTTCTACCGTTGGAAATTTTTCCAGAAAGCGTTGGTAATAATCAATCACTGCCGATACCGTGGTTTGTTGTAGCATGATCTCTGACAGCCAGATCCGGTAAGGGTCGCGGGTATTTCTCCAAGGCAGATTGCGTCCTGATTGACCGTACCAGGCCAATAATTGCTGAGAGAAATCAGTCGGTCGAAAAGGGAGCTCAGTCGAGTTCACTGAGAACCGCCAAGGTTTTTTCCATCTCTTCACGAGTGCCCATAGAGATGCGCGTCCCCGATGCGAGGAGAGGGTCGGAAAAGTAGCGGACGAGAATTTTGTGAGCAAACAAGGTGTCGTAAATCCGTTTGCCGTCGCCGTCTGGAGCTTCGGCAAAAATATAATTTGTCTGTGAAGGGTGGACGTGATAACCCCGTTGGCGCAATTCAGCGCTGAACCAATCGCGGGTGGCACAAATTTTAGCAACGGTGGAACGCAGGTAGGGTTGATCTTTTAGCGCCGCCGCAGCTGCAACTAAAGCCAATCGATCGAGATGGTAATGATCGCGGATTTTGTCCAGAGCGGCAATGACTTCGGGTCGTGCAACGGCCAGTCCCAGACGCATTCCCGCGAGTGAATAACTTTTTGAGAAGGTTCTGGTCACGACAATATTTTCATGTTTTTTGACCAGCTCCATGGCCGAAGTATTGGTGAAATCGACATAGGCTTCATCGACCACTAGAACGCCCCTACAGCGGTCCGCCAGTTCCGAGATATAGGTGTTATCGAAACCCAGTCCTAGTGGTGCATTAGGGCTGGTGAGAAAGAAGACTTTGCCTCTGTAGCTGTCGGGAAAATCTGCAATTTTAGTGTCAGCAGTTAAACCGAAAGTGACGACTTTTGCCCCTTGAATATGAGCAAGGGTGGAATAGTAGGAATATGATGGGTGGACGAAACCAACTTCATCGCCAGCATCGGCAAACGCGCGAATCAAATTGTTGAGGAGTTCATCCGAACCATTCGCCATAATCACCCAGGATGGGTCGACCCCATACAACTCGGCAGCGACGCGGCGAGCTTCTTTACTCCCAGCATCTGGATATTTACGCAGGTTCTCTCCACCGTTGACCAGCTCTGCTTGAATTGCCTCAACAACTTTTGGTGACGGTGGATAGGGGTTTTCGTTGGTGTTCAGTTTAATCCAGCCCGTTTCTTCCGGTTGAAACCCCGGCACATAACGATCCATCGCAGCGATATTTTTACGTAAAGTGATCATGATGAGTATTCCTTTAACACTTGATATTCGGTTGTCCTTCTGGCGGGGGTGAAGCCGGCACCAAGGACCAGTTCAACAATTTCATCCTGCGACATCCGAAAGGAACAACCGGCGGCGGCAACAACGTTCTCTTCCAGCATCGTTCCACCTAGGTCATTGCCACCGAAAAACAGAGCGACTTGCGCCATTCGTGCCCCTTGAGTGACCCAACTCGCTTGAATGTTTTCAATATTATCAAGGACAATCCGCGACACGGCCAGAACCTTCAGGTATTCAATTCCACTGGCTGATTCACCGCCCAGTTCTGTATTGTCCGGTTGATATGACCAGGGGATGAAGGCTGTAAAGCCGCCACTGCGCTGCTGAATTTCACGAATACGGAACAGATGTTCGATGATGTCTTCGGCTGTCTCTTTGCTGCCAAACATCATCGTAGCAGTGGTTCGCATGCCAAGCCGATGAGCTTCCTCCATGACCCAGGCCCATTGTTTCCAGCCGATTTTATTGGGGGAGATCATTTGTCGTACTTCATCCACCAGAATCTCTGCGCCGCCACCAGGAACCGAAGCCAACCCAGACGCTTGTAAGCGTCTTAAGCACTCCTCCATGGTTAAGCCAGAGAGCTTGGCAATATGGATCACTTCTGCCGGGGAGAGAGAATGAATCTGTACTTGTGGAAAACGTTCTTTTAATTGCCGAAACAGATTTTCAAACCACTCGATTTTCAGGGTCGGATGGAGTCCCCCTTGCATCAATAGCTGTGTGCCATCGTTTTCAACCAACTCTTGTACCTTGGCGAAGATGGTCTCGTTGTCCAGAAGGTAGGCATCATGATCATCAATAGAGCGGTAAAAAGCACAGAATTTACATTGTGATTCGCAGATATTAGAATAGTTCACGTTGCGGTCAACAACAAATGTCACCCGGTTTTCGGGATGCTTTTTTTGCCGGATGGCGTCTGCCAGTTGACCAACTTGAAGTAGGTCCCCTTCGGTCAGTAACCAGAGCGCCTGAGCGCGGTCGATACTCTGCCCATGAGCAATAGTGGTCGCGATGTTTTTATAAATATCCATAATATCCAACTAATAAACGGTTAACTCGTTATACAGGGTATCACGCTCCACCGGCGTTTTTCCGGCCTTGCGAATCAGGCTGATAATCCGATCCTTGGCAATCACCTGCGGAGAATCGGCACCGGCGTCATGACCAATTTGTTCTTCAATCACGGTTCCATCCAGATCGTTGACCCCGAAGCAGAGGGCCGTCTGGGCAATTTTCATCCCCAGCATCACCCAATAGGCTTTGACATGCTGAAAATTGTCCAGATAGATCCGACTGATCGCCAGTGTCTTTAACGCATCCACGCCGCCAACCCCTTTTGCGCCGGGGACCCGGGTGTTGTCCGGTTGGAAAGCGAGGGGAATAAAACTTTGAAAACCGCCGGTACGATCCTGAAGTTCACGCAGGCGGCGCATATGGTCAACTCGGTCAGCGTGGTTTTCCAGATGGCCAAATAACATCGTCGCATTACTTTTCAAGCCGGCATTATGGACCTGCTCGATCACCTCAAGCCAACGTTCTCCCGATATTTTTTCCGGACAGATTTTATCCCGAACCTCTTTTGCCAATATTTCGGCTCCACCTCCGGGCATCGAACCCAGTCCCGCTTGTTGCAACGCCTCGATAACTTCGGTAACGGATGTCTTGCTGATCTTGGAGAAGTAGTCGATTTCTACCGCAGTAAATGCTTTGATGTGAAGTTGTGGGGAAACTGATTTGATGGTGCGCAACATATCAAGGTAGAAGTTAAACGGTAATCGGGGGTGGAGCCCACCAACAGAGTGGATTTCCGTCGCCCCCGCAGCAACAGCCTCTTTTGCCTTTGTGCGGATATCATTTAACGCCAGAGTATAACCCTCTTCGTCCTTCTCCAACTTGGAGAAGGCACAAAAAATACACTGGTTGACGCAAATGTTGGTGTAATTAATATGTCGATTGACATTGAAGTAAACCTTGTCAGCGTTCTTTTTCTGATTCACTGCTGCCGCTAGTGATCCGATTGTCAGTAGATCATTTGATGCAAATAATGCCAGAGCATCAGCATCACTGATACGCTGATTGTTCCGTATCTTATCTTGTATTTGTTGCAACGGATCAGTCATGTTTGTCCCTGTCTTTTTTATTTATCTGTTCCCCAGCGCTTGAAAAGCTGGTGTTCCACATCAAGGCTATCCAAAATTTTTCCAACGACGAAATTGATCAGATCGGCAACCGTCTCTGGCTGTTGATAGAATCCCGGCATCGCTGGCAGGATGTGTGCTCCCACTTTGGACAACCGTAGCAGGTTTTCCAGGTGAATCTGATTGAACGGGGTCTCACGGGGGACCAATAGTAATTTCTTACCTTCTTTCAGCGCAACATCGGCGGCCCGTTCCAATAAATTATCAGACAAGCCAGCGGCAATGCGTCCCACTGTTCCCATTGAACAGGGGCAGATAACAACGGCTTCCGCCGGGTTTGATCCACTGGCTGTCGGAGCAAAAAAATCATTCAGTGCATAATAGTTTAAGTTGTCAGTGGCTCCAAAGTATTGCATCAGCTGCTGATGGCACTCTTGGACGTCCTCTGCCAGATTGAGACCGGTTTCAAAACCAAGCACCTGACGACCGGCATCGGTCACTAGAACGGTGACCTGCATTTCTGCATGCAACAGTTCTTCAATCAAGCGTAAGCCATAAATAGAACCTGAAGCTCCGGTTATGCCAACAACGATTTTTTTCATAACGACTCACTTAAAATCAAAAGATTGCTCTGCGCACTCTCCGTTCTTAGCATCTCTTTGTAAAAAACTTTTCCGATTCTCAGGTTAACGCATCGACCAGGGTAAATGCAAAAATCGCGACACTGATATAACCGTTCATATTGAAAAAAGCGGCATCCAATCTGGAAAGATCATCTGGTTTAACTAACAGGTGTTCATACACCAGCAGCCCGGCTACGACCACGACCCCGGAGAAATAGATCCAGCCCAGACCGCTTCCCGGCAAAACCAACAACAGAAAGATCAGCATCAACCCGTGGAATATCCGAACCAGAAAAAATGATTTCTGCTTACCGAGCTTTGATGGGATAGAGTGTAAACCATTGGCGATATCATAGTCATAATCCTGCAGGGCATAAAAGATATCAAAGCCGGAAACCCAGAAAAGAACTGCAATCCCCAAAGAGATGACCGACCAGCCCAGATCGCCACGTAAAGCGACCCATGCCCCGATCGGTGCAGCGGCAAGACAGAGTCCGAGAACCACATGGGCAAAGTGGGTGAAGCGTTTACAGTAAGCATAGAGGATAAACAATCCAACCACGGCGGGCGCGAGTTTCAAGCAGAGTGGATTCAACATCCAGGCGGAGAAAAAGAAAATGACCAACGCGACGAGGATAAACAGGCTCGCCTCGAACATGGAGACTTTCCCGGCGGGGATGTGACGATCGGCAGTGCGTGGATTACTCGCATCGATTTTAGCATCAATGAGTCGATTCAGGCCCATTGCAGCTGTTCGCGCTCCCACCATAGCGATGCAAATCCAGAAAACCTGACTGACCCCGGGAGCCTTTCCGCTTGCTAGTGCTGCCAGCACCACCCCCATCAGGGCAAAAGGAAAAGCAAATATCGTATGGGAGAATTTGATCATCTCCAGCAGAGTTTTAATCTTATCGAAAATTTGTTTCTTATCCATCACGCCTGCTCTCTTGTCTTGGAAAATAACGAAGCGGACAATTTACACCCTGCGAAGTCGAGCGACAAGCCATTTTCAGCCATTTGTTTCTCACTGTAGCTCTGTTATGATCCTCAGCATGATGGAACTCGTGAATGAATACGGTTTGTTGTCGCTTTTTCTCCTCAGTTTTTGTGCCTCAACTCTGTTGCCGCTAGGGTCGGAGTGGTTTTTGGTTGTGCTGCTTTTGCAAGGAACCAGTCCGGTTACAGCGATTGTCGTTGCGACCATCGGCAATTCACTTGGGTCGGCAACCAATTATCTGATTGGCTTTTATGGTGGGGATTGGTTTGTTGCAAAAGTGTTGCGAATCGACAAAAAAAGGCAGCAGCGGGCTGAGTCATGGTTTCGTCGTTATGGCAGTTGGTCTCTGCTTTTGGCTTGGCTCCCAGTGATCGGTGATCCATTATGTCTGGCCAGTGGGATGTTGAAAACCCCGGTCTGGCGTTTTGTGCTGCTGGTCACGTCCGGTAAAGGGTTGCGCTATTCTTGCTTGGCTCTGGTCACCCTTCAAGGGGCGACGATGCTCAGGTGAACAGGATTTTTTATCCTTTTGTGCTGGTCACCGTCTACTGTTTTAGGATTCAATCTAGAGATAACTCGCTGACCTTAACCTTGAGGTCCTCTTTGTGGGCTGTCAGCAGTTCCAGGGTTTTTTTTGTGTACTCCTGAGTATTGACTTCATTGGCAATATATTTTTGTAACAACTCCAACCATTGGTCATGAATTGCACAATGGTCCTGTGTCTTATCATCACATAATGGGCAGTCTAAGCAGCGATGATTTGAGGCTTCTGCCGCGATAATTTTTTTATTCCACCGATCCCGATAACCCCTTGCATACTGCTCAATCCATTGCAGTGCACGTTTCCCCCGTTCTTCCGGTTGGTATTGAGCGATGTGCGCTCTTATCTCTTCCAGTTGTTTTTTACAGAACTCATCATCGTGAGAAGATAGTTCTTGGGTAAAGCCGGCAAAGCGTAAAAAGAGCGAAAAACAAGAGTCATCAATTTTTGGGCTCATAATCAGATCCTCAGTTGAAGAAAAGAAAACAAGGTCAAGACAGTGCAAACTCCGCCCAGATGGGACAATGATCTGAGGGTTTCTCCATGGCGCGTAATTGATAATCGATCCCTGTCCCGGTGCATACTTGATTCAGTGCCTGAGTCGCAAGGATCAAATCAATCCGCAAGCCCCGCTTTGGATCCTGATCAAAGCCGCGAGAGCGGTAATCGAACCAACTGAACTGATCATCTACCTCAGGATTGGCCAGACGATAAGTATCAACCAGTCCCCACCCCTTAATCTTATCAAGCCATTGCCGTTCTTCAGGTAAAAAACAACATTTTCCGGTCCGTAACCAGCGTTTTTCATTGTTCGGCCCGATGCCAACGTCACTGTCTTCTGGGGCAATATTCATATCACCCAGAACAATCAGATGTTCCGTTGGCGTTGCCTCCTGTTCCAGCCACAGTTGCAAGTTGGCATAAAAGTCTTTTTTATTTGGGAACTTGATCGGGTGGTCACGACTCTCCCCCTGGGGAAAATAGCCGTTAACAACCCGCAGTAACTTTCCATCAGCCAATGGATAGCCGGTAATCAGCAAGCGTCTTTGATGGTCAGGATCTTCTCCGGGATAACCTTTATGCACTTCAACTGGTGCGACTCTGGAAAAGGTCGCAACCCCATAATGCCCCTTTTGACCATGATGGATCATGTGATAGCCCAGATCAGCCAGGTCGGCATGGGGAAATTCACTGTCGTGAACCTTGATCTCCTGCAGAGCAATAATGTCTGGGTTGTGCTGCTCCACCAGAGCTTGCAGCTGATGAATTCTTGCCCGTAAACCATTAACATTGAACGATACTATTTTCATAAAAGAGACCTTTTAACGGATTTGTCCGTACTCAAGAGTTGCAGAATGTCTGGTGATTATAAGGGAATTATGGGCGGAAATAAACGGTATCAGGCGCATTTAAATTGTGGCCTAAAAAAGTGGTCGATGTTGGGTGGATTCCGGGGGTAGGTAACGAGTACTTATCCCCAAATAATCCCGTTATTGTTGCTTCGCTAACTGCTCCATCATCAGGTCAGCCAGACCAATCCCCCCTTGTTGAGCGGCAATTTTAGCGGCTTCCATGTCTTGCATCTGAGTATAGACATCATCGGCATTGCCACGTTGGATGAGACCATCGTTGGGGATGGATTTACGCATCTCCTTGTACATCTGCTGGATGAAGATGGCCTCGAACTGTTGGGCCACTTCCCTTAGTTCTTCGGGCTTCTGGCTTTTCGGCGCTTTGACTGGTTGTGAGGTCTGGCTGAGTAACTGGGCCGGATCAATTCGCGATTCCATTATAATACCACCAGGTCAGCATATAGGGCACCGGCTGCTTTGATTGCCTGGAAGATGGCGATCAGATCCCGTGGTGTCGCTCCGATGGCATTTAATGCGGTGGCTACGTCACCGATACTGACACCTTGGTTGAGAACCACCAGATTTCCAGCTTCTTCGACAACACCAATATCGGTCTCTGGTGTTGCGACCGTTTCTCCTTCGGCAAAAGCGTTAGGTTGTGAGACGTTAGTTCTTTCGCTGATTACCAGATTAAGGTTGCCGTGAGAAACAGCGACGGTTGAGATGCGGACCCCTTCGCCCATGACGATTGTCCCGGTTTTTTCGTTGACGACAATTCGGGCCAGAGTGTCGGGAGTCACTTCTAAGCGTTCCAACTCGGAAACAAAAGCGACGACTTGATCCTGATAGGTTTTCGGAATTGTGACTTGCATTTGGCCAGCATCAAGCGCTTGGGCAACCTGACTGCCAAAATGGGCATTGACGGCCTGGCTCATGCGCGAAACGGTTGTGAAGTCAGAATCCTTAAGGCGATAGTTGAGTTGATTATGTTCGCCGAATACGAAGGGGACTTCCCGTTCGACTAGCGCTCCGTCAGGGATTCGTCCTGAAGTCGGGTGGTTTTTTTGTACTTTTGCGGCTTTACCGCCGAAGGCTAAAGAGCCGACCACCATAGAGCCTTGTGCGACGGCGTAGTATTTGCCATCAGCACCTTTGAGTGGTGTCATCAACAAGGTGCCACCGGCGAGGTTTTCGGCATCTCCAACCGAAGAGACCGAGACATCAATGGTGTTTCCAGCGCGGGCAAAAGCGGGAAGCTCTGCCGTAACAACGACGGCAGCGACGTTATCGACTTTGACCGTATCAGGGTCAACGGTGACCCCCAAGCGTTCCATCATGCTCACCAGAGATTGCACCGTAAATTGAGTGCTGGAGCTGTCTCCTGTGCCATTGAGACCAACAACGAGACCATAACCGATCAGTTGATTCGAGCGTACCCCTTCTATCTGAGCCAACTCTTTAATCCGAGAGGCTTCAGCCGTAGACAGGAAAACTGTTCCACAGAGAAGCAGAAGAACAATGATCATTTTATGGGTAAAATGTTTCATTTTAAACCTCTTTAAAATGGCCAGACTTGGTCGAGTGCCCTGACGAGCCAGCCTTGTTGTTGTTTGTCGCTGATGACACCTTCACCAATATAGGCGATCCGGGCGTTGAGGATATTTTTCGAATCGACAATGTTTTGTGGTGAGACATCCGCTGAGCGGATAATCCCTGTCAACTTGACAATTTGCATCTCATTATTGACGGTGACGGTCTTATTGCCTTCAATCTTGAAATTATCATTGGGTAAAACCTCAACGATTTGGGTGGTTAATGTTGCAACCAGATTTTCTGACCGTTCAGTTTTCCCACCGCCGCTGAAATCGTTGGTCGCCGTGGCATTGACCAGTGCCGAAGGGTCTATAGAGCTGTTGCCCAATTCCCCAATATATTTTTCCAACCCAAAGATATTGCTGATTCCGGCTGACATGGAACTGGTTCTATCCGTTTCAGTTGTCGCCTCTTTGCTTGCGCTGGCGCTCTCAATAATGACGACTGTGATGATATCGCCTACAGTTTTCCCCTTCATATCGACAAACAGCCCACCGCGGCTTTCAGTCCACAGCGATCCGGCGGTTTGTGGTGGAGCTGGGCCGGTGACTACCGGCACAATGGGTTCAACATCATTTAAATCAACTCGTGAGGCTGGCCCCGCACATGCACTGAGTAGCAGAGCGATCAGAATGAACCAGAAATAGTTTTTTAACATTTTATAACTCCACTTTCACAAGTCCGGGAGCGACAACTTGACATAAGATTTCTTTATGAGAGTTACTGTTCATAACCCGGATGGCTTCGCCGGTACTGCCATCTTGTTTTGCTTCACCGGCAGCAGACAACATCAGTCCCATGCTCTGAACCTGAATAGTCACTCTTTCACCGCGCTTGATCACCGGTGGAAATTCAACCTGATTTATTTGTAGAGGTTCCCCCAGACGAATGGATCTCTTCAACCGTTTGCCAATGATATCCTCAGCTGCAAAGATAGGGTCTTTTAGCTTGGAGATATCCTGATATTGCAGCTCGAAATTGCCGGCATCAAGAATTTCACCACGCCTGAGTGAGCTTGTCGCAATGGCAACCTCAGCCATGGCTTCCAATTCAACTCTGATAGACTGATTGCTGATGATTTGCCCGTCAACACGGGTCATCAATGTGACCCGACGGCTGCCGATCATCCCCGGTTTTGCTGGGATCACTTCGTGGGAAATGCGTCCTGCCGGAACCCGATAAGGTTCTGGGAGCTTCACGGATTTAAAGTGTAGATCGACTTGTGGCAACGACAGTGACTGCTCTGCCAGATAGTCGTTAAGAATCTGTTTCATCTCCTGCTGATTGATCAACGGACCGGTGGTGGCCGTCGATTGTCCTGTCGCCGCAAACACGGTCAATGGCAGAGCTAAAATCAGAAAAAGAGATAACAGGTATTTCATTGGTTTATCCTTTACCGGACGAGCCCGGAGGTCATTTGTAGCATTTCATCGGCAGTCGTTATGGCCTTGGAATTAACTTCATAAGCCCTTTGTCCCGCGATCATGTTGACCATCTCTTCCATGATGTTGACGTTGGAACCTTCCAGAAAGCCTTGAGATAAAGTGCCAAAACCTTCTTCTCCTGGAGTTCCTATTTGTGGATCACCCGTCGTCGCCGTTTCTGCATAAAGGTTACGTCCGAGGCTGCTGAGTCCCGCAGGATTTGCAAAGCGAGTCAGTTCAATAGTGCCGACTTCAGTGGCGGTGCTTTCGCCGTCAATGAGAACGTCAACGGTCCCGCTACCATCGATAGCGATGGCGGTGGCCCCTTCTGGGATGACAATCTCCGGGATGATTGGATAGCCATCAGAGGTGACCAGTCGACCGGTGCTGTCCTGCTTTAAGGCTCCTGAACGGGTGTAGGCTTCCGTTCCGTCAGGCAGTTCAACCTGGAAAAATCCTGAACCCTCAATAGCGAGATCAAGTTCATTTTCCGTCTGTTGAAAATCACCGGTGGTGAATACTTTTTGTACGGCGGCAACACGGGAACCCAGACCAACCTGTATTCCGGTGGGAACTTCATTGCCATCCCCACCTGTCCCGGCGGCTTTCGATGTCTGATAAAGGATATCTTGAAAATCTGCCCGGCTCTTTTTAAACCCGGAACTGTTGACGTTGGCCAGATTATTGGCAATGACATCCATATTGACCTGTTGTGACTGCATCCCACTTGCTGCGGTCCAAAGTGCTCTAATCATCTATGTAACTCCTTTATTCTGGCGTAATGTTTAAATATTTATTGAACCAGACCAATATCTGCGGCCTTGGAACCCATATCGCTATAGATCTGCAATGCTTTCTGAGTTGCTTCAAATGCCCGTAAATTCGAGGTCATTTGGATCATGCTCTTCATCATATCGACGTTTGATGACTCGAGATTTTGTTGTGACATCTGTGGGTTAGGATGGGCCTCTGGCTGCGTGTCGTCGCTCGGAACAAACATGTCTCCTCCAGCCCGTTTTAACACTGCGGTGTCAGCAAAGCGAAATAACGCTACCTGACCGATGCGAGTATCACTATCCCAGATAGTGCCATCGGTTAGAATGCTTACGTTAGGGCCCGGCAAAGTGATATTCCCACCTTCCGTTCCCATCACTGGATAGCCATTGGTGTCAATCAATTGTCCTTCGGCATTGAGTCCAAAGTCACCTTTGCGAGCATAACCAAAGGTGCCGTCAGGGCGTTGAATCTGAAAGAAGCCATCACCATTGATTGCCAGATCAAGCGGATCGCCGCTGTATTCTATATGACCCGGAGTAAAGTCGATTTCCGGTTGTGACAGGCGGGTAAAGTTGGTTCCTTTAGTGGCCATCCCGGATTTTGCCTCTCCCAGTCTTGCCTCAAAGGTGACCATCTCTTTTTTGTATCCGGGAACTTTTACCGCAGCAAGGCGCTCACTGATGTTTTCCAGCATCTGCATGCGTGCAACTGCTCCTGATATCGCTCCGTACTTACCACTTGACATCTTTTGTCTCCAATTTTAAATCCTGTACGCTTGTCGACCTTATCCCGGTAAATCTTTAACCTTCGGTCTGATGCTTTAACTGTGACAGTTTTAATAGCTGTTCCACCTCGACTGGAGCCATTTGTAGCGCGACTGCAATTCCCTGTGCGTCAAAACCTTGAGCCGCCAGTGACGCAACATAACGATATTTTTCAGAATGACTGCGAGGCGGGGTGATCCCTTTTTGTTCGTGCTCGACCTGATCGAGACTCTTGGAAAAACTCGCTTTCTGTTCCGATCTGGTTTGAGAGGCTAAAAGTTCCTGACGGAGCGTATCCAGTTCGCGGCGCAACATCGCTGAGACCCGCAACTGCCAGAAGCCAAGCAACAGGGCGAACAGGGCAATAGCGCCAGTGAGGCAGAGATATAACGACTCCATCGCCATCACCGATCCTCAGTATGGAGCGCGTTGATGCTGCGTTTCATTTTAATTTTTAATTTTCCCAGAGCTTGGCTGTGGAGTTGGGAGATGCGTCCTTCCGACAGTTCCAATACTTCTGAAATCTCTTTTTGGGACAGTTCTTCGTAATAAATCAGGGCCACGACCAGGCGCTCTTTTTCTGAGAGCTGTTCCAGGTAGCCTGCCAGTTCTCCAGTCAGTTCATTGGCTTCCATCCGCTCCTGAACGCTGGCCTGCTGAGTGTCTTCAAGATTGTCAATAAAGGTTTTTCCGGAATCGTCATCATCGACACTTTCATGTAGGCTGATGGTCCCTAATTGGCTCACTTGAAGTTGGAGTTCACGAAAATCATCCAGAGTCATGTCTAGTTCTTCAGCTACTTCAGTGTCTTCAGGGATGCGGCCCAGTTGCTTGCCTAAACTGTCTGTGACTTTGGATAAGCGTGATTGTTTTTCGCGCAAGGTTCTGGAGAACCAATCCATCCGCCGGACTTCATCAAAGACCGCACCACGGATTCTCCGCTCAGCAAAGGTTTTAAACAACACGCCGCGGCGTGGATCGAAGCGGTTTGAGGCATCCATAAGGCCCATCAGGGCAGCACTACGGATATCGTCTCGACTGACAAAAGCAGGGACCTGGGTCATCATCCGGTCAACCAGAAAATCAACCAGTGAGAGGTGTGATTCGATCATTTTTTCTCGTTCCGCCGCTCCTGGCGGACCATAGCCGTTACTGAAAGTCATCAGTTCGCCTCCGTATCAACTCCGAGAAACTGCTTCCAGAAAAATTGCAGGGTTCCTTGTGCTTGGTTATCGACCTGGGCATCAATCAGGTTCTCTGCCAAAGTGGTAAAAGCCTTGGCGACTTTATTATCTGGATAGAGATCCACCATCACTTGCTGCTGACGGACGGATTCGTGCATTTTCCGGTCAAAAGGGATACAACCGAGGTAATCAAGGAAGATATCGAGATAGCGACCTGAAACCATAGTCAACTTTTCAAAGACGTCCAACCCCTCATCGGCGCTGCGAACCGAGTTTACCGCCAACAAGAAACGTTTCTGATGGTATTGGGTCGAAAGCAGCTTCATCAGCGCGTAGGCATCGGTAATTGCTGTCGGTTCCGGGGTGGTCACCACCAGAATGTCCTGAGCGGCGACATTGAAGTAGGTCACGTTGTCCGAAATCCCCGCTTCTGTATCGATCAACACGACATCGAAATGTTCTTCGAGGGCGTCGAGGGAATCAATCAGGCGCATTTTTAATTGCGAGTCAAGGCGGGTGTACTGTTGCACGCCAGATCCAGCGGGCAGAATTTTCAGACCGTGCGGACCTTCAACCATCACCTCTTCCAGGGTCCGTTCGCCGCTGAAGAAGTGGTTGAGGTTGTATTCAGGAGACAATCCAAGGACCACATCAATATTGGCCAAGCCAAGATCGGCATCAATGACCAGAACTTTCTTTCCCTGTTTGGCAAAGGTCACGGCAACGTTTGAAACGACGGCGGTTTTACCAACGCCACCTTTGCCACTGGTGATGGATAAAACCCGTGTTGCAGGCATTTGTAGTTCCGTTGCTGGTGTGTCCAGCTGGCTCTGCATATTTCTCAGGGTTCCAGCCTGATCGGTTGCACCGCTCATCATACTGCCATCCTCCGTGGTTCATCCGTTGTTCCCATAACGATTTCAGCGACCATCCTAGGTTCGGCGCAGAGCAGGTCTTCTGGCACTTGCTGACCATTGGTCAGGTAGGCCAAAGGCAGGTTGCTGCGAATCGGTAAGTTTATCATTGAGCCACAATGATCCGCTTCATCCAGTTTTGTGAATATCAATCGGGAAAGTGGTATGGGGCTGAATGCTTCCAGAGTTTTCTGCTGTAACCGTTCTGCTGTAGGGGCGGCCAGGACCAAGCAGTTTTCAACCGTTGAATCCTGTCCAAGGAACTGGTTCAGTTCATCGATCTGCATCTGATCACGAGGACTCCGTCCAGCGGTGTCGATCAGAATAAGGTCTTTATCCTGGTGACGACGGAACGCTTCTTGTAACTGTTCTGGAGAGAGGACGACTTCAACCGGCAAGCCCATAATTTCGCCATAAACTTTGAGCTGTTCAACAGCTGCAATCCGGTAGGTGTCAATGGTGACCAGGGCAACGCGTGCCCCGCTCTGGGAGATTGCTTCTGCTGCTAATTTGGCAATTGTTGTTGTCTTTCCAACTCCTGTTGCCCCAATCAGGGAAATCCGTTTCTGTTGCTCACCCGGCGACCAGAGGGGACCCGTTGTCTGCACTAAGCTGGCAATTGTCGTGGTCAGAAAATCGCGACATTGAGCAACGTCCCGACGTTGTCGGTCATTCATCTGCGGGGCGGCAAAGCGGGCAATGGTTGCTGCAGCTTCATGGTCAATTCCCCGCTCTACCATGAGATCAAGCAGATCTGCCAGAGGTTGCTGAGAGGATTGTTGTACGTGAGGCAGCGGCCGTTGAGGCTTCACTTCTTGAGGTTGTGGTGCTTGCGGTAGTATCGGCTTTTCCGGGATATCGATGCGACTCTGTTGTTGCGCCTGAGCCAGCTGTTGCATCAGCTCTTTTAACTCATTCAGCTCCTTCTGCAACTGGTTGACATTTTGTGCTTCCAGTTGTGAGCGCAATTGACGGACTTCATCTTCCAGAGGGTTGCTTTGAACCGCGGTCTTTTGACTTATGGCTGTCTTCGATAAAGAGACCTGCTCATCTTCAAGGGTCTCGACGCGTTGGCTGAAATCTCTGTAGGTTTTCCCCAGAGTGGTGGGCTGCGGATCTTCATTGGGGACCGCCTTACGGAAACCATTCCTCATGGCTGGAGATTCGATCGCTGCAGTCACTTCGATGATCTGCTTGCCGAGGACGCCGAGCCCTTTTTTGCCTAAAGTTCGGGTCGAGAGGATCAGCGCTTCAGAGCCGAGGGTTTGTTTTACTTGTTGGAGTGCAGCCGCCATATTGTCTGCTTCAAATTTTCTAACTAACATCGACAGTCACCGTTCCTATTGATCGCACTTTCAGATTCGGCGCGATTTCGTTGTGAGAGATAATTGCCAAACTGGGGAGGTACCGTTCAGTCAACCTTTTGACATGGAGTCGAATTGTTGGCGTACAAAGTAGTACCGGATTTGACCCTGCAGCCTTCTGTAATGTTTTGGTCAAAGCATTGATCAGAGACTGGGCAAAGCCAGGCTCCAAAGCCAGGTAGGCCCCTTGTTCTGTGGTGTGCAGCGCTTCCTGGATCTTTGTCTCAACGTTTCGATCAAAGGTCATCACTTCTAATACCTGCCCATCATTGCTGTAGCTGTTACTGATTGAACGGGCCAGAATGGCACGTACATGTTCAGTCAGTTGATCTGGGTCTTGCACAACTGGTGCCCAATCTGCCAAAGTTTCTAAAATAGTTCTCAGATCGCGGATTGAGACCCCTTCTCGAAGTAAGTTCTGCAATACCCGCATCACGGTTCCAAGGTTCAAAAGAGCAGGGACTAATTCTTCGATCAGCTTGGGATATTCCTGTCCCAGATTGTCTAAGAGGTTCTGAGTCTCTTGGCGACCAAGGAGCTCGTGACCGTGGGTTTTAATCAATTCACTGAGATGGGTTGCAACAACGGTAGTGTTGTCAACGACGGTGTAGCCAGAAATCTGAGCCCGCTCTTTTTTATCTTCAGAGATCCAGACAGCCGGGAGCTTAAAGGCAGGTTCAATCGTTTCAACCCCTTTGATGACCTCTGTTGCGGTACCGGGGTTCATGGCCAGATAATGACCGGGGAGTAGCTCTCCGCCACCAATCTTCACCCCTTTGAGAATAATCGCATATTCGTTCGGTTTCAGTTGTAAGTTGTCCTTGATATGGACAGGGGGAACAATGAAGCCCATATCGAGGGTGAACTGTCTGCGGATTGACTTGATCCGTGGCAACAGCTCACCATTTTGAGCCGTATCAACCAGAGGGATTATGCCGTAACCAACTTCCATCTCCAACATGTCGACGGAGAGCATTTGTTCGTAATTCTCTTCTTCGAGCAATTTGGGTGTTGGAGCTGCTTCAAGTTCACGCTGCTCGCTTGTTTGATCCTGAGTCTTCTGTACCCGCCAAGCGATCCCGGCGATCATGATTGCGAGGAGGAGGAAGGGGAGCTGTGGTAATCCCGGAATCATAGCGAAACCTAAGAGAATCCCTGAAACCACCCAGAGTGCTCTGGGATGGATGGTGAACTGGTGCTTCATCTCGGCGCCGAAGTCACCATTGCCGGTT
Source organism: Desulfuromusa kysingii (assembly GCF_900107645.1). GTDB lineage: Bacteria > Desulfobacterota > Desulfuromonadia > Desulfuromonadales > Geopsychrobacteraceae > Desulfuromusa > Desulfuromusa kysingii. The sequence goes on from NZ_FNQN01000001.1 coordinate 40,289, forward strand.
GTCCGGGTGACCATGATGCCAGCACCGGTGGAGATGATCAGTGCCGGGATCTGCCCAACCAGACCATCACCAACAGTAAGGATAGTGTAGTTTGCCGCCGCTTCTGCCATGGGCATCCCTTTTTGCATAACCCCAATGACAAAACCGGCGCCGATATTGATCAAGGTGATAATGATCCCGGCAATCGCGTCCCCTTTGACGAACTTACTAGCACCATCCATCGCCCCATAGAAATCGGACTCAGAAGCCACCTCTTTCCGCCTTGTCCGAGCCTCGGCGTCGTTGATGAGTCCGGCATTCAAGTCAGCGTCAATGGCCATTTGTTTGCCTGGCATGGCGTCCAGGGTGAATCGTGCGGCAACCTCAGCAACCCGGCCAGCACCTTTGGTGATAACCATAAAGTTGATCAATACCAGGATGATAAAAATAACCACACCAACAACGTAGTTACCACCGACAACGAACTGTCCAAACGATTGAATCACACTCCCCGCCGCAGATGGTCCTTCATCTCCGTGCAGGAGGATCAAGCGGGTTGAGGCCACGTTGAGGGAGAGACGAAACAGAGTTGTGATCAGAAGCACGCTGGGGAATACGGCAAAATCCAGGGCTCTGGTCGTATACAGGGTAATAATAAGAATCAGGAGACCGATGGTGATATTCAATGACAAAAATATATCCAGCAGCATCGGTGGTACGGGCAGAATCATCAACATCAGAATCATGACTAAACCCGCGGCAACCAAGACGTCACTCCGGAACAGTGATTCTCGCCAGCGATTGTTGATAATTCCATCTATTGTTGCCATGTTTTCTCCATCAAGACTGAATTCTGACAGGGTAAGTCAAGCTTTTGGCTTTGAAAAAAAACCGGTCAGATATAGTTTAAACGATCAATAAGTACATATTTATTAACGGTTTAGCGCTTTTTTAGACTGTAAACATAGGCAAGAAGTTCAGCCACAGCAGTAAACATTTCTTCGGGAACTTCATCGCCAATCTCTTGCTTGTACAAGGCCCGTGCCACCGGCTTGTTTTCAATGATGGGAACTTTATGTTCGCGGGCAATTTCACGGATTCTGAAGGCCAGGTGATCGGCCCCTTTAGCAACAATTTTTGGGGCACTCATTTCACTTCTCTGGTAAGAGATAGCGACGGACAAATGGGTCGGGTTGGTGATAATGACATCAGCTTTGGGGACCTCAGCCATCATCCGTTTGCGTGCCATCTGCTGTTGCATTGACCGGACCTTAGCTTTGAGCTGCGGATCACCTTCGGTCTCTTTGAATTCCTCTTTAATCTCCTGCTTGGTCATCTTCATCTTTTGGTCCATCTCATAACGAGAAAAGGCAAAATCAATGACTGCCAGCAGGATAATAATCCCGCAGGTTTTCCCTAGAACCAAGGCCGCGACCTGAGCAAGAAAGACTAACGACTGGTTGAGTTCCAGCATAGGTAAGGTCAGAGCAGTCTCAAACTCATTGGCAACGGTTTGGTAGGCGACAAAACCAATCAAGGAGATTTTCGCCATAGATTTGATCAACTCGACGGCTGAACGTTTTGAAACAAACTTAGCCATCCCCTTAATCGGGTTAAACTTGCTTAGCTCGGGTTGGAAGACTTTGGTCGAGAAGAGCGGGCCGACTTGAAGAAAGGAGGCAAAGAAGCCGACGACGAGAGTCAGAAGGAAGACCGGCCAGAGGAGCTTTGCCATCACCAACCCCATCTCCCAGAACAGATTCACCACGGCTATTGGGGTTGCTTGGAACTGCGCCATCATTTTCAGCAGGCTGATATAAAGGCTGAGCAACTCGGACCAGAACTGACGAGCATAAAAGATCCATAACAATAAAGACATGGCCAATAGTGCCGCAGTTGCAACCTCTTTACTTTGTGCGACTTGACCCTTCTCGCGAAAGTCCTGACGCCGTTTTGCTGTTGCGTCTTCTGTGCGTTCTTGACCGGAATCTTCAGCCATGTCTTTGGTCTCTCCCAAGATTGAACCCGACGAACTCAGCGGACGCCGCTACAATCTATTTTTGTTCATCGCCAGAGGTCCTTATGGACTCCTACCGATTCGCAATAGCTGTCGGATTTTTGGCTAATGGGGCTAAAAAAACGACATTAAGCTGAAGAGATTCAAGAATCGTTCCGGAAGTGAAAAAAATTCGTCACGAAGGAGATTGGCGACGATACCAAGGGTTAATCCCATGACGATAAAGGAGATGCCGATATTCAGGGGGAAGGAGATCATGAACACATTTAACTGGGGGAAAACCCGCGACATAATCCCCAGTGTCAAAGTGGACAGAGTCAGAAGAACGAGGATAGGTGCAACCAGTCGGATGCTTAAAACCAGGGAATGGTTCGCCACCTCGACAATCATCGGGATAGCACCACCTGACAGGGTCAGGCTTCCCGGCGGCAACATCTCGAAGGAGGCGACAATGGCTTCAAGGAAAAGATGGTGGATGTTCAAAGAGAGGAACAGCAGAATCGCAAAAATTCCCTGGAACCGGGAGATGAGGGCAACCTGTGACTGGGTGCTGGGATCGAAGATGTTGGCCGCAGCGAACCCCATCTGATAACCGATCACTGAACCCGCGAATTCTGCCGCCATAAACGCCAGCTGCGCTAAAAATCCGACCAATAGCCCAAGGATCACCTCGGCAGAAATCAGCAACCCTAGATCGAGAGGAGTCAAGCTTCCGGCGGGGATATAGTCTTGGACAATCGGATAGGTCAACATGGCAAACAGAACAGCAACAGCCAATCGTAACTGTGGGGGGATTTGGCCTCCGCTGAAGACTGGTATCGCTGCAAACATCGCCGCGACCCGCGCCAAGCAGATGAGAAATCCCTGGATCAAAGATAATGAAAATACGGGTAAGTCCATTTGCTTTGATCCCGAATTATGGGGTGATGGTTGGGAGTTGGTTAAATATAGAAATTAGAAATCCGGTCGCTTTTTGTAATATCCAGGGGGCAAAAATCAACAGTGTTACAAAGACACCGATGATTTTGGGGATAAAGGTCATCGTTTGTTCGTTAATCTGGGTCGCCGCTTGAAAAATACTGATGATCAAACCGATTCCCAATGCTGCAATTAACATGGGGGCAGAACACATCAAAGTGGTTTCAATCGCTTGTCGACCAATAGTGACGACGTATTCAGGAGTCATAAATCACCTCACTCGAAACTCTGGACGAGAGAGCCGATAACTAGCGACCAGCCGTCCACTAAGACAAAAAGAAGGATCTTGAACGGCAATGAAACGATGATTGGTGGCAGCATCATCATCCCCATTGACATCAGGATCGAAGCGACGATCATATCAACCATCAGAAAAGGGATGAAAAGGAGAAATCCCATCTGAAATGCCCGTTTTAGTTCTGAGAGCATAAAGGACGGAATCAAAGTCATCATGGATATATCATCCTGATTTTCCGGTTGTGGTGATTTGGAGATATCGACGAGCAGCTGTAGGTCTTTTTCGCCGACCTGTGAAAACATGAACTGGCGCATCGGCTGCAGAGCCAGATCCAGCGCTTGTTCCTGACTGATCTGTTGATCCAGATAGGGTTTAAGAGCTTGCTCATTGATCTGGTTAAAGACCGGGGCCATAATGAAAAAGGTCAGAAACAGGGCCAACCCGACAATAATTTGATTGGACGGTGCTGATTGGGTCCCCATGGCTTGGCGTACGAACGATAAAACAATCACAATTCGGGTGAACCCTGTGGTCATCAACAGGATGGCCGGAGCAACGGAAAGAATTGTCAGGACAACCAGAATCTGTAAAGCCGTCGAGACCTCACCCGGATCAGTGGCTTCTCCGATTCCAAGGGTGATTGTTGGTAACCCTGCAGCATAAACACCCACAGGAAGCGACAACATCAATATCAAGAACGCTAGTTTCAATCTCATGATTGGTCCTCTTCAACTTGCTGGAGTGTCTCAGCAAATTTAGCGTCTGCTGTGAGCTTGCTCAGGCATTCAATGCGATCATTGCTCAAGCCAAGGAGCATCTCCTGTCCACGGACTTTTACCACGCAAAGGAATTTTCTCCCTCCGAGCGGACGGGTCTCCAGGACTTCAATCAGGCCATTTCTTTTATGTGGCAAGATACCAAAGCCTTTACGGCTAGCGGCATATATCAGCAACAGCAGTCCGATCACGACACCTAGCGCTGCGACCATCTTCAGTGATGATCCCAGCAAACTTGGTTCTGCGGCGTTGGTCGCGGCGAAAACCGGCTGAGCTATGAATATAAAGGTGATGAAAAACCAGCGCATAGATTAGCCTAAATGCTCAATCCGCTCAGAGGGACTGACAACGTCCGTCAAGCGCAGGCCGAACTTTTCATTGACAACAACCGCTTCACCTCGGGCGATCAGGCGAGAGTTCACATAGAGATCCAACGGTTCTCCCGCTAACTTATCGAGTTCGACTAATGAACCTTCCTGGAGTTGTAACAGGTCTCGAACCAAAATCCGCGAGCGACCCACCTCGACTGAAACTTCGAGAGGAATATCCAGCAACAGGTCGATCCCACGATCGTCAAATTTGTCTTTGTTAGCTGCCGCTTCTACTGCTTGCCCATTTTCCAGATTTTCAGTGCTCATTATCTATCCTCCATGGGGATCCGCCCCTTGATACGAATTGCTTTTTTCCCGCCTTGAACGCCTGCCATAGCGAGGAACTTCGGCCGGTTTTCTACCATCACTTTGAGTGGTATGTCCGGTTTGCAGCCCAGGTCAATGACGTCTCCGACCTGAAAGTTAAGGATGTCCCGGACCCGCAGCGATAAGGTTGCCAGAGTTGCCTCTATTTCGACATCCATATGGTCCAGTTCATTGAATACTAATGATTGCCATTTGCTGTTTTGCCCTGCGCTGGTTGGTACTGCTTTTACGCGCTGTTTCTTTTGCAGCGGCTCTAATGCTGTATGGGGAAGGACGAGAGTGATGTCTCCTTCAAGGATGTCGATGGAAACTTTGAAACGGGCGGCAACCACCCCCACTTCCGGATTGACAAAATTGAGCAGGCGTAGATTGCTGACGACCTCAACCAAAGAGGCTTTAATTTCCTGTAGTTGTAAAAAACCTTTATTGAGTTCAGGACATCCTGAGTTGATGACATCACGAATCACATTCAGTTCAATGGCGCTCATGCTCCGGCTTGGAATCAGTGGCTGGTTGTCCGATGTCCCGCCGAGCACCATCTCGACCAGAGAGAAGGAGAGTTGTTCGTCAAAAATCAGTAATGCTCCCCCCGTCAGCGGTTCCATCTGCAACACCCCAATAGCCCCGTGTCCGGATAAACGCTGCAATAATGCGGCAAAGGTCATCGACTCCAGAGCTTCCAGTTTGATCTGTGCTGAACGTTGAAACCGGGTTGAGAGGGAGAGGGCATAATTGCGGGCAAAACTATCGAGGATGAGGTCGTAGTTTTTGAGTTTCCACCCTTCTGGCCCGTCAGCTTTGAACAGGTTGCAGAGTTCTGCCGATGCAGATCTTTTGGCTTGGGACGCAGGTCCGGTCTCAGAGCCAACGGATTCTATATCGACATCCCCGTGTCTGACTGCTGACAGGAGATCGGCGATCTCCTCTTTGCTGAGTATTTTTTCCACGCCAGAGCCCTTTACTGGACGACAAAATCGGTGAAATAGATGCGCTTGACTTTGCCTTTAAGCAGAATGCTATTCACTTTGTTAATCAGCTCTGCCCGAAGTTGAATCTTCCCTTGTAGATCATTTAATTCCCCAAAAGTTTTATTCCCGATCAACAAGAGGATGGCATCTTTAAGCTGTGGCATCCTTGCGTTGATCTCCATGGCGGCCTCTTCCGTGTCAACTTCAAGAGTAATGGCGGCTTTCAGGTAACGACTTTCCTGATCATCGAGAATATTGATGATGAAACTGTCAATATTAACCATCGGCCCCACGGACTTAGCTTGCATTGCTAATTGGGCTTGTTCTTCTTCGGGAGACATTTTTTCTTCTTTTTCTCCCCCTAGAAACAAAAATGCTCCGATCCCTGCACCGATCAGGAGAACCAAAACGGCAACAATGATAATCAATGTCTTCTTTGATCCACCACTTTTTTCAGTATCTGCGGCCTCTTTTTTTGCCATGATTCTTCCCTTCTCTATCTGTTTCTGATTCTATTTTCTGTAGCGACTGATGTTGCTAAAATGGTGCCTGATCTTTTGCGTCCATCAGGTAGGGGAGCTCCTGATCTGGGTCGCCCTGACTTTCCAAAACAAATTCTACTCGGCGATTTAGTGCCCGTTCACGCTCACTGGTGTTGGGGAAAAGCGGTTTTTGAGAACCATATCCCGTAGCAGATATGCGGTTCAGTGGGACAAGCTGGTTCGTCGCTAGAAACCGGAGAACGACGACAGCACGATTGACAGAGAGGTCCCAATTTTTCATCTCATCGCCAATGTCATCCGTGTGTCCTTCAATTTTCAGGTTCATAGGTAATGGTCGGATCAGTTCAGCGACTTTTTGTAGGATTGGTTCTGCTTCCGGTTGCAAGTACCTTTGTCCTGATTTGAACAGTACGGCTTCATCGATTCTGAGAACAACCGCGCCGCGATCTTTCACCAGTTTAATTTTTTTATTTAATTTCAGTTCGCGCAACTTAGTTTTTAAGCGCCGGTAGACTTGTGAGGTAAAATCATCGTTAACAGGTGAAAAAGTCACCACTTTCGGGGAGGTCACTTCGGTTTTATCACTACTACCAAGGACTCCGAATGCGCCTGCAAGAGAGTCGCTGGCCTGGTTGAATTTGACTTGATCCATATTGGCCATTGACAACAACAGGACAAAGAATGTCAGTAGCAGCGTGACCAGGTCACTGAAGGTTACCATCCACATGGGCGCCCCGGCAGCGGGACATTTTATTTTTTTTGCCATGCTTGAATTCCCTTAGCCGAAGTTACTCTGACGTTCTTTAGGAGAGACAAAGGCGTGCAGACGTTGTTCCATCAGTCGAGGGTTTTCTCCTTCCAGAATGGCTTTCATCCCTTCTGTCACCAAGGTTTTATCCAGCACTTCACTGGCAGAACGGAGCTTGAGCTTTCCAGCTATGGGGTTGGCCACAATATTGGCAATAACTGCCCCATAAAAGGTCGTCAACAGCGCAACTGCCATTGCCGGACCGATAGACGAAGGGTCGTTCATATTTTGCAGCATCTGCACCAGACCAATCAGGGTTCCGATCATCCCCATGGCGGGGGAATAGGCGGCGATTGTGGCGAAGATATCGGCCCCTTTGTCGTGACGTTCAATGACATATTCAATTTCTTTTTCGAGCATATCTTTCAGCGCCTCAGGCTCTTGACCATCAACCGCCATCTGCAACCCTTTCAAAAAGAAATCATCATCAATTTCACCCATCACTGATTGCAGGGATAATATCCCCTCTTTACGTGCCTTCCCGGCATAAGTGATCAGCTTTTCAATAGTATCAATAGGCGATTTGGCCTTATGAAAAAAAGCTTTGCGGGCGACATTAAAAGCGCCGAGAATATCACCGAGAGGAAAATGTACGAGAACGGTGCCGATGGTTCCACCGATAACGATGAGTAACGAAGCAATATCGATAAACATCATCAGGGAACCACCTTGCAGAATGGCAGAGAGCATCAACCCAAAGGCTGCAAGTAAACCGATAATTGTTGCGATATCCATAACCGTCCTCTATCCCGTTTCGATTCAGTCGTAAAAAATGTTTGGTCTATAACCCAAAAATCAAGCTGGAAATATCCAAAGGTATGACCATAAAGATCATAAGATTCAATGCTGGCTAACTGTAAAGCAGGTTGCGTGCCACATTAAAGAAATATTTTTATAAAAATAAAACTGTTTAAAAACAAATAGTTAGTCTTGTTGAAAAGGGTGTCGTTCTGTGCTTGCAGTGACGGCACCCTTTTTGTGTCATGATTTTGACCTAGCGTCGTTATCTTCCTTGATATCGTTGTTTATAGGCCACTCATATCCTTGGTGAAGTCTAAAACCGTATCATTTTATCAACATGCCCCTAAGTGCAAAATGACGGAGTGAGAGTTGGCATGCAAGTTGAGCAAGTATAAAATCGGACGCTATTGTCTTCACTTCGACTGAACTCTGAGATTTGTTTAACTTTTATTTTTAATCAGTTTTTTTTAGCGGAGGTCAACATTCTTTTGACAACCATGAAAACTCGTGTCAATACAACGGTCGATAGTTTCAAGCTGAATTCATCAGCGGGATTTTGTCGCTCTGTTTGGCGTCACAGAGGTTGCTCTGGATGAGGGTTATTCTTTGATTTGAAGGAAATGAATGGATATGTTTATATGTTGATGTAAAAGGGGCAATGAAACTTAATAATATATCCGGTGGACATATTATTCTGCCAGTTATCATCATGTTCTGCAATGAACTCCTAGAAGGGAATCAAACTCTCTATGCACCGACGATTACAAGATTACCTGTCTGTCTTTGCCGCAGGTGCGCTCTATGCCATCGCTCTGAAGTATTTTGTGCTGCCATCAAAGATCATCCTTACTGGGACCGAAGGTATTGCCGCTGCGCTGTCCTATTATTTTGACAGTTACAAGCTGTTCATCATTCTTTACGTGATATTTCAAACGGTCTTGTTGTTGTTTGCCTTTGCGAAGGTGGGCCGGGTTTTTGCTGCTCGCTCACTGATTACCGTCGCGATGGTCATTCTCTCTCTGGCATTGCTCCCAGAGTTTCAGTTTGCTCAGCCAGAGCCACAAAATGAGCGCATTATTCTGGTGTTGTTTGGCGGTATTCTGGCCGGGGTCGCAAAGGCACTTGCCTTCAGAAGTCGAGGATCTACCGGCGACGAAGATGTACTGGGGGCCTACTTCGCGATGAAATACCTCAAACCGGTTGGCTATATCGCCGTCATCGCGGCGGTTGGATCGACGGTCTTTGGTCTGGTTATGGAATATTTGAAGAATTATGACTTTGCAGTTGTCGTCAACACCCTCATGTATACGTGTATCTACATTTTCTCTTCTTCAGCAACCCTGAACAGCTTGTACCGAAAGTTTCAGCTAACGATGGTAACCGTCATCACCCACGAATCCCAAAAGCTCGGCAAGGCGATCACTACAGCATTTGATCATCGAACCTACACGGTGCAGGAGGGGGTCGGCGGTCGGAGTGGCGATTCGTTTTCAATGGTTCGAACCATGATTACCAAAGAAGAACTTCCGGGGTTGGTTGATGCTATTCGGAAGGTTGATCCTGATTGCTTCTACTATTTTCACGCTATCGATGGAGTCTCTCGCCGCTATTACATCACGCCCATGGGTTGATCTGTGTCGTCAGATTATTGAAAGGGGGCGAGTATTGTTAACGGCGGGGCGAAGAGTTTAGATGCATTGAATCAGGCGCTGCAACCAGTAAACCCCTAAGTCTGATGACTTAGGGGCAACTAGTAGTTTTTTGTCACTAGAGGTTATCTACCGTTTCAGGTTGATAACTTCTGCCAACATTTCATCGGTCGTGGTGATTGTTTTGGAGTTGGCTGAGAAACCCCGCTGGGTCGTGATCATTTTGACAAATTCCTGAGCCATATCAACATTGGACAATTCCAGCGAATTTGTAAAAATACTCCCAACACCAGAGCCAATGGTTCCGACAACCGGGACGCCAGAAGAGGTGCTCTGAGCATACATATTGCTGCCAATTTTCGTCAGGGCGCTAGGATTGGTGAATTTTGCTAACGGGATGCGCATCAATTCGCGTGGGGTTCCGTTAGAAAAATTGCCGATAACATTCCCTAACTCATCAACGCTCAATTTTACCAGAGTTCCCGTGCCGTAACCATCTTGCTCTTGCGAAACAACCACTGAGGGGCTGGCATATTGACTGGTTTGCATGTCAATGGAAACCTGTTGGTCTTGAGATGCGCCATTGACCCAATCCAGGTCGCCAAGATTTGTTGTTGCGGTGGGCCGTGGATAAACCGGATCACTGCTGGTATCACCTGAGATAGAGTAGAGGTCATTTCCGTCGATGGTAATTAAATCACCACTGGAATCAAATCCCAGAGTCCCCGAGCCCACAACCTCTAGCTCTCCAGAAGTTCCGCCAGTCACTTCACCGCCATCGACAACGGTGTTCCACTCCCATGTCTGGTCAGCGGTCTTGGTGAAGTAAGTTGTCATCAGGTGGGTACTGCCCAGGCTATCAAATACCTGAATTGAGGTTGCAGTATTTGAAGTTGTGACTGGATCTGTAGAGTCAAAGCCGGTCGCGATTGTCACCGAATCAGAATCAAGGTTGGTGTTGAGGTCGATATTTGCTGTGGGTTCTGCCGGGGTAAAGGACTCGGTGTTGGCCCAGATGGGAGTCAGGTCGCCGACAGCGTTACCGTCTGCGTCCAGCTCATATCCCATGACATTGTACCCTTCAGGATTGACAAGGAAACCATCGGCATCAAAACGGAAGGACCCGGCTCGGGTATAGTTGTTGGAAGCATTGCCGGTGGAAGGATCACTGACAATGAAGAAACCTGCCCCTTCAACGGCAAGATCCGTATTGGTCTCGGTATTTTCAAAGGTTCCTTGACTGAAGACTGTATCAATGGTTGAGAGGCCGACACCGCGACCAACTTGCGAGGTCCCGCCAGAGCCAGACACGGAACTGGATAGCAGATCACCGAAAATCGTCCGGCTCGATTTAAAACCAACGGTGTTGGCGTTGGCAAGGTTATCACCCAGAACGCTCATCGCGTTTGCATTGGCGTTAAGTCCACTGACTCCACTATAAAGGGCACTAGATACTCCCATTGTGTTTCTCCTTGTTTGAAAGCCGCGTCAATCAGTCGGCGACTTACGAACCTCCTCAGAGAGGACCGGTTCGGTTAGGCAATCACTGCACTGTCAATATTGGTAAAGACGTTGTTCTTAAGTTGTTCCTTATCGACTACCGTGACGACGGTATCGTTTTTGACACTCACGACCAGAGCGGTATTATCAAGCATGACCAAGGACTCGCGGCCCCCTTTGGCGCTGACTTGAGAGACAGCTGATTCCAGGCGCTGCATCTGGTTGGAGCTAAAGTTGATGCCACGACTCTGCATCCGATCGGTGGCGTGTTTGGAAAATTTGACACCTCCTTGCGCAATCTTGTTTTGTAGTAACTGATCAAAGCGACCAACGTCCTTGGTTGTTGTGGTCTGGTTGTTCCGAGCGATGTTTTGCGGTCGCGTCGGGGCTATTGGTTGCGGCATGATCGTTATGCGATCGGTCATAGCGCGACTCCGGCTTTTTCGATCTTACTCATGGCGAAAGTCCCGGCGTCGGTTTCCAGCTGAGTTGCCGTACCAGTCATGTCAACCGCTTCCACGCGACTTTTAATCAAGCTGTCGGATGACACAATGTTGTCATCGTCATCAACTGCTCTGATGACCAAGGAGTAGTCACCTGGATCCAAGGGCATACCGAGATCGCCAAGGCCATCCCAGTCGACAAAGTGTTCACCCACCCCTGTTTCCTGTGCCGAAACTGTGGCAACCGTGGATCCGGTCTGATTCAGGACATATAGTTTGACATTATCTGCCTGATTGTCGAGGCGATAGCCCAGTTGCACCGGATCGCCACTGAAATGGAATTTCTCTGTTTGGGCAACAATATCCTGTCCGATTAAACCGAACGCTGACATCCGCTCCATTTCGCCACTCATCGAAGCCAGTTCTTCCAGACTCTTGTTGGCGTTTTCCAATTGTTCCAGAGAGCTGAATTGGGCCAACTGAGAAGTGAACTCTGTGGCATCTTCTGGGTTCATCGGGTCTTGATTTTCCAATTGAGCAACGAGTAATAAAAGAAAATCATTTTTACCCATAGAGACACTGTCTGAAGTTGTTGATATCGCGCTCGTGTAACTTGTATCAATTCCGCTAATTGCTGACATCTTGTTTAAACCTCCTTTCTTTTTATTCTATACGTGGAGATTGATGCCTCCACCAGCATTCTGCATCAGCTGGGCGAGAGGGATATTCAGTTCTTCTGAGTCAAGGGGCTGCTGCCATCCCTTTTGTCCTTCGGAACCATTATTTTGTTGCTGTTGAGACAGGTTCTCAAATTGTCCATCTTGTTGCTGTTGATCAACATTGACTTGAAATTGATCAATCTTCAGGCCTTGTTCTGCCAACGCGTTGCGCAATTGCGGCAAGTTCCGTTCCAGCACTTCCTGGACCTGATGGGTCTGGGCATGAAGATTGGCTTTGATTCGATCACCTTCGACGATCAACTCAAGTTTCAATGATCCAAGTTCCGCGGGTTGTAAACGGAGAACCATGCGTCCGGTATCACCATTAACGCTGCCAGAGAGATGGGTCACCACCTGATCAATAACCTGACTCTCAGGGACTTGTTGACCACTTGCCAACTGTACTACTGGAGTTTGTGGCATCAACTTGTTGGTTTCCAGACCTTGAACTTGAGACTGGCCTTGGGCATTGAAGTTCTGTTGGGACTGTTGCACTAAATTTTCCAGAGACAAATTGTTCCCCGATGCAAGTTGAGCAGTGCCAACGTCGAGAGCGGTTTTGGTCTCGGTAGTCACAGCTTCAGCAGACTGTAACTTAAACGGTTGATTCTCTTGTTTCGATGACAGATGCTCCTGTGCTGATCGAAGCAGCTGAACGGTTTGATCTGCCCGTGGTTTGACCAGGCCTGCAAAGCGAGGATCAACCGTATCGGCCGTTGCACCAGGCAGTGTTGCGATTGCCTCTTCAGTGCTATTTTCACTCACAACGGGTTGCGGTGAAATGACGCTATCAAAGGCTTTTTGTAATGCTTGTCTCACTTGAGCATGATTCTCCACAATAACCGGAGTCTGATTCTGTGGTGTTGCCGCGACCATCTCGGTAAGCAGTCCGACGGTGTTTTCTCCTTGCCGTTGATTGCTCAGTTGTTCCTGTACTTGCACAACGAATTGTGTCAAGAACTCATCACGATCGACATCACTGTTCAACGTTTCTAGCTGCTCTGTAACATGAGACAGGTCAATCCCTGCAACGACCTGTTGTTCTAGGTCTTCAGTCGATTCAAGTTGTTGTAGAAGATTGGTTAACAATGTTTCAACGGCGTCGGTATCCTCGGCATTGGCTGTCTCTTCTTCGGAGAGAACCGCTATCAAATCGGTGATAGTGCTTTGAATTCCTGTCTCCTGCGTAGAGGTTGCGGCCTCTTCAGGTTGTGGATCCGTTTTCGTTGCAACTTCATTTGACTTGCTTTCTGGGTTGATAACATCCGGCGATGCTTCTGGTTTGTTATCAGAACTTGCAATTGGTTTATCTTGTTGGATCTGTTGTTTTTGCTCCAAAACACGATTAAATGATTGTTCGCTGTTGCTGTTTGCTTTTATGGGAGCAACAGTTTGTGGTCCGCTGTCGATAATTGATAATGCATCCATATGTGTCACCTCCTTCCTTGTTTATTTTCTCTTCGGGCTAAGTTCCCGAATTATTCTTCACCGGTATTTCGGTAAAAGCTTTACTTAGTTCTGTTGCGGTTTCGGCATCAAGGTTGTCTAGAATTTTTCCTGCCGTTTTCTTTTTGATACCAAGGAGCAGATCGACCGCTAACTGATCATCAAGTTCTTTGATTAATGTGGCCGCTTTTTGCGGGTTCATCTTTTCGTAGATCTTACTGAGCTCTGCGATTCGCTCCCCTTCAGTTTCTTCTTTACGGTCAAGCAATATGACCAGTTCATTTCTGAGCTGTTGCATAGCCGCAATTTTCTTATCGACCTCTGCCTCTAAGGTCTTTAGCTGCATTTCTCGAGTCTTTATTTTACTTTCCTGGACATCTAGTTTTGCGTATTCATCTTCGATTGAGACTAAAATCCGACGTTCCTCTACAGAGGAGATATTCTTGTCAGTGAGCAATCCGGGTTCTGCCGCGTAGAGATTTCCGACACAGAAAAGCACCATTATTGGCAGAGATAGTGTTCTCAATATCATGGGTTATATCCTTTATTCCGTAAGCTGATTTCATCCAACAGTTCCCGTTCTTTGCGTGACAGCTGTTGTTGATATTCAGCTTCCTGCTTATCTTTCAACTTTTCCATAACCTGACGGTCTCGCGCCGCATTGAGGAGTTCATTTCTTTCAGAGAGGATCTGCTCTTCTAAGCGTTGGATTTGTTTTAGCAGCGTTTCCATTTGCGCCCGGCAATGTTGAATCTGTGATTCATACAAGATCAATTCGGCAACTGCTAAACCGTCGACCTGGCGAATTTTTAGTTCCCGGTCATAGCACTGTAATTGCTGTTGCTGTTCTTGCAACCGGGCTTTTAACTCCGCTTGTTTCTGCAAGCTGGTCGTCAGTAACTGTTGGGCCTGATCTTCCAAAGATTGCCGATAATTGAGCACCACCTGTAATTTAAACTTCGCAGCCATGATCTAACGTCCCCCCTGACGGCGATCCTGTAGCAGTGCTGTCAACTCTTTCTGTGTCGTCTCCAAATCGACAGCTTCGTTCATCCCTTGTTGCAGGAATGCGGTAATGGCTTCAATCTGGGAAATAGCGTAGTCGATTTTGCCATTGCTCCCTTCGATATAGGCACCGATATTGATAAGGTCTTCAGCCTCTTTATAGGTCGCCAGAATCTCCCGAACACGGCCACCTAACTGCATATGTTCAGGGCTGACAATGTCACGCATCACCCGGCTGGCAGAGGTGAGGATATCAATGGAAGGGTAGTGGTTGCGTGCTGCCAGATCGCGTGAAAGGACGATGTGCCCATCAAGAATGGACCTGACGGCATCAGCAATCGGTTCATTCATGTCGTCACCTTCGACGAGGACGGTATAAAGTCCGGTGATGCTCCCTTTTCCCTTGAAGCTCCCTGCCCGTTCCAACAGTTTTGGCAGGGTGGCAAAGACCGATGGTGTATAACCTTTGGTTGTTGGTGGTTCGCCGATGGCCAGACCGACCTCACGCATTGCCATGGCAAAACGGGTGACGGAATCCATCAACAACAGAACATTTTTTCCCTGTGCGCAGAAGTGCTCCGCTATTGTGGTTGCGACGAACGCTCCTCGCATCCGTAACAAAGGAGATTGATCTGACGTTGCGGTGATAACGACGGAACGGGCGAGCCCTTCGGGGCCCAGATCGCGTTCAATAAATTCACGTACTTCTCGTCCCCGCTCACCAATCAGGGCGATGACGTTGACATCAGCCTGAGTATGTTTGGCCATCATCCCCAGCAGAACACTTTTGCCTACGCCTGAACCTGCCATGATTCCCATCCGTTGTCCCGAACCGCAGGTCAGAAGACTATTGATTGCCCGTACCCCTAGGTCAAGAGGATCGACAATGGGTTTACGTGCCATCGGGCTTGCCGGAAGGGCATAGAGAGGACATTCATGATCGCAGGATTGTAGCGGACGTTCATCGAGAGGTTGTCCTAAGGCATCAAGGACCCGACCCAGAAGATGATCACCAACCGGGATTGACGCGCTGTCGCGAACAACTTGAATCAGACTGCCAGGGCCCAGTCCGCGAAGTTCACCTAGAGGCATCAATAATGCACGGGAATCGCGGAAACCAACCACCTCAGCGGGGACCGGTTCACCGCTGCCTTGCGGGATCAATTGACAGAGAGTTCCGACCGTGGCATTGGGGCAGTAACCTTCGACCACCAGACCGACAATCTGAATGACTTTGCCACTGACTTTGAGCGGATTGACCGCTTTAACGCGCTCGACGAGGCTTTTCATCCCACATCCGATATCGCTTCACTTAACGATTGGCGAATGGTTTCAAGCTGGGTTTCAAGCGTAGCATCAACATCGCCAAGATCAGAATCGACCCGGCAACCTCCAGGTGAAATGTCAGGGTCGGCTTCGATGTTCAAATTTTTTAAACCACTGATACTGGCAAGAAAAAGGGGTTTTTGTTGGGTGACACTCTCGAGATCCGCCGGATTGATGTGGATGCGATATTGGTCGGTGCGCACCGATGATTGCAGGGCATTTTCAATAATGCTCAAAAGAATCTTGGGGTCTGCTGCGACCTCTCTGCGGATAACCTGCTCGGCAATGGCCATGACTAATCGCAACATGTCCTGACCGCTGTTTTTGGCGACAGAGTCACGCAACCGGTTTATTTCTGCGCTTGCGGTCGCAAGGGCTTGTGCCGCTGCTTCCAGGTTGTTCTCGGCATTTTCCAGCGCTTCCTTATGGCCACGGTTATAGGCGGCTTTAATTTCTTTGGCTGCGTTGCCAGCAGATTGAGATGGTACAACCGTTGTTGAACTTTTAGCCGTTCCGTTGTCCTGAGAAGGAGGGCTTGACTCCGCTTCACCGAATGACCGGAACTGAAACTCTTTAAGGCCATTGGCTTCGGACCCTCGGTAAATTTTAGACAAGCTCATCGCCACCGCCGCCTCTCCCTGGGATCACAACAGATCCTTCTTCTTCGAGTTTAAGAGCAACTTTGACCACTTCCATCTGCATTGTTTCAACTTCAGAGAGCTTACGTGGCCCCATGGCCTCAAGATCTTCTGCAATCATGTCGGCAGCTCGTTGGGAAATGTTGCTGAAAATTTTCTCTTTAATCGGATCACTGGCGGTTTTCAATGCCAGCGTCAGCATGTCGGTACTGACCTCTCGAAGGATCGCCTGCATGCCACGACCATCGAGGGCCACGAGGTCTTCAAAGGTGAACATTCTCCTGCGGATCTCTTCAGCCAGGTCGGGGTCGGTCGCTTCGATACTGGTCAAAATAACCTGATCACTCCCTTTGTCCATTTTTCCTAGAATCTCAACCACCTTATCGATCCCGCCGACCTGTTTGCGGTCTTTGCCGACAACAACGCCGACTTCACGCTGCAAGGCTTCTTCAATCTGATTGATCACCTCAGGAGAGACGTTGTCAATTTTGGCAATGCGGTACATCACATCTGCACGCATTTCTTCCGGGAGTTCTGCCAGAATCCGACTGGTATGATCTTCTTTCTGGGTCGATAGGATCAGTGCTACAGTTTGTGGGTGCTCATTTTCCAACAAACCTGAAACCATCCGTGGATGCATTTTCGAGATAGTCTCCAGTGGCCGACCTTCAATCCCGGCAGAAACCTGATCCAGCAGATGCTGGGCACGAACATTATCGGCACCTCCGAGGATGGCGTGCTTAGCAAACTCGTCGCCGCGGATATAGACACCGACATCTCCCCCACGGATTTCTTTGAATTCTTCCAGAATCTCCCGTGCGAGAGCTGGGTCGACATGATCAATCTCCATCATGCAACGACTAATCTCCCGAACCTCTGCATCGTCGAGGGTTTCAAATATCTTTGCGGTCGCTTGTTCACCCAGGCACAGTAGTAACAGCGCTGCTTTTTTGGCTCCGGGTAAATGTTTTGCTTTTTTCACAAATTACTCCATTAAGATTCAGCAGGTTCTTCACGTAACCAGTTTTTCACGACCTGTACCGGCATCATGTCTCCGCCTAAGACTTCTTGACGGATCTGGGCCAGCGGATCATTGGGTCCACCGAGCAGAGGGGTGTCCGTCTCTCCGCGCATTTCAGCTTCTAACTCCTGTACCGTTTTCATTGGTTGGGTCTCGTCGGAGGCCCCACGCAAGGTGCGCATCAATGGTTTGAGGAATAGCAGGTAGACAAACAGGGATGCTAGTGCTAACAGGCCATACTTGATGATTGGCATGAAGGGGTAAATCTTGTTGATGACCGATGGTTGTGGCATCGGTTCATCAATAAAACCGCTTTCAAACGGCATCGAGACCACGGAAATCAAGTCGCCTCGGGTGTCGTTGATCCCCAGTGCAGAACGGACCATCTGCTCGATCTCCGCAATGTCTTCGGCGCTGCGAGGGGTGCTCGTTGGTTTGGTCCCTTCAACTCCCGGGGAGACGCGGTCAGCAACCAGAACCGAAACCGATAGAGTTTTTAGCGTACCAACAGATTGAACCGTTTTGCTGACAACTTTGCTTAATTCATAGTTGATTGTTTCATCAGCCCGGGTCGCTGGGGTTGCAGCGGTTGTGGTGACCGGACTCTCGTTGAGGTTGGAGGCCACTCCGGGGACGCCACGGGAGGCTTCGACACCACCCTCTTCGGTACTGCTCTGTTCACTGACAATCACTGCACCTTTGGGGTCGAGGGCCTCTTCCACTTTTTCGCGCTGGTCAAAGTCCACTTCGGCATTCACCCGAACCAGAGAATTTCCGGCTCCAAGGGCGCGATCCAACAGCGATTGTGCACGGATTTCCAGACGCCGTTCCATGGTTTGTTGATAGTTCAACATCCCTGGGGTCATTGGCCCTGCCAATTCATCGGAGTTGCTTTTGGATAAAACTTTTCCGCTGGAATCGACGACAGTGACGTTTTCGGACTCCAGCCCTTCAACACTGCCGGCAACCAGATGGACGATCCCTTGGAGCTGGGATTCTTTCAGTGATCGCCCCGTGGCAAGTTTGACAATGACGGAAGCGGTGGCTTGTTGTTGTTGTTCTCGGAACAAGCGCTTTTCTGGCAGGGCCAAATGGATGCGTGCCGATTCAACCGGAGCCAATGAGGTGATGGTCCGCATCAATTCCCCTTGCAGGGCACGGCGATAATTAACCTTCTGGGTGAAGTCGGTCATTCCGAAGTTTTGTTGATCAAAAATTTCAAAGCCCACTCCACTTTCAGACAAGCCGGTACCAGCCAGCTCAATTCGAGTTTCGTAGACTTTGTCGGCTGGAATCATGATGTCCCGACCACCATCTTCAAGACGATAAGGTATTTTTTGCCCCTTCAGCCATTCAATTACTGATGATGCATCGCGGTTCGGTAGATTGGCAAAAAGGAGGCTGTAATCGGCCACCTGCGATTGCATAATGATTAACGAGAAGAGAACAGCGCAGACGACGGAGGCGCCGATTAAACTCAGCTTACGAGCCAGTGACCATTCCATGATCACATCGAGCATGTTCTTCTTCGCTATCGCTTGTTGTTTTTCTTCTTCTTGTCCTGCCATCGAAATTTACCTCCGGGATCGATTGCGTAAGCCTTTAACCCATAAAATTGATAAAGTTTAAGTCGCTTGCAGGGGGTTAAACCTGCATACTTATAATTTCTTGATAAGCCTCGACCGCCTTGTTCCGTATCTGCACCATCAACCGCAGGGAGATGTCAGCTTCTTCCAGTTTGATCATCGCACCATGCAGGTTTTTGGTTTCTCCGGCAGCTATCTGTTCGGCTGCGCGGTCAGCACTGACCTGAGCTTGATTCACTTCAGCAATCGAGGTTTTTAACATTTCGCTAAAGTTGCTCCCCATCTGCTGAACTGGATTCGGTTTAGGCTGGGAGAGCCCTTGGAGATGGGCTGTCATTGTCATGTCGGCAACATTATTTATCATTTATTGATTCTCCTATTTTCCAATTTCCAACGCTTTTAAAGCCATCCGTTTTGCTGACTTTACAACGGTTACGTTTGTCTCGTAGGCGCGGGATGCAGACATCATGTCGGCGGTCTCTTCCACGAGGCTGATATTTGGCATGGCGACCTGGCCATTTTCATCAGCGTCGGGGTGAGATGGGTCATAGACCATTCGCGGTGGCAAGGTACTGGCTTGAACCTGGGCAACTTTGACTCCTTGCACGGCGTCATGCATCTGGTTGTCGAGGGCTCTGGCAAAACCATCGGTGCTACTTTGAAATACCACTTCACGCTTACGGTAAGGGCCTCCATCTGGAGTCCTGGTGGTTTCGATGTTCGCTAGGTTGGAACTGATGGCATTCATGCGGACCCGTTGTGCTTTAAGGGCTGAAGCACTGATCTTCATGGTTGTAAAAATATCCATAAAACCTCCTAACTGCCGTTACTGGCAGCAAATTTAAGCATCGAAAATTTCTTCTTCAACATTTGACTGCCAGCTTCATAGAGCAATTGATTCTCGGCCAGATCAAACATCTCATCATCAACCGAAACCGTATTGCCATCACCTTGTGTGCTATTGCTGGTTTCTAGGGTCAGCGTCCCCTGAACTCTGGATATGCCGCCGCCTCCAATAGGGAAATGTTTCGGATTGGTCTTTCGTCCCGCCATCTCCGGGGTGTTGATGGCTTTGCGTAAATTATCTTCAAAATCAAGTTTCCGAGCGGAGTAGCCAGGGGTGTCTGCATTGGCAACATTTCCAGCTATCACTTGTTGTTTCTGCGCCCGCAAATCAAGACTCTTTTGCAGTACGGCAATGGTTTGATCGGCTATTCTGATGTCTGCCATAAGATTTACTCCTGCCAGTTTACTGACTTTAGAATTGTCACTCTCAACGTTTCTCTTCAATTAGCAAGTCCTGCGCCAACTTTCCCCAGGGACTGCTTCCATCCGCATCGACCACTTGTTGAAGAAGGTTAAGGGCCGCCGTCCGTTGCTGCTGCCGAAGCAGGATTTGTGCTGTGCGATAGCGCGCTTGGGTGCCGAATTGAGGGTCATTAACGAGTTGGTTATAAATTTTGACCGCGGCGTTATTTTGGTTTGTCTGGTAGTAGCCCTCACCCTGTAGTGCCATTTCTTTGACTTGCAAGGTCTCTCCAGAACGGGTAATCGTCTCCAGACTATTGACCAGGTCTTGCCATCTCCCCAGTTGCCCATAGATGTTGGCAGCGCGGATTTCCAGAGCGGTACTGCTGGGGCGGTCTTTTCGGTCTAACCAGGCAAGCAATTGGTCTTGATCTCCTTCACGCTCAAAAGCATCCAGTAAGATTCCAAATAATGCCCCGCTATCTTCGCCGTGAGGGAATTTTTCAAGGTAGCGCCGGGCATATCGTCCCGCCTCTTGGTACTCTTTCCGCTTTGAGTACGATTGCGCCAGGGGCAGGTAAATAAATTCATGATCCGGCTGTCCAGAGCTGCGATCAAAGAGGTAGAGGAGGACCCGTGTAGACCTCTCATAGAGGCCTAACCGGTTGAAGGCAGTTGCCAGGTCGCGAAGAAAGCCTTTGTCAAAACCACTTCTTAATAGGAGTTTGCGGTTCTTCTCTGCCAAGACTACGGCTTGCAAGTCATTTTGGTTTTCAATCAATTGGCGCACCACCGTGGGAAGTTGCTGCAGAATCAGTAGGTTAGCCTCGCGGACGAGGGGGGAACTGCCGTAATTGCGCTGAAAATACAGCAGTGATTCGATGCTCTCTTGATGTGCTCCCAGCAGGTAGAGGGTCAAAGCATATTTGAGCTGACTCTCTTCGCGCACGATCCGGAAGTGTGACGTTTCGGCCAACTGCGCATAGGCGGTAGCGCTCTGTTCTCGCTCAAGTTCTCCACCATTGATCCACTTTTTATCAATCAATCGCAGCGTTGCCCGGTCACCACCTTCAGTATCAGGGCGGTCCAGAGTTGCCCGCTGGAGGCCAATCATACCCCAACCCCGGTCACCGGCTTCATCTGCTGAGAGGCCAGCGGCAAAGAGGAGGAGGTCATCCCCCGGCCCCTCAATCAAAGGATCAATGAGCTTTCGGTAGAGATGATTTGCAAAGCGATAGTCTTCGGCTTTAAAAGCGCTGAATGCCGCGCGATTGAGAGAACATCTGTAAACATCAAAAAGTCCCGGCTCTTCCGCCAGGTCCCGATAGGCGTTCAGTGCCAGATCGAGATTACCAAGACCAGAATTGGCATCGGCAGTTCTCAGCTGCAATGGGATCTGGAGGGTTTTGGGCCAGTTGATCTCTGGGGTTTGTAACTGCTCTAGCGCCACTTGATTTTGGTCTGAATCCAGCGCTGTCTCTGCAAACAAGAAATGGACAAGAGGGAGCAGGGGGTGATTTTCATCGAGTTTTGGCAGCAGCTGTTGCAAGGTCAGTTGGGCGACGAAGGGTTGACCTTGGAGGGCTTGTCCGTACGCTGTCAAATATTCGACACGCAATTGTTCCGCTCCTTTTTGACGACGTAACGCATCGATTCTGGTGATGCCACTTTCGATTGCACCGGTGCGCAGTTGTGCTTCAGCCATGAAGAGATCACGTATGTAGCGTTGTTGCTGGTCCAACTCGCTCAACCCGGTTGCCGTCTGGAGCAAACTGAGGAACATGTTGTTGTCAGCATGTTGCTGCAACGGCCAGAGAGGGCTGCCGTCGTCGGTAATGAGTTTCGGGAGTTGTGGAAAGGTAAAGCTCAGCGGTAATTTCAACTGCCATAAGGTGCGATAATCACGGAAAAAATCATCCCAACGGCCTTTCCATGGGGACTCTTGCTGAAATTTTGCCGCTCTCTTTCCTGCCTTTCGCGGGGGCATATCGGTAATCTGAAAAGCGATCGCGGGGCGACTGGATGCGTTGGTTTCCCAGTCAATGTTGATGGTGATCTGTGCCGGTTGTTGCTTTGATTCGATGATGATGTTCTCAGGAGATCGCCGCAAGACAATGGATATGAGTAACTCTTCCTTCTTCTGAGCGAACAAGAACTTAACGATTTTTTCATCTTCCGGAAGGCTGCGCAGGTCCGGGGCGAGCTGGACATTCCCTAGTAACAGATCGAATCGCTGACCGGACTTAGCCGTTGTGAACTTGGGTAAAGCGGAGAGTTCCAGTGTAATCTGCGTACTTCTGGGGGTTTTCTGTTTTGTCATCTTGAGTAGAGAGACTGGCTCAGCTGCTTTGGCAGACATGGTCATACTCATGATAAACAATAATATTAGCAGTAATAAGCCAATAATTTTTACAGCATGTATAGGATGTCGCATCCACACCTCCGGCGGTTTAGTTATTCCCGGAAAGGTTATACGCGATAATCATGCCAAAACTGTTTGATATGGCTTAACTTGCTGAAAATAAACAAAGTTTAAGCGGAGTTTTTGGCTCTCGGTCGAGCGGTGATGCTTGAACTGGAGGGAGGAGGCATGATTTTGACAAGCTGGTTGGACTTTGTGGTGCGGGAGGAACGGTCAGACTCAGATGCCGACGAGATCGAAACGGGGTTGTTCCATCAGAGATATGAGTTCTGCAGCTTTTTGTTGGAACTCTTGGAATTTCTCTTTGGGGATCGATGCCGCCATCGGAATTTTCGCTTTAAGAGGGTTAACCGCCTTTCCTTTGACATGCAATTCGTAATGGAGATGTGGGCCGGTTGACCGCCCGGTATTCCCCGACAGCGCAATTCTCTCACCGCGTTGCACTTTTTGTCCGCGCTTAACTGTGATCCGGCTCAGATGCAAATAACGGGTTAAGTAACGCCCATCATGCTGAATTTCAACATACTTGCCAGCATAGCGATGATTCTTGACCCGAGTGACGACCCCATCACCCGTAGAATAAATAGGTGTTCCTACAGGCATAGCAAAGTCGACCCCTTTGTGGGGTGAAATCCGTTTGGTGATTGGATGGCGACGGGCGAGATTAAAGTTTGAGCTGACACGATGGTGCCCTTTGAATGGATAACGTTGAAAAGCGCGACCAAGGCTTTCACCCCGGTCATCATAATAATTACCATCTTCGTAGAGAAAGGCAGTGTAGTGTTGGTTGCGGGAAAAAATCCTCACCGCTTCTATATGACTCTGTCCCGTCAGTTTTCCATCAATAAGTTGTAGATTGCGGACGACTTGGAAATGGTCGCCTGCTCTGATATCACGACTGAAATTGACCTTATTTTTGAACAGATCGGTAATATTTCCTGTCTCTTGTTCGCTCAACCCGATTGAGAGTGCCGATTGGTAGAAACTCCCTTCAATTTCACCACTAAGGAGCTGCTGTTCCCAGGTGCCGGGGAGGACGATCTCGTTATAATCAAAGCTATTCTCATCAACCCGATGATAGATCACCTGATGCGCAGGATGGATGTACAATTCCATCTTTACCAGCTCCCGGGTCTCTTTATCCCGGGAAAAGGTTAAAGTGTTGCCGGGACGTAAAATATCCAGTGCCAGCAAGGATTCATCGGCAGCGAGGATCTGCAGCAAGATGCTTTGATGGATCTTTACGCTATCAAAGATCGCGCTCAGGTTGTCACCTGGTTCAATGGTCCGCTGGACAATATGGTCAGAGACCAGAGGGGGAGTTGTTGCCGCAGGTGTCTGCTCAGCGGTTGGGGGCGTGTCTGCTTGCAGCGGCTCATCTGTTGTAACCCTATTGGGTGAGGGTGAGTCAGGGCTCAGTAAAAACAAGCCGAAGATAAACACGAGGGTAATCGCCATCCAGAGGATCTGCCGGTTGCGGCGACGCCGTTTCTGTTGCAGTTGAGTTGGTTTCCAGATCGCGTTCATTGTTTTGGATGGTTTCTTTTCATTTATGAATAAGGTTATTTAGCCTTGTTTAATGCAATAAGTCCGCCCCTCATGTCAAGTTAAGTTTTCTTCTATCGCGACTGTTATGCGGCAGACTGTTCAGTCTTTTTCCTCCGATTTCATGGCTGAAGATATCTTGTAAACCATTATTTAATTTGGTTGACTAGTGGCTGAAGATCTGGTTTTATCGCCTTTTAAGAGCATAAGAGAGAACTGCTGGAGGTATCAACCATGATTTATCTTGTTGCGATTACAATTCTCTGGGCTTTTTCTTTCAGCCTGATTGGTGTTTACCTGGCGGGTCAGGTGGATGTCTATTTCTCTGTATTGACCCGTGTAGCGTTGGCTGCGGTTGTTTTTTTGCCCTTTATCCGTCGGGTTCCCTTGCTGCTGGCAACAAAGTTAATGCTCCTGGGAGCTGTCCAGTTAGGTTGTATGTATGTTTTTTACTATCAATCCTTCTTGCTGTTGACGGTCCCTGAGGTGTTGATTTTTACTATTCTGACCCCGATTTATGTGACCCTTATTTTTGATTTGATGAACCGGCGCTTCAATTGGCGCTATCTTTTCACCGCCTTTATTGCCGTCCTTGGAGCCGCAATTATCCGTTATAGTTCAATTGGCGATGATATTTTTAACGGCTTTATGGTGGTGCAAGGGGCAAATGTCTGTTTTGCTATTGGTCAGGTGGGTTATAAGGTGTTGTTGCAACGGGAAAAACATAAATTTCCGCAACGGACCATTTTTGGTTACTTTTATCTTGGTGCTCTAGCGATCACCTTGGTGACTTGGTTGCTGTTCGGTAATAGTGCAAAGCTGCCAACGACGACCTTGCAATGGCAGATTCTTGTTTACCTTGGTTTGATCGCCTCCGGTCTTGGTTATTTTTTCTGGAATAAAGGGGCGACTAAAGTGGATGCAGGGACTCTGGCGATCATGAATAATGCGCTGGTTCCGGCGGGGTTGATGGTGAACTTGATGATCTGGAATCGTGATGCAAATCTGCTCCGACTGACTCTCGGTGGAGCGGTTCTCCTTTTTTCCCTGCTTCTCCATGAATACTGGGGTAAGCATCAGGTTTTGAAGATACAGATCCGTTAACATTAATAATCGTGTTGGGATGAAATTCTAAGCAGAACCCAAGGGACTTTTCTCCCCGATATGCTCTTAATCAGGGTATAGTGACAGCCATGTCCAGTCAAACAAATCTATCCGTTTATCTGAAGTTACTGCTGATGGCTCTATTCTGGGGGGGGACCTTCATCGCCGGTCGTTTTCTTGCCGGGGAGATAGACGCCTTTTCAGCTGCGTTTTTGCGCTTTACCATCGCTGCCACGGTCCTTTTGGTGATCACCCTACGGAGTTATAAAAGACTGCCGTCTGTTCCGCGTCAGCAGTGGTTTCCGCTGTTTATCCTCGGGTTAAGCGGCGTCTTTGCTTACAACTTTTTCTTTTTCCGCGGACTGCAAGTCATCGAGGCTGGTCGAGCCGCTGTCATTATCGCCAATAACCCCATTGTCATTGCTGTCTTTGCGGCAATCTTTTTTGGTGAGAAACTCAATACGGCCAAAATTTTGGGGGTGATTCTCTCGGTCTGTGGAGCAATCGTGGTGATTACTGAGGGGCATCCGACAACAATCCTTTACCGTGGCATAGGAACTGGGGAGCTCTATATCTTTGGTTGTGTTATCTCCTGGGTGACCTATTCGCTGGTAGGGCGAGCCGCTATGCGGAACCTTTCGCCTCTGGTCGCAGTGACCTATTCGGCGGTTATTGGTGCCGTGCTCTTGTTTCCTGCGGCCTGTCTGGAGGGATTGGCCGGGCAGATAAAAGATTATCCGATGTCTGTCTGGTTGAGCCTGCTCTATCTGGGTCTATGCGGAACTGTGGTTGCTTTTGTCTGGTATTATCAGGGAATCCAGAAAATTGGTTCGACCCGGGCCGGACAGTTCATAAATTTTGTCCCCATCAGTGCCATTCTTCTTTCGGCTTGGTTATTAGACGAACCTTTGCGACTCTCACTTTTAAGCGGTGTTCTTTTGGTTAGTAGTGGTGTTTATTTAACCAATCGGCGTTAAAATTTTCAGATCAGCGCTCCCTCAATAGAAAATATCTGTTAAGATATGGAAACGTTCAAAGGGTAAAACTATTGATAAGTGTCTGGATAAATTGGCGTCCATAAGCCTTTTTTGAGATTTCCTGGAGGGATTTATGCCTGAACAACAAGAGCGACACATTGTTTACCGTTATGTTAGCCATCTGGTAAAAGACACCTTTGCCTTGGTTTTGGCCGGAGGTCGTGGATCTCGGCTGCACGAGTTGACGGAATGGCGGGCTAAGCCAGCCGTTTATTTTGGCGGTAAATATCGGATTATCGATTTTCCCCTCTCTAATTGCGTTAATTCTGGTATCCGCAGAATCGGGGTTCTCACCCAATACAAGTCCCATTCCCTGATCCGTCATCTGGTTCGTGGTTGGAGCCATTTCAAAAAAGAGTTGGGGGAGTTTGTTGAAATCCTCCCGGCGTCACAACGTTTCTCCGAGGAGTGGTATCAGGGGACTGCCGATGCGGTGTATCAGAACCTGGATATCATTCGCGCGGAAAAACCCAAGTATGTGTTGATTCTTTCTGGTGATCACGTCTACAAGATGGATTATCGGCCGATGTTACTGGAACATGTTGCGACCGGTGCCGATATGACTGTTTCGTGTCTTGAGGTTCCCATCGAAGAGGCCGCTGGAACATTCGGGGTTATGACCGTTGATGAAGAAAGCCGGATTTTACGTTTTGACGAAAAGCCGGAGCATCCATCCCCTATCCCTGGCCAGCCTGAGACGACTTTGGCCTCCATGGGGAACTATATCTTCAATACCGATTTTCTCTTTGATCTGTTGGAGAAAGATGGCAAAGATCCCGACTCTGAGCATGATTTTGGTAAAAATATCATCCCCTCAATTGTCGATAGTCACAAAGTTTTCGCTTACCCTTTCCGTGATCCGGAAACGAACAAGTTAGCATACTGGAGAGATGTTGGTTCTCTTGATGCGTTCTGGGAAGCCAATATGGAGTTGATATCCCCCAAGCCAGAACTGAATCTGTATAATCCCGACTGGCCGATGTGGACTTATCAGGCGCAGCTACCGCCAGCCAAGTTTGTCTTTGATGATGATGGCCGACGTGGAATGGCTGTTGATTCGACCATCTCTGGTGGTTGTATTATTTCTGGTTCACACTTGAAAAAGACCCTCCTTTTTTCAAATGTCCGGATTCACTCCTACTCGACAATTGAAGAGACCGTTATTTTGCCGGAAGTTGTTATCCATCGAAATTGTAAGATCAGAAAGGCGATCATTGACCGTGGCTGCGTGATTCCGGCAGGGACCGTTATTGGCTATGACCCGGAACAAGATAAGGCCAATGGTTTCAGGATAACCGATAAGGGGATCGTCTTGGTGACGCGTGGCATGTTGGGACAACCAGGCGGGTATGCGTAGCGGCCCATCATTACGGAAGTAATCCGTGGCAGCAGGCTACGCTTAAATGCGCGCTTGATTCCTCGTTAGCTGCCATGGCTGGCAAATTTCTCTTCATTGAGCACCAGCAGGTAGCCATCCGGATCTTGTAGCCAGAGTTCCCGGCGTTGATGCTCCTGATCATCCAGCTCATAGACTACAGGCCAGTGATGATCCGCGAGCTGCTGTTGCAGGTGATCCAGATTGTCGCAGCTGATCTCGAGCTGAACCCCAGCGCCAGGGAGAATCCGGTCCAGGTTTTGAAACAATAGCGGGTGTTGCGCTTCCATGCTTTGTCGCTGTTGAAAGACAATCTGCATATTCTTGAAAGACAAAAGCAGACAGTTATCTTCCAAGTGAGAGAGGGGCATGAGTTGCGGAGACAAAGATAGGATTTCGCGGTAAAAATGTTCAGTTTTTAGCAGATCAGCTGCGGCTAAAGTCAGATTTAGTTGCACGGAAATCTCTCCCATCAAGGTATTTGATTTTTTTTTCAAGCTTATGTTTTAATGCCACAGACTATGACAATGAAAAATAAGAGTCGAGCTTTTCTCGGTTTTGGCGGTAACTTAGGGAACCCATTGGAGCGTTTCCGCCATGCCAGAGAGACATTGGCTAAACATCCAAAAATCTCCGTCATATCCAGCGCCCCGCTCTATCAGACTCCACCGATTGGAGGCCCGGAAGGGCAACCCGATTTTCTGAATACCGTGGTTGAAATTCATACTGGATTATTCCCTGCTGAACTGTTACAACTCTGCGGCCAAATAGAAGCTTGTGCCGACCGCATTCGGGAGCAGCACTGGGGGCCACGAACTCTTGATATCGACCTTCTGCTGATTGACGAGCTGATTCTGGAGGACCCCCAATTGACACTGCCGCACCCACGGATGCACCAACGTCATTTTGTCCTCCTGCCGTTGAACGACTTGGCACCACAACTGAACCATCCGCTTCTTCACAAAACAATAAGTCATTTACTTCAGGCACTGCCAGTAGCTGATGGCATAATTCGAGTCAACGAAACATGGTGATCCGATGATTAAACTGATATTGCTGGCGTTATGTGGGTTCGTCTTTTACTCGATGATTGCAGGTTTATTACGACCAGGACACTCGAGGCGTCCACTAAATCGACATAAAGATGGAGAGATGATGGTTAAGGACCCGCAGTGTGGCACCTACCTTCCCATAAGCGATGCTATCAAGGCTAGCGTTGCTGGCCAACAACATTATTTCTGTTCGAAGAAATGCCTCAAACAATATAAAAAAAGCCAAAAGCCATAATTATTGAATGACAAGGAGTTAAGAATGAAGTTTTTTATCGATACCGCAGACGTGAATGAAATCCGGGCCGCTCACGAATTGGGCCTGGTTGACGGCGTTACCACGAACCCGTCCCTGATTGCAAAAAGTGGCCGCGATTTCAAAGAGGTTATCAAAGAGATTACCGATATCGTTGACGGACCTATCTCTGCAGAGGTCATCGCTCTGGATGCTGAAGGGATGTTGCAAGAGGGGCGCGAACTGGTCAAAATCCACAAAAACATCGTGATCAAAGTACCGATGACCACCGAAGGGTTGAAAGCAACCAAACAATTTAGTGCTGAGGGGATCAAAACCAACGTCACGCTGATTTTTTCTTCCCTGCAAGCCCTGTTGGCAGCGAAAGCCGGTGCGACCTATGTTTCGCCGTTTGTCGGTCGTCTTGACGATATCAGCCATGAGGGGATGGAAGGGGTTGAGCAAATTCGGACCATCTTTGATAACTATGGTTATACCACGGAAATTATTGTTGCCTCGGTCCGTTCCCCACTTCATGTTCTCAATGCGGGTTTAATCGGTGCAGATATCTGCACCATTCCTTATGGGGTTATGACACAATTGGCAAAACATCCTTTGACTGATATTGGTATCGAAAAATTTCTTTCAGATTGGGAAAAAACAAAATAGAAACCTAGTTCTACATTGGCGCTAAACCGACAGGTCGGATTTTTATGTTCCGACCTGTTTTTATTGTGCAGGAATTGTCATGCCTTTCGTGTCAGCATTTCTACAACGGCGTTATGTAAAATATCAAACCATTGTAGCGGTCTGACCACTTGACAACCTGCCGGTATCTCAGGTATACGCTAAAAGTTCAGTTTATTAGATGCAACTTTCCTGATCTTGGGGATTCGCAGAAGAAGCGGGTTCCGTCTCTATTTCTAACCATGTGAGGATGCAATGAACATTCACGAGTATCAAGCTAAGGCGATTCTGCGCAATTTCGGAGTTCCGGTTCCGGAAGGGCACGTGGTCTACAACAGTAACTCAGCCCGTGACTGGGCCAAACGACTGGGCGATGGTCCATGGGCGGTTAAAGCTCAGATTCATGCTGGTGGCCGCGGCAAAGGTGGCGGCGTCAAGATTGCCAAGACTGCAGATGAAGTCAAACAATATGCCAGAGATATGTTTGGCATGACCTTGGTGACCCATCAGACTGGGCCCGAAGGGAAAGTTGTCAAGCGGGTTCTGATTGAAGAGGGAAGCAATATCGCTGACGAATTCTACGTTTCCTTTCTTGTTGACCGGGCAACCGCTAAAGTCACTTTGATGGCTTCTGCTGAAGGTGGCGTAAACATTGAGGAAGTTGCTGAAAAAACTCCAGAGAAACTTTTCTTTGAGGCTGTAGATCCAGTTGTTGGTCTGCTCCCCTTCCAAGCTCGTAAAGTCGCCTTTAAAATGGGCTTTGCTCTGCCTCAGGTGAAACAAGCAGTACCCATCTTGATGAATCTCTACAAAGCATTTGTCGAGTCTGACTGCTCATTGCTGGAAATCAACCCTATGATTCAAACGGTTGAAGGCAAGTTGATCTGTCTGGATGCCAAACTGAACTTTGATGATAATGCCCTTTTCCGTCATCTCCGTATCCGCGATCTGCGCGACTACGAAGAAGAAGATCCAATGGAAATTGAAGCCGGTCAATACGACCTGTCTTATATTGCTCTCGATGGTAACATTGGTTGCATGGTTAATGGTGCCGGTCTGGCTATGGCGACCATGGATATCATTCAACTCCACGGTGCTTCCCCAGCTAACTTCCTTGATGTTGGTGGTAGCGCAACTATCGAGCGGGTGACCGAAGCATTCAAAATCATCCTCTCCGACAAAAAAGTTGAAGGAATTCTGGTCAACATCTTTGGTGGCATCATGAAATGTGATGTTATTGCCACGGGTGTGGTCGAGGCAGCCAAGCAGGTTGGAATCAAGATTCCACTGGTTGTCCGTCTTGAAGGGACCAACGTCGAGCTCGGCAAAGAGATTCTTGCAAAGTCAGGGCTTGATATCGTCAGCGCTGACGGCATGGCCGATGCTGCTGAAAAAATTGTCAAAGCCGTCAACGGTTAAGGAGAAATAACAATGAGTATTCTGATCGATAAAAACACCAAAGTCATCACTCAGGGAATTACCGGTGCAACTGGTCTGTTCCACGCCCAAGGCGCTCGCGACTATGGCACACAGATGGTCGGTGGCGTGACACCTGGTAAAGGTGGTCAAACGATTGATGGATTCCCCATTTTCAACACTGTTGAAGAAGCTGTTAAAGCAACCGGCGCGACTGCGTCCGTTATCTATGTTCCACCAATCGGTAGCGCTGATGCCATTATGGAAGCTGTGGATGCCGGGATTGAGCTGGTTATCTGTATCACAGAAGGTGTTCCAGTCCTGGATATGGTCAAAGTTAAAAAATATATGGAAGGCAAAAAATGCCGTCTTGTTGGACCGAACTGCCCAGGTGTTATCACTGCCGGCCAAAGTAAAATTGGTATCATGCCAGGTTATATTCACAAGCCAGGCCCGGTTGGTGTTATCTCCCGTTCCGGTACCTTGACCTACGAAGCCGTTTGGCAGTTAACAACCCGCGATATCGGCCAGACCACTTGTGTTGGTATCGGTGGTGACCCCGTCAACGGAACCAGTCATCTGGAAGCATTGAAGATGTTTGAAGCTGACCCGGAAACCAAAGCCGTGATCATGATCGGTGAAATTGGTGGCGATGCTGAAGAAAAAGCTGCTGAATATGTTCGCGATCATATGACCAAACCGGTTGCTGCTTTCATCGCCGGTGCGACCGCACCAGCAGGTAAGCGGATGGGCCATGCCGGCGCGATTATCTCCGGTGGTAAAGGCGATGCCGCCAGCAAAAAAGCCTTCTTGCGTGAGTGTGGTATCAGTGTCGCTGATTCACCTGCAGAAATGGCTGAGGCTCTGTTAAAAATCTGGCAGCCATGAGCCACAGATAAAAATTAGATTGACCCTAGGGGGACAGGATTTGCTTCTGTCCCCCTTTTGTTTGCCCAAAATTTAAAATAAGGGTATCCTAACCACATTGATCAACTCCAACTCAAAGGGATTCCATGGCCGTTCAGTTTCGCAATCTGCTCGTTATTGATGATGAACCGTCCATGCGTCATATGCTGCGCCTGGTATTGGAACAACATCATTACCGTGTCAGTGAAGCTCAGAATGGAGCGGAGGCGATCAACCTTATCTACAAAGAAAAGTTTGATGTCATCCTCTCTGATATCCGTATGCCCGACATGGATGGCCTGACCTTTTTGGAGCAACCTGAAGTTCGTGCCCTAAACAGTACTATTATCATGATGAGTGCTTACGGCAGCATTGATACTGCGCTGGAATGTATGAAACGTGGCGCTTACGACTATATTTCCAAACCTTTTAAACCTGACGAAGTGGTTTTGACCCTGCGCAAGGCTGAGGAGCGGCAGGAGTTACGGCAGGAGAATCAGCAACTCAAGCAAGCCCTGGCAACTCAGGATTCAACTTTTTCTATTCAGGACATCGTCCATTCAAGTCAAAAAATGGAACAACTTTTAAAACTGGTGCAGACGGCAGCGAAGGCCGAATCTTCAATTTTGATCAGCGGTGAAACCGGAACCGGCAAAGAGTTGATCGCCAAAGCATTGCACAGCGAAAGTGGTCGGACAGGGCAGTTTCTTGCCATCAATTGTAGTGCTATTACTTCAGGCTTATTGGAAAGTGAATTGTTTGGACATAAAAAAGGGGCGTTCACGGGGGCTGACCGGGAGAAGCAGGGATTATTCTCGATTGCCAGCGGCGGCACCTTGTTTCTCGATGAGATTGCCGACCTGCCCTTAGAGTTGCAGCCTAAACTCCTCCGAGTTTTACAGGAAGGGGAGATCCGTAAAGTTGGAGCGACCCGGGCGGAAAAAATTGATACGCGTGTTGTCGCTGCCGCTGGGACCGATCTTCAAGAGGCGGTGGATAAAGGCCATTTTCGCCGTGATCTCTATTATCGTCTTGCTGTTGTCGATATTCATCTGCCGCCTTTACGGGAGCGTCAGGAGGATATTGTGGTCTTGGCGGAACATTTTCTCAGCCAGCTTTGTGCCCGTGAAGGACGACCGTTACTGCAGATAAGTGCAGCAGGAAAGAAGAACTTGAGCGATTATCACTGGCCGGGAAATGTTCGTGAACTGGAAAACTATCTCGAAAAAGCATTGATTTTCAGCCCGCGAGAGACTCTGGAACTTCCGCCGTTACGGATTCGTCAATCTGTTCCCGGAACCTTTGATCCCGATGAATATTCGTTGAAGGTCGCATCCCGCCGACTTGAAGAAGAATATATCCGTAAAGCATTAGATAAAACTGAAGGAAACCGGACTCAGGCGGCAGAACTGCTGGAAATCAGTCTTCGATCCTTGATGTACAAACTGAAAGATTATGGGATTGAGTAGGTTGTAACTGACCGCAAACCCTGCTCTGTCAGACGGATATTGTCGCCATTGCCCATTACCAGCTGCACGCACTTTCGCAACTCCTTTTCCTTGAACCTTCGGGGGTAATCAGATATCCAATCCATTGAATGCTGATTAGGTGTACGAGACATTGTGTGCAATACTGTGGCTAGGTCAAAGATAAACTTAATCCCTCTGAATATTAAGTATTCCCCATGGGTAAATTCGACAAAATAGTTTCGCATTCACGCAATGGTACTGAGTCAATGAGTGCTGAGCGCCACCGTTTGATTCTGTCTTTGTTTGAAGAATATATCGACATGTATGCTTCGCGTGATGATCGATTAACCGCACACTTTAGTGACAATTTCAGTGGCTACGCTGGCAGCAGTGATGTTCTCGTCACTGATATACGGGAATGGATAGGGATTACCCGGCAAGATTTCGCCCAAGTCCCTGGGTGCATTGATATTGAAATGTTGGATTTGTCATTACAGGACCTTGCTGATGATATCGTCGTCGCAACCGCATTTTTCCACATTCACTTGCCGATTCCCGACGAGATCCTATCAAAGGAAACCGCTCGACTGGTGCTGATTTTCCGCTACGAAGAGACCGAGTGGAAAATTGTCCATAGCGGCATCTCAATCCCTTACGAATTGTCCCATGATGATGAAATCTATCCGATGTCGCGACTGAAAAAGCGCAACTTGGAACTGGAACAGATCATTAGTGCCCGAACAAAAGAATTGGCTGAAGCCAACCGACTCTTGCAAATACAGAGTAATACCGATGGCTTGACGAACATCAGCAATCGCCGTCATTTTGACCATTTACTCAGCCAGGAATGGAATCGTAACCAACGTAGTGGCACCCCGCTGGCGGTGATTATGCTCGACATTGATCATTTTAAAAGTTTTAATGATCTTTATGGACACCTCGTTGGCGATCATTGTCTGCAGAGCCTTGCTCAAGGCTTGGCTCAATCAACGCGTCGCGTTGGGGAGGTCGTCGCACGTTATGGGGGAGAAGAATTCGTCATTCTTTTGCCAAACGCTGATAAACAAGCTGCATTTGCAGTGGCAGAGCATATTCATCAGAAGGTTTTATCCTTAGCCATCCCGCATGCGACATCGCCTCGCGGGATTGTCACGGTGAGCCTTGGGGTGGCGAGTGTGCAACCGTCAAACCAACAACTCCCGGTGGAGTTATTACGCTTGGCTGATGCGGCACTCTATCGGGCAAAATTGGCCGGGCGCGATTGTGTGCATTTGCAGGACGATTCCTCCGCTTGATGCCTATCGGGTTTTAGCTCCATCCGCCGCGGATTTGTGGGGTCATCTGTTGATGATTTTCCCAGCTATTCGAGAAAACCCGGATGATTTGCTGGCACGGGTGAAAGGGTCTTGGGTCCTTCAAAAGCAACACTAATGATAGGTCCGGTGTATCAACGGAGAAGTAATGACTGATATAAACAAGAACGATGTTCTCACCGCAGAAGATGGAATGGCTCGCTGTTGGTGGGGGCATGAACCTTTAGATTATCGTATCTATCATGATGAAGAATGGGGCCGCCCTGTTTCTGACGATATCCGATTGTTTGAGAAGATGTGTTTAGAGGGGTTTCAGGCCGGGCTTTCCTGGTTGACCATATTGCGCAAGCGGGACAATTTCAGAGCAGCATTTGCTGGCTTCGATTATCATAAAGTTGCCGCATTCGATGATGACGATATTCTCTGTCTGCTTCAGAACCCCGGCATTATCCGTCATCGCGGAAAAATAGAAGCGACGATCCATAATGCCCATCGAGCTCTTGAGATTGTTGATGAATTCGGTAGCCTTGCGCGTTATGTTTGGAGCTGGGAGCCAAAATCCCGTGAACCCGGAATCGGCAAGAATGATGCTAATGCTCCCGTTCCAAGTGTCACAAAGACGTCACAATTGTTAAGCAAAGATCTGAAGCAACGTGGCTGGAAGTTTTTTGGGCCGACCACAGCATATGCTTTCATGCAGGCGATGGGATTGGTCAATGATCATATGCAAGGCTGTTCAATCCGAGCACAGGTGGAACGGTTACGCCGCGAATTTACGCCTCCTTGTTAGCATTGGCAGAACTCAGGCTGCACCAATCAAGGGAGGATCTGCTGCTGATTAGGTCAGGAGATGAAACATCTCCACTCCCCATACTTTTAAAATCATCACCAAACAGATGCTGACAACCAGTGGCCGGATTAACCCTGTACCGCGACCTATGGCCAACCGTGCCCCGATGTTCCCACCGATGATTTGTCCTGCCGCCATCACCAATCCATAAGACCAGAGGACTTGGCCCGCACAGATAAAAAGTGCCAACGCTGCGACGTTACTGGTCAGATTCAATACTTTGGTCGCGGCGGTTGCACGCCGCAGGTTGTATCCGAGCAGGGAGATGAAACCTGCCATTAAAAACGTTCCGGTTCCGGGACCGAGAAAACCATCATAAAACCCAATACTGGTACCGATCAAGACGGCAAACATGTTGGGGGTGATCCGCTGACGGCGATCCAGGTCTCCAACCTGAGGAGAGAGGAGAAAATATCCCCCCACAACGATAAACAGCAGCGGTAAAAGCCCGTGAATAAATTGTGGATTGATGTAGTTCAGACAGATCACGCCACTGATAGACCCTATCAGCGTGCACGGCAACGCCAGTAATAACGGTTTCAAATCAAATGTGCCGTTGCGAAAGTAGCAGATAGCCGCCGAACAGGTCCCCGCAGTGCTTTGTAGTTTGGCAGTGGCGATGGCATTGATAGGGGGAATTCCTGTTGCCAGTAATGCCGGCAGA
Organism: Desulfuromusa kysingii; assembly: GCF_900107645.1. Taxonomy (GTDB): domain Bacteria; phylum Desulfobacterota; class Desulfuromonadia; order Desulfuromonadales; family Geopsychrobacteraceae; genus Desulfuromusa; species Desulfuromusa kysingii. The sequence goes on from NZ_FNQN01000001.1 coordinate 76,648, forward strand.
GTCAGTAATCCCCCACCTCCAGCAATAGCGTCAACTGATCCTGCGACTAACCCGACAGCAAAAATGCCCAGAAAAGTTATTTGCTCTGTTAGAACAATCTCCATACCTGAAACCCCATCGACGTGGTATTAACCATAAATTTGAGTATAATCCCTTAAGATTTCTTGATAAGTCGCTGCTTTATTGATGGTCTGTTCATAGGAGTGAACAATGTATCGTTTTCATGGTGTGCTTGAATTTGTAGAAGTGATTGAAACAGGGAGTTTTTCCGCTGCTGCACGAAAACTGGGAAAATCGAAAGCCTATGTCAGTCAAAGGGTCAGCCAACTCGAAGATCGATTGGATACGCGGCTGCTGCAAAGGACAACACGTAAGCTCTCATTGACGGATGCTGGAGAGATCTATTTTCGTTATGCAAAATCTGTCGCGGCTCAGCTGGGAGAGGGCGAAGAACGGGTCAGAGATTTCCAACATAGTCTGACAGGTCGTATCAGAGTCAGTATTGTTGATGGTGGGCTCGGGGAATGGTATCTGGCTCCAGCTTTGGCCCGTTTTGCTGCTCTGCACCCCGGCGTTAACATAGAACTGGACCTCTCTAGCCGTCTGGTCGATTTGGTTGCTGAGGGTTTTGATTTCACCATCCGCGTGGGCAGATTGGAAGATTCAAGCATGATGGCTAGAAAATTGACATCGATTCGTTATGGTCTTTATGCGTCTCCTGCCTATCTCAAGAGCCAAGGAATTATTACGCACCCCGAGCAGTTACAGCAACACAACTGTTTAACCGGAGCTACAAATCGTTGGCAGTTTAAGTTGGATGGGAACGTTATTGAAGTTAAACCGCATGGATCCTGGCATAGCAAGAGTGGTCAAGCATTAATTGCAGCGGCAAGGGAGGGGGTTGGGGTCGTGAGAACGGCCAATTTTTATGCTAAGGAAGCCCTTGCTCGTGGAGAGGTGGTCGAGCTTTTGACCGATTGGACCCGCGAAAAAACCAGGGTCTGGATCATCTATCCGAGTGGGCGACATCTTCCCCAACGGGTGACCGCTGCGATCCATTTTTTGTTGGATGAATTTCGTGACCATGACTATTTATAGCCAGCAGTGATTGCAGAAAACCTTAATACCACCTAAGGTGGTGTTGACTGTGTCTAAGACATTGTCGAGAGGGGGATTTCAAACTGAAAATTCATCCCGACGTTGGGGTTAAGTTGAGCCGAAATTTTTCCACTATGGGCTTCAACGATACGTTTGCAAAGGGTTAACCCCAAGCCACTTCCGCCGGTTTGACGTGACCGACTCCGGTCGCCACGAAAAAACGGATCAAACAGGCGTTGTAGATCTTCTTCTCTGACCCCTTCACCGGAATCAGCAACCGTCACTTTCAGCCGATTTCCTTCGATCTTGACTTGAAAATCAATGCAGCTGCCCGGCTCACTGTAGTGGACCGCATTCTCCAGCAGATTGTCACAGAGTCTATTAATCAGAATAGGATCTATACTGGCTTCTGGCATGTTATCCGCCACGCTGGTCTTCAGCTGATGACTGGTATGATGGCGGTCAAACCGTTCTGTCACTGCAGCAAAGAAGGTGTTGAGGGCGACATGCTTCAGGTGTACAGGAACTGTCCCTTTGCCGCTGGCGACAGCATCAAGCCGGCCGTTAACAAGAACGTTGTTAACCAAAGTCTCCAGCTCGTTCAGATCGGATTCCATCCCTTGAAGATGTTTATAGGTATGGCTTGTTTGATCAGAATCGTCTTCACATAACTCCAAGGCAAAGCGTAAGCGCGCTAAGGGGGTGCGGATCTCGTGGGAGATATTGGTAAACAACTCTTTTTCGTTGCGTATTCTCTCTTCCAGTTGGGCTGCCATCTCATCCAGTGAGTGAGCAAGAAGCCCGACTTCGTCCTTTCGGTCGATGCCACTTCGCGCCGAAAGATCGCCATTGGCTATGGTACGTGATGTTTCCGTCAAACGTTCCAGAGGTTTTACAAAGTTTCGAGCCAATGGCCAGGTAAACAGAGCGACAGCCAGCAGAACAAGTCCGGGGGAGTAGAGAAAACAATGCTGCTGCCCTTTCACGAGCATATATGCGGAGTCACCGCCTCCCAGCGGAATTGTATATACCCATTGACCGCTGTCCTGCTTTAGTGGATGCCAACTCCCGAGTCTTCCCAGTTTGTCTTCACTCAGTGCGGGGAGGACCGTATTTCCAGCTGAAGCAAGCAGTTCACCTGTACGGGTATAGATGGCTGCATCTCGTCCCAGAGCGTCTGCGAGCGGGATGATCAGTTTCTGCAGTTCTGCTTGATTGTCCAGATTAAGACTCAATTCGACTGCTAGAACTTTATGTAACCGGGTGGAGTATGGGTATAATCCCGATTCTGGCTGCGATAAATAGATAGAGCCTGTCGCCGCAACAATGATAGCAATAATCAGTAGGAGGCTGTTGAGATAAACCCGCCAGAACAGTCGGTGCCGATAAATTTTCATAAGCCCCCTTGTATCAGGTACTGATAGCCGGCTCCGCGCACGGTACGAATACGGATGGGTTTACGGGGATCATCACCTAGTTTTTGACGTAAGCGGGAGATATGGACATCGATTGAGCGATCGAAAGCCTCATCGGCATTCCCTCGTGCTAGTTCCATAAGACGATCACGGGAGAGAACCTGGCCAGCCCGTCCTGACAGGGCGTGCAACAGAGAGAATTCATAACAGGTTAAATCCAGAGCGGTGCCATTCACAGTCGCCGTCAGAGTTCCAGGGTCAAGAGCTAGATCACCGACTTGAATAAGGTGGCTGCGTGGCCCCGCTTGTCCACGGGAACGGCGCACGGCGACACGAATACGGGCTAACAGCTCCCGTGGCGAAAAAGGTTTGGCCATGTAATCATCGGCGCCAATTTCCAGCCCCATGACCCTGTCGGCTTCTTCACCGCGTGCGGTAATCATGATAATCGGTACATCTGAATGTTCACGCAGTCGTTGACAGATAGAGATACCATCGCGATTGGGCAGCATAAGGTCAAGCAGGATGACGTCGTAATTATGCATCAATGCCTGTTGTAACCCCCGCTCTCCATCTGTTTCAATGGTCACAACAATGCCGTTTTTTTCCAGATACTCACGTGTCAGACTGGCCAGTCGTTCATCATCTTCGACTAACAACAGATCTATCAGAGAGTCATTCGCCATAATGGTTTTCTCCATTAATTATATTCAGGCTTCATATTGAGCCTTAGCTCAGAATAACCTCAACAGTCTGACTTGCAGACCGTCACATCCTTCGTTGAAGGATAAAGACAAACAGCCGGTGTGTATAGGGTGAAATATTGATTGCGGGGATAGATATTGTTTTGTTTAAAACACTGCTGCTTATCTATCTCGGTTGTTTTCGGGACGGCCGCTTATCTCGGGGTTGGTCTAAATTATATTTCTCATATAATATTTCACGATCAGCCTCGGACAGTGAGCCGAGAAACTTTTTCCAGCCGGGACACCAGTTGATATGCCATCTCCAGAGTCGCCCGATAATTGAACTGGGTTTATTGTCATGTGCAGCTCTAAATCGACATGTTTCACAATTATGTTGAGCCATCAGTCTTCCCTTGGTTTCGATAAAGGAGCATCAGCCCGCTTTGTCCAGAACAAAGCAGGCTGATTTTTTTCTAAATGACAGTAAATGCCAGACCTAGTCCAACTGTTGCAATAGCGACAAAGAGCGACCATAACAGCACACTTTTCGGGTTCTTGACGATCTGAGTCATGACTCCGTACAACACGATTCCACCGACACTCTTGATCAGCAGCGGGAGACTGAATGGAACCAGTGTCCAAACATAACATCCTGAAATCAGAACCAGAACAAACAGACCATGCATGGCGAGCAAGCCTTTGGGCTGACTGCTTTCACTGGCGAAAAAAGTTGTCCATAGAAACAGGGCCAGCAGTGCGGACGCAATGACAAAGTGGCATGGGGTGTTGTTCATGATAGCGAAGTGCATAAAAAATCTCCTTGTGGTTGGTTACGTGTTTTTGAACCTCTCATTTTATGAGCCGGAGATTGCCATGCCGGGTTTGCGTGAATATGTCGCTATTATGAAGAAGTGTGAAGGATGAAATAGCCAGCTTGAAAGGCATAATATTGATTTCAATGAACAGGTATTATGCCTTCTCGGTGGATATTATGATCCCTCATTCAAGCTTCACATCACCCCTCGGTCTGCCAAGCTGACGTAGTCGCCATTGCCAATAATAATATGATCCAGAACCCGCACGCCCATTAAATCGCCTACTTTTTTAAGTCGTTCGGTAATTTCGATATCTTCACGACTGGGGGTTGGATCACCAGAAGGGTGATTGTGGATGAACAGGACAGCGGCAGCAGATTCTTTTAACACTGGAGCGAAAACTTCGCGGGGGTGAACGATGCTGGCGCTAAGACTTCCTTCGGAGATCTGTACTTCTTTAATCAGTCTATTTTTGGTATCGAGAAGCAGGGCCAGAAAAACTTCTTTGCGGTAGTCGCAAAGACGTTCATGGAAATGGTGAAAGACCTCTTGGGATGAGCTATAGGTTTGTCCTGCCTGCAGGCGATGATCGGCGAAACGCCGGGCGATCTGAAACAGGGCTTGAATCTCAGCCGCCTTGGCTGGGCCGATCCCGGTTTGCTGGCAAAGTTCATTGATGCTGGCTGTGGCGAGATGGCGTAAAGAACCAAAACGGCTCAACAGACTGCGTGCCAGATCGACAGCGCTGCTTTTACTGGAAGAATCTCCAGTACGAATGATCAGCGCCAGCAGCTCGGCGTCGGTCAGCGTGTCGGCACCGGATGTTAATAATTTTTCGCGTGGCCGTTCATCAGCCGGCCAATCCTTGATTCGTCGCATTTCCCCCTCCTGAGCGAATAAATTGTGTGTTGCCCCTGTAACGGTTAGTGCAGGGCTCCATTTTCGTCTAGCAGATCGGCAACCGCCTCAGCCAGTTTTTTATAACCCTGCTCATTGAGGTGGATCGGATCGCTTTTATAGTGGTTGTCAGCGAGAAGATTTTTGAGCGTGCCGGAGAGTAACGGAATCTTCAGTTCGTCGGCCAGTTCCTGATAGAGCGGTACATCTTCAAGCCCGAAACCAAGCTGCGGAACAGCAATCATAACGACCTCAATGTCACGTTGATTCGCAGCTTCGTACATATAGCGCAAGTTGGTTTTTAGTTGCTGACGATCCAGTTTACGGAGGATATCATTACCTCCGTGGCAGATGATCAGCAGTTCGGGTTCGAACTGATCAAGCACCCCTGGTAAGCGTGTGACCCCTTCTGCACTGACTTCTCCAGAAACGCCAGCATTGACCACTTTACGGGCAATAAAGCGATTCAATTGCGCGGGATAGCTCGATTCAGACCGGGTTCCGACACCAGTGGTCAAGCTGTCACCGAATGCCAGAACAACATCATTCGGTCGCAGAAATGATAAGGTGCCTGCCCCTTTATCACAGGCAACGAGCAGAAAACACATGCATAAACTGAAAATCAGGGTGGTTAGAGATTTCATCGTTTCTTCTTTCTTGTTATGAGTAGTCATCAACAAAAAAACGTCCAACTTCAGTAAAAACCTCATCACTGAGACCACGGACAACCCGCGCCGGGGGCAAGGAGCGGAGAAACATCCGTCCGTAGCCTTTTTTTACCACACGTGTGTCCAGAATCAAAACCACTCCGCGGTCATTACGATGCCGGATCAATCGACCAAATCCCTGTTTAAAGCGGATCACCGCTTGCGGTACGGTGTATTCCATAAACGGATCACCGCCGCGCAATTCGATCGCCTGTGCTCGGGCTTCCAATACCGGCTCCGTGGGAACCCGGAAGGGAAGCCGGGCGATGATGACCTGTTCCAGTGAGCGGCCTGGGACATCGACCCCTTCCCAGAAGGAATCGGTGCCAAAGAGGATGCTGCTCTCATCTTCAGCAAACCGTTTGAGTAAACGGTGGCGATTCTCCTCTCCCTGACGCAAGCAACGTAAACTTTGTGCTTCAAGGATCGGGGCTAACTCATCATGGACCTGACGCAACAGTGCATAAGAAGTGAACAGGACAAAGCTGCGTCCTTGGCTGCATAACAACGCTTTCTCCACGGCATCACGGACAGCTTCAGAAAAGCCGGGTTTGCCCGGTTCCGGCAGGTCTGTTGGTATCGCAACTAAAGCCTGATGTTGATAATCGAAGGGAGAATCAAGGGCTAACTCGACTAAGCGGTCGGGTTCGACACGATCAAGGCCAACGCGAGAATGGAAATAGCCAAATGCGCCTGCGATGGTTAAGGTGGCGCTGGTCATAACTAAGCTACGCAAACGTTGATAAAGGGCCTGGTTCAGACTTTCTGCAACTTCCAGAGGGGCCTGACAGAGGCTGGTAATCAGCCCTTTGTTGCGACCAATCCGTCCTTCACGAACTTCAATCCAGATACAACTGTTTTTAGACGCAGCTTGGAAGGAAGCCAAATCAGCGGTAATCCCTTCAAGTCGTCCGGAAATACCGCGCAGGTCAACCAGTGATGAATTTAATTTTTCGGCTACGAACTCAGGGAGATCTTCTGCTGTGCGCAACAGTCCTATCAGACCTTGTGCCAACTCTGAACTGGCAACCCGTAACCGTTCAACTCGTTTACACAGTTCCAGCCAGATGGTTGTCTGCATGAAGTCCGGTAAGATCCGGTGCTTCAACTCAAATTTTGCACTGACTTTTTTGCCAAGAAATTCAGGGAGTTCTTCAGCAATACTCTGAAATTCCTCCAGCGCCAGATCCAGCAATTGTTGCCGCTGGTTGAGGAGCGATTCGATTTCTCCATGCAATGTGCGGTAGAGTTGGTCCAGTGAATCGGGAAGTTCCTGAGATAATTGGTCGAGGAAGCGTGGCAATAACCCCTGATTCAGCTTACGTGGATGACGTAACCGATTCAGCACACGGGAGAAGGTAAACCTTGTCAGCTGTGAAGAGAAATAGCTGGTGGCGACATCTTCAAGGTGGTGCGCTTCATCCAGAATCGCCCGTTCAAAGGGGGGGAGGACCGCAGTCGCTGAGTAGTTGTCAGTCTGCTGCCGCAATGCCAGATCAGAAAGCAACAAAGCGTGGTTGACCACCAGAATATCGGCTCGAGCGGCCTGTCGCCTAGCCTTGTGAAAAAAACACCGGCTGTAATATTGACAGCGAACCCGGGCACATTGATCGGCCTCGCAACAAACCTCTTCCCACGCCTGATAGCTGGGGATAAAAGAGAGATCTTCTTTAGAACCGTCTCCGGTGTTTTCAGCCCACTGGAGGATTTGCTGTAACTCTTCCACTTGCTGTTGGTCAAACAGGCCCAGTTCACGCCCGGCCGTTTCTCCCCGTCGCAAGCAGAAGTAATTGCTCCGCCCTTTGACCAGAACCGCATAAAATTCTATCCCAGTGGCTCTTTGCAAGAAGGGGAGATCTTTACGAATTAATTGTTCCTGCAGATTGATGGTCCGGGTTGAGATCACCACCCGCTGCTGATTGGCTCTTGCCCACAGGAGGGTTGGAACCAGATAGGCGAGACTTTTTCCGGTTCCGGTTCCGGCTTCAACAACGGTCAATTGTCCCTTGTTAAAGGCATCAGCAACCGCGAAGGCCATCTGTAGCTGTTCCGGTCGATCTTCATAGTCGGGAAGTTTCTGTGCGATGACGCCATCGGCACCCAATAATCCAGCGATTTCGGCAGGATCAAGCTTTTGAGTGTCTTTTTCCGCAAAGGCTTCGACCACGCGGTAAAGGTTGTCGACACGATTATCGATGATATAAAAACCAACCCCTAAAGCGCCAAATTGTGCTGCGATTTCAATGTCCGCACCTGAAGGACGCAGGACGCCACTGGGGTGGTTGTGGAGAACAACATCACCATAGCTGCAAGTTTGGAGGATTGCGGGGACAGCATTCTCTGACCCCCGAGCCAGGACTTCGACCTGAACAATCCGCCGTTCCGCATCAGTCTGTCCAAGGACAAAGACTTCGTTGCCGTCAGCTTCTTTTATGGCATAGCGAAGTTGATCGATACTGTCAGGGGAAATATAATTCAACATAGCGGGCGATTATAGAGGAATAGGAGGGATAAAGGGTAAGGAAATCTACAAAAAATGGATCTAAACCTGGATCCTGAAGAAGATCAATTGACATGAGTTGTTTCAGAGGCCAGCTGTGAATAACGCAACAGCTGACCTCTGAAGTGATCAACTTTTTCCACAAGCGGTAAGAAATTGTTGCAAAATATCGGGCTTATTGGACTTGATTGCCCCGGAAAGGAAATCCTTTAACCCCGGTTTATACCCTTCGTTCCACACCCGTTGAAAGAATTCTGCGCTAGTTTTACAAACGCAGTCAGCCTCATCAACCGTCCTGCCATTTTCAACCTGACAGCCGGAAGACGACATCAGCACAGTTTTTTTCACCTCACCGATAGAGAAGTAGATCGACACCGCAGCACTCTGTGGATCGGGGTGACAGGTTTGGGGAATTTCTGCAAAAATTTGTTCAATCATGTTTCCCCTCCTTTAGAGTGCGTTTAGTTTTTCGGTCAAGATCGGCACCAGTTGCTTCAGATCGGCAACGGCTAGAACATCCGCAATCTCTCCGATAGGGGCGTCTTTATCGGTGTTTATGGCGAGCACAAACTCTGATTTCTTCATTCCCGCCAGATGCTGAATGGCCCCTGAAATGCCGCAGGCAACATAAAGTTTCGGGGTGACGGTCTGTCCCGTCGTCCCCACTTGGCGGCTTGGATCGGCCCATTCGGCATCCACCACCGGGCGACTGGCACCATATTCACCTTTAAGAGCTTTGGCCAGATTTTCAATCATCGCCAGATTCTCTGGTTTGCCAATTCCGCGTCCGGCGCTGACAATGATGTCGGCTTTGGAGAGATCGACGCCGCCAGTTTCAGCTTCTTCATAGCCAGCAAACTGAATATCTCCATCGGCAGCGACTTCCACTTTGATCACCTCAGGGGTTCCGTCAGGGTCTTCAGCGGGGGTAAAGGCTCCACCTTGCAAGGTCACGACAGAGATGTTCGTCGTGGCTTTGACCCGGCGACGCAATTTTGCATTACAGGACGGGACCACCAAGTGACCATCTTTGATTTCGACGACTTCTGAAATTTGAGCGGCTTTTAAAGCTAACGCGATACGTGGCGCCAGATCCCAACCATATGATGAATGCGGCAGGACCACCATTGATGGCTGCTCTTTCTCAATGACTTCTAGAATCAACTGTTTATGCTGACTGGGGTTGAATTCACCAATTTTGGTGCTGTCGGCCAGATAGAGTTTGCCCTGATAGTGGGGCAATGTTGTTTCGGAACCTACCAGAACCATGGCGCTTTCTGCGCCAAGTTGCGCTGCAAAATTAATCAGTTCACTGCTGCTGGCAAGTATTTTTCCATCTCTATATTCTGCAACAAGTAATGTTTTCATCTTTGCCTCCTATGCCAACGCTGTGGTTTTTTCTTTAAGGATCTGGATTAACTGGTCAGCAAGATCTGCTGGATCCCCTTCGAGGATCAGTCCACCACCTTTTTTCTCCGGGGGGGCAACCTGGAGGACTTCGAGCAGCGATGGTTGCGGATTAAGATCATCCACGGGAGTCGAGATCAATTCCTTCTTTTTCGCTTTCATGATATTGGGCAAGGTTGGATAACGTGGAGTATTCAGACCGAGCTGACAGGTGACCAGCGCTGGGGTGGTACAGCTTACTTTCGCCTTGATGCCCCCTTCCAGCTCCCGTTTGGCATTGATAGTGCCATCAGCGTAACTGAACTCAACCAGAGTTGTCAGACTGGGGATCCCCAGCATTTCAGCAACGAGAACACCAACTTGACCGCTGCCGCGATCCTGAGATTGCATCCCAGTAAAGATCAGATCAAAATCTTTGTCTTTGGCATATGCAGCAATCAGGGAAGCAATCGTATAGGGATCTTTAAGGTGGCTTGCATCGTCAGCAATATGGGCGCCTCGGTCACATCCCATGGCCAAAGCTTTTTTCATGGTTTCTTTCACTCGGTCAGAGCCAATGCAGAGCACGGTCAGATCTGCTTCACCGACCTGTTGCTTCAGTTGCACTGCTTGCTCAACCGCGTATTCATCGTATTCATTCATCCGCCAGGCCAAATCGGTTTCTTCGTACCAGTTTCCGGCTGCGTTGACTTTGAATTTTGATTCCATATCGGGAACCTGTTTTATGCAGACAAGTAGTTTCATTGGCATTCTCCTTTGAAAAATAATCAAGCAAGTCGTTCAACTAATATTTCCGCCAGATCTTTAGATTGCAGTTGTCCGTCGAGTTCAGCCCCCTTGATCCCGTCTTCAAACATGGTGAGACAGAAGGGGCAGTTTGAAATCAGCGTTGGCGCTCCAGTGTCTGCAGCCATTTGCGCCCGTTTCTCACTGATCCGGGTGCCGATGTTTTCGTCGGCAAGGATGCGGCCACCACCGGCACTACAGCAGAAGGATTCTGCGCCTGATTTTGCCATCTCGGTTAAGGTTGCCCCTGCAGCTTGTAGCAGAGTTCGTGGCGCTTGGTAGATATCATTATACCGTCCCAAATAACAGGAGTCGTGATAAGTGCAGTCAAAGGGTTGCGACTGAATTTTTAACTGTCCTTGTTGTAGTAGATTGGCAAGAAACTCGGTGTAATGAGTGACGTTTAGATCCAATCCCAAGTCACGATAGTCTTTGTTCAAAGTATTGAAGCAGTGGGGACAGGTGGTGACAATCTGGGTGACCCCATAGTTTTTGAACTGTTCAATATTGTCACTGGCCTGCATCTGATAAAGGTATTCATTGCCCATCTTGCGCATCGGTTCACCGCAACATTTTTCTTCTTTGCCGAGGATGCCGACCTTCACCCCTGCAGCATCGCAGAGTTGAATGAAGGCTTTGGCGATGGTTTGATTGCGCTTATCGAAAGAGGCATAGCAGCCGACAAAGTAGAGGACATCGACGTCACGATTCTCCTCGAGAGTGACAACCGGAAGCCCTGCGGCCCAATCGCCACGGCTGGCAAACGCGAGCCCAAAGGGATTGCCATTGACTTCGGTGTTCTCCATCGCAGTGGTGACCTCTTCGCCTGGAAACTCGCCTTCCATTAATACCAGATTACGGCGCATATCAATGATCTTGTTGACATGTTCAATATCTGCGGGGCAAATCTCTTGACAGGCACGACAGGTTGTGCAGGCCCAGAGGACATCCTTGGTGATCGTTTCTGCCAGATTTGCGGTGGGGTTTTGGGATGCGACGTCACCAAGCTGCTGCACCAATTTCATAGGTGACAGTGGTTTGTCTGTCGCCCAGGCCGGACAGCGATCCTGACACCTTTTACAACTGGTGCAGGCGTCGGCGTCAAAGATATCCTTCCAACTCATATCGGTGATTTGGGCGGCGCCGAAACTTTCAGCTTCTTCATCTTCCATGTCCAGAGTTGGGACCCGACCTTTCGGGCCGAGATCGGTCAACAGATAGTTGGCGCTGGTGGTAAAAATATGGCGTAGCTTTGTGAACGGGATGATCGCAATAAAGATAACCACCATAAAAAGGTGCAACCACCAAAGATTACTATGCAGGACGCGGACAGCTGGTTCCCCCATCCCGTAAAGAGCTTTTGCCACCCATAGACCAACGGGAGACCATGCCGCCAGTGGTGTGCCGATTTCAGTGACAGCGATTCTGGCCCCTTCGATCAAAAAACCGCTGATGAGAATGAGCAACAGCAAGCCATGCATAATGAAATCGTCTTTTTTATTCTCCAATCCCGCAGGGCGAACAATATAACGGCGTATCAGCAGGCCTATCAGCATGATGATCGCGATGAGGCCAGCAATATCAAGGATGAGGGAGAAAAAGAGGTAAAACGATCCTTTTAGAAATTTGATGCCGAAGAATAGATCGGTGAAATCTGCTTGAAGAAAGATCAGGCAAGTACCGAGAAAAAGGATAAAAAATCCCCAGAAAAACAGGGCGTGTGCTGCCCCCGGACCACGGACGTTAAGAACCTTGCTTTGCAAGAGAACGTTCTTGATCATTGTGGTTATCCGTAGTGGCAACTGATCTGTCCGGTTCAAGGTTTGCCCCTGTTTGTAAATTTTGCTACGCTGTAAAAAAGCGTAGACAAGGACTCCGATTGCTGTAAGACTTAGCAGGTACATTGGTATTAACGTTATGGCCCCATGACCAACATTCCAATAGATTTCCCTTGTGTATTCCATAATTACCTCATGACCTCGGAAGTCAAAATCATCAATATTCTTCTTTTTAGCATGCATCTTACGTAAAGGTTAATAGTAAATATAACAGCATTCTATTTGATTTTCAACCAATCAAATACTCTGCTTATGCAAGTAGTTATGCCAGCATTGACAGAGCAGAAGTAAGAGTGATATTGATATCGAAAATATTACGTAAAGGTTATCTATTATGCAAACGGCAGCAGAAAAATCAATTCAAATTGGACAATTAGCAAAAAATCTGGGGATCACCACCCGGACGATCCGCTATTACGAAGAGATTGGTCTGATGGGGCCAACTGAGCGTTTAGGCGGTGGCACCCGCACCTACAACAGAGATGATGTCCTGCGTCTGAAATTCATTCTCAAGCTGAAAGAACTTGGAATCTCATTGAAAGAGATGCAACAGTTGGCAGAAAACTTTGATGTCAATCAACAGTCATTTGGAACAATGACTCCAAAGTTACTGGAAATACTGGATGTCCACATTGGTAAGGTGGATCAAAAAATTGCGAACCTGGCCTCCTTACGCAAGGAGATTGTTGATTATCGCACCCGCATTACTGATATTTTGCAAGGGAAAGCAGAGGAAGTCCGTTAATCGTGGAAACTTATAAATTTAATACTCCGATTGAAGTCCGTTTTGCCGATCTGGATGCTTACGGGCATGTCAATAATGCTCTGTTCTTCACCTATCTGGAAACGGCACGGGTAAAGCTGTTTCAACAATATTTCGGGGCCTTTCTGGGCAGTGAGTTGATGTTTCTGGTGGTGCGCGCCGAATGTGATTATCGGCTGCCGATTGAGTTGACCGACCATCTTGAAATTGCTATTTCAATTGATCAGGTCAGACATTCCAGCTTTAATTTTGGCTACAGGATGCACAACGGCGCCGGGAAAATTTTTGCAGAAGCGAAAACTGTTATGGTCTGCTATGACCCCAAAATAAAAAAACCGGTCGCTATCCCCCCTGAAATTAAAACCTTCTTCACCCAGGAGTGATCCTCCCCCCTCTCCTTCGTCGCTTACTGTGGACAACAGGGCAACAATATTGATGCTGATATGTCTCTTACTTGGTATTGATTTAACTGGAAATATCCCTGATACTAGTAGCTTCTGTACGTTGAGAGTTTCATTGGATGGATGGTTCGATGATTAGCTGATGACATGTGATGGCCTTCAGTTGTCGTCGAGAAAGAATTCAAGAGTCGTAACCGTAATCAATAGTGATGAGGGAGGAAAAAATGAGGACACTTTTTGTAACTATTCTGGCAACCATGATTTGTTTCGGAACTCTAGTAGCCCAGACCCAGGCTGCTGATAATTGGTATAAGTTTTCTGCTCAAGAAGCTATGGATAGCTCTCTGGGCAATGACAAGTTGCGACCGGAGATCCGTTTGTACATGAAGGGACAGAAACATCCGGGAATCGTAAAAAAAATGGGTGAATACAAAGCGAATAAACGCACTAACGGGTTCGGTAAATCCGCTCAACAGGTTTGTGAGCGAGCTTTTATCTCTGCGTTGATGGCTTTGCAGGATCGTGCAGTGCGAGAAGGTGGCAATGCGGTTATTGATATCTATACGATTACCAAGAATATCGAGTTTGAAAGTGCCACTGAATATTCATGCATTAAAGGTGGAGTTGTCGGTAATGTCGCTTTAATGGGGACAGTCGCAAAAATTAAATAAGGTGATGGTCAATTTTTGAGCAGATGGAACTTAAACTCCATCTGCTCCTGTCAAATTTTCCCATAACTTTTCATAGGGGAGCAGCAAAAAGTCGATGCTCAGCCGTTCTCGGCTCTCTGTGAGGAGAAACCCCCTCTTCAACACTTCCTGTTCGATCCCTTTCATGTGTAAGGCTCCCCAGGGGATAACAATAGTGTCATATTTAGCTAATGCCTTTGGCAGGTAACTGACGACGGAGCGATTCCGTTTGACGATGAGATCATTCATGATGATGTCATTGATATGGTCAGGGACATGCGTTTGGGCCCACTGGTTGAATTCCAGATAACCGGTGCTTAAAGAGTCTGCATTGAGGATATATTTCGCCAGGGCGTTTAACACCTCAAGGGTGCGCGGGTCAAACCGCTTCAGGTCAATATCTGCCGGGAGGAGGTCAGGAGCGTCACCGCTGGCAGTTGTCTCCAGATCCAGATCAATCACATCAATCCGGTTGCTGTTAAAATTCATCTTTTCTTGTGATGTCAGTCCCAACAACTTGGCAATATTTGCGTAATTAAAGTGTTCAGTCATTAAGCCGTCAGTATCGGTGACCCCCTCTGCCAGAATAAGAGTACGTGTCCCTGAAAACGAATCTGTCAGGTCGGAGAAGTAGTCTTCCTGTCCCAGATGAATCATCCCTGTCAGCCTGATCTGCTTATCACCTTGCTGGTAGATCCGTTCCGTCATGTAGAGACCGTTAGGTTTTAGTTGGACAAAACCTGCGGTCTTGGTTTCGATCATGTGGTCGACGAAGGAATAACATATCAGAATGAACATCAGTGGCAGTACCACTGAATTGACCAGGCAAAAGCGGAGCAGATTTTGTCCACTGAAGGCTGGACCGGCGAACTGGCTCGGGACCAGAAATTGACTTTTACGGTTGATCTGCTGGTTCAATTGCAGCATCAAAAGACAAAGGGCGAGTTGTCCGCAGGCAAGATACAGGCGGATAAACTTACCGTCATCCATAGCCAATGGCCAGTAGCTTACCAGATCCCAGAATATCCAGAGGTAGAGAGGAAAAAGGATGATCTTAGGTAGGTGGCGGTTGAAAGCCAGCCCCAGATACACAATTGCACCGACCAGGAGGCAGGTTAGCCAGGCGAAGCGATGTACTCCGGCGAGGATAGAGGTCGCGAAGAACAGTTGTAGCAGTTCGTCGGCGATAGCGAAGATTGCGGATAAAATGAAAAATAACAGAAATAAATTGGCAAGTTTCCTCATTGTTTTTCTCGTGGCTTCCTCTAAGGGTTCGAGAATAACTGCTATGATATTAGCAGTCTAAGATTTTTTGAAACCATATTGTGATTCAGTTTTCAAGTCAATCTCCATCCGTACGAGCCGTGCTGACTTCAGGGCGTTTTTGTAGTCGTGGGTATTGGTGTTATACTCTAGCTTGAATTCTAATTAGAAACGGAGGACGTTCATGAAGGCTCTTTTTAAGTTGTTAGTTGCTTTGCTGGTTGTTGTCGTTATTGCTGCGGCTGGTGCTTTTTTCTATATTGATGTCATCGCCAAGAAGGCGATTGAGCAAGGGGGTGAAATGGCATTGGGGGTGCCAACTCGCCTTGATGCTATTCATATTTCACTTTTGGGTGGTGAGGCCTCTTTGAGTGGTTTGGATGTGGCTAATCCCACCGGGTTTAAAGCCCAGACGTTTATGGGGCTTGGGAAGGGTGAGGTCGCGATTTCCCTCGGGTCGTTGTTGGGAGATACCGTTAAGGTCCCACGCGTCAGCCTGAGTCGCATCCGGATCAATTTGGAGCAGATGGGTAAAAAAAATAACATCGATCCAATCCTGGCCCGGACCAAGAGTTTGAGCAGCGAAAAAGGGAAAACCAGCCCACCGCCAGCAAGCAAGGATGGGAAGAAATTTATTATTGAATACTTCTCTCTTGACGATGTTCAGGTCGACGCCAGCCTTGAATTGCTGGGGCAAGTATCAAAAGTTAATTTGGTCCTGCCGAAGATTGAACTGCGCAACCTGGGGGCTGCAGAACAAGGGTTACCCATGTCCGAGTTGATCCAGAAAATTGTTCAGGTCGTCCTCAGTGCCGCACAGGAAAGCTCTGGGCAACTCTCTCCGGCGCTGGCAAAACTGCTGGCCGGGGAACTGGCCGACCTTGATAACATTAAGGCTGAGGTTGTCGGTCAGGCAAAAGCTCAGGTCGAAAAGCAGGTGGAAGACTTGCAACAGAAAATCAAAGCAGAAGTACCGGAGGAACTGGCTCCAGCAATTGATAAAGCTGTTGATGAGAAAGCCGGTAATCTGTTGAAAGGGCTGCTTAATGATGACAAAAAATAACTAGACTTCGATTCGTTTCAGGGTGGGAGCGCATTCAACTGCAGCGCTCTGCTCTGTTGCGATCAAGTAGTCTTTACCCCACTGGCACATCAGCTGCAGGATTGGGACGACGCTCTGCCCCATTGGCGTCAAGGAATATTCAACTCGCGGTGGAACCTCTGCGTAAACTTTGCGATGAATCAGTCCGTCTCGTTCCAATTCCCGGAGTTGCTGGGTGAGCATCTTCTGGGTGACCTTAGATAGGCGGCGCTGCAACTGACTGAAACGTAGAGTTTTGAAGCTCAGCTGCCAGAGGATCAGCGACTTCCACTTGCCGCCAATGATGTCAAGAGTCACTGAAACCGTACAACGATAATTTGTGATTTCTTCCATAACGCTTTTATCTCTCCATTAGTATCCTTTTTGATACTACCATACAAAAAAGTGGGTACTTGTTTTTATCACTGTGACTCAAGTAGTTTTATTGGCAAGTCAAACGAAAGTCAATTTTTTCTTGCAAGGAGGTCTCTATGGCGACAGAATTTCAAGCATTACTGGTAGAACAGCCAGAGAAGAAAGTTTTTACCCGGGCCGTTGTGACCCGTTCACTAGATGAGTTACCTGCTGGTGATCTGGTCGTCAAAGTCCATTACTCTTCCCTTAATTTCAAAGATGCCCTCTCTGCGACCGGGAACCCTGGGGTCACGCGCAATTTTCCCCATACTCCCGGCATTGATGCGGCCGGAGAAGTTGTCTCCTGTGGCGATGGAGCCTTCCAGCCCGGAGACAAGGTCATTGTCACCAGCTACGATTTGGGGATGGAGACCGACGGTGGTTTTGGTCAGCTGATTCGGGTCCCCAGCCAGTGGGCGTTGAAGCTACCAGAAGGGTTGACATTAAGAGAAAGTATGATGCTCGGAACCGCAGGTTTAACCGCAGCTCTGTCCGTGCAGGAACTGGTGGCAAGCGGAGTGACTCCAGACAACGGTCCCGTTCTTGTGACTGGTGCCACTGGTGGTGTGGGGAGTCTGGCTGTTGCGATTCTGGCAAAGGCAGGATTTACTGTAACTGCAGTTACCGGCAAGCTTGAAGAGAGCGATTATCTCAAGAGTTTAGGTGCTGAAACGGTGATCAGTCGGGAGACTTTGTTGGCTGGCAATGAACGGCCAATGTTGAAAACAACCTGGGCTGGTGGCGTCGATTGTGTCGGTGGCGATATGCTTGCTGCGGCGATCAAATCGACACAATATGATGGTGCTGTGACCTGTTGCGGATTGGTCGGTGCCGTTGATTTAAATGTCAGTATTTTCCCCTTTATTCTCCGAGGAGTTCGCTTGATCGGTATTGATTCTGCGGAATGTTCGATGGAGCGCCGGACCAAGGCCTGGCAGAGGCTGGCCACCGACTGGAAGCTCAATCAATTAGAGGCGATGATTGATGAGGTGACACTTGCAGGCTTGGAAGATAAGATTCAGACGATGCTCAAGGGTGGATTAAAGCGGCGTGCTCTTGTCAATCTTTTGGATTGAAAATGTGAGCTGCAGAGCATTGTTTAGTTGAGGTCAACAAAGACCGTCAACAGTGATTTACAATTGTTGTTCAGAAGAGCAGGGGCGTGGATGAAGAGGTTATGGTGACTTATAGCGTCCGTAAAGTGGATAGCAGGTTTTCGTCTCCATGGATATTTGTTAGGTTCTCATTCCGCCAAGCTACCAATTGATCTAGCGGAGATGAATAGCGCAAACCTCGGGGCATCCATGCGAGGTAACATCAATGGATGCCCCGAGGTTTTTCTTCTCAGCCTCTTGCTGTTTGTTCGGACAAGCAGGATCACAAATTCTAGCTGACTACTCTTTCACCATACTTTCCTTGGCAAAAACCCACATCACGACGGCAAAACAGGACGAGACTCCCCCCAAGACTACAGCGCTGGCGCCGAGTCCGATGAAGCTCATAATTCCGGTAATAAACAGGGGGCCTCCAGAAAATCCGAGATCACAGACAAAGCGCCAGACCCCTAAAAACTGCCCCCGGTAATTTTCTGGAGCCAGATCTGCGGCAATTGACATGATGACGCCGGTCGCTAAACCATTACCAAATGCCATGATGAGCGTCCCCACGACATAGCCAGCTAAGTTGTTTGAGTAGGTTAGAATCACCAGACTGACTGCCATAATGAGTGTTCCTGGAATTATTGTAAATTTTCGCCCCCACTTATCCATGATATAGCCGGCGGGGAGGAACATGATAAATTCCAGAATTGTTGCCAGTGAAGCAAAAAAGCCGATTTCTGCAGGGGTCAACTCTAGGACACTGCCGAAGAGTGTCACCAGCAACGGGCTGGCGCCACGCAAACTTGTTATCCCAATCGCTCCGATTCCGGAAGTGAGAAAGATTCTTTTATTCTCCCGTAAAGTACGAACGAAAGCGTGAGAACGCATCTCTCGATTCTGGCAACATGGTGTATTTTCACAACAGATCAGAATATTGAGAGCCGCAAGCAGGGCGAACGCTCCCAGCGCGATTAAAGCCGGGACAAAGCCAAAGAACGTAGCGATAAAACCACCCCCGATCGGTCCGATAATTCCACCGATACGCTGTAGGCTGGCCATAAAGGCGATAACCCGGCCCCGTTCGTGAGGATCACATTTTTTGCCGACATAGGACAGCCGGGAGAGCATCATTACGGAAAAGGCTGCTCCTGACAAAAGCGAGATGAGAACAAACATGACTGGGCTATCAAATGTGGCAAAAAGAAACAGTGACAGTGCGGCCGCCACGTTTCCCACAAGCATACCGCCCTTATCGCCCAGACGTGACACCAGAAAGCCAGCTGGAAGATCCATGAACAACATTCCGATTCCACGAATGCTGATTATAGAAGCGGCCAGCGTGACTCCGTAGCCTTGGTTCAGAATGTAGAGGGGGAGGAGAATCAGAGAGGCTCTCAGACTCACGAAAGCGCAGAAGGTTGGTAGAAATACCGGGAATAATAATTGACGGAACGTCGTACGGATAGACATGATCTTACTAGAAGTCCTTACAATGCAAAGCGATCCCCTGTAGCAACAGGGACATTGACTGCAATCCCCTCATTGGGTGTGTGGTTTGGGGGCTGTTGTCAAATCGGGTATATTTCTTATCCAGAGGTTTGATCGGTTATGTGCAAATCTGGCCTTGGTGTTTTGAATCAGGGTTAACTGTGTTGTCATCTTGAACTATTTAGTGGCACTTTTTGAATCCTTTCCAGGGTGAGTTGATTTTCTAGGATAGGGATAAGTCGAGGTTTTTCTTTCTCCACATCGATACCGTATGCGGTACAAAGAGTGAACCTGTAAGTGCTTTTTAATACTAGCATATTTTTGGTTTGAGTGCTGCTAAAATGTATCATTTTCGTCCGTGGAAACTGTTATTTTATCTGGGTTGAGTTGCTCCAGGTTGTCAGCCAGGAGAGGTTGGTGGTCACATTCCCAATGGTTGAATCCGTGGTGAGAAATAGCTGCAACAAGGGATACTCGCCTTGGACCGGTTCTTTCGTGAATCGTGATGGTTCAGGATTGCATGTCGAGAGTATATCCTTGTTCAAATTTGCTCTGAATTAGTGTCGTTGGAGTTCTCGTTGTTGTATGCAGACAAAGATTGTAAGATGCGACCATGAACGACTGGTTCGATACTCATATTCATTTGCTCGCTCCAGAATGGCGACAACGTCCAGAAGAACTGTATCAGCAGATCTCAGCTTTGGGCGTTGGCAAAATGGTGATGCCTGGGGTACGAGTTGCAGACTGGCCTGCTTTGTTGGCGCTTGCACAACACCTGCCGGCGGTGTATTTTGCTCCGGGCCTGCATCCAGTGTACGCGGATCAGTGGAATGCCAATGCTGCCGAACAACTGAAGAGGTTGGCGGGGATGGAAAAAGTCGTGGCTATTGGTGAAATCGGTCTGGATGCTGTAGCCGGACCTTCTCTGGATGAGCAGGAGCTGGTTTTTCGTTCCCAGTTGCAGATTGCGTTGGATTGCAATCTTCCGGTGTTGTTACACAGTCGTAATACCACCGGACGTGTTCTTGCTGTCCTACGTGAACTTAATGTCGGCCAACAGGTCGGTGGGATCTGGCACGGTTTTTCCGGTAGTATTCAGGTCGCCAATGAACTGGTTTGTCTAGGTTTCAAAATTGGCGTCGGACCGATCCTGCTACGGAAGTCTGCGCGCAAGCTGCCTCTGGCGGTTGTCAATCTCCCGGAAGATGCGCTGGTGTTGGAGACAGATGCTCCGGATATGATTGCCGAAGTGGATGGGTTGCTGCATGTGGCGCAGCGACTGGCAGAGCTGAAGGGCTGGAATTTGGAGCGAGTCGCGAAGATGACCTATGAGAATGCTACCAGGGTCTTTTCAAGGATTCAGTGCTGAATATTTGTCTCCACGGGGATAAGAACAGGAGTTGTGGTCATTTTGAACGAAGCTAGGTTTCACCGTATGCAGCTGCTGGTTGGCGATAGTGCCATGGCGCGGTTACAAAATTCTACGGTGGCAATTTTCGGTGTTGGCGGGGTTGGGAGTTACGCTGTCGAGGCTCTGGTACGAGCTGGTGTCGGTCGGCTGGTCTTGGTTGATTTTGATACCATTTGTGCGACGAATATCAATCGTCAAATCCATGCCCTAGAAGAGACCGTGGGCCAGATCAAGGTTGAGGCGATGGCTCAACGCTGTCTGGCGATTAACCCACAGCTCAAGATTGTAGTTCACAACAAGGTTTATGCTGCTGATACGAGCGCGGAACTTCTGGATATTGAGTATGATTATGTTCTTGACTGTATCGACAGTATTAGTGACAAGTTGCATTTGATCCAGGGCTGTCTTCGTCGTAAGCTGCCGATTATCTCTGCTATGGGGGCGGCAAATAAGTTAGACCCAACATTGATCAAAGTGGCTGACATCTCGATGACGAAAAAATGTCGCTTAGCCCGAACCATCCGCAAAGAGCTACGTAAACAGGGCATAGAGCAGGGCGTTAAAGTTGTCTATTCTACTGAAGAGTTTCGACCTCTGACCGGAGCTGATGCTGCCGAGCGGAAGCCGACCCTTGGCAGTTCATCATATCTTCCTCCTTTGTTTGGTCTGACGATGGCCGGGGAGGTTATTCGTAGTCTTATCGGAGAGCGTAATTAAATGGATGCATATTTCTGGCAGTTGCCGTTGTTGTTCGTTGTTGGTGTGGTGGCTGGAATTCTCAATACGATTGCCGGTGGCGGCTCACTTTTAACTCTACCGTTGCTGATTTTTATGGGTTTGTCCGGCGCGGTTGCCAACGGTACGAATCGGATTGCAATATTCTGTCAGAATATTTTTGCTATTCGTGGCTACAGTAAGCGAGGGATGCTGCCGTTACAGCTGGCATTGCTTTGTACTCCACCTGCGCTTCTGGGCAGTTGGGTCGGAGCAAATCTAGCGATTAACCTTGATGATCAGGTCTTCAAGCGGTTGTTGGCGCTGATTATGGTCGGCGTCTTGATCTTCACCGCCGTTGACCCCATGAAACGCATTCGGCAACAGGAAGTCAACTTTGGGTGGTGGCGTAAAATTCTGATTGTGCTCTCCTTTTTCGGTGTTGGTATCTACGGTGGATTTGTGCAGGCTGGCGTCGGCTTTATCGTGATTACGGCACTGCTGATCCATGGACTTGATCTAGTGCGTATCAATGCGATCAAGGTCTTTGTCATATTTGCTTACACTTTTATCGCTCTTGGTGTTTTTATCTATCACGGTCAGATTGATTATTACCTCGGCTTTGCCTTGGCGGCAGGGAACTCAATCGGTGGGATGATCGGACCAAGGCTGGCCGTTGCCAAGGGACACGACTGGATCAAGAAAGTTGTCAGTGTCACTGTGTTGGTGTTTGCGTTGAAATTGTTACTATTTCCGTAACTCTCTGTTAATCGGTTCCCCTATTGTTGACTGTAGAACTGGTAAAGGGTTATTATGGACGTAGTTTTTTTTAAGAACATCTATATTTTTAAGTCACTTACGAAAATAGCTATAGGCGGAGAAAGAACATGGCTTTACTAGAAATTTTACGCTACCCGGACCCTTTGCTGAAACAAAAGTCGGCCCCCGTGAGCGAATTTAATGATCAACTCAAACAGTTGGCAGCCGATATGGTTGAGACCATGTACGCAGCTCCTGGCGTCGGTTTGGCTGCACCTCAGGTGGGAGCTTTGCAGCGCCTGATTATCTTGGATTGTTCTGCAAAGGATGAACCTGCTGACCTGTTGGTTGCCGTCAATCCCGAAATTATTGCTGGAGAGGGGGATTCTCTGGAAGAGGAAGGCTGTCTCTCCGTCCCCGGATATTGGGCCAGTGTGAAGCGGCACGCAACGGTAACGTTGCGTTATCAGGACACCGATGGACAAGTTCATGAACGGGAAGCTGATGGCTTACTGGCTATTGGCATGCAACACGAAATTGATCATCTGGAGGGGGTTCTGTTTGTTGACCGCCTCTCTCCTTTGAAGCGTTCGATGTTCCGAAAAAAATATATGAAGGCGCTGAAGGAAAAGGAAGCTAAAAATGCTGAAGCCTGAGAGTCTGCGGACAGTTTTTATGGGGACTCCTGAGTTTGCGCTGGGGGCGCTGGAGGGGTTGCTTGCTTCAGGAGTGAACCTCGTTGGGGTTTATACTCAGCCTGATCGCCCTAAAGGGCGCGGCAAGAAACTTGCGGCGTCCCCGGTTAAACAACTGGCCATGAAGCATGAAATCCCGGTTTTTCAGCCACAAAAATTACGTGATCCTGTCGCGGTGGAAGCGTTGCGACAATTGCAGCCAGACTTAATTATTGTTGTCGCTTATGGTCAAATTCTCCCCCAAGTTATCCTTGAGATGCCCTCCTACCACTGCATCAATATTCACGCATCTTTGTTGCCTAAATATCGTGGTGCTGCACCGATTAATAAGGCTATTATCGATGGTGAAACTGAGACCGGAGTGACGACGATGCTGATGGATGTCGGGCTCGACACCGGTGATATGTTGATTAAGCGCAGCTTGAAGATTGGTGAAAATGAGACCTCCGGGCAGCTGCACGACCGGCTGGCACTGTTAGGGCGGGAGGTGCTGGAAGAGACGCTGCAACAGCTTTGCGCCGGAACTCTGGTGAGGACGAAACAAGATGACGAGTTGAGCTGTTACGCCCCGATGATGAAGAAAGAAGATGGTCTGATTGACTGGCAAAAATCTGCGACCGATATCCATAATCAGGTGCGCGGTCTTGACCCCTGGCCTGGAGCCTACACTTATCTTGATGATGAGGTCCTGAAGATTGCGACGACAACCGTTGTCGCAGATAATTCTGGTGAGCCGGGGACAATCCTCTCTGCCGATAAGACAGGCGTGTGTGTTGCCTGTGGCGAAGGGGCTCTAAATGTCGGCGAATTACAGCTACCGGGAAAAAAACGCCTCTCAGCGATGAACTTTTTAAGTGGGCGACCACTGTTTGTAGGAACCCGGTTACGGTCATCGTAAGCCGGAAAGAGAATTTAGAATTAAAAGGAGAATTAAAAAAGCATGAATACCGCACGTACAGTTATGTTAATGACCTTGCTGACACTGGTTTTGGTTGGTGCCGGAGGAGCTCTTGGTGGTCAAGGGGGAGCGTTTTTTGCTCTGATCATGGCCGCTGCGATGAACCTTGGGAGTTACTGGTTCTCCGACAAGGTTGTCATTAAGATGTATCGTGGCCAAGAAACCCGCACTGGCGAACTCTATGAGGTGGTCAGCGAGATTTGTCAGCAAAATAATCTTATTATGCCCAAAGTGTATCTCTTGCCGCAGGAGACGCCGAATGCTTTTGCTACCGGCCGCAATCCTAGCCATGCTGTAGTTGCCGCAACGCAAGGAATTACCCGGATTCTCAGTCGTGATGAGTTGAAGGGCGTCATGGCTCACGAAATGGCACACGTACAAAATCGCGATATCCTTATCGGTTCTGTTGCCGCAACATTTGCTGGAGCAATCAGCTTTCTGGCGAATATGGCGCAATGGTCGATGCTTTTTGGTGGTCGGGATGATGAAGACAGTAATCCTGTTGCAATGATCGCAATGATGATTCTCGCCCCTATTGCTGCGATGTTGGTACAGATGGCGATTTCCCGCTCTCGGGAGTATGGTGCTGATCAAAAAGGGGCGCAACTTTGTGGCAATCCCCACTCCCTTGCCAACGCCCTGCGCAAGCTTGAATCGGCCAATCAGCGGATGCCGATGCAGAAGGTTAACGAGGCAACGGCACATATGTTTATCGTCAACCCTTTAAGTGGTAAAAGTATGGCCAAGCTATTTTCAACTCATCCACCGATGGAAGAACGGATTCGTCGCCTTGAAGGGATGCAGATTTAAGTGACCTCTCGACCAACAGACAGTCCCCGGAGGGCTGTATACGAAATCCTGCAACGGGTGGCAGATGGCGCTTTTGCCGATGTGATGCTGGATACAATATTGAGCCGTTCCAAGCTGGAAGCGCGTGACCGACGTCTGGTCACAGAGCTGGTTTATGGTATTTTGCGGTTGCAGGGACGGATCGATTTTGCCCTGGCACAATTTTGTAACCAGCCGTTACAACGTTTACAGCCGGAAGTTCTATGGCTACTTCGGCTTGGTACCTATCAGCTGCTTGAGCTGGATCGAGTGCCCGCTCATGCGGCGGTCAACTCAACCGTGGAATTGGCGCGTGAGCTGCACTTGGAGCAAGCGGTCGGATTTATCAACGGGGTGTTGCGTTCCCTTGATCGGGGCAAGGCAAGTATTCCTTGGCCGGCACCGGAGAAGATCAAACTTTATCTGCAGCATGTTTGTAGTCAGCCAGCCTGGTTGAGTAAAGAGATCATGAGGCAGTTACCGAATGTTGAGGCACGAGCTTTAGGGGAGAGCTTGGCTGGGCCGCCACCGCTGACCTTGCGTGTGAACAGCTTGAAGACGAGCCCGGAGGACTTTTTGCACGCTCTGGGTGAAGCTGGGCACCAAGCTCATCTGAGCACTTTTGCTCCAGAAGGGGTGACAATTGATCGGCGCGGCGAAAAGCCGTTGCCGGGGGATGCTCAAGGTTGGTATCAGGTGCAGGACGAGGCAAGTATTCTCATCGCTCATCTTTTGGATGCCCATCCCGAACAGCGGATCCTTGATGCTTGCGCTGCTCCGGGGGGAAAGACGACCCATCTCGCGGCAGTAACGGAGAATCAGTCTGAAATTGTTGCCCTGGATAAATATCCCCGCCGGGTTGAAATGATTCAGCAAGGGGCCCTGAGACTCGGCTGTTCAAGCATTACCGCCAAGCAATGGGACTTGACTGAACCCGCAGATTTTCTTGAAACTCAAAGTTTTGATCGTATTCTTCTTGATGCCCCCTGTAGCGGTCTCGGGGTGTTGCGCCGCAATCCTGAAGGGCGTTGGAACAAGAGCTCAGTCAACCTGAGGGAGCTTGCGGCGCTGCAACGGCAAATCCTTGAAAATATTGCTCCGTTGGTGAAGCCTGAAGGTAAGCTCCTCTACTCGGTCTGTACTTTCAGTCATGGTGAAACAGATGCCATCATTGATGGATTTCTGGCAGACCATCCTGAATTTGTCTTAGAAAACCTGCAACAGCAGGTCTCACCGGATTGGGCAGACCTGTTTACAGCGCGGGGGACCTTGCGTAGCTATCCGCATAGGCACAGCAACATGGATGCTTTTTTTGCGGCACGCCTACACCGGCGATCCTGATACCTATTATTCTATCCATTGGAAAAACTATGATTAAAATTGCCCCCTCAATCTTGTCCGCAGACTTCTCTTGTTTAGGTGCGGAGATCAAGGCCATCGATCAAGCCGGTGCCGATTACGTTCATGTCGATGTTATGGATGGACATTTTGTCCCTAACATCACGATCGGCCCTCTGGTTGTTGATGCCATCCGTCCGATCACGCAGCGACCGTTGGATGTTCACCTGATGATTGAAAACCCGGATCAGTACATTCCCGCCTTTGCGGAAGCTGGAGCCGACATTATTGTTGTCCATAGTGAAGCGGTTAGGCATCTCCATCGAACTGTCCAGCTGATTAAGTCTTTAGGCAAAAAAGCGGGAGTCTCTTTGAATCCAGCGACATCCTTGACGGATCTTGATATTATCTTGCCCGATCTTGATTTGGTGCTGCTGATGACGGTCAACCCCGGATTTGGTGGCCAGTCTTTTATTCCATCGTGTCTACCGAAGATCTCAGCGTTACGGCAGAAGATCAACACCTTGGGTCTGCCTATTGAACTGGAAGTTGATGGTGGGGTCAAGGTCGACAATATCGAGCAGATTGCCGCGGCAGGAGCCGATGTCTTTGTCGCTGGAAGTGCAGTTTTCGGTGCTGATGATTATCGGTCAACTATTTCACAGTTAAAAGAAAATGGTGCTAAGGGACAAGCTTACTATGCGTAACTTGCTGCTTTTATTGTTTATCTGCCCGTTCATGGGTGCATGTCTTGGCTCCGTTGATATGGGGCCAGGGTTGGATACCGTGAGTCAGGGGTTTAGTGAGTCAATGCGTTGGAGCGATTATCCCGGCGCAGCGGCCTATGTCCATCCTGACGTACGTGGGGCATTTCTTGAGCAATTTAAAGAAGATGAGGATCTCCATATTGTTGAGAGCGGAGTTATAAGTGTGGTCATGGACCCGTCTGCGGGCCGAGCGGATGCGGTTTATGTTTTAGAATATTACCGATTGCCCTCAAGTCGGATCAAGAAGTGGCGCTGGGAACAACAATGGCGATTAATTCAGGAAAAGATGACTAAACCGGGGGTCTGGTTAATTGAAAATGAACCCCCAATGTTGCCATGGAATCAGTAAGATGATGCTGGGTCTGCAAACCTAAGGAATTGATTTTCTTTGTCTTTAGCCCTTTTTCTTTACGTCTGATCCAGAAAAAATAGCCTTGATTTAGAGCAGTTGTTTGTGGTATCTACCTGCATACTGTATACGATTTTAAGTACTGAAAACCGCCAGAACATCTGGTGATTCTACCCGTTAACGGGTTTTTCGACCTTCCTCTTTGGAAGGTCGAAGCAGGTCATAGGAGGCCGGTTTGTCACAGGTTGCTTTTTCCAGTTGGGGAAGACAGGTTATCGATAATCGTCAAGGCGACGATGTCGAAGTTGAGGTCGCCAAAAAGAAACTGCCAGTCACTTTTGATGGTGTTAAGCAGATTTCTGCCTTTATGGGGTGGGACGGTCTCATTCTAAATGATGCCAGTGTTGATGTTGTGGCGATGGCGGCAGAATATGCCAAGCATGTGCAGGAAGATTATTGCTGTGCTAAGTGTTCCCCAGGTAAAAAGGGGACTCGGGTGATGCAGGATACCTTGGCCCGGATCGTTGCTGGCAAAGGGACCGAGGGTGATCTGGATACAATTGAGAACATTGGTGAGTTGTTACAGAACTGTAAGTGTACTCTGTGCATGACGTCAGCCATTCCAATTGTCGATACGGTCAAACATTTTAGAGAAGATTATCTGGCTTACATCCGTGGTGTCAAAATAGCGAAAAAAACCGTCGATTATAAATTTAAACTGACTGCACCCTGTCAGGATAAGTGCCCTTCACATATTGATATCCCAGCCTATATTGAAGCTATCAAAGATCGTCGCTTTGATGAATCTTTGGATATTATCCGTAAGAGCATGCCCTTACCGGCAGTCTGTGGCCGAGTTTGTCCACACCCCTGCGAAACAGCCTGTCGCCGAGCTAATGTTGATAATCCTATCAATATTATGGTGCTCAAGCGGACCGCATCTGACTACGAGTGGAAGCATCATCATAAACCGCTTATGCAGCCTAAACCGAAAAAAGATAAAACCGTTGCTATTGTTGGTGCTGGCCCTGCAGGGCTGGCTGCAGCCTATTATCTAGCGCTCGAAGGCTACCCCTGTACGATCTATGAAGCTCTGCCCGAGGGTTTTGGCGGTGGGATGATTGCCGTCGGAATTCCTGCCTACCGGATGCCGCGTCATATTCTGCAGCGGGACATTGATATCATCTGCTCCATGGGAGTTGAGATTGTTTACAACACCAGGGTTGGGACTGATATCAGTCTGATGGAATTGAAGGATAAATTTGATGCTGTTCTTCTTGCTCCCGGAGCCCATAAGTCCAAACCGATGGGGGTTGAGGGGGAGGACGAAGGCTACAGCGGTTTCCTTGCCGGAGGGATTGAGTTTTTGCGCGAGGCCTATCAAGGGAAACCGACGGGTATGGGCAAAAAAGTTTGCGTTGTTGGCGGTGGTAACACTGCAATTGACTGCGTTCGGGTCGCACTGCGGGAAGGAGCTGAAGAA
The DNA here is from genome assembly GCF_900107645.1 of Desulfuromusa kysingii. Taxonomy (GTDB): domain Bacteria; phylum Desulfobacterota; class Desulfuromonadia; order Desulfuromonadales; family Geopsychrobacteraceae; genus Desulfuromusa; species Desulfuromusa kysingii. The sequence continues at coordinate 105,298 of NZ_FNQN01000001.1, forward strand.
TCGGTTCTCCTGTATCGTAGGACGCGTAACGAAATGCCTGCGGATGTCTGGGAAATTGACGGCGCTGATGAAGAAGGTGTCCGTTTTGAATTTCTGGTGCTGCCGAAGAAGATTGTTGTCGATGAAAACCGTCAGGTTACGGGGGTGGAATGCCTGAAGATGCAGCTGGGTGAGCCTGACGATTCCGGTCGTCGTCGTCCCCAACCGATTGAAGGCAGTGAATTCATCGTTGAGTGTGACACTCTCATTCCAGCCATCGGTCAGGATCCTGATCTCTCCTTTATCACCGAGGATACCGGGATCAAGATTACCCGTTGGAATACGGTTATCACCAAATATATCCCCCTGAAAAACGGTGCCGATCGGGATCTGAGTGACACCATGGGGAACCCACTGTCACGGACCCTGTTGACCGATATGGAGGGTGTCTTTGCTTCTGGTGATGCTGAGATCGGGCCACTGACTGTTGTTGCCTGTGTTGGTAATGCTCACCGCGCTGCAAAAGTTATTCAACGTTGGCTGGAAGAAGGCAGTGCTTATCTGACCGATGACGACTTTCACGAAGATATTTTGTCAAATCTTGGCGTTTACGATAAGAATGAAAACGTTCCCTGGCTTGCTGCGGTGCAGCGTTTTAACCAGCACGAGGTCCATGGTAAAGAACGGGCCAGCGCGGGGAATTATAACGAAGTCGAACTTGGTTTCTCGGACAGTGAAGCAGTTATGGAAGCAGAACGCTGCTTACGCTGCTACCGTGTATCAATGATCGCTGTTTAGACTAAAAAACATCACAGAGGTTGTTTGCTGAGCGGATTTATTGTCCAGATATAAAACAGCCAGTATTCGAGGAAATATTAATATGGTCAACCTGACGATAGACGGTAAGTCGGTAAGTGTACCCAAGGACACAACAATTCTTGAGGCCGCTCGGCAAGTGGATATTCATATTCCAACCCTCTGTTGGTTAGAGAAGGTGTCACCGACAGGTGCGTGCCGAATTTGTGCAGTCGAGATTGAAGGTGTCGACCGTCCGATGACCGCCTGTAACACCCCGGTTAAAGAGGGGATCAAAGTTACGACTCAATCGGAGAAGTTGAAGAAAAGTCGGAGGCAGATCATGGAGCTGATTCTCGTGAATCATCCTCTTGATTGCCCGGTCTGTGACGCTGGCGGTGAGTGTGACCTGCAGGATATCTGTTATGAGCTGGATGTGGTTCGTCAGGAGTTTCAAGCCGACGATGTTAATCCTGAAACGATCAATCATTGGCCGTTAATTCAACAAGTTCCAAACCGCTGTATCCTCTGTGAGAAATGTGTCAAGGTTTGTCATGAGCTTATTGGTGCGGACGCTCTGTTTGTCAATGATAAGGGGGATCGGGCTTTTATCGACAAAAAGCTTGAAAACTGTACTTACTGTGGCAACTGTGTTGCCGTTTGTCCGACTGGAACAATGATCTCCAAGCCATTCAAGTTTAAAGCCCGCCCATGGACACTACGTAAGGCCCCTTCGGTCTGTACTTACTGCCCTAGCCAGTGTCAGATTGATCTTAATGTTCTCAATAATGACGTTCTGCGAGTGACCTCTGAAGATGTCGGGACCACAAATAAGGGAACCCTCTGTATTGGTGGCTTCTTTGGCTCTAGCTATATCAACCATCAACAGCGGTTAACCGAACCACTTGTTGAGCAGAAATCAGCTCCTTGGGCGGAGGCTCTTGACCGCATTGTTGCTGAAGTCAAAAAAATCAAAGTTGAGAGTGGGGCTGCTGCAATTGCCGGTTTGTCATCTCCACACTTAACGAATGAAGAAAATTATCTCTTCCAGAAACTTTTCAGGACGGCTATCGGAAGCAATAATATAGATACTGAAGCCCGTTTTGGGGCTTTACGAGCATTGCGTGCCCTTGGTCAAGGTTTGGGCCTGCATGGTGCCAGCAACCAGATGGATGTGATTGGCGCTGCTGATGCCGTTCTCGTTTTTGGTGCTGATCCCAGTGCTGAGGCTCCTGCGGTTGATTGGAAAATTCAGGATGCCGTGCGCCGCGGTGATGGTGCGCTGGTGATTGCGAATATGCGTCAGATCCATTTGACCCAATTTGCCGAAAGCCAACTTAGTTACAAGCCTGATAGTGAGATCGCTCTGGCAAATGGTCTTGGTCGTCTGTTGCTGGATCGTCATTATCTGGATGATGATTATCTTAAACGCACGGTTTCCAACTTTGACGAGATGAAAGCTGATCTTGCTGCAGTTGACCTTGACACTGTTGTCGAGTCAACCGGACTCTCCCTTAAGGCTTTAGAGGATGCTGCCGATATTATCGGTAAGGCAAGTAAGGTTGCGGTTATTTTCGGCGCAGATATTTGTAAATCAGAATTTGGCACTTCAAAGGCAGCCGCTGTTGCTAACCTGGCGATTTTGAGCGGAGCTCTGCGTGAGGACGGAGGTTTGTTCCCGTTGGATGAAAAAGGGAATACGCAAGGGGTTCTGAATATGGGTGTGTATCCAGAGAATCTTCCTGGCTTCCAATCCTATGGGGAAAACAAAGCAAAATTTGCCAAGGAATGGAGAAGTGAACTTCCTGAAGGTGGGCTCGATGCTGACGGGATCTTGCAAGAGATCGAAGCAGGAACTATTCGATTCCTCTATCTGGCTGCAACCAACCCACAAAACTTCCCCAATAGTAGTCGCTGGATGAAGGCTTTGGAACAGGTTGAGTTCCTGGTTGTTCAAGATATTTTCCCGACCGAGGTGACCCGTCTGGCAACTGTTGTCCTTCCCGGCTGTACATACGCGGAGAAGTCTGGCAGTTTCACCTCTCTTGATCAGACCGTCCGTAGCTTTAAAGCGGCGATCAAGCCAGTCGGCCAGTGTCGCGAAGACTGGGAGATTTTTGCCGAACTCTACGCTCGTCTGAGTAAAAACTCTATGACTCAGGATCGTGATGATGTTATGAGCGAGCTACGCAAGTTGACGTCTCTGTATACAGACGTCAATCTCCTTGAGGACAAATATGCTACCAGTGTACAGAAGCCGCATCAGGTGGCAGACCAAAGTCTGAAATATCAACTAATTTCAGTCTCCAAAGGGGTGGATGGCCTACAATTGTTGACAGGTACCTCATCCAGCCATTTTGGGACGACATCAACTTGGGCTTCCGCGCCCCTCGAGGTAGAAGCTGAAGGTCTGATCAGGGTGAATTTGGTAGACGCCAAGGCTGCAGGGATTAATGATGGCGATGAAGTCAAGGTCACTAGTGTCACAGGTTCGACACAGGGTAAAGTTCTTGTTACTGAATCTGTCCCCGCAGGATTGATATTTGCCCCACATAATTTTGTGACTCTAGGGGCTCAACAATTACTGGCTGATGGTAGCAATATGACCCCAGTCCAGATGGTAAAAATATAACCATTAAAAATATACTGTGATGTCATGTGCCCCGAGATTTCTCGGGGCTTTTTTGTCTTAAAAAATACCAGATATTAATGCTTTAGGGGAGTGACCGGGGAGAGGGTGGGAAAAATCTGACTTGACTCATTGTGTGGCTATATGGTACTAAAAGTCCGCTTTTGTGCCAGATCCCTAGTATTGGTGAAACCATTTAAATGGCTGAAGACAAGCGTCAATTATATAAGAGCCTCGGGTTTCTCTCGAGTGTCGGAATCTCCCTTGTTGCCGCTATCTTGATTGGCATGGTCATGGGGATATATCTGGATCGCTGGTTGGATACGCGGCCTTGGTTTACCTTGATCATGTTATTGATCGGTATCATCTCGGGATTTCGCAATGTGTATATTCTGACAACACGTGAATTGAAACGTCAGGAATTAGAAAATCAGAATCCTGACGACGATACCGATGCCACAAACTGAACAGCTTCTGGCTGAAATGGCGGTTCGCAACTGGATTATCCTGATTGCTTTGGTTTTACTCAGTTTGTTCTGGCAGTCATATTCGATCACATTTGGGGTTCTGTCAGGTGGTGTGCTGGTTATTATTAACTATCGCGGGCTGGGACGATCATTGTCCAAGGTTTTAGGTGATCCGCAACCGGCAATGGAAAAAGGCTTCAAAAGAAATTATCTGTTTCGGCTACTGTTTATAGCCAGTTCAATATATATCTTGCTGGTTCGCGGGGAGGTTCATCCCCTGGCTCTGGTTGTCGGGCTGTCGGTCGTGGTTATTAATATTATTATTACAACTGTTAAGCGGCTATACTGAGTCTTCACAAAATAATAGGAGAGTTTAACCCATGACACATCCATTTTTATTTCTGCAGTGGATTGAGCAACAGTTGCATCTTCATGTTGGCGAGCATGTTACCTATACGTGGCTGGTGATGGCTCTATTGATCCTCGTCGCTTTCTTAGCTTCTCGGTCAATATCCATGGTCCCTTCAGGGGTGCAGAATCTTATGGAGGCGGTCATTATCGGCATTGATGGCTTAATCGAGGAGACTATGGGTGAGGAAGGTAAAGCCTATTTCCCCCTTATTGCCACATTTGCATTGTTTATTCTTGTCTGTAATCTGATTGGTCTGGTCCCCGGTTTTTATCCTCCGACGGCGAACCTCAATACCAATGCCGCATTAGCCTTGATCGTGTTTGTACTGACCCATGTCGTTGGCTTTAGAAAACATGGAATCGGTTATCTTAAACACTTTATGGGGCCAATTATCTGGCTTGCACCATTGATGTTTGTTATTGAGATTATCGGTCATCTGGCGCGTCCGCTTTCATTGACTTTACGTCTGTTTGGAAATATGTATGGTCACGAAATTGTATTGATGATTTTTCTCGCGTTGGTCCCTTTGTTTCTCCCTATCCCAATGATGTTGATGGGGGTCTTGATCGCATTTATCCAAACCTTTGTGTTTACGTTGCTGGCGATGATTTACGTTGCTGGAGCGTTGGAAGAAGCTCACTAAATTTTATACTCCTGGCACGGGCGAGGAGTAAGTCCTATATATAATAGGAACAACAAAAACAGAAAAAGGAGAATGAAATGGAATTTTTTGCTTGGTGTATGCTTGCTGCTGGTATTGGTATGGGTTTAGGTTCTATCGGTACTGGTATTGGTCAAGGTATTGCTATTAAGGCTGCTTGTGAAGGCGTTGCTCGTAATCCAGGTGCTTCAGGTAAAATTTTGACCACCATGATGATCGGTCTGGCCATGATTGAGTCATTGGCCATCTATGTATTTGTTGTTGCCATGATCATCCTCTTTGCTAACCCCTTCACCGAACAAGTACTGGGGCTGTTAGCCAAATAGATCCATTGAATTTATCAGAACAAATGTTTAAAAAACGGCTCCGTGAGGGGCCGTTTTTTTTTGCCTTAAAATCAGTATAGAACGTTATTATTTTACTCTAGTTAAAAAGTACAGCATGAATACCCCATAAATATAGGGCGTTTTTTGTTGCAATAAATTTATGATGCAGGTAATGTCCCCCATGTATGATAAAAATATACACTCCGCTTAACAAACAACATTCTAGATAACATGAGAATATGACTGATTGATGCCACTCTTTCAGTCTGAAAAGTGTGATGAAAAACTGATCGTACAATTTCTTAATATTTTTGAGTTTGTGCCAGGGTGATACTTATTAAGGAGAGTTTCCATGCGTAAGTTTCTGTATTATTCCTTACTGATGTTGGTTCTATTGTGGAGTTCACAGACCGTTGCAGCTGGAGCGGCTGTCGCAACAGAAACCTGTCTGGAATGTCACGATGATGTCATCGAAATGGATAGCTTCAGTGCTTCCGTTCATGGTGCCAATGGATGCGTCGCCTGTCATAGTGATTTGACGGATATCGAGGCGCATATGGAAGGTGAACTTCTCCCTGGCGCCGTCGATTGTTCACGCTGTCATAAGCAGGAATTTAAAGATTACTTTGATAGTGCTCATAATTTTGATCACCCCAATATCAATCTAAGCTGTACCTCATGCCATAACAATATCCATGCAGTCACAGCATGGAAAGGTGACAAGCAGCGTGCCAACGAAATTTGCGCTACATGTCACACAACTCCTGAAAAAGAATATCAAGCATCAATCCATGCACAGGGTATTGCTGCTGGGAATATGGACGCTGCCGCCTGTATTGATTGTCATGGTCTTCATGCTATCAAACCCGTTGGTGATATGGACGCGCGTGAACGGGCCAGTTTCCGCACAGAACCCTGTATGACCTGTCATGCTGATGAAGAGATGATGGAGGCCAGCGGTGTCTTCCCTGTTGCTGTTGATACTTATCTCGAAAGTTACCACGGAAAAAACTTTAACCTCGGTTACCCCGAAAAAGTAGCAGGGTGTGCCGACTGTCATATGGCTCACCAAGTCTTGCCGAATGAAGATCCCGCATCGAGCCTCAGTCCTGATAACTTGGTTGTCGCCTGTGCAAAATGTCATGAGAATGCTTCAGCACAATTTGTCAAGTTCTATGCTCATGGCGATATGACAGACAGTCACAACTATCCGATTTTATTCTACACATATATTGCCATGAGCACGTTGCTGGTGGGTACGTTCGGGGTCTTCTGGTTTCATTCATTATTATGGATGTTCCGTGGCTTTATTGAGAACAGTGAAAAGAAAAAGGCGTTGGCTGCCGGTGGACAGCTTCACCATGTCGATAATCCCCACAAGATTTACCGTCGTTTTACTAAGATCCATATCTTTATGCACTTGTTGGTTATTATCAGTTTCCTCCTGCTATCGCTGACTGGTTTGCCATTGAAGTTTTCCGATCAGGCATGGGCAAAAGTATTAATGGAATTCTTTGGTGGATCAGCAAATGCAGGACTTTTACATCGACTCGGTGCTGGAATCACCTTTGTCTATTTTGCTATGGCTCTGGCTATGAGCGCGAAATTCTTATTCTATAAACTGCAATATCCTGCGGAATTTTTCCAACGATTGTTCGGTCCTGAATCGCTGTGTCCTAACCTGCGAGACATCGAAGATGTGACTTCAATGGTGCGCTGGTTCTTGTTCTTAGGGCCAAAGCCGACGTTTGACCGCTGGACTTACTGGGAGAAGTTTGATTTTATTGCGGTCTTCTGGGGGATGTTTGCCATAGGTGGTTCTGGATTGATGCTCTGGTTCCCGGAGTTTTTTGGTGCGGCTCTACCTGGCTGGGTATTTAATGTTGCCACAATAATCCATTCGGATGAGGCCCTGCTGGCGACTGGATTTATCTTCACGGTCCACTTCTTTAACACCCATGGTCGTCCAGAGAAGTTCCCGATGGACTTTGTCGTCTTTAATGGAGAGTTGGCGAAGGAAGAGTTCATCGAAGAGCGTGGAGATCAATGGAAGCGGTATGAAGAAGAGGGGACTCTCAAGCAATATGAAGTGGATAAGCCCAGTGGCGCTGTATATGATTTTATCCTCAAAGGATTCGGGTTCACCGCTGTATTGATTGGGGTAGCATTAACGCTGCTGATGATTTATGCTTTTGTCTATGGTGGACACCACTTTTAATCTGTCACTTATATGATTGTAGTGTCAGGGGCTGCCATCCGGTGGCCCCTTTCTCGTTACGGGGAAAATAATGACTTTTAAAGATCTGATCTGGCCCATTGTTGCTTTCACCTCATATATTTGCGGTGGACTGCTCACTTTTGGTGGCGCCGGACTTATCATCTTCATGAAAGGAAAAGACCTCTGGGGCTGGGGAGAAGGACATGCTCTAGGGTATTTGTTTGTGTGTGTGGGCTTGGTACTGTCAATTCTTGGTGTCTTGATTATGCGTATTTTGCGTAATAGAATTTAAAACTTAATCGAACGGGAGAATACGATGGGTGTAGTTAAGGATAAATTTTGGCTCGATGCAGAAAAAACAGCACTAGTTATTATTGATGTACAAGAAAAGTTGGCTCCAGCTATGAATCAGAGTCTGTATGGTCAGCTCATTCAACATACGAATTTGTTGATCGAAGGGTTTAAAGCCCTCGGTCTTCCAATCATTGCTACCGAACAATATCCGCAAGGTCTAGGGCATACGGTGACAGAGCTGCCTGGTGTTGCATCACAAGACTGTATCGAAAAAATGACGTTCAGCTGTTGCGGGGACGATAAGTTCATGGCAGCTTTGGAAAAAAGTGAGGCTAAACAGGTTTTGATTGTTGGTATGGAGACACACGTATGTGTTTTCCAGACTGCTCTTGACCTTCTGGATCGTGGCTATGTCGTCCATCTCGTCAGTGATGCCCTGTGCTCACGTTTTCAGAGTGATTATGCCAATGCGATCAAGGCTTCTGCCAGAGCTGGAGCGGTGATTACGACAACCGAAACAGCCCTCTTCCAATTGGTTAAAGTTGCTGGAACGGACAGCTTTAAGGCAATATCAAAACTGATTCGTCAACGGACTGCTTGATGGATGAATTGACAGCCTCTGAACAACTGCAATTACAGCAAAAGTTGCTGGAGTTAAAGGCAGAACTGGAATTGTTGCTGATTGAGTCTGTCGCTAGCAGCCAGACTGTCGCTCTAGACCAACCTATTGGCCGTTTATCGCGAATGGACGCTTTACAGCAACAGGCGATGTCGCAAGCGAATCGTTCTGGACATAAGCAACGCTTGATCTTGGTGGAAGCCGCTTTGCAAGCGATCAAGTCAGATCGCTATGGTGAATGTCGACGTTGTGAAGAGCCGATTGGTTACGCTCGTTTAAATGTCCGTCCCGAATCTCCTTTTTGTCTGCGATGTCAAAAGATGAGTGAAAAATAAAATATGCCTACTATTATTCTGATGCTTCTTATGGTGGTCGGTGGGGTTGCTGTTGCAGTACAACCTTCAATCAATGCACGATTGGCAGAAAAGACTGGTTTTTTACAAGCAGCGACTATCTCCTTTGCTGTTGGTACGCTGATTCTTTTGCTGGTCTCCCTGAGCAGCGGGCAGGGAAGTTTTCGTCGCATCCCTGAAGCCGCCTGGTGGCAATTATCGGGTGGCTTATTTGGCGCTTTTTTTGTCACGATGACCATCGTTGGTGTCCCCAGGATAGGGACAACGGCGGTTCTGGCTTTAACGATCGTGTCACAATTATCCGCCGGCTTGGTGATGGATCACTACGGATTATTTGGCATGCGTGGCATCCCTATCGATTTCAAGCGAATGGTGGGGGTCGTGTTTTTATTGGTTGGCGTGTTTCTTATTTGTCGACGTTAGCAAGAATCTATCTGGTTGATGATTTTGAGAGCAGAGACAAGGTTGATCTACAGTGGGCACTTGGTTGGTTATAAAGCTCATCTGTAAATCCATGGTGTCTCTGCACATTTGCAAGTATAAACACTCTTACCCCTTATCAGGGTGGACAGGCAGCACAACTGGAGCGAAACAGGTTGGTGCTTAGGTAACGATCACCGCGGTCGGGGAGCAGCGTCACAATTGTGCCACTGTTGATATTGTTTGCCACTTGAAGTGCTCCTGCCACTGCAGCACCACTTGACATGCCAACAAAAAGCCCCATGGTGAGGGCCAGTTTACGGGTCATTGCATAGGCGTCTTCATCTTCAACCAGCCGTTTATCTGCGAGCCTTTTGGGTTCGTAAATTTCTGGGACAATGGCTTCATGCATGTTTTTAAGTCCCTGAATCTTGTGGCCTAAACCTGGTTCAACGCCGACAATCTTGACCTGTGGTGCATGTTCCGAAAAATAACGACTGATTCCCATCAGTGTCCCAGAAGTCCCCATTCCAGCAACAAAGTAATCAATGCGACCTGCAGTCTGTTGCATAATTTCAGGCGCTGTCGTTTCGTAGTGGGACAAGGGGTTATTGGGGTTTTTATACTGGTTGGGCATAAAATAGCTGTCCGGGGTTTGTTCTAAAATTTTGTGGGCAAGACGAATTGCACCATCGGTCATCTGGCAGCCCGGGGAAAGAACCGTTTCAGCTCCATATGCTTCCAGTATCCCGCGTCTTTCGGTGCTGACACATGCAGGCATAACCAGTTTGACCTTGTACCCTTTCGCTGCGCCGATCATCGCGATTGCAATGCCCGTGTTTCCGGAGGTGGGTTCAAGTATGATCTTATCTGCTGTCAGTTCACCCGTTTTTTCCGCTTTGTTGATCATGTACAAGGCGGGTCGATCTTTCACTGAGCCGCCGGGGTTGCTCCCTTCCAATTTGGCGAATAGCCGCACCTTTGGATTTTCGGTCAGGGCAGAGAGATCAACCATCGGGGTATTGCCGATGGAGTCAAGCAAATGGGGAATTTTCAGGTTTTGAATAGACATTAAATGATTCCTTGTAAGGGGCCACCATGGGTCGCAAGTTGATCAACCTGTTTTTCGATTTCCGGGTCGTCAATTAAAGCTGGGGCATGATGAGGTTTGCTGCGAGAATCAATGACCAATGAACCGCTACAGCCCCAATGTTTAGCTGTCGTAAAGCTGCCGATTCCATAGATGTCAGCGGCGGGATTGGAGCGGGTAAAACCGACCCAGAGCCAATTGTTTAAGGTTGCAGCGCAAAATTGACTATCGTCCACAATCAAGATGAGAGGGAAATGGTTGATGGGGTTATCCGGCTCAAACTTTTTACAGAAACGGAGCAGGTGCGGGTCTTCACCAGGGTGATAATTGTTGCAGCTTGGACCTTGAACAAGCAGTACTCCAGGGATAGCGATAGTGGGTTTTGTGAAGCCACGCGGTAAGGTAATATTCTCAGGGATTGTGGTCGGCAAGTTGCGTCGCTTGGCTCCAACAGCGGCAATAACCGCCTTTGATCCCTGATTCAAGCCATGACCACTATAATCCAGGGTGTCCATTGTTGTTGCTGTTTGAAAGTGGAGATCACGCTGCCAGTCGACCCTTTCCAGTAGGTGCTGAAAAAAGGCCGGAATCTGGTTGATATCTAGATTTGGATCATCGTTTTCGGCGACAATGAGCAGGTATTTTGCCAACGAGAGCTGCCCCTGTCCCAGAATGGCATTGGCTTGAGTCAGAAGTTCCTGTGGGCGCTCAAGCTCGCTATAGGGGGTGTAACGTTCACTGCCAATGGCAAGCAGGAGCGGATGCACGCCTGCGGCATCGACAGCATGGACTGCTTTTATCCCTGGCAGGACATCAGGGATCAGCGCCCCCGTTAATTCATGGATAAATTCGCCGAAGCTGGTATCTTCCTGCGGTGGGCGACCGACGGTAGTGAAGGGCCAGATGGCATCCGGGCGATGGTAGACCCGCTCCACATTAACGATGGGAAAATCGTGTGCCAAGCTGTAGTAACCAAGGTGGTCACCAAACGGGCCTTCTGGTTTCTGCTGTTTGGGATCGATCGTACCGCATATAACAAAGTCAGCTTCGGCAGGCATGGGTAAGAGGCCGGACGGTTGGACCAGCGGGATCCGGTGCCCGCCGAGAAGGCCGGCAAAAGATAATTCCGGCATCCCTTCTGGCAGAGGCATCACTGCTGCAATAGTCAGACTTGGAGGTCCACCGACAAAAATATTGACGAGGAATGGTTTGCCGAGTTCCAGCGCTTCCCGGTGGTGAACGCCGATACCACGATGAATCTGGTAATGGAGACCAATCTCCTGATTTTGGATATACTCATTCCCTGCTATCTGGACACGGTACATACCCAGATTTGATGAACGGAATCCCGGCTGCCGACTGCTTTCGCTGTAGACTTGAGGCAGGGTGATGAAGGCGCCGCCATCGTCGGGCCAGCTTTTTATCTGTGGCAGTTCACCGAGGGTCGTCTGATTCCATAAAATCGGCGCTGACTTCACTTTCTTGGGGAGTAGATGAAGGGCCGCCGGGACACCAGCCAGCAGCGAAGCAGGTGATTTCAATAAGCTCTTGGGATCAAGTTTTAATTTGATGAGGGTTTCAACTTGCTGCAAAGTATCGCGAAACAGATATCTGGTCCGCGCCAGGGTGCCGAAAAGATTGGCGACCGCCGGAAAGCGACTGCCACTGAGGTTGGTAAAGAGGATGGCCGGTCCCTGATGTTGATAAACCCGTCTCTGAATTGCGCCAGCAAGCAAATTGGGCTCGATGGGCTGAGTGATACGGATGAGTTGACCACTACTTTCAAGTTCATCGACAGCCTGTTTAAGCGTTCTGTATCCCATTTATAACCATCCGATCTTGGCAATGTTGAAGAGTTATTTTATACGTTAGCGACACGGAAAAGGCAATGCCTCCGAAGTTCCGCTGTCATCAGGAGCCGGAATGATTTTAATCTCAAACATTAATAATTGATTCAAAAAAAGTCCGCTCTCCAGTATGGTTAACTATTCTCTGATGATTAGCCGTCTCTGTTTTAGCATTGAGGAGCTTTGAATGCGTATCCGCTTGGCACTGAGATATACCGCTATATCAAGTCTGATTCTGCTCGTGGTGATGTCAATTTCTGCTTATCTGCATATTGAAAAAGTGCAGAAGGTTTTTGCTCAATGGACCGTACAGGAAGCAGGAGAACTTTCGGAGATGATCGTGCGTGATTCCCACCACCTCATGCTGGCTGACAACAATGAGCAGCTACAGCTCATGATAGAAGATATCGGCCGTAATCCTCGCATCAAAAGGGCTCGTATCTTGGGAAAAGAGGGTGTCGTCGTTTTCTCGATGAATAAACACGAGATCGGCACGACATTAGGGGAGAACGATGAGAGTTGTTCCTTTTGTCATCTCACAGGATCAAAAGTGTTAGTTGATGTGCCAATTGAGGAGCGCAGTAGAACTTTCTCTGATGAGAACGGGACACAATATCTGAGCATCACTCGCGGAATTTATAATGAACCCAGTTGCTATACGGCGGCCTGTCACGCCCACTCCGCTGACGAAAAGAAGATCGGGGTGCTGGATATGGTTGTTTCTCAGGGACCGATGGTCGATTTGGCCCATTCCCATCATAAAGATGTCATTGTCTCTACTATGGTGATGTTGATCATCTTGTCCCTGTGCCATTATTTTTTGACCAGAAAGCATATTTGTGACCCTATTCAAGGGTTATTGGTGCAGACGCAAGCCCTTTCTGCCGGAGATTTAACCGCGCGGGTGAAACACCTCTCTGGGGATGAAATTGGCGAGTTAGGGGAGTCGTTTAATGTGATGGCGGATAATCTTGCTCAGGCACAGATTGAATTGAAAGAGTGGGGCTATACGCTGGAACATAAAGTTGAAATGCGCACGGCTGAGATCACGGATATGCAAGGACAACTGTTACGTTCTGCCAAATTGGCTTCGATGGGAGAACTGGTTGCTGGAGTGGCGCATGAAATCAACAATCCTCTGACCGGAATCTTGATGTTTGCCTCGCTGTCGTCAAAAACTCCGGACCTGCCGCAGCAGGTTAAAGAAAATCTGGAATTGATTGTTGCGGAAACGGGACGATGTGCAAAGATTGTTCGTGGCCTGCTGGAATTTGCACGGGAATCGTTTCCGGAGAAAAATCCTGACTCGATTAACCGGATTATTGAACATACCTTGGAACTTGTCTCGCATCAGATTATTTTTCAGGATGTTGATATTCGCTACCAGGGAGAGGACGGACTTCCTGATTTGGAGGTCGATACGGACCAACTGCAGCAGGTTTTCCTCAATATGCTTATCAATGCCGGTCAGGCAATGCCCAGTGGTGGGACGTTAAAAATCACGACAAAATTGCTGGAAAAAAGTCACGAAGTTGAAATTATTATTGAAGATACTGGAGCGGGGATCAGTCAGGAAAATCTGGATAAGATTTTTGATCCGTTTTTCTCAACTAAGGCCCAAAAAGGTTTTGGGTTGGGATTGTCTGTTTCCTACGGAATTATTAATAATCACGGTGGCCATGTTGATGTAAAAAGCCGTGAGGGTGAAGGGACGCGGTTCTCCATTTATTTACCGGTTGCGCAGACAGTGTCGTTGGAGGAACCGGACAACGGGGAACCCTCTGAGGAAAGTTAATTATATGTGGTCTTTGACTGAAATTCCCAGTTTCTTAAGCAGCGCCTGAAAGTTAGGCCTCAGCATCCCGGTCTCTTCCGCAGCCTTGGTAACGTTCCAGCCGTTTCTCTCCAAGGCAGCGTAAACGAAGGCTTTTTCCACGGGCTCAACGGCTTGTTCGCGAGCAATCCGCTTGACCTCTTTGAGCTCGTCAGTGTTAATCGGAGCTGGAATGTCATGAAGGGCAGACTCAATCTCTTGTGATGTTGGTAGTTCCAGACTCTCTCTATGGATCAGATTCCCCTGAGACAGGACCACCGCTCGTTCGATAATATTTTCCAGCTCACGGACATTCCCTGGAAATGGATAGTCATGCAATGCCAGGTGGGCATCAGCAGAAAGTCCCTTGATCTCTCGACCGACTTCTTCTGAGAACTTCTTCAGGAAATAGCCGATCAGGAGGGGGATATCACCTGCACGCTCGCGCAATGGCGGTAAGCTAATCGGGATAATATTCAGGCGGAAATAGAGGTCATCACGGAAGGTTCCTTCCTCAACCATCTTGTCCAATCCCCGATTTGTTGCGGCGATCAAGCGGATATCAATCGGGGTCGCTTTGGTTCCGCCAATGGGAGCCACTTCGCGCTGTTGTAGCACCCGTAACAGTTTGGCCTGAGTCGCCATACTTAGATTGGCAATCTCATCAAGAAAAAGGCTCCCGCCGCTAGCAACGCTAAACAGACCAGGCTTGGACTGGGTCGCCCCGGTAAAAGAGCCTTTGACATGTCCGAATAGCTCACTTTCAAGCAAGTTTTCAGGTAACGAGTTGCAATCGATAGCAACAAAGGGTTCTTCTTTGCGTGGGCTGTTATTGTGGATGGCTCGGGCAACAAGTTCCTTGCCTGTTCCGCTCTCTCCGGTAATCAGTACCGAACTGGCTGTCGGTGCAACTTGAAGGATCCGTTGGAAGACCTTCTGCATCGCTTCACTTTTACCAATAAAAGAGTCGGCAACAGATTCATCGGGAATGCTTTCAGAAATAATCTCAGACTCAAGGTTGAGCAGTCTTTGTTTGATCGCCGCTTGTACTTTTTCGACGATCTGGTCTGGCAAGAATGGTTTTGTGAGATATTCGAATGCTCCATTCTTCATGGCGTCAACCGCAGAATCAACGGTTGCAAAGCCGGTAATAATGATGACCGGAACGTTTGGCTGGAGAACCGCAATAGTTTTTAAAACCTCAATACCCCCCATGATCGGCATTTTCAGGTCGCTGATAACGACGCTGAAGCTGTCTTTCTGCAGCTTCTCCATGCCAACTTTACCATTTGGAGCAACGATGACCTGATATCCTTCTAATGTCAGCGCTTGACGAAGGCCTTCACGGATAACGGCTTCATCGTCAATAACTAAAATTTTGTGTACAGAATTTTCGCTCATGATGGTCTTGATTGCTTTCTGAGTCAGATAAACAAAAACCAAAAATGTTAAAATATTGAAATTTCAAAGCGTTTTATACTAATAAGGGAAGTGGAAACAGTCAAGAAATAAGTCGCAGGAACGGCTATTGCGAGGGGATTTTGAGGCTGAAAACGAAGCTGTAGGTGTTCGTAATGAACATTTAAATGCTCCAGGTCTTGTCGGTGAATAAATAAAATATGCAGCAAATTTATGAATATAAAATCGGTTATTTGTAGATAAGATCAACAAAAACAGGAGGTTAACGATTTATAGCCGAGGATTTAAGAACTTTTGTCATGTTTGGCCTGTATGAAAAAAATATTCTATGGCTGTTTGGTCATGCGCATCAATTTTCGCTTAGGTCATAAATATCCTGCGATAACAAGTAGTTGTGAGTTCTGATGTGGTTTTGTAAGGTTTTGGCATAACTCATGTATATATGTTGATGTGAGGAAATAAGATTCAAAACACCATGGAGGTTGTGATGAAAGATATGATGCGTAACAGTGTGATGACTTTGGTTTGTGTTCTTTTTGCGGTATCTAGTTCGGTGGCGGCAACGGCACCCGCAGAAGAGGGCGGCTCATTGTTGTTGATGCTGTTTATCGGTTTTTTTGCCTTGATTGTGGTTTTTCAGTTGGTTCCAGCGTGCTTATTATTTGTTGGGATGTTGAAGGGGCTTTTTGCGCGCAAGCAAGATGCAAAACCCGAGGTTCCAAACCGCTAATAACCCTTGTCTGCAAGTGAGGTGAAGTTATGAATGGTCTTCTTATCGCAAACAAGGATCAGGGTGCACGGGAACAGTTGGCCCAGGTGTTTAAGGATGACGGCTACGAGATTACGACTTCTGTTTCAGTGGTGAATTCACTTGCGGGAATACTTGATAAAACAGTGCAGGTTGTCTTGCTTAGCGGGACATTGGATGAACAGCAAATCTCAAAGTTTGTCCCACTATTAAAGAAATGTAATCGCAATCTGTCGATTATTCTGGTGGCAGATGAAGTTCCTCTGGAGTTGCTGCGAAGAATCCGCAAGGAGGGTATTTTCTATCATGCCTTAAGGCCTGTCGGGAACGAGGGCTGGGAAGAAATTCGGCAGGCGGTCAGTTGTGCTTTTGCAAGCTACTCTGCTCGTCAAGGGGGTATGGTGTCTTCTTCAAGATTGAAGAAACTGCAGCCGTCGCCCGAGTTATTCTAACATTATTGCCACTTGTAAAGCAGGGAGGTCTGGATCTCTTGCAGCCGCTTTGGGATCTGTATTTATCCTTTTCGAACGAAATCATGGATATATCTATATAAAAAAAATATTCATTTAACCGTATACTGTATACAATTTATATGGATCGGTAATCTTCATATTTCTTAGTAGGTTATGGATTCGTCAGCGACAGATATGGGGCGCCTGAAGTTCTTTTTGTGTATATATTTTATATACTGCAAAAGAGGATTGGACTGGTTATATTTTATGATTTAATCCCGTAAAAACAGTTATTTATTGTTTTGTCATGAGTTCTCGAAAGAGTGGCATGACCTCTGCATTCCATAGCCCGGCATTGTCGCTTTCAGGGGTGTTCACATTGCCTGATTTTTGCCGGTTCATTTGTCATATTCTGCTGCAAAGAAAAACGTTTCAATGAAATGCGTTCACACGTATAATTGCCGAAATTTATAACTGTGTTTGATAATTACATTTGTTCTTCCGCTCGTTTCTGCCGCCGGAGAGGACAGATCTAAACTTTTACACGAGGAGGATTTAATGCGAGGAGTAAAAACGTTACTGACAACTTTCACCTTGTTGCTTGTGGTTGTCTCCCCTGCTTTGGCAACGGATACGACCAAAACCTACAATAGCGGTATTTTGGTTCTTCTGTTTGTCGGTTTCTGTGCTTTATTGATTATTGCGCAATTAGTGCCTGCTGTTTTGGCGTTGTTTGGGATGACCAAAGAAGGCGCTAAGGGCGCATCAGGAAGCAAGCTGGCCGCATCGGCAAAGAAACACTGAATTATTTATTTGAGAGGTAATTGCGATGTTCGATTTTTTTATGAATGTTGGTCATGTTGAGCAGATTTACACCGTTGTAGATTACTACACCTACATCAAAGGGCTTGAATATCTGCTGTGTCTGTTGTTCTTTACTTTTTTCCCCATGTTTTACCGTTACATCAATGGCGGCGACGAGGATTAATCTGTTTGGGTCAGCAGACCGTTTTTTAATTTCTCTGAAGGCAGTGATTGCGCTGTTGACAGAATTGAGAACTAAGGAGTAGAGGCTATGGTAAATGCCGGTAAGCAACTTATAACAGGGCTTGGAGTTTTATTGCTGTTGGCAGTCCTGTCCACGAGTTGTTATGCAATGGATTATCCAGATGAGGTCGAACTGGATTCTCTGGCGGATTTGTACGAGCCAGTGGTTTTTGATCATGCGATGCATGTTGATGTCACAGAAAACTGTTCTGAGTGCCATCATCACACCACAGGAACAGGTGTCGCAAACGAATATTGTGCTAAATGTCATACGGGTGATGTCGAGATGGATGTGGTGGCCTGTCAAGACTGTCACTCTGCCGATCCTGTTTCTATCGAGAATCTACGTAATCCCCAACCAGGTTATTCTTACCATAACGATCAGCCGAGCTTGAAAGCAGCTTATCACTTGAAGTGTCTGGGTTGTCATCAAAATGTTGATGGCCCGACAGGTTGTGAAGACTGCCATGCAAAGACCGAGGCTGGTGATAAATTCTATCGTTCTGGAGAGTTTGCTCCGAAGGAACCGGCACACTCATCTGCTCATTGATGATCGCTGTGTGGGATAATAATAAGGAGATTTGGTTATGAGTAAAATAACACGTAGAAAATTTTTAGCCGGAAGTGCTGCTGGTGGGGCTGCCATGATGATGACCCCGGCCAAGAAAGCATTTGCTGCCGGTTCATTTGAGGGTTTTCCCGATGGCATGGGCGTGTTGGTGGATTTGACCCGTTGTGTCGGATGTCGTACCTGTGAAGCTGCCTGTAATGTTGAGCAGAAACTTCCTGAGCCTGCGCTACCATTTGACGATACTTCCGTCTTTGATGAAATGCATCATGGTCAGAAACGACGCACGACTGATAAGGCCTATACGATTGTGAATCGCTATGAGCCAAAATCAGCTGACGAACCTCTCTACCGCAAAATTCAATGTAATCATTGTAATGAGCCTGCATGTCTGACGTCATGTTTTGTTAATGCTTACAAAAAGACGCCTGAAGGTGCTGTTATCTACAATTCCAAAGTATGTGTCGGTTGTCGGAACTGTATGATCGCTTGCCCATTCCACATTCCTGCTTACACCTACAGTTCAGTTTTAAACCCAGTCATCAAGAAGTGTATCTTCTGTTACGACACGCGTCTGAAAGAGGGGCGGCCACCGGCATGTGTTGAAAGTTGTCCGCAGCAGGTGATGACTTTTGGTAAACGGAAAGATCTGATGGTGATTGCTCACGAACGGATCAAAAAGAATCCTGGTAAATATGTTGATCATGTTTACGGTGAAAAGGAAGTTGGCGGAACCGGATGGTTCTATCTTTCCAATGTTCCCTTTGAAGAAGCTGGCTTTGATGTCAACCTGCCGAAAAAGCCGATTATCGATAACGTCAAAGATTTCCTGGCCATCGTGCCTATGGTCTTGACGATCTGGCCAGCGCTGTTTACAGGTTTTCACCTGCTTGCAACGAAAGGAAAATCTCACGGTCATGGGGATGATAACAGCCACGATAAGCAGGAGGGCCACTGATAATGAAAAAATTAGCAACTTATGGAGTTAAGCCTCACGATGCGGCCCTCAAAGCAGATGGTAAGCAATGGTCTTTGATGGAAAAACTGCTATTAGGTTTGACCCTCGATCAATACATCGGCCAGGTTTTGCGGAATAAGCTCAACTGGGTTCTTGCCATTATCTTTGCCATTGGTATCCCGGTCATTATTTACCGTTTTATTTTCAGTCTTGGTGCGGTGACTCACGCTTCCTATGATTATCCTTGGGGACTGTTCCTTGGTTTTGGTCTCTTTTGTATGGTGCCGCTGTCGGCTTCCGGTTTTATGCTTGGAACGACTGTGGAAATTTTCGGACGTCATGACTTCGAACCGATAGAACGCCTTGCGTTGCTCAATGGCTTGCTGGGATACTTCTTCGCCGTTGTCTATCTTCTAGTCGACCTTGGACAACCTTGGCGTCTCTCTTATCCGATGGTTTACTCTTTTGGCCCTGCTGCCGTTCTCTTTCTGGTTGGCTGGCACGTTGCGACCTATCTGTCTGTGCAGGTTGCCGAAGTGTCAACGGCTTTCTTCGAGTGGATTGGCTTTAAGCGTGGATACGATTTTATCCGCAAGGGGACTGTTGGTTTAACCGTCGCCGGTATTATCCTTTCCACTTTGCATCAGGGCGCTCTTGGAGCACTGTTTTTGTATGCGCCAGGCAAAGTTCACCCGCTTTGGTACTCTTCTGCATTCCAGTGGATTCATTTTTTCACCTCTTCTATCCCCGCTGGTCTGAGTATGGTCATCTGCGTCAGTACCATTGTTATTTATACGATGAAGTGGCGTTGTGATCAGCGTTTTATCGATAATCTCGACCGGATTACGATTTCATTGGCCAAGGGTGCTGCGATGGGCTTGAGCACTTACCTCATTATCAAACTTATTGCTGTTGCGCATGACAATGAGTGGGCTTATCTGGCGACTGGTTGGGGAACCTGGTGGTTGTTGGAGATCGTCGGCTTCGTTTTTGCCCCGTTGGTTCTTCTCTCCTATGCGATTCGCCACAAACTTGTTGGTTTGTGTCGTGTCGGTGCTTTCTGGGTTGTGGCAGGAATTATTCTGAATCGCTTGAATACAGCGTTGATTACCTTTAACTGGCAACTTTATCAAGAGATTCCACATAAGTTTGAGATCATTATCAGCGTTACTATTTTTGCTATATATGTGACGACTTATCGCTTCATCTTGAATCGTTTGCCGATCCTTTATAAGTTCAAACCGCAAGCGGATGAGTAAATAACTTGTTGTGCCCAGCGACACCTCAACACGTTCTATAGAATAATCGGTTTACCAGGCCCTGACGAGTGGATCTCTCTCCATTTGTCAGGGCCGTCTATATCCAACCTTGGAAGCGAGGGTATATGTTTGATAACTTGATCGCCAGGGCTATTGTTCCCGTGACGATTGCCGTCACAGGATTTGTTATTTTTGGTTGTTTGCTGCTGTACTCTTTTATCAAAGCGGATTTGACCGCCTCGGCATTCCTTACTGCAAATAATTGTGCTGATACTGTTGTCAAATCGACAAAATCTGCCATGCTCGAAGATAATCAGCAGGCGATACAGAATATTGTTGAAAACATCGGTACCCGGGCTGATGTGAAATTAATCAAAATATATGGTCAAGACGGGAAAACCCGTTATTCCGGGCGCAATGATTTTGAATCCCTATCAACAACTGCCGAGGCGCATATTGCCAGTTTTTTGGATTCTGAGTTGGGGCAAACAGAGGTGCAACGCCATGAGATAGATCATGACAATGGTAATTTGATCATCTCTTTGCCTATTTTCAATGAACCCCAATGTTCAACGGCAGATTGCCATTTTCATGCTGATGAAGAGGAAATTCTTGGTTTTTTTAGTATCGGCATATCGAGTCACCATCTCGATGAAACGCTGACATTGCTAAGAAACCGGATGATAATTTTTAGCGTTATGGTCTTGTTTTTGACCGTTGGCGGTGTGACTGCGCTGTTGAGGATGAACCTGTTTCTGCCTATTTTGCGACTGACTTACAATGCAGAGCAGGCATCTCAGGGCGTTGCGGAGGCTGATCTGCCGAAATCAGATCATAAGCTTGGAAAATTAAATAGAGATTTTCGCTTAATTGTTAAGCAGCGTGATCAAGCATTGTTGGCTTTAAAAGCTTTGGAAACCCCAAACAGAAATGTAGACAATGGATCCGATCAAGCATGAAACAGAAGATCCTCTGCCGGACATTAATCCTCTACGTGAACAGGTTAAGACAAAGATTAAAAAACTAGAGTTACTCTCTAGTACCGGCCTTTGGATTCTTGCCCTTTTTACGATGCTGAGTATGGGGGCATTTCGCAACTTTGATTTTCTGCCGCCATTAAGCGATAGTCTACGTGCCGCTTTGGGGACGGGACCGCCTGTTAAATATATTAATGGGGCTTTAGTTGTTTATGGATTCTCGGCGATCATATTAATTCTGACTCAAATGGCGAGTGATAAGAAGCCCCGTGGTGCCTTAGGCCATTTTGGTTATCTTGGTGCCTTTTACCTTTTTTATCATTTTTCCGCAGGGTTGGCTGAAAACTTCTGGGCAATTTTTGCGGTTGGTTTGACCATCTTGGGGTTGCATAGCTATCATGTCTGGAACTACTACCACGAAAGAATTCAAGAGCAGACAGAGATATTGCATGAGTTGGATAAACTTATGGATTGAAAACCCGTTCAGAGCGAACGGGTTTTTTGTTGTCAAGGTCGCTCAGTCTGTCCTGTCAGTGATCTCAATAAGGTGATAGCCAAATTGGGTTTTGACTGGACCCAGAACTTTTCCAACTTCTCCACTGAAAACAACATCATCAAATTCTTTAACCATTTGTCCCGGGGTGAATTCACCTAAGGCTCCACCTTGCTTTCCTGAAGGACACTTAGAATGTTGCTGAGCTACTTTTTCAAAATCGGCCCCAGCTTCGATTTCTGTTTTAAGGTCATTGCACTGTTCCTCAGTAGGAACGAGGATGTGACGTGCGCTCGCTTTTGCCATAGTTTGTAATCTCCTTGTTGTGGGTGTTCGCTCTGTCAAGATATTCCCGAGTTGAAGTTATGGAAAGGTTCGCTCGGAACGTCTATCGTAAGGCTATTTTGGAGCAGTTTCGCAAATCATGCAACCTTCAACGGCCATTAGTTGTAAAGGTGGTTGATCGATATGGGTTCAAGTCGGTCAACGTTCTGAATCATGCTTTTCTAGCTGAACCCCGAATGGTCCGACGTACAAATGATGGCGTTCCTGCCATTGGTGCTTCAATACACCGCTCGATCTCAAGCCCTGAGGTCTGGATGGCTACAGCGGTGTCACGAGTCAGACGACAGTTCCCAGCACAAAGACTCCAGAAAGGTTCAACTCTGCGTTGCCAGTGTAAAGTCTGGGGATGGTCGGAGGCCACATGTTCGAGAAAAAGAAGAGTCCCCTGGGGACGGAGTAAGCGGTAGATCTCGCTGAGGCTTCTGCTCAGGTCTGGGACGGAGCAGAGAACCAAGGTTGAGACAATGGTGTCAAATGAAGAATCCGGCATGCCGGTGGTTTCAATCTCCCAGGAGGTGATGTGGACCGGGATTGTTGGCGTCGTGAGGTTTTTTTTCTGCAGAATTCTACGCATCTGCGGATCGGGCTCGCTCAAAGTGAGTTGTGCAATATGTCCAGGGTAGTGTTGCAGGTTAACGCCCGTACCTGCTCCAATTTCCAACACGTTGCCTCGGGCTTGAGAAAGCAAGTTGCTTCGCCACTGCTGCAAGCACCTTTTTTCGGTGTTACGCATGGCGAAATCATAGCTTTTAGCCAGCAAGTAAGAATGCACTTTTTTCAGCAAAATAGGTGTCTCTCTTGAGTTCATCCGACCTGAATATCGAGGTGGGCATATTTTTATGATGGTGGAGTTTGCCTGCTCTGTCAAGACGTTGCGAAACATTGTCAAATTGTTGTTCCTGGCCCCTTGTCAGCACGTGCATGCGGTTGTATATTCGCGCAATGGATGCACTTGTTATAAAAAAACTATGTAAGTCTTTTGATGATGTCCCTGTGGTTAAGGGGGTGGATTTTGCGATCAAAGAGGGTGAAATCTTCGGTTTGTTAGGACCTAATGGGGCCGGGAAGAGCACTACGATCAATATGATTGCAGGCGTTGTTCGTCTGGGCTCGGGCAGTATCACTGCCTTTGGTTATGATAACCAGAAGGACTACCGTTATACTCGCAGAATGCTGGGCGTTGTTCATCAGGAGATTGTTATTGACAACTTTTTCACTGTGAATCAGGCCTTGCGGATGCACGCTGGGTATTATGGGGTAAAGGACGATCCCGCCTGGCGCCACCTGCTGGTTGACCGTCTCGGATTAAAGCCACACTTGAATAAAGTTATGTTGAAGTTGTCGGGTGGCCTCAAGCGTCGCTTTATGATTGCCAAGGCGTTGATTCATCGACCACGCTTGTTGATTCTCGATGAACCCACGGCGGGGGTTGACGTTGAACTGCGCCATGGCTTATGGGCGTTTGTGCGAGAAATCAACCAGCAAGGGACAACCATACTATTGACAACTCATTATCTCGAAGAGGCTGAACAAATGTGTGACCGAGTCGGGATTATGAACCATGGAGAGTTGATCGCCCTTGAAAACACGCAGGCATTGATCCGGCGTTTGGCCAATCGACAATTGAGTCTCTGGTTGGACAATCCGCTCCTTGTCCCTCCCGCAGGGTTGGAGCAATACTCTCCAAAGCTCAAAGAGGAAGGTATGCTGCTGTTGTTACATTTGCCCTCTGGTGAAGGGGCTGGTCCTGTTTTGCGGAAACTTACCGAGTCAGGCATGAGGATTCGAGATGTTGAAACGGAGCAGAGCGGGTTGGAAGAAATTTTTATCCACCTGACCGGACTGGAAGGGGGGTAGTTGGTTATGAGTGCGGATTCTAAATATTATCCCTGGCTTCCCTTTGTTACTTTGCTGCGCAAGGAGATTCTCCGTTTTATGCGGGTGTCTACGCAGACTCTTCTGACCCCTATTGTGACCGCTTCCCTCTATCTTTTTGTCTTCGGAGCGACCCTTGGGGATCGACTCCATGTGCTGCCCGGATTCAGCTACGCTCAGTTTGTTGTTCCGGGATTGATTATTATGGGGGTGATTAATAATACCTTTGCTAACACCTCATCCTCTTTGTTCATGTCGCGGTACCTCGGTGGGATTGTCGATCTGCTGGTCACCCCTGTGAGCCCACCACAGTTTATCATGGCCTACACGCTAGCGGCGATGTTACGTGGATTGCTGGTTGGAACAGTTGTCTGGCTGATTTCCACTGTCTTTGCTGCGCTGCCTTGGGAATCCCCCTTGTTGGCTGTCCTTATGGCCGTTATTGCCAGCTTTTTGTTTGCCCAGTTCGGGTTGATCGCTGCTATTTATGCCCATAACTTTGATACTCTTTCGATGTACAGTAACTTCTTGATTCTGCCGCTGGTTTATCTTGGTGGCGTTTTTTACCCCATTTCTATTCTCCCTGATCCGTGGGGGACTTTCTCCTATCTCAATCCCTTGTTTTATTTGATAGACGGATTTCGACATGCCATCATTGGTGTCGGTGACACCAGTTATCTTGTCGCATTTGGAGTGAGTTTTGGCATTGCTACCATCTTGTTTTTCTGGGCTGCGTGGTTGATTGGCAAGGGGTATCGTTTGCGCGCCTGATTTTGAGAAACATTAAGGATGATAAAATGGAAGATTATTTGCTTCGGGTGGTCAGCCCTGATGGGATGTTTCGTGCCGCAGCAACGGTATCGACGCAACTGGTGCGCACCGTTTGTGAAAAGCAGCAGACCGATTATACCGCGACAGTCGCGCTGGGACGGTTGTTGACTGGCGGGGCGCTGCTGGGGTGCTTGCTAAAGGGGGAGCAACGGCTTGCTTTGGTTATGGAGGGAAATGGTCCTTTGGGGAAGGTTAGCGTTGAGGCTGATGCCCGAGGGAGGGTTCGCGGGACGGTCCGCAATCCAGTTGCAGGTTTGCCCCCGGTAGCAGGGCGATTTGATGTTGCTGGCGCTATCGGTCGTGCTGGATTTCTGCATGTGTGGAAAGATCTGGGACTGAAAAAACCGTACCAAAGCATGCTGCAATTACAGAGTAGTGAAGTTGCAGAAGATTTGGCGTGGTATTTAACCAGCTCAGAGCAGGTTCCATCAAGTCTCGGTCTGGGAGTCGAGCTGGATGTTGACGGTCGGGTTGCCGTTGCCGGAGGGTTTCTGGTGCAGACTCTGCCGAATGCGGATTCTGACAAGGTGGATCTCCTCAGTGAAAGGATAAAGGCGTTGCCACCGACGACCACACTCTTCAAGCAGGGAATGAATCCTGCGGAGATTCTCGGAGAAATATTTTCCTCTGCCGATTTTAGTATTGAACAGCAAATTCCTTTACAGTTCTACTGCCCATGCAACCAGCAGCAGATCGAGAAAATGTTACTTGGTCTTGGTGCTGAGGAGCTGCGTTCTCTGACTGAAGAGAACGATCCGGTTGAGGTTGTTTGCGAATATTGCCGTCATCATTACCGCTTTAACCGAAAGCAGATGTCTGAGCTAATCGAAATGGCAAAATGACAGCAAATATTGTCTCTGCCGTCCTTCTGTAACGGCTAAAGTAATACCGGCAAAAAAAATATCTTCAGCTGAAAACTGCTGTAATATCAAATGTCAACCATATAACCCCAGACATCATAATTGCATACAGTATACGGTATTTCTCTTGACATATCAGGGGAATTATCCTAGTTTTTCACACGCTGCGGAGGATGCTGACAGCTTGTCAGTTGCAGTTGAATGGTTTGGTCTCTTCTAAGGAAGGAGCGGTTTTTATGCTGGAAACTTATCTGCCGATTCTTGTTGTTATCGGAATCGCATTTGCTTTTGCACTTGGATCGGTTGTTCTATCCCGACTCATTGGGGTGAAAAAGCCAAGTGAGGTCAAGTTGGCCCCCTACGAATGTGGGATGCCCATCATTGGCTCAGCGCAAGAACGATTCTCAATAAAATTTTACATTGTCGCGATGCTTTTTATCCTCTTCGATATTGAAGCTGTTTTCCTCTACCCTTGGGCTGTGATGTTTAAGCGCCTTGGGATTTTCGGCTTTGTGGAGATGGGGGTATTTGTCGTCATTCTTCTCGTCGGCTTTGTCTATGTATGGAAAAAAGGAGCTCTGGAATGGGAGTAGAGCAACCAAAAACGCTCGGTAGCGGATTTGTTACCACGAGTTTGGACAAGTTAGTCAACTGGTCACGGGCAAGTTCTATGTGGCCCATGACTTTTGGTTTAGCATGCTGTGCTATTGAAATGATGGCAACTGGTGCCGCTCGGTTTGACCTTGACCGTCTCGGGATTCTTTTTCGTGCATCACCACGTCAGGCTGATGTCATTATCATTGCTGGGACTGTCACCAAGAAAATGGTTCCTGTTATTAAGACTGTTTACGAACAGATGCCTGAACCACGCTACGTTATCGCGATGGGAGCTTGCGCTTCATCGGGGGGGATTTTCGACACTTACAGTACGGTCCAGGGCGTTGATGAATTTCTGCCGGTTGATGTCTATATTCCCGGCTGCCCACCGCGTCCAGAAGGTCTCCTCTATGGCTTGATGAAACTGCAGGATAAAATCAGGGCAGAGCGGAATACCTTTGGTGCTGCAATTGGTGTCGGTGACGTCATTCACAACAAGGCCTGATGGCCAGTTGAATAATAGGAAGAATCAATGAGTGCTCAAGCAATTGTTGAAAAATTAAAAGCAAAATTCTCTGCAGAGATTCTGGATGTTGTCGAGTTTCGTGGAGAGACCACTGTTACTGTGAAAAAAGAGCAGATTGTTGCTATCTGCACGTTCATGCGTGACGATTTTGGTTACAATCTGCTGTGTGACCTTTGTGGGGTCGATTATATGGGGCAAACACCACGGTTCATGATGGTCTATAACCTCTATAATATTACTACAAAGGAGCGGTTTCGCATCAAGGCTCCGGTTGCAGAAGAGGGTGCCAATATTGATACCGTGAGCAGTGTCTGGGGAACAGCCAATTGGCATGAACGGGAGTGTTGGGATCTGTTGGGCATTAAGTTCAACAATCATCCTGATATGAGGCGTATTCTGATGCCGGCTGACTGGGAAGGCCACCCATTACGCAAGGATTATCCCGTACAGGGGCCTGACCGTGAACCCTATAAGGGACGACTTTCCTAACCAACGCTATAATTCCTTAATCGGACGAGGCATATAATGGCAGTAAATAACAGCGAAACAATGACCATCAATATGGGGCCTCAGCATCCGTCAACACACGGTGTGCTGCAGCTGATTCTTGAGCTTGATGGTGAGATTGTAACGAAGGCGACTCCGCATATAGGTTTTCTCCATCGGGGTATAGAGAAGCTTTCAGAGCATCGGACCTACCATCAGATTATTCCCTTGACTGACCGGCTTGATTATCTGGCACCGATGAGTAACAACCTCGGTTATGTCTTAGCGGTTGAAAAGTTACTGGGGATTACCGATGAGATTCCGGAACGGGTGCAGCGGATTCGTGTCATTATGGCTGAGTTGACCCGGTTAAAGAGTCACTTGGTGTGGTTGGCAACCCATGCTCTCGATATCGGCGCAATGACTGTTTTCCTCTATTGTTTTCGTGAGCGTGAATGTATCACTGATATCTATGAGAAGGTCTCAGGGGCGCGGATGACATCCAATTACTTTCGCGTCGGTGGCCTTTCGGCAGATCTACCGGATGGCCTCGAAGGAGAAATTCGTGATTTTGCCGAATCTATGCCTGGGCACATTGAAGAATATGAAGGGTTGCTGACCGGGAACAGAATCTGGCAGAAGAGAACCATCGGTGTTGGCAAGATCAGCGCCGAAGCTGCTATTGATATCGGTATCACCGGACCAGCATTAAGAGCTTCAGGTGTCGATTGGGATTTGCGACGCGACAATCCTTATAGTGGTTATGACGATTATGATTTTGAGGTTCCGGTCAGAACGGGCTGTGATACTTTTGACCGCTACAAGGTTCGTCTCGATGAGATGCGCCAATCTGCCCGGATTGTTTTGCAAGCACTAGACAAGCTTAAACCCGGTCCAATTTTGGCTGATTGCCCCAAAATCGTTCTGCCCTCCAAAAAAGATGTCGTCAATAATATTGAAAGTTTGATCCACCACTTCAAAATTGTGACAGAGGGTTTTAAGACCGAACCGGGTGAAATTTATCATGGTATCGAGGCTCCTAAAGGGGAACTCGGATTTTATCTTGTAGCTGATGGTTCTGCTTATCCATTCAGGATGAAGATCAGACCACCATCATTTGTCAATTTGCAAGGATTGCCGCAGATGGTCGAGGGTCGGCTACTCGCTGATGTTGTCGCTGTCATCGGGACACTTGATATCGTTCTGGGTGAAATTGATCGTTAGGTATAATCGTTTGGATTTCCTACATAAATATTTGGATTGCCGGTAGAAATTGCCGGCGTTAAACGGCAGAGATGCCATAGACTGATGAAGGAAGAGGATGGTCATGACGCCAGAAGTTTTGACACTCTCGGAAACGCCTTGGTTATTTACAGGGGTCATGCTGGGGAAGATTATAGTGGCTTTTGTAGCGACGTTGTTAATCGTCGCTTATGCAACCTATGCGGAGCGTAAAATAATTGGCAGGATGCAGACCCGTATGGGGCCGAATATGACCGGACCGAAAGGTCTATTGCAACCAATTGCAGATGGTTTGAAACTGTTTTTTAAAGAAGATATCATCCCGTCGCAGTCCCATTGGTTTGCTTTTATTCTTGCCCCAATGATGATTCTCGCCCCGGCCTTTGTCTCAATTGCGGTTGTCCCTTTTGGTGGCGATCTGCAATTTACTTATGACGGGACTCTTTATGCCGTGCCGATGCAGATCACCGATTTGAATATCGGCTTGCTTTTTATCGTTGCTATGGCGGGTCTCGGGGTTTACGGAATTGTGTTGGCCGGGCTGGCTTCAAACAGCAAGTATGCGTTACTTGGCGGGATCCGCTCTACGGCGCAGATGATCTCTTACGAACTGGCTGTCGGCCTTTCTGTTGTTGCTATTTTTATGCTCTCAGAAACTCTGAGTTTGCGCGGCATCGTCGCGGTACAACAGTTGCCTTTATGGGGCAGTGATTCCCTCAGTTTTCTTCCGAACTGGTATATTTTTACTCAACCTTTGGCTTTCTGCCTATTTGTTGTTGGTTCAATGGCAGAGATCAACCGGACTCCGTTTGATTTACCTGAAGCTGAGACCGAATTGGTCTCTGGGTTTTGTACCGAATATTCTGCCATGAAGTACGCGCTCTTTTTTATGGCTGAATACGCCAATATGATTACTGTCTCTGCTGTAACAACGACACTGTTCTTAGGTGGATGGGGTGGGCCATTTTGGGGCTGGATCAACTTTTTGATTAAAGTATTTGCGTTTATGTTCTTCTTCATCTGGATTCGGGCCACTTTCCCGCGTCTTCGTTACGACCAGTTGATGTACCTAGGCTGGAAAATAATGCTCCCGCTGGCGCTTGTAAATATTGTCATTACGGGCATTGCAATTCTACTCTGGTAGTAACCAAACGTTGCGTAGAGGATAGATATGTTTAAAGAGTTTGCCAAAGGTTTGAGTATTACGCTGAAGCATTTAATGCCGGGAAACTGTACAACGATACAGTATCCGAAGCAAAAAATGCAGGTGTCTCCCCGTTTTCGTGGACTGCATCGGTTGATCCCGGCCCAAGATCGCGAGAAATGTGTCGCCTGTTATCTGTGTCCGACCGTGTGCCCAGCGAAATGTATCACCGTTGTTGCTGCAGAAAATGAAGCGGGTGAAAAGTATCCGGAGGTTTTCGAGATTGATCTGTTGCGTTGTATCTTCTGCGGTTACTGTGTTGAGGCATGCCCGAAAGAAGCAATAGAAATGACTGATGCTTACGAACTGGCAAACTTTACCCGTGAAGATTTTGGCTTTGACAAGCAACGTCTTCTCAAGTCGTAAGAAGGAGTTCAGGTTATCATGGAAGCGATTCTTTTTTATCTCACTGCGACGGTTGCAATTATTTCGGCAATTTTTGTCACTCAATGTCGAAATCCAGTCAACAGTGCATTGAATCTGATTACCACATTTCTTTGTCTGGCAGTGTTTTACATCATGTTAGAGTCACCGTTTATGGCTGCTATTCAAATTATGGTTTATGCCGGGGCAATTATGGTGCTTATTGTCTTTGTCATCATGTTGTTGAACCTTGGATTGGCCGTTAAATCTCGCTATACCCACGGAGTCCCTGCTGCTGGAATTCTTGCTGCTCTGGTTTTATTTGTGGTCAATTATTTTATCAGAGCTGGAGAGGCGACAGGAACTGGTGGCAATATAACCAGCGAAGTGATAACGAGTTATGGCCACACCGAGCTGATTGGCCGAGCCATGTTTGTTGACTTTTTACTCCCCTTTGAGATTGCTTCGATCTTGCTGTTAGTTGCAATTGTCGGTGCTGTTGTCCTCTCAAAGCGCGAAGTTTAATCGAGATTACCCCGGGAGATTATCAATGATTACCGTAAATCACTATCTGCTGCTGAGCGCTATTCTGTTCGCCATCGGAACATTCGGTGTGCTGACTCGCAAGAATGCCATTGTTATTTTTATGTGTATCGAGGTGATGCTCAACTCTGTGAATCTGACTTTCATTGCGTTGTCACGTCATGTTGGCAATATGGACGGGCAGATTTTTGTTTTTTTTGTCATGACGGTTGCTGCTGCTGAAGCAGCAGTAGGTTTAGCGTTGATGATCGCATTTTATCGGAACAAAGATTCCATCGATGTCGACGATTTCAATATGCTCAAATGGTGATCACTCCACTTTTACGGGTGTTTCAACTGATAGGAGAGTTTGATGTACAGTAATCTGTGGCTCATCCCATTTTTCCCTCTGGTCGGGGCTATTTTTAATGGCCTATTCGGCAAGAAAATTAAAAATGAAGCGGTCATCGGTGGCATTGCTACCGGACTGATGTTTCTTTCATTTTTAGTTGCAGCTCAAAACTTTATTAAGTTGCTGGGTGATTCTGAGAAGGTTCATGAGCTCGTTCTCGCTTCCTGGATAACCGTCGGCAACTTTCATTTGAACTGGGAGCTGCTGCTGGATCCATTGTCTGCAGTGATGATTATGGTGGTCACCGGTGTCGGTACCTTGATTCATCTCTATTCAATCGGATATATGCACGGTGAAGTTGGGTTTTACCGGTTTTTCAGTTATATGAATCTGTTTGCCTTTTCGATGCTGATGCTGGTTCTCGGCGGCAATGCTCTCGTCATGTTCGTCGGTTGGGAAGGAGTCGGTCTCTGTTCATATCTATTGATTGGCTACTACTACGAGAAGAAAAGTGCCAGCACTGCGGCTAATAAAGCATTTATTGTTAATCGTGTTGGTGATTTCGGGTTTCTTTGTGGATTATTTACCCTGTTCTGGGCTCTGGCCAGTAAAGGAGTCTGGACACTAAATTTTGTTAAGATTGCTGAAAGTGGACATCTGCTCGAATCTGGTGGCCTCTTAGTCACCGTTGTGACCCTCTGTTTCTTTTTGGGCGCTACTGGGAAATCGGCACAGATCCCTCTTTTTACTTGGCTTCCTGATGCGATGGAAGGCCCAACCCCCGTCTCAGCTTTAATCCATGCAGCGACGATGGTAACAGCCGGTGTTTACATGATCGGGCGAATGAATGGTCTGTTTGCGATGGCCCCTGCGACGATGATGACAATTGCTATCGTTGGTGGTTTGACCGCATTCTTTGCCGCAACGATCGGTTTGGCGCAAAACGATATTAAACGGGTTCTCGCCTACTCAACCGTCTCTCAATTGGGATACATGTTCTTGGCTATGGGTGTTGGTGCTTTTTCAGCTGGGATCTTCCATTTGATGACCCATGCTTTCTTTAAGGCCTGTCTGTTTCTTGGTTCTGGTTCGGTTATCCATGGTATGCACCATGCGTATCATCACGCTCACCTGCACGATGATCCTCAAGATATGCGGAATATGGGTGGTTTACGGAAAAAGATGCCAATCACGTTTATCACTTTTCTGGTGTCAACTATTGCCATCTCCGGGATTCCGTTATTCTCAGGGTTTTTCTCTAAAGATGAAATTCTTTGGTGGTCATTTGGTTCAACCCGTGGACATTGGATGCTCTGGGTCCTCGGTGCCGCAGCCGCAGGGATGACAGCCTTCTATATGTTCCGTCTGGTATTCATGACCTTCTTTGGTGAGCAGAAAACCGACTCACGTGCAAAAGATCACATTCCAGAGTCGCCCTTTACCATTACGATTCCGCTGATGGTTCTTGGCCTCCTCGCTGTTATCGGTGGGTATATCGGGATTCCAGCAGTGCTTGGGGGATCAAACCGGTTTGAACATTTCCTCGCTCCAGTCTTTGAGCATGCTCAACATCTCAACGAAATTCATGCCCATGGTTCCCACGCGACTGAATATACATTGATGGCTATATCGGTTGCGATCGCCATTGTCGGGATCTTCACAGCATGGGTGATGTACATCAAGAACCCGGAATTACCTGCAAAATTTGTTGCCAAATATAGTCGAGCCCACAGGGTTATATTCAATAAGTGGTACATCGATGAACTATACGAAGCTGTCTTTGTCGTCCCCTGTAAAAGAATCGGTACTTTTTTATGGAAGGACGTGGATGTCAAAGTCGTTGACGGTGTTGTGAATGGTTGCGCCTGGGTTGTCAAGGGACTTGGAACGGGTCTGCGTTATACACAGTCCGGTTACCTGTATAACTACGCGATGGCCATGGTGGTCGGCGTGGTCGTGATCGTCGGCTTTTTTGTCTTTTAGTTAATAATTTTATTTGTTCGCCAGCGAATTACGATAAAGTTACAAGGAGCGATTCCACATGGCTGATTACCTTCTCAGTATTATGACTTTCTTCCCATTGTTGGGGGTACTGGTTCTTCTGTTTATCCCACGAGACAATGGTGCATTGCTTAAAATGTCTACCCTCGCAGTCTCTTTGGTAACATTTGCAATCAGCTTGCCTCTTGCATTTGACAATGTTTTTGCGACCTCTGGTGCGATGCAGTATCGTGAATTCCACGAGTGGATTAATGTCGGTAACTTTTTCCAGATGAATTATAACCTTGGGGTTGATGGTATCAGCCTTTGGTTGGTTATGTTGACGACTTTTATCACGCCGCTTGCCATTCTATCGACCTGGAATGCAATTGATAAAAATATTAAGGGCTTTATGGCAATGCTATTGCTGCTTGAAACCGGCATGCTTGGCGCATTTGTCTCCATTGACCTCTTCTTGTTCTATATCTTCTGGGAATTGATGCTGATCCCGATGTACTTCTTAATCGGTATCTGGGGCGGTAAAAACAGAATTTATGCGGCGGTCAAGTTCTTCATCTACACTGCTGTTGGTTCACTGTTGATGCTGGTTGCCATCATGTTCATCTACTACTTTGCCGTAAAAAGCGGCGCTCCAATGAATGGCTTTAGTATTGAGGAATTTTACAAGTTAGATCTCCCCTATAACGCTCAA
The DNA here is from genome assembly GCF_900107645.1 of Desulfuromusa kysingii. Lineage (GTDB taxonomy): Bacteria > Desulfobacterota > Desulfuromonadia > Desulfuromonadales > Geopsychrobacteraceae > Desulfuromusa > Desulfuromusa kysingii. The sequence continues at coordinate 139,037 of NZ_FNQN01000001.1, forward strand.
TTCTGGCTGTTTATGGCATTTGGGCTCAGCTTTGCGATCAAAGTTCCGATGTTCCCACTGCATACGTGGTTGCCCGATGCCCATACCGAAGCACCAACCGCTGGCTCAGTTATTTTGGCTGCAGTGCTGCTGAAAATGGGGACCTACGGGTATGTGCGTTTTGCGATGCCGCTGTTTCCAGAAGCCTTGCCGACATTTATCCCCTTCTTGGCTTTTTTGAGTGTCGTCGGGATTATCTATGGCTCGCTAGTTGCGATGATGCAGGACGATATCAAGAAGCTGGTCGCCTATTCATCTGTTGCCCACCTTGGGTTTGTTATGCTTGGGGTTTTTGCCCTGAATATGCAGGGTTTGGCTGGTGGCATGATCCAGATGATCAATCATGGTATTTCGACAGGTGCACTCTTCCTCATCGTTGGCTTTATTTATGAGCGTCGTCACACCCGGTTGATTACTGAATTTGGTGGTATCGCCACGAAGATGCCAATATTTGCAACAATTTTTATGATTGTGACCTTCTCTTCAATTGGCTTGCCTGGAACCAATGGCTTTATTGGTGAGTTCTTGGCGTTGATGGGGGCGTTCCAAGGTGGATTGCGCTGGTACGCAGTTTTTGCCACCTCAGGTGTCATTCTGGCCGCGATCTATATGCTATGGGTCTATCAACGGGTGATGTTCGGTAAAGTAACCAATCCGAAAAATGAGAATCTCAAAGACTTGTCTGTTCGCGAAATTGTGATTATGTTGCCGCTGTTACTGTTTATCTTCTGGATTGGTATTTATCCAAATACCTTCTTTTCCAAGATGAATCCAGCGATGGAAAAAATGTTGATGCAGATGGGAGCAAATCCTGTTGCGGTTGTCGAGATGCAACAACCGACAGTGGCGCACGTCGGACTGGATGATCAAGCCCAGACCGTTGTCCACAACGATTAATAGAAGATAAAGATCTATAATTAAAGATATAAATAACACTGGTTCCGAGGAGCTATTAGATGGAAAACCTGGTTCAAGAAGCCATCCAGAATGTAAATATGCAAGCAATCATGCCTTCACTGGTTCTCAGTGGTTTGGCCATGGTGCTATTGATGGTCTCAGTTTTTTCAAAACGTGGGAGTAGCACTCACGTGGCCTGGCTGAGTGTCTTAGCTCTGATCGTGACTGGGTTTGTTGCCCTAACCGGTTGGAATAATCCGCAGTCAGGGTTTGCAGGAAGCGTTTTGTTTGACAACTTTGCGACTTTCTTCAGCATGATCTGTATTGTCGCTGCAGGGTTGACAATTCTCATGTCGGATGACTATCTGCGGCGGGAAAATTTCCCTGTCAGCGAATATTATCCACTGATCCTGTTTACGACTGCCGGAGCTATGTGGATGGCATCAGGGACCGATCTGATGACGATATTCCTCGGGCTGGAAGTCTTATCGGTGTCCCTTTATGTGTTAGCCGGATTTTTCCGTCATCAGACGCGCTCCAATGAGGCGGGTTTGAAATACTTTTTCCTCGGTGCCTTTTCTACTGGATTCTTGCTTTATGGGGTCGCTCTTCTTTATGGCGTCACCGGTACCACCAAGGTTGAGGGGATTGCTGCCTATGTGCGTGCTAATCCCGACGCGGCGTTGAATACAATGTTTATTGCCGGTGGTTTGCTGTTGCTGGTTGGTTTTCTGTTTAAAGTTGCTGCAGCTCCCTTCCATATGTGGACACCTGATGTCTATCAGGGTGCGCCGACACCAATTACTGCATTTATGAGCGCTGGACCAAAGGCCGCTGCTTTTGCTGCCTTGATGCGGGTCATGATTGTCGGCTTAGATGGCTTGCAGTCCGAATTGACGACATTGTTTTGGATCCTTGCCGTTTTAACCATGACTATTGGTAACTTTGTTGCTTTGAGTCAAAAAGATCTTAAGCGGATGCTGGCATATTCGTCAATTTCCCACGCTGGTTACGCCTTAGTTGGTCTGGTGGCTTGGAATGAAATAGGTCTATCTGCCATTTTGTTCTACATGTTAGTTTATACTTTCATGAATATGGGTGCCTTTGCCGTTCTTGTTCTGATCGGTAAACAAGGTGAAAATAATCTGAATTTAGATGGCATAGCTGGGCTCGGCTATAAAAAACCAGTTCTAGGGGTTGTGCTGACGATATTTCTCCTCTCATTGATGGGGATACCACCAACGGCAGGTTTCATCGGTAAGTTTTATATGTTCTCTGGAGCCGTTGAAGCTGGATATATCTGGTTGGCTGTTATCGGAGTGCTCAATTCAGCGGTCTCTTTGTATTATTATCTTCGTGTGGTGGTGCAAATGTATTTTAAAGATCCAGCAGAGGACTTTTCTTGGGTTTCCATCAATGTGCCGACCGCTATTTCGATAGCAATTTCACTCGGTGGTGTTCTCTACATGGGGATGTTCCCAAATACATTAATGCAACTGGCAAAATTAGCTGGTTTCTAGATATAGAATTGAAGCAAAAAACCCTTCAGCTTGCTGAGGGGTTTTTTTTTGCCTTTTATCGGCTGATATCGTCTAGAATCAGGAGATGAATTTTAGAACTTTTTTGCAAAACTTAGCGGCAGCAGATCAACTTCAGAAAGTATTAGCTGTTGTTGACCCACATTTGGAATTAGCGGCCCTGTGTCGTCGTGAGTTTGCAAAGGATGATGGTGGCAAGGCGCTACTGTTTAGCAAGGTGAAAGGATCCAGTTTTCCTGTCATCGCTAATATATTCGGATCGGAACGGAGGACTGGTCTTCTCCTTCATAGTGATAACTTCGATATTTTTGCCGGGAAAGTTATCAGATTGCTCAATCAACAGTCGGGGACAGTTGAACAGCGGATGCAGTTTGATCTTCCCACCCCCTCTGTTACGCCGACAACATACAATTTAGCAGCGCCTCTGGATTTGACCGCACTGCCATCAATCAAGACATGGCCGCAGGAAGGTGGGCGCTATCTCAACCTTGCTTTGGCTTTAACCGAAGATATCGAAACGAAGCAACAGAATCTTGGTTTATACCGGGCTCAGGTCATGGCCCCTGATCTTCTGGCGCTCAACTTTTCCCCCAATTCTGGTGCTGCGCAACATTTTGTCGTGGCCGCTAAGGCAAAAAAAGCGCTGCCAATAAGTCTGGTTCTCGGCTCAGATCCGGCGTTGATTTGGGTTGCCGCCGCACCTTTGCCGGAAAATTGTAATGAGTTTGCTTTTCACGACGCACTATTTTCTATGAACACCCAATTTACAGCTGGACTGTCTCAGCCCTTAGCGGTCCCAGCTGATGCGGAAATAATTATTGAAGGAGAGATCATCCCTGACAAAGTTGTGCTGGAAGGGCCGTTTGGAAACCATACCGGGCAATATGTCACCCGGTCTGACTGTCCGTTAATGCGGGTCACTGCCATCCGTTGTCGCTCGAGGGCATTGATGCCAACAACAGTTGTTGGACCACCCCAGAGCGAGAACGTCAATTTGGGCAGAGCCAATGAAATATTGTTGCGCGAGATGATCAAAATTGATTTCCCCCAGGTTTGTAATCTAATGCAACCGTTAGTGACGATTTTTCATGGAGTTACGTTGTTAACGGTGCAACAGCAGTCGATGCGCAAGAACCGGGAGCTGCTGACTGCTCTGTGGGAAAACAGCCCACTGCGCAGGTCACCATTACTGGTTCTGCTGGATGAAGATATCGAATTAACCTCGCTGTCACAATGTTGGTGGCGGACGATCAATCGTTTAAAAGAGCCACGAATCTATCGACATGGACACCAACTTGGGATTGATGCAACAGGTGTATCGCCGTCAACATTGGTGACCGAGGATCAATTAACCCGTGACCTGTTGCTGCGCCGCAAGGACGAATATTATCAATGTTAGACGATCCACGAAGCAGACAGACAATGCCAGCTGCAGATCTAAGTGATTCTGTAGAACAGACTCTCAATGATGTCTTTGGCTATCAATCCTTCCGTACCTTTCAGAAGGAAATTGTCCACAGCCTGATACAGGGAAAAGATGCCTTTGTCCTGATGCCAACAGGTGGCGGAAAATCCATCTGCTTTCAAATTCCGGCGCTTCATCGCCGCGGCACGGCTATTGTTGTGTCACCACTAATCTCGTTGATGAAGGACCAGGTTGATGCGTTGCGGGTCAATGGTGTTAAAGCCGCTTGTTGCAATTCATCTCTTGGTGCCGGTGAGCTGCGTGAAGTGATGGCACAATTACAAGCAGATCAGCTCGACCTTGTCTATGTGGCTCCAGAACGGTTATTGAGCGCTGACTTTCTGCAACTCCTGCAACGGATTGAAATCAGCCTCTTTGCTGTGGATGAGGCCCACTGCGTCTCTCAATGGGGGCACGATTTTCGCCCGGAGTATGTTGGCCTGGGACGGTTGCGCGATTATTTTCCCGCTGTCCCTATGGTCGCGCTGACAGCGACGGCTGAGAAACAGACCCGGTTGGATATCATCAATCATCTCCACCTCGAAAATGCCCATCAAGTTATCGCCAGCTTTGATCGACCCAATATCCGCTATACAGTGATTGATAAGAGCAAACCCTATCAACAGCTAGGGGTGTTTCTGCAACATCATCAGCACGAATCGGGGATAATATATTGCTTAAGCCGCAAACGAGTCGATGAGGTCGCGAAAAAGTTGCGTCAGGACGGCTTCAAGGCCGCAGCCTATCATGCGGGATTATCGGCCAATGAACGTAAACAGGTGCAGGACGATTTCATCCGTGACGATTTGCCGATTGTGGTAGCGACGGTTGCTTTCGGGATGGGTATTGACAAGCCAAATGTCCGCTTTGTGGTTCACTATGATCTGCCTAAAAATTTGGAAAGTTATTATCAGGAGACAGGCCGTGCGGGGCGGGATGGTTTGCCTGCAGAAGCGTTACTGCTGTTTGGCTATGGCGATATTGCCATCAGCCGTGGGTTGATCGAAAAGGGGGGCAACCCGGAACAGAAACGGATTGAAATTCACAAGTTAAATGCAATGGTTGGATTTGCTGAATCCGGGACCTGTCGTCGCCGGGCTTTATTGGGATATTTTGGCGAAACGTTGGAAGACGATTGCGGAAATTGCGATATTTGTCTTAATCCCCCGCAACGTTACGATGCCAGCGAAGATGCCCGCAAGGCACTTTCCTGTGTCTATCGGGTTGGGCAGCGTTTTGGCATAGGCCATGTGATCGAGGTGTTGCGGGGAGCCAAAACTCAAAGGATCTTTGATTTGCACCATGAACAGCTTTCCACCTATGGAATAGGTCGCGAACAGAGCCAAGACCATTGGAGCCACCTGCTGCGGCAACTGATCCATTATGGTTATCTGGAGCAAGATATTGGCAATTACTCCGTCCTGAAACTGACCGAAGCCGCGAGACCACTATTGCGCGGGGAAGCAGAGCTGACAATCACCAAACCGCGGGTGAAACCGGGGAGGAAAAAACGACCAGAGCGGAAGATTGTTGGTCTTGAATATGATCAAGAACTGTTTAACCAGTTACGCACTCTCCGTAAAAAAATTGCCGATCGAGATCAGGTTCCGCCCTATATTGTTTTTGGTGATGCCAGTTTAGCTGAGATGGCAGCCACCCTACCCACAGATCAGGAAACATTTTTACAAATTAATGGTGTAGGTCAAGCAAAGTTACAACGCTATGGACATGAATTTATAGAAGAAATTATCAGTTTCATGTGCAGATGATATAGCCACCAAGGCGCCAAGGACACTAAGAAAAACACATTCAAAAGAATATAACGCAGAGCCGGAGAGTTGGAGAGAAGATCAAAATGAACAGAGGTCTTTTCTGAGATTTAAAAATAGGTACAAGAATTTATAATGGT
>NZ_FNQN01000001.1:145389-637860 GCF_900107645.1 Desulfuromusa kysingii
TGAACAGAGGTCTTTTCTGAAATTTAAAAATAGGTACAAGAATTTATAATGGTTTTCTCCGTGCACTCTGCGGTCTCTGCGACTCTCCGTTAAAAGCTTCTATCCTCAATTTTATCCATGAATATAATGTAAAAAGGCCTAAAGTAAATCAGATTATCTGTCGATATATCCTCCAAGAAGTTCTCATAGGAGGAGACTTATGACCGCAACAATTGATCCCACCCGCAGTTCGGGGGCTGTTCCTTTACCGCGACAAGAAGAAGCCATACAGCCACGTCAGGGAGAGAAAAATCAGACCGCTATTGAAGATCAACTCTCTTTAGGAGAGCATGAATCGGTCAATGAAACCTATGGCCCGGGATTGAATGTTGCTACGCCTTACGAATTATTGCGCAATCTGGTTACGAAAACACTGCAGGAGCAGGGGCTTGAATTACAGTTCAGCACTGCCAGTGGCGAAGTCGATTTTACGACGCTGACTCAGGAAGAGGCGCAAGAGCTGGTCGCTGATGATGGCTATTTCGGAGTTGAAAAAACATCGCAAAGAATTGTCGACTTTGCCATCAGTGGCTTTGGTGGCGATCCTGAGAAGTTACAGCAGATGAAGTCAGCCATCGATCAAGGGTTTTCTGAAGCACAGGAAGCGTTTGGTGGCGCTCTGCCAGAGATATCACAACAAACTTACGAAACAATAATGGAAAAACTGGATGCTTTTGCTGCCCAGTTTGAACCATCAGGGGAATAGGGAGTCTGTCATGGTCGATAGTATTACTGGAAATAAAGGATTAACACCTCTCGGAAATATCAATCGGGCGGGTCAAACTGCCAGTGCGAAGAACGCTGGAGCGGACAAGGTGACAGACCGGGTTGATTTTTCCAGTGCGTTGCAGCATGCCAGCAAGGCTCAGGAAGTGAGTTCCTCCCAGGAAACGTCTCGTTCGGAAAAGGTTCAGGCGTTAAAAGCACAGATCGAGGATGGGAGCTACAAACCTGACCTGAACAAAGTGGCGTCCAGTATTCTCCCCTTCATTTTAAAGGGTAGCTAGTATGACTCACGCGGAGATCAAGCATAAGCTGGAAACTCTCCTTGATCTGTTACAACAAGAGCGGGAGAAGGCCAAAGTTCTGGACATGCCCGGATTGCAGAAGGTTGTTGCTGCCAAAGAAGAACTTCTAGCCGATTTACAACTACAGCCTGAAGACATTGTCGGGTTTGAAGATTTACTCAAGCAGATTGAGCATGAGAATCGGCGCAATGCGTTTCTCCTGTGGACAGGGCTTAATTGGGTTCGCGATCTGATGGGATTCTTTGGTAAGGCTGCTATGCCGCAAGTTTATGGTGGTACGGGGCAATCACGAACAATATCACAAGGTGGTCGAATCTTATCGGGGAAGGTGTAAGACATGGGTGGTGGACTTTACGCAGCGCTGAACTCGGGACAAACCTCTCTACAGACAAATCAAAAAGCGATTGAGATCACTGGTCTTAATATTGCCAACGTCAACACCGAAGGGTATTCCAGACAAACTCCCAACCTGACTCCATACCCAGCCCTGAATGTTGGTGATTTCTTTTTCGGTACCGGTGTCACGGTGAGTTCGGTTGGCCGTTCTCACGATGTTTTTCTTGATGGACAGATCAAAGATAAATCTGCTGAAGCCGGCTTGGAAAACAGCATGGTCAACACCTTGGCAGAGTTGGAGCGAGTGTTCGGTATCGGGGACGGAAGCCTCTCAGATGAATTTGATCAGTTCTTTGATAGCGTACGGCAGCTTTCGACCAACCCTGGGGGGGAGGTCGAGCGGGAGATGCTGCTGCAACGAGGCGAGTTGATTGGTGAAGCATTTAACAGCGTTTACAATGAAACCCAACAGTCAGTGAAGAACATCAACAACACCATTGTTTCAAAAATTGATGGCGTAAACCTTGTCGTTGAAGAAATTGCTCAGCTGAACACGCGAATCTCAGCTATCGAAAGGACGGGTCAGGAAGCCAACTCCGATCGGGACCGCAGAGATATGCTCCTCAAAGATCTTTCTGAGACCATCGGTGCGAAAAGCTTTGAAACCTCGACCGGGACAGTCTCAGTCCAACTACCCAATGGAATGCCCTTGGTTGAAGGGGATAAAGCAACCTATATTTCATCGGTCTATAACGGCACGGATGTCAACCTTGAGTTGGACTTTGGCACCACGAACCTTGCCTTAGACAGAACCGCCCTTGGTGGAGAATTTCGTGGCCTCTATGAGGTGCGTGACGTGATGATTCCCGAAGTTGTCGGTCGCCTTGATCAACTCGCTTATACCTTTGCGACTGAAGTTAATGCCATGCATCAAGCTGGAACTGATCTGAACGGCAACCCTGGCACCGACTTTTTTGTTCAGCCTGCCGAAGTGGACGGAGCAGCGTCATCCTTGGCGATGAATATTACGGCAACGGATGAAATTGCTGCCGGAAATAGTGATGCCCCTGGTGATAATACCAACCTCTTGGCGATTTTGGACTTAGAGCAGCAGCAGACCATCGGGAATGATAACTTCGTCTCTTATTACGGCAAGATTGTCTCTACAGTCGGGGTTGAAGCAGCTCGTAACCGTCAAGCTCAAGAAGGTTATGAAGATAGCCTGATTCAGTTGCAGAATATGCGTGATGGCGTTGATGGTGTTTCCCTTGAAGATGAGATGATCAACCTGATGAAATATCAAAAAGGATTTGAAGCTTCAGCCAAATTTCTCGCCACGGTGGACGAGATGATGGGAACCTTGCTGACGCTAAAAAGTTAGGTAAATTATGAGAGCAACTGAGACCACAACATATCGCAGCCTGCAATCGTTTCTTGACCGTACCAGCGACACCTTGGCCAGTTTACAGCTGCAAGCTGCCACGGGAAAGCGGGTCAATCGTCCTTCGGATGATCCGACTGCGATCAGCCCGATCCTCAGCGCCAGAACCCAGATTCAATCCTCAGATCGTTACATTGAAACCATAGAAACAGGGTTGGATCGGATCGACAATATGGATGGTTATCTGGATGGGATTGAAAATAATTTGGTCCGTCTGAAAGAAATTGCGATTGCAACGACTAACGGCTCATTGAACGCTCAGGACATGAGTACCTATGCTGACGAAGTGGGACAAATACGGGAAGCTTTAATGGATGCGGGAAATGCCCAAATTGACGGTAAATATCTCTTTTCCGGGTTCAGTGAAAAAACGGCACCCTTTGTTGCCACGGATCCAAGTTTGCCGGTTTCCTCCACCAATCCGATTATTTATGCTGGAGATAGTGGTTCCGTTGAATTTGAAATTGCGCCGAACGAATTGATTGAAGTGAATTTATCTGGAGATGAGTTGATGTTTGGTGGGGTGGATATTTTTTCTCTGGTAACAAGCTTGGAGGAAGAACTTCAAGCAAATAACCAAACTGGAGTACAAGCGCTGATCGATCCTCTAGAAGACGCTGCCAATCAAATTCGCAGCCAGAGAAGTCTGAAAGGAAATGTTGGACGGCGCCTTGATACTGCACTCAGCAATATGGAACAGATAAAAATAGATATGGAAGAGTATCGCTCCCGTTATGAAGATGCCGATCTTCTAGAGACTATTACTGAGATGCAGAAACAGGAGCAAAGTTTTGAAGCCGCATTGAGTGTGACGGGAAAAGTCTCTGAACTCTCAATTTTGGATTACATTTAAAAAAGAATAAACTCGCGTTCGGAGTGACGTGGGCAACGAGCCAGGAGGCGCATTTATGTTGGTACTGACACGGAAAGCCGGTGAAGGAATTATCATCGGTGACGATATCAAAATTACCGTCGTTGAACTCAAAGGGGGAGGAGTCCGGATCGGTATTGATGCCCCGCGTGAAATGAAGGTCCATCGACAGGAAGTTTTTGATCGCATCAAGCAGGAAAACAAGGAGGCGACACAGTGGGACATAGCGGATCTCAACGAGTTGAGCAACATGTTGAATGCGGGGAGGAAAAAATGATGAAAAAGATTCAGTCTCGTTTTGGTGAAATAGAATACGATCCTGAAAACATACTCGAATTCCCCGAAGGATTGATTGGTTTTGAAGAGCTGCGTCATTTTATTGTTATGCCGAATGAAAAAGAAGGGCCCCTGTTCTGGATTCAAAGTGTGGAAGACCCTGAAATAGCTTTTGTTTTAACTGACCCGGTTGGATTTTATTACGACTATAAGATTGTGCCTGATGGCCATGAAAGGAAGAAGCTGGGCATTGATGATAATGCCAGTTACCATGTTCTTTCTGTTGTTACCGTACCGCAGGATCTCAAGGTAACTCTTAATTTAGCCGCTCCTATTTTATTTGCACCAGATACTAACCGAGCCCTGCAGGTCGTTTTGGAAGGGACAACCTTCAGTTCTAAGACACCGCTACCGACTATGGAAGAATTGGATGCACTGGAAAATAAGATACATTCCGACGGATAGATAATAGTTAAGAAATATTTTTATTCTGGTAGGAGCAAAGCACCAAAGAGGATATCAAGACAAAAAATTGACAAAGGACAAAAAAGGGACAGCATTTATTAGATGCTGTCCCTTTTTTTAGGCGTTTAAATGGAGCGTTGAGTTGGCTTTATATTTGCATTGATGTTTAATGTTCGCAACCATTGTGTGTTTTTTGACTTTGTCTGGAAGGAATATTTGTATGCTCACTGATCAGTCAATTCTGATAACCGGCGGAACGGGTTCTTTTGGAAAGCAGTTTGTCAAAACAATCTTAAAGAATAAAAACTCGGTTCGCCGGTTGGTTATTTTTTCACGTGACGAGTTAAAACAATATGAAATGGCACAAGAATTTTCTCCAGAGAAATATCCTCAAATACGTTATTTTATCGGAGATATCCGCGACAAAGACCGTTTGAAAAAAGCAATGCAAGATATCGACGTTGTTATTCATGCAGCGGCGTTAAAGCATGTACCCATTGCAGAGTATAATCCTTTTGAATGTATAAAGACCAATGTTCTTGGCGCACAAAATGTTGTTGATGCCTGTTTGGAAACACAGGTGAAAAAAGTGGTTGCTTTAAGTACGGACAAAGCCGCTGCTCCGATCAATCTCTATGGTGCGACAAAGCTGTGTTCTGATAAACTCTTTGTTGCAGCCAACAACATGAAGGGAAAACGAGACATTAAGTTTTCGGTCGTGCGTTACGGAAATGTTATGGGAAGCCGTGGCAGTGTGATCCCTTTCTTTCTCAAGGAGCGCAACAAGGGAATTCTACCGATTACCGATAAAAGAATGACTCGCTTTAATATTACCCTCGAAGATGGTGTCAAGCTTGTCTTACAGGCATTAGACATCATGTGGGGAGGGGAGATTTTTATACCTAAAATTGCAAGCTACCACATAACCGATGTCGCTGAAGCGATTGCGCCGGAATGTAAACTTAAAACGGTGGGGATACGCCCAGGAGAGAAGCTGCACGAGGAAATGGTAACGGTGACCGATGCTCTGAATACAGTTGAGTTTAAAGATTATTTTGTCATTTTGCCGTCACTACCTCTTTGGGACTCGAAGCAGTTTACGCACCATTTTTCTGGAAAGCCCTGTCGAGATGGTTTTGCATATAATAGTGGTACGAATACCGAATGGCTGAATGTGGAAACCCTCCGACAATTGATTTTCACTTACATTAATCCTGATGCCAACCGTCGGCAGGATGATTACAGATGAAAAGAAATGTGTGGTGCATATGATTCCTTATGGTAGGCAAGAGATCACTCAGGCAGATATAGATGCCGTTGTTGCCGTATTAAAATCTGATTTAATCACTCAGGGGCCTGTTGTTTCCCGTTTTGAAAAAGCTTTATCGAACTATTGTGAAGCCGAATATGCCGTTGCCGTCAACAGTGCAACATCGGCACTACATTTAGCCTGTCGTGCGCTTGATTTAAAATCTGGAGATTATCTGTGGACGAGCCCGATCACCTTTGTTGCTTCAGCTAATTGTGGGCTCTATTGTGGTGCAGCTGTGGACTTTGTCGATATTGATCCATCGACCTATAATCTGAGCGTTACAGCACTTGAAAAGAAACTTAAGCAGGCAAACAAAGAGGGATGCTTACCCAAGGTTCTGGTAACCGTGCACTTTGGCGGCCAACCTTGTGAAATGGAAAAAATTCATGTTTTAAGTCAACAATATGGGGTCTGTATTATTGAGGATGCTTCGCATGCTATTGGTGGAAAATATCAAGGAGAGCATATTGGGAACTGTCGCTATAGTGATATCACGGTTTTCAGTTTTCATCCGGTGAAAATTATAACCACCGCTGAAGGCGGTATGGCGGTTACAAACCATCAGAGTTTGGCAGCTAAGATGGATCTGCTCCGCAGTCATGGAATTACCCGTGCCCCCTCGTTGATGAGCCATGTAAGTGATGGTCCCTGGTATTACCAACAAGTTGATTTGGGTTTTAATTATCGAATGACAGAATTGCAGGCGGCCCTTGGGATCAGTCAGCTCAGTCGTTTGGATCAATATGTGGAGCGACGGCATCAATTGGCAGAACGTTATGATCAGCTCTTATCTGAACTGCCTGTGACGGTGCCTTGGCAACATCCAGATAGCTACTCTGGCATGCACCTCTATGTTGTACGCTTAGAGCTTAATGAAATTTCCAAGACCCATAGACAGGTTTTTGAACAATTGCGTGGTCAAGGAATTGGGGTCAACCTTCACTATATCCCAGTTCATACCCAGCCGTATTATCAGCGAATGGGGTTCAGGGTTGGCGACTTCCCTGAGGCGGAGCGCTACTATGCCGAAGCGATAAGCCTTCCTTTGTTTCCATTGTTGACGGAAAAACAGCAGGACAGAGTGGTAGAAACCCTACGAGGAGCATTGTTGCCGTGAATATTGCAATTATTCCTGCGAGAGGTGGTAGTAAACGCATTCCTCGTAAAAATATTAAAGAATTTTGTGGTAAGCCCATGATTGCTTGGTCAATTAAGGCCGCTCAAGATAGTGGTTGCTTTGAGCATATTATTGTCTCCACTGACGATGAAGAGATTGCTGAAATTGCGGATTTTTACGGGGCTGAAGTTCCATTCATGCGCCCTCCAGAGCTAGCCGATGATCATACGGCGACACGTCCTGTTGTTAATCATGCGATTCGGGAAGTCGAAAAGCTCTATGGCATGCCTGAATATGTCTGCTGTTTATACTCTACAGCACCATTTGTTCGCTCCACAGATCTGGTTGCTTCGTATGAAAAAGTAACCAATCCAGGCGTTGAATATGTTTTTTCCTCATGTGCCTTTGAGTATCCGATTCAGCGCGCATTTCGCATATATGCCTCTGGATTTCCTGAATGGTTCTCCCCTCAGTACTGTCATACCAGATCTCAAGATTTAGAACCTGCTTACCATGATGCAGCCCAATTTTATTGGGGTACTGCACATGCTTTTATCGAAAATAGAGAGTCGGTTTCACCAAATGGACGCGCATATGTTTTGCCAAGCTATTTAGTTCAGGATATTGATACTGGAGATGATTGGATCAGAGCTGAATTGATGTTTCAGACTCTCAATAAATTGGATAGATCTTGATTTTATTTCGTTGCAATGCAAATTCTCGACTTGGTTTTGGGCACCTTGCAAGGTGCCGTGCGTTAGCCTCAGCATTTTTAGATTATGGGGTTGAATGCGGGATGGTCGGGCCAGATAAGATTTACGCCACTGAGAGTGATTGTAGAATATTTAAGATTTGGGTGCCTGTTTTGAATTGGAATACTTCAAAGGAAGATGCAAGTCTTTTTGTTGACATAATCCATGCACATAATGGTATTGCAGCGGTAATCGATGATTATCGGGTAGATGAAGATTATCAAATCATATTGAGGGATGCTGGGGTAAAATGGCTACAATTTGAGGCATGCTTTGATAAGCCGATTTGGGCAGATTGGCTTTTGTATGCAAACCCCGGAGCTAAGGATGTGGATTTTTATGCATCTATGCGTCGTACCGATACTATTCTGATGGTTGGTGCTAAATATGCGATTCTTAGAAAAGAGTTCAGCATGGTTGTTCCTAAGGAGTCAGATGGAATAGAAACTCTCTTAGTTGTTTTTGGTGGCGGAGATGATCGGGGCGCTATACTCTTTACTCTTAAGGAAATTCTGAATAATTTTGGTGAGCAGTTCAATGTAACGGTGATTAGTGGTTCTGGAAATCCCAATAATAATGAGCTTGTACGTTATATTGCGAACTGTGGTGAAAATGTAAACATCATTATCAACCCAGATGATATCACCAAGATAATGAGTACTTCTGATGTGGCAATAACCTCTGGAGGAACTCTGACCTATGAATTGTCTGCTTGTAATGTCCCCATGGTTATTATTGCTATATCAGACGATCAAAAGGCTTCATTGGCTTGGCAGAATTTAAATTGTGGAATTTATTTAGGGAGTTTGCCTGACCTTATTGAAGGTGAAATAACCAATGCCCTTGATCGCCTGTTAAACGAAAAAGACCTGATTCCACGTATGAAAAAATCCCTCTCCGAAACGGTAGATGGAAATGGCGCTGAGAGGGTTTCTGGTACGGTATTGAGAGGGCTTGGAGTTCTATGAATAAGTTTGATCGATTATTGATGCGCTTTTGTAATTTTTTCACACCTCTGGGCTCAGTTGGTGACAGAGCCAGAGGACGTCTTTATGAGAAGTGGATTCTGTCGTACGGGGAAAACTTCAAAATGGCCGAACAGGCTTTAATCTATTCACCAGAGAAGTTAACTGTAGGCGACAATGTTTACGTTGGATTTTGTAGCTACTTGGGCAATGGCCCGATAACTCTTGGTGATGAGGTGTTGATTGGTAATCATGTTTCGATTACTGCCGCGAATCATCTCCGCAATAACGGTTCGTATCGTTTTGGTGGTTCAGAATTGTTGCCGATTGAGATTGGGGCTGGAACGTGGATTGCCGCCCATGTTTGTGTTACCGCAGGAGTTAGTATTGGCAAAGGTTGCCTTATTGCAGCTGGGTCAGTCGTAACAAAGTCTTTTGGTGATAACCTTTTAATTGCGGGTTCTCCTGCAAGCGCAATTAGAAAAATTAAAGAAGAAAAATAGCTATGAATAACTATTTTTTGATTGTTGGAGCAGGCTTTGGTCAAGTGCCCGCGATCGAGTCCTGTAGGGCGCTTGGTCTCAAAACTATCGTCGTGGATCAAGCCCCCTCTGCACCAGGCATGTCATTAGCTGATATCGCTTTGCCTGTGGATATTATTGATATTGATAGGGTTGTTGCGATAGCAAAGAAGTATAAGGTGTCAGGAGTAATGACAATGCAAAGTGACATAGGTGTTCCTACTGTTGGCTCCGTTGTTGATGCATTGTCATTACCGGGTTGTGGGCGCGCGGTAGCTGATCGTTGTAGTAACAAAATTCTTACACGGAAAGCGTTCTCAGTTCGTGGTGTGCCACAGCCTAAATACCGATCAGTAGCAAATGAAATAGAAGCGGTGGAGGCGGTTAATGCAATTGGTCTCCCGTGCATAATTAAGGCTCCTGATAATTCAGGTAGTAGGGGGGTCGTCAGAGTTGATACCAAAACTAAAGTGTCTGAAGCTTATCTTGAGGCCATGAAACATACTCGGGGAAAAGATGTGCTTGTTGAGGAGTTTATAGAGGGGCTAGAAATCGGAGCACAAGCTTTTAGTGTTGGAGGACGTTGCGTTAAAGTTCTCTTGCATGATGATGAACTCAGTGCTCCACCTTACATGATCCCAGTTGGACATGCATTTCCATCTACTTTACAGGGAAAAGCTTTGATAAAAGCTGAAAAAGCTGTAAGGGAATGTGTTGAAGCATTAGGTATCGAAGATGGACCATCAAATATTGATTTGATTATTGATCTTTATGGTGAACCACGCATTATTGAGGTTGGTGCCAGAATAGGAGCAACCTGTCTACCAGAGCTTGTTTTTTATCACACAGGAATTGATTGGACACGAACTGCAATTCAAGCGGCCTGTGGTTTGAAAAGTGACTTGGAATCAAGATGGTTTCAAGCTTGTGCCGCTTATATTTTGCAGGCACCAAAGGATGGAATTTTTCATTCCTACAGCATTCTCACCGAGTTATCTGACCATAAGGATTTGCTAGAGTGGGAAGTGTCAGTAAGCCAGGGTGATAGGGTTTCATGTTTGAGAAAAGGAACTGATCGCATTGGTAAAGTTGTCACTCGTGCGACCACAACTGAGGGAGCTAAAAAATTAGCACAAAATTTTCGTAATTCACTCCAATGGGATATTCAAGAAGCCTGAGATTGAGGTCTGTAATGATAAGTATTTCACAAAAGGATATTGATTTAACCACAACTCCATATGTCATTGCCGAAATGTCAGGTAACCATAACCAGTCGTTGGCGCGAGCTTTGGAAATTGTTGATGCTGCGGCTGATGCTGGCGCCGATGCAATTAAATTACAAACATACACCGCTGATACCATGACGTTAGATATCTCAGAAGGTGAGTTTTTTATCTCCGACAAGGATTCACTGTGGAGGGGAAATGCTTTGCATACTTTGTACGAGACGGCACATACCCCATGGGAATGGCATGCTCCGATCATGGAGAGAGCTGCCACACGTGGAATGACATGTTTCAGCTCGCCATTTGATGAAACTGCCGTAGATTTTTTAGAAACATTGAACGTACCAGCATATAAAATTGCCTCTTTCGAGTGTATTGATCTTCCACTTGTTCGTAAGGCTGCTCAAACAGGGAAACCTCTGATTATTTCAACGGGGATGGCCTCAATAGCAGAGATCGCTGAAGCCGTTGACACTGCTCGTGCTGCAGGCTGTAAAGATCTGGTGCTACTGAAGTGTACAAGCACTTATCCAGCCTCGCCTGAAAACACGAACCTGCGCACGATTTCGCATTTACGCGATCTCTTTGATTGTGAGGTTGGCTTGTCTGACCATACGATGGGTATTGGTGCTGCAGTCGCTGCGGTTGCTTTTGGTGCAACAGTAATTGAGAAACATTTTACTTTATCGCGAGCCGATGGCGGTGTTGACTCCGCTTTTTCTCTTGAACCAGAAGCGCTGCACAACTTGGTAGCGGAGACCAAACGCGCTTGGTTGGCCTTAGGAAAAATTCAATATGGCCCCACACCCGCAGAAGAAAAGGCGCGATTGCGTAGACGTTCGTTATATATAGCTGAGGACCTTAAATCTGGGGATGTGCTTACACCGCAAAATTTACGCAGAATTCGTCCGGGGTTGGGCTTACCGCCAAAGTACTATGAGCTTCTATTGGGCAGAAGGGTTACAAGAGAGGTAAAACGTGGCACTCCTGTGAGCTGGGACTTGATCTTTTAATAGACTAGCAGATTTATATGCAACGAATGATTCAGAACAAGGTGTCGGTGGTTTTATCGTGAGCTGCAAGAGGTAAAAGCATGTTGTTCAGGTGCGGAGTATTGATGGATTGGCTGTCAACTTTTTGGGGAAATTGCGTGATCGGAAAGCATTGTGTCTGAATGTCAAAACAACGTGACAAACTTTTGGGTATATCAGTGATGAGTGTCAATCGAGCGACAGGGAAACATGAATAGTAGGTGTTCTTTGTCTTTAGTGAAAGATTTAAGAACTGAGAATGTCATTGCTGCTGATGTTCATAGGAAGTGTCATCTCAGCATATGGTTTGGCGCCTAAATCTTTAGAAATAATTATCGGATGAAAAGTCATCTTCCATGTTAAGAGGACTCCGCTGACTTGGTCGGTAATGGATCGTATCGAATGGCTATTTTGATTCTAGCTGTATGTGGCACTCCTTATTGTTAGAAACGAGGTTTTTTATGCTTTATGGTGATCTTCGACATGCAAGGGACGTTTTTAAAAAAGGAGAGAATGTCACTTCTGCTTTGAGGGAACAGTTTGATATTAAATACAATAGTCCTGAAATTATTGAGATTGCTTATGATCTTCAGTCCGGTTCGTATATCAATGCTGTGAAAGAAAAGCGTCGTTATTGGCTCAACTATACAACTGAGATTTCTAATGTATTGCACAAGTACTGTATCGATGCAGAGTCTATTCTTGATGTTGGGACGGGTGAAATGACGACATTGGCGGGGGTTGCCAATAAGTTCTACAATGAAACATCTGATTATTATGCTTGCGATATAAGTTGGAGCCGATTGATTAGAGGCGTAGGTTTTCTTGCTGAAGAGCTCAGTGAATCAGTTTTTCGAAAAATAACTCCTTTTGTCGCTAATTTATTCCAGTTGCCTTTTGTGGATGGAGCCATTGATGTGATTTGGACATCTCATGCATTGGAACCGAATGGAGGTCAGGAAAAAGTCGCGCTTACAGAACTTCTGAGGGTATCGAGACGAAAGTTAATTTTATTTGAGCCTTATTATGAGGGAAACTCTTCTGAAGGTAGGCAGAGAATGGATCGCCTTGGATATGTGAAGAACATCCCACAGATTATTAAAGAGTGTGGGGCAACATGTGATGAGATCATTCCTTTAAAAAATATCAGTAATCCTCTGAACCCAACTTACGCTTTTGTTGTGACCCCTCCAGTCAAATTGATTAATAAAGAAGCCGATTTGTTGTGGGCGTGTCCCGCGACACAATTCCCTTTGTCACGCGTCGGAGATTGTTTTTGGAGTGAATATTCCATGTTTGCTTATCCTATCTTGCAAGGAATACCGATTCTTCGTCCTGAATCGGCTATTTTAGCTTCAGCGTTAGAGGGATAATTATGACAGCAATTGAACAATTAAAAAAACTAACACCTCAGCAACGTGCTGACAGTTTAGAGCGCCTATATCAGAAGAATAAAAGGTTTTTCAAGGAACACTACCCTGCTGTTGCGGAGTTACTACGACCTGGAGGGATCGCACCTTTTCATATCAATGTAACGGATGACTTTCTTAGTATAACCAATTCAAACACAGGTGAATTATGTCACCCCGAAGTTGGTCTAGATCGTTTTGCTGAAACTCTCGGAGACTGGACTCATAGTGCTTGGATAGATTTGATTGAAGGTAGAGCGCAAGGTTATTCAGATCAGGGGAAATACTCACAATTCCCTGTTTTTTTTCAAAAATCTATACTTTCTCGATTTCCTGGTCTTGGCAACCGAATGAATCATCGCTTAATCAATTTACCAACTTTACCCAGTGGTAAACGTTTTTCGAATTCTGTGATTTTTATGGGAGTGTATCATGGACTGCATATTGATTACTATTTAAGCCGGACACAGCTACAAAATGCGCTGTTTATCGAGCCGGACCATGCTCGATTTAATTTATCATGTTACTTCTTGGATTTTAAAAAACTGAAGGAGCGTTTTGGTGAATTATTACTGCACGTTGGTCAAGAGTTACCTGAGATGAGTTTGGAGTTGTTTTTTCAAAAGTCAAAAGTTAGTGGCGCCGTATGGACTCGTATTTTACCGGCATATCCATCTGATATTATGGATGTTTTTGTGCAAAAAATTCGCCTGCGGTGGCGTCAAGCCTATGATGTTTGGCATCCTGCTGACTGGCAGTTGGATGGCGTGAGCCATGCCATGGAAAATATTCACGCTGGGGAGCGTATTCTTTCCAATCCTCACCCCTTGGACGTCGGAAGTCGTATTGCTGTGGTTGGTGCCGGACCTTCATTGAGTGACAATCTCGATTGGCTGAAGCAAAATCAGGAGCAGTTTATTATTTTTGCGGTCCATTCAGCTGTTTCCGCTTTGCGTGGGGCGGGGATTTCTCCAGATTTCCAATTTACGCTCGATATCAATCCCTGGCCAGAGAGTCATTTTGAGCGTTTGCAGTTGGACCCTTCTGTTCCGGTGGTCAATACTGTCAATGATATTCCGGGCAAGTTTTCTTCTTTTGATGACGTATTGATGCTACCAGAAGATGGTGGAATTAACCCAGTTCAATTTAACCATAAAGTTCCTTTTTTAACGCCAACATCAGGAAATATGGCTTTGGCTTTTGCCTGTTGGTGTAAGCCCAGCCAAATTTATCTTTTTGGGCTTGATTTTGCTTTTAAGGAGGCTGGGAAAACGCATGTTGCCGAAAGCTCTGTGTATCAAACTGAAACAGAACATAGAGCCGTGTTGTTTTCAGGCCATTTGCCAGTCGCCTCGAATTTTGATGGTTCGCATGTTGTCACACAGTCATATTTTAACTTGGCACGTCTTTGTGCTCAACGTCCGATTGCATATGTTGCACAACAGGTTGAAGTATTTAATTGCTCCGATGGTGCGCGTATTGATGGGGCTGTTCCTGCTTTTACCTGTGACGTTGAATTGAAGCCTTATTGTAAAATCAACGATGTGAAAATAATCCAATCTATGTTCGTGCCGTTGGAAAAAGATATTCATTGGCAACCTCACTTACTGGATGGGGACGCATTGTTGAACGAGTACAAAAAGGTAATGCTTCGAGAACTAAAAATGACAAAGTTTAATTGGGGGAAATTCTCAAGAAAAATTGACACTTTCAGGTCTTCTCTTCTCCAAAGCCTACCCAAGAAAATTTCTCAAAACAGTGACAGACGCATGGAACCGTACTTACAGGTTGTCGAATTGTTATTGAACTCCTGGTATCGCTTTTTGTGTTTCACCAATGATGCACAAGAATGGCAACAGGTTTATGACGAAGGTTATAAACTTTTTTCTGCTTTAATTGACGAAATGGTTTGGCCAAAAAAAGTCTAAGTTTATTTATCGATTCGTCATGAAAATATAATTCATTTATAATATCAGGCAGTTAAGCATTCTGTATGAGAAAGAAAAAACTAAAGATATATCATCACTATGCCGAAAAGACTATTGAAAGGGAAATTTAACGCTAAGGAGGTGACTGATAGACAATTGCGGACCCTTTGAGTACAGGCTGGTAGGTAAGATCGGAAAACACAGACAACCATTTGGATGTCCACACTAGAAAATAAGGGCATGGATGCCCGCAAACACAACTCATGGAGGAAAAATTATGGCTATTACAATTAACACAAATGTTGCTTCTTTAAACGCTCAACGTAACTTGAGTTCATCACAATCAGATCTTAATACATCTATGGAGCGACTCTCTTCTGGTCTGCGGATCAATAGTGCCAAGGACGATGCTGCTGGTTTGGCTATTTCTGACCGTATGACTTCACAAATTCGTGGTCTTACTCAGGCTGCACGTAATGCGAACGACGGCATCTCTCTAGCGCAAACGGCTGAAGGTGCGTTGCAAGAAAGTACCAATATTCTCCAGCGGATGCGTGAGTTGGCTGTTCAGTCTGCTAATGATACCAATAGTGATTCCGACCGTGCATCTCTGAATGATGAAGTTATTCAGCTGAAAGCAGAACTTGATCGTATTGCTGAAACCACTGAGTTTAACGGTAAAGCAGTTATTGATGGGACCATGAGTAACGCGACTTTCCAAGTCGGCGCTAATGCGGGGACCAACCAGACGATCTCTTTTGGGATCGATAGTGCCAAAGGTGCTGATCTGGGAACCGCAGGCAATATTGCTGTTACCTCCGCAGTTGCTGAGGGGACCTTTAGCTCATTGTCGTTTGAGGGTGCTGCGGCTGGAACAACTGCAAATGGTACCTACAATGTTGTATTTGAGGCAGGGGCTGTCACATCGACTAGTGCTGCTTACGCATCAGGTACTAATACCATCACGATTACTTTGGGTACAGTTGCGGCTAACCAAACCTCGACAGCTGTTGCTAATGCGATAGGTACCTCTATTACAGGTGTGACTGTTTCAGCTTCTTCATCTGAAACTTTTACTGCAGATAGTGATGGTGCGGTAACTCTCACAGGCGGTAGCAATGAGGTTCTTACAACTACAGTTGATGGTATCTCTATTACTGGTATTGAGGGTGCACAAAGTGCGATCGAAAGTATCGATTTGGCTCTCTCTGACATCGATACGATTCGTGGTGGCCTCGGTGCGGTTCAGAACCGCTTTGAATCAACTATTGCTAACCTGAACAATGTTTCCGAGAACCTTTCAGCAGCACGTTCACGGATTCTTGATGCGGATATCGCTCAAGAAACTTCGGCAATGACGAAAAATAATATCCTGCAACAAGCTGGTGTTTCAATTCTGGCGCAAGCCAACCAGACTCCTCAATTAGCTTTATCTTTACTCAGCTAATGAACGGGTAGCTTTTCGGGGGCTGTTGACTCAGCCCCCGTTTTTTCTCAAAGAGTGATAATAGCGGACTAGGGAGAAAAATCATGATTGTTGATGCGACCAGTTTGACGGGATCAGCACAAACTCAGTTAAGTAAGGGGGCTGAGCAGGTCAAAGATGGTAGGAACAAAGCTGCCGATCTGGTGCAAAGCGAAGCCGTTGAAAAAAATCAGGTTCAGCCAGAAGAACTGCTTAGCCAGATTAAGGCCTTAGCAGAAGAAGGTCTTTACAGTGTGCGCTTTGAAAATGATGAGCGTAATGATGAGTTGGTGGTCAAGATTGTTGATCGTGAGAGTGATGAGGTGATTCGTCAGGTCCCAGCAGAAGAGATCTTGGATTTGAAAGAATCGTTGGCAAGTCTGCGTGGCAACCTCGTCAACACAGCAGGTTGATTCTGACAAAGTCGGATTTTTGTTGGTTGAAGGGAGAGATTGATGTCTATAACATTTGGCGGTTTAGCCACAGGCTTGGATACAAATGCCATCATTGACCAGTTGATGGAGATTGAACGTCAACCGGTTGAGCGTTTAGAGTCCGATCGCTCCTGGTTTACCACTCGTCAAGATGCGTATACCACCTTTGATACCAAGTTGACGAATTTTCTTTCTCGGATTGAAGACCTCGGTTCTTCAGAGGATTTGCTGAAAAAATCGGTCACTTCGACAAGTGAAGATTTTTTTTCAGTCAGTGCCGATACCGATGCTTTGGCGGGAACCAGTTATCAGGTTGAAGTTGTCTCTCTGGCTCAGGTGCAAAAAAATGTATCTCAAGGTTATGCAGATAAGTCTGCTCACGGTTTTTCCCTTGGGGAATTAACTTTGACGGTCGGAGACAATGAGGCCGTAAGCATCACAATCGATGAAACCAATAACTCTCTCGAAGGTGTTGTCCAAGCCATCAATGATGCTGATGCGGGTGTTAACGCATCGATTATTAATGATGGGACAGATAGTCCTTACCGTTTGGTTTTAACCGGTGAGAATGTTGCTTCCGGGTTTACGCTGACATCAGCATTATCCAATTATGATGGTGATATCAGCAGTCAGTTAGAATCTGGAGGATTTTCAGATCAGGATGCTGAGATTTTTGGTAATGGCACCCTGACCCTTTCTACTGGCGATATTATTACTCTCAGCGATACAACCAATTCACTGACTAGTATTATGGAAGCGATTAACGCTGAAACAGCAACCACGGGGGTGACGGCTTCAGTGGTGGCTGATGGCGATAATTATGTTATTTCACTCAGTGGTGATGAGACGATCGCAGCAACGGCTCTGACCGACAGTAACTATTCCCCTTTTAATTTGATTGAGACACAAGCGGCGACGCAAGCTCATGTTCGCGTCGACAGTATCGATATCTATTCCGACGATAACATGCTGACCGAAGCGATTCCTGGGTTGAGTTTGGATTTGCTTGAGGCTGAAGAAGGGACAACAACCGTTGTCTCTGTCGGGATTGACGAAATCGCGATTAAGTCGCAAATTCAATCTTTTGTTACGGGTTATAATGAAGTCGCTAGTTTTATCAATAGTCAGTCAACAATCAACGGTTCATCCGGTGGCATTTTGAATGGCGACTCCGGTGTGAATGTTATTAAGCGTCGACTCCAGGGATTATTGACGACGACAATTGATAATAGTGGCAGCTTTGCAGCTTTGTCTCAACTGGGGTTAAAAACCCAGCAAGATGGAACTTTAGCGCTCGATGATGAGATGTTGACCGATGCGATTCAGAACAATTTGGCTGATGTTGAAAAACTTCTTGTTGGCGAAGGTGATAATGACGGGGTTGCGGTTAAGTTTCAAAATTACTTAGAAGATATTACTGATTCCATTGATGGGGTTTTGGCAGGAACGGAAAAGAGTACAGAGTCAAATCTTAAGCGAATCGACAATCGTATCGAACAGATTGAGGCGCGTTTGACTTCACGAGAGACGACTATGCGTCAACAGTATACGGCTCTTGAAAATATAATCAGTGGCATGAACAGTCAAAGTTCTTTTCTTACTCAACAAATGGATATGCTGAATAATATGCTAACGGGGAATAACTAAAATGAATGCATACGTGAATCAATATCAGAACAATCAGATCTTGAGCGCTTCTCCGGAACAAATTTTGATTATGCTTTACGATGGTGCTATCCGTTTTTGTCGGCAGGCGCAATTGGCAATGGAGCAGGAAAATCGTAAAGTTCAAGCGGAAAAGATCAGCCGGGCAATGGCTATTGTCTGTGAGTTTTCCAACACTCTCAACCATGAGGTTGGCGGAGATATCGCAGCTGATCTCGATGGTCTGTATGGGTTTATGTCTCGTGAATTGACCAGAGCAAATTTGCAGAATGATCGCAAAGCGTTGGAAACGGTTGAAAATCTTCTGACCGGATTGCGTGAAACCTGGGTTGAAGCTATTGAGATCAACCGGGGTGGCGCGCAGCAAGTGGCAAAGACGGAACCGGAAGTCAGACACGTAGCGGCTGCATTTTGAGACGTTGGCAAACCTTCTCCACTGGTGAGATGATGGTATCAGGCCCGTTGGGAAAAGCACACTTAATGGAAGATTGTTTGAAGGTTGTTTTATGGAAACATGCCTAAAAAAATCGATAGAGCAATACCGGCAGATTATTGAACATGCAAGCCAACTTGATCAGTTGTTGTTGAAGGCTGATCCTGAAAAATTGCACATCTATACTGAGCGACTGCAAGAACTCCAGGATGAGGCCGGGTTGAATGATCGTATTTTTCTTGAAATTTTTCCCCATACATCGACCTATTGGCAAGATCATCCTCTGTTTCTGGAACGGGCCCGTCTGCTGGAAAAAATCGTTGAGTTGAACCATTTGCTATTGCCAAGAATCCGTGGCATGATGGCCGTTACTGCGCATGAGTTGTCACAGATCAAAGATGGACGAGTGGCTGTTTCTGGATACCATCAAATTCCTGCCACACGGCAACAGCATGTGCGTGGAGTTGTTTAACTCAACTTACAGTCCAGTCGTTTCGATCTGCCAAGGGTTCCTTTATGTCTGTACTGAGACAATTAAAAGATTACCGTGTTGTTAAAGTTTCTCTGCCACTGCTCGACGGTAATAAAATCGCCTTAGACGCTGTTGCCAAGACGACGACTTCCCCCCATTTCGAAGTCACCTTTCTCCCTGATCAATTAAATC
Source organism: Desulfuromusa kysingii (assembly GCF_900107645.1). Classification (GTDB taxonomy): domain Bacteria; phylum Desulfobacterota; class Desulfuromonadia; order Desulfuromonadales; family Geopsychrobacteraceae; genus Desulfuromusa; species Desulfuromusa kysingii. The sequence continues at coordinate 164,768 of NZ_FNQN01000001.1, forward strand.
CGGAACTGCTAAATCATGAAGAGTTTTGTTTCGTTGGTTTTGACGTCGCTGGGGAAAACAAATCAATTAAAGCGAAGATTAATACCGTCGTTGAGAAAGCAAAATTGCTGCTTGAGATGGTTGAATCGTTCGCCTATATCCAAAAACGGGGCTATTTTCGGGTTGATGCGGATTTGTCTGTCAGTTACTGGATTATCAACGAGGAACATCCATCAGCCAAGTCGGTACAGACCCCTGTAAATATTAGTGGTGGCGGCTTGCGGTTGCCCGTTTCCGAAAAAATTAAAACCGGAACCCAACTTGGGTTGGAGATCGTTATCGATGCTCCGCAGTCCACAGTCGTTGAATGCGTCGGTGAGGTTGTCTCTAATTATGATGATGATAAGGGGAACAGGCAGGTTGCGTTGACCTTTGTCGATATCGAGGATGACGATCGGGATGCAATCATCGCTTATTGCTTGGCTGAACAGCGGAAACAATTGCGCTTGCGGGTGAAGCTTATTGGTGACGCTATCATCTGAATCCAGCACGTCATTGATCCCTAAGATCATTGACCTGTGCGAGTATCTCTGAATATTACAATCCACAGGGGACAGGATATTAATTCTGTCCCCTGTGTTTTAGTAGGAGCCAAAAGCGAGTTGTGGCGCAGCAGTATAGTCGAAGGAGGAAACCCTGGAGATGATATCCGTCGCTTGCCACACTTCAGTTCGATTCCGACCATTCTCTTTCGCTTGATAGAGGGCTTGATCCGCTTCTTCAATGAGTTGAGCCGGATGGATATTGCTCCCCCGGTTAGCACAGCTGATGCCGATACTGATAGTGATCGGTAGCCGTCCTGCCGGTTGTTGCTGGGAAACTTTTGCGACCTGTTTGTGGATCCTCTTAGCCAGAACTTCGGCGTTATTTCCCTTGGTGTCAGGAAGAATAACCGCAAATTCTTCACCGCCATAACGACAGCAGATATCTGCATTTCTCGCAGAGGTCTGGATTGCGTCAGCGACCAGGCGGAGCACAGAGTCTCCGGTTTGATGACCGTAGGTATCGTTAAATCGTTTGAAATGATCTAAATCTATCATTAACAGTGAGTAGGGGACACCTGAGCGTTGTGAGCAGGCCGATGCCTGTTTGATACTCATGTCAAAGGTGGCGCGGTTGCCCAATTTCGTCAGTGGATCGGTTAACGCCATTTTTTGTAGTTGCTCTTTACTTTGTCGCAGCTCCAAAAGGCGTTGCCACCGTTCCAGATGGCGATTCATCCGTGCACTCAGTTCGATTGGATCGATCTCAACATAAACAGAATCACTGGCTCCCAGTTGATATCCATTGAGGAGACCTTGTTGGTCCTCAGCGAAGGCGATCAGAGGGAGGTCATGCCATTTTTCATTAGCATGGAGTTTGCTAATCCAGGTGGCTTTTTGCCCCTCATTCTCGATTGCCCAACACACCATGTCCGCAGGTTTGGATTTTAAATGTTGAAACAGGTCATCCGAGGAGCCTAATGGCTTGATTTGCTGAAAAAGACCAGTTGCAGTGAGGTGGTTGATCAGTTGATCTTTTTTATCTTTATTGTTGGCAATAATCAGAGCCGTTGTATTCATCACTCGCTTGTCTTTCTGCCCCTCAGAAATATCGATGATATGATTCATTGTCTCTACTTTCGGCATATTATTAGATATTCTTTAGCTCTAATTGCAGCCCACATGAATATTTTCGTGAAACGTCCTATCCTCCTAAAGCGAAATTTATGCCAAGTTGAAAAAACCAGTAAAAACAGCTGCTGCCCTTGTTTCTGTCAGTTTTATGACATGATTGCAGGGAATGTTGCTTTGCTGTGTTGACTTTTGTCGGTATTTTGACGATGAAGCCAGGGGTTGGTTCGATGGTCTGTTCTGAGTGAATTTTGGGATGTGTGTTATATTTCCAGTGAAAAAGTAAACTTTGTTCCCTGAAGGTCGAAAAGTCACCATGACAACAGTGAATTCGAAAATACCTGCAAATTTGTTTGTTGTGTCGCCAGCTGTTTCATCAGGTCCTGTTGCGAGTGAGGCCCCTGGCCTGAACCTTGGTCAGATGCTTCAAGGGGTGGTTGTCCGTCGGGAGCTGGATCGGGTTGTTTTGGAAGTTGACCGACAGCTTTATCTGGCGCGGGGGGAGAAGGAGCTGCAGGTTGGTCAAAAGGTCAATTTGCAGGTGTTGCAAACCCAACCCCATTTGGAGTTCCAAGTCCTTGCCGACTCTGTCAGTTCCAGATTGAATCAATCTCTGCCGTTATTGACGCGCCCATTTGACTGGAATCAGTTGGTCGCGCAGTTACAGCAACTGCCTCAGCAAGAGATGGAATCGGTCGCGTCGAAGCAAGTTTATCATCAGTTGCAACAACTATTGCCCCTTGTTCCGGCCGGTTCAGCTCAGATTGAGGCACAGATCGACATGATTGTGGCCCAGTTAAAACAGTTGCTGTCAGCTGAAGTCGGTCAGAGCTCTGGGGTTTCATCTCCCGCTCCACCTTCGCAGCAAATCGTTTTTCAGGGGGATGGACAGCGGATCTCTGCAGGGCTGTCTCCGGTTTTTATGGGGGTGATTAAGGCTTTGCAGGGGCAATTGTCGCTATTACCACAGCGCGACGATGGAGCTCAGCTCAAAAACTGGTATGCGACAACCCGAAAGCTGTTGGCTCCATTACACCAAGTCCCACAGTTGTTGGCACCACAACGCCAGCTACTGGTCTCTGTCCTCAGACAACTGCAACAACACCCCCAGGTTTCACCACAATTATCCGGGGAGGTGGAACAAATTCTTGTCCAAATAGAGAGGCAGGTCGCAACAGAGACCTCTGTTGTTGCGGGGGAGCTCAAGCAACCTGTTATCTCTGGATCTGAGGCCGTAAGGGCAATTCCCTCGCCCCAAGAGTCGGCGAATGTGGCAACTCTCTCCACGGCGATAAAGCAGTTACTGTCTCAAGTGCAACAAGCTCAAGATCAACGTCAGGGTGTTTCTCCTGAATTACTGGGGCGGCTGGAAGGGTTGCACAGTCGTTTACAGCCGTTATCGCAGACGTTTCCTGGTTTTGATATGATGATAGGACAATTGGAGCAGCTGATCGCACAACGGCCAAGCGCTCCTCAAGGGGGGCAACTCGGGGTGCTATCGCAGTTGTTCGGGGTTCATCTTGAAGCAGAACTGCTGCGGGGGAAGGATCGAGATGCCTTGCATAGTTTGAAGCTGAGCCTGTTGAAATTGCAGCAAGATTTCGGGGGCGATGTGAAGGAGCCTCTGCATCGGATTGAGCTGTTTCAGCTCTGTAAGGCAAAGTTGGCTGAAGAGCAGGTGACGTTTTTACCTTTACCCTTCAACGAGTTGGAAGAGGGTTATTTGTTGGCAGAAAAACAGTCCCGTGAAGATTGTCAAGACGAGGACGGTGAGCCTCCACTACAGATGTCGTTATCTTTGCGGCTTTCTGCGCTTGGGAATGTCCGTATTGACATGCTTTACGAAAAACAGAGATTGCACTTGCGGTTAGCCGGTGAGGATCAGGAGAAAATGAGCTATTTGCGAAGTTGTGCCGATGAATTGAAGGAATCGCTTGAAGCTGTAGAGTTGCAGGGGGTTAGTTTTGGTGCCAATGCAGAATTGCCCGCGCGACAACTCCAGCAACGTTTGTTGCCCGAATCGTTCAATATGTTGGACGAAAGGCTCTGACCCTTATGATTGATCGAGATCAGAATAAGCTCCAGGCTGTTGCTCTTCGCTACGATCGCCGACCAACATCGACTCCAGAGATTGTCGCCAGCGGCAGCGGTGATCTGGCTCAACAAATTATTGCCGCAGCTAAAGAGGCCGGCGTTGATATTGTTCAGGATCCCGACTTGCTGGAAGTTCTCGGGCGAATCCCCGTCGGCGAGGAGGTTCCTGCAGAATTATTTCAGGCTGTCGCAGAAATTCTGGCTTTCATCTACCGGATTAACGGTCGTTATGCAACGGAGCAAAGCTGAAAAAGCTCTTTACAGCCTCCAATCTGTTAGTGTAATGTCTGCAATTCGCGGAGAGGTGACCGAGAGGCCGATGGTGCTCGCCTGGAAAGCGGGTGTAGTTAACGCTACCCGGGGTTCGAATCCCCGCCTCTCCGCCATTTAGAATAAAAAAGATCATCTTTCTGCAACAACCTCGCGTTGTGCAAATATGGTAGATTTCTAGCGGGGATTCGAAGCGGAACGAACGCTGACTTAATGTCAGAGAAGCGGCCAGGGATGGCCGCGACAGTGAGTGAAGGGGAGGTGACGCAGGAATCGACGTGATGTCGATGACGGAGTGACCGAATCCCCGCCTCTCCGCCATAGTTTTAGGACTGATGAAAAACGCTCATCTGCGGTGTTGTCCTGAATCTACTTCAACGACGTACCTAGCGGTACGACTTATTCAGTAGATTTCGTCCGCCTTGCAGCTAAACATTTTTGATCAGTCTTGCAAGTTCGGTAGATGCTGACAAGGGACAGTTTCAAAATCACGGGTTTTTCTTTTAATTTCAGAATGGCTTAATCTCCCGTGTGGGTTGCAATTCCACGACCTTGTTTCTAGTTAGATTGTAATTAATCTCGAATTTTGCGTTGTAGCTAAAAATATCTTTTTAAGATTCCGGTCATCAATTGCCGGTAGAAGTGACAGCCGGGTCCCGCGCAACGGACGACCGCGAACTCCGTCAGGCCCGGAAGGGAGCAGCGGTAACGGTTTTGGCCGTGTGCCGCGGGAGTGCCTGGCTGTCACTTGTACCGGTAATTTTGTCTGGAGGCTGTGCCCTTCAGGTGAGGTCAGGCTGAAAGCGATCGCAGTAAAAAATCCTCAGCCAGATTCTGTTTATCCCTATTTTATTGTCCTGGAGAATGATTATGTCTTATCAGGTTCTTGCTCGCAAATGGCGCCCTCAGCTCTTTGAGGATCTGGTTGGGCAGGAACATGTCAGCCAGACATTGATAAATGCCATTACTTCTGATCGGGTTCACCACGCCTTTCTTTTTACTGGTGCTCGTGGTGTCGGCAAAACCTCCGCTGCCAGAATTTTTGCAAAAGCCTTGAATTGCCAGGAAGGACCCACGACACACCCCTGTGGTGTCTGTCCTTCTTGTGTTGAGATCACCAAGGGGCAGGGGATCGATGTTCTGGAGATTGATGGTGCATCCAACACCGGTGTCGATGATATCCGGGAACTGCGTGAAAACATCCGCTACCTGCCATCGCAGTCGCGCTATAAAATATTTATCATTGACGAAGTCCACATGCTTTCAATAAATGCATTCAATGCCTTATTGAAAACCCTGGAAGAGCCACCAGCTCACGCCAAGTTTATTTTCGCGACAACCGAACCACATAAAATCCCCATCACGATTCTTTCTCGTTGTCAACGCTTTGATTTCAAGAAGATTGGCTTAACGCCATTGCAGGCGCGCCTCCGTTTTATTGTCGATCAGGAAAATATTCAGATTGAAGAGTCGGGACTGGCGATTATTGCCCGCAGTGGTGGTGGCAGTATGCGTGACGCGTTGTCGACGCTGGATCAGGTTATCGCTTTTTGTGGGGATAAGGTCAGTGATGAGGAACTGCAAGGCTTGTTGGGTCTGGTCAGCCGGGCTCTGCTGTTGGCGACCGTCAGGGCCATTTTGCAACGGGAGGCGGCTCAGCTACTGAATTTAGTGCAGAAGGTTGATGAGCACGGCCACTCTTTCCGGCAGTTTTGTCAGCAACTGGTTGAATTGGTTCGTGCTTTGGTTGTCGTTAAAGTTGTGGAGCATCCGGGTGATCTGATTGACGTGGGAGAGTCGGAGCTGGAGGAGATAAAGACCCTGGCCGATCCGGCATCGTTGGAGGACTTACATCGACTATTAGCAACTCTGATCCGTACTGAGGCTGATCTCGCTGTCTCTAACTATCCCCGGTTGACGATGGAAATGGTGCTGGTCAAGTTGGCCGATCTACCGACAGGTATTGAAGTTGCTACGCTTATCAAGCACTTGGAAGATCTGGAAAAGAAACTTTCTTCCGGCGTTGCTGTTGCAGCCCCGGTACAAAAACCACGACCGGTAGAGCCGGTTGCTGTGCCAGAATCTGCTGATATTCCCCTGGCAGAAGAACCTCCGTTAGAACCATCGGTCACCTTACCGACAACTGGGAATGGCGATAAGAATTGGCCTGGTCTGGTCGACTTTGTAAAAAGTCGACGTAAGCCAAGGATCTCTTCGTTGCTTGAACAGTCGAGCTTATTGCTTCTGGACCTCCCCCGTTTACAGATCGGTATGCCGGGGATGTATCTCAGCTTGGCTGATAGTGAAATGTGCCATGAAATTGAGATTCTCGCAGCGGAATATTTTTCCACCGCAGTGAAAGTCGAGGTGCAAAAAGTTGCGAATGGGGAGAAAGCTCCCTTATCATTGCATGCAGAGCGGGTACAACAGGAGAGTGATCGGAAAAAGAAGTTGCGGGAAAATGCTGTCGAGCATCCGATAGTGAAGTCCGCTCTGAATATCTTTGGTGGGGAAATTGAAGATGTTAAGCCGATTGATAAGGGGTTTGTTTAAAAAAGCCCCTGGTAATGTTTATACTGAGTAATGAATGTCAACAATATTGGGGTGGTCATGTCGTTCTATCCCGACATAAATCATATTCACATCGTGGAGGATTAAAGTAAATGGCTAAAGGACTTGGAAACATCATGAAGCAGGCCCAGCAAATGCAGGCTAAAATTGCCAGAATTCAACAGGAATTGGAAGATAAAGAAGTTGAAGCCACTGCTGGAGGTGGCATGGTAACGGCTCGTGCGAACGGTAAACAACAGCTTCTTGATCTGAAAATTGAGAAAGATGTGGTCGATCCCGAAGATGTAGAAATGCTCCAAGATCTGGTCCTTGCTGCGGTCAATGAAGCGATCAAAAAAAGTCAGGAGATGGTTCAGGGGGAGATGAGCAAGGTCACCGGTGGAATGAATATCCCCGGAATGTTCTAACGACAGCCACTTTTTTCAGCGTAGACAAGGTGGGGGCTCGGTGAGCAGCCCCTGTCCCTTTTTGGGGGCACCGGGTGCGCATAGCAATGTTTTGTCCTCTAGCAACATAGAGGTTCTCTCGCGCGGTGGAGATTTAGGGTTGTAATTATTTTTGACACCGTGGTAAAGTTTTCTTTGGTCAGACCACTAGACCACTAATTTTAGGTTGAATTTTTTGGCCGTCCAGTTTCGCAGGAAATGACTTTCAAAGCGCCTTAAACTATTGGATCTAGGAGGAATTTAATGCTAGACTCGCTCCCGTCTTTTGCCCGGTTGGAGGCCGAGCTGGGCAAACTTCCAGGCATCGGAAGGAAGACAGCAGCTCGTTTAGCCTTTTATTTATTGCGCACCACTGAGAATGATGTTGAGGCTTTGGCTTCTGCTTTGTTGGAGATGCGGCGCAATGTCAGTTTTTGCCAGCGCTGTTACCACATTGCAGAGGGGAGCCTGTGTCAGGTATGCAAAAGCTCAACTCGTGAACAGCATTGCCTCTGTATTGTTCAGGAACCTCAGGATCTTTTAGCAATTGAACGTAGCCACTCTTACTCTGGCCTTTATCATGTCCTTCATGGTGCGCTTTCGCCGTTAGATGGAGTTGGTCCCGATGATCTTAAAATTCCACAACTATTACGCCGGTTAGAACACGAACCGATTGAAGAAATTATTCTAGCAACGAACTTCACCGTAGAGGGTGAAGCGACAGCACTCTATCTGGCAAAGCTATGTAGAGAAAAGGGGATTCAAGTGACCCGACTTGCACATGGAATCCCCTCTGGTAGCGATCTCGAATATATTGACGCCGGAACCGTCCAGCAGGCCGTTGCTGGTCGCCGGGCATTCTGATTCACAATTGTTTATTGGTGGCTAGATAAGAAAAGAGCCGAGGGTTCCTCGATACATCAGGACTCACACTTTATTCACTGTACAAGGAGGTAAGTATGTCTCGAAAGATGGTTAATATTGATGGTAATGCCGCTGCGGCGCATGTTGCTCATGCGACCAATGAGGTTATTGCTATCTATCCAATCACCCCGTCATCCGTTATGGGTGAAATCTCCGATGCCAAAAGTGCCGTTGGCAATACAAATATCTGGGGGACAGTTCCCAAAGTTGTTGAGCTTCAGTCTGAAGGCGGAGCGGCTGGTACCGTTCACGGTGCTCTGCAAGCAGGAGCGCTGACAACAACCTTTACCGCTTCTCAAGGGTTGCTGTTGATGATTCCCAACATGTTCAAAATTGCCGGTGAATTGACCCCGACGGTTTTCCATGTTTCGGCTCGTGCTATTGCAGCTCAAGCACTGTCCATCTTTGGTGATCATTCAGACGTTATGGCTTGTCGTTCTACAGGGTGGGTGCAACTTTGTTCTAACAACCCTCAGGAAGTTATGGACTTTGCTCTGATCGCTCAAGCGGCAACTCTGGAATCCCGTGTTCCTTTCCTCCATTTCTTCGATGGTTTCCGTACTTCTCACGAAATCCAGAAGATTGAAGAGCTGTCTATGGATGATATGCGCCATATGATCGACGATGAATTGGTCACCGCACATCGTCAGCGGGGCTTATCACCAGATCATCCACAGCTGCGTGGTACGGCTCAGAACCCTGATGTCTTTTTCCAGGGCCGTGAGACAGTCAACCCTTACTATGTCAAAGTTGCTGGGATCGTTCAGGAGCAGATGGATAAGTTCGCCAAGCGTGTTGGTCGTCAATACAATCTGATCGACTATGTTGGTGCTGCGGATGCTGAGCGTGTTGTGGTGATGATGGGTTCCGGTTGTGAGGCCATGGAAGAGACGGTTCAACATCTGGTCGCCCAGGGCGAAAAAGTTGGATTGATCAAGATTCGTCTATTCCTGCCTTTCCCGATCGAGCAATTCTGTAAGGCATTGCCTGCTACGGTGAAAAAAATCGCTGTTCTCGACCGGACTAAAGAGCCTGGCTCAATCGGTGAGCCCCTCTATCAAGTTGTTAGAACTGCCATTGGCGAAGGTATGGTTGATGGCTTAGTCAACTTCTCAGGTTACCCGACGATTGTTGGTGGACGTTATGGCTTGGGTTCTTTTGAATTTAATGCCGGTATGTGTAAAGGCGTTCTTGATAACCTGCTGAAGGATAAGCCAAAGAACCACTTTATTATTGGTTTCGAAGATGATGTCATGGGTGAAAGCCTTGATTTCGATAGTAATTTCCGTGTTCCTTTTGATGGCTATGCCGCCATGTTCTACGGTTTAGGGTCTGACGGAACTGTTGGCGCCAATAAAAACTCGATCAAAATTATTGGTGAATCTACAGATAATAAGGTTCAGGCTTACTTTGTTTACGATTCGAAAAAAGCTGGCAGCATGACAACATCTCACCTACGCTTTGGGAATAAGGAGATTAAAAATACCTATCTTATTTCTCAGGCTGACTTTGTTGCCTGCCATAACTTTTCCTTCCTGGAAAAATATGACCTGCTCAGAAACGCCAAGGACGGCGCGACCTTCCTCCTCAATGCACCCTACAACAAAGATGAGATCTGGGGCCATTTGCCGAAGATGGTTCAGCAACAGATTATCGATAAGAATTTGAAGTTCTTTGTTATTGATGGCATTCGTCTCGGTGAGCAAATCGGTCTTGGTCCACGTATTAATGTCATTATGCAGACCGCATTTTTCAAGATTTCCGGAATCATTCCCGAAACTCAGGCGGTGACAAAAATCAAGGAAGCCGTGGTCAAGTCTTACGGTAAAGCTGGTGAAAAAGTTGTCAACATGAACAAGCAGGCTGTTGACGTCGCTCTGGAAAGTATCGCTGAAGTGACCGTCCCAGCGACTGCAGACAGCGCCATTGAAATGAAGACCGGACAATGGGGCAGCTACTCAGATACGGTTAAAAATACTCTCGGACCGATTATTGATGGTTTGGGTCATGAACTCCCCATGTCGGCAATGCCCGTCGATGGTACTTTCCCCACCGGAACAGCAGCGGTTGAAAAACGGAACATCGCCGTTAATATTCCTTGCTGGGATGATTCTCTCTGTATTCAGTGTGGGATCTGTTCATTTGTCTGTCCCCATGCAGCCATCAGGATGAAGATCTATGATGAAAAAGAGCTGGATGGTGCTCCTGAAACCTTCAAGTCCACTGCTGCAAAAGGCAAAGACATGGAAGGCAAGCGTTACACCCTGCAGGTTGCACCTGAGGATTGTACAAGTTGTGGCGCTTGTATTTACAATTGCCCAGCGAAGAGCAAGGATGATGAGAGCAAGAAGGCGATCAATATGGTCTTCCAGGCTCCATTGCGCGAATCTGAAGCAGAAAACTTCAAGTTCTTCCTCAATCTCCCTGATACCGATCCTGCGTTGATTAACAGGAAAAGTCTCAAAGGGAGCCAGTTGCTGCCACCGATGTTTGAATTCTCCGGTGCCTGCGCCGGTTGTGGAGAGACTCCATTTGTCAAACTTTGTTCCCAGCTGTTTGGTGACCGGATGTTGGTTGCCAATGCCACTGGTTGCTCCTCGATCTACGGTGGTAACTTACCAACCACACCTTGGACAACCCGAAAAGATGGTCTCGGGCCAGCATGGAGTAACTCCCTGTTTGAGGATAATGCCGAGTTTGGTTATGGCATGCGTCTAGCTGTCGACAAAACGACTGCTTATGCCAGAGAACTGCTGGAAGAGAACATCAGCTGCGGTTGTGCGGCTTGCGTAGGGACTGCGGGTCTGAAACGCGAAATTCTCGATTCACTTCAGGATTCACAAGAAGAGATTGAGGCGCAACGTGCACGCGTTGTTAAGTTGCAGAAAATTCTTGAAAAATGTACCCATGAAACCGCCAAGCCTCTACTTGTCAATATCGAATACCTGATTGTCAAATCTGTCTGGATTCATGGTGGTGATGGTTGGGCATATGATATTGGTTACGGCGGTCTTGATCATGTCCTGGCTTCTGGCGAAAATGTTAACGTGCTGGTCCTGGATACTGAAGTTTACTCCAATACCGGTGGTCAGGCTTCCAAAGCGACACCTTTGGGTGCCGTAGCTCAGTTTGCTGCCGGTGGGAAGACCCAGCCAAAGAAAGATCTGGGGATGATTGCCATGTCCTATGGGAATATTTATGTTGCCAAAGTTTCTTTGGCGAACCCGGCTCAGGTTGTCAAAGCATTCATCGAAGCCGATGCCTATGATGGCCCATCGTTGGTTATTGCTTACAGCCATTGTATTGCCCACGGCATTGCGATGAACACTGCTATTGATGGTTGTAAAGAAGCTGTTGCCTCAGGTCACTGGCCACTCTATCGCTATGATCCGCGTTTGAGTGCCGAAGGTAAAAACCCACTGCAACTCGACAGTAAAGAGCCGACAATATCCTTTGAGGACTACGCTCAGAAACAAAACCGTTACCGTGTCCTCAAGAAAATCAATCCGGATGCAGCTGAAACTCTGATGGTTGAGGCCAACAAGGTGACAGTTGATCGTTTTGATATGTATAAAAAACTGTCAGAAATGATTTTTGATGGTGATAAATAAGCTGGTTTTTTACAGCTGACATGAAAAAGCTCCCAACATTTATTTTGTTGGGAGCTTTTTTTTATGAGACAACAGAAAAAGAAAGACGATAGTATGTGTTTTTTACCCTAAGCTAGCTGAGATGTTGGCCACCATGTTTGCTTGTTGACAGGTCTTTTATGTCCGAACTCATCATCGTTTTTGTTAATGTCATTCTCCCCGTTTTTGGGATTATCCTCCTTGGTGCTTTCCTTGGCGGACGGTTACAGTTGCAAGCTCAGACATTGACGCGGGTGGCCTATTATGTTTTTGTTCCTGCCTTTATTTTTCAGTCGATCAGTACCGCAGCGGTGCCATTATCAAGCGTTGCCAAGATGCTCTCTTTTATTATTATGACCCACCTGCTGGCGGTCTTTGTTGCTGGGGGGATTGGGCGAGCTCTTGGTCGTTCAAAGGAGACCATCGCTGCATTTGTTATGATTGCTGCATTTGGCAACGTCGGCAATTATGGTTTAGCGGTGATTCGGTTCCGTTTAGGTGAGGTTGCTGTCCCGCCGGCGACTATTTACTTTGTCGCCATCTCAATCAGCGCTTTTATTATTAGTGTCGGTATTGCTGGTTGGGCCCATGGCGGTAGTCGTGGTGCGCTCTGGAAAGTGTTGAAAACACCAGCTCTCTGGGCAACTTTTCCCGCGATACTGGTGTCAACAGGGGGAATAGAGATCCCCTTGATGGCTGACCGGATGATCGGTTTACTCGCTGATGCGATGATTCCGGTCATGCTCTTTGCTTTAGGTCTTCAACTGCGCGAGCAAGGTAAGGTTCATTTGACTGGAGATGTCCTGATTGGCACTGGCATACGGTTGGGACTGACTCCTCTGGTGGCACTGTTGGTGTCAACTCTATTTGTGCTGACTCCGGTAGAGAGTGCGGCGGGGATTTTACAGGCGGGGATGCCCGCGGCTATTTTGATTGCAATCATCGCTAAAGAGAATAATATTGTTCCTGAGTTTGTGACTTCGGTGGTAGTTGTTTCGACCTTGGCCAGTGTGGTCACCTTAAGTTTGTTGATGGTGTTGTTGTAAATAATTTGACATGATTATGACCATATGATAATTCAGATAAAACTTTGCTTGAACAGGATTTGTAAATGATGAAAAGAGCAGCAGCGGCAACTCGAGCGTTACAGGCGGCGAACATCGGCCTGAGAATTGTCCATCACCATCAGAGGTGAGCTGCACGGGTGTGTCAATAAATGAACCTGAGGCCATGGACAATTCGTCCATGGCCTTTTTTTTGTTGGCGGCGCACAAATTCCATCCTCGGCGATATGGTCTTCATTTAAGACCAATTCTGGTTGGATGAAAATTGTGTTTAGCCATCGGGCCTTTAGGGAGTGAAGAGATGCGTAATAATATTGTTCATATCGGCGCTGGCGAGTTGACCTATGAAATCCGCGCTATTGTCAAGATCGCTGAAGAATTGAACCGGTTCGGGATGAAAACCAATATGGAAAATATTGGTGATCCGGTCGCGAAGGGGGAGCATATCCCGTTGTGGATAAAAGAGATTGTTTCCGGTTTGACGATGAAAGACTGCTCCTATGGCTACAGTGCCACCAAAGGGTTGCTGGAGACTCGGCAGTTTTTAGCCGATTTAACCAATCAGCGCGGCAAGGCTCAGATTAGTGCTGAAGATATTATCTTTTTTAACGGGCTCGGAGATGCAATTCACAAAGTGTATGGCATGTTGAAACGTGAATCACGGGTTATTGGCCCCTCACCAACATACTCTACCCATTCCTCTGCTGAGGGGGCGCATGCGGGGCAGAAACCGATCACTTACCGTTTGGATCCCGATAACCACTGGTACCCCAATATGGATGATTTACGTCAATCGGTTAAATATAATCCAGCTATATCGGGGATCTTGATCATCAACCCGGATAATCCAACCGGAGCCGTCTACCCTGAACGTATCTTACAAGAGATTATCTCGATCTGTAAGGAATACGATCTGTTTCTCATTTGCGATGAGATTTACCATAACCTTTGTTATAACGGCACGGCAACGCGACCCATTTCTGATCTGGTCGGTGATCTCCCTGCGATTGCGATGAAGGGCATCAGTAAAGATGTTCCGTGGCCGGGTGCACGTTGTGGTTGGATTGAGGTTTACAATGTCGATAAAGATGAAATGTTCAGTCGCTATATCGATAGTATTGTGAATTCAAAAATGGTTGAAGTCTGTTCTACGACACTGCCTCAAAAGGCGATCCCCCTGATCCTCAGCAACCCTGAATTTCCTAAATATCTCGCAGAGCGGAGGAGCCGCTATGAGCGTCATTCGAATATCGCCTACAATCTTTTAAAAGAAGCTCCAGGCGTCAAAGTGAACCGCGCCAATGGAGCGTTTTATATGAGCGTTGTTTTTGAAGCAGATCGGCTCAACAACCAGCAGACCTTACCCATCGACAACCCCCAAGTGCGTGAGTTGGTTGAGGGTCTGGTGAATCAACCAGGAACCTTGAGCGATAAACGCTTCGTCTATTATTTGCTGGCCTCAACAGGAATTTGTGTCGTCCCTATTTCGTCATTTTGTACTGATGAGAGGGGCTTCCGGATCACTTTGTTGGAACAGGACGAAAAAGAATTTACCCAGATTTTTAACACCATAACAAATGCTATTGCACTATATCTAGAGTCAGCATAAGCTGACGTTTTCTTTTGCAAAAGGTTTCTGTTCATGTCTCCTCATCCGAATTTAAGTAACGCTTCCAACCAGCAGTTGATCACGAACACGCAACAACTGACGGATTTTTTATTGCGTGGTGCACGTCCCAGATCAGATTGGGGAATCGGGTTAGAAACCGAAAAATTGGTGGTCGATCGCCATACCGGTAAAGCGGTCAGTTACGAGAGAATCCGCGAACTGCTTGCTCGGCTTGATGGTATCGGCGGGTGGCAGGGGATTTTTGAACAGGAAAACCTGATTGGTTTGCAGGGGAAGCGCTCCTCGGTGACCTTGGAACCCGGCGGACAACTGGAGCTGTCTGGGAAGTTCTGTTGTGACATCTCCTGCAGCTGGCGGGATCTGAATCGCTATCGACAACATATTGTCGCTATGGGGAATGAGCTCGATTTGATGTTTCTTGGTCTTGGTGTCCACCCATTCAGCACTCTGGAGGAGATTGCCTGGTTGCCTAAGCCTCGCTATCAGATCATGGCTCCCTATATGTTGAAGACCGGGGATATGGGGCAGCGGATGATGAAACAGACTGCTGGAACCCAGGTCAACCTCGATTTTTCTGATGAGGAAGACTGTATCCGTAAACTTCGAGTTGCTCAGTGGCTGAGTCCTCTCTGTTATGCTCTGTTTGCAAATTCTCCCATCTTAGAAGGACAGCCCAGTGGCTTTCTCTCTTTTCGTGGTGAGGTCTGGTCACGAACTGATGCGGACCGTTGTGGATTGATTGAACCGCTATTTCGTCCAGACGCATGTTTAAATGATTTTGTTGCCTATGCTCTAGATGTCCCCCTCTATTTTCTAGAGCGACAACATCAACTTATAGATATGACCCAGCAACGCTTTACTTTTCGTCAGTTTCTAGAAAACGGCTGGGGGGCTGAACGGGCAACTCTGGATGACTGGAATCAACACCTTTCAACCCTGTTCTCAGAAGTCCGCCTGCGGCCGCAGATCGAAGTCCGTAGCGCCGATAGTTTACCGCCCCGTTGTACCGCAGCGGTCGCAGCTTTTTACAAAGGGCTGCTCTACACAGAACAAGGACTAAGCGCAGTTGAGAGCCTGTTTTCGGATCTGACGTTGGCGGAGTTTCGGCTTCTGTATCAACGCTCGTGGCAGGAGGGGTTAAAAACCAAAATAAAAGGGGGAACCTTTCAGGAGGCCGTGATTGAGTTACTCAAGGTGGCGGCTTTGAGCTTGCAGGAACAGTATAACAATGGGGATAGTGGCACAGATGAAAGTCATTTCTTACAGGATATCAGTGAGATAGCCATCAGTGGCGAGACGTTGGCGGAGCAGTTGTTGCAGCGCTGGGGCGGCAATCGTCAGGAAAAACTGCAGTTGTTATTCGATCACTGTGGTTACGATCTGAGTATCCTCTAGTTGGTTCTTGCGGCGATAAAAGACTGCCGAGATTAAAAACTGCGCAAAAGCACAGTTGCTGATTACGGCATCAGTAACAATTAAATACGTAATGACACGTGGTTTATCTTAGCCTCACGAGATATCTTATGAACCATCAACAGTTTCGGTGTGGCAGTCGAATTGTTGAGCAAAAAAAGAATCATTTTACCTCCTTTCTTCATTCTAGGCCATCAGTGGGAATCCCTCCCCCCGCTGATGGCCATTTTTTTAATCTTGTCCAGAGCCACTTTCCCTTGATTTATCGACCTGATTCCTGTTTCAATGTGCAGCTAAATTCCCAATCAAGGAGCTACACATGTCGCCACTCAATTTATCTGATCCAATCGTACGCCAATCTATTGATACTATTCGACTTTTAGCAGCAGACGCTGTAGAGAAGGCGAACTCTGGTCATCCCGGGACACCCATGGAGGCTGCACCGATTGCCTATTTGCTGTATATGCGCCATCTACGGCACAACCCTACCAACCCCGATTGGGCTGGTCGGGACCGGTTTGTCCTCTCTTGTGGCCATGCGTCATCGCTGATTTACAGCATGTTGCATCTCACCGGTTACGACTTGTCTCTTGATGACATTAAAAATTTTCGTCAATTCGGCAGTAAAACAGCTGGACATCCTGAGTTCGGTCATACTCCCGGAGTCGAAACAACAACTGGTCCCTTGGGGCAGGGAGTCTCTGTTGCTGTAGGTATGGCGATGGGGGGACAATATCTTTCCGAGCATGTGGATGCACAATTGTTTGATTACCGCACCTGGGTTATCTGTTCCGATGGTGATTTAATGGAAGGGGTCTCTGCGGAAGCGGGTTCTTTAGCTGGACATTTGCAGCTGGGACACCTCAACTATATCTATCTGGATAATAAAATCACCATTGAGGGGGCTACTAGCTTGGCTTTTACTGAGGATGTCGGCACCCGTTATCTCGCTTATGGCTGGCATGTTGAGCGGGTTGAAGGTGAAAATCTCCTTGAAATTGATGCGGCAATGGAGCGGGCCAAGAATGATCCACGGCCATCACTGATTATTGCCCGGACCCATATTGGTATTGGCGCACCGAACAAGCAGGACACCGCCGGTGCCCATGGCGCTCCTCTGGGGACTGCTGAGTTGGCTTTGACCAAGCAGACTTATGGCCGTGACCCACAGGAGACTTTCGTCGTTCCTGCTGGGGTGGCTGAACACATGAAGGGTTGCCAAAAACGTGGGGCTGAATTGGAACAGCAATGGACACAGCTATTTGAGCAGAAAAAGTCAGCGCCACAGGTTGCTTCCTGGGTGGCGGTCAGCAACGGTGATTTGCCAGCTGGCTGGGAGGCTGGTTTACCTGTTTTTGCGCCGGAAGATGGTGCCAAAGCGACTCGTCAGGCGAGTGGAGCAGCAATCAATGGGATCGCAGCAAAACTTCCCTTTTTGATCGGCGGATCTGCTGATCTTGCCCCTTCTAACAATACCGAGATCAAAGGTGAAGAGTCCTGGATTCCTGGTCGTAGCGGACGCAACATCCATTACGGTATTCGCGAACATGCTATGGGCTCAATCATGAACGGACTTTGTCACACTCCCGGGCTGATCCCTTTTGCCGGAACGTTTTTTGTCTTTGCTGATTATATGCGTCCAGCTGTGCGCATGGCAGCGCTGATGGGTTTGGCGCCGATCTATGTCATGACTCATGACTCCATTGGCCTTGGCGAAGATGGCCCGACACATCAACCTGTGGAACATTTAGCCTCTTTGCGGGCGATGCCAAACCTCACGGTGATTCGCCCTGCAGATGCCAACGAGACCTCAGAAGCGTGGAGAGTTGCTATTTCCAACCGCCAAGGGCCAACGATGCTGGTCTTGTCCCGTCAGGGGCTGCCGACTATTGATCGGAATCAGTACGTTGCCGCTTCGGGAGTGCAGAAGGGGGGCTATGTCGTTTCTCCTGAAACAGGGGAGCTGCAACTGATTCTGCTTGCCAGTGGTTCAGAAGTCCAACATGCCATGGCAGCACAAAAGACCCTGCAGGCTGATGGTGTGGGGACGCGAGTTGTTTCAATGCCAAGTTGGGAGTTGTTTGAAGCGCAGGATGTCGCTTATCGTGAGCAAGTCCTCCCTGCAGCCTGTCGGGCGCGGGTCTCAATGGAAGCTGGTAGCACCTTTGGTTGGGAGCGCTATGTTGGTTTGCAGGGGAAGGCTATCGGCATGGATGAATTTGGTGCCAGTGCTCCCGCAGGTGAGTTGATGCAACATTTTGGATTCACAGCAGATAATATGGTTGCCGTAGCAAAACAACTATTAGCTTGAGCGGCAGACAAACAGGTTGGTTATCCGCCTGGAGGTAAGTGAGTACAAAGGGCGGCCTCGTGAAGGGCCGTCCTTTTCAGTTGCGCTTCTTTCCGGTCTTTATCCCGATTAAAATTTCAGTCCTTGAAATGACATTGGGAAGCATAATAAGATACGCAATTATTTAAATAATACATGATGATATAGAGTGGTGGGCGAGGGGTGATTATGACGCTCATGGATTGGTTGCAGATTCTGCTACGCTAAACATCTTCAGAGTTCAGTAAAGGAATATTGATGAGTGACAGAGAGATTGCTTTAGTCACCGGGGCGAGTAAAGGGATCGGTGCGGCCATTGCTCGTGAGTTGGCGACGGACGGTTTCAATATCTGGCTTAATTATCGTAGTGATCATGCCGCTGCCCAGGTTGTTGCTGATGACATTCAAGCCGCCGGAGGCCGTTGTACTCTGCTCCCTTTTGATGTTGCGGATGCAGAAGCAACAGCAAAAGTGTTAGAGCCATTATTGGTAGAACAAACTCCTGCAGTGCTCGTCAATAATGCCGGTTTTACCCGTGATGGCATCATGGCGCTTATGAGCCAGGAAGATTGGGAGGATGTTTTAGGGGTCCACCTGAACGGCTTTTTTAACGTGACCCGGATGGTTGTTGCGCGAATGTTGAAAAAACGGCGGGGACGGATTGTTAATATCGTTTCGACCTCAGGAGAGACGGGGATGGCGGGGCAGGTCAACTATTCTGCTGCCAAGGCTGGTTTGATTGGTGCGACACGATCTCTTGCCGCTGAGGTCGGGCGACGTAAAATTCTTGTTAACGCCGTATCCCCTGGATTTATTGCCACAGAGATGACCGCTGATTTGCCGCAGGAAAAGATTCTGCCCATGATCCCGCTGGGTAGAGTTGGTCAGCCCGAAGAGGTTTCGGGATTGGTGAGTTTTCTCTGCTCTGAGCGTGCCAGTTATATTACTGGTCAAGTTTTCGCCGTCAATGGTGGCGCCCATATTTAATGTGGTTGGGGGAAAAATAACCGCCTCCGCAGCTGTTCTCCTTTGTTGTGCTCCAGATCTATAGTTATGAATACCTCAACTCAGGTCAAGGTGCAGCGTTGGTTGGCAATGACATTTGTGTTTGGTTATCGGATCCTATTTACTCTATCGCGAAAGCATCACTTTAAATGGAGGTCTCCGGCTTGTATAGAGTCGCTATTACTGGAATTGGGATTGTCTCGTGTCTGGGGAATGATCTGGAGAGTGTTGGCGCCGCTCTGCGCAATGGACAGTCGGGGATCGTTGTTGATCCACAAAGAGTTGAGCTGGGTTTTCGTAGCCCATTAACGGGTCAGATCAAAAATTTCGATACTTCTATCCTATCGCGAAAACAGCGGAAAAGCATGCCGGAGTTTGCTGTCTGGGCTTATGCCTCGGCGCGTGACGCGCTGGAAATGTCCGGTCTGGATGAAGAGAGTCTGCAGAATGATCAGAGCGGGCTTATCTATGGTTGTGATTCCAGTTGTCTTGCTGCAATTGAACAGGTTGAAGCGTTGCTCCAGCGGGGAGAAACCAAAGGGATCGGCAGTGGACAGATTTTCCGTTCTATGACTTCTACCGTCACTATGAACCTGAACACGCTGCTTAAAACCCGAGGTGCTTGCTGGACCTTAAGCTCTGCATGTTCCAGTAGTGGCCATGCGGTGGGACAAGCTGCAGATCTGATCCGGATGGGACGGCAAGAGCGGATGATTTGTGGTGGGGCGCAGGAGGTCAACTGGCAGTCGATGTGCAGTTTTGATGGTTTGGGTGCTTTTTCTGCGCAGCTGGATGATCCAGCGACAGCCAGCCGCCCGTTCGATGCTGATCGTGATGGTCTGGTGCCAAGTGGTGGAGCCGCAAGCGTGATTCTGGAGCGTTACGATCTGGCTGAAAAGCGGGGTGCCACTATCCTAGGCGAGCTACTTGGCTATGGTTTTTCGTCTGACGGAGCACAGCTTTCGGTTCCCAGTGAGGACGGCCTCAGTCGGGCGATGCGTTCAGCTCTGCAACAGAGCGGCCTTGCAACAGGCGAGATTGACTACCTCTGCGCCCACGCAACGGCGACCCCTGCCGGAGATGCCGCTGAGGCGACAAATATCCGCCGGGTATTTGGTGATACGACACCAGATATTTCGGCACTAAAAGCGCTGACGGGACATGAACTCTGGATGTCCGGTGCGGCTCAGGTTGTCTACACGGCAATCATGGCGCAACAGGGATTTACCGCGGCAAGCTACAATTTTAATCAAGCAGATGCAGGAACCGCTGGTTTGAATATTATTCGTGAAACTCGTCTTCGTTCCCCCGGGAAGGTGTTGTGTAACTCGGCCGGCTTTGGTGGCACAAACTCCTCTCTCGTTATCGCCTTCTCTTAACATTGATGAGTTATGATGCCATCATTATCGGAGCTGGCCTTTCAGGTTTGACCAGTGCCCTGCTTCTGGCACGTGCCGGGCGCAAAGTGTTGGTCGTTGAGCAGCACTCTTCTCCTGCCCCTGTGGTGAGAGGATTCCAGCGTGATGGAAATTACTTTGACAGTGGCTTTCATTATGCTGGCGGGTTTGGAGATGGGGGGCCGTTGCAACCTCTACTGCGACATTTGGGAATCGCTGATCGGTTGAAACTATTTCCCTATTCCGCTGATGGATTTGACTGTTTACGGGTGTCATCCTCTGGGGAGGAGTATCTTCTTCCAGTCGGTTTCAAGCGGATAAAAAGCTATTTAGGGGGCAAGTTTCCACCAGCTAGAGCAGAGATCGAAGGTTATCTTGACGAGATTGCCTCGATGTGGCGGAATGTTCCCTATCTTGATCTGGATACCGATCTTGTTGATTTTGGGATGGAGTCGGTTCACGGTCGCTCGTTACAGGAACGCTTGGAAGTCTTCTCTCCATGGCCACAGTTGCAGGGGTTGCTCTCCATGCATTGTCTGCTCTACGGAGTGTTACCAGAGCAGACACCTCTCTCTTTGAATGCCCAGGTGGCGGGATCGTATTACCACTCCGTCCATGGTATTTGTGGGGGCGGCCGGCAATTGACCCAAGTGTTGCTGGCTTTACTCAAAGAGGCGAAGGTTGAGCTCCAGTGCCGAGCAGATGTGACCCAGATTCTTTCTGCAGATCATGGGGTGACAGGTGTCCGGCTGCATTCAGGAGAAGAGATTTCGGCTGCAGAGGTGATCGCCACTGTTAACCCGGCCCAGCTTCCAGAGATGTTGCCGCCCGCGACCATGCGACCAGCATATCTAAAACGGCTTGAAGGGTTATATCAGACCACTTCAGCATATATTGTTTACGCCCGCAGTCAGCAATCATTGGAGTTTTTGCGTGGACGCAATATGTTTGTGCAGTCGCAGGCGGGTATTTTTACTTCCACCGCTGACCAAGTTTTGGAAGAGCGCCCTTTTTATCTGGCCGCAGCTGATCAGAATAGCAACAATGTGATAAAAGGGTTGATTGGAATCGTCCCCGCACCTTATTCTGAAGTCGAATCCTTCGATCTCTCCGGCAAACAACGGACCGCTGAGTATCGACAATGGAAGCAGGAGATGGGGGCGCGGCTGTTGAGAATGTTTTACAACAAATGTCCGCAGTTGCCACCGTTGGAGTTGCTTGATCTCGCTACTCCGTTGACTTTAAGAGATTATTCGCGAGCTCCACAAGGGGCTATTTATGGCGTCGGCCGGATTCTAGGACAATATAACCCGCCTCCTGTCACCAGGTTGCCGGGGCTTTTTCTTGCTGGTCAGGGGATTGCGGGGCCTGGATTGTTGGGATCTCTGGTCTCCAGCTATCTGGCCTGTGGGTCGATCCTTGGGCATGAAGTATTGCGTGGAGAGTTAAGATCATGTCGTTAAACTCTGTTGTTATTACTGGAATCGGAATTGTTTCGCCGCTGGGAAACAATTATTCTCAACTTTTTGAGGCCTTGCAAGCGAGTCGTTCTGGGGTGCGTGAACTTCCGGCTTTGGCGCAGGTAGGTGGCTTGCGTTCCCGCCTGGCTGCAACGGTCAATGACGTTGATCCGAAACAGATCCCGCGTAAGTTTCGCCGCTCCATGTCAAATATGTCGATTTATGCTTATCTCGCCAGTCAACAGGCGTTGCAGATGGCGGGCTATCCCGATAATCAGCTTGACTCTGGTGACCTGGGGGTCTTTATTGGCTCAACCCTCGGCAGTACGACGACCAGCGAAAACTTCTTCCATGATTATTTTACCGATTATAGCCTTGAGCGGATGAAAACAGGGCTGTTTTTTCAGCTGATGGGGCACTCATGTGCGGCTAATGTTGCTCAATCTTTTGGTATAACAGGTCGGGTTTTGTCCCCTTCCGCAGCATGTGCTACCAGCAGTCAGGCTGTTGGCTATGCTTATGAGCAGATAGGTATGGGGCGGCAGAAGGCGATCCTCTGTGGTGGTGCTGATGAGGTCCACCCTTTGACAGTGGCAACCTTCGACATCATGCACGCAGCTTCAACCCACTTCAATCAGCAACCGAGCTTGTCGCCGCGCCCCTTTGATCGGCAACGCGACGGCGTTGTTTGCGGTGAAGGGGGCGGTATTCTGCTGCTTGAGAGTGAGGCCAGTGCCAAGGAACGGGGAGCGGAAATTCTTGCCGAGGTGATTGGTTTCTCGACCACGTCCGATATCTCCAGTATTGCCAGCCCCGATATTGATGCAATGGTGAAGTGTATGCGGCTGGCTCTGAAAGATGCGGGGCTGACTGCTGCCGATATTGATTACGTCAATGCCCACGGCACTGGAACGGAACAGGGTGATATTGCTGAAGCAAAAGCCATCCAGCAACTCTTTGCTGACCGGACTCCGGTGAGTAGTTTGAAGGGCCATCTCGGTCATACGATGGCTGCCAGTGGCACTATTGAGCTGGCCGGGTGCGTCGGGATGTTGCAACAGCAGCAACTGATCGCAACCCGCAATCTGGAACAGATTGATGAGCGTTGCAGCGGTATTGATCATCTACAACAGCATCGGGCACAGCCGGTGAAAACAATTTTAAAAAATAATTTTGCTATGGGTGGGATCAACGCCACCATTATTTTGAGGAGTTACCTGAATGACTAAAGAAGAAGTGATTGAATTGATTGACTCCAGTCTGGCTGAAGAATTTGAGTTGGATCGTGCCGATATGACCCCGGAGGCAAATCTTTATGAAGATCTGGGGCTGGACAGCTTGGATACCGTGGATATGGTGATTGTTCTGGAAGGGGCTTTTGATTTTAAAATTCGCGAAGAAGAGGCGGTTCGAGCGATCCGGACTCTGGCGGATATTCATAATTTTGTGATGCATAAAATTGAGCAACACTCCTGAAAAGATATGCATATGAAGGTTGCGACTGAAGCGCAGGATAAGCCAGTTATCGAATCGATTGTTTCGATTGCAGCCATTGCTTTGATGAACCTCTGGGCTTATCCCATCTTGGTCCTCTGGACGTTATTCGGCATTCTCATTTTCCCGCTGTTGTTTGTTCTCGGTCGAGCTGTGTTTCGCTGGCCCGCAGACCGTCTGACGCGTTGGTGTATCTGGTCCTACGGTCGTGGCTGGTTTTTGCTGATGAGCCCTTTTGTCCGCTTCAAGCGGGAACAGATGACGCTGTTGGATAAAGAGAAGCCCTATTTGTTTGTGGTTAATCATCTTTCATTCTTCGACACGTTTTGTATGGCTCTGCTGCCCATCCACAATATTGTCTTTGCGGTACGTTCCTGGCCGTTTCGGATGCTCTGGTACCGGAGTTTTATGCGTCTGGCCAACTATCTGGACGTCGAAGGTGATTGCTGGGAAGATATTCTGGCCGGCAGCAAAAAAGCTTTTGCCGCCAATGGATCAGTCCTGTTCTTCCCCGAAGGACACCGCAGTCGTGATGGCAAGCTGCAACGTTTCTACTCCGGGGGATTTAAGGTCGCTATCGCCGCTGGTATACCGATCGTCCCATTATGCATCAGTGGCACCGATCTATTATTGCCGCCCGGGAAGAAATTGATGCGTCCCTGCCAGATTGTCTTAAGGGCTTTGGAGCCCATCCCTACCGGTGATTTCAGTGGCAAAGATGGTCATCTGCGGTTGCGTAAACTGGTGAAAAATCAAATGGCAAACTCACTTGCCGAAATGCGTGGAGAGGAAAAATGCTGATCTCGGCTGAACGACAAAGCCATACTCGATCCGCTGCTGAGATCGATGCTCAACAGCTTGCTCTGTTGCAAAACCATCTGACTTATTTGCAAAAGGCATCCCCTTATTATCAGGAGTTGTTTCAGCGCTGTAACTTTTTAGCAGCTGAATTTGCTTCTTTGGCAGACTTAGCTCAGTTGCCCCTGACAAGTAAGGCTGATTTAGGTGAGTTTAATCGAAAATTCCTTGCCGTTCCTGAGCAACAGGTTGTCGATATCTGTCAAACCTCTGGAACGACAGGTGAACCGGTGACCATCTGGCAGACTGATTCTGACTTAGAACGTCTGGCCAGAAATGAGCAAATTGCTTTTACCGCAGCTGGAATCGTCTCCTCTGACCGAGTCTTGATCGGTGCTGCGCTCGACCGTGTATTTATGGCCGGGCTCGCCTATTTTCTCGGTCTGCGTCGCATTGGTGCGACGGCAATTCGAGCGGGATCTGGACAACCGGCTCTGGTGGCTGAACTCATCCGCCAACAGCGACCCAATGTTTTGGTTGGCGTGCCGAGCTTACTGTTGATGATTGCTCAACAATTTCGAGAGTCTGGGGAAGATCCCGCAGAGCTTGGCATTGAAAAAGTGATCTGTATCGGTGAGCCGGTCCGGAATGATGATCTCTCCCTCTCGCCTCTAGGGGAAACATTGCAGCAGAGTTGGTCTGCCCAGATATTGGGGACCTATGCCAGCACTGAGTTGGCGACTGCGTTCGCAGATTGCCCCGCAGGTTGTGGCGGTCACTTGTTGCCGGAGTTGGTCGTGGTCGAGATTATCAATGATCAAGGTTCTCCCGTTGCTGCCGGGGAGGCGGGAGAAGTTGTCGTCACTCCGCTTGGGGTTGAGGGAACCCCGTTGCTCCGTTATCGGACCGGAGATATCGCCCGACTCCACGTTGAACCCTGTCTCTGCGGTCGTCAGACACCAAGGCTGGGACCCATTCTGGGGCGGCGCACGCAGATGCTAAAATGTCGCGGCACGACTCTGTTTCCAGCTGCGATCAGCCGGGTTCTCCAAGGGATCAGCGCGATTCATGGCCATTATTTAGAAGTTTCATCCGATTTCGACCTTTCGGATCAGTTGCGGGTTGTCGTGGGTTGTCGTGATGCCAGCTTGAATGCTGCAACGATCGCTGAGTTGATAGCTGCGAAAACGCGGGTCAAGCCGGAGGTTGTTTTGGTGACTCCAGAAGAGATTAAGTCCAAAACCATCCGACCGGACATGCGTAAACCCGTCACTTTTTTCGATCACCGGAAGCGCTAGAGAATAAGGATAAGAAAAAATGAATAAAGCAAATACGGTTGTTCTTAATGGCAACGACTTGACTATTGATGACGTTGTTGCAATCGGGGTGGGAGACAAACAGGTTGCACTTGACCCTGAAGCCTTGGAGCGTTGTCGCGCCAGCCGGAAGTTTCTGGAAGAAGAGGTCGCAGCGAAGCGGATTATTTACGGGGTTAACACCTCCTTTGGTCCGATGTGTAATAAGATTATTGATGACGAACAGATTGAGACATTGCAGGTCAATCTGATCCGCAGTCATGCTGCCGGATTGGGAGAACCGCTGAAAGATTATATTTCGATAGCGGTCATGGTGGTGCGCCTGAATACCTTGGTCAAAGGGTTTAGCGGAGTGCGGATTGAGCTACTGGAGCATTTGCAGTGGATGATTAACCAACGCATCGCAGCCTACATCCCCGAATGTGGCAGTGTCGGTGCTTCCGGGGATCTGATCCATCTGGCCCACCTTTCACTGGCCATTATCGGCGAAGGCAATCTCTATTATGAAGGAGAGTTGCAGTCGGCTGAAAGTGTTTATAAAAAACTCGGCCGCGCGCCATTACGATTGAGCTTCAAGGAAGGGATTGCCTTGATGAATGGCACCAGTGCGATGACTGCCCTGGCCGCATTTGCCCTTTTTGGTGCCCGCAAACTGATTAACGTCAGCTGTGTGACAGGAGCTTTTGCTCTTGAGATTTTTGGTGGTATTGATGATGCCTTTGACGAGGATCTCCACTTGGTCAAGCCGCACCTCGGCCAGGTCGAGATTGCTGGAACTATCCGCAATCTATATCGGGGTTCTGGAAATATTACCTTGCGCGACGAAATGCATGAATTGATCCGACAGCAAAGCGCGGAAGGGCCAGTATTTGAGACCAGTATCAATGTTCAGGATGTCTATTCGGTGCGTTGCACCCCTCAGGTTTTGGCTCCGGTCGCTGAGGCGATTGCCCAGGCTGTTAAAGTGGTCGAAATTGAGGTCAATTCATCCAATGACAACCCCATCATTATTCCGCAGAAGAAAAAGATTATTCACGGCGGTAATTTCCATGGCCAGAGTATCGGTTTTGTTATGGATATGCTGTGTGTCGCTATTTCGACTCTTTGCAATATCTCGGAGCGACGCACGAACAAGTATCTTGATAAAAATCTTAACGAAGGCCTCCCCGAATTTCTCATCCCCGGTACCCTGGGGCTGACAATGGGTTTTATGGGATCCCAGTATCTGGCAACATCCACCACGGCTGAAAACCGGCAACTGGCCAATCCCGTGAGCACGAATTCAATCAGCAACAATGCTTCCAATCAGGATGTTGTCAGCATGGGAACTGTCGCTGCTCGTAAGGCATTTAAGTCGGTCAGTAACGCAAAACATATTATTACCCTTGAGATTCTCGCTGACCTGCAAGCTCTGTCATTTCGCAATGCCGATAAGTTGGGACGTGGAACCGGGCGGATTTTTCAAACTCTTAACAAAAACTTCAGCCAGTACGACAACTCGCGGATCTTTCATGAAGATCTGGTTCGTTTTCGTAAGCTGCTTTTTTCCAGTCAATTGTTTGATGATCTCTCGGTTTATTGGGATTAATCGATGGAGCCGTTATCTTTGCCGATTGAGGCAGAAGAACTGGTGCCTCACCGGTTACCGATGCGTTTGGTAGACCGGTTGCTGGAGATTGACGGCCGCAACGGAATTGTTGCCGCACAGGTTGTGGCTGCATGTCCACTGGTTGATGAGGGTGGAAAGCTTGAAGATATTGCTTTTATTGAGTTGATGGCCCAAGGTTATGCTGCCCTTAAAGGCTATCTTGACCGTCTGCAGAACAGACCTGTGCGGCAAGGGTTTCTGGTCGGGATAAAAAAAATGCATCGGTTTGGGGCAGTTTTTGTTGGTGATCAACTGTTGATTAAGATTCGTACGCTGGCTGAGCTGGATGATTTTGCTGTTGCTGAAGGGGAAGTCTGGTGCATGGATACACTCGTCGCCCACGGCGAGGTGAAAGTCTGGATTAATTGATCGATGCTGAAAAAAATATTTATCAAATATCTGTTGCTTCTATCCCTGGTATTCCTTGCCACCACCTCAGTAAATGCTGAGGAGCTGGCACCACTATTGGCAGAGTTGCAACAAGCAGCAGCAGAAACAGAGACTCTTTCGAGCCCCTTTGTCCAGGAAAAATATCTGCAAATTTTTTCCGAAAAACTCATCTCCAATGGACAGTTTGCCTACCAGAAGCCAGATCGGCTGCGTTGGGAGCTGTTGACTCCGGTCGCATCGGGCTTTATCTTGCGTGGTGATCAGGGGGAGCGTTGGAACAGCCTCAGTCAGAAGCAGGAAAAATTCTCGGTTAAATCAGATCCGATTATGGGGATGATTGCCCAACAGCTCCTCGCCTGGGCACGAGTCGATCTTGACTGGCTCCAGAGTCGTTATCGGATGGAGGTCTCTTCCGTCACACCGATCGTCCTCACGCTGTATCCCCTTGATCAGGGGGAGGCCACGTTTATTGACCATCTGAACATTCAATTTTCTACCGATCGACGTCATGTCTCTGAGGTGCTGATGGTTGAGCAGGGGGGAGACAGTACCTTGCTCCGCTTTATTGATGCGCAGGTTAATATTGAGCTTGCGGCGGATACTTTCCAGGTGCCGGAACTCTAATGGGGCTGATCACGTTATGTTATCGGAGGTTTCAGCGGCGGCGTGGTTGGTTGTTGTTGCTGTTATTGATACTGCTGGCACTGGCATCCTGGAAGATATCGCAGCTCCAGATTGAAGAGAGCATTTCTGCCATGCTTCCAGATGGCAAGTCACTGGTCGCCCATGACTTTCAACTGCTGCAGCAGGCTCCGTTTGCCCGGCAACTGGTCATTCATCTGAGAGCAGATCCTGAGATTGACAGCCATGATCTCCTCGTTGCAACCGATCAGTTGCGGCTGGCTCTGCCTGCTGAACTGTTCAAAGGTCCTCTCAGTGGACCAGGAGAGATGACCACCAGTCCGCTGTTTAATCAGTTGGGGCAATACTTGCCGGTGTTGGTCAACGCTGAAGATTTACAGCAAATTGCGGCACAGTTAGAACCGGAAGAGATTGATCAACATCTGGCTGCGGACTTGGCACAATTATTACAACCGCAGGGGATGGTCCTTAAAGAGACGATCCGCCGTGATCCGTTGCAGTTGGAGGGGCTGGTACTGCAGAAGTTAAGTTCCCTGAATCCGATTCCCGAAGTGCGCTTGCAGGATGGCCATTTTCTCAGTCGGGATGGACATAGCAGCCTGATCCTTGCGGATACTCCGATATCGATGACCGATGCTGTTGGCAGCAAAGCTTTGCTCGATGCATTTGCGGTCGCCTGTCAGCAGCTGCCGGATGGCATCCAGGCAAACCTGATCAGTGGGCACGCCTACACGCTGGCGAACGCGCAGACGATCCAGAAGGATATGAAGCTGGTATTGCTGGTTTCAGGGATGGGGATTTTGCTGCTATTTTTCCTCTTCTTGCGTTCCATCCGTGCTCTGTTTGTCTACCTTCTACCACTCTTCAGTATGGCAATGGCTCTGGTTGTGACGGCAGCTTGGTTTAAGCCTCTGTCGGGAATAACCGTCGGTTTTGGAGCTGTGCTTCTGGGGATAACCATCGATTTTGGACTGCATGTCTACTTTGCCTTGCGTTATGGCCGTTGCCAGCAAGGACGAGAACAATTACTGTGCGCCGTGTCTCGACCGGTTCTCTTTGGAGCCTTGACGACTCTAGCAGCGTTTGCGGTGTTACTCTCTTCCGCGTTGCCAGGACAACGGCAGTTGGCGATTTTTGCCATGGCTGGAATTGTCACAGCGTTGCTGCTGGCACTATTAGTGCTTCCCCATTTTATTGGCCCCAATAAAGAAAATGGAGCTTCTTCGCTACGGCAGTTACGCCGACATGTTTATGACCGCATCCCCTCCCTGCGGATTGCAGTACTGTTGATATGGCTGGGGGTTGTCGGTTTTGCTGCGGTGCAGGCCCAAGATTTAAAAATTAATGCAGAACTGCGACAGCTCAGCTATCTCCCTCCAGCATTACAACAAGCAGAACAGGCGCTAGGAGAGACCTGGGGGAATATGCGTAGTCGTGCGCTAGTTTTTGCCTCTGCACCAGATTTAGAGGGTGCCTTGGAGCTCAATGAGGATATCTGGCGCAAACTGCAGGGCCATGGGATGTTGAAAGATATTGTGAGCTTGGCACCGCTGCTCCCATCGCAACAGACCCAGCAACAGAATTTACATGCGTGGCGAACCCTCTGGCAGGAACGTCAGGCTACCGTCCGGGACCTGTTACAGCTGACGGGACAGAAATATGGTTTTGCGGACAATGCCTTTGATCCCTTCTGGGAGCGACTCAATGAACCGGAACGTCTGGTCACTCCAGAGCTGCTTGAACGCTGGGGGTTGGAGAAAGCACTCAACAACTTACTGTTGAAAAATGACCAGGGTTACCAGTTGTTAACCTTGATCCCCGATCAGGCTGATTTGATTCAACAGTTGGGAGAAGACTTTGCAGACCTTCCGGGGATAACTCTGGTTTCGCAGCGTCGATTCAGCCAGCAACTCAGTTATGAAATTGGTGCCGATTTCAGCCGCTTTATCACCCTTGCCGGAGTGGCCGTTCTGGTGCTGTTGGTCCTGCTGTTTCGTCGGATCCCTGAGGTGCTGCTTGCTTTATTGCCGGTGTTAACCGGGGTGCTGGTGATGTTCGGCGGCATGGGTTGGTTGGGGTTGGAAATGAACCTGTTCAACGTCGTGGCTTCAATTCTGATTATTGGTCTTGGGGTCGATTATGGCATCTTTATGGTTTGCCATGGTCAGCAGGAGGAACACCTGGCGTCGTCACGGGCGATTCTGATCTCAGGATTGACGACCTTGATTGGGTTTGGTGCTCTGGTGCTGGCCAAACATCCGGCGCTCCACTCCATTGGCTTGACAGTATTACTGGGGATCAGCGCTGCGGTACCCACTGCGGTGCTGGTGATTCCCGCTTTTCGGCCCAAGAGACACTGATGTTGCGAATTATTTCTGTACTTTTGCTGCTGGGGTTGGTTTCATGCGTCTCTGCGACACCGCCTCAACAATTTCCCGATAATTGTCGGGCTGAGGCAAGCGTTGCTCAGTTGTTGGCAGAAAATTGGTTGGATCAGACAGGGATTTGGCGGTTACGACAAGTGACCCTTTTAGAGGTTGGCCATAAAAAAATCCCTTTAGAAGGATTCCTGCGCCTCGATCTCGCCAAGGGTGAAGCGCGTCTGGTGGCAATGAATGAAATGGGATTGGTGCTGTTTGATTTGCTGGTGACCGAAGACGATCAGCAGCTACAGCGTGCCATCCCCCAGTTGCGACAGGTAAAAGGGCTCTCTTTGGGGATCGCACAGAGCTTACGATGGATTTTTTTGCAACCGCGGCCACAGACTGATGATCAGTTGACAACGCGTGATAATATCCAGCAGTTGCGGCGGGAACTCCCTGGTGGCAGTCTTGCTTTTAACTACGATTGTCGCAGAGACTTACGCAATATCCGTTTTTTGGCAGATGGTGGTGATTGGCGGGTTGCTTATGACCAGTATCGTCAGTTTGGTTCGAGTCGCTTGCCCGAACTCATTATTATGAATGATTTTCAACATGGGGTTAAATTGTCCCTCTGGATCCGTGAGGTCAAACAAGAACGATGAGTAGAATGCGCGCTGCGATCAAGGAATCAGCACTAGCCCCCGCACAGATCACGGAGCTGACCGGGGTCCAACGGTTTAGTTTCGGACAAAATTTTATTGGCTTTGCTGGCCATTTTCCCGAATATCCGATTCTGCCTGCGGTGCTGCAAGTTCTTCTCGCGCAGTTATTGGCTGAAGAGATCATCGGTTCGCCCTTGTCAGTTCTCTCTTTAACCCGGGCAAAATTTCTCCGTCAGTTGCGCCCTGAAGATCAGATCGAAGTGCATTTAAGCTGTCGCAAGAAGGATACCGCATGGGCTTGTCGTTGTGAACTGCAGGTTGATGGTCAAAGTGCCGCTAGCTTTACTCTCAATCTTGGGGTTTCAACATGTTAGGAATAAGCCCCGTGGGAGGTTATGCGACCGACCAGCGAGATTGCAGCATCTCCACCGATGACAGCTCAGCAGAAAAAGGATTAAAACCATGAAAAAGCCCTATTTCCGCCGTCAGGATAACGCTCCAGAACCATTGCGTTGTCGTGTTGACCGGGTGGTCCGTTTTGAAGAGGTCGATGCTTTGGCGATTGTCTGGCATGGCCGTTACCCAAGTTACTTTGAAGATGGACGGGTGCTCCTTGGGGAAAAATATGGACTTGGCTATATGGATTTTTATCACCAGGGGGTGATTGCCCCCATCAAGCAAATTCATGTTGATTACAAGCTGCCGCTCCGTTTTGGTGATCACTTTACGATTGAAGCCTTACTTCACTGGACCGATGCGACCCGACTGAATCATGAATTTATTATTCGCAATGCTGCTGGAGAGATAACCACCACTGGCTATTCGGTGCAGTTGTTGATGGATCAGGAGCAGAATGTTTTGATGTTGCCACCGCCATGTTATGAGCAATTTCGCCAACGCTGGTTATCGGGAGAATTGCAGTGAGACGGGTTGCTCTCTGCAGAATGGCCACAGTCACCGCCCTGGGGGATGGACTGGATCAACTTTGGGAGCGGTTGTTGAAAGGGGACAGTGGTATCTCCTCGCTGGACCGTTTCGGCTGCGATAATTATGTTTCTCGATATGCTGCCTGTATTGATAATCTCCAAGCTCCAGAAGGTGCATCGTTGTTGGATTCGATCCTTGATCGGGTCGCAATGCAATTGCCAGATATCCCCGCAGATAGCCGCCTGCTGGTCGCTTCAACCAAGGGTGAGGTTGATCGCTTAACGGAGGTTTGTCGACAGGGAAATCCCATCCCTCATGGAGTCTTGTTTGAACCGCTGCTCGCCAAGATCGCTAACCGTTTTGGGTTGACAACGAGGGGGTGTAATATCAACGCCGCCTGTGCTTCGTCGACGATTGCTGTCGCCAGGGGGGCGGCTATGATCGCTGCAGGAGAGGCTGAATCGGTGTTGGTCTATGCGGCTGACCTTGTCAGTGAATTTGTTTTTTCCGGATTTTCGGCGTTGCAAGCTCTCTCTGCTGAACCCTGTCGTCCATTTGATCAGGAGCGCAAGGGTCTGACGCTGGGGGAGGCCGGAGTTGCTTTGTTGTTGATGAGCGAAACCTGTGCTAAAAGTCGTGGCGAATCACCACAAGCTTATATTGCCGGCTGGGGGGTTGCTAATGACGCTCACCACGTCACCGCTCCAGCCCGTGATGGTTGTGGGTTGATGCTAGCGACTCAACAGGCGTTAAAAAAAGCGCAGATTGAAACCAAGCAAATTTCTGCAATCAATGCCCACGGAACGGGGACTGTCTATAATGATGCCATGGAATTGACCGCTTTTAATACTGTTTTCGGGGACTCGTTACCACCATTGCATGGTGTCAAGGGGAGTCTTGGTCATTGCCTCGGTGCGGCTGGCGGAGTTGAGGTTGCCATCGCCTCCCGCTCTTTGCAGCAACAGCTGATTCCTGCTACGGTGGGATGTGTCCAACCTGAAGCAGCCGGGCAGGGGCAGTTGAGCACTGCGTCACAAAACATCTCTGGTGATTATCTCCTCTGTAGTAACTCTGGTTTCGGTGGTATCAATGCGACGCTTATTTTGCAGGGGGTGGGGTAATGACTGGGTGGGTTAATGGTATCGGCTGGGTGACGGCTGCGGGTTGTAACTGCGGGCGTAATACCGATCAGCAACCGCTGCTTCCAGGGACTCTGGAGATACCAAAACGCAAGCAGGTGTTTGCAAAACCCGATATGCGGTTTGGCCGACTTGATCAGTTTTCCCGTATAGGTCTGGCGGCCATCGCTTTCTGTTTGCGCGATGCCGGGGAGGAAGCCTGGGATGAAAAACGTCCCATTGGTATTATCGCTGCCAGCCGCTACGGCTGCCTGCAAACGGACATCGCCTATCTACAGACGCTGTTGCCAGAGCACGGCAAGTTAGCCAGCCCGAACCTGTTTGCTTATACGTTAGCCAACAGCTTTCTCGGTGAGGCGGCTTTGCGGTTTGGCCTGACCGGGCAGACTCTGGTTTTCAATCAGGATGATGCCAGTGGTCTTGCAGCGCTACACTTTGCTTTGGAAGAGCTGACGTGGAGCGAACAGCAGGCGGTTGTCACGGGAATTTGTGATTTAAACCCACCTCCAGAGTTAGCAATCGGTGATGAGTGTCCTGGCAGTCTGTTCTTGTTGCTGGGAAAAGAGCCGTCCACTGCTGTTACGAGTTATGGAAAATTGGAGTTGCGGGACGGAGAGCTGTTTTTTTCGGGAGCCAGGGTTGCTGATTTCAGATCACTGGTGGCAAAATGTTTGGCCGTAGGAGTATAGATTGATAGCAGAGGAATTTCTCTGTTGATAATAAAGGAGTCTTACCCAATGAAGATGGAACTGATTTACCCAAGTTGGCCGAAGTTGGAGCGGCAAACTGAATTTCACCTGCCACCCCATGGTCCGGTGGTTTTTGCGGCAGCGATGCCCGATTATGTCGAGATTAATTTTATCGACGAGAACCTGCAGACCGTGGATTATGATGCCGACTGTGACATCGTTGCGATCTCAACCATGCTTAGTTCTCAGCTTCCCCGCGCTTTTGACATTGCCCGTCAATTTCGCGAACGCGGCAAAACGGTCCTTTTTGGCGGTATTGCTACGATGTTGCACGCCGAAGAGGTGCAATTGCATGCTGATTCGGTTTTTCTGGGTGAAGTTGAAGGCCGCTTTGAACAGGTGCTGGAAGATTTTCAACGGGGTGAACTGAAGCCGGTCTATGACTATATGTATAAACACCCAGATATTAATCTGGTTGGGACTGCCAGACGTGACATTCTTGATCGTGAACTCTATAACTATCGTGGAGTGCAGATGCTGGATTTGGTCCATGCATCACGGGGCTGTAAATTCAACTGTTTCCCTTGCTGCACTGGCTTTCTCGGTGGTCGGGTTTTCCGTCCTCGGCCCATCGATAAAGTGATTGAGGAGATGGAGGCGATCCAGAATAATCGCATGTTTATAGTCGATAACTCTCTGGCTCAGGATCGTCAATGGTTACTCGATCTGTTTCAGGCGATGAAGCCGTTGAAGAAGAAGTGGGTCTCCCATCCGATTCTTGACGATGAAAAGGTGATTAAAGCCGCTGCCGATGCGGGAGCTTGGTATGTATATCAGGCTGTTTTTGATACCTCTGATACGATTCGCAACCGGGTGAAGCGCTATCAGGATCACGGTATCGGCGTTGAAGGGACGATTATCCTGGGTACGGACGATCAGAGTGAGGATGACATCAAGCGGCTCGTCGATTTTCTCATGGAGATTGATCTCGATGTTGCAGAGTTTACCATCTTAACCCCTTTCCCTCAATCTCCGATTCGGAAAGAAATGGAGAAAGACGGGCGAATTCTCTCAAATGACTGGTTGAAATATACCGCTGATAAAGTCGTTTTCCAACCCAAGCAGATGACCCCGGAGAAGTTGCAGGAACTTTATTATTATGCCTGGGATACTTTTAACGCTGACAGTGGACATCAGTTGAAAATGGGGGAACTGTTCAAAAAGGTCATCCGTCGGGAGATGGATGATGGCACGTATCACCGCTATAATCCACGCAAGAGCCGAATCTTTAACAGGGCAGAAAAATGAGTCGGGTATTTTTTATTTCCAGCAATACGACAACAGATCCTTACCCGGTTTACCCGCTGGGGATGGCGGTTGTTGCTGGAGCCGTCAAGACTGCAGGACATCAAGTGCGGCAGTTTGATACGTTAGCTCAGGGGGAATCTATGCCCCTGTTGCTGCAACAGATCCGGGATTTTGCCCCGGATCTTCTGGCGATATCGTTGCGCAACATTGATAATGTCGATTCTTTTAGTGGCGACGACGGTTGGTATCTGCAGAAAATTCGGGACTTTATTGTCGCAATACGCAAAGAGGTGAGCGCTCCTATTGTCGTCGGTGGTCCGGCATTAACGATTCTGCCGGAGGAGATCGCTGATTATCT
Source organism: Desulfuromusa kysingii (assembly GCF_900107645.1). Classification (GTDB taxonomy): domain Bacteria; phylum Desulfobacterota; class Desulfuromonadia; order Desulfuromonadales; family Geopsychrobacteraceae; genus Desulfuromusa; species Desulfuromusa kysingii. The sequence goes on from NZ_FNQN01000001.1 coordinate 200,365, forward strand.
GGCGGTCGACTATGCCGTCATCGGTGAGGGGGAACGATCTCTGCCGCAATTAGTGGCTGATCTCGCGGCGGGGAAAGAGGTGCCGCGATTGATTCAGCGCAATCACCCTCTTCCCGGTGATGAGTTCAGCAGCCCTCTGTTTGAGCAGAATTTGGTCAATTTTTATCTGCAACAGAGCGGGATGGTGAACTTGCAGACGAAACGGGGTTGTCCCCATCGCTGTAGCTACTGTTCCTATCCTCATCTTGAAGGGTATAATTTCCGTTTCCGCAGCCCTCAGCTGGTAGTTGACGAACTGGAAAAAATGCAGCGGGAACACGGCGTCGAGCGGGTCTTTTTTACCGATTCAGTATTTAACGATCCACAGAAGCGCTATTTGGTTCTGGTTGAGGAGATGCTGCGCCGTAATCTGAAGATGCAATGGTCGGCTTTCTTTCGTCCGCAAGGATTGTCACGACAAGAGCTGGCGTTGATGAAACGGGCTGGTCTTTATGCCCTGGAGTTGGGGACAGATGCAGGCTCTGATCAAACCCTGGCTGGTCTCGATAAGCGTCTGACGTTTGCCGAAATTATCGAAGTCAATCAAGCCTGTCTCGATCAACAGCTGCCCGCGGCCCATTTTGTTATGTTTGGTGGCCCCGACGAAGATGATGCTTCGGTGGCTGAAGGGATGAAGAATATGGCGCAGCTCGGACAGTCCGTGGTGTTTGCATTTTCCGGCATTCGTATTCATCCTGATGCTCCCCTCCATCAGCGTGCCATCGCCGACGGGCTGGTCACGTCTGAATCGTCTTTACTGAAACCCATCTATTATTTTTCACCGTTGCTGGACCGGAAGAAGATGGAGAAAACCATCGAAGATGAGTTCGCCAAACACAGAAATCGCATCTTCCCGCCGTCCAAAGGGATGGAGCGGATGGCGGTGATGAAGGGGTTTGGCTTTTGTGGTTTGATGTGGGATCGACTGGTGCGTTTTCCACAACCGGGAACTGTTGAAGAGAGTCGCCAACGATGAACGCGTTAAACGATAAAAATATTTTACTGCTCCATCCCCTTGGCTATAAAGTTGAGGACGCGGCTCAGGATATTTCTCGCAAGGCGAATATCATGCCGCCTTTAGGGTTAGCCAGTATCGCCGCCTATCTCGAACGTGAAGGCTTCCATTGTGACATCCTTGATGGTTACGCCTATCCTGATGTGGATCAGCCGTTAAAACAGCTGTTACGTCAACAGCGTCCAGCTTTGCTCGGGGTCAGTTGTACGACAGCCAGCTTTCACGATTCGGTCCGTTTGGCGCAGTTGGCTAAAGCTGAACTCCCGGAGATTGAGGTGGTTTTTGGCGGATCCCATGTTTCCGCGTTGAAAGAGAAGATTCTCGAGTTCTCCCCGGTGATTGATTATGCGGTGACCGGTGAGGGTGAGCAGGTGATGCTGGAGCTGGCGCAACGGGGTGGAGGCGATCCCGCGCAGATCGGCGGACTGGTCTGGCGCGCTGCAGATGGAAGCCTGGTCAACAATGGTTATCGTTCTGACGCGCTGGTTCTGGATGATCTCCCTTTTCCTGCCTATGAAAAGCTGGCCGGATACCCGGCGGCGTATAAACTGCCCATCTTTAACTATCCGACCGCCCCGAACAGTAGTTGTATCTCCAGTCGCGGTTGTCCCTATAGTTGTAGCTACTGTGATCGCAGCGTTTTCCGCAGTTCGTTCCGATTCAATTCAGCCGAGTATCTCTACCAGCATCTCAAATATCTCCAACAAAGGTTCTCTATCCGACATATCAATTTTTATGATGATCAGTTTACTTTTCATCGGGATCGGGTGGAAGAGTTCTGTCAGATGATGATCAATCAGCCTTTAGGGATGACCTTTAACTGTGCGGTGCGGGCGGAACATGTTGATCGAGAGCTCATGCAACTGATGAAGGCCGCTGGTTGCTGGATGGTCAGCCTGGGAATTGAAAGTGGCGATGAACTGTTACTCTCTCAACATCGCCAGAATGTCAATCTGGACCGACTTGGCGACACCATTCGCATGATTAACTCGTGCGGCATCCGTACCAAGGGGCTTTTGATGATGGGCCTGCCGGGGGAGAACGAAGAATCTATCCGGCGGAGTATGGACTATGTCTTCTCGTTGCCTCTGGACGATTTTAATCTGGCCAAGTTTACCCCCTTTCCGGGGTCACCTATCTATGACAACATCCATGAACTCGGTACCTTTGATGAAGATTGGCCGAAGATGGACTGCATGCATTTTCAGTTTGTGCCGCATGGAATGGAAAAGGAACGTCTGGAAAAGTTGTTTATTGAGTTCTATAAGAGTCACTTTCGACGTCACCGGGTGCTGTTTGGTTACCTGACAATGCTTTGGAAATCTCCGGATAGTTGGTTACGCTTTGCCGGGAGTGCCGGACAATTTGTCCGCTTTGCTTTAAGTAATAAACGTTATGGCAGCTCCTGACGAGAGATTGAATTCTTTTGTTGTTGTTCCGGTCTATAACCATGCAGAAACGTTGCGGCAGGTTGTAGAAGCGGTGCTGCAACATCATCCTCTGGTGTTGGTGGTAGATGATGGCAGCACCGACAACGGGGCAGCGAATCTCACCGGTCTACCGGTCGAGCTGTTAAGTCACGCGCAAAATTTGGGAAAAGGAGCGGCTCTCTGCACTGCTGCAGAGTGGGGAATCAAGCAGGGGCTGACCCATATGATCAGCATCGATGCGGATGGGCAGCATGACCCCGCCGACCTGCCGCGATTTTTGGCCGCTGTGGAGAAAAATCGACAAGCCTTGATTGTCGGGCATCGTGACTTTGCCCAACAAAGTATTCCAGGTTCATCACGTTTCGGTCGGAAGTTCTCCAACTTTTGGTTACGTTTGCAGACTGGAAGCCAGCTCAAAGATAGCCAGAGTGGTTTTCGCGCTTACCCGCTATTTGTTTTTCAACAGCTGAACTTTTGGACGCGACGCTATAATTTCGAGATTGAGATTCTGGTTCGATCTGCTTGGGCCGGGGTGGAACTGCAGGATGTGGATATCTCGGTTTATTACCCTTGTGGCGATGAACGGATCTCCCATTTTCGCGGTTTTATGGACAACTGGCGCTTGACTTTACTCAACACCCATTTGACCTTGAGGTCGATTGTTCCGTGGCCCCATCGGAAGGTTGTTGAAACCCAGCGGGATGGCAGCGAAGCAATTAAAACCTTATCGGTGATTCACCCGCTGCGTTCGATCCGTAAACTGCTTCAGGAGAACAGTTCGCCAAAACAGCTGGCGCTGGCTGCTGGTGTCGGGGTCTTGCTAGGGACTTTGCCATTATTATTTTGCCACACGATCGCTATTCTATTTGTCTGTGGTTTTTTTCGGCTGAACAAAGTTGCTGCTATCAGCAGCAGTCAGCTGTGCATGCCACCATTCGTTCCGGCGCTCTGTATTGAGGCCGGATATTTTTTCCGTAATGGCAGCTGGTTGACTGAATTTTCCATGCAGACTCTGGGTTACCAGGCGGCGCAAAGGTTGTATGAGTGGTTACTCGGTTCATTACTGCTGGCTCCATTGTTGGCGGTTGCTGTGGCTGGGATCACTTTTTGGCTGGCAACAGCAATCAACCGTAAAGACAATATGCACGCGACAGACAAGGATTCCTCCCGTTCAGAACGTGCTGCTCGACAAGAATGGACCAGCCGCAGTATCGGCTCATCATGGCAACATCAGTTTTTTTATCGGATGATCCGCCTAGGTGGCAGGCGTGCTGCATACATACCACTTTATTTCGTGGTGTTTTATTATGTACTGCTCCTCTCAGTGCGTAAAAAATGTCAGTTTTATCTGGCCCGGCGCTTTCCACAGGCTGGAGCATGGGGGGGCTTCTGGAACAGTTACCGAATGACGCTGGAGTTGGGTAAGGTGCTGGTTGACCGGGCGCTGGTCGGTATTCTAGGGCCAGAGCAAATCCACGTTGAGTTGCTGGGAAAAGCGGAGTTATTACAGGTTCTGGCCGAGAATAAAGGGGTAATTTTAGTGAATGCCCATGTTGGTTGCTGGCAGGTGGCGATGTCTGCTCTCGGGTTTATGAAAACCCCAGTCAACCTGCTGATGCAGCGCGAAGATGGGGATATTGATCGACACTATTTTGAGCATGCCGGGATTGAATGTCCCTATCGGATTATTGATCCACGGGGAGACCTCGGTGGTGTCTTGAAGATGGTGGAAGTCCTCAAGCGTGGCGAAGTGTTGTCGGTGATGGGTGATCGGATGCTTGGTGAAGATCGCAACGGGGTGGATGTCGAATTTATGGGGGGAACGGTGACCGTGCCGTTCAGTGCTTATAAGCTGGCATCGGCAACTGGTGCTCCGATTGTAGTCCTTTTTTCATATAAAACCGCAGCCGCCAGATATGAATTGAAACTGTATAAAACGATCAGAGTGCCCCCCGGCTTGGGGCGTGGTAGCAATGTCTTTCAACCTTATGCCCGCGAATTTGCGGAAACCTTAGAAGTTTTTTGTGCTGAACACCCATTTCAGTTTTTCAATTTTTTCGATATGTGGCAGAATCAGCCACCTGATCAAAACTGCTGAATAATTCAAGGAGTTATACTATGAGCGTGAAAGAAAAGCTCAAAAAGGTCCTTATTGAGGATCTCAATCTGGAAGATGTTGAACCTGAAGAAATCGAAGATGATATGGCCTTATTTGGCGACGGTTTAGGGCTGGATTCCCTGGACGCTGTTGAGCTGGTTGTTATTGTCCAAAAACACTTCGGAGTTGAAATCAAGGATATGGAAGAGGGACGCCCTGCGTTCCAGACTCTCAGTACTCTGGCTCAGTATATTGAGGAACGGATGGCTTGATGGGGACCTCTGCGCCGATTGCAATCACTGGTATGGGCTGTCTTTCAGGGGCTGGGATGAACCTTCCCGAATCTCTGCAAAGCATGTTTCGCAATCAACGCTATCCCCATTCACCGCGACGTTTTTCAACGGACCATCCGGTCAGCTATCCTGTATTGGAGCTGCGTGATGAATTTAAGTTGCCACTTGATAATCAGGAAACGGTCTATGCCCGGACCAGTCAGTTAGCGCTGGCTGCTGCACTGGAAGCCTTGGCTGACGCCGGATGGACAGCCGAGAGTTTACGTGGCAAACGAGTCGGTGTTTGTATTGGTACGACGGTCGGTTGCTCTCTGAATTGTGACGACTTTTATCGTGCTTTTAAGGCTAACGGCGCTGCGGGCAATCCGGATATGGGGATCATCCAGCGGTTTCTGCGTAGCAATCCCTCTGCGGTCATAGCCCGGCAGCTTAAGCTGGATGGTCCGAAGCAGACAGTTGTGAATGCCTGTTCTTCCGGGACTGAAGCGATTGGTATTGGTGCTTCCTGGTTGAAAGCCGGAGCCTGCGATATCGTCATTGCCGGTGGTGCTGACGAGCTGGCACGGGTGACTTATGCTGGATTCAGTTCATTGATGATCAGTGACACTGAACCTTGTAAACCCTTTGATCTCGAACGCAAGGGGTTAAATCTCGGGGAAGGCGCTGGCATATTAATTCTGGAAAGTGCAGCGGTTCGGGAATCCAAAAAAGCCCGTGGTTATCTTCTGGGATATGGTTCCGCATCCGATGCCCATCATCTGACTGCTCCGCACCCAGATGGAACCGGTCTTAAAAGGGCGTTAACGGAAGCGTTTACCAGCGCAGCAGTGACGCCGGAAATGATCTCTTTTATTAACGCACACGGTACTGGCACCCCAGACAATGATCGGGTTGAGTGTCGAGTGATGAATGAAATTTTACCCGGAGTCCCTTTTGTTTCCACTAAAGGTTATACGGGACATACCCTCGGCGCCGCTGGTGGAATTGAAGCCGCCTTTACCGTCGCTTGTCTGCAACGCGGTGAGCTCCCTGCGAGTATTGGTTTTGCTACAGCTGATCCCGAATTGGCGGCGACCCCGGTGACTGAAAATACTCCCGTCAGTGGTGAGATTGCCCTCTCCGAATCACTGGCGTTTGGTGGCAATAATGGCGTGCTGATTTTTTCCAGAGGAGATGCCTGACATGCGTATGGCCATTCAGGGGATTGGGATTACTGGTAGTTTTGGCAGTGGCGTTGCTTCATTCCGTGCCGCTTTGCAGACCGGCAGTGATCGGTCAGCATTGGCGGTTGATGACTCTCCTCGCTATCGTGCCGGGATCGAGGGGTTGGATGAGTTTATTCCGAAACGGGCGCTACGAAGGATTGATCATTTCTCAAGAATGACTCTGCTCGGTGCCTGCCAAGCGCTCAAAGATGCCGATCTTCTTGCCGCTGATCGCTCACGGATCGGGGTCGCTATTGCGTCAGGTTATGGGGCATTGAATACAACCTTTAATTTCCTCGATTCCTATCTCGACTTTGGCTATTCGTGCAGTTCTCCAACCCATTTTTCCAATTCTGTCCATAACGCTGCGGCTGCACATGTCTCCATTCAGTTGAAAACGACGGCACCCAGCTTGACTGTGACGCAATTTGAGATGTCCGTGCCATCAGCGCTGCTGAGTGCGCAACAGTGGTTGGCCGAAGGACGGGTTGATCAGGTTCTGTTTGGTGCTGTGGATGAATCCTGCGAGGTCCTGAACTACTGCCGGGAACAGTTTTTTGGTGCCGGTGAAAAGGGCCCTCTGCGGCCGTTTGCCTTTTCTGAACAGAGTGCTGTTGCTGGTGAGGGGGCGGTATTCTTTGTGCTGACACGAGCAGATCATGGCGCGAACTATGGCTATGTCGATGAGGTCATTCTGGGGAATCATCTGGTTTGTCCGCTCAATTTACCGCAAGACGATTTATTCATTATCGGTGCAGATGGTCACAAGGAGTGTGGCTCCTTCTATGCGGAACTGCTCAATGGCCGTGCAGCGGCAGCCTATGCGCCATTGTATGGCAGCTTTCCAGCGGCGGCAGGGTTTGATCTGGCCGCCGCCGCAGTGTCATTAGGCGATCGAACCCTTTATGCTTCTTCTGATCCGGTCTCTTCCGGAGTAACGTCGGCTATTGCACCACAGAAACTGGATCAGGGACAGCTGGCCTGTTTGAAGTTTGGCTCAGGTGGCGATTACGGTCTGATTCGTTTATCAAACTGAGGGTTCTATGCGGGTTCTGATTCTTGCTCTTGTTCTCAGCGGTTTTATATGCTTTGCGCCTTCAGTTTATGCTCAGGATGATGGCGCTAGTTCCTATGTTCCGAACCGCTATGGAGTCGCGTTGTTAGCGGGGAAGGCATATGACCCAGATGCGATCGGAATGTTGTTATTGCAGGGGCAGGTGCTTCTTGATTATGATCGAATCTTCTGGCACGCTGCACCGGAATCGCTACGGCTTAAACTGGAACTTAACGGTGGACTGACGACCGATGGCCGCTTAAGGACGCTGCTGTCTGTCGATATGCTGGCGCTGAATTACTTCCAGCAATTGCGCTTCGCAAGTTGGATCCCCTATGCTGAGGCCGGAATCGGCCTGATTTATACCGATTTTCAGGTCGAGGATCAGGGTTCAAGGATTAATTTTAATCCTCAGCTCGGAGTTGGGTTGGAATATCCTCTGGAAAACGGGCACGCCTTGACTTTGGGGTTACGCCTGCATCATCTTTCCAACGGCAACCTGTTGAAGGATAACCGTGGAGTGAATTCGGCTTTGCTACAGGTGGGGTATCTGTTCTGATATTGTTTTTGGGACAGGTACGGTGAAAGTTGCAAATTCAAGACGAGCAGATCTTCGCAAGAGTCCTCTGGGATTTTACCTCTGCGTCTCAGAGCAACGGTACGGATAATCAGGTTAAAAATAATATGAAAAAAGAAGATGTCCCCCAAGAGTTCGGTCTCACTGCGGGTTGCCAGGAAGTGAACTACGCTGTTGATGCTGAAGGTCGTTACACCCTTGAACAGAGTTCCGGCTGGGAAGTCAAGACGATCGCACTGCAACAGGCTTGGGATGCGATTGCAGATCAACTCTATCAGGTGCTGGCCGAGATCGAGGCTGGAAAGAAGAGCCCTCTGGCCTACCATATGGTCAAAAATCAGATGGACGCAGCACTGTTATCTCAGTATTCAGGTGTCTCCCGCTGGCGGGTGAAGCGGCATCTGAAGCCGGCCATATTTAATAAGCTGGCTGCCGATAAACTTGCCCCATACGCTGAATTGTTCAGTGTCAACGTTGAGCAACTGCGTATGGTGCCAAAACACCCTGAGCAGATGCTGGAAGAAACTATTCCAAATAGAGATAAGTAACCCGTGAAAATTAATTTTCCTCATCGACAATTTGCCCATTGTGAAAGTGGTGTTACCGCTAACCTTTTAAATTATCATGGGTTTCCCTGTTCTGAAGCGATGGCTTTTGGTATTGGCGGCGGGCTTTTCTTTGCTTATGTCCCCTTTATTAAGCTTAACTTTCTGCCGCTGACAACGTTCCGGACCGGCCCCGGCAGTATCTTTGCGAAGGCCACCAAAAGGCTCGGGATTGAGATCAAAAGAGAAAAGTTCAGTAACCCTGATGTCGCGGAACAAAGACTTGATCGCCTGATTGCAGAGGGACATCCTGTTGGTGCCCAAACCGGAGTGTTCTGGCTGCCGTTCTTTCCCCCCGCCTACAGGTTTCATTTCAATGGCCACAATCTGGTGGTTATCGGTAAAGAAGGTAACGAATATTTAATCAGTGATCCTATTTTTGAGGAGCCAGTCCGTTGCCCTGTGGAAGATTTACGTAAGGCCCGCTTTGCAAAAGGGGCTCTCGCACCGAAGGGAAAACTTTATTATATTGCAAACATGCCGCAACGGTTTGATTTGCCACAGGCGGTTTCAGCTGGAATCAAAGAGGTCTGCCGGGGAATGTTGAAAACTCCGGTGCCGCTGGCTGGGGTTCGCGGTATCCGTTTGCTGGCCCGGCAATTGGTTAAGTGGCCTGGTAAGTTCGATGAGAAGCAGACGTTGCTCTACCTTGGTCATGTTATTCGTATGCAGGAAGAGATCGGCACCGGGGGTGGTGGTTTCCGCTTTATTTATGCCGCCTTTCTTCAGGAAGCCGCTGACGTTTTGGAAAACGACAAGTTGCTAGATTTATCTAAACACTGCACCGAAATTGGTGATCTGTGGCGTGATTTCGCCTTGCTGGCATCACGGGTCTGCAAGGGACGGGCTGAAATTCAGGATTCTTTTCATGATCTGTCACAGTTGCTACTGCAATGTGCCGCCGAGGAAAAAATTCTGTTTGGAGATCTGCAGAGGGTGATCAGTGACTGATATTATCCTTGCCACCGAAAACTTGGTGAAGAGCTACGCCGGGAGTGATCGACCTGCCATTAATGGTCTATCGCTGCAAGTTGATCGGGGGCAGATTTTTGGCCTGCTGGGGCCTAATGGCGCGGGGAAAACGACGACTATTTCGATTCTCTGTACCCTGCTACAACCCTCTTCCGGGAGCGCCACGATCCTTGGCCACGATGTCGTTCGACAGGCTACGGAAGTCCGGCGTAATATTGGTCTGGTGCCACAGGATATCGCCCTGTATGGCAGTTTGACAGCGCGGGAGAATTTACGCTATTTCGCTAGAATTTATAAGATTTCGGCAAAGTTAATCGAGGAGCGGATTAACGAATGTCTGCAGCTCGCGGAGTTGCAGGACTGTGCTGATCGCCGGGTATCTACCTATTCGGGGGGGATGAAGCGCCGCGCTAACCTCGCCGCCGGGATCCTCCATCAACCTGAGATCCTGTTTCTTGATGAGCCAACAGTGGGGATTGATGCGCAATCCCGTAATTTGATTCTCGAGCGTCTGGTGGAGTTGAATCATCAGGGGGTGACCTTGATTTATACCACCCACTACATGGAGGAGGCGCAGCAGATCTGCGATCAAGTAGCGATCGTTGATGGCGGTCAAATGATCGCCTGTGGTCATCCGACCCAGTTGGTTAATGATTCTCCAGGATGTGGCAATCTCGAAGGACTTTTCTTGCAGTTGACGGGAAAACAGCTGCGCGATCGAGTTGAATGACCATGTTGTTGCTGGCAAATATTAAAAAAGAGCTGTTGCTGCTCAGTCGAGATCGACTCAGTCTCCTCGTGCTGTTTGTGATGCCGATGGTGTTGGTGTTGATCCTCTCCTTGATTCAGGATGATCTGTTTCGGGCGACCGGAGGGGCGCCGACAACGGCCCTCTTTGTTAATCTGGATACCGGCGAATCAGGGCTCGAGCTGCGTAACAGCTTGCAAGCCAATGGTGCGCTGCAGTTGGTCGAGGAGCTTGGCGGTGAATTTGCTAATGAGGTCTCTGCGCGGAAGGCGGTGTTTGACGGAGATTATCAGTTTGCGATTATTGTTCCAGCAACATTTACAACTGCAATAACTCAGGCTGCTAAAGCATCGGTTCAGGCCGCACTGCGGCAACAGGAGTCTTCCCCCAGTTCCAGTCAGATCGCTATTGTCTTCGATCCTGCTGTGCGTGGCGTCTACCGCAGCGCTGTTATCAATGCCCTGCGTCTTGGTGTCACCCGATTAGAGCTGGCGCGTAAAAGTGCGGTTTTTGAGCAGTTATTGCCAGAAGAACTACAACGCAGCATGGCCGCACAATTGGGCTCTGTCGTTCCCATGAGCATGTTACCTCAGGTGCCGCAACTTTCTTTTGAGTGGGTTGGGGAGCCGATCATTACTTTGGATGAAGAGCTGGCTGCACCGGAAAAATATGCGACATTGCCAACTTCGGTTCAGCAGAATGTCCCAGCTTGGACCCTTTTCGGGATGTTCTTTATTGTGATCCCATTAGCGGGAACATTGATTCGTGAACGTCAGGAAGGGACTTTGACCCGGTTGATGACAATGCCGGTGTCCAGTAGTAGCTTGTTGCTGGGGAAAATCAGTGCCCATCTGCTGATTTGTATGATTCAATTTGGCTTGATGTTGATGGTTGGCAAATGCATCCTCCCCCTTTTCGGCACCCCCGTGCTAGAGCTTGGCTCTTCTCCTTTGGTGTTGTTATTGGTTGCTTTCAGCGCGGCACTTGCTGCCTGTGGTTATGGTATTCTCATCGGCGTTGTCGCCAGAAGCTATGACCAAGCAGCTATCTTTGGTTCGGTGTCAATTGTTGTTGCTGCCGCCCTGGGTGGGGTGATGGTCCCGATCTATGTAATGCCACGATTTATGCAGAGTTTAAGTATCATTTCCCCTCTCGGTTGGGGCCTCGATGCTTTTTTGGACATCTTCGTGCGTCATGGTAATTTAGTGACCGTCTTCCCTCGAATCGCTGCATTAGTTGGTTTCTTTCTGCTGTGTATGCTTGTCGCCATGGTTATTTTTCAGCGCTGGCGACGGGGGAATTGAACGGCAGCACCGGCGTTTATTGAGTCGGTGTCAATAGATATTTTAAAAGCTGTACAGGAGAAAACAGGTATGAGTAGTGCTTTGGAACATGAACTAGCTGAGCTGATCATCGATTTTTGTAACGTAGAAGATGTTTCAGCAGAAGAGATTTCTCCCGAGACCCCATTGATTGGGCCTGACTCCCCCTTTGGACTTGATTCACTTGATGCCGTTGAGGTTGTCGTCGCGGTACAAAAGACTTATGGCGTACGCATCGGCGGTGAACAGACCAGCCGTGAAGTGTTGCAATCGTTGCGCACGCTGGCTGAATTTATCACTCGGGAGCAGAATGGAGGCTAATTTGCTTGCTCACGACCGGAGAAAAATTCTACGGAAGACTTATGTCTCTCTGGTTGTTTTTTGTCTGCTAATGATACCTGTATCTCGTGTAACGGCCTCAACTTGGCAAGTAGAGAGGATGGTTACCGATCCGGTTTTCGCTGCGCAAGTCTATCTTCGCGAAGCGGGGGTTGGCAACCAGCAGATGCTGTTATTAATTCATGGTGTAGGTCCAGAAGCTGGCAGCATATGGGATGACATCGTTCCTGATCTGGCCCAGAAATACCACGTCATCGCACCGGATCTTCCGGGTTTTGGGCGTTCATCAAAAGGCAACCAACTCTATTCACCAGAGGCTTACGCAGACTTTTTAGCTGGGCTGATACAGGGTTTGCCGACGAAACCAGTCACCCTGGCTGGTCACTCTTTAGGCGGGGCCATTGCTTTGATGTATGCTGCACACCATGGTTCCGAGCTTGATCGCCTGATTTTGATTGATGCTGTCGGGTTGTTGCATCGCTTGGCGGTGAGTCAGAATTTTGCTCGTCAACTGCTTCAATTTGATGTTCCGTTCACCTCTGCTAAAGTTGAAAGTTCACTTGGTTCCATTGCCAGTTTGTTGCTGGAAAAAACCTCACGTATCCCCCTTGATCCAAAGCTCGTCCTGTCGACACCATTGCTGCGGAAGAAATTTCTGGCTGCAGATCCAACCCGGATATCGGCTCTGGCACTGGTCGAAACAGATTATTCCCTGCTGCTTGAAAAAGTTCAGACCCCGACTTGGCTAATATGGGGAACAGAGGATGAAATTGCATCCTTGCGTATCGCAAAGGTTCTGGATTGGAATCTTCCACGGGCAGAATTGATGCTTTTGCCGGAGTTGGGGCATTCACCCATGCTTGAAGATATTGACAGTTTTAAGGTGGCATTATGGCGAGCATTGCAAGAGTCCCCTGAGGGTAAAACTTCACGGCCCACAGCAGCCAAGCAAAAGGTGGGACGTTGTGATCAGGAAGATGGGAAGATCTTTTCAGGATATTATTCTTCGTTGCAGATAAATAACTGCCGTGATGTGCTGCTGAGAAATGCTGTTGTCTCCGATCTGCAGATAGTCGACTCACAGGTAGTCATTGAAGCATCAACCTTGCAGGGATCCGCTCACCATTCTGCCCTGTCTCTGCTGCGTTCCAGTGTCGTTATTTCTGGAGCGGATATCATTGCAGAGACAGGGGTGACCCTTAATCAAAGCCGGATTGATTTAGCGGGGGTTCGCTTTGTCGGTTCAAAGAGCGCCGTTAAGGCGGAAGGAAACCCCTCTTCAATCCTTTGTTCCAGCTCTGTTAAGCACACCGGTGGCGCTGTAGAGACACTCCATTTGAGTCAGTCGATGGTGGCTGGGGAGCATTTGTAATATTTTCCAAGCTGATGAGTTAACAGACCGTTAGCAGCATATAACACATTGAAAATCGACCACTTTCGGGGATAAAGCAGAGGAGTTTTTCTCCCTTTTTCAGTTGTCCCGAGTGAAACAGCTCTTCAAGCATGATGTAGATTGAAGCCGATCCGGTGTTCCCTTTGGTGGCGAGGTTGGTGAACCAGCGCTCCGTTGGGATTGGCAAGCCAATTTTCTCCATTCTGCCGCGCAGGTCATCACGAAAGTAGGCCGATGAGTAATGAGGTATAAACCAGTCAATCTCATCGGCATTTAACTTGTGCTTCACCACGAGCTCTGCCAGAGCTCGCTCAACGGCAAACGTGATGATCTCTTTGTTGAGGAGTTTGACGTCCTGTTTGATCATGAAAGTGTGATTGGCGATTGCATCAGCAAGGTTTGCATTCTCCCGCCAACCCCGAATCGTCCCATCTTCGAGTTTGTCTGCCCCTGCGTACATACAGGTTTCCATCTCATTGGCATAGGAGATGAGGTCAATCCAGTCGATCCGCAATGAAATCCCTTGCGGTGAGGGATCGCTGCTGAGAAAAGCTGCCCCTGCACCATCTGACAGCATCCAGCGCAGAAAGTCGGCTTCAAAGCTGAGCCCTGGTTGAGACTCGAGTTGTGCCGCCTTATCTGCATCGACTTCACCACACAGGCGAGCATGCATGAAGGTAGAGACCAACTCTGATCCTGTTGCCACGGCATTTTTTGACAATCCTAGAGCAACATTCATCCACGCATATTTCAGTGCACTCATCCCCGCTGTACAAACACCAGCAGCACTGAGAACTTCACAGTGACTTCCCCCAAGTTCACCATGAACCATTGGTGCGTGACCGGGGAGAATTTGGTCAGGGGTTGACGTGCCACAACAGAGGCACTCAATATCTTCCAGCTTGAAATGTTCGTAAGGGTGTAAATTCTTGACCGCTTCAGCACTCAACTGGGCATTACTATGGGTAGATTGGCCACTTTCCGGGTCAATCGCGTAGTAACGGGTTTTGATTTTATTATTACGCAAGATGATACGCCGGGTGCGTGATGGCAGTTGATTGACGAGACCCAAGATCCCTTCCATCTGCTCATTGGAGACCGGATTGTTGGGTAAAAAGGAAGCGAGATCGGTAATGTAAACAGACATAGAATTAGACCTTTGCGTTGCTGTGACCTTGATGGAGCAAGCTGGCGTAACGTTGATAAAAGAGCTCTTCGTTGAGCCGGGTTGGTAATACGGCGTTGGTTAATGTGTAATAATCCAGATCATGGATTTTTATTTGATGTTGTAATTGCTGATGCAGTCTGGTCCCTGGCAGTGGGGTCAAGACCGTGTGCATTGGCAGATCAATCGCCTGTGCAGTGACAAAATCATTCAACCGATCAAATTGTTGCTCAGTATAGTCCGGGGAAATAATAAAATCTCCTACGATTGTCAAACCGATTTGATGCAGGATCGCAATCGCTTCGCGATTGGTCGCTGCATTGTTCTCTTTGTTCATCTGACTTAGACTACTATCGTCAATCTCTTCAAAGCCGATAACAACGGCACGCAAGCCGATCTCTTTCCAGCGCTTGAGGAGTTGCGGGTGACGGACAACCATATCGGAACGGACATCAGCTAGATATTGTTTTTCAATCTCCGCTGTTTCAATTGCGTCTGCCAACTTCCAGGCGTGCGCAGGGTTACCAAAGCTGTTAGCATCGACCAGCCGGATCACTGGAGTCTGCTCAAGGGTTTTAATGTCCCTGATCACGGTTTCAATATCGGCTGTGAGGTAACGTCCGCCGGTGAGGGGATAAATACAGCAAAAGTTACAATCGTAAGGACAGCCGAGCGCGCTCGAAACCAGTCCCATTTTTAATCCCAGACTTTCCAGCGTATATTGTGAACGGTAATCTGCAACCAGATCGTATCTGGGGGCGGCACTGTTGACAAGATCGTCATAATTAAATTTTCGCGGCAGCCAGGATAGAGGTTTTTGTCCTTTTGAACTGTGTGCGACCCCTGGAATAGCGATGTCGTCTCCTGCCTCAAGGGCATTAACTAATTCAAGGAGACTTTGTTTTCCCAGACCAATAACGATCCAGTCAATTTCTTCAGTGTTGAAAAATTCAGGATCGGTGGAGGCATGAGTGCCGCCAACGACAATGTGAGCGACACAACTTTGACGCACTTCCCGTGCAAGTTTGATGACTGTATTGGCTTCACAGGTCATGGCGGTAAAGCCGACGAGATCAGGGTTGAATGATGCGAGGTGATGTTGCAATCCTTCGGGGTCCACTTTGAGATCGAGGATCTGCACCACATGTTCAACTAGGTTGCCGGCAAGGGTTTCCAACGCCAGAGGTTCGCCCCGGAAAATCTGCTTGAGGGACGTAATCCCATAACGCTCTTCTGGGATGCTACGGCCACAGTTGGGTGGATTAACAAGGAGAATACGCATCTAAAAACCAATAATTAAAGAACCTGAAAGACAAAATCCCCGAATATAGAAACGGGGATTTTGTAATATCCATTAACAAATACAAGAATTGACCATTTATTTTATAATTGTCCCTTGAGCCGCTTGATGGTATTGCGGTTGAGGGTTTGGGCACAGTAGGTCCCACCTTTGCTTGAACCGACACCATCTTTCCATTGGGTGATCAATTTATTGTGGCTATCCAGCAGTTGATAGTCCAGGTCAAGCGAAGAGGCGCCAGCACCAAAACCGACAAACACTCTAGCAGCACGGTTCCCGGCATTGAACTTGTCGACATCGATAATAAGTAAATAACCGGAGCCATTGAAGTCTTTGCGTGAACTCAAAAGTTTTGGGGTATAACCCGCCCGTTTCAATTGTTTGATGATGTCACGATCCATCCATGTTCCCACCCGGTTGAGCTCAACAATTTGATCCTGAGTCATGTTGCTGGTATCACCACGCAACGACAAAACAGAAATATGCCCTGCTGTAATCGCAGCAGCAGATGATTCATGAGACGCACTTGGAGCTTTTGTGCCACCACAGCCGGCCAGTAAGGCGACAAGTCCAAGCAAAAGACCCATTGCCAATGATTTCTTCAACAAAATTTCCTCCCTCAGTTTAAAGTTAGATTAATGTAATGTTTGCTTAAGGTAGTTGGTTTTTAATCTTTTGTCAAACATCGAATTAAAGCTTGATGTTCTGTTGGTCATATTCCTCAAAATTATTATAGCGGATAATAGCAGAAAGCTCTTTGCCGTATTCTTCTCCCTTTTCGGAATAGCCGTCCAGCTTCTTGACTAACTCATAGGGATCATCTGTTTCCATTTTCAAGGCTCGGAACTCTGCATAGGCTTCACCTCGGGCTAAGGTTCGATAATAGCTACGGATAGAGTCTTTGATCGATCTGTACTTTTTGACCCAGATGGTTTGTTCTCCCCGGGTTTCTGCGGCCGGTATTCGCGGTTCGTTTTTGCTGAAAGACCAGATGCCGAAAACATTGTTGGCCTCTTTAAAAAAACGTGATGTCGCCCAGGAACTTTCAAGGGCTGCCTGCGCTAAAGCGATGCTTGGCGGGTGAGGTTTGAGAGCGGCAAGCAGTTCTTCATTGTTGGCGGCATTATATTGTTCTCGCAGAGCGATTAATTCAGCACTGTCAGCGTCAGTGGCAATCAGTGCCGAAACCCGTTCGTATTGTTGCATCAGTTCGTTGTAAACTTCATTGACTGCCGGGACGATGGTGGCCTTGAATTGTGCCTTCTTCTTTTCAACGCTGATCTCTGGGATAGGTTCTGGTTGTGGTTTTTTCTGTTTTGTCTGCACCACCGGCTCAAACCAGAAGCTCGATGAAATCAGCAAGGCAAAAAAAATCATAATCAAAAATATGGAGATAAGTGGATATCTTTTCAACGTTTATGCCCTTTTTATTGGCCCTTGAACCTGTGAATCATTCGAGCAACTAGCAGGTTGCTGGACCGAAGTGAATTTTCAGATATTCTCCTTTTATCCTTTGTATTGTCAAGTGTGAGGATGGCTTCTGGTGGTGACATAGTTTTTGTCCAGCAGGTGGCGTGGATGAACATTGCTGATGGCGGCAATCATACTGCGGCGTATCTCCGGAATTTCCCTGGCGAGGTCATGAACAAGTTGCTTCATCCGTTGCCGCTTTTGATCTTCTTGGGCGACGACAGGACAGGAGCAATTGACGATTGGGAAATGGAATGCATTGCTAAACCTTTGAATCTCTGTCTCTTCGGTATAGACCAACGGTCTGATGACGGTGTGTTTGCCATTATCAGCCAAAAGTTTGGCAGACATCGCAGAAAGGGTTCCGGCATAAAACTGGTTAAGCAGCAGGGTTTCAATAACATCATCAAGATGGTGCCCCAGAGCGACCTTGTTGCAATGATGTTGCTCTGCCTGAGAGTAAAGAGATCCACGTCGCAATCGGGCACAAAAGGCACAATATGACGTGCCTGGCCGCAATTTTTCTTCAATGATCTGATAGGCGTTTGTTGCTGCCATCTGATAATTGAAACCATGGTGCAGCAGATGTGCTTCAATCTGCTCTTTTTGGTAACCGGGAAAGCCTGAATCGATATTTATGGCGACCAGTTCAAATTTCACCGGCGCTTTTTTCCTGAGCGCTTCCAGCACGTGTAGCAAGGTGTAAGAATCTTTTCCTCCAGAAACACCCACAGCGATTCTGTCTCCTGCCTCAATTAAGTCAAAATCACCGATTGCTTTACCGGTTTTACGTTGAATTTGATGAAATGCCTTTTGCGCTTCGGGGGTCATTGCTATTCCTCCTGAGGATATTTTTGCAGAGAAAAGCAGAAAAACTGTAATTTTTCCATAGAAAAATATGAGTTCGGTGCAAACATTGCTTAAAAGACAGGTGCAGCTCTCTCTGGTGTTTTTTGTGCGCTAAATTTGCGAGGTGATAATGAGTATTGAAGCAACAAAAATGGTTTCCATCCCCAGTCCAGTGACTCCACAAAAAAACATGGGAGGTCCTGTAGACGACAATAAATCCAGCTTCGCCAAGGTTTTTGATGCGGCGGTTAACCCTCCGAACTCTTTAGAAAATTCAAAGTTGCAAGCGGCCAAACTGGCAAAGTTTTCGCAACTCTCTTTGTTGCGGGGGTTGTTTTCTATCACTGAGGAAGGGGAAGATGAAGACCTCTTTTCAGGTCTGCGACAAATTGAATCGCTACAGATGACAGTCGCCCAGAGAAGTCATATTCTTGACAGTCACTATCCAATGGACAAACCATCTCTACTGATATCTGAACAGAATGGTCGCAGTGAAGTGGATCGAATGATCGAGCGAGTCGCAGAAAAAGTCAGTTTGGCGCCGGAGTTAATCCATTCTGTTGTTTCGGTCGAAAGTGCTTATAATCCTGCCGCAGTGTCACCCGTCGGTGCCCAGGGGCTGATGCAGTTGATGCCTGAAACTGCCAAGGAGCTGGGTGTCCAGGATAGTTTGAACCCACAGCAAAATCTCCTTGGGGGGAGTCAATATCTGAAGCAATTGCTGGATAAATATGAAGGCGATCTTGATTCGGCTTTAGCGGCCTACAATTGGGGTCAAGGGAATGTTGATCGACTCGGGTTGGACAAAATGCCTGAGGAGACGCGTAACTACCTGACAAAAGTAAAAAGTCTGCTAAAAAATCCATCATCTTAGGTGGATTATTGATTCAATCTTGCAGGTTTCCTCCAATGAACCCTCTCGCCGTTCGAGGTTTCTTTAATGGGTAAGATTACAAACGACAAAAGGGGCCATTGCAATGATTGTGATGTTCTGGCGCTAAAATACAGCTTCTACGATCTTTCGGGTGTTATCGGAGACACCATAAGTGTAAATGTGCAGACTGGGAACATTATGGGCGACAAGATCTTTTGATTGCTGAATCGCCCACTCGGTTCCGACCTGTTTCGCTGCATCATTGTTTTTGCATTTGCCCAGTTCTGTCGCCAGGTCCTGTGGCAGGTTGATGCTGAAAAGTTTGGGGAGCACTGTGAGTTGATTGGTCAGGTTGATGGGTTTGATACCAGGAATAATTGGCACATTAATGCCGATGGCACGACACTTGGCGACAAAATCATAATAGACCTGATTATCAAAGAACATTTGCGTCACAATATAGTCGGCTCCTGCATCCACTTTTTGTTTCAGATAATTCAGATCAGTGTCAAAGTTGGGAGCTTCAAAATGTTTTTCAGGATATCCTGCTACACCGACGCAGAAGTTTAAAGGAGCGGTATTTTTCAGGTCAGGTTCAAGGTATTTCCCTGAACGTAAGTTGACCACTTGTTCAACCAGTTCGGCGGCGTTCGCATGCCCGTCTGCGTTTGGACGAAAGACATGGTCGGTCTTCAAACCATCACCCCGTAACGCCAATATATTGTGGATATCCATAAAGTTAAGGTCGATCAGGACGTGCTCAGTTTCACTTTTTGAAAAGCCACCACAGAGGATATGGGGTACGACCGGGATGCCGTACTTATGCTGAATGGCTGAGGCGATGGCGACGGTTCCCGGACGCTTACGAACAACTCTTTTTTCGATGCTTCCATTCTCTAGCTCAACAAAGACCATCTCATCCCGGTGGGTGGTAATGTTGATATATTGGGGGGCATAATCGACTAAACTTTCAATGGTCCGACAAATCTTACCTGTGTCGCTCCCTTTCAGAGGGGGGAGCAGTTCAAAAGAAAAAACCGTTTTGTCGCTATTATTAATGATCTCAATCACGTTCATTTTAGATCCTAAGGTGCAATGTTGCCGCTGTAAAAAAACAGATATCTATATTTTACTGCAGGGTTAATGGATAAGGCCGAAAACCATAGCGCCCTTTTTAACGTATTCTTAGCAAATCGACAATCAACTTTTGTTATTTATGACTTTTCTGATGACGTGTGACAAGTCAGATAGTTCGTAGGGCTTTTGCAGGAAAGCGCCAATACCCAGGCTGGCGATTTCTCCTGAGACGGCCTCAGCGTTATGACCGGTGCACAGGATTGCTGGCAAGTCAGGTTTGATTTTCAGCAGCGCAGTGATGAGTTCCAGCCCTGTAAGCTCAGGCATGGTTTGGTCTGAAATAACCAGGTCAAATTGTTCCGGGTCGTGACTGAATAGTTCTAACGCCTCAGTGCTACAGGTCAGAGCGGTCACCTGATAGCCAAGGCTGGTTAGCAGCGAGTCTCCGAGCTGAACCAACATCTCATCGTCATCCACAAACAGGATCCTGCCTGTATCTTGCGTTGTGTAAACTGGAGGCGGCAGAACCATGACTTCTTGCGGTGCCTCTGTCAAAGGGAAATAAAGTTCAAAAGTACTCCCTTTGCCCAGTTCAGTGTGGACCTTAATTATACCGCCATGTTGATCGATGATCCCGAGTACCGTCGCCAGCCCCATCCCTGTCCCCTGGCCAACAGCTTTAGTGGTGAAAAATGGGTCAAATATTTTATCCATGATGTCATCTGCCAACCCGCAACCTGTGTCTTCAACGCTGATGCGACAATATTGTCCCGGTGAGCTTTTATCTTGGGATGGAATGTCCTGCTGCTGCAGGTAGACGGTTTCGACTTTCAGCGACAGGTCGCCAACGCCATCCATGGCTTGGACTGCATTATTGCACAGGTTGAAGAGGGATTCCTGAATCAAGGAGAGGTCGCCGATGATGGCTGCGTCGCTGCATTCAGAACTAACAGACTGGTGCAGATTGATCGAGGTCGGAATCGTCGCACGTAGCAGGTTCAGCGTTTCTTCAGCAATGGTGGCAATACTCAATGGTTTGCGGCTGGGGCTGCTCTGGCGACTGTACGCGAGAATCTGTCGGGTGAGATCGCGGGAGCGTAGAGCCGCAGTCTTGGCATAGTCGAGATAATCATAAACTTCATCGGAGCTGGACATGTTGATTTGCGCCAGTTCCAGATTGCCGAGGATGATCGCCAAGCTATTGTTGAAGTTGTGGGCAATGCCTCCAGCCATGACGCCAATCGCTTCCATCTTGCAATTTTGCCGCAATTGGGCTTCGAGCTGTTTGATCTCTGTGATGTCAGTTGAAATTTGTAGCCGAGCCATGCGACCATGGGTCCATAGGATTGCTTGACTATTATTGAGATAGTCCTGTCCGGTTATGGGGTGTTTTCCCTGCGAGGACTGGATCCCGGTCGGTTGTCCTGCTGCGTCAAGCAGGTAGGGATTGGTACAGTGGTCACAAGGGCCATCCTTGCCCATAAAAACTTTCCAGCAAGTTTCGCCCGTGTAATCTTTACCAAATTCGTCGACCATGTTTTGATTCATGAACAGGACTTCATAGGTTTCCATGTCGACAACACAAATCGAGGCATCAATACTGTGGAGGATTGTTGTTAAACGCTCATGACTTCGATTGAGTCTGGCTTCTGCCTGACGTATTTTCTGCAAGGTGAGGATATGGTTAATCGCATATCCTAATTGCTTCAGCAACTGGGTGAGCATGCGCAATGCTTTTTCCGTAAAGCTGTTTTCATGGGCAGAGAAAAGGCGCAGGACACCGAGGACTTGATCTTCAAAGATAATTGGTAGAAATGAGAAGGACTTGATTTGATTCTCAAGGCTGGGGACTAGCATATAGCCAGAATCTGCTGCTGAAAGGACATTTTTGACCAGCGGGAGTTGTGTGTCTAGCAGTTGTCGCAGACCAAAATGATCAAAGGGGACGATTTCCTCCAGAACGTCTTGAGAGGACTGGAAGCCACTGCTGGCCGCAACAAAAAAGGTTGTATTCTCTTTGCTCTTGATCAGGATTGACCCTGAGGTGTAACCGAAGCGCTTAAGGATTTTTTGCAGGAATTGATTGAGTTCGGTCTTCATGTCGAGGGATGTGCCGATTGATGACACAAGCTCATACATGACGGACAGATCTCTTAACTTATTGTCCAGATCGAAGGTTTCATTGTCAGCCATTGACCCTTGCAAATTACTTCCTGTCTGGAAAACTTTCTTCCTGTAAGCGTTGTCTCTGTTTGCAGTTCATGCTTCGATGCTATCCAGGGAAGACACAGATGACGACAGCCTTATTGTGAAACTCAGGAGGACCGGCACCGATGGCGCCAATCTCACCAAAAGTCATACAACCCCAAATAGGCACTTGATCCCCCATGATTTCGCGAATCGCCCAGACTTCATCAATAAAATGATCTTTCAGCAAAATGCAGCGTGACACGCAGGTGAAAACCAGGACCCCCGCAACCGGATTGGCACCCAGTTGTTTTTTTGCGTCTCGTGCCGCATCTTTGACGGCCTCAAGGAGCGAATCCTTGTCGCCGTGCAGAATTCTTAGAACCGAATTCTCTGGAACTTCGCCGACACAGTGAATGGCCCCGTCAGCGTCTGTGCTGATCGGGTCTCTGACGATGTAACCACCACCTTCTTTGGCTTGTGGAATTCCAAAAGGGTGACTCATGGCGTACTCTGCAAATCCTGTATCATCGATGCTGATATCGCCGTTTTGTTGTGCAAATTGAGAATAGACGTCATAAGCATTTTGCCAGTCTAATTCTTTGATGACGTGGCCTTCAGCGCTGGTGACAATCATTGGCGAACTGATGGGTTTCCAGCCATGGGAGGTGGCGACCCCGATCTTTTTTGCAGAGGTGATGAGTGCTCCAACGAGGGAGTCGGTAAGGACTTTATCGTTTAAGTATTGAGAGGTTTTGAGGAAATGTCGGTTATCACCTGAGCCGCCGCCGGCATACTTTGTTTGTGATCCAAGGGCCTTGAAGAGGGAATCAACGGCGCGTCCTACGGTATTGGAGAGTCCATCAGGAAAAAGTAATTGCAGGGAGTGTTTGTTTTGTTTTCCAAGCACCTGACTAAAGCGTGATCCCAGTTTGGATCCGACTGCGCGCTGGTCGTAACTCAGGTTTTCTTCAGCATCAAGGCAGAAGTCCATCTCGTCACTTTGAATCACCCCGACAATCACCCCTTTGACTTTCATCTCCTGGCTGTTAAAAACACCCGCGACGGTAAAGCCGATAATATGATCAGTGGCTGTGGAACTTTTCACCCCTTTGAGGACTAACTGGTGATCGTAGTTGTCGGTAGCAAAAACAATGATGAGGTAATTGTCTGTTTCTTTAAGGGATTTTATGGCTTCTGTCAGGGCTGTTTTTCCCGCCAGAAAAGAATCACTGAGGTCACTTAATCCTACACCACAAAACGTTGCCACGGATTTTCCCCTTCCGACAAATGTAAACAGGTTGATCTTAGGGTGTGGGCGGCTTCAATTGATAACTTAAGCCGTAATCACGATTCCGGTCGGAATCTGCAGTCCCAGATATAAAAGATAGTGTCTACGAGGATTGTATCAGAAATGGAATAAAATGCATTAAGAAGATTATTAGCGTTGTTATGAGGTCGCGGCTCTCTTTGGTCTGGATTGGAAGGCTGCTTTGTCAGCACCACCTGATATTGTGGTGCGATCGGTTCTCCGGTCCAGTATTGATATCAGGGTTGGTGAAGAAGAAATGATCAAGTCTGATACTTGAGAGATTGACATGTAAGTATATCCATATTTTCAATGGGCCTGGATTAGTGGATCTTCTGGAATTTCCGCGTACAGTTCATTATTGAAATCAAGTTTATGTAAAAAAAGCCCCCGCTTTAGCGGGGGCTTAAGGATAGAGTTATAATTTTAATTTGGACGTGAGGCCCCTAACCAATTAGCAGCTTCAGGATAGTCTGATGAATAATCAGCAATGGTTCCGTCGATCTCACCATCCTCTACCCAGTCAATGGCGTCATAGAGAGCGCGCTTGACATAGTAACGGTTATGAGCATAACCACCGGGTTCATCAGACGGTAGCTTGGCATTCTGGAATGCACCTCGATCACCGTCAGCTGTATTAAATTCATCAATAACAGCTGCAGTATAGTTTGACTGACCATTGGTCAGATTCAACAGATCAGTCAGTAGTACCCCAGCTTCTTGGTACCCAGCTGATTCTTCTTCTAACAATGCCACTGCGTCGGCAACAGTACCAAGCTCACCATCTTCAGATACCAGGGCAGCACCATGAGCACCGGTGTGACACTCGACACAGACTGACGCATTTAAACCAATGATAACACCAGCATCGTCTTTTGCGACGACATCAAAACTATGGTCTGCAGCGTCACCGTTCATGTGACACGCAACGCACGGTCCAGCGCTATCAGCAGCGATACTGTCATGTGCGAAGAAGCTTACATTGGTATAGTCCAGACCGGGATACTCATAAGCTACATGGCTGTATTCACTAAAGAGGTCAGCTGCTGCTGGTGCATGGTGACCAGCGAAGCGGCTGCTTTCAGATGCAACCTCATTGTTTCCACGACCAGAGTGACAGACAACACAGGTATTGGAGCTTCCAACGTCTGGGAAAACGACTGCTGCGTCATTATAAGTGTATGTAGCTGTTACAGCACCAGCGACACGTAAATCACCAGTTTCTGCATTGCTATGGCAACCCCAGCAATAGAGCAGTTCGTTTTGTCCTGAACCGTCTACAGCATTCCAGCCGTCAAGGTGGGAAAAGTCATTGTCGGCAACATCGTAGCCAGCAGGATCGGCGACGTAGTTCATAAAGCCAGTTGATGTATGGCACATCTGACAATCACCGCGAGCATCAGTTGAATCCCAGTTGTAATGGCTCCAACCGATCCCAGTCGCATCTGTGACGCCTGCTGCAAGGGCAGCACTGGCCTGTTCATTACAACGACCATGTGAGATGGATGTAGACGCAGTTCCCATACCATCAAGATCATTGCAATCGACCGCTTCAACTGCAGCAACAACATTTTCTAGAAGTTTTCCAGCATGACCCGATTGTGCCCACTGAGTGTGGATGGTCAATGCTTCGGGGTCATCCAGTTCGCCAGTATTGGTGATTAATTCGTGGCCATGGCAGTCAAAGCAGGGGGTCTCGCCATTTTCACGAATGACATAACCTTCTATGACCCCTTCACTGCTAGGATTATCGAAGTGAGTGCTGGCAATCAGACGATACCAAGCGTTTTCGTGATGGCCGGCCATAGCTGTTGTAATTCCGGCAGATAAAACATCGTCATCAGTAAAATATTCTCCGTCAACACCGGCATCTGTGCTGACGGTATAGTCATCACCGCTCGCCATGATGGTGCCGTCATTCATTTTATAGTTATGGCAGCTGGTACAGAGGGCTAATTGTGCTGAAGCACTGTTGTTTGGAGTCCAGTCTTCAGATGCAGTGTTCATTTCTTTGGTCAACGGGTTGTGGCAGGTTCCGCAGACCATGTTATGAAGGATGATGTTGCCGTCGGCATCAAAACTTTCAGGAACGTTTGTTGCTGCATCAAAAGCAGCCTCTATCGTAGCTTGGTCACCAACGATACCTTTGAGGGCCATAAAACCTTCGGCAGAATGACAGCGAATACAAACGCCTTCAACATAGTGTTCAGTATCAGGGATAATCATGGAAGTGTTTGTCGGGTCCCCGAGGTTATGCTTGGAAGCCATAATCAAAGTCGCCTCGTCATGACAAGCTGCACAACGTGCACCGTCAGGTGAGGGATAGGGAATCGGACCTTCGCCATGATGGAATTGACCGCCACCGTGGCAGTCTTCACAATCATGAGTAATTGCTGATCCCAAGCCATTCATATCGGGATTCACACCTGCGATGCCATTAATCTCAGCATGAACTTCGAGAGTATGGCAGATTGTACAATTGCCGGCATTATCAGCATCGATGACTTCTGCAGGTGCGGTGACTTCACTGCCTCCACTACCGCTACTGCCGCATCCCCAAAGTGATGCACTAGCCACCACTGCCATCAATAAAATTAACCATTGTTTACGCATTGAAAAACCTCCTTTTAGTTGAATGATTGATCCTGTGATCAGTGGCATTTACGGCAGGTTTTGCCGTTGCTAGCATCACTGATATTCCCTTTGATATCGTCCCAGTCTTTGGGGTGTGGATTAAATCCAATAGCTCCACCTCTTGCGCTATGACAACGTAAGCAGGCATCTCCTTCCGGGTGGCAGGCTTGACAGGAGGCCAATGACCTTCTTGCCTCACGAGCATGACCAATTGACCAGGAATGAAAATCCATACTTGCGCTGGAGTGGCAGGTGTCGCAAGAGAGGGAGCTATTGATGCCGGCATGAATCACATCGATATCCGCATCTTCAATACCTAGATCAAATGTGCGGCGATGAGATGGACTGCCAATATCATCTGTTTTAAATTGCCATGCATCATGACAGTCGCTACAGAATCGTGCTTCGTGGCAACTATTACAGCGATTCTGCCCGGATCGCGCTGCAAGGGGATGAGTCACCGAAAAATCGCTACGGTGGACGTTGTTCATGTTGTTACCAAGGTCTCCCATCTCATTGGCAAAGCCAGCCTTGTGACAATCAAGGCAGGAGCTTTGTTCGTGACAGGAAGCGCAGTCGATGGCATTTCCTTTGGCAACAGGACCGTGATTTAACGACCAGATTGGACCGTGGGTCTTGGTCTCTGGAAGCACGATTTCATCAATCAGTTCTGCGTCATGGCATTCAAGGCAGATATCGGTTTTAGGGATAATGGAATCTGCTTCACTGACGTGGCAGGTCGCGCAATCTGCATCAACGACATACTCCTCAACGTGGGCATCGTGATCAAAATCAACTGCCCAGAGTGGAGCAACCGTAGACGCCAAAAACAGAAAAAGTGACATAATTATTTTACGAGTCATAATGGCGCTCCTTGTTAAAATTTAATGTTCAGGCGGAGGATGCCGCGATTGTAGTAATCCCAGAGGTCACTCTCGATGTACTCGTATTTAGCGGTGAGATTCATCGTGGCGCTGAGATCATATTTTCCATCCACCCAAATCCGTGTGCTGGTGGTTTCATTTTGGTCAGAATCATCGGTGTTGAAATAAGCGATATCGCGTTCCAGGACGTCAATATTGGCACCTAATCCACCTCTGAATTTGGTACAGAATTGATAATTTGCATAAGCCTTGAAACCATAGAGGTCCTGGCCATCGTCATCATTGCGGAAGGTTCCGGTCAGGTAGCCGTAGAAGCCGGACGTTCTGAGTTTTTCAACTCCAATCTCAATGACATCGGCATCTGAAAATTCCTCGTACATTTCATGGGTGATACGGCCAAAGAATTGGATGTCACGAGAAAATTTGTAAGTCAGTTCTGCCATTAACTCTTCATATTCTTCGACGGCAAAGACTGAATAGATGGATGTCGTGGAAAAGACAGGGAGTGAGTAGAGATATTCTGTCCGTAGGGTGAATTTATTGAAGCGATATTTACCACCCAGCAATGCATAGCTGAGGCGTTCTGAGATGATGTCAAACTGCAGTTCGTTGTAGAGCCAGAGATTGTCGTTCAAATCATAATCAATATTGAATCCGAGCAATTCTTTAGCGATAAGCCCTTGATCCCACTTTTGTAGGTAGGAGATTCCAAGATCGATGCTGTTATTGGCAAATTTACCGTTAAACTCAATTCCATCAACAACATCCTTGATGTTATAGCCATCGTAATACTTAACGTCTCCACCGGCAAACAAACGGATATTATACGCGTCTGTCAATGAGTATTTGAGAGCCAGACCGTCCATCATTGATGCGCCAGCAGTCGTGGAGATGAATTGTCGCCCTAGACGAAAATCAAGATTGTTGAAAAAATCTTTCTTTTCGAGATAAGCATAATAAAGGCGACTGTCAATATCATCTTCATTACTGAGATCGTCAGCTAACCGACCGTAGAACTTGAAATTGTAACCGGAATCGAGAAGGTCCTTCACATTCAGTTGCAAGTACTGATATGCGGGGGTGGCAGTCTCCTCATTAGCGGTGTCGTACCATTCCAAGGCCGTACTGGATCGTCCTGACAGCGATGCAGCTTCAATAGACGCCACCGGCCATGTGACCAGTAATGCGAATATCAAAACAAAGGTTATTCCCTGCCCAAATTTCATGATGCCTCCTTTAGTTGATGGCTTGATACAGATGGATTTATGTATTGCGAACCGGTTTAGAGTATTCATCTGTATTTGGTCTATCAGCAAGACGTGCGCCAAAATCGAAAACTGTTAAAAAGTACCCAAAAAACAGTTGGTTAGCTTATCGTTGTCGGATGGTTGGTACAATGAGTCAGATCCAATATGGGGAATTCACCAGATTGAACTGGTGGAATCCCCATATTGGATCTGTGGATTTAATCGTAAGACGGGATGTGTAGTGAACAACATTTCTGTCTGAAGATATTTTTGTTAAGTTCTTCAGCGGTCGCTAGATTATTGATAATGACGCCTCCACTTTGTGACCCTTTTCGGTGATTTGCCCAAATTTTATTGGTGAATTTCCTAACTTCATCAATTCTGATTGGATTTATTCCGGTTTAAACTCTGCCATCATGCTGCTTTCATGATCTGGAACGGCTCTTGCTCTGTTACTTTTGGGGTTGATTATATTATCGCTTCAAATTGATTGGACGGGATGTTCAATGGGTGGAGTTGTCAAACACATTCAAATGATTTGCGATGAAATGGTTATGCTATTGGCTGTTTCTAGAGCCTACCGTGATAATACGGTGAATGTCGTTGCGGCTACCAATATTGAAGAGGCTCTAACGCAGACGCAGACCTATGACTTCAGCCTGTTTCTCTTGGATCTTGACATCAAGGATGGTTGTGCATTTCAGGTGCTTGAATGGATGACCCGCCATTTTCCAGATAGACCGGCCCTCCTTATGACAACCGCGGATTCTCAATCTGCACAGTTGGTTGAAAAGATCAATGAGGTGCGACCACAAAGTTGTTGGCATATTTTGGAGAAACCATTTGTTTATAAAAAGCTGGTCGGATTCATCGATAGTGCTTTGCAACTTGCTGAGGAAAGTTTTGATTCAGACTCGCAATATCAATTGTCTGAATGTTTGGAAAGACGTCATTGCCATAGAATTTTACGTTTTGCGCGAGCCAAAATTCCCTGTGTTACAGATACCGGTCTGTCATCTCTTCATCATCCCCTTTTTGCCAATCTGGTTGATATTTCCATCGGTGGAATGAGTGTAACGACCGATGAAGCGTTGGTCCCTGGAGAGACTATTTATTTTGATGAGACGTTTATGCATCAATCAGGTACGGTTGTTTGGTGCCGTTTACAAATAGAGCACCTTTATCATTCCGGGATCAAGTTTTCTTGAACTGACTGGCGGTTGACCTGATCCTGTGAGTAAAACTCACCCCACCTCAAGGCTTTTTATGATATCTTTGGGCGAATAAGTTATAAATACTTCGCCTTGGGGTTTTAATTTAAAACGCGTGCGACTAAGCGTTGCATATATCTAAATGGTGGTGCTTCATGAAGCGTCAAGTTCTTTGGGGACTTCTGATGATGTTGATCTGTTTCCTGATCGGTGGTTCTTATATTATTTACGCCATCGGGGATACGACCAGCCAATTGGAACGTGCAGTGACACTGCACCATGCTCATGATGCGATCAGGGGGCTGCAACTTGGGATAGAGCGGGTCCAGGGTCAATTAAGACTGCAGGCTGATCCTAGGGCGAGGGATCTTGCTTTATTGCAAACGGATGTAGTCGGTATAAAAAATAAGATAATAAGTTGTTTTCATTGTGAATATTCTGTAGAAGCGTTACATCAGCTTGACCATATTATGGTTTTAAAGGATGATTATCTTGGCCTGATTCACCGGTTGCAAGACCTTGCTCCTGGGGACGAATATCAACATTTGGTGGTTGATATTTTAAACAAAGGACCGAGTTTTAGCCTAGCTATCGATTCATTTCTCAAAAGTGCGTCTGAAGAATTTCCCACCCGTTCAAGGACTCTCTATAGAGACATTACCAAAGTTAAGCATCTGATCATTTTTCTGGTGATCGTCGGTCCGATTGCAATCCTCTTGTTGACAGCCTATTTTCTTAAGCGTTTTACCGGTTCTGTTGGTGTGTTGGTGGAGGCGTCCAATATTTTGGAGAAGGGGGATCTTGACTATCGTATCGACCATGATTTGAAGTTTGAGTTCAAGCGTTTAGCCGATTCGTTTAATCGTATGAGTGCCTCTTTGAAGTTGAAACAGGATGAGCTACAGTCTGCCCAGAAACTTTATCAAGCCCTGTTTGAGACGGCCGTAGATGGTATCTTCATCCTCGATCTTGCTGCAGGCCATGAAGGGGTTATTGTTTCCGCCAATCCTGCCGCTGCAGCTATGCATGGTCACCGGGTGGAGGAATTACCCGGGATGAATATTGCCGATTTTTCGTTTGATGATGAATGTGCTGAACGTCTTCAATGCGCGATGGCAGGCCAGTGGTTGGAATATGTTACAAAGCGAAAGAAAAAAGGTGGGGGGCGTTTCCTTGCTGAGGTCCACGTCGGTTTGCTTGATCTGACGGAAGAAAAATATGCTCTGGTTGTCAGTCGGGATATTACACAAAAGAAAAAAGAAGAGGCCGAATTACAACGAGCTAATCAGATGGTCTTGGTCGGTGAAATGGCTGCAGGACTCGCTCATGAAATCAAGAATCCTCTGGCAGGAATCAAAGTGACTTTAGAAGTTCTGGCTGATGAACTGGATCTCAATGAAGAGGATCAGGATTTATTTGTACGGGTGATTAATGAGACCCACCGGGTCGAAAGGTTGTTGAAAGGTTTGTTAAACTATGCACGTCCACCACAACTGCATTATGAATGGTTCGATTTGAATAAGCTCCTCGACGATTCGATTCAAAATATCTCCATTACTGGAAAAACTTCATCTGCGGGTAAGATTGAGTTTGCCAGAGACCTCGCCCCACAACTCCCTTCACTCGAAGCGGATACGGCTCAATTACGACAGGTGATTCTGAATATATTTCTCAATGCCATCGAAGCGATGCCTGAAGGCGGGGAGGTGCAGGTCTCCACCCGCGCAAGAGATGACGAATTTGTTGAAATTATTATAAAAGACAACGGAAAAGGGATTCCTGAAGGGGTGTTAGCAAATATTTTTCAACCTTTTATGACAACAAAATCGAAAGGGAGTGGGTTGGGGCTTGCTATCTGTAAGAGAATTATCGAAGAGCATGGGGGGACGATTACAGCGCATGCTCTCGCAGGTTCAGGCACCCAGTTTACGATTGTTTTACCATGTAAGCGCCAACGCCGGGAGGCTTTGTCATGAGAAAGAAGGGGCGGATTTTACTGCTTGATGATGATGAACTGATCATCTCCATGCTCTCCAGAGCATTACGCAAAGAGGGTTATGAAACCCAACTGTTGCACAGTTCGGAGATGGCGGTTGAGAAGATTATTGCCTGGCAGCCGGACATGATGTTTCTCGATATTGAACTGGGAGAAGAGTTGGATGGTCTTGATATCCTGAGAATGTTACAGGCTGAGCGTATCAACTTTCCGGTGGTGATGTTGACAGGTGATGACTCCAGTGATTCTGCTATCAAGGCGCTTCGTTATGGCGCTTCGGATTATCTGCATAAACCATTCAATGTTGAAGAGGTCAAAATCGTTGTCGATCGAATTCTGAAGAATTCTCGAATGCAGGACGAAATTGATTATCTGAAAAGGGCTCAAGTTGAAAAGAATGGGCAACCATTCATCGGTGAATCTGCCGCTATTATCCAACTGTTAGATGATGCTCGCAAGATTGCGACCGCTGGAGTGAGTTCCATTTTAATCACCGGTAAGTCAGGGACTGGGAAAGAGGTTCTGGCACGTAATCTTCACCATTGGCGGTTTGCAGAACAGCAAGGTTTTGAGACCGTCCCTTTTATTGCGATCAACTGTACTGCGCTGCCTGAAAACTTGATTGAGGGTGAGTTGTTCGGTCATGTTAAAGGGGCCTTCACCGATGCCAAAAGCGATAAAAAAGGGGTCTTTGAGCTTGCTAATGGCGGCACTCTGCTGTTGGATGAGATCGGCGATATGCGGCCTGACTTACAGGGGAAATTGTTGCGGGTTCTGGAAGAGAGGACCGTCCGTCGAGTGGGGGGCAAGGTCGATTTGCCGATTGACGTCACGATTATTGCTTCGACCAACCGTGATCTGAAAAAATTGGTTGCCGAAGGGCTGTTCCGTGAAGATCTTTATTATCGCCTCAGCTCTTTCTTTATTAATATTCCCCCGCTTTGCGAGCGTGAAACGGATGTGATCCGACTGACAGAATATTTTCTGCAGAAATTTGCCCAAAAATACTCGAAGAAGCAGGTCAAAACTCTTGCTAAAGAAGCTGAAGAGCTTATGCTGGAATACCTTTGGCCAGGCAATGTGCGAGAACTGCGCAATGTCATTGAACGCTGTGTCGTTATGGAGAGTGCACCCGTGCTCGGAGTGGAATGTTTGCCGTTGGATATTGGTGGGCGGAAGGCTGACTCGATAGAGCGGCGGAAGAAGTTTCAGATTTTACTGCCAGAAGAGGGTATCTCTCTGGAAGAGGTGGAGAGAGAATATCTGCAGTTAGCGTTGGAGCGAACCAACAACAATATGACTAAGGCGGCAAAGCTGTTGAAAGTCAGTTACGATGTTTTCCGTTATCAGGCAAAAAAGTATAATCTTCTGTAATCGTTCGTCGGGCGGGGCGATGCACCAGATTATGGCTGTGTCAAGGTTTGGATGCATCCTGAATCGGAGCGTCAGAACTGAGCAGGATCGCCATCCAGCGAGTTGAATCATTCACTTCCAGCGCAATTTTGACCACCATCGTCAGCGGCACGGAAAGTAACATCCCAACCGGACCGAGAACCCAACCCCAGAAAACTAAAGAGATAAAGATAACTAAGGCTGAGAGCCCCAGTTTCTGTCCCATCATTCTAGGCTCAACGACATTTCCCATAACCACATTTGTAACCAGATAGAGGGCTGCAACCAGCAAGGAGTGGATTGGCCCTAGCTGAACAACCGCAAGCAGAAGGGCTGGAATTGCCGCAATGATGGAACCGATATTGGGAACGTAATTGAGGAGAAATGCAATCATTCCCCAGAGTGGCGCATAGTCGAGCCCGAGGAACAATAGGCCGATAGTGACGACCAGACCGGTGCCGATACTGACGATGGTTTTAATCACCAGATACTGACGGACACTGGTGGAAAATTTTTCAAAAGAGGCCAGCGAGGAGTCAGCATCAGGGAGCGCTGCGCGGAGTTTATTGGGCATGCCTGCAGCTTCGAAAAGGATGAAAACGACAGTCAGTAGAATCATGAAAGAGTTGGTCAGGACTCCTCCCGCTGTTGCCAGCATACTGGCCGCAGACTGCATGATTGATCCCGGATCAAAGTGTTCGAGTAGGATCTGCTTTGATATTTTAATCCCCAGTTTGTCAAACCAGTCAAT
Organism: Desulfuromusa kysingii; assembly: GCF_900107645.1. GTDB lineage: Bacteria > Desulfobacterota > Desulfuromonadia > Desulfuromonadales > Geopsychrobacteraceae > Desulfuromusa > Desulfuromusa kysingii. Next base: position 233,801 of record NZ_FNQN01000001.1, read on the forward strand.
CATGATCAGGGTTTGAACCCGGAGTTTTTCTTGATAGACAGGGAGTTCATTGGTGAAGTCGTTGACTGAAGTTCCAATCAGAGTCACTACTACCAAGCCGCCAAGCATGACAACGCTGATGACCAGTAACAGCGCAATCGGAGCCGGAATCTTACGTTGTTGCAACCAGAAAAACGGGCCTGCGCAGATCACCGAAATAAAGAAAGCGAGGAGAAACGGGACCAGAAGTGCCTGGGCTGTTTTAAGTCCAGCAATGATGATGATCAGTGCGGCTAAGGTCAGAACGAATCCGGCACCCTTGTTTTCAGATCTGGTCATTGACGTTTCTACCTGAAAAGTTTTGATGAAAAAGGATACTCATCAATAAACAGCAAGAACAAAAACTTGTCAATTCATTCCAGCAGATAATTTATGCGACTGAGCAACGTAAAAGTTTTATCCCACTGCGGAAGCTGACTTCCATTTTGTTGGGTTTGATGGTGTTGACGACACAGCCAAGACCAAAGGTTGGATGTTGGATGACGTCTCCACAATTGGCCACCATTTTGATGTTGTACGGGGTTGCATTGGCGGCGTCAGCTGAGCTGATCTGGTCTTCCCATGCGGCCTCTATTTTGTTAACTTTTACCGATTTAGACGCGGCTGTTTTGTTTCTGACAGCGGTCTTTTTAGGGCTGGCATTACGGTAATTATGGGTTCCATTGCAGGTATTGCAAACGACTCGCGCAACCGTGTCTCCAACCATGGCGACGATCGTGTGATTGGTGATGTCTTTACATTTTGTGCATTTGGAGGTGATGTGATCACCTGCCGAATATTTCTTGTTTGGCATTTGTTCTCCTCGGGGAAAAGGCGTCAGTTTTACCTTGCCGCAAAGAGCCTGTCAATTCTTCTTTGTGTTTTGCCACAAATCAAATTCAGAATTGCCCTGTTATATAAAAGAGAGACCTGGTTGATGCTGTTTTATCTGGGAGTCTCTCTCCCCAATTTTACATTTTATAGATATCTTGAGCCCACTTAACGGCATCAAGGTAGGCGTTTGAGAGGAAGTCTTCTTGAACGCCGAGCTCCAATGTGAGCCTGGATATCTGCTCCCATTCCCCTTTTTCAGTTGCTATGACCAGCTCCAGAATCGAACCGAGCTTTCCTGGTGCTCCCGCCAAAGCCTCTTGAATATCTTCTTCTACAGTGATCTCGTGAAGGATTTCAGCCATGGGGCGCGACATGATGACATCGAGTAAGGAGAATAATCCCATCAGGAACAAGTCTGATTGCCGATCCCCGATTTTACACGTTTGCGCCAATTGTTCACAGAGTTTTGCCCTGATCAGAGAACTGACAACCAGTTCTGCGGGTTTGTCATCTGCCATGGAGGCGATGGATAATAATGAGACCCAGGAACGGATTTCCCGCAGACCAAGTAACGAGAGGGCTTGCAAGATTGAAGTGACTTTGTGGCGTAAGGCAAAAGCTGCGGAGTTGATCAATTTAAGCAGTTTATACGAGAGAGAGACTTCGCTCTGTATGGTTAGTGCCAGTTTTTTGAAGTCGACGTCCTCTGTATGAATATCTTTAAGGATGCGTAAAAACTGGATTTTATTGGTAGGGATGTCTTTGCGGGAGATGATCATTGGTCGGGCAAAGAAATATCCCTGAAATAATTGGTAACCCATTTCTTTGGCGTGCTCATAGACTTCGTAGGTTTCAACCTTTTCGGCTAGCATCTTAATGCCACGTGGAATCATCACTTTTGCCAGACGTTCCTGTTCAGCGACATCACTTAAGAGGAAGTCAACTTTGATGATATCTGCCAGTTCCAGCAGCGGTTCAAAGTTTTCGTGGTAGACGAAATCATCCAGAGCGAGAATGTATCCTTGTTTTTTTAACCGCTGGCAGGCTTGAATGATGTCGTCATTCGGTTCAACATCTTCGAGGACTTCGACAACGGCTTGATGACGTGGCAGTGTCGTCATCAGGTCATTAACCAGGACGGTGCTGGTGCAGTTGATGAATGCTCGGGTGCCACCCGTCATCTCAGTCAGGTCAAAGAGGAGGTTGCTGTTGGCAATAACGCTGGCAGCCGCAAGATCAGGGTCGTCACAGTCAAAATAATTGTGTAGCCCGGAGCGAAACAGCAGCTCATAGGCATAAACCCGACCTTTGGTGTCGAAAATGGGTTGTCTGGCGATAAAATGTTCCAAAGCAATTTCCTTTGTGTTTAAGCGTGTCTTTTGACCGAGACTGAAGATATGGTCCCTACCGAAAACATCAAGAGAACATGCTAACCTATTTTAATTTATTTTCATAATTTTTCCTGTTTTTTCCATCCTCGTATTGACGCTGAGAGCCGATTCCGATTAACATTCGTCATGTTATGCTAAATGGTACTTTGACGGCCTCTCTCACGAAAAGGATAAGTCCAATGAAAAAAATCACACTTCTACTGTCGGTATTAATTTTATGTGGCGTGACTGCTGCGATCGCTGTCCCCCCAGGTAAGACCCTCACTTTCGATAAATCTTCGCTGGGGCCCGTTACATTCTCTGGTACGGTTCACAAAGATGCTGGTTTTAGCTGTAAGGATTGTCACAACAAGCAGATGTTTCCAAAAATGAAGCAGGGGACTGTTGAGATCACAATGGACAAAATTTATGCGGGCGAACTTTGTGGTCAATGTCATAATGGTACCGTAGCCTTTGAGGCGAAAAAGAGCTGTAGCAGCTGTCACGTCAAGTAGTCGTGGCAAGTCCATTTTTTTAATGTGTTGACATAGACTTTGCTGCTTTAATGTCTCTGTAGCTCTCGGTAGATAGCCCTGTTTTCCGAGGGCTATTTTTTTGTTTTTTTATGACCCGATCAATTTTGGAGAGAAGCAATGCCTGAAGAGGTTTTTCCCGACCCACAACGATTGCGGAGTCTGGTGACAACACGCATGCCTTACGGAAAGCATGCTGGCAGATTGCTACTTGATCTCCCTGAGCCTTATGTCGTTTGGATGGTTACTCACCAGCTGCCGCAGGGTTTGTTGGGGGAGCAATTGCTGGAGATGTATGAAATTAAAGTCAATGGCTTAGAGGGGTTGTTGCGTCCAATGTTAACCCGGGAAAACCTTTGATGTCACTGCCCTGGTCTGCAGGCACCATTCCGCTGATGCTGGCGCCCATGCAAGGTCTCACCAATGATGTCTTGCGTGCCTTCTATATTGAACGTTACCATCCCGATGTTGTTTTTACTGAGTTTATGCGGGTCCACGCACAATCCAAACGGCGCATAGCCCGTGCGGATCTGGCCGAAATTGAAGCACACAACGCAGACATCCCTTTGGTGGTGCAACTCATTGGCAACACCGCTTTGGCTTTGGCTGATGCAGCCAGCCAAGTTCAGGATGCCGGTTGCCATCATTTGAATCTTAATCTCGGTTGTCCTTATGGACGGATGACAACCGGAGCTACCGGTGGTGAGTTGCTAAGAGAACCGACCATTCTGGCCGAATTATTAACCGCCCTGCGGCAGTCAATTCGGGGGAGTTTCTCGGTCAAGTGCCGCGCAGGTTACAGTGATCATCGACAGTTGTTTGATTTATTGTCTGTTTATGAAGATTGCGGTGTCGATTACCTGATCCTCCATCCACGGACGGTCATGCAACGGTATTCCGGTCTGGCTGACCATGATTTGACTGCTGAATTTGCCAGCCGAACAGATCTACCTGTTATTGCCAATGGGGATATTAATAGTGCGGCTATGGGGCAACGATTACTCCAACAGACGAATGTTGCAGGCTTGATGCTGGGGCGGGGAGCTCTAGCAGATCCGTCGCTATTTCAGCGCCTTCGTGGCGATTTGCCGGACCGGGTGAATGAAGCGCAGCGGCGAATAGAACTGGCCGAATTTCTGACCGATTTGCTGCCCCTCTATCTCGTTAAATTCTGCGGTGAACGTCAGGCGTTGATGAAGCTGAAAGATCTTCTCAATTTCATTCCTGATGATTGCTTGCAACGCGATCTGGGTAAGCTGAAACGTGCGATGACGGTTGCCAGATTTCAGTCTCTTCTTCAGCACCGATTTTCCGGATAACGCCCTTTCTGGTTTTTTTGTTCGGCCCTTTTCTCTGTTTGTTTGACCGTTTTTCAACCCAGCGAGGGGTTAAATAACTACTTTAAGGATGGGACAAAAAACCGCCGGAATTGCGCTATCTTCGTATTTTGACAAAGCCAATATTTCTCATCAATTACCCACATGTTGTGTTGTTTTAATGGAAAAGATACTAGATGTTGTTGTTTTAGCTTGGGGACGTTGTTGGACTTATGCTAGTCTCTTTGAGGTTAATCGCATTGATTCAGTGTCCATATTTTTTCCTGCAGTTGGCAGGGGGGTAAAATGATAGAGTTTATTCGTAAGCGTGATGGTCGTCTGGTTCCGTATGAAGAAAAGAAGATTTCACAGGCCATCATCAAAGCAGTACAAGCCGTCGGTGGAAACGATTTTGATAAGGCGACGGATATTACCCATCAAGTTGGTGGCATCCTCACCGTCATTTACAAAGATGGCCGGGTTCCGACGGTAGAAAATGTGCAGGATCTGGTGGAAAAGATTCTGATTGAGAACGGTCACGCGCAAACAGCTAAAACCTATATCCTTTATCGCAAACAACGTGAGAATCTACGGCAAACCCGTGAATTCATGCGCGAATCAATCGAATCTATCGATTCCTATCTCGTGCGTGAAGACTGGCGGGTTAACGAAAATGCCAATATGGGGTACTCGTTGCAGGGGCTTAATAACCATATTGCTGCAAATATAACCAGTAACTACTGGCTGAACAAAATATATCCCGATGATATTGCGAATGCCCACCGCGACGGCGAATACCATATCCACGATTTGGGGATGCTGTCAGTCTATTGTTGTGGTTGGGATTTAAAAGATCTCCTGCTCAAAGGCTTCACTGGAGCTTACGGAAAAGTGCAGAGCGCACCACCAAAACACTTTCGCACCGCTCTGGGACAGGCTGTCAATTTTTTCTATACTCTCCAGGGTGAAGCCGCCGGTGCCCAGGCATTCGCCAGTTTTGACACGCTGTTGGCCCCGTTTATTGCTTATGATCAATTAAGCTATGCCGAAGTTCTGCAATCAATGCAGGAATTTGTCTTCAATATGAACGTTCCGACTCGGGTTGGTTTCCAAACGCCATTCACCAACATCACTATGGATATGATGGTGCCATCTACGATGGCCCAGGAAGCTGTGGTGATCGGTGGAGAATTGCAGGATCGGTGTTACGGTGAGTTTCAGGCTGAGATGGATCTTTTGAATCGCGCTTTCTGCGAAGTGATGATGCAGGGTGATTCCTCCGGGCGGATTTTTTCTTTTCCGATTCCGACCTATAATATCACCAAAAATCTGGACTGGGAGAGCGATCGGTTACGACCAGTTTGGGAGATGACAGCAAAGTATGGCATCCCCTACTTCAGTAATTTTGTCAATTCGGATATGGATCCAGAAGACGCGCGCTCCATGTGTTGCCGTCTGCGCTTGGATAATCGTGAACTGCGGCGTCGTGGGGGTGGTTTGTTTGGTTCCAATCCCATGACCGGGTCAATTGGGGTGGTGACGATAAACTTGCCACGGGCAGCTTATCTTGCCAGTGACCAAGCCGATTTCTTTACTCGGATCAGCAAGTTGATGAAGTTGGCATTTCAATCACTGGAGATCAAGCGTAAGCAGCTGGAGCGTTTTACGGCTGAAGGTCTTTATCCCTACAGTAAATTTTATCTCTCCTCCATCCGTGAACGCAGTGGCAATTATTGGGATAACCATTTTTCAACAATTGGTCTGATTGGGATGCATGAAGCCTGTCTCAACCTCTTTGGGACCGGGATAGAAAGCCCTGAAGGGGAATCTCTATCCAAACAGACGCTTGAGTATATGCGCAAGCAACTTGAAGCGTTTCAGGAAGAAACGGGTCACCTTTACAACCTTGAAGCCACGCCAGCAGAAGGGACCAGTTTCCGTCTTGCCAATCGTGATCGACAGACGTTTCCTGATATTATTTGTGCTGGTGATGACGAACCTTATTATACCAATTCAACGCAATTGCCGGTCGGGATCACCGAAGATATTTATGAGGCTTTAAGCCATCAGGATGAGATGCAGACCCTGTATACCGGGGGGACTGTTTTTCACGGTTTTCTCGGAGAAAAACTGGAAGATTGGCGCAGCGCCAGAATCCTGGTGAAGCGCATTGCAGAAAACTTCCATCTCCCTTACTTCACTCTGAGCCCGACATTCACCATCTGTCCGGTGCATGGTTACATCTCTGGGGAGCATTTTTCCTGCCCTCATCTTCAAGATGAGCAGGCAGCGTAGATCGTTTAACAATAGAACTGAAATTCAGGAGGATTATGAATGGCAACCAAATGTGATGGTAAAACCGAAGTTTATTCACGTGTATGTGGATTTTTTAGACCTGTACAACAGTGGAATCGTGGTAAAAAGGAAGAGTTTAAGGATCGGTCTGAGTATGTTATCGCCACCAAGGAGAAAAAATCCTGAAATCATTTCAAATTAAAGGCTTTCAGGGGACCAGCCTCCTTGATTTTCCCGGTCGCGTTGCTTCCCTGGTTTTCACGGGGCATTGCAACTTGACTTGTCCTTTTTGCCACAATGCCGGTTTGGTCCTGGATCCTGATAGCTACCCGGATTATCCGCTTGATGAGTTGCTGGCAGACCTGCAAAAGCGTGAGGGATTTATCGATGGGGTTGTGATTTCGGGCGGAGAACCCACCATCGATGCTGGTCTGCCAGCATTTGTATCGCTGTTGAAGGAGCGAAACCTACAGGTTAAGCTCGATAGTAACGGCTTGGCTCCGGACGTTATCAGCGCTTTGTTGGAACAGCAACTGGTAGATTATTATGCGATTGACATCAAAACAAGTCTCAGTCGTTATAATGAGCTTCACACTAAGCCAGTGGCGGTTGAGGCGTTGCGTAAAACCGTTTCAATCCTTAAGCAGGCTGCGGCAGAGGTAGAGTTTCGGACCACCTGTATTCCCCATTTGGTCACAGCCTCTGAGATTGCTGCGATGGGAGAATTATTGCAAGGTGCACCACTCTGGGTTTTACAGCAGTATGTGCCGTTACATGCTATGAGTGAAGAGTGGCGAAAGCTGACTAGTTATCACCCCCAGCAGCTTTATGATCTCGCAGAGCAGGCGGGGAAATACGTTGATCAGGTTCAAGTCAGGGGTGTTTGACCGATATCACTGATGGAAATGAAATAAAAACGCCACGCTGCACTAGCGTGGCGTTTTTATTTTAGCCAGAGTCTCTACTGATGAATTTTGTGGCAAAATAAACAGCGGAACTTTGGTGGATGATCTTCTGAGAATGGCATATCGTCATCATTGTGACAATCTTCGCAGAATTTTTCCGCAGCTTTTTTCCCATCGTTTTTGACCATATCGTAAAACTTTAAATGGATGTCATCTTTAGGGACAGGTTGAGTTGTCTCTTCCGGAGCCATCAAGAGAAATATAATCAGAGCCAAGGCTCCCAGCAGCAGGAACATATCGCGTTTTTTCATGAAGATCTCCATTGAACGAGACCCAGCCTGATGGCTGAATAGTCCCAGGGGAAAATAAAGTTTATTCGGATTTTATAAAGACCAGATAGATGAACAAAGACATAGCCGCCGCACCTCCTCCAACAAGGATCCAGAGACCACCTCCGGCAATGCCTTCGACTCCCGTTCCTTTACCGACGGCTAAAGAGAGTACCAGGGCAAAACCGCCAATGCCAACGAGGAAACCCGCGATGGCTTTCCAACCAATCAGATAGGTAATGAGGATAATGGCAGCAAATCCTCCGAGAAACCAAGGGTTCGTGCTTAATTCGCCGACGTTCCAATCTTGCAGGCGCTGCATCACTTGATCCGTCCGGAAGTAGTCAAGATAATGCATGAAGTTGTCCCAGTTCATATTGTCTCCTCGAATGAATTTCAGAATATCTGACTTTAACAGCTTCTGAATGGACAGAATAGTAGCAAATTGCGCCATGTTGTGAAAGTGATAAAAGCCCGTAAATCTTGACTTTAGCAAGGAGCTTAACTAGGATAACTCACTTCCTTTACGGATAAATCCTCATAATTATTTTACGATAAAACAACGTGGGTGGAGTTTCTGTGCAGCATCGTGCAATCGGGGTATTTGATTCTGGAGTCGGCGGACTCACTGTTTTTAAAGAGATTGCCCGCCTGTTGCCAAAAGAAAATTTAATCTATCTTGGCGATACCGCCCGGGTTCCCTACGGGACTAAAAGTGTGGAAACTGTCCAGCGCTATGCGCTAGAGGCGGCTGAATTTTTGATAAATCGGGGTGTAAAGGTATTGGTCGTTGCCTGTAATACCGCTTCAGCCGTTGCCCTTCCTCAGTTGCGGCAACGCTTTCAGTTACCCGTTATTGGTGTTATTGAACCGGGGGCACGGCGAGCTGCAAGCAGTCAGAATCAACGCATCGGAGTGATTGGAACAGAGGGGACGATTAACAGTCGACGTTATCCTGAAGCGATTCATGCTTTGCTTCCTGATGCGCTGATCTCATCCATTGCCTGTCCACTCTTTGTCCCTTTGGCAGAAGAGGGTTGGGCCGAGCACGAAATCGCTCGCCTAACCGCGGTGGAGTATCTGCAGCCATTGATGACTGAAAATATCGACACGCTTGTCCTTGGTTGCACCCATTATCCGCTGCTGCGCAACACTTTACGACGTGTTCTCGGTGATGGTGTCAGTCTGGTTGATTCAGCGACAGAAACGGCAAAGTCAGTGCAGCAACTTATTCAGCAGAATGGCTTGGAGAATCCTGATAGCGGCGGACAGCACACGTTTTTTGTGACCGATGTGCCGACCCGTTTTGAAAAAGTCGGGCAGTCCTTTTTAGGGAAGAGTCTCGGGCGAATTGAGCAGGTCCAAATAGGTTGATGGGATTGGTGGGATTATGATGAAAAAAATGTTGCTTAATCTGCTTGGAATTTTGCTTTTTGGTGTCTTGATTGGCTATGGCGCCAGCTGGTTTTTTCAGCAAGGGCAGATGCAGGAAGAGAGTACTCGGGTGGTCATCACCAGAGATGTTCCTGTGCGTGAAATTCAACTGTATTTTGTTGCACCAACAGGTACTTTTCTCGTCCCTGAGTCTTTTGATATTTTGGCGTGTGACGATGATGTCGATTGTCTGCGGGAGCTTGTGAACGGGCTGATTAGCGGTTCCTCTCAGCAGAATCTGCCAGTGTTGCCGAAAGAAACTAAGGTTTTGGCCGTCGATCTGGAAAATGATCTGGTGCGGATAAACTTTTCTCGCCAACTTGTTGATTTTCATCCTGGTGGAAGTTTGACTGAACTGTTGTCAATTTATAGCCTCGCTAATAGCCTGAATGAAAATTTCCCCTACATTCGTCAGCTGCAAATTCTGGTCGAAGGTGAGGTGCTTCAAACCCTCAAAGGGCACGCTCGTATTGATCAGCCAATCTATGCGGATTACCGTTTCAGCAAGCCGCCCTTGTCGGGTCCACCTCCTGAATCACCGCAGCAACCGGGAGAGAGTCAGGACCTGAGTATAGAACAGTTGATACAAGACAATGAGTCTTCCGCGACTTATTGAGAAGGGTCGATTGTCATTATTCGGTCTCAGGTGTTGCGATGTCCATGTCACACCAAGTTAGGAACAGCCTTTAACGGGAGGAATTATCATGATAGTTGGGTTTAATCATAATATTACTTACCGAGATACCAGCTTCCATGTTCAGACAGAGGACGGCGGGATAAAACGGCCACAGCTAGTGACTTTGCTCTATCATGGTGGGACAATTATTGCCTCACAAAAGACAAGTTACGCAGATATTGTCAAAGTTGATAATCTTGATCATGTGGTTGAAGAGTTAGCAAAAGAGCAGCACAAAGGGATGTTGCGACGAGTCACCAAGGGGGAATTTGATGCACGTATTGTTGAATTTGGAATCCCTTTAGGAACTGCAACCGAGCAACCCCGGCAGACCCCGCCGCCACCAGTTTTGCAGCAGCGGGAAGAGGAAGCGAGAGAGGATTCTCTCCCCTCTGCCCCAGTCGAAGAACCGGTAACAATTGTTGAGGAACCTATTGTTGATAAGTTCAATCAACCTCAAGCTCAACATGAACCGAGTCTGGACGATTTGATCTATGCCTATCTGACGGCAGGACAAAAGCAGTAAGATTTCTCTTTCTTGAATTCAGTCGATTAGCTGTTCTCCGGTTGATTGGTCAGATTCTTGTCATGTAAATATAGGGTCTGACTCGGGAACGCAATTTCCAGTCCCATAGCCGCTAAGGTTTCCATAATTTTCAAACAAACATCCTCTCGTGCGTCAAGGTATTCACCCCAAACAGTGCTTGTTGTAAAGCAGTAAACCATGATGTCGAGGGAGGATGCGCCAAAATCGGTAAAGTTCACCAGGAAGAACTCTTGATGGATCGCCGGATGTTCCCGCAACATCTGTCGAATCGCAGAAACCGCCTGGCGCATTTGTGCGGGGGTCGTGTCATAAGTGACTCCGACCGTTAATTTAATGCGACGTTTGGGCATTTGACTGAAATTGTCAATCGACATATTCATCAGAACGCTATTGGGAATTGTAATCAAGGTTTTGGCGAAGGTTCGGATTCGGGTTGAACGAAAACCGATCTCTTCAACGGTCCCCTCGAGCTCATCTGCTTTAATCCAGTCACCGATGCTAAAAGGACGATCGAGGAGGATCATCAGGGAGCCAAAAATATTTGACAAGCTGTCTTTGGCTGCTAAAGCGACAGCGAGACCACCTAGGCCGAGTGATGCCAGTAGTCCCGAGATGGAGTATCCAAGGTTCTGGACTAAAAATAAAATGGCGAGAAAGACGATAAACACTCGTAACGTTTTGCGAATAAAAGGGACCAGTTGATCATCCAGGGTTGATTCAGTGCGTCCTGCCCAATGACTCAGCCAATGTTCGATTAATGCGACGACGTTGTAGCAGAACCAAGCAAGGTTAAACGTTAACAGGATTTGCAATATATTGCGGGCTATCAAGTCGAGATTAGTTGGTTGTTTTGGCAGTTGAAGGACTTCTATACTGACATAGATGCCAAGGATAATGACCAGAAATTCAATTGGCTTGTTGAGACTTTTAAGAAGGATATCATCAGCCTTGGATGCTGTTTTCTGGGTGAACTTGAAAATTGTTTTTGTGAAGAAGTGGGCAATAACCCGTTTCAGGGTAAAAGCAATAAACAAGACAATAAACACGATAATAAAGTGGACCAAGCTAATGCCCATTATGGTTTCATCAATAAGTTGTTGTAGGTAGGAGAGGGTGTCCATCGCTATTTTGACTCCAGAAGTTGAATAGTGAAAATTTTTGCGGGGAGCTTTTTTTCCAAACGCCGCGTTGTTTGTTCTGTGCTCTTTTTTCTATGGTTAAAAAGTCTTTTTTGTGTTGAAACGGGTCGCGGCGAAAGACGGTTGCTAGCCCTCTTTCCAACAGGATCCGGTTCAACATGCGTCCATCAGGTAGATAGACATAGGCTAAGAAACGGTTGTATTTATCTTTTTGATTGCCGTCAAATACCAGTCGGACTGTTTGACCCTTAACCTTGGCCATTAAATATTTTTTAGCTTGTTGCGCAATCCTGCGAAGTTGATTGGCTTCAATATTGAAATTCTTCTTATAAAAGTGATCACGCGATGATGCTTTGTACTCTGGCGCGTCGATGCCAAGCAGACGCACCTTGCCAATATTCTCAACCTTGAGAGTGTCACCATCATAAACCCATATAACTTTACCCGTTAGTTCTGCGGCTGAAGCTGATGATATTAGCAGAAAAAGCATGATCAGCAGCAAAAAGAAGTTTCGCTGCATGGATTAACGCCCCCAAAGGAGACGGGCAAAGAAACCGGTAAAAACTCCCCAGACCATATTGGCTAAAATAATGAGCAATGGCGTCAATATGCCGAGATTAATTCCGGCCACCCCTTGGTAATAAACATAGGGGTAAAGATAGAAGATCGCCGTCAATGACATAATGGCAGAAAACCAGATCCCTTTACGCACCCAGTAACGGCGATGGCGCGGGATGCCAACGGTAAAGAAATAACCCAGCCCCCATAACCCACCGATGAATATCTGTGGATATAGCTTTTTGATGTCTATGCTCTGAACTAGATTCACCCCGATGAAACGGGTGATTCCTAACTCATTGCAGCCCCAGAGGAAAAGACAGCTGGCGAGGGCTCCCAGCAACCCTGCAACAAAACAGACGGCAAGCAATGCGCTACTTTTGGGCATAGTTCCTCCTGAATCAGTGACACGACCCTCTTCACGATTTTAATGTGTTTGTTGCAGGCAGAACTTCATTCATACTGCCGCTACGATACCCCTGTAAATCAAGAGTGACATAATCAAAGCCATTGTCTTTGAATGTTTTGAGCAGTTTATCGCGAAGGGTGCTATCCAATAATCTGGAAATCTCGTCGGCACCAACTTCAATTCGGGCGAGTTGATCGTGACAGCGTACCCGATAAGCAGAAAATCCTTGTAACCGGAGCCATTCCTCGCATTTATCAACCTGTTGTAGTTGTTTAATGGTGATCGAGGTTCCATAGGGAAAGCGGGTAGCGAGGCAAGCAAAGGGCTGTTTGTTCCACGTTGACAGGTGCAACCTCCGACTTAATACTCTGATCTCGTCTTTGCCCAGTTTGGCCTCAAGCAGAGGGGAGCGAATGCCGAGCGTGGTGACAGCTTTCCGGCCCGGACGGAAATCATTTTGATCGTCAAGGTTTGAACCATCCAGCAATATATCTGTTGAACTGGTTATTTGTAAAAAAAGGTTGAGCATATTTTGTTTACAGTAGTAACAGCGCTGCGGGCTATTCTCGACAAAATCAGGCAGCTGGATTTCACCGCTTTCGATGAAATGTTGCCGGACGCCGAATTCTCTGGCAAGTTGCTCGCTTTGATCGAGCTCATAGCTGGGAAAAATTGGGGACCTTGCGGTCAGGGCAAGGACCTGGTCGACTCCAAGGGTGTCACAGGCAACTTTCAACAGGAGGGTTGAATCAACCCCCCCTGAAAATGCAATCACGACAGATTTAAACTCTGACAGGAGTTTTTGTAACTGAAGGTATTTCTGCTCAAGGCTCATGATGCATCAGATGAAATACATAAAGCGGTGGTCCAATTCTTTTTCAAGTCCCATCTCCTGACCTTGCTCACAGAGATCTTTTAACGTGATAGAGTCAAAATAGTCTCCCAGAATGCGACTTCCTTCAATCCAGATATGCTGGGTGAGGCACTGGTTGTCAAACTCGCAGGTGGGAGGGGCTTCACCCTCTTTGCGACGGCCTTTGATACAGTTGACAAGTAACAATTCACCTTCAGCGGCGAGAACAATCTCTTTGACCGTGATTTCTTCTGCGGGGCGGGTCAAACTGTAGCCCCCTTGGGGACCTCGGCGACTTTTTAATAACCCGGCTTTTTTCAGGTCTTGAAAGATTTGCTCAAGATAGCGGGGAGAGATATTCTGCCGCCGGGAAATATCTTTGATTTGTGCTGGTAAGGTGCCCGCGTGAAAGGCCATGTCAAACATGGCACGAACGCCATAACGACTTTTAGTTGAAAGTTTCATCAGTTCTTCTCCATATCAGGTTGTGTTTATCAATATAAGAATGTCTACTTATACTGTCAAGAATAAAGAACACTTTTTAATGGGAGATTTAATCGTAAAAACTCATGCAGACGTGATTGTTGAAATGTGATTTGATGTTGTGACTGGAGCTCAATCATAGATCTTCTATGACCACTTAAAAATTATTGATATAGCGGAGAGAGTGATGCGGGAATATCCCTTTCAACAGGAATTTCAAGTTCGGGATTATGAGTGTGATATGCAGGGACACGTTAATCATGCGGTGTATCTGAATTACTTGGAGCATTGTCGCCATGAATTTATCAAGAAACTTGGTCTGGATTATTCAGAACTGGTCAGACGGGGTATCTCTCTGGTGATTATCCGGGCAGAAGTGGATTATAAATATTCATTGCGAAGCGGTCAGCATTTTGTTGTTGGTGTCATTCTGGAGAGGGTTTCCCCCCTGCGCTACCGTTTTATTCAGGATGTCTATCTGTTGCCAGAGAAAAAACTGGTTTTGCGAGCCCGAGTCACCGGGACCGGAGTCAGTGCCACCGGTCGGCCGCAGTTGCCGCAGGAGATCAGCGCTGCCTTGGATAAAGTATCCTGACAGCGCAGTCTCGGATGCAGAGTTAGCAGAGGGTTATTTCTCCAGCACTTTTATGCCTCGATCTGTTAGCTCAATTAAACCATCTTTGTAGAGTCCTCCAACCGCCTTTTTAAATACTTTTTTGCTTAAGCCAAGCTGGTTGCGGATCAGTTCTGGCGGGCTCTGGTCATGGAGTGGCAAGAAACCGTCAACGCTAAGGGCCTCCAGAATGACAGTTCTGGCATCTTGAATCCCGGCAAGTCCGGGCCGGCGGAGAGTGACATCAATTCTATTGTCGGCACGGATGCGCAGCACGTACCCTGTGTGTAACTCCCCCCGTTTTAATCCGTTGGGAACTTCATCTTTATAGAGCAACGCCTCATAATCATTGTTGACGATGACTTTAGCTCCCAGATCAGTGAAAGCCCAGACCAGAATTTCGATCTCGTCCCCTTCGCTGAGGTCACGATTTTCTTTAACCAAAAATCGTTCCAATCGGCTTGAGGCGATGGGTCGATTCTCATGATCATGAAATATGTGGACTAGGTAGCGCCTCCCCTCGACCATTTTCTGTGCTTGTTCACTATAAGGGGCGAGCAGGTCTTTTTCGACTCCCCAGTCGAGAAAAGCACCATGCGGACCAGTGCTCTGAACCGTCAGAAGGGCAAAGTCACCAACCTGAGCCAGAGGCATCTGAGTGGTTAATTTTTGTTCGTTGTTACGATCGAGATAGAGAAACACCTCCACCGTCTCTCCCACGTTGATTGCATCTGGACATTCACGGCGGGGGAGAAACAGTTGTTCTTCATGGGATTCGAGCCAAGCCCCTTTAGGGTCCATACTCTTGATCTTTAGTTCATAGCGGTAACCAGGTAATAACATTGTTTATAAACTTTCTTTGCTGGTAATTATTGATGCGTTTTGGCTGGCAGTCGAATTCTGCTGATACAGATATAACCCACACAGCAAGCCAGTGCCAAGGTGATAAGGAAACCATTCCAACCATAATGCCTGTAAATGATCCCCGGGGCAAACGAACCAATACTCCCTCCGGCATAATAAAAGGCGACATACAAGCCGTTAGTCATGCCGCGAAACTGGCTGCCCGCAAGTTGGTTCACCAATCCTGAAGCCGTAGAGTGAACCAGAAACATGGCACCGCAAAAAAGGAACATCATTCCAAACAGAATCCAGACACTGTTGGTCGCCAGTCCAAGCAAGGTTAAGAAGAGGCAGATGAAACCGACCCGTAGCGTCGCTGTCTCACTTTTAATCCAGGCAACAAATTTGGGTGCCCCCAGAGAAGTCACAATACCCATCATGTAGCCGGAATACATCAAGCCAATCTTGAGTTCATTAGCCTGATCACTTAATTCTGTAAGGCGAAAGGGGAGGAAATTCATCACCGCGGCGAAAATCAGAAACAGACAGAAGACACCGAGATAGACTGATAAAAACGCCGGTTTCTTCAGAATTTCCAAAAGTGCCTTTGGCTTCGGACGGGAAGGTCTCAAGCCTGCAATTTCAGGCAATTTGAACAGCGTCAAAAAGCCAAAGCAGAGGGTGATGGCCAACGCCAGGAAGCTGAAGCGCCAGCCAAATAAGTTGGCGATTAAGCCCGAAGTGGCGCGACCAATGAAGCCGCCAAAAATGGTTGCTGCAACATAGAGCGCCATCACACGCTGAATCGTGTCGGCTGAAGAGCGTCCAGAAAGATAGGTCATTAACGAAGTCAAAATGGCTGGAACCAATAACCCTTGAACCACTCGGATAATGATTAGGATAGAAAAACTGGAAGTCCCGGCAAAGAAAAGTTCGGTGATCACGAGGAGAGGGACTGCAATTTTAAGCACCCGGATCGGAGAGACAGTTTCCAGGATGTAGCCATAAACAAGCGGGGCCAGAGCCAGAGGGATAAAAGTTACAGTTGTCAGAGCCGCTGCCGCTTCTCTACTGATTCCGAATTCAAGGCTCAGAACAGGTAATAATGGTTGTGGTGCATAGAGAACTGAAAGAACCAGAATTGTGTTAAAGATAATCGGCAGTATCTCTGAATATTTTCGCAGCGGCATTTTGATTGTCCAAGGTTGGGTAGTGGTGAGAATGCTTTTACTGAAAAAGATGATGATATATCTATACCTAAATAACAGTTGGTTGTGAAGGAATAATACTGTTTTGCCCCCACAGGGGAGGGCAAAATGGGTTAAAGGAAAGAGGGCAAAAGGTCTTGATAAAAAGGGGATATTTTCCGTGCCAGTATTGCTGTTCTGTTGCTTTTGAATAGTGTAAGATATTGAATATATTTGATAAAAGTATATTGATGGTGTTTATGCTTTTCTCTTCACCAAGTATCCCTTGATGTTTAACTGCACATAAAACACCACCATTTTTCTTAACTTTTACGGGAAATAATTTTTTCGTTTTATAGTGTCGAGTTCGCTTTCTCCAATGTGGCAACGGCCCAATTTGAGGCATTGTGACAATCACTCATATCGGGATGGGTCGACGCATCCTGCCAGCGTTTTCTCCGCTCCGCATTGGGGGCGTGTGGATGATTATCGGGCAGTTCACACATCCATTTGATCAAGGCAGGGTCAATTGCTCCCTGACAAAGAAAATGGTCGATAATCTGGCAATCAGGAACCAGCATCGCTGCTTTTTTCAGGCTGTCCTGAGCATGCTGGGAGTCTGGGTCGGCTCCCAAGGTGCCAAACAGGGCAATGTGAGTGGATTTGATTGTTTGCATGTACTCTTTAGCCTTTGCATCTGCTGTCCCTTTGTCGACCCAGAAGCCCATAAAAATCAAGTCATATTCCGTCGGTTCTGGAGCATTCTCAACATTGTATAACTCCGCGTCTGGTAGTTCTTTATAGATAGCTTCGGCAATCTTGCGTGTATTTCCGGTCTTGCTGGAAACGATTATTGATACTTTCATGGGTCGCCTCATTTTGATGGTTGATTAGGTTTTACAGGTTCCAGACGTAGTCGCAGCAATTATTTATAAATTCATGGTCGTGAGTAATTAACGCAATGGCGGCACCTCGTTTGGCTTCAGTTTTGACATGCTGACCAACAATTTCCATGTTGTATCCATCGAGTCCACTCGTTGGCTCATCTAAAATCAAGACATCAGGTCTTTTTTGTAAGGCACAGGCAATCACCAGTCTTTGTCTCTGCCCTCCCGACAGTGATTGTGGGTGTCGTTGCTGGAGACCGGTAAGTTGAAATTGTTCCAGAGTCGTGTCGATGTCTGTAGGGTTTAATCCTTTTCCAACGGTGCTTTGCAACTCTTCAGTAACGCTCCGCATGTAGAGCTGAAGTTCGGTGTTTTGCAGGACCAGGCCACTTTGTTGGAGCCGCTTTTTTGAGGGAAGATCTTTGCCGTGGATGGATATTTTCCCGCGTGACGGTTTTTCAAGTCCCATTGCTATCCGCGCTAATGTGGTTTTGCCACGACCATTTTTTCCGCAAATTGCAACGACTTTTCCTTGAGGAAAACCACCATTGAAATTGTTGAATAATGGCGACTGTCCATTATAAGCAAAAGAGAGGGAATCAAAATAGAGCCCACTGGGGCGCGACATTTGTCCAACAGTTAATGGCGGTACTGACAATGTGGCCTGCTTGGTTGAGCGCAAACCAAAATCTTGGCGCAATCCTTCTAAATCGCTAAATTGACGAGTTTCTGTAATTGTCCCACCTTGCATCAGGTAACATCGATCGATGAGAGCACGTAGCCAGTAAAGGCGGTGGTCAAAGATGACAATGGTCATCCCTTCCTGTTTCAGGGTAGTAAGAATAGAAAGGAGTTCGCCGGTCGAGTGGATATCAAGATTGGCCGTCGGTTCATCGAGCATCAAAATTTGCGGTTTAAGTGCCAGTATAGATGCTAACGCAACCTTTTGTTTTTCCCCTTCAGACAAGGTGAATAACGAACTGTCCAGCTTATGTTCTAACCCCAATTGCGCCACGATGGGATCAAGGACCCTGTCTATTTCTTCAGAAGTGCAACCGCGCCATTCAAGAGCCGTCCGTAACTCATCGGCAACGGTTGTTGATAAGAACTGCTGTTCTGGATCCTGAAACAGGGAACCGACAAGACGGGTCAGATCGTGAAAGCTGTGTTGACTGGATCCGGCGATATGGACTTTCCCGTTTAATGAGCCGCTGAAATAGGTTGGGATCAGTCCGTTTATTAGCCGCCCCAAGGTCGATTTTCCGCAGCCACTTCGTCCGGTAATCAGAATGGCCTCACCTTGTTTTACCTGGAGGTTTACATTTTTTAGTGCCGCGTCGGGTTGAAATGGATAATTATAATTGACATTCTCAAGGCGAATCATTGTTGTCCGCTTTCCATGTGTCCCTGTGTTTGAGGTTTGTTGATGGAACTCATCATCCCAGATTCAACTTCGTAACCGGGAATATTCCAGGCAACAACCAAGGCAAGCATCGCTGCCACAAAGAAGGTTGAATCACACCAGCGTAGTCGCGCTTTTTCGGTCTTTAACCCTTCACCATAGCCCACCCGTTTAAGTTCCGCCGCGATGGCGAGTTCGTCAGCGAGACGCAAGGCACGAATGACCATTGGGACGACTAGTAACCTTAGGGTGCGATTGGGGTGAGAAATGAGAGCCAACAGGTTCAGTGAAATGCCGCGGATTAAGAGGCAGTCACGCAATTGTTTCATATCGTTGATGAATCCGGGGATAAATCGGAGAGCTACCATGACGGGTAAATAGATGAGTCTGGGGAGACGCATTTTTTTTAGCGCGATCAGCGCTCCCCCGATCTCCATCGACAGGGCCACAGTGAGTGCCATATTAATGAGTGGCCACATGCGCAAAAAAGGGATAATTGTCTGCAACACAGTTTGTTCTTTCATCGCGGGCACAAACAGACCGAGCAGCATAGTGAATCCTTGTGACAGCATCCAGGTGATAACAAGAATCAGATAGATGATGCCCATCAAGCGATATTTCCCGAGGCTGAACAGACAAATTGTTGAGAGGACACCCAAAAAAGCGAGTCCAACTGGGTTTTTAAGGAAAATCAATGATAGCGAAAGGACAAACATGGTGAGCACCTTGATGCGAATATCCAGTTTGCCCATCCATTGAGAAAAGGGTTTAGGATTAGATTTAGCGCCGGATAAAGCCAGCATGACGAAACTCCTTAACGAATTTAATTCCTGTTCCCAAACCTATAAGGCAGCCAATGTAGCCAACGCCGACAATCCCTAATGCCACAAAAAATAGAGCCATATTCTCGCGCATAAACAGCCAGCTCATTCCCATTGATATGACTCTGGATGCAAGGTCGTAGAAGGCAACACCAAGGATAATTGCTGCGGTGTTGCGATATCCTCCAACCAGAAAGGCCAGCGTCTCGGCAAAGATTGCTGCCAGTAGATAGCCTGGAAGAATCATGATTCCGCTGCCCATAAGCATCATCATAATAATGGCTTGTTGCAGGACATAGAGGACCAGTACGCCAGCGCGGGGAACCTTGTGGATAAGGACAACGAGCATGGCCGTCGCGACAATGTTTTTGAGTAGCAGTGTCGCTGGGTTCATCCCTCCGCCAACCAAAGAGACGGTCAAGGTTACTATTTTGATGAGCGCAGCAAAGGTGCCGATAAGGACGAGCTCTTCAGTGCTCCAGGTAAATAATGATTTTAGTTTCGTTTTCACCTTCATTGTTACCCCTAGCAGATACCATCGAAGCAGTTATCACATTTGTTGGTTATTTGGCACACAGGATCTCCTTCAAGCTCACATCTATAAGATATTGTAAGTTGACAACCCAAAATTCACCCGCTTCGGTCAGTTCAGCCTTTCCAGATGGTTTGAGGCAGAGTAGTCCTGCTGCTTCCCAGTGCTCTATCATTGGCAGTAGGTCACTACAGAGGGGGTGTTCTGCCGCTTCTTCTAATTTTGTAATGTCAAGATATTGTTGTTCCAGTTGGTCAATTGCGATCAGTGTTATGGGATAATGTGGTGGCATAGTGACACCCATCGCCAATGGTTTTTCCCCGAGTTTGATGGCATCTTGATAGCGGTTAATATCGCTTTGCTGATAAAAGCTGACTGCTCCCCACCGGCCTCCGGCACCACTGCCTAAGGGCAAACAATTGTCCCCCCGTTTATTTCCACTGTTATAGCGATTACGTTCACGCAAGTCGCGACTCCAATGGGCAATTGAGAGGCGCGTAAACCCTGCGTCAAGCATGGTTTGGTTCCCCTTAGAGAAGAGGTTGGCCCGCTGTTGCAGATTTGCCATCGGCGGCAGCTTATCTTTGATTGCCATGAGTGGAGTTGAAGGGATGATATTGATTTGATAGAGATCCAATCCGTGAATCTGGGTGTTGTTAATGGCACTGTTTATATCCTGTAACCATTCCGTTTCAGTTTGTCCGGGCAACCCATAAATTAAATCAATAATGACCGCAGCCTGAAACGGTTCCGCCAGTTCTGCTATCCGGTTTAGGCGCTCAATGACCTCTTCTCGTGGTTGTTTACGACCAACTTGTTGCCGGATTTGAGTATTGAATGATTGCACTCCGAAGGAGAATCGATTCACTCCACCATCGAGGACTGTCTGCACTTTATGGTCGTTAAATCCGTAGAGTCGACCTTCTAGGGTGATCTCGCAATCGGCAGTGAGCGGGACCTCTTTGTGTAGCGTCTCTAAGAGGTGCTTTAAGTTTTCGGCACTAAGATCCGTAGGGGTCCCACCACCAAAATAAACCGCCTGTAACTGCTGCCCAGCACTCTTTAATAATTGTCCTGATCGAGCAATATCCAAAGCCAGTGCATTGACATAGCTGTCCATAACGGCAGGGATGGAAGATTCGGCATAAAACCCACAGAAATGACAACGGCTACAGCAGAAAGGGATGTGAATGTACGCCATTCCCGGTCGGTTTTGAGGCGTTTGCATGATCTCTTGCTGTAGGGTTTCTTGCAGGTTGCCTTCACGTTTTGTCCCACCCATCATAGCAGCGTGAACGGCATACTTGCGTGCAAACGCTTGTGTTAGGGGGGAGTCGGAAACTTTAGGTTGAGGACATTTTGTTGCTGACCCTTGATCGTTATGGGTGTGTTTTTTTACGAAATGACTGTCGATTTGCCCAAGATTTAGTTGTGCGGCTTTAGCTTCCAGTTTGACCCGAAGTTTATCGCCAATAAAAGCCGGTGTCTTATCAAGAAGTTGTTCGGCTTTGCTGGTCCAATTCATTTAAACACCTGTCAACGTTTGTCTGCCACCCTAGGAAATAGTTAGCGGCTACTTCTTCGGGTGGCAGAACGATTCTTGTTCATGGATAAGAATCGTAAGACAGTTTGCTCTTTACGTCTGTGACTGATGTCACAATAATGAAAATCATTTTCTTGGTAATTTGATGATGATCTTCTTTCAGTTGCCAGCTGCCGCCCGTTTAGCTGCTTTAAGTGGATTAACAACGTGTTCTTGCCCTTTGTCGGCTTTTATCCACAAATCATCGACTGATAGTTCACCGGCGACAAAGCGTTCATAGTTTTCTTGTTTAGAGAACGCGATAATTAAATCCCAACTACCGTACTGCATTTTTTCGGAATCAAGTTTGACGTAAGGGATGTTGTTCGCAGTAAAGTCATCAATAATGTTGTTCACAGGGCGAACATTGCGAAAGAGTGAGCGACTTTCATATTTGAATGAAATGCCAAGCGTATTTGGATTTGTCATTTTGGTTTCCTTTTATTTTGGTTATTAGAATGTTGCGCTAAATTTGATCATAGCATGAGTGCTAGATTCAGGTATGTTACTGCTTGCCGTCTGGTATTCACGGTCAAAGATATTGTTAAGATTAACATCAATGCGATATTGGCGCTCTGCCCCAAAATAGGACCCGATGGTCATGTTAGCGGTCTCCCATGACGCATATTTTTCTACCGAGCCGTCGCTGAATTGTTCTTCAGCACTACTGGCGCTGCGACCGTAGAGATCTATGAAGAGTGAAACATCGGCGTTATTGAGATCTTTGTCATAGCGGATACCGTAGCGACCTTTGAATCGAGGAAGTCCGGTTTTTTGGGTTGAAACACCGCCGTTATCAAATTTTCTTTGAATCCAGGTTCCCGATACGTAAGGGGTCAAGGCGGTATTTGCGATGGTGTATCCTGCGGATATCTCCACCCCCGTTGTTTCTGCTTCATCAATGTTCTGGTATTGGCTGGTTGGAGTTGTGGCGCCAACAATCTCTTCGGTCGTAATGTAATCTTTCGCAAAATTTTTGAAGGCCGCGAGATCAAAGTAGAGACCGTAATTTTCGTAACGAGCACCAATTTCAAAGTTATTTGAGGTTTCAGGATCCAGTTCATGGTTGGGGAGTGTCACTGTATAGCCTCCGTGGATCGTGCCAATGTAAAGTTCCTGCAGGTAGGCTGTTCTATAACCCTGTCCGAAGAGGGTCCGCAGAGTCAATCCGTCTATGCCACTCCATGTCAGGCCAGCGCTAAAGACAGGGTGTGAGTCGCTGGAACTCTCTCTGTTTATGTCGGGATCCGTCGTTTCGGACAGTTCTGAGTCAACCCAAGTGTATCTCCCCCCGTAAGTCAGCGTAAAGTCGGCTGGCAGTGTCCATTCGTGTTGCATGTAAATGGCATAAGTGTCCAATTGCGCTTTGTAGTTATACGCATTGATAGTGCTGCCGACCGGGTCAAATCCCATCATTGGCGGAAAAGTGTTTGTGGTGACACTGTTTTCCTTCCAGGAATCGGCATCTAATTGATCCTTACTATAACTGATGCCAGTAATTTGATAGAGACGATCAGCAAACATCCAGTCTAACTGCGCTTCTGCGCCAAGGGTGTCCTGATTGTTTTCGGTGAGCGTGGTGGAGTCGTAGGCATAAACATATGCAGGTGGTGGCCCCATCTGCATCGACATGGACATGGACATCTCTTGGGCAAATTGTTTCACCGTCTCTTGATAGTAGATATTTGCTTTGGCTTTGACCAGGGTGTCGCTGATCTCGTTCAGTTCAATAAAGGCAGAATACTTTTCTCGATCCCAGTTTGGCAGGTCCAGTTGGAACGCTGTAAGTGGATATCCTACAACCCCTTCAGGGGTGTAGAGATTGATGTCGCTGGTGTATTTATCGTAAGCAATACCGACCTTACCGTTCTTCCAGGAATAATCGAGGTAGGCATCGAATTCTTGAGTTTCAAAATCGCTATTATCGAGAGTGCCGGCCGGGGTATCAATGTTTCCTTGGTCAGAGTAGTTTCCGGAAATACGGTAGCCAAACTGTTTATAGTTGCCATAAACGGAAGCAAAGCTATCCCAACCTTCAGTGGCTGAATTGTAGGTTTCGCTTATTGTCCCCTGGATAGGCTTGTCTCCATCTTTTTTTGTGATGATATTGATCACACCGCCGATGGCTTCAGATCCATACAGGACCGAAGCTGGACCTTTGATGACTTCGATACGTTCGATCCTTTCTGGGGCGATAAGCAGCGGTGCCCCGTCCATGGATTTATTTTCAGAAATTTTCTGCCCATCGACTAAAATCAGAGTTCTCTCTGATCCTTCGCCACGGATCATGACCCTTTTACTGGCTGGTGAACTGTTGGACATGACCTCGATCCCTGGGACATCGCGTAACAAATCGGCAACACTCGTCGCCCCTTGGCGTTCAATCTCTTCATTGGTCACCAGCTCAATAGAGCCAAGAGTGTCCCGTAGCGTCTCTGCTGTTTTTGCTGCCGTGACGATGATTTCATCATATTTTGATTGTGTTTCTTGCTCTGTTGCAGTTACGGGGGAACTAACTGTAAGGGCTAGGGCCGTAAGCAGACCAATAAGCCTTAGTGGTTTCATATCGCGCCTCCATTTTGTGCGTTTTTAGTAAGTCGAAAATTAGCGGGAGCAGGAGCGCTTCCATCTTTTCGCTGATGCTGAAAACCTTATTTCCCATCAATTTGAAAGCATGATCCTAGCCGAAGCACTGTCCTCTGTCCGTGACAGAAGTCACGTAAAAGATAATGAATTTCATTATTTTTACGTGGAATATGGAGGAGTGTGACGTGGATCACGGTTTGGTGATGAAGACAATCTCTGTGGCACTTACTGGGTCAAGATGGAATGGATAGAGAAGAGGATTTATCGTTTCTGTTCGGGAACTCCCGACAGGGAGCCTGCAGGTTTCAACCATTTTAGATAGCGGTTAGATGTCTATTTTAAAGGGGATGGCAAGATCCCAGTTGTTATATATTTTTTAACTAACGTCAGTTGTCATGCCGTCATTGATTTTATAGGTATCAATGTTGTTATTTTATTTTCTGCTACGCCATAACCAGTCATAGAATCCCGTAATAAGGTTGCTCAGCATGAGAAAACCCCCCAAAGGAATGAGTAACCACGTGGCTGGCCCTAACCATTGTCTAAAGATTCGACCGTTGTGAAGTTCAAATAGAAAATGCCAAAGCGACATAGATGTCATTGCCATCTGTGGTGGCAGCTGTAGCGGATGTGTCGCTGTCAACGGGACCACGCCACGGCGATAGTCGGCTACATATTGGGGGGAGTCATCTTTGATTATTATCCCTGTTGCTCTGTAGTTATTTTTTGCTAATTGTGCGTCTTTTTTATGCTGTGGTAGTGGAAGGATTTGGTGGTCAGGAAGATCCCATATATATAATCCACTGAAGGAACCAATCAACAATTGTTGTTTCGGTAACGCTTCAAAAACATTGGTGCCCATGCCACTATGAGGCACATTGATTATTTGTTTTTGTAACGGTTGAGAAAAATCAGCTTGACCACTAAAAAACCCATGCCGAGTAGCGACCCAGAGCGTTTCACTTTCCGGCTCAAAAAGGGCTTTGTCAATCCGAGGCTGCCAGGCGCCTCTAGACTCCAATGGCAGTGTCCAGAGGGGGACTTGAAAGATTGCTAAGGGTTTGACAAATGGAGGGCGGATCAGGACACCGCTTAGAGCGATAATGGAGATAAAGGCAAAAGCATATGCCCCAACGTGCAGGTGGTTGCGGTAGCACCATTTGAGGTTAAACCTCCTGTTACCATGGCGGATTGAGTTTTTTGCGTATCGGGGTAGCCACCAGACAGTGAGACCTGTGACACAGAGAAAGGCGAGAACCAAGCCCGTAGTGTCAACAAACAGGCGACCAGCAATACCTAGAATTGAACCATCGTGAACTTTCAGAAAGAAGTGTGTTATGCGGGCTGATTGTGGCCTGCTCTGTGCGTCAAAACGGAGTGGCTCAATGGAAAAACGTGGATCTTGAGTTTCCAATGCAGCGCTATAACAGTGTTGTTGGGTAAATAGCAGCAAACGATTATTTATTTGCAACAGATCCATAATCGGTTCGTTGTCTGTTGCTCCAAAGGGGATATTTACCCACTTTTCAGTCGTAAAATTGTAAACATAGAGACCATTGCGGGTGCCAGCAAAAAGGCGATTATATTTTTTGTCGAGTGACAGACAAAAAGTGTCCTGAACATAACTTGCCGAAGGGAAACCTGTATCTATTTTGACGAAGTTGAGTCCGTTATCGTTGCTCTGCCATACTCCTCCCCTGCCGGCAAGATAAATGCTATCTCCGTCAACGATGCTCTCGCGAATTGCCATGCGATTGCCATTGCTGAGGGTGTGACTAGCTGGAGTTATCTGTAATGGTACGGAAACTTTACGAATCAATTTTGGATGGTTAAGTAGGACGCCGCTGATTGCCATCAACAAAAAATAGACGAAAAAGATCAGCCCCGAATATTTATGCAGGGATCTCGATAATTTAAACAGTACAGTTAACAAGTTGTTCTCGATTTCTATTCGGAGATATTAGTACTTTTTTCTTTGACGATATGTCCTGGCCCAGCATCAAAGATCACGGTGAAAGGGATCTGCGGACGTGTAAAAGTGAACTCACCAATATCATCAATAGTTCCAGTAAGAAGATCTTTTTTTTCTAAGTCGATGACTCTTATCGGAGTGCCTGCTGCGGAAGACCCATCTGAAAATTCTCCATAGCAGGTAATGGTCTTGTCCCCATTGTCGTAACAGGCCATAAAAGCGCTATGGGCAAAAATAACGGACGGGGAAAACAGTAAAATCATGACGATTGCTGATATGAAAGATCTCATTTTTTATCCTTGTTTATAGCTGCTGCAGAGGCAGTGCGACTTGCCTCTGCAGCAGAATTATAATTAGTTCACACCGAAAGATAGACTCGCGGAATATTTCATTTCCAAGCACTTGTCTTGAAGTCTTTCAGGTGCTGGTTGACGTACGATAGCCATGACGATCCATTGCCCTTGATGTCCCAGGCGGATGGTGGCAACTCCCTTGCTGTTGGTTTTACTGCTATAAGCGTAATCCTCCTGATCTGAAAAACCGACATAGGTCGCTGACACTTGACAAAAGGGGACAGGCTTTCCATCATGTAAAACCTGAAGCTTGAGAAGGTCTCCAACTCTTTTCAAATAAGGGTTTTCCAGCGGCACAATTTCAATACTATGACCAACTGGGGTGGAAAAGTCTTGGTCCGCCGTCTCCCCAACGTTGATCAGAGCTTTGGTATAGTTTTCAAAATAGAGGCTCAGGACGATGTCCTCTAATCCTTCCATAGAGCCTAGCTTGTGATGCATGCGGCCATTTTTGTTGTACATTGTGTAGAAGCCGGTGTTTGTTGACGCTGATACTGTATAGGCACCGGCTTTTTTCAGAACCAGCGGTGTGGCCAGAAAACCACCGTTACCAGCTTCAAGATCCATTGTGCTTTGGTCGGGACGAATCAATTGGAATTCGCGCAATTTGCTTTTATCGAGGAAGTCGGCGACCGGGAATTTATGTCCAAAACCAAAATAGACTTTGCTATGCGCACCGGCGCGTCCCGTCAATGTTGGTGAAAAATCGGTTGCATTCAACCACAGGTTGTGGGCTTGAGCCTGAAGTGGAAGTAAAATAAGGAGCAGTAAAAACGGTAATAATTTTGCGTTTATGAGTGCTTTGAATTTTGATCTCATCGGTTTGGTTCCTTTTAGATAATGGTATTCAGCTGACGTTGTGTTTGCTGCGTGAAATGCGATTGATATCCCTGTTATTAAAAGCGGTAATTGATGCTTGCATATACCAACCTGCCCTTGATTTCATAAGGGGAGTCGTCCAGGTCTTCATCGGTGAGGTTGTCGATTCCCAATCTGGCAGTCAAAGAGTCAAGGAAGGTTTTTGCCAGTTGCAGATTGTATTGGGTGAAGGCATCGTATTCCTCTCCGGATGCTTCTTGCTCGCCAGTGTAGTTGGCGCTTAAAGTGGCATTAAGCCCCCAAGGTAACTGAGAAATCAGTCGGGCATTGATTGAATGTTTCGGGCGATAAGACAAATCTTCTCCGGTCGATTTGTCTTCGGTATCAAGGAATTGGTAGCCCAGCCTGATGTTATGATCTGCGGTTATATCCTGCGTCAGTTCGAGTTCGAATCCTTGCATCTGTGCCTCGTTGACGTTTGCATACTGATATATTCTCCCTCCTGACGCTGTGGAACCGATCTGTTCGCTGGCGATTAGATTGTCGACTTCAGTTTTGTAGAGAGCTGCTTTGAAAACGGTTTTTTCAGCATGATACTCGTAGCCAACTTCATAGCTTTTTGAGTTTTCAGGCTGTAGATCGTCATTGCCGTGAAAAATATGTCGTGAAGTAGAAACGTAGCTAGAAGAGTTTTGCGTGACTGTGGGCGCCTTAAACCCCTCTCCATAACCGGCTTTAATGCGATGATGTGAGCCGAGCTTGTAAAGTACGTTCATTTTTGGAGACCACTCACCAGCAAATTTCTCATGATAGTCATAGCGGGCACCAATAGTGATTAAGAGATCATCGGTGACTTCGATTTCATCCTGTATAAAGGCTGAGGTATTGTAGATCTCGTTTTTGAAGTTGGAGCCTGAGCTGGCGTCCAGGTCGTAATCCTTGTCGTATTCTTCCAGTTTGTATTCTGCACCGGTAACGATAAAGTGCTTATCGAATGCCAGAGTGCTAACTTCGGCTCTGGCGACGCTATCGGTCATATTGTGGGTGTAACTGTTTGATGAGTTGTAGTGAAGGTCAGAGTCGACGACATAAGCATCGATATCCAAAGACAGGTTTGCAAACTGTTTATGATAGCCGAGGGAATAGTTGCGGCGGTCAATATCATAGTAAAGAGTGTCTCCGACCTCGTATCGGTCTTCAACCCCTTGAGAATAGGAGGCTTCAAGGGATTGGCTGCTATCCAGGTCGAATGTCAGCTTAACCATACCGTTGGTGATCTCTTTTCCTTCAATCTTGGTAATCGAATCATTTTCTTCGTCTGCAACAACATCCAGATCGGTGTGCTCAGCGCTGACAAACAAAGAGAATCTATCCGAAATTTTGCCACCGATATTGGCGCTGACATTTTTTAAGTCACCGCCATCATCGTCACTAAAACCAAACTTTGTGTTGATATCACCGGAAAAAGTCTCTTGCTGTTTTTTGGTTATAATGTTGACGACACCGCCGATGGCTTGCGACCCGTAGATGGAACTTGCAGGTCCCTTGATCACCTCAATCCGTTCAATCGCATTCATTGGCACCCAATTGTATTGGAAGTCAGAATGGCCGATCTGTGCATCCGAACCCGATACTTTTTTGCCATCGACAAGAATCAAAACATGGTCGCTTTGAGATCCCCGAATGCTGATGTTCTGGCGTCCGGAAATTGAACCGGAATTGACCCCTAGGTTGATCCCTGCAGATTGCACCAGGACATCATTGATGGATGTCGCATTAGATCTGAGGATCTCTTCAGCATCAATAATGGTGACTGCCACGCCTAGATTTTCGATTTCTTGCAAAGATTTTGCGGTGACAGTCATTGTTTCTGTTTGTGGAACTGGTTCTGCCGCCAGGCTATGGGAGCATATTGCAGTGACCGCAATGAGCCCTAGCATGGCTGATTTAAACGCTATCTTCATGTTCTTCTCTCTTTTTCAATATTGGTTAATGGGTTTATGGCAACTCCTTCAGTTGCCGCGACGGGTGGCATATTTTTGTCTATCCGAGGATTGGAGACGCTAGTAGAAATGCTATGAACTTGTCCGTGATTCTGATCACAAAAATGACGATAGTTTTCAAAATCAAATTATTGGTGAAATGTTTTGTTCCGATGTGACGGGAATCACGGTTTTTCTGTTACGCAGGTGTTATTAAGTATCCACTTGAAAACGAAATCCAAAATTCTTTTGGCAATCGATCTGTTGCCGGCTTACTTTTTTGCGTAATTGGAGTGAATGAATTCGATGGGAAAGCTGCGGTTATTACAGCGGGGAGTTCTCTTCCCCTTGCTTTGTTTGTTGTTGATGGTTTCAACGGTTAGGGCTGAGAAGGGGGTGGAGGAGTTAGCTTTTGATGTTTTGCGAAACCAGCAGGCCATACAGGAGCTGACAGAGGAATGGAGCCGCGATGAAAAAAAAATGGTCGCTGAAATAGAGCAGTTGCGGGCTCAGTTGAACCGTTTGCAGGTCCAATCTGGGCAGGTTGAACAAGCATTGCTGGTGGAGGAAGAGCGGATCGCACAGCAACGCCATCGGTTGGTTGAAGCGCAAAAACTTCGTGACGGGTTGCATGGGTGGTTGTTGGATGTCGCCCAAAGATGTGCAACCGGGGGGGAGCAAAGCCTCCCTTTTCTTGCTGGGGAGCGAGAGCAGCGCCAAGCTGATTTAGAGGCTGTTTTGCAGGATCCATACACACCCCTCTATGAAAAGTTTCGCCGCGTTTTTGAAGTGCTGTTGGTCGAGACCGAATATGGTTACAGCAATGAGGTGTACCGCGACAATATTGTTCTGGAAGGGCGGGATGTGCAGGTCGATTTATTGCGCATTGGGCGCACCGCGTTGTTTTTTCGGACACCTGATGGAACTGAAAGTGGCTACTATGATCCTTCGACCCAAAGCTACGAACTTTTCCCCGATGCCTCTGTTGATCTCTCTGCTGCTTTTGCGCTGGTGAGACGTGAAACTGCCGCTAAGATGGTGTTTTTGCCTGTGGGGAGGATTCTGGTGCCATGAGTCAGTCGAGACAATACCTGCCATTGTTGATCTGTTTTTTGTCCCTCTTTTTTATCACCATCCAACCGTTGTGGGCCGCCGACATCCGTGCCGTTTACGGTCGCGTGGCGGCAGAACTTGAGGAGAGTCAAGAAAATAAAAAGGCGCTGGAGGCAGGAATCCATCTACAAAGAGATCGGCTGAAACAGCAACTCAAAGAGATGCAATTTACCGTCACAGCTCAAGAGAAAAAATTACAGCAACAGCGGTCTCTGTTAGAACAGCACCAACAAGAGTACGCACAGTTGCTTTCAGAGCAGGCAAGCGATGCGGAGTTGATGAATAATCTGGCAGCTTCGGTGCGCGTGAGTGCAAAACAGTTGCAGGAGTTATTGATTCGTTCACCGCGAACGTCCCTTGATCGACAACTGCCCGAGTCTCTTGACCCGATTCTCAATGCGGATTATTTCCCTGGCCTTGATGATATGGAACAGATGGCAAACCTCTTTTTGCTGGAAATGGAACAAGTGGGTGAAGTCTCTGTGCAGACTATGCCAATTGTCGATCCCTCCGGACTCGAAAAGGAAGCTCCTGTCCTTCTGGTGGGTCCCTTTTTGGCGGCCTATCTGGATCAGGGTAAACCGCACTTGTTGCGCTACGATAGTGCTATGCGCAGTCTTGTGCAGGTTGACGCCAAGTTGCCATGGAATGTCTCGCGCACACTTAAAAGTTATCTTCAAGGTGAAAATGACAGTGTGCCGCTCGACCTGTCGGCAGGAGCAGCGCTGGAACAGTTGGTTCGTAAGAAAAGTTTTGTTGACCGGGTTCGGGCTGGTGGAGTTCTTGTCTGGCCCATCCTGGCTTTGGCTGTGATTGCCTTTTTGATTGGTCTGGAGCGCGCTTTCTTTCTCAAGCGGGTCCATGACAATACCGACCGGACCATGGGCGAGGTCAACAACAGGGCGATCAAGGGCGACTGGGGCGGCTGTCAAAAATTGGTCCAGGGGAGAAAGAAGTCACCTGTTTATAATGTTGTCAGGGCAGGTCTGAAAGCTCGTCATGAAGGGCGGGAGGTTCTTGAAAGTGTGTTGCAAGAGGCCATTCTTAAAGAATTACCGCGCTTAGAGCGGGCCTTGCCGCTGCTGAATATTATGGCTGCGGTAGCTCCATTGATGGGATTGCTCGGGACAGTGACGGGGATGATCGGAACCTTCGAAGTTATTAATATCTATGGCACTGGCGATCCGCGGATGATGTCTGGGGGGATTTCTGTGGCTCTGGTCACCACCATGCTGGGGCTGATGGTCGCAATCCCTATCATGTTGATGCACGCATTTCTCAGCCGTCAAGTGGAACATATTGTTGGCGATATGGAAGAGAAAGCTGTGGCATTGACCAATATTATTTATCTTCACGGGAAGAACGATGGAGTGTGTCCCCATGTCGCCAATCCCTGAATTTTTGAGCTCAGGTCAGGAGCTCGGCGTCCAACTCTATAGCTATTTTAAGGGCGGAGGGGTGATTATGTATCCCCTGCTTTTGGTGGCAATCTATATGTGGACATTGATATTTGAGCGGATCTTTGCGTTTCACCGTCTTGAATTTAGAGACCTGGATATGGGGGAGTTGTTGGAGGGGTGCCGCGATAGGCGACGTTTCCCGCCCAAGACAGGACTTCGTGCGCAGATCGGTTACTTTTTGTGCCACCATAGAACCACAGATCACTTTTTGAACCGCCGCCTCCTTGATCAGTGCTGTATGCAACTACGACCAAAAATTGACAAGAATATCATGTTGATAGCGGTTCTGGCGATGGTTTCACCTCTACTTGGGCTGTTGGGGACAGTGACGGGGATGATTACAACTTTTGATGTTATTGCTCTTTTTGGTACTGGTAACGCAAGGGCTCTTGCTGGTGGTATTTCTGAAGCCCTGATTACGACTCAAAGCGGTTTGCTGGTGTCCATTCCTGGGGTTTTCTCCAGCGCTGTCCTCAGTTTGCGTGCTCGACGCCTGCAACTCCGCTTAGATGAATCGATGACAACATTAAAACGGATTGTTTAAAGTTATGATAAATGTCAGACAGCATTTGCGCCAAAAGGGTGGAACCTCAGAGATTAATATTTCCCCGCTGATTGATCTGGTCTTTTTGCTTTTGATCTTTTTTATGGTGACGACCAGTTTTGTTCGTGAAACAGGAATTGAGGTTGATCGTCCGACAGCAAGTACTGCCGCCGCTTCAGAAAACAGTAATATCCTGGTTGCTGTCAGCAGTGATGGCGAAGTGTTTTTTGACGGACAACGGGTGGATATTCGCACTGTCCGTAGCCATATCGGCCGGGCTATTGCTGAAAATCCTGGTGCTGAGGTGATTGTTGTCGCCGATAAGGAGAGTCGTACTGGACTTGTTGTCCAGGCTATGGATCAGTGTCGTCTAGCGGGTGCTGAGCGTGTCAGTTTGGCGGCAGCTGATGGTGGAGTAAATAACTAGATGGGAGCAACACCGAAGTCTGTGATTTTGGCCAGTTTTGTCTTGGCGTTATTGGTGTGTTTCTGCCTGTTTGCCCTCATCCCACAGTTGGCTCAGCATGATACTCCACGAAAGTTGCCTGTGCGTCGCACTGCTGCGCAGCTGTATGTCGAACCGCCTCCAGAGCCGGAAAAGCCGCCGGAACCGCAGCAGCCAAAAGTCGAAAAACAGCAGTTGCAGCAAACTCCGCAGCCCCAAATTGCACCAAAGCCCAGATTGCTACAGCCTCCCGAGTTTGATTTTCGACCTCCTGATATCAATATTCAAATGGCCACAGGAGTTGTTCCGGTTCCCCCTGCTGATCTGTCTGGGATTTATCAAGCGAATGATCTGGATTGCCCCCCCAGTATCAATTTTCACGTTAAGCCCATTTATCCCTATCGGGCAAAACGGATGAATATTACTGGGTATGTAAAGATCCAGTTTGACGTTGGTCGTGACGGTCATGTTGGAACGATGAAGATTCTTGAATCTGTCCCCCCTGGAGTCTTTGATGATGCCGTGTTGCAGGTTGTCCAGAAATGGCGCTTTCAGCCGGGTGAAATCATGGGGGATCAGGTCGCGACTCGGATGGTGAAAAAAATTGTCTTTAATCTGGAGGACTGATGTCATGTGTCGATCCTATATAAAATATGGTTTTTGCTTGCTGCTGTTTTTGGCGTTCTTGCTTGTTGTTTCTGCCCCAGTGTTTGGCGCTTGTCAGCAACAAGGGAGTTTGCGGGTTGTCAGGTTGTTACAGCAGGTCGATCAAGAGCTGTCTGCGAATCAACTGGTGGCGGCACAACAACGCTTAGAGCTATTCAAACAGCAATATCCTGATGACCCCCATTATCTGATTGATTATCATCTTGGCAATCTGTATGGCCAGACAGGTCAGCTTGATAAGGCATTGTCTGCTTATGATGCTGCTTTGAGCCATTGTGATCAGGAGCCGAGTCTTTGGCAAAATCGTGGCAAAATTGCTTGGGATTTAAAGCAGTACAGCATAGCTGCTGATTCTTTGTTCCAGGCTTATGAGCTGGCGCAGAACAAAGACCCTTCACTTTTATTTCATACTGCCATGGCACGGAGCTACGCTGATCAGAAAGAGGGGGCTGTTAAGCTGCTGGAAACGTTGCTTGGTGACCAGGCAGAAGCGGTTGAGGATATTTGGTTGGAAACTTATACCAACCTGTGCATCGAAACAAAACAGATCGACCGTGCTTTGCAGCGCCTCAACGGTTGGCGACCAGAGTTGGAGAACCGGAAACTGTTTTGGCGCTTGCTGACGATCTTGCAGGTGCAGCAACATGACTATGAAAAAGGGGCGACCAGTTTGCAAGTTCTTGCCGCTTTTGAGCCATTGAATAAGGATGATAAGAGGCTTTTGGCCGATCTGCTGCTACAGATTGATATCCCCTTGGAGGCAGCAGAGCAGTACGAGGAGCTACTGGCAGACAACCCGCAAGAGCAGGACCTGCATAATCGGGTCATCACCAGCTATCGTCGTGGGTTGCAGCCACAGAAGGCTCTAGTTGCCATCGAGCGGGCGCTGGCACTTAACCGTTCTGAAGCTTTGTTGCAACAACGGGGTGAAATTCTCTTTGAGCAACGTCAATATGAACAGGCGTTTCGGGCGTTTGAAGAGCTGGTTCAATTAGATGCCAATAAAGGAGTTGCCTATCTCTATCAAGGATATTGTGCCCTGCGGATTGATGATTTAATGCTGGCCCGAAAGGTCTTAACCAAGGCTTCCGCTTTTAAACGGGAGAGAAAAGAGGCACAACGGTTATTGGCTTGGATGGATCGTGGATGAGCTAACTCTGCGCCACCTTTTTTGTTGAATTTTATTATCCGAACTGCATTTTTTCGATTTTGAAAACTAAAAACAATCTGTGACTGCGGTCACAGATTGTTTTTATTCCCGACTGATATAACCCTATACATTAAATCATTAGCCTGAAATCCATTCTTTAACCAACCTTTTACAGCGTGTGGCAGCGCTTGCTTAGCAAGCAGGGGGCTCCTCCTTCCTCTGCTTGCTAAGCACTATGTATTCAGGGGATAGTTTAATTTGCTCTCTTTTGATATAAAGCAGCCATGCGAACAATTCTCTTTATTTCCCTCTGTTTATTCTTGTTCCTGCCACTAACAGCTGCGGCGCACCCGCATGTTTTTGTTGATAACCATATGGCTTTTGATTTCGATGCGAAAGGGATTGCTGGAATTGAAGTTATGTGGGTCTTTGACGATATGTTTTCAGCGGGAATATTGTTGGACTATGATGATGGAGATGGTTTTTTATCTGCCCAGGAGATCCGTGCGATTAAGGCGGAAGCCTTTGATAATCTGAAGGAATATGGCTTTTTTTTTCGTATTCAGATTGACGGGAACTTGTTTCCAGTGAAGTTTATAACCGATTTTACTGCTGCAGTGCGTGGTGGGGCTCTGGTTTACCGGTTTACGGTTCCCTGTCACGTTTCAGCTGCCGCGACCCCGAAGGTGATCGATGTGCTGGTCGAGGATGAAACTAATTTTGTCTCGATCATGACAAAAAAGAGTGCCATCTCTGTCGCTTCTGCTGGAGTCCCCTTTGATCTTAAGTTCACATATGCACCTGCACCGTACTTTCTGCAATTGGAATCGGCGGATGCGGTCGGTTCGGTAAGGATTCAGTTTAGCCAATGATAAAAATTATTCTCCCTGTTCTGTTCTTGCTGATGGTTTCCACTTGGGCTAATCCTCCTGTCGTCTTAAGTTCCTTTTCGGCACGTCAGGGGTCTCCAACTGAATATGTTGGCTCTGGCTCCGGTTTGCAGGTGCAAATTGCTCAGCTTCAGAAGCAGTTAAAAAGTAAGATGACCGACTTGTCTCGTACTCTGCGTCAAGGGGACAAATCGGTGATCAGTTGGT
Organism: Desulfuromusa kysingii; assembly: GCF_900107645.1. GTDB lineage: Bacteria > Desulfobacterota > Desulfuromonadia > Desulfuromonadales > Geopsychrobacteraceae > Desulfuromusa > Desulfuromusa kysingii. Next base: position 269,554 of record NZ_FNQN01000001.1, read on the forward strand.
TGTTGGGGCTGGCGTTTCTCTATGGGGTGATCCATGCCATCGGTCCTGGACACGGTAAAGCTGTGATTGCTTCATATTTGTTGGCGCATGGGGGATCGCCATGGCGGGGAGTGGTGATTGGCGCAATTGGTGCCATGTTGCATGGTTTTTCGGCTATTGTGGTTGTGATGTTGATTTATTTTTTATCTCTGGGCCGATTGACAACAACCTTTTCGGCTTGGAGTCATAATCTCCAGATCGTGGCTTACCTGTTGATCAGTGTGATAGGTCTATTCATGCTCATTGCTGAACTTTCGTCACTGCGACAGAAGAAGGAAAAATCCAGCACTGCGGTAAGGGGGAACATGCAACGCCCGTTGTGGCTATTCATCTCTTTGGGGTTGATTCCCTGTCCTGGGACTATGATTGTCCTTCTCTTTTTTCTCTCCTTAAAGATGCTTGGGTTTGGCTTGTTGATGGCTGTGACTATGGCACTGGGGATGGCATTTACGCTATCGGTCATCGGTCTGATGACCGTATTATCTCGTTCAAAAGTGATCCGGCACACAGCGGGGCAGTCACATCCAATGTTTTCTCGGGTGCATAATTTTTTGGGTATGACTGGTGCGGTTCTTGTTTTAGTTGTTGGTTTGCTCCTGCTTTACACTTCCATCCATTAATAATTGGATCTTCATATCGTCTTTTTGATAAATGATCATGTTTTTCATTTTCTTTATCGTTTGTGACTGAAATCACGGATTTTCTTTCTCTATCTGTTTATCTTCCATCTCGAAACATACTTTGGGTTCTGGATAGCCAAAAAGCGTCCATAAATAACATTTGAGAAAGGAAGTATTGAATGAAGTTGTTTGCTGTTTTGAGTCTCTTTGGGATGTTGTTGATGCCGGCGTTTGCGATGGCAGGAGATGGTGCTTTGGCGAGTCGGGTGACCGCCTTGGAGGATGCGTTGAGTCAGGGTGTTGTGCAACAGGTGCAGATATCTGGTGCCATAGAGGCAGAAGTGGGCTATAGCTCAGACTATGACAACGTCAAGGAGAGTGATGTCGACTTAACAACACTGGAGTTGGGAGTTGATGTCGTATTAACAGATTTCTTTTCTGGATTCGCATTGATGAAGTGGGAAGAAGATGGCGATGAAGGGGTGTTTCTTGATGAGGGTGGCGTCGTTCTGGGCAATGTTGAAGAATACGGCGTTGCTGCGACCGTTGGTAAACTTTATGTCCCCTTTGGGGTTTATGAAACGGGGATGATCAGCGATTCTTTGACTCTGGAACTTGGTGAGGTCCGCGAAGGTGCCGTGGTTGTCGATTTTGGTGCCAGTGGTTTTTACGGATCAGCATACGCCTTCAATAGTGCTATTAACGATGATGACGAAGACGATATGATTGATGCCTATGGTGTCACTGCTGGATATTTGTTTGAGTCCAATAGTGTCAGCGTTGACCTGTCTGCAGGCTGGATCAGCAATCTGACCTCTTCTGGTGGCTTTTCCGGTTATCTAGATGACGAAGGTTATGATCCAATTGATGGTTATACGGCTGGAGCAACTGCCACTGTGGTTGTCGGTTTTGCTGATTTTACCATCATTGGTGAATACTTGACTGCTCTTGACAGTGACTATCTGGCAGAGGCGGAAGCAGAACCTGCGGCTTGGAATCTGGAAGTTAATTATGGTTTTGAAGTCGCTGGGCATGGTGCGTCACTTGCTGCCTCTTATCAGGGGTCGGATGAAGCTGCAATTCTTGGATTGCCGGAGATGCGCATCGGGGCAGCATTTGGGTTTGATATCACTGAAGGATTTGGTATTGCCTTAGAGTATGTCCATGATGAAGACTATGACAGCGTTGATGGCGGAACGGATGAGTCCGCGGATGCTGTTACCTGTCAACTCGCATTGGAGTTCTGATAGGTTGGTGGAGAGAGAAGGTGGGGTAGGCGATATCCAGGTGTCGCTTGCTCCATGTTTTTATTGACCATTTTACTTTTTTTATCTATATTCTGAAAACAGTTTTCAATTTCTTAACTGTTTTGGGAGGGGATCTTTTGAAAACTCGCAAAAAGACACTCAGGGATTACTTACAGTTAAAAGGGTTGAAAATAACCAATCAACGGGAGATTATCCTGAAGACTTTTCTGGATTCTCGCTCTCACTGCTCTACCGATGATCTCTATATCCGCTTGAGAAAGAAACATCCCAAAATTGGTTATGCGACAGTCCATAGGACTTTAAAGCTCTTAGTTGCGAGTGGGATCGCTATTGAGCAAAATTTTGGCGATGGACAGGCTCGGTATGAACCTGTCCAAGATAATCATCATCACGATCATCTGATTTGTCGGGAATGTGGTTTAATTATCGAGTTTGAAGAGCCACAAATTGAGAAATTACAGCATCAGGTTGCAGCAGCACACCAGTTTACAATTGAGAGTCATCGGCATGAATTGTATGGTCTCTGCTCCCGGTGTTCCCATCTTAAGTAGAAGATTATATTATTTGTGGATGTGATCTGGGTCACAGATTGTCTCCGGAAAATAGTTTAGTCTGAGGATCAACAGGTTAATGTTAGGTCCAGCCTTCAACAGCATTTAGTTCTTGCTGTTTTTTATTTACAATATCAATGATAATGGTAATCAAAGTCGATGGGTGTCCAGTATGGTATGTCGAAGTAAACAGAACTGTATAGTGGGAAAGATGATGACAGAAGCAGGTTCTTCTTGTTCAGCATCAGGGTTGAAGAGAGAGCCAACGTGGATTGATGTTGCCGGAATGTTTCCCGATCCCAAAGAGTGCTTGACTGCATTTTTAACCGTTGCTGCCGCTGAGGTTGTTGCCGGGATCAAGCCTGCGAATCTGATCCGTATACCCAATCAGAAACTCCCTTGTGGTCGCCGTATGTATCGATTATGGCAACGTTTTGGAGAAGAGTTGATGTCGATTTTACCGTTTACCGTCATGACCATGAAGGTTAGTGAGGAAAGTATCCTTCTCCTTGTCTATCGCATAGAACTGTTGCAGAGGAGATTGCAAGGGCGCACTATGCAGACGTTTCTTGCACGCCTAGGTTATCCTCAACCGTTGGATTTAGACGCAGCCCTGGCACAGTTACAGGGATCTTTTGCAACGGGAATCCCCCACGAAGTCGGCATGTTTTTGGGCTACCCATTCAAGGACGTGAAAGGCTTTATGGCACAGAAAGAACCCACTTCTCAGGAGCGGGGGATGTGGCGAATCTACGGTCCGGCGGGGCGGAGTTTACAACTAAGCAACTATTATCGCAGTAAGAGAATGGAAATGATAAGAAAATTGGCACATGGACAGGTTCCTAACCAGTTGTTGCAGGCGGCCTAATATGTCTGTTTGTCCCTTAGGGTTATTGCAAAAAGCTCCTTTATTGAACGATGTCGGACATGAGCTGATCACTCAGATCTCTCAAGCTGGACGTGTGCGGACCCTCAAAAGAAACTTTGGGCGGATTGGTCCTGACGAAATGTCAAAGCGGTTGTTCTTTGTTTTGTCTGGAGAAATGCGGATGATGCGGATGGCACCAGATGGGCAGGAACACCTGATTCAACGGTTTAACTCAGGGGAGTTCTTCTGCCTCTCTGCCCTTGTTTCCAGTTTTTCGTGTAATAGTCAGATGGTCAATGCTGGATCAACTGAACTCATGTATTGGGGGCACGATGTTTTTCGGCAGTTTATGGACGCAAACCCTCACTTTTATGGCAATATCCTCCATCAGATGGCATCGCAAGTCGAACAGGAACGGGAAATGCGTACCCTCTCCCGCTGTTGCAAGGCGGACATCAAGGTCGCAGCTTATCTGCTACACAAAATTAAGCAGGGGGAATGTACCCGAAAATTGGCCTGCAGTCTCGATTTGAGGCCCATCAGTTTGACAGCTCAAGAACTTGGAATCGCTCGTGAAACCTTATCACGTAGCTTGCAACGGCTGGTTCAAAGAGATGGGATCGACTATACCAGTGGTAGAGTTCAGATTTCCAGCCTAGCAAGTTTGGAAGCGGTTCTGGAGGAATCTGAATGTAGTTGTAGTTGTCGTTGTTGATTTTTGACGCTTTACCGTAGTTTGCTGCTCATCTTGATCTGAATTCTGTTGCCGAGCTCCTCCCCCCTTTTTTTCAATCCAATATTATTTATTGCACTGCTTTTGCTCCCCTCCTTTTTTAGGGGAGCTTTGCAATATTATCACCTCAAATTCCAAATAAAACCACCATAGTGACCGCTATCACAGATTCAGCCACAAGAGTTTGTTATGGTGATGATATTGGTTTTCAATATCTGATTAATCGTTAGAATGATTCATGTAAAGGAGAGAGAAGAATGAAAGTCGGTATCTTTTATGGCAGTACCACAGGCAACACAGAAAATGTAGCAAACGAAATTTGTGGGATGATAAGTGGTTCGCAGGTTGCGCCCATCGATGGTGCAGAAAAGGCTGATCTTGAGTCGTGCGATCTCCTGTTTTTTGGGGCTTCCACGTGGGGGCTCGGTGAGCTGCAGGATGATTGGGCTGATGCTCTTACCATGCTGAGAAGCGCCAATCTTAAAGGAAAAAAGGTCGCCTTGTTTGGTCTTGGCGATCAAGAAACCTATTCAGGAACCTTTGTTGATGGCATTAAAGATATTCATGACGCTGCTGTTGAGGCGGGAGCAACAATTGTAGGGAAGTGTTCTTCTGACGGTTATGATTTTCAAAGCTCAGAGGCGTTTGTAGATGACCAGTTTCTTGGCTTGCCGTTGGACGAAGAGAATCAGTCAGAAATGACAGGAGAGCGGATCAAGGAGTGGGTCGGTCAGGTCCTCGAAGAAAGCAAATAAACTGCGAATGGAGTTGATATGGTCGTCTTGATTGTTGGTGCAGATAAGATTGGAGCTTTTGTCCCCAAGCTGGAAGAGTTAGGTGCGGAGAAGGTTCTTCATTGGAGTGCTCGCAGCCAGAAAGTTTCAAAAAATTGCATTCCAGCCAGCGCTGATCTGGTGATTTTTTGTACCGACTTTCTTCATCATACTGCGGCCAGAACAATTAAGAAGAAAGTCAAAGAACGTGGCCTGCCGGCGGTTTACTGCCGGCGAGCTTGGACGGAGATCGCGCCGGAAGTGGAGCAATTGCTCCGGCCCGAAAAGTCACGTCAAAAGCACCCATGTGAGGGGTGTCAACACTGCCGTTGTAAAAGACGTCATCACTGAAGCCATTACTACGGTAGGAGGAGCGTCCCAGGGGCACTCAGTTAAGATACGTGATTGTTCTCGTAGCTCGTTATGGTGTGGGCAAAGATGTTGTCGCCACGAGCTGGTAATGTTTGTCAAACAGGGCTGCTCTGTAGATGGTTTCATCATCGTAACGCACCAAATAGTGTAGTGGATCGGCTAGCAGATGAAACTTCATTGATCGATAATCGAAATCTTGCAAATTAAGGGGAATAAACTGATAGTCTGGGTAGGACACCAAATAAACTGTGCTGTTGACGTCGATGGCATAACCATAAAAATTTTGCAGCCGATTTTCAGTGATGCGCATATGGACAATAGAACCGATATTATCTGGGGTTGGGACTGGAGCAACGGAAATGCTGTTATTGGCGCGGCGTAAATTTAGAATTTTACCCATATCATCCTTAACAAAATATCCCCAGTCAAAAGGTTTCATATTCGTGGTTTTTCCCCAAATATGACGGAGGGGAAATATCGCACCTGCAGCTAGAAGTTGCTGATTGACTTCATTGCTGAGCCTCTCATTTTCTTTAACGGTTTCACAATTGTAGACTATAATCCTATCTGATTTTAATGCCAAAGCCTCTTCTGGAAACGGTATCACCCCCTGGTTGCTGATGGGGTTGAAAAGAGGATAAAGGCCGACCTCTTTAGGTTGCAGGTCACTGGGGTGATATTGGAGGCTCTGCCGCGCAGCTCTGATGCGTTCTTTATCGAAACTTTCATGGTTTATCTGAATAGGTAATTTGCCTTGAATGTCGAGGTTTTTCCAATAGACAAAAGGGAGGTTGCTTTCGTAGGTTACGCGGTCAAAAGTTTGTTCTTGCGTGCCGTAGATGAAGTTATGCCCTTTACCATTTTTCTGATAAATAAAGTCATTCAGGATTGGCGAGAAAAAAATATAATATTGTTCAAAGTGACGACTGTATTCTTGCTGATAACGGTTTACACCAATCATGATAAGTAGCAGGCAGAGTGGGAGAATACTGATCTTAAACAGGAAAGAGTGCAAACGTTGTCGCTTGACGCTTAAGAAGCTGTCGTAAACAGGAAGTGTTAGCCAGAGAACCACCAGAACAAGAAGCAGATCGATGCTGGTGTAGTGATTTTTAAAATAAAGCAAACCCAGCAAAAGTGAAAACAGCAGCTTAAGCGATTTTCTCCATAGATCACGTTCCAGAATTGCTCCGCTCAACCCAAGGTAAAGGGCTAATCCAAGAAGTGTCCAGAAGAAGCAGTCTTTGGCGGCAACCCAGACAACATCAGGCGGGTAATATCGCATGATGACAGCAACAATCAGGCTTCCGGCCAAGCCATTAATTATAAAAATACTTGATCCTCCAGCCAATAGATGGTGCGCTGCAATGGTTTGTAAGCGGCAGGGGAGATGGATGAGAATGCGTACCCGGTTACGGATGGTTTCGGGAAGAAATTGAGCCACGGCGATAACAACGGCACTGAACAGAAAGAATAGAGCCAGATTGGTGTAAGGTTTGTCGCCGATCTGGGCAAAGCGGTACCACATCATCGATTCTGGTTCGATTGATTTGAATGCAAAATTGAGATGAAACCAGAAGTAACTGCCAGCTCCGAGAGCTGTCAAACAAAGTCCCCAGAAATACCATCTGAGCTTGAGCCATTCCTTGGTATAGATAGCCTTGATAATCATCAGTATTTTCCTACAAAACCGAGAAACCGTTCTTCAAACGAGACTTCAACCGGTGTGGTTTTTTTATTGATTTTTGTCTCTATGGCTTGTTGATCCAGAAAAGAATAGAGCCGCGTGATTTCCCCCCTTTTTTCTCTGCGGTGAATCCCTTCGATTTTGGCCTGTTCTCCATCGACTTCGTAGCAACGGAATTGTTGGCAGAAGTTAGACATGCTATCGCGATAAACATCAGTGCTTCTGTCTACAATGGCGATCTCTTTTACCAGCTTTTCCAGATCGCTCATGATATGCGAGGTGATGAGTACGGTTTTCTGAGTTCCTTGGATGTAGTTTTTCAAATAGTCAACTAACAGGTAACGGTATCCGGCGTCCAAACCCATGGAGTAGTCATCGAGAATCAGCAGGTCGGCATCTTGAGCAAACAGGAGTCCCAGAATGACTTGCGATTTTTGTCCGAAAGAGAGGGTATTCAACTTTTGCTGCTGCTGCACATCCATTAAAGCAATTAATTCATAAAAGAGCCTTTTTTCCCAACGTGGGTAAAAGGGGGAGAAAAAACGCTCAATTTGCTCGATGGTCATGTAGTCATAGCTGGTAAATCCTTCGTAGAGGAGGGCAATTCTTTGTCGGGTCGGAGCCGAGAGTTGATGGGAGGGTTCACCAAACACCATACATTGACCACGGGTTGGTTGTAGATAACCCATCAAAATGTTGATTAATGTTGATTTTCCCACCCCATTTTTACCCAGCAGCCCAAAAACGGTCCCGGGTTCAATGGTTAAATCGAGTTTGGCATAAATCTGTTTAGATCCATAGCTGTGATGCAGATCAATAACTTCAACGGTCGGTGTTGTTGCCATCTTTCTTGTCCTTCAGTGAAACGGTCGGTGGCGGGGAGCAACAACTTTTATTACTACAGCTACAACCTTTATTTTTGAACAACTTTCGGTAGAGATAATAGATAGCGCCAACAAAGATGGCGAATAGGAGGATTTGTTCCATGACTCATCCTGTCGGTTTTATCAAGGTCTGTCAGCCAGCTCTTTTCCTTGGCTGACAGACCTTGATAGGGGGTTATTTCATGTCTTTAGCCTGGACCCAGATAACGGCATCCTGACTGAGCTCTTTCCCTTTATATTCCTTGTCACTACCAGCACCCAGGGCGCAGAACCCCCACCAACCGGCTTTGGGAATTCCGAAAGTGAATTTACCGTCCTGATCAGCTTTAATCCCAATGGTGACAAAGCTATCTTGAGGCGCTTCGACTAAAGCAGGGCCCATGGCATTGGCAGCCAGATCGACATTACGATTCAGGTATTCGACTTCGATTTCAGCAAACGGAACGGGTTTGCCGTTGCTTTTAACGATGCCGCTAAAAGTCGAACCGGTCCAGATACTGTAAGGTTTAGTTAGGGGGACTATTTCAGCCTTCAGGCCTAATTCTTTATCCCAGTCGGTCGGTGCACCCGCAACATTGACAATCATTTTGGTGATCTGCTGGATATAGATATCTTCGCCCGCTTCATAATAAGGAGCCGGTTGCAATACAAACAGGTGATCACCCATCCGTTGCGCTTTATATTGTGATTTGTAGGCGGAACCTGAATTGTGGTGACCTTTCCAAGTGATTTGCTTCAAGCTGTTGAGAAGATCTTTTTTCTTGCCTTTGTTGATGACATAGAAGGATTCAACCGCACTGTTTTCTTTGCTGTCATGTTGCTTGCCCATGTTCATGGTGTGTTCATCAGCAAAAGGATGGGTAAAAACTTCTCGCAGCTCTATGGTCGTCCCCTTTTCAAGAGCGGATTCTGGAGTATAAAGCATTTGGAAGTGGGCAAAAGAGCTGCTGCACCATAAGACTGACAGTAACAATGTTAAAACAACTTTTTTCATCTAACTTTTCTCCTTTTGATCAGTGTAATGAATTGCAATGGGTTGTTATTTATTCAACAATATCGTTGCCATCAACGATAACCTGATGCCCTTCACCGGCATCGAATACCGCCTGATAGTCACCTTCTGGCTTTTTAAAATTCACTTCGCTGTATTCGTTCATTTTTGTTTCCAAAATCTTTTGGCCTTTTTGTGCAACGTGGAATTTGACCCCGCTGGCACTGCTGCCATCACTGAATCCCCCTTCACAGGTAATGGTCCCGTCTCCTTCATCAAAGCACGACATCAGAGCCGTATGAGCTGATGCGGTTGCGACCAACAGCAGCATGTAAAACATAGTCATTAAAATAATCTTCTTCATTGTTTGCCCTTTCATTGCGATTTACCGACTTGCCAGCCGGATTGTTTGGTTTTGAATAGTGATAAAATAAGTGCCAGCGTTGCAGCGCTTAAATAAAAATTACGCATCAGTTCTAAGCCGCTCCAACTGAACTGTACCGCCATGGAGAAAAACAGGATTGAGAGGACGACACCTAATGTGGTCGGGAAAAAGATGGCAAACAACATCCACCGATAGGAGTTAGTTTGCAGCTTGACGACGACCATTGTAGCGATGCACGGTGGCGTTAGAATCATGAAAAGCAACATTGCTGCAGCGTGGATTGGCGTGTACGCACCGTCCTGCGCGAGTGATTCCTCGGCGCTGAGATTTGATTTGCCTTTTTCGTAGATTGAGCCGAGGGTTGCGACGGCACTTTCCCGGGCTGCAAACGAGCTGAGAAACGCAACATTGATGCGCCAGTCAAATCCAGCATATTGAGTCACTGGTTCCAGGGCGCGGCCGAACATACCGAGAAAAGAGTTGGTAATCTTTTCGTTTTTAATTGCGATCTGCAGCCTTTTGTTCGTTTTTGAAAGTCTCCGTGCCGCTTTGCTGACCTCTCTGGCATCTTTGTCCTGAGGTCGTACCAATGGGAAAAGTTCTGGGTTTTTAGCCAGAAACTCCGCATCAAGTGAAGCTACGGCGCTTTTGGTTTTTGTCAACATGCGCTGATTTTTGTAGTTATCGTAAAGATTTACCAGATTTGAAACTTCTGCAATCTGATCCACATGTTGATAGTGAAGATTGTCTTTCACCGTTTTATCAAACTTCTCTAAAGCACTATCCATTTGCTGGGAGAAGTCAGTCATTTTTTCATCTGATACCCCAGGGTACTGCAACAAAACAAAGAGGACGACCGCGACGGCAAGGACGATGGTCATAACTTTTTTAACGTAGAGCCAAACCCGTTGACTGGCACGAAACAGGACGCCGCTGAGTGTTGGCAGGTGATAAGTTGGCAACTCCATAATGAAGGGGGCTGTCTCTCGATTCTTCAGAACTGTTGAGGTGGCCAATTTAGCGATTATTAAGGCAATAAACAGGGTGACGGTGGAGATAAAAAACATCATCAACGCCATCTGTTCTTTAAAGAATGCTCCCAGAAGCAAGGTATAAAACGGCACTTTGGCCAGACAATTCATGTAGGGAACAGTGAGGATCGTCGCCAATCTAGCGCGGTCGTCAGCGATCCCTTTGGTTGCCATGACGCCAGGAACGGCACATCCACCCACAAATGCTCCACCGAGGACTAAAGGCAGCGTCGACTGACCATGTAGCCCAAATTTTCTGAAAACTCGATCCAGGATGAATGCCATGCGCGGCATGTAACCGACATCCTCGAGAACGGCGATGAGGGCAAACAAAATAAAAAATATCGGGATATAATTGAGCAACGCAATGGCACTATTTACCATCCAGATGCTGAAGTCGGTGATTATGGGAACGTTAGTTAACTCTGGTGGCGGCAGTAGCGCGACTATTCCGTTTTTGAGGGCTGCAAGCAGCGGCCAGGTATAGTTAGTGAGCTTGTAACCCCAGACAATAGATAACTGGTAGATCAGATAAATAACCAGCCCTAACACCGGGAATGCCAACCATTTATTGAGAACTACGCGGTCAATCTTGGCTGTCAAGGTGTCCAGATTCTGTTTTTTCTCTTTCACGCATTTGTGATAAACGACATCAGCGCTATCGTAGCGTATGCGGGCAAAAGTTTGGTCGACATCAAGATCAAGCTTTGTGTGGATGTTGCTAGTGACATCCTTGATGGTCTCTTTGCAGATATTAACTTTCTCCAGAATGACTTTATCTGCCTCTAGAGCTTTGATGGCAAGCCAGCGTTTGGAGATGGTTGAATCAAACTCGATCATCTGTTCAATTTCGAGAATGAAGGTTTCAAACTCCATATAATCAATTTTAAATGGTTCGGAGATAGAGATTTTTCCTGCTTGAGCGATCGCTTCCAGGATCTCCCTTTTTTTGCCGCCACGCTTGGTCCCAACGGTTTCAACGATGGTGACGTTGAGCATTTTTGACAGTCTGTCGATATCTATTTCCAGTTCGCGACGTTCAGCGATATCCATCATATTGAGGATCATCACCAGCGGTTTGCCAAGTTCCAGCAATTGAAAAGTTAAATACAGATTGCGACGTAGACTGGAAGCATCAACGACATTGACGATGACATCTGTTCCTTCATCAAGAAGAAACGTTTTTGCGACCATCTCCTCCAGTGAATAGGTACTGAACGAGTAAGTCCCCGGAAGGTCAACAATTTCAAATTGTTCCCCTTGGAATTTTAAGGTCGCTGATTTTTTATCAACAGTGACTCCAGGATAGTTAGCAACATGTTGGTTAACGCCACTGAGCATGTTGAAAATTGTTGATTTACCGCAGTTGGGTTGACCTGCGAGCGCAACTTTTAGCATATGGCTTCAATCCTTAATAACGCTGCTTCACTTCTTCTTATGGTGATTAAGCAATTGTGAACTTTCACTTCAATCGGGTCACGGAGAGGGGCATTTCTGAGCATCATAATCTCGGTTCCGGGGATGAACCCCATGCTCAGAAGTTTTTGTTTCAGCATCCCCTCTGCGTTGCAGCTTTGGATGATGCCGCGTTGATTTTGAATAAGATCAGATAGATATAAGGTGGATGCAGTGGTTTGTGTCACGATGTTCTCCTGATAAAGTAACGACGCACTTTTAAGGGTGACTGTCGGAAAAGAACTATGCCTGAACAACAATGCAGATTCTGTGACTGAAGTCACACTTTTGCAATTTTTGATAATTATTTTCATAATCATGATGATTTTGGATTAAGAATAAAAATCAGCATAAAGATGCTGATCTGAGGCAAGGTTTATTTCTGTTCGGGCGAGTCATTGTAAAATTGACCAGCAGGCAGGTTTCTCGATCATCAGAAGCGCCCTGTGTTGTAAGATATGAGTGTACCTGGAGGTTGTTAGTGGTATTGCTCTTGCGGTTGACAAATACTTTGCCCTTGTCGCAAATTAGAGCAGTTTGAGCGGTATGTTCCGGGAAGCTTTTAGGGTGATTTCTTTGGCGCTGCTCTTTGTTTGTAACAGCATTGTCTGTTTATCTTAGTCAAGACGATTACATCAGGAGTTATACTGTGGCCTCGCTGGATTTTGAGCTGGAAAAATACAAATTTAGAAAATTTTATGATAAAAATCTCTCCCTGATTCAAGCGACCCAAGACCGCTATATCAGTACAATCGAGAAGTTGATAGAGCAGTTAGACGTCGGAGAGGTGACAAAAATAGAAGGGCGGATCAAGGATAAAGAAGAATGTATTAAAAAGTTTCAGCGTAAATATCAGGGTAAGCTTGAAGCTGATGAGAAACCGTACCGCATCAAAGATTATCTCTCTGACTTGATAGGTATCAGGATTGTCTGTCTCTATGAAGATCAGATCTCCGTTGTCTCAGATGTCCTCAAGAGTCACTTCCGGATTATTGAGGTGACCGACAAGATAGCAGCGGTTGAAAGCACCGAAGATTTGTTTGGTTATAAGGGGTTGCATATGGATCTTGTCCCCGTTCAGGCGGAAGGGGCTTCTCCCCGGCTTCAGGAGTTTCCTTTTGAGGTGCAGATCAGATCTTTGATTCAAGATGCCTGGAGTGTCCTTGATCACAAGATCAAATATAAAAAGTCGATTCCTAATAACCTCAAGCGCAGGATTAATGTGCTCTCTGCCCTGTTTGAGCTAGCTGACCGAGAATTTAAAGAAATTCGCAATGCGACAATGGAGTTATTGCAACAGGCAACAGCGGATCCGATCGGTGATTCATTGTCTGACAGCAATGGCAATGGTGAGATTCACCAGGCAGGCAAAGGGAAAGGGATCAATGTTTTTAACTTTTTGCGTGTTGCCGGCCATTTTTTTAAAGATTTTGTCTTTGAAGATTACAAGGTTGATAACTTTGTTCAGGATATCTTAAAACAAAACCGTGACTTTGAAAGGGCGGATCTGCATAAAAGTTTGATCGAAAATCTAAAAACTGTCAAAGAATATCGGACTCAATTTCTGCTGCAAAACCCTGAAAACACCTTTAGTCCCTACACTTCCATCCGTCATTGTTTGTATAAGTACGACCGGGAAACCTTTGGTCGGATCTTATCTCGAGGAGCAAGAGAACATTTTGAAGAGTGGCTAGAAGATGTAGGGGGTAGGGATCATCATTAAGTTAATTATTGACAGTTTTGCAAACGGAAAAATCCGCAGAGACATTAGCCCCGCCAGAGGGTCCATGGTAAATCGTTTTTATCCGTACTATGGGTAAATTTTTCTTTGCATGTCAGACACTGGTAGTCCTGCTCTTCAAAGCCTCGTGGGCTCTTCCCCTTGAAGATACGTAATTCGCCAACTTTTCTTAAATATTCATGAGGCTTACCATTCTTTGATTTCTTCGATTGTTCTTCACACAGGCTGCAAATTGACATTTCATCTCTTTCTTTTTGGTGTCTCTTCAGTGTCAGGAGGTAACTTTGAGTTCCTGATCGGGTGTTACTGACAACGCATGGTTTTTCTTCCATCAGCAAATAAAATTTCAACCTTTTGTGAACCAATGACGCGTTGAACAATACCGAGACCGAAAGAAGGATGATCAATCAGGTTATTTAGTTTATAGGTCTCAGTCATGGAATAGGGTTTTGCTTTTGCGCTTTCCATTTCGGGGCGCAGCGATTCCCACTGTTTACGATCAGCATCTTTAGGCTTCGTGGTTTTTCGGGCAGCAGGTTTTTTGGCGACAGTCGGTGGCCGATATTTATGCTGGCGAGAGCATGTCTGACATTCAACCTTCTCTGGAGCATCGTCTTTCAGAGAGATAACAATGTGGTTGGTGTTTTTACGACATTTTGTACAGCGGCCTTCAATGGGGTCACCGACAGACAATGTGGTGCTTTGCATGGTCCTACTCCCTTGTTTGAGTTAGCCAAGATATGGCCGATAAAAACCAGGGAGAGTGCCGGATTCTACGGGGCTGGCTTGACAGTTGATATATCATCCTCAACGACGTGGAGTATCTTCAGTGTGGCAACGTCATCTCCATCTGGATTGAAGAAGAGAGGTCGTTGTGAGGAGATTGATGCTGGTGTGTCTCAACATAGTACACCTTTTCCCCAGCAAAAGATATTTATCAATGATAAAAGACCATAGCGCCATCTGTTTAAATGGGTAAGCTGCATGAAAAGAGGCCTTGATCTGTAAAAGTTCAAGGCCTCTTTTCATGAAATAATTTTGGCATGGAATGCTGTTATTCGTCGGCTTCGCTTACTTTCCACGCTTGCCAAACCTTGCCAACCAGATCAATCCCTGGCTTCAAGGTGGTTTTCCCCGGTTTCCAGCCAGAAGGCGTCGCTTCAGCACCACCGGTATTCCGGACGAGCTGGAACGCTTTTAATTGACGTAAGGTTTCATTGACGTTTCGACCGACAGGGGGGGTGAGTACTTCGTAACCCTGAAGAACACCATCTGGATCAATGATGAAGCGTCCCCGATTTTCAACTTTAGCACCTTCGTTGAAGATCCCATAGAGGCGGCCAATATCACCACCAACATCAGACAGCATTGGGAATGGTACGCCCCCATCAACCATTTTAGAGAGTTCAAGATCATTCCAGATTTTATGGGTAAACATGCTATCGATGCTGACAGATAAAAGTTCGACCCCGAGTTCCTGAAATTGTGGGTATTTCTCGGCAACTGCCGAGAGTTCAGTCGCTCAGACGAAAGTAAAATCGCCGGGATAAAAACAGAGGACCAGCCATTTCCCCGCGTAATCAGAGAGTTTTACGCCGTCCAAAAAGGCCCCGTTATGGAACCCTGGGGCAACAAAGTCCGGCGCTTTTTCACCAACTTGTACCATTTTTATCTCCTTTTTAAGGGTGGTTTCCTGTACCACTTCTTCAGTGTGAGATGTGTCGTTTACAGCGCCTGCGGCCGTTGGTCTGGAGCAGCCCGCTGCTTGTTCTTCGCTCATATGTCTCTCCTTTTCTTTAACGTAAGAATGATGCTTAAATTGTATCTTCAATATTTATAAAATCAATCAAAGGGACGTAATATATTTGTTTAATGACTAGCCAAAAAGACTAAAACACGGTGAAAAGCTGTGTTCTTAGGTGGTTGTCATGACAATCAAAAAAAAGTCGTTGATTGCATCAGGTCGGGAGGAATGAACTTCGGGATATTAAGTATATTGGGGGGAGATGTTTTGTTTGAGCTCTCGCGTCAAGTGGTTTTTCCGGTTGCTTTGATAAAGGCTTTAAACAGTTTTATAAAATGGGGATGCGCATCCGTCAGTGCTTCTGGGTGGGCTTGAATACCGATAATGAATGGTGCAGTTTCTGATTCTATTGCTTCAATAATCCCATCGTCCGAATGGGCCGAAGCTATGAAACCCGGAGCAATTTCTTTAACCGCTTGATTGTGAAAAGAATTGGTTGTGAGGGTGTCCATGGCAAATATTTCGTAGAGTTTGCTCTTCGGGATGATTTTGATGTCGTGATAGAGCTCGCACATCAGTTTATTCTTTGTGTAATGGTTGGTACAATCTTTGACCTGATTGCACAGATTCTGATAGAGGCTTCCCCCTTCAAAAACGTTAATGATCTGGGTCCCACGACAGATTCCGAGGATTGGCTTGCCCGCCTGTTTGAACTGACGATAAAGGGAAAATTCCCATGCGTCACGTTCCTTGTTAATCTGACAGGCACACTGGCACTGAATCTCTCCGTAAGCTTCTGGATTTATGTCTTCGTCGCCTCCCGAAATGATGAGGCCGTCAAGTTTAGTGGCCAAATCTTTTGCAAGATTGTTATCCCGAAGGATTGGGATAAGGACAGGGAGACCCCCCGATATCTCAACGGAATGATCGTAGTACTGAGTCACTTGGTTGTAAGGACGATGGTGTTTTTGGACTGTACTCGTTGTTATCCCGATCATTGGTTTCATAAAAACATCCTGTTCATTTTTTATGAAGATTGTTCCAGTGATGACAGGCGACCAGATGCCCATCTCCGACTTGTTCCAGTTGTGGCACTCTGTCCCGACAGAGCTCTGTTGCGTAAGGGCAGCGAGTTTGAAATTTACATCCTGGAGGGACATTGAGCGGCGATGGAATCTCCCCCTGTAGTGGTACCTTTGCTGACCGTTTACGCGGATCGGGAATGGGAACGCTGGCGAAAAGGGCCTGCGTGTAAGGGTGAAGGGGGTTGTTGTACAGCTCTTTGGTCGTAGCAACTTCCATCAGGCAGCCGAGGTACATGACGCCGATACGGTCAGAAATATGTTTGACCACGGAGAGGTCGTGCGCAATGAACAGGTACGATAATCCCAACTCACGCTGCAATCTCTTCAGCAGATTGATGATCTGCGATTGGATTGACACATCAAGTGCCGAGACCGGTTCGTCGGCGATAATGATCTCTGGTCGACAAGCCAGAGCACGGGCAATGCCAATACGTTGACGTTGCCCACCGGAAAATTCATGTGGATAGCGCAACATACACTCTTTCCGCAACCCGGCCATTTCCAGATAAGCGGTAATTTCTGCGGTGACGTCGGCATCTGGACGATGGAAGCGGATCGGTTCAGCAATAATATTGGCGACAGTCATGCGCGGGTTGAGCGACGAGTAAGGATCTTGAAAGATCATTTGTGTGGTCGCTCGATACGGTCGCATCTCAGCTTCACTCAGGTTGGTGATCTCCTGCTCTTTATAGTAGATTTTTCCTGCAAAAGCCGGTTCGAGATGGACAATAGCTTTGCCGATGGTTGTCTTCCCGCAACCCGATTCACCGACCAAGCCGAAAGTTTCCCCCTGTTTGATTTCAAAGCTGACACCGTCAACTGCTTTGACGTGACCAACCGTCCTTTTCAGCAACCCTTTTTTAACGGGAAAGTAAACTTTGAGATCCTCAACCTTAAGGACCAGCTGATCAGTCATGATGACCTCCGTCGGCATAGAGCCAGCAGCGGGCATAGTGGCTGTCGGAAAAGAAAATCGTTGGTGGTTCATTCTGACAACACGCCATCTCTTGTGGACAGCGTGAGCGAAAAGGGCAACCTGATGGAATATCGAGGGGGTTGGGTACCATACCTGCAATTGTATAGAGCTCTTCCTGTTCGATATCCAGTCGTGGCATCGATTTTTTCAACCCATCCAGATAGGGATGTTTGGACTGATGAAAGATTTCATCGACGGCTCCATATTCTACAATTCGGCCACTATACATAACTGCGACAGAATCAGCCGTTTCGGCGACGACGGCAAGGTCGTGGGTGATCATCAAGACAGACATGTCCAATTGTTGTTGCAACTTTTTTATTAAACTCAGAATTTGCGCCTGAATAGTGACATCCAGGGCGCTGGTCGGTTCATCGGCAATAAGGATACGGGGGCTGCAGGCCAGAGCCATGGCGATCATCACCCGTTGTTTCATCCCGCCACTAAGTTGATGGGGAAACTCATTGCAGCGTTGCTCTGCGGAGGGAATGCCGACCAGATCAAGCAGTTCAATAACACGCTGCTTAATTTTTGTTGATGAGAGTTGAGGTTCATGGAGTTTAAGTGACTCACCGATCTGTCGACCGACAGTTATGACCGGATTTAATGAGGTCATCGGTTCTTGAAAAATCATTGCGATCTCTTTGCCGCGGATTTTACGCATCTCTTTTTCAGAAGCGGTTGTCAGGTCGATGCCGTCAAACAGAATCTGACCACGGACGATTTGACCCGGTGGTTCGGGAATCAGGCGGAGAATCGACATCGCAGTCACTGATTTTCCTGAGCCAGATTCCCCGACGACGGCCAAAGTTTCACCCTTTTTCAGGCTGTAGCTGACACCGTTGCAGCCGTTGACGACACCATCTTCGGTGGTAAAGGTGGTCTGTAAATCTTTGACTTCCAGCAAAATATCAGGATCCAAAATGACCTCTATTGGGTAATGCGAGAATCAAGGGCGTCACGTAGTCCGTCACCAAACAGGTTAAAGGACAAGACAATCAGGAGAATGACGGTCCCAGGTACGATCGACATAGTAATGTTTTCGTAGAGAAACTGTTGCCCATTGGCAAGCATACTCCCCAAGCTGGGCATCGGCGCTTGGATTCCTAATCCCAGAAAAGACAGTCCGGCGATTGTCAGGATCGTTTCACCGATACGCAGGGTGGCCATAATGATAATTGGGGCAAGGCAGTTTGGCAGAATGTGGCGTTTGAGGATTTGCCGATCAGGGATGCCCATGACCTTTGCTGCATTGACGTAGTCGGCCTGTCTTAAGAGTTGCGAATCTCCCCGGATGATGCGGGCGAACTCAAGAATTCCGGTCAAACTGACAACGAGAATCAGATTGAAGAGCCCGCTTCCTAAGGCAGCCATCAGAGCAATGGCCATCAGAATGAAGGGGATGGAGTTCCAGAACTCAAGGAGACGCATAATGAAATTATCGGTGTTTCCTCCGTAATAGCCGGCCAGTAAACCCAGGCTTGTGCCGATGAGGGAGTTCAATGTGACAGCCATCAAGCCAATGCCCATTGCAATTCTGGTAGCATAGATTGCCCGTGATAATGTGTCTCGCCCCATCTCATCGGTGCCAAGCCAATGGTGGCTCTCCGGGCCCAACGAGAGGGCTCCCCAATCCATAATGTAAGGATCAAATGGGACAATAAAAGGGGCTAGAATGGCGACATAACAAAGTCCACAGACCACCCACATCCCTGCCATAGCCGATTTATTTCGCCTTAGCTTGTTCCACATCAGGTCCCAGCCTGTGCGAATTCCCCGTTCTTTGGTTTTGTTGCGACGTCGAAGGGTTAATATTATTGCCGCCAGAATCAGGGTGATGACGGCAAAGATGCTGTAGGATATGAGAGTGTCAGCATTTGTGGTGATTTGTCCAGCAAACAGGAGCAATAAGAACAGATTGACAAGAAAGACTATGCGTAACATCGATTCCCCTTAGTCGTAGCTTATTTGCGGGTTGAGGAAGCCGTAGACCAGATCAACCAGCAAGTTGATGATCACATAGACGACTGCCATCAGCAGGACGCAGCCAAATACCAGGGGTTCATCACGACGAAAGATTGCATTGACGGCCAGTCGGCCAACCCCGGGCCAGGCAAAAACGGTTTCGGTGAGAACCGCGCCAGCAAACATCCGGGCGATCTGGTTGCCGATGTTGGTCGTTATCGGGATCAGAGCATTTTTAAAGGCGTGGTGCATAATGACGACGAAGCGGCTCACCCCTTTGGCCCGGGCGGTACGGATATAGTCCTGATTGATGACTTCAAGCATGGCTGAACGGGTCAATCGGGTTGTTGATGCCATCAACACAAACGACAGCGACAATGCTGGGAGAATCATGTGCCGTAGCCCCTCAATCGTCCAGAGGTGACCGCCGTAACCTGAAGCGGGGAGAACCTTGAGGATGACCGCGAAAAGATAAATCAATAGAATTCCGGTAAAAAAGACCGGAATTGAAACCCCGAACATGGCGACCGACATGGACGCATAGTCGAAAAAGGAGTTGCGCCTAACCGCTGAGATGATTCCGACCGGTATCGAGATGATGACTGCAATCAACAGGGAAAGAAAACCCAATTCCAGAGTCGCTGGTAGGCGTTGCAGAACGATGGAGAGGACATTCCCCTTATAGAAAATGGATTGTAATTCACCAGAGAAAAAATTGACCATCATCTGTAGGTACTGGAGATAAAAGGGTTGATCGAGGGCATATTTAGCCCGTGCCAGGGCAATGGCCTCTTCGGTTGCCTGATCACCCAGAAGCGCTGTTGCCGGATCACCGGGGGACAGCTTGAGGATGGCAAAGACAAACAGAGAGACAAAGAGCAGCAAGGGGATCAGAAGTAAGAGCCTGCGGATTGTGTAGTTGAGCACAGCTGCCTCATGCTGGAAAAGCCCGACGCAGAATTTCTGCGCCGGACAGGTCATCTTCTTGTTGTTCTATTTGATATCGACATTTCGTTTTGCGGTGACCAGGTGAATATAACGTTGGGGGGAAGGATCAAGCCCCTGAACTTTGGTGCTGGTGACAATGGTTGTTTTGAGGAAAGCAATGGGAATATGGATGTAATCCTCAACCAAGGCTTTACGCATGGCGGTCTGATAGAGTTTGGCACGCAGCACTGGGTCGCTGATCGTCCGCCCTTTTTTAAGTGCTTCCGTGACCATAGGGTCACTGTATTGAGAAAAGTTCATATTAGATTCGGGGATGAATATTTTATAAGTCCAGCGGTCGGGATCAGGGACCGACCCCCAACCCATGGCATACATGTCACATTGACCTGCTTTGAGCATTGGAAAGAGCGTAGCCCACTCAGGAGTTTCTACCTTCACGGTTATCCCGTACTGCCGCAGTTGGGTGCTGACAACAGTGGCAATTTTCTTCCGCTGTGGGTCTTGTGGGCTATAGATTGTAAACTCAAAATTTTCAGGGAGGATGCCCTCGTTTCTCAGTTCGGCAAATAAGGCTTTGGCTTGAGCGGGATTGTAAGGCAGAGTGTGCTTTTTCATGTAATCGACATCATCACCGAGGACTCCGACCGGAATCCATGAGTAGGCCCTGTCACCATCATTGCGGAAAATCCCAGGAATCGCCTGGTCAAAGGGGATGGCATGATACACCGCTTGCCGGAAACGCAAATCGGAGAATGGTTTCCTCTTGGCGTTAAAGCCGAGATAGCGTGAAGTCAGGCCCGGAACCGATTTAACCGATAGTCCTTCTTCTTGCATCCGGGAAACATCCTGCGGCAGTAACTCTGAACCGACATCCAGACCACCAGACAGCAGTTCGGCTGCCATCGTTTCAGGTTTTGGAATAGGACGGAAGATAACCTTGTCGATATTTGGAGTGGCGACAAAATAGTCGTTGTTTTTGGTCAGGACAATCTTGTCATCGGGAGACCATTCTGCAAATTTGAACGGACCTGTGCCGATAGGGGCGCGGTCAAATTTATCCATCCCCATTGCCATGGTTGCCGCTTTTGGCATAATCCCGGCGGTGTGACTACCAAGTGCGAGAAGAAATGGCGCATAGGGATCGGTTAAGGTGATAACAACAGTAAAGTCGTCAGGCGTTTCGATGGTCTGCACCGGTTTGAAAAATTGGGCACTGGGGGAAGCGTTCTTCTCATCCATGATCGCTTCAAGGGTAAACTTGACATCACTGGCTGTGAAATTGTCGCCATTGTGAAATTTGATCCCTTTTCGCAGTTTGAAAGTGTAAACTTTGCCATCTTTAGAAATTGTCCAGCTTTCAGCCAGCAGTGGCGCAGCTTCCTTGGCACTCTCCTTAAAAGAGACAAGGGTGTCAAAGATATTTCCAGCGACTGATTCACCATAAACACCATGAATGAAGACCGGATTCAGGCTGGCCGGTTCTTTGGCGATACCGATGCGCAAGATTTTTTCTGCTGCGGCACCGTTGACAAGTATTGTTGTCGTCAGCAATAAAGTCGCTAAGATAATAGCAATCTTTCTCATTTTGTTTCTCCTCTTATGGTGAAGTCTTTCGACAACCCTCTGTGTCGTCAAGAGATGTCCATTGGTGTGATGATTCCGGTTTAGTTTGCATGAAAAGCATAACGAATTGCACTCAATCTTGCAATCTCATGGGGACTAAAACACCGCTTTTGGTAAAGAATTAAGATGTTTTTAGGGCTAAGACGGGTTCATCTCTGAACAAATCAGTTGATTGACCAGTTGGCTGAATCCGTTCCTGTCGTTTGATGCGACGGTAGGATAGCTGTTTTTGAGTTCTTCAGGGGCATTCGCAACGACAAAGCTGTATTTACAGTAAGAGAGCATATCGACGTCGTTATAATCATTGCCGATAGCGACTGTCTGCGTGCTGGATATGTTCAGGAGTGTACACAGGTAGTCAACCCCTGAAGATTTAGATGCCAGCGGCGGAAGGATTTCCATCCATAGGGTTTTCCCATCCAGGGGAGATGTTGCCCGGACAATTTTAACGTTGTTGAACTTCTGACTGAGTTGCTCAAACCAAACGGTACTATCTCCGAGGATCGCAATGATTTGCGATGCCTCTTCAATTTTATTCAGATCCAGTTCGCGGCAATAGTCGCGATAAATGGCCAAGCGGCGTTTGAAGTCCTGATTATCTTTATTGGGCAGACTGTAGCTGAAATGGTGGTTGTTGGGAATTCTATCCTGGATAGAAAAATCAACCTTGTGATCAAGTAAAATTTTGGTGATGGTCTCGACCTTCTTTTGGGGAAGATGTTGCGCCTGAATGATCTCTTTGGTCTGCCAGTCCATAATCCCTGCACCACAAGAAAAAACCAGATAATCAATCGGAAAATCAGCACTCAGAACTTTGCAAGCGGAAAAATAACTACGCCCAGTGGCGATCACCCGGCATATCCCTGCGCTACCAATCGTCTCCAGAGCTTTGCGATCAACAGGACAAATTGTTGCATCTGATCTTGCCAGGGTGCCGTCAAGGTCGGTCACAACCATTTTTATCTTCATACGGACTGTTTACCCTGTTTTTGAGAACGAAAATAATTGATCAAGCCGTTCGTTGAAGAGTCATGATCGGCAACAGGACTGCTTTGACTGAGTTCTGGGAGAATCTTCTGGGCTAGCTGTTTACCAAGCTCAACACCCCACTGATCAAAGGGGTTGATATCCCAGATGGCGCTTTGAGTGAAAATTTTATGCTCATAGAGGGCGATCAGTGAACCGAGAGTTCTTGGTGTCAGTTTATGAAACAGAAAAGAGCTGCTTGGGCGATTTCCGGGGAAAACTTTATGTGGTAAGAGCTGTGCAATCCTTGCTTGAGATAACCCCTCCGCGTCCAGTTCCGCACGCACCTCTGCCGGTGTTTTTCCGCGCATAAGCGCCTCTGGTTGGGCAAAAAAGTTTGATAATAAAATCTGCTGATGGTTCCCGAGAGGGTTCTGACTTTCGACCGCTGCAAGAAAATCAGCAGGGACCAGTTTTGTCCCCTGGTGGAGGAGCTGGTAAAAGGCATGTTGTCCGTTGGTTCCGGGCTCTCCCCAGATAATCGGTCCGGTTGAGTAGTTGACCGATTGACCGTCAAGGGTTACTCGCTTGCCATTGCTCTCCATATCTCCTTGCTGAAAATAAGCGGGGAAACGGTGTAGATATTGATCGTAGGGGAGAATGACGTGAGAATCAGCCGCAAAGAAGTTATTGTACCAGACCCCGAGTAGCCCCATGATGACTGGGATATTTTTTTCAAAGGGAGTCTCGTAAAAATGTTTATCAACCTGGTAGGCTCCAGAGAGTAACTCCTCAAAGTTATCCATGCCGATATAGAGTGCAATAGATAAACCGATAGCAGACCAGAGAGAATAGCGGCCGCCGACCCAATCCCAAAATTCAAACATATTGTCAGGGTTGATCCCGAATTCGATGACTTTTTGTCGATTTGTGGAGATTGCGACAAAGTGACAGGCGACTGCCTTGTCATCTTTAAGCTGCTGCAACAGCCAGTCGCGAGCCGAGTGGGCGTTGGTCATCGTCTCCTGGGTGGTGAAGGTTTTGGAAGCGATCAAAAACAACGTCGTCGCTGGTTGCAGATGTCGTAAGGTTTCCAGCAGGTGGGTTGCATCGACATTGGAAACAAAGTGGACGTTAAGACGTTCATGGCCATAGGGTTTTAAGGCTTCAGTGACCATCAGTGGGCCAAGATCTGAGCCCCCGATACCAATATTAACGATATCTGTGATCGGCTGCCCCGTGGCTCCCAGCCAGATGCCATCGCGAATCTGCCGACAGAACTTGCCCATCTTGGCAAGAACAGCGTTGACTTGTGGCATGACATCCTGACCATCTACCAGAACCGGAGAATTGCTGCGATTACGCAGGGCTGTATGGAGTGCCGGTCGTTGTTCGGTGGTATTGATTCGTTCGCCGGAGAACATTTTCTCTATTTTGTTTTGTAAGCCTGTTTGCCGGGCGAGTTCAACCAGCAGTTTTAATGTGGTGGAGGTGATGCGGTGCTTAGAGTAATCAAACAGGATGTCATCGAGCTGCAGAGAAAACGTTGTAAACCGCTGTGGCTCTGCAGCAAACATATCGCGCATGTGGAGGGCTTCAATACTTTGATAATGTCTTTGCAGATTTTTCCAGGCTTCCCGTTTGGTTAACTCCGGCATAGAATCCCCTATTTTTTTTGTGCCGCCATAATTGCATCATAGGATGCGTTGATTTCGGCAAGTTGATCATTGGCAAATTTGATGAATTCCGGTGGCAACCCTTTTCCTTCAATCTTGTCTGGATGGAATTCAGTCGCTTTCTGACGATACGCTTTCTTGATTTCTGCCGTTGTTGCAGAGCTGGAAACACCCAGATTTTCATAGTGCTTCTTCAGGCTAACGCTGGAAGAATGCAGACCGACATAACGGCTACGCAGCGATTGATAAACAGCTTCAGAAATCCGAAAGGCTGTCTTTGCCTCCAGCAGCATATTCTCTTCCTGGGGATGAAGTTCACCGTCAGCCATCGCAACTTCGAACAGGAAGCTCATCATGAAATTACAGAGTTGCTGGTCTTGGGCGAACAAGTTGCCAAACTGTCTGGCATAATCGGCAAAGGTTTCAGCGCTGTCTTTTGCTTGAGAGAAGACATTGATAGCGTAAGCACGGGTCTGTTGATCCAGTCCCAGAGCTTCTTTAGAAATTTTTTCAATCGCCGCAATCTCATCGGGACAAACCCGACCATCAGCTTTGGCGAGTTTCCCGACCATAGAAAAAGCCGCCGTAAAAAAGATCGCCTGTCGTTGCTCTGACGGATTAAATCCGCCCCTGGTCTGGGGCATCTTTTGAGAGCTCCCCATGCTGGCGCCGATGGCGGCTCCCATAATTGCACCAAACGGACCGGCGATCATTGCCCCGAGCCCTCCACCGATAACACCTGATAACCAACCCATAATCCATATCCTTTTCGGAAAAAATGTGTAAATTCATGCTATAAATTCGTGTTAAAGTGAAACCGTTAAATATAATGAGTGAAGTTTCTGGTGTCTGCAAGGGTTTTATCTATCATTCCCTGAATTCATCCGTGCAGAAGATATCGAGGAGTTCAACCGTGAAAGTTCCATTTGTCCGCCGTCTCTGGGTGACAATCAGCTCTGCTGTGATTCGTTTTTATGCCTCTATTTTAAATCGGTTTGAGGTTGTCGGGGCGGAAAATATTCCTGCTGCTGGAGGTGTCCTTCTTGCGGCCAATCACATCTCTGCCTATGACACTGTTTTTATTCCAGCAGCTGTACTCAAAGCGCACCCTTGGCAAATGGTCTGGGCTCCAGCTAAGGAGGAGCTGTTTCGTAATCCCGTCATTGGAGCTATTTATCGTTCATGGGGGGCTTTCCCAGTGAAGCGGGGACGTGATGTTCGTGCTGGAAAACATCTGGGTTCATTGTTGCAGAATCAGAAAGTTATGCTTTTCCCTGAAGGAACCCGCCATAAGGATGGTAAGCTCGGGCCAGGAAATCGGGGGGTCGGGAAGCTGATTTACGAGCATCATCCCGTGGTGATTCCAACAGCATTATCTGGAATTAACACCTGGGAATTTATGAAGGGACAGCAGCAGGGGAGGATCTGTTTTGGTGCACCTCTCGATTTCTCCGACCTGTTTGAACTCGAAGACGTCAAAGCGACTCACCTGTTAATCGTTGAACGGGTTATGTCGGCTATCGCTTCAGAACTCGAATCTAACGCAAATTAGTATTTGCATCTCCAGTAGTCGTATTCACCCTTCTTGATAATTTTTTAATTTGCCGCAGCTATCCTTCTAAATAACTAATAAATAACAAGAAATAATTTGGCTGAGATTGCTATTCAGGGGCAATGCGGTTATTATTGAAACATAAAGATGATCAGAAGGGAGGTCAAGAAATGGGATACTTTAAACAGAAACCTAAGGTGAATGTTGTTTATCGCAATGGGGTAAAAGATCATATCAGTCCTGCTTTACTTGCGACCCTGATCAGTTCGAAACAGATTGATAAATTTGAGCGTACCAGTGGTTGGGTTCAGATCGGCGTTGATCCGGTACGTGGCGCCGCATCAGCAGGTTATTCCGGACCTGAGAGGAGAGCCTCCTGATCGTTACCAACTTGATCCTGGTTGTGTGATCGGATGTTTGTATTTACTCTGGTTGTCAACTGATTTTCCTAAGAAGTAAAGCCCTAGGATAATTGCGCCGACAACAATGCTTAGCAGTAAAAGCTTAATAATGTCTTTTCCCATAGTGTCCTCTCTTGAATCTTATCGGCTTGTTTACGGGCAGAATTTAGCAAAGAAGATCACCAATTTCCAGTCCCCAATCGCGCTTATCTCATTTCCCCTGATCAACGTTTCATTGCGGACTTCAGTCACTCATCCTATCGTTCCTTGCACCGAGATAATATTGGCAGTGACAATCAGTGTAAAGCTGCTAGTATGGATCCTTGGCCGAGTTTCCTCGTAAGCGTTTTTACGGCCATTAAAAGGGCTGCTGAGATAAAGCGGTCATGTATAAACCCACTAACAGACTGTGTCGAGATGATTGATATATACACGCCAGAATTTATATTTGGTCTTTTATCTACAATCCTTATTGTTGTTTGCATGTTTTTAAAAACCCGAGAGAATATCCTCCTTCTCAAGTTGGGAGCTGACGTATCCTGGGTTCTTGCATTTGTTGTCCAGGGCGCTATTTCCGGCACAATCTCGATGTTTTTTACCGCTGTGCGGACTTTTTGTGGACGAAATTTTGTAGAATACAAGTCCATCGGTTTCTGTTTATGGCTTCTTTCATCAATCATCACCTGTTATTTCTGGAGCGGGTTCTACGATATCTTTTCTTTGTTGGGGCTTACCTTCGTGACCATCGCTGTCTATTTAAAAAAGGCTCAAAGGGTCAAGTTGTTTTTTATCTTATCCTCTATATCATGGGGCTTTTATGGCTATTTTATCGGCTACTTTGAGCTGATCATTTTTGAGTTTTTTATTACCTTTGCTGGTTTTATAAACATGTATCTAAAGGCTGGAGAGACTGCCAAGGTATTGTCTCAGTGAGTGACCCGTTTGTAGGGTATGACTATTTTTATAACCTGCCAAAGAT
Organism: Desulfuromusa kysingii; assembly: GCF_900107645.1. Taxonomy (GTDB): domain Bacteria; phylum Desulfobacterota; class Desulfuromonadia; order Desulfuromonadales; family Geopsychrobacteraceae; genus Desulfuromusa; species Desulfuromusa kysingii. The sequence goes on from NZ_FNQN01000001.1 coordinate 296,867, forward strand.
AGGTGATATTTTTGGCAGCATAGATTGTTTGACGCGTAGAGATGAAATTATAAGGTGGCAAAATGGTGAGGTTAACAGACGTCGAAAAAGCGATTCTCCGTGGCGATAACGGAAGGTTACAACAGAAAGCACTTGAAAATATTATCAGCTATGCTGAAGCTCTTGGCGCTCAAGAACTCTGTGTTGTAACCAAGGCGACGCTCGGATTAGGTGCGCAGCCCTATCTCAATAACATCCAGTCGGATGACTACAATCAAATTTTTTCCAGGGTTTATATGTGCACCGATGAGGTTCTTGACATCAGTCATAATAAATTTTCGGCAGAATGTTTCTGTATGACTTGCACTGAGAACTGTGATACCGAGGACTATGAAGAAGTCGGACTGACAAAAGAATATTTTGACAAAAACCGTAGATTTCTTGAAGTCGCTCGAGCAGCAGGTGTCAGTATGGCGAGCACCTGTACTCCTTATCTTCTTGGATGGTTACCCCTTAAAGGTGAACATTTTGTGACGACCGAATCAAGCAATGCGATGTTCTGTAATTCACTTCTTGGAGCCTGTGGTAATCCCGATGGTGTCGAAGCCGCAGCCTGGTCAGCAATCTGTGGTCGGACTCCCAAGTGGGGACTGCATTGTGCTGAAAATAGATATGCAAGCCACGAGTTTAAAATTGAATGCCCCGCCCAGTCAGCGATAGACTGGGATGTGATCGGTTATACCATCGGCAGATTGCTTCCGGCTGGAGGCATTCCGGTTATCACCGGTGATTTTGCTTACCCGACCATAGCTGAGGTTAAACAACTGTTTGCAACCATCGCCACGACCAGTGGTGCCGTTATGTGCCATATTCTCGGTATGACTCCTGAGGGACAGACAATGACCATGGCAACCGGTGGGCATGGGGTTAAAGAGAGCTTTAACGTTTCCACCGCAGAATATCAGAAATCGCTGACCATGCTCTGTGATGTAACGCCGGGGCCTGTTGATTTTATCTCCCTTGGCTGTCCGCATTACACTCTGGAAGAAATTCGTGATGTTGCCAATTACATCAGTGGCAAAAAGATCAAGAGTGGCGTTCGTTTATACCTCTGGACGGCGTATCCGATTAAAGAAATGGCGCGGGCGAGTGGTTATCTCGATGTTATAGAAGATGCTGGTGGGCGGATAATGACGAGCTCCTGTCCAATTATGGTGGGTCAATCGATCATGAAACAGAGTCGCGGAGTTGTGCTGGATGGAGCTAAACAAGCCCATTATATTCGTTCGATGACAGATGCCGCAGTTTACTATGGCGATAAATATCGGTGTATTGATGCTGCAATTTCGGGGAAATGGGACCATTAAGATGAAAGAAATTATCAAAGGACGAGGTGCAATCAAAGGGATTGCAGAAGGCGAGGCGCTTGTCTGTCCTGACAGCATTCAAGGATGGGCCGGTATTGATGAAGTCACGGGTGTTATCATCGAAAAAGGGCATGTTGCAGAGGGGACATCCATTGCCGGACGTATCTTGGTCATTCCATCTTCCAAGGGCTCAAATTGCTGGTCCGGCCATTTTAATTCTGCAATGATTAACGGTGTGAAGCCCGCTGGTTGGGTTGTGAGTCAGATTGATTCAAGGGTTGGTGTCGCCGCTGTCGTTGTCGGTAGCCCGATGGTTGTTGATTTTTCTGATGTCGACCCCTGTCAGGTGATTAAGACAGGTGATTGGGTCAAGGTGAACGGTGATAGTGGCGAGGTTGAGATTTCTCGACAAGGATAGGTGGGCTATAACGCTTGGCTCTGCGTGAGCGTGGGGTTCGTTGTTCTCAGAGCCGAGCGTGTTTTCATGTTTTGTCGCCTATTGGTTGTTCTTTTTTCTCTTGCTCTTCGAATTAAAAAATGCGGACACAAGAAGTGCCCGCATCTTGATGCTCATCTGTCTTATTCCCGCTTATTTTTGCAGCTGTGCAACCAGAACCTTGAGGGTATTTTCATAGTCTTCCAGGTTAATAGCCAGCAGTGCGGTGAGTTGTGAGCCGCCATAACTGATGCTCCGAATCCCAATTTCAGCTTGATCGAGGGCGCTGAGCATGCGACCGAGGAGACCGGTCTGACTCTGTAATCCTGCACCGACAATACCAACTAGAGCGACCGTCATGCCGAAACTGCAAGCATCAACTTCGGTCTTCTCAAGAATATATTTACAGATCGCATTTTCATCAAAATTGCTGCTGCTATCAACCATGAGGGCAAAGCTGTCGAAGCCCTTCATGTCGAATTCAACGGCCAAGTCTTGTTGTGTCAGGGCTTCCTTGATCTGACCCGGAAGCTCTGGATAGCGGTTGAGCATGAACTTTTCTGCGTTCAAAATACGATAAGGTTTTTTACCCGAGACGCCAACCACAGGCATCTTCTCAGCTGAACGTGTGGGTTGGATCATGGTGCCACAATCAGCAGGGCTGTTGGTGTTCTTAATGTTGATAGGAATCTTTGCGTCACGAACCGGAGCAATCGCTTCTTCATGAAAAACACTGGCCCCGCATGACGCCAGTTCGCGGACTTCGGCGTAGGTAATTTCGGGGATAGATTGCGCTGCCGGAACAATGCGGGGGTCAGCCTGAAGAATACCGGAGACATCGGTCCAGTTTTCATAGACATCGGCGTTGACGCCGCGAGCAACGATTGCACCGGTGATGTCGGAACCACCACGGGAGAAGGTTTTGATTTCACCATCGGGGCCGGTTCCATAAAAACCCGGGACCACGAAGCGGCCAGTGGCATTGCCCAGTTGCTTGCTGATCAGTTCGTATGATTCTGGATCAACACGGCCATCGATGGTCAAGCGGACGACGTTTGCAGCATCAACAAATTCAGCGCCAAGATATTTGGCAATGATCAGACTGTTGAGGTATTCGCCACGTGACTCAACGAAATCAAGGGTTGTCCCTGCGGTAATTTTTTGCTCGATTACGTCGAGCTCAGCTGCAATATTGACGTCGACTTCGAGGAGTTCTGAGAGTTCGACAAAACGTGCACGAATTTTTTCGAAGGTTGGCAGGTACTCTTCTCCAGCGGTCTTTTGCTTATGTGTATTGATCAATAAGTCAGTAATCTTGGTATCCTGATTGTCACGCTTTCCTGGGGCGGAGAGAACAACAGCCTGCCGCTGGTCATCAGCCTGAATGATTTCAACAGCTTTCTTAATCTGGGCCGCACTGGCGAGGGATGTGCCGCCGAACTTCACGACTTTCATAATCTGACTCCTTGTTTATAGTGATGCTTTTGAGTGGATATAGATGGATGTGTATAGATAGCAGAAGGGTCGTTGACAGTAAATACCTGTCTCACTAATTTCTGTGTCAAGGGTTTGCGAGCCCATCCCTGGTTGCGGATGAGCTCGCTATAAACCGGTCTTTTGCTATTCTAATGCACTCCGTAAAATAGAAACCGGATGAATAACAGGCAGCCCAGAGACATCATGCATGCGCAATTGACAGGGACCACACTCACTTAATCCAATTTCCGGGTTAAGCTTCTCCATCGACTCTTTCAGTTCATCACCGACCGCTTCACTGATCGAATACTTTTCAGCTTTGTAACCGTAACTTCCCGACTGGCCACAGCACTTGGCATCCATGACTGCAACATTAAAGTCTGGAATTTTATTCAATAACTCAATGAATGGCAAACCGATCTTTTGTGCTTTCAGGTGACATGGGGTGTGATAAGCGGTGTGCATTGGTACGGGGCTCAGTTTTAGCTCAATTTCATTGTTGTCATCCAGCTTATTGATGTATTCAGCCAAGTCATAGGTGCAATCAGCCAGACTTTCAGCTGCTTTAATCCCGAAAACTTCAGTGTATTCGGTTTTGAGCATCAGACTACAACTGGTACAGGTGGTAATGACATCATAGCCTTTGTCAATCCATGGCTTAAACGCAGCGATATTCTTTCTAGCTTTATTCTCAGCGGCAGCCATATCGCCATTGGCGACCAAGGGGAGGCCGCAGCAGCTCTGTTCCGGTACTTCAACTTGAATCCCGAGTTTTTCAAGAACGGCAATTGCGTCGATTGCGGTATTGGTCTCATTATAACGGGCATAACAACCGGTGAAAAAGGCGACTTTGTGTTTCTTTGAGATAGCGCTTGGTTGTTTGTCGTCAGCTCTCTGTGCCGTCAGTGGCTTAGAGAACTTAACCATTGATGGTTGACTGCTGATATTGAGGGTTTTTTCCAAGGTTGTGCGAACCAGGGGAGCGTTGACTAAGGCGTTGTTCAATCCCGGAGTCAATGTTGCCGCTTTATCAGCAAGCTCAGCGTGACCAAGCAGGCGATCACGCAGTTTTTGGCCCTTGGTTTGGACGTAAGTATTTTTACTCTGGCTATTAGCGCGGTTCAGATGGACGCCAGCGGGGCAAGCGGTGTAACAGTTGAGACAGAGACTGCAATAATCGCTATTTGTACCGATAGGAAAAGCGAGTTGGCCATCTTTTCTGGTGAGTACCCCTGAACTCATAACACTCACCAACATTGACGGGTTCGGTCCATTCTCATCCATCTGTGCGTTGTATGGACAGGCGGAGGTACAGACCATACAACCGAGACAGCGGGACAGGTTCTCATAGTCAATTTTTGCTTCATTCAGAACCGCTTCCGGTTCAGTATGAACGTGACCGTTGCAGGACCCCTCACAAGCATCCGTTTGTGACAGCATCTTGAAGAAATAATCTTCACTCTTGCTGCGATCAACAATCAGGTCATTGATGACCGGAAAGTTCGGCAAGGGACCAATGGTGATGTCTTGACCATCAATCATGGTGTTGCAGGCCAGAACCGGTTTGCCGTTCAGGGCAACAGCGCAACTCCCACATTTGGCCCCCTGGCAGGAGGAGCGGAAGGAGAGGCTGTCATCAAGGTTGTCGCGGATATAGTTCAGAGTTTGTAGCACTGTCTGGCTGGGGATGAACTCAACCTCGTACGTTTGGATCAAGCCTGTTTTTGTGTCAGGATTGTAGCGATCAACAAGAACTTTAAAGGTTTGTTTCATAGTTTCACCTTAGTCTCCATCTACTGATTAAGCCGATTGTTCCGGCGTAATTTCTGTCATCTTTACCGGTCTGGTTTGGATGACAGGTTTATGGTCTTCTGTGTAGGCCAAAGTGCACTGTGGGGCCATCGATTTGTCCCACTCCGGATAATCTTCACGGTAGTGTGCACCACGACTCTCTTTTCTGATCGTAGCCGCCGCAACCATGGTTTGCGAGATGGTCACCATCTTCTCAAGCTCGAGGTACGATTGCAGGCTCTGGTTGAATAGAAGTGAAGACCCTTGCACATAAACTGTTGGCAATAGCTCCTTGAGCTGCTGTAGCTCTTGCGCCGCCAGTTCCAACCCTTTTCCGGTGCGGGTCACTCCCATGTATTTAGCCATAATAGAGCGCAATTGTTTTTTGCCTTCATTGGGAGTGATGTCGGATTTGGGTCGATTGAGTGCTTTGCTGATGCGCTCATCTTCTGCTTCAGCTTGATCTTTACAGGAACTGATGGCTGTTGCCCGGGCATGCTTGACTGCAGCGGCACCAGCACGTGAACCGAAGACCAGCAGCTCTGAAAGTGCATTGCCGCTGAGTCGGTTGCCACCCTGAAGCCCGCCGGAACATTCACCGGCCGCATACAGTCCAGGGAGAGATGTGCTCGTATCGGTATCAATTTCGACTCCACCCATAAAATAGTGAGCAGAAGGGGCGATCTCAAGGCGTTGTTTGCGGTAATCGAAACCACGTTCGGCTGAAACTTCGATTTCGTGCAGAAAGCTCTTATAGGTTTCGTCACCCAGATCTCTGGCGTCAAGCCAGACACCACCGTGTTCAGTGCCACGACCGGCGGTGATTTCAGAATGGATCCCCCGAGCAAGGCGATCACGGGTGGTTAACTCAAGTTTCTCGGGCTCATACTTTTCCATAAAGCGCTCATTTTTGCTGTTATAAAGCTTGGCATATTCTTGGATTCCGAGAATAAAACCTTTGAGTGATGGCGGATGCACCATACCGCAAGGGAAAAACTGAACTTGCTCCATGTTGATCAGGTTGGCTCCGGCTTCATAAGCGATTGCCATGCCGTCACCGGTCACCTGAATCGGATTACTGGTGACGGGGTAAAGTTGACCGACACCACCGGTCGCTAGAATAACAGCAGAGGCTTGCATACAGACGGTTTCACCGTTGCGAAAATCTACCCCAACGGCACCGCTGACTTGACCATCATTGACGAGAATTTTTGTCGCAAGGGTATCTTCACCAAAAGTGACGTTGTTAAAGGTGTGGAGCTTGGTGCGTAAAACTTTTGACATCTGCAAACCAACCCGGTCGCTAATCGCCATCACCCGTGGATGGCTGTGACCACCGGCAGTATAGATGAGGTAAGAACCATCGCTATTTTTGTCAAAACGAATTCCCCAATCTTCCAACTCCTGGATACGCAGGCGGGCTTCATCAGCGAGGATACGAACCAGAGGTTGGTCGCTCAGATATGATCCGCCTTCAACTGTGTCACGGAAGAGGCTATCGGCTGAGTCTTCCGGGTCACTAAAGGAACCGTAAGCTGATGGGCCAGCACCACTAACGGTACCGCCAGTACGGCCAGCAAGACCTTTTTCCCACAGGGTGATCCGCAGGCCAGATTCGGCTGCTCGGATGGCCGCGTAAAAACCAGCAGCCCCTGAGCCGATGACCAGCACATCTGTTTCAGTAGATTTCATTCATAGTCTCCCGCATTCAAAATGGTGATCAGTCTTTGATCTGTTAAAATGTGTCGACGAAGTGAGGTGTGTCGTAGTTTTAAAGTTCGGCTTAAATAACGACAGAGAATGCCGATATCTAAGCCGGACTGGAAGAACTGGATTAAGCAATGGGCTGAATCTGGACTTCTTTGGGGGTCGGCAGGCCATTGATTCTGAGCTGTAGCCGCTGATGACCTTCGAGCAGATCTGCGCCAAGGATATCGATGTACATGGTTGAACCGATTGGCGACTGAACTTCAACCCGATCTCCGATTTTAGCTTCGCCAGAGAGATAGCGCATCAGCGTATGGGCTGAAGAACCGGTTCCGGTCGGGCAATAGCAGATGACATCGGGGTAGACAAAGGTTGCACCGATATAATGACCGGCTGGTTGTTTGTCTGCCATGAAGTTGGCAAAGGGGATCGGACCAACATCACCGACGGTCAGATGTTTTGGATAGTAGATTGCACGAGCATCTTCGACCGCTTGTTTCCCAATTTTGATGAATTCGTCGTAATTTTCAGCCTTAAGCGCCGTTGGAATCTCTTTGCTGGGGATCATCAGGTAGAACCCACCACTGTAAACGACGGGGATTTTGAGCTTTTTGCCACAGATGGTTAGATCCAATCCCTCATGAGCCAGGTAAACATCTTGTCCGGTGATACTGACCATTTTGATTTCACCATTTGCTGATTCGTAGGTGATTTCAGAAAGGCCAGCAGCGCATTCGATAAAGAAGCTGTGTTTGCCTTCTTTTTGCTCAACGAAACCATTCTGCAACAGTGAATAGCCAGTGCTGAGGGTGTTGGACCCTGAAAATGGGGGATATCCCATGGTTTCCATGATGATGTAACCGGCGACGGCACGGGGATCTTTGGGGGGGACGATAAGGTCGACACAGCGAGTTGGGACATCACCTAAGAGTTGTGTCCGGATATTATCCCGATGCTCTTCCATATAATTCATCTGTTCAAGAAGGCTTTCACCAGGAACCACCATGTCAGTAAATGTGATCAAATGGTCATCACCATCATAGGTGATATTGTCGATATGGAGTTTTTCAGGGGTATTGCTGTGAAAGTAATTTTGCATGACGCGAAGGTTGTTCGCTTGAAAATTATGTCCAGGGAGTTGGCTCATTTGGCCTCCATTTTTGCTAAAAGAACCGGCATTGCTGCCGGTTCTTTTAGGCTCAATATTCAATGATTATTTATTGCCGTAAACGCGCTCCAGATGCCCTTTGGCAATGAGCATGAAATCACTCTCTTTATTGCCGTGATAAGTCATAGATGTCGCAACCTCGACTGCCAGTATGGCGTAGAGATATTTTTCTGGCATTTGTTGGATGCGGTCGTGATAAGCCTTATTTTCACTCAGGAAATTGGGTAAATGTCGATAAATTGCCTGTTGAAACAACGGATCTTTGGAACTCTCAGGGTTCGCCTTGAAGAAGTTGAACAGCTCTGCATAGTGCTTGTTGATCTCCTTGCTGATACCGTCTGAGATCTCAGTGTAAAGCTTAGCCCCTTTTGCTTCTTCATAGCGTTTGAAGATCAGTCGTGCTTCGTCTTCAGCGCGGCGTTCGAGGATACCCAGCACATCAGCAACGTAGGCGTTTTTGTGTTCAATAAACTCGTCAGTGCTCATCACCAGGTTGGCAATGATTTCATAGGATGATGAGATAACACCACATTTGTTCGCAGAGGCATCGCGCATAACAATAACGCCTTTTTTCTGCAATTCAACCCGGGCTGCCGGAGTGATAAAGGAGTTTGCCCCTTCAATGATAGCACGAGCCGATGGGGTGCCGTCATCAGCAAAGAACCGTTGCCAGTTCTCAATATCGATGGTCTCAGGACGGCCACCGCCAGGAATAAAGATGTCGGCTTGTACGGTGAAGGTCAGGCTGTTGAATTCACGGTAGAACTCATCGGTTGAAATCCATTGTTCTTCCAACCCTTTTTTCGTTTGTACAACCTTCATGTAGAGTTCACGCATACCATCAGTACGACGTCTGTTCCGATAGAGCATAAAACCGCCGATATGGAGTTTCTCTGGGTTGAACTCTTCGATGTCATGAGCCAGGATGATGCGGCGCAACTCGTTACGATCCGCTCCGTCTGGATCATAAAATGCTCCGGTGCCGTCCAAAATCAGGTTGATTTTGGCTTTCGGGCAATGATCAAGCAAGAGACGCATCGCATTCCCGGCGACATCACCACCAGGGCCACCAGTCATTTTCACGGTGAAGGCATCTTTACTATAATTGATCCCAAGTTTTTCCATGGTGATTTCGGCAAATTTGACGACACCTGCAGATGTCACCCCAAACTCTTTATGGTTGATACCGACTTTTTTCCCCGACATGATGCCAATACCAAGGATATAGCCACGTTTTTGTGCCAGAGTGGCGATGGTTTCGATCATGATATCATGCATGTTTTCGTCAGGACCAAGCTCGATGGCTTCATCATCGCCATAATAATCAACCACATTCGGATCTTTAACCTTGCCGTTCTCATTGACGTAGATATCGAGGAAAGCATTGATAAAACCGTACTGGAGTTTATACAGACGCTGATTGACGAGGACCTGATCATTGATGCTGACAGCATTCAGCACGGAGACCATCTTGGACCCACCTTCATAAATATCTTTGTTTTTCAAATGCTGGGTATGAGCCAGGACATAGTTTTCTTTGAACATGCTATCGGCACAAGTGACATAATCGTCACGACCGTTGGCAATCAATGTCCGCCATCCGCCACGGGCAATATCAGAGAAGCCGATATGGTAACCAACACCGTAGCGTCCGAAGAAGAAGGTGACCCGGAACGGACGTTCTGCGGGCAAGTCGTCTGTGAACGTGCTATCCAATTCCGACAGATAGGTTGGATCCAGTCTGAAAGATAAGGCTTGTTTTTTGTCGACGAAAAAATTGGTTTTCAAGGTGTTGCGGATGAAGGAGAGGCAGCAACGGAAGATTGTGCGGCGATAGGCATCGACCCGTTTATGGCCGGTATTATACTCTTCGACTGTGGCAACGACTTTTTCTAACATTTGCGCATAGAGTTCGTCGCGATTGTCCTGTTTCGGATCAAAGCGGGTGCGGAACAGCTCTACCAATTGCAGACAAAGTTCCGGTTGTAGATGAAATGCTCGCTCAACCCCTTCAAGATCATACAGGTCACTGCTGTGAGCCAGACTGGTGTGACAGAAAGCGATAAAAGCGTTGACCAGGGTTGCGTCTTCACCGCACATGATCTGCTTGGTGACAAATTCCTGATAGGCGTGTGAACGGGTTTGCAGCAGTTGGGTATTGAATAATTCAGAGCGTAACTTTTTAAATAATTCTGTCCCCTTGACTAACTCAGGAGCATCTTTTTTGCGGACATAAAAGGTCCCCAGAAATACTGGATGAACACCGTTACTCAGAGTCAGACCGTAGGTTCTTTTTGTCTCAATGCCGAGGCGGGTGAACACTTCCATGATCTGCAACAGGAAATCACGCTGAGGGGGGTTGCTGACAGCGAACATAATGCGGATTTCGTCGCCTTCAGAGCCGAAACCTTCAGTCTCTTCCACATCAAGATGGATCCCCTCGTTATCTCTGACCTGTTGGTAGAGCCAGAGAATTTGAGCAATCCGATCCCCTGGAGAGATGTTGACATAGGTTGGATTGTTCAACCAGAGAATGTTTAATAAGTGGTTAAGATTGTCCAGATCAAAATCGGGATAACGTTTGCTAACGACCTCAGCGACTTCCTTACGGGTGTCTTCAGGGACATGTACAGCAGATTTTAAACCCGACGCAATTTCCTTATGACTTTTCCGATCAAATTCAAACCGTTGCAACTCAAGCTCTTCATCCCGTCCGGGAAGTGGGGCATAGGAGTGGGCAATGTGGGCATAAGAGATATCACGTTCGCGAATGGTTCTTAGGGTGTCATATAGAGATCCCGGCATGCTGGTGCGGGCGAGGATCAGAGTCTTCTCAGTGTCAGCCAGAATGCTACGGCGGTTGGCTCCAAGTGAATTCATGATTGTCGCAAGAGTAGCGATGGCTCTACCTTCTTCGTGCATAGTGATAAAGAAGTAGGGATGCATCTCTTGCTGTAACCACGCCAGATTCTTTTTGGCGTCGGTTTGGGTTTCATCGATTAATTGATCAACCTCTTTGTACATTGGGCTTTCAGTTGAGAAGTTCATTATGAATTCCTTTATGGTTATAAATGCTATGACGAAAATTACTTCCTGATACCCTGTCACTGAAAAATCAGATAAAAATACCGTTTAGTCGCCTGAATGTCCTAACAGCAGCTTCTCCTTTCAATAGGCTCCCAGTTAAGTGTTAACGCTTTCCCATTGCGGGACGTCGCATACAAATCTGCATCGATCAACCATGGTCACCCGATTAAAAACCTATAAATGGTTGCTCAATGACGCTTGTCTTCATATGGGACTCTTATTCAGGCAATAATTGATAGTCATCATTCTCGTCTGAAATTCAGACCCATACTAAAAAATTCTTTTGTTTTATGATGAATGCCATACGACAATAAACGTTCATTATTTGAACGAGTGTTGTAATAGTGACACCGTGTGGGAAGTATAGCAATTTATTATTCCAAGTCAATCATAAAACGATTCTCACTCAAAGGGCTGGGACTATTTATAAGTCTAGTATTTTACTATTGTTTAGTCCGCGGCGAAGGGTACAGAAAATGCGGGATTGTCTTTGCTTGAGAGAGTCGTTTTTTACGGAAAGGAGATGATTTACTGAAGAGCTGATCGAGTTGCCAGATAAGTTTGACAACTCGATCAGTTGAACATAAAGATCGATCTGCTAGAACTATTTAAGAACCAGATCTAGTGGAAAATCAAACAGATGCTCATAGCCGGTCTCAGTAACGACGATACTGGCATCAATTTCAAAACCAACATTGTCGTACCAGATCCCTGGGATCAGATGCAGAGCCATTCCTGGTTGAATGACCGTTTTATCGCCTGGACGCAAGCTGATTGTGTGCTCACCCCAGTCTGGAGGATAGTTAATGCCGATCGAATAACCGAGGCGAGACTCCTTGACAATACTTGAGTGGGCAATCGCTTCGCGCCAGCGTGCTTCAACGTCCTCAGCAACAACACCGGGCTTGATGCTGTCGAGTGCAGCTGCAAGTCCTTCGGTCACGATCTCTGCTGTTTCGGTCATGATGGGTGGTGGGTTCTGACCAAGAAAGATTGTGCGTGCGATGGGTGAATGGTAGTGGCGATAAACACCGCTGAGCTCAAGCAGGACAGCTTCATCTGCTTTAAATTTTGTTTCGGTCCATGTTAAATGCGGGGTTTTGGTTTTTTCTCCTGCCATCATCAAAGGGACAATAGCGGGGTAATCGCCTGAGTGCTCTGCGGTGCCACGGTATTGAGCACGGGCAATCTCCGCCGCGGCATCACACTCGCGGACGCCGACATTAATCGAATCCACAGCGGCCTGCATGACATTTTCTGCCACTTGACCCGCAATTTTCATAAATTCGATTTCACGAGGGGATTTGATCACGCGGACCCAATTGACTAAGGCATTCGCATCGACAAATTTAGCATTGGGCAGTTTGGCCTCGAGTTCGAGATAAGCTCTGTGGGTGAAATAGAATTGATCCATTTCAACGCCAAATGTTTGCTTATCCCAACCTTTTTCCTGAATAATTTTTGCGACATGATGCATGGGGTGTTCAACTGGATTCTGCACCAGATAGTCGGGATATTCGTAAATATTTTCGTCATCCAGAAAGGATAAAATTCTGGCGCCGTTGGCATCCATTGAGCGTCCAATCCAGATTGGCTGCTCTTGTTGCAAGGAGACAATAACACACTGATGGACATAAAAACTCCAGCCGTCGTATCCAGTCAGATAGTTCATGTTGGCTTGCTGTGAGATCAACAGACAGTCAATCCCTTCTTTTTGCATTCGTTCCTTGGTTTTTGCAATCCGTGCCAAGTATTCCTCACGTGGAAATGTCAGCATTTTACTCTCCTTTGTTCTGGCGCTCTTGTGCCTGCTGGTCACAGCAGTGCAGCTCGAGGGTCGTTCGATGGTGAATGAAAAAGCGGGGACATGGCTCGTTCCAGTCCCCATGAAATGGGGTCAATACGGTCAGTTTTTTTTACCTCAACCTGCTAACGCGATGTTTGGAAGAAACAAAGCGATCTGAGGGAAAGCTACCAGAATAACTGTTGCCAGAATTAGTATCAGTAGAAATGGTAGCGAATGACCGATAACCTCAAGGTATGGTCGACGGAAAATTAATTGTGCGGTAAAAATATCACAGCCAAAGGGCGGTGTTGCGGAACCGATTGCTGCCTGTAGAGTGACCAAAACCCCAAGGAGGATTGGGTCAACGCCAGCACTGAGGACGTAGGGTTTAAATACTGGGCTCAGTACAAAAATCGCCACGATGGGATCGACAAACATACAAGCGACAAAATATACGACAACAACGATGGTAATAACCCAGAGTTGTGATGGTTCTGGACCAAAAAGAGGGGGTAACAGTTTGGCAGGTAACTGCAAAAAACCAATCAGAAACGAAAAGGCCTGACCTGCGCCAACCAGAATAAAGACAACCCCAGTAATAACCCCAGTTTGCAGAAAAGAATCAATCAGCCGATTGAAAGTAATCGCTTTATAAATGACTGCTTCAAGGACAATGGCGTATAAAACAGCAGCAGCTGCCGCCTCTGTGGGGTTAAATAGGCCTGTGTAGATACCACCAACTATAATAACTGGGAAGCCGAGAACTGGCAGACCATCCTTGATTGCTTTCCGTCGTTCTGCCCAGCTTGCTTTCGGTAATGTTTTGATCTTTTTGAATCTCGAGTAGAAATAACAGTAGGTCGAAAACATCAAAAGAATCATCAACCCTGGAAGGATCCCGGCCAGAAACAGACTGCCAATGGATGTGCTGGTTGCAACCCCGTAGACAATGAAGCCGATACTTGGCGGAATTAAAAACGCAATATCACTTGAATTAATGATCAATCCCAGAGTAAAGGAGCTTTTATATCCAGCTTCAAGGAGCATGGGACGCATGGTTCCACCAATTGCAGCAACCGTTGCCTGGGTCGATCCAGATACGGCGCCAAATAGAGTACAACTGGCGTTTGTGGTGATTGGCAAACCACCATGGAGATGTCCGACAAAGACTTTTAACATGTGGATCAGACGTCCAGCAGATTCTCCGGAAGTAATGATGTTTGCAGAGAGGATGAACATCGGTACACAGACCAGAGCCGGCGGAGTGACACCGGTGATAACCTGCTGCACCATGGTGATGAGCATCTTCGGAGCAAAGTCAGGCATGTAGATGAACAGATAGAGAACGATAGAACCGAGCAGTGTAACCATAAATGGAAACCCGAGCAGTAGCATCGAAGCAAGACTGATACCAAAAATTCCCATGATTACACTCCTCCTATTTCTTCATCTTCATATTCACTTTGCTGATCAGGAGATTGCCATGGCTCGTCTTCTGTCAGATTCTTTATAATCGTCCGTATATACTGTAACGTCGCCATCCCAAACCCAATGGGAATAATGACGTAGAATATCCATTTCGGGACCCGCAGGGCTTGGCTCATATGATGGTTGTCGTAAGCATTCAACAGGTATTTCCATGAAGCCCATGTCATAATTCCCAAGACGACAGCGCTGATCACTGAGATTCCGATGATGAAAGCTTTCTCCATTTTCGGGGGCATCATATCTAGAAAAGCGCCCATACGAATATGGCGAGCTTTTCTGACCCCATAACTGACCCCGGTGAAGGTGATAAGCAGGACCAGAAAGACAGAAATTTCATCAGCGAAATAAAGGCTTTTATGGAATGATCGTGCAAAAACATTTGCTATCAGAAGAATGGCGAGAGCTGCCACACAGATCACCATGATTGAGACTTCTACGGCATTGACATAGATGCCAATATGGTGATTTATCTTTTCAAACTTAGACATACTCGAGGTGTCTATGTAGGCATCCGGGTGCATCTGCTCCATTATCGATTTGTTTTCAGGTTCAGGGGGTAACTCTGTCATTTTATGCTCCATTGAGGAGTTGATTTTTGACTGTGAAGCTTATTTCTTTTTTCGACCTAAGAAAACTCCAAGCTCTAACGGTTGTTATGACGAAGAAACCCGTGGCAGAATTTCTGCCACGGGTTGAGTGTTGTACTATTTAAGACCAAGTGCTTTTTTTGCAGCGGCAACATCAGCGCGCAGGGTGTCAAGCATTTCCTGAGCACCTTCTCCTCCAATTTCAACATAGAGGGGATAGACTGTTTCTGCTTTTGCTTTGAATTGAGCGATCGTAGCATCATCAAGGGTGTTGACGATCAACGATGGTTTTTCTTTCTTCATTTTTTCAAGATCGCTGGCGTTTCTCGCGGTGATCCATTCGCCTGCAGGAACAACAGCTTCACTCCAGAATTTGTGAATTTCTGCCTGTGCTTCAGGAGTTAGGCTGTCAAAGAAATCCTTGTTGAAGGATGGAATTCCGATGAAAGGCTCACTTTTGAGTTGGGTCAGGTACTTTTGTACTTCGAAAAATTTCATGCTGTAGATAGCGAACAGTGGATTAACCTGACCATCGATCAGACCCATCTGCAGACCACTGTAAACTTCACCATAGCTCATTGGGGTTGGGGAAGCGCCATAGGATTTGTAGTCTTCAACCAATAACTTTGACCCCATGACCCGGATTTTTGTGCCGTTAAATTCATCGAGGGATGTTACAGGTTTTTGAGTGGACAACCACTGCCAGCCCTCAAACATGATCGCAGCAGGAACCAAACCATTGTTGGCAAAGTGCTGAGTCATCAGAGGCATCATTTTCCCGTTCTTCATCATCCAGTCAAGTACCTGTGGGACTTGCTCAGTCGGGAAAATATAGTTCAGAGCTAGAACTTGAGCTTGAGGAACAAAGGCGCTGATCCAGGCATAATCAGAAAATACAGCCTGAACAACACCCATCTGTGCGAGTTCGTTGATATCACCGGTAGCACCTAAGGTGCCATAGGGATAGATTTCGAATTGAATCTTGCCATCGGACCACTCTTTCATGTGGTCAGCAAATTTGTTCGCCCAGACAGTCATGAAGTCACCTTCAATCTCTTCTGAGGCTAATTTTGCATTGACGACTGGGCCAGTATAGGCACCAGCAAAAGCGAATCCAGTTGAAAGAATCATTGTTGTTAAAAGTAATACCAGGATTTTTCTCACATTTTCCTCCCTTACAGGTTATTGGCTCTTTTGTCAGAGCCGGTTAGTGAATCAGAAGCAAGTTTTGTGTCGTCTTTTCTTATCTACCTTTTGATCTTGCTTGTGGTGGTTCATTCCCGACTAAAGTGCTTGGACTATCTGTTTAGACTGACTTATTTTGCAAGAAAAGACAATGTCTTGTTCGCATTTAGAAATTTGAACGCGCCAATGACATGCATGGCGACGCCTTGTTTCATGGTCTGTTCATCAATGTTGAAGCAATTGTTGTGATGTGCAAAACATGAGTCAGTATCCGGGTTGGCGGTACCGAGAAAGATAAAAACGCCTGGCACGCGGGCTGTGTATTCTGAGAAGTCTTCACTTGCGAGTGAGCGGTTTGTCTGAATTGAATTTTTGTTTGGAAAGACTATTTCAGCGGCCTGCAGAGCGATGTCAGCCATCTCTTCGTTGTTGATCAAGGGGATATTTTCATGTTCAATGGCAATTTCACATTGACAGCGGTGCGTTTCACAAATTCCCCGGACAATACGGATGAACCGTTCAGTTGGTTGTTCGATGCTCTCTGCTCCCCCCTCATAGAGGAAGCGGATTGTCCCTTCTAACTCAATTTCATCTGGAATGACACTCCCTTTGAAACCACCAGAGACTTTACCAAACATAATGACGGTTGATTTAAGTCCGCTGATCTCGCGTGTTTGCAGCATTTGCACTGATTGAATAACGCTGGCGGCCGTCAGCACCGGGTCAATAGATTCTTCTGGCGCCCCTGTATGTCCACCTTTGCCAATAATCTTGATTTTGAAGGCGTCGAGTCCTGACATAATTGGTCCTGGGGTGGCCGCAACTGTTCCTGAATCCATAAAAGACCAGATATGTTGTCCCATGACGGCATCAACTTTGGGGTTTTCGAGGACGCCATCGTTGATCATATGGATGGCCCCTGCAATCTCTTCATTGGGTTGAAAGACGAGCTTGATGGTCCCTTTGATCTGATCGCGATTTTCGACCAGTACTTTAGCCGCGATTAGCAGCATGGCGGTGTGGGCATCATGTCCGCAAGCGTGCATGACCCCGGGATTTTGTGATTTATAGGGGATTTCGTTTTCTTCGGTGATGGGTAAAGCGTCCATATCCGCACGCAACATCAGCACCGGACCTGGCTGGTCGTCTTCAATCAGAGCGACAACTCCAGTTTTGGTCATGCGGGTCGGTGAAAGTCCGAGATCGCGAAGATATTGTTCGACAATCCCTGCGGTTCGTTGTTCCTCAAAGCCGAGCTCAGGATGCATATGGAAGTCACGTCGCAAGGCTACAAGTTCATCATAGAGTTCTTCAATTCGCTTTAGAATATCTTGCATCGCCACCTCTTTCAGTATGAATCCGGGAAGGTTTTTTTGACAATAGCCGACTGCACATAGTTGATCATTGTTAAAAAATCGAAAACAGGTAATCCTGTCGCCTGCTGGACGGCAAAACCGTAAACTGGAAGCAGGCTGCACTCAAGCAGTATCGCACCGACATTTGGATCTTCTGCCAACTGTTGACTCGCTGCGACAACCTCAGCAGAGATCCGATCACTGTCGAGAGTCCCAACTTCAGCTATCGCGGCTTCGTGAAAATACTTCGTGTCATCCAACCCTTTGATGACCAGTTTCTCAATTTCGGTAAAACCAACAGCTGTGAATAAATCTGCTGTCAGCGAAGTTGCATTTGCGGTGATGATGCCAATTTTATTATTATTACGTAGAATCTGAGAGATAAAGGGGAGCTGGGTTAAGCTGCTAAGGAACACCGGAATATTGACTGCATCTTTGACCTGTTGTTGAAACAGAGCCATAAACCCACAGTCGCCGGTGATGGCCTTGACCCCTTCTCGTTCCAGTTCTCTCGCAGCATCAATAATTGCTGTCGTAAAGCTGGCATCATGAGAAAAAATTGCTTCTACTGTCAGCCCTTTAATGACCTTGTAGCGCACTGGATAGTTATAGCTTTTTGCGTTACCAACATCTCCCTGGATAAAGGGGGTCTCGGTATCTAATAACAAGATCCCGATATCTTCTCCATAGGAGGTTTGTTGTTTATTGACGTGGAATAGCATAACTTCAATCCCAACAAAAAAGGGGCGTCCAAAATGGATGCCCCTTTGCATTCAAAACAATTAAACGATGCCTCTTTCTAGCAGTGTTTCAGCAATCTGTACAGCATTAAGTGCCGCACCTTTGCGGATGTTGTTGGAAACAACCCACATATTCAGAGCATTGTCTTTGGTGTTATCTTCACGGATACGACCCACCATGGTGAGGTCTTCATTGTCCGAATCACAAGGAACCGGATACTCAACCTCGGCAGGATTATCGACGACGAGCAGGCCAGGAGCTGCCTTAAATAACTCACGTGCCTTATCAGCGGAGATCTTTTTCTCGGTTTCCACGTTAATTGATTCTGAGTGACCGTAGATGACCGGGATCCGGACGCAGGTTGCTGTGACGTTAACTGAGTCGTCCTTCATGATCTTTTTGGTCTCGTTGACCATTTTGAGTTCTTCTTTAGTGTATCCACCTTCTTGGAAGACATCAATATGGGGCAGGCAATTCATCGCAATTTGCTTACCGTAAGCATGAACCGTTTTAACTTTGCCATATTTGACATATTCTTTGATTTCGGCATCTAAACCATCCAGCGCAGCCTTCCCTGATCCAGATACAGCCTGGTAGGTTGAGACAATAACACGCTTGATTTTGGAGCAATCTTGCAACGGTTTCAACGCTACAACCATTTGGATGGTTGAGCAGTTCGGGTTGGCAATAATGCCGTTATGCCAGTCGACATCTTCAGGGTTAACTTCTGGAACAACCAGGGGACAATCAGGATCCATCCGCCACGCTGAACTGTTATCGATGACAATGGCACCCTGTTTGACCGCTTTAGGGGTCAGGGCCAGGCTGGCATCGCCACCGGCAGAAAAAATAGCGATGTCAATGTCTTTAAAATTTTCAACGTTAGCCGTCTTAACGGTACACTTCTTACCATTAAATTCGACAATCTTACCTTCATGAGCAGGAATATCGAGAGGACGAAACTCAGCGATCGGGAATTTGCGCCGCTCGAGAGTTGCCATCATTTCACGACCAACAACACCCATTGCGCCGACAACTGCTACGTTATAACTTTCTTTTTTTGCCATGTTAGATCTCCTATAATTCTGATCCCAACGGGACAACGATTTGTGTGTTTCGTTGCCCCGTTGGGTTGCGACCGTTTGACTTGTGAATTAAGAAAGCTTGCCGTCTTCAATGTCCTTGATAACGCCAGCAATAATTTCAATCCCTTTCATTGCCAAATCTTCAGTAATAATCAATGGCGGCAGGAGACGGGCTACGTTTCCGTGGTGACCACCGACTTCAATCATGACACCACGCAGGTGAGCATGCTTGCGGACAAGTTTGGCGTAATCACCTGCTGGTTCACGACTTTCTTTGTCTTTAACCATTTCGATGGCAAGCATCATCCCGAGTCCACGGGATTCACCAACGATGGCTGACTGGGCTTCAAGCTCTTTGAGTTTAACCATGCATTTTTCACCCAAGCCTGCAGCATGTTCAATAACACCATTGTCCTGCATCCACTCGAGAGCCGCGCTACCAGCAGCAAAGGCGATCATGTTGCCACGGAACGTACCGATAGTGAGTCCGGTAGGCCAGGTGTTCAGCTCTTCACGGTATGCGATGGCTGAAATCGGGAAGCCGATACCACCCAGAGCCTTACTCATGGTGACAATATCAGGAACGATGCCAGCATGCTCAAACGCAAACATTTTTCCAGTCCGGCCGAGACCTGCCTGAATTTCATCACAGATCATGACAATGTCATGCTTGGTGCAAATTTCGCGAACCCGTTGCAGGAAGATCGGTGCTGGGATAATTGTTCCCCCTTCACCTTGAACTGACTCCAGAATAACTGCGGCTGGTTTTAAATAGCCTGAATGTGAGTCGGAGAGAACCCGTTCTAGATTTTCAGCAGCTTGGAGCTGGAGATCTTCGTCAGGGCAACCAAAGGGGTTGCGGTACTCATAGGGGTAGGGGAGAAATTGTACCCCTGGAGATAGAGGACCAAGACCTTGACGGTGATGGGCGTCACAAGTTAGAGCCAGTGCCATGCCAGTCATGCCGTGGTAAGAACCTTCAAAGGCAATAACGCCGTAGCGACCGGTGTTGAATTTTGCCAGTTTGATCGCTTGTTCAACCGCATCGGAACCGGTTGGGCCACCAAAAAACACCCGAGTGAGTTCTTTTGGTAGAATTTTTTTCATGGATTTCACCATTCTCTGGCGAATCGGAGACGGAATATCAAGGGTATGAGTGATGTCTTCAATCGCTTCATGAGACGCTTTGAGGACATCTGGATGGCTATGTCCCAGCGCCATAACTCCGGCACCTGAAAACATATCGATATAGATGTTACCATCAA
Source organism: Desulfuromusa kysingii (assembly GCF_900107645.1). Lineage (GTDB taxonomy): Bacteria > Desulfobacterota > Desulfuromonadia > Desulfuromonadales > Geopsychrobacteraceae > Desulfuromusa > Desulfuromusa kysingii. The sequence continues at coordinate 317,370 of NZ_FNQN01000001.1, forward strand.
CATCTTCAATGGTTGCACCCTTTCCCTTGGCCATCGCCATGGGCATCCCTTTGGCATATGAAATTGCAGAACTTTCATTGTCAGCCTGATATTTAAGGATCTCCTGAGATTTAGGTCCCGGAGGGGCAACCTTGATCTGTGGAGCGTCTACATGCGATAGCTTTGCAAAAAGTTTGTCCTGTTTCATCTTTCACCTCTCAATGATTCACTTGTGTTTATACGTTGTCGGGTCGCTAGCTATTTTTGCCGCTTCCAAAACAACGTGATAGTTCGCGGGCCGTTGCCTGAAGGTCTGGAATGTGAGCAGTCATGTCTGCTTCAGTTAAACGTGTTCCAGGTCCAGAAATGGCGATGGTTGCAATTATTTTATGATCATAGTTATAAATTGGAGCCGCAATGCTTAAGATATCGTCGCTGAATTCAAATAAATCTGTTGCGTAGCCGGTTTTCTTGGCTTCTTCCGCTTGACGATGCAGCTTTAATTTATCTGTGATGGTGTTGCGTCCCAGACCTTCCAGATGCAGTGTCTCTATGTATTCTCGCCGATCAGATGGTGTTAGTTCGGAGAGGAATAATTTCCCCGATGCACAACTGTGGATCGGGTATGAGTAACTTATATCCGGATTCAATGTGAGGCGATGAGATGACTTCACGTCATCTATCGCAAACACCATGTCCTCGACGCGTACACAAAGATAAACGTTTTCACCGACTCTGTTGATCAGATCAATCATGTATGGCTTTGCTGTGTTCCGTAGATCTTTACTGAGAGGAATTGTCCGTCCTAACTTTAGAAGCTTGAAGGTCAGACTGAATCCTTCTGCTGTTTTGACAACGTAGCCAATTTCAGACAAGGTCGCGAGGAGTCTATGGACATTTGTCCGATTAAGTTCAAGATCTTTGACTATGCTGGAAGGCAGAACTGGCTGGTTTGCACCAACATATTCAAGAACTTGAAACGCCTTAAGGACTGTTGTCGATAATTTATACGCCATGTGTGCTCACTATTTGGTCGGATGTTTATATAGTGTTATGTGCCCAGATTGTAGCAGACAGTTGTTTTGTGTCAACATAAAATTTCAGGGGGTGATAATTGTCTCTGCTTTAGACCCGGTGTCGTTGTTGTGGATGTCTTTTGTGGTCTCTTTGATGTGGGGATTTAGCGGACTTAGCTTTATTTGCTCAATGCCGTGTTCACTTCTCAGCGCAAGAATTTTCAGAATATAAAAAGCCCCGCATTAAATTAATGCGGGGCTTTATGAGTCAAGGTGGGTTGAACTTAGTTTGAAAAATCAGAACCTAGAGGTTTTGCTGTTTAGAAACCACTGACGTCTTTCAGAGCAGGGTTGGCTTTCTGCGCATTTTTGACCAGTAGTTCGGCAATCTGGATTGCATTCAGGGCTGCCCCTTTGCGGATCTGATCTCCTGAAATCCAAAAGTTCAGGGCGTTCTCTGCGGCGATATTCTCACGGATACGACCGACGTAGCAATCGTCCTGAAATTGCGATCCCAGAGGCATTGGATATTCGCAGCCATCAGGGTTGTCATTTACTTTTAAGCCCGGTGCGTTATTGAATAGCTCACGTGCTTTTTCAGGAGAAATCGGCTCTTCAGTCATCACTGTGACCGATTCAGAATGTGAATAAAGTACTGGAATCCTGACGCAGGTTGCTGATACACGGACTTCATCGTCGTGGAGAATTTTTTTGGTTTCGTTGAACATTTTCATCTCTTCCCCGGTATAACCATTGTCTTGAAATGTGTCGATGTGGGGAATGACATTATAAAGCAGTTGATGGGTGAACTTGTTGACTGAGAGATCTCTCCCTGCGGCCCAATCCCTGACCTGCTGCTTCAGTTCTTCCATCGCCTGTGCGCCAGCTCCAGAAGCAGATTGGTAAGTTGAAACAAAAACCTGCTTCACGCGGCTGTAATCATGGAGCGGCTTTAAAGCAACCAGCATAATGATGGTTGTACAATTTGGATTTGAGATGATTCCGTTATGCCAAACAACATCTTCCGGATTGACTTCTGGAACAACCAGAGGCACTTCCGGGTCAAGGCGGAAAGCGGAACTATTATCAACGACGACAGCACCGGCTTTCACTGCGAAAGGAGCATATTTCTTGCTCTGTGCCCCACCGGCTGAAAACAGTGCGATATCAATATCTTTAAAGGAATCTTCGGTTAATTCTTCGATGGTGTACGTGGTGCCCTTGAACGTGACCTGTTTACCCTTAGAACGTTTGGATGCATAAAGCTTGAGCGTGTTAATTGGAAAGTTTCTCTGCTCGAGGATGTTCAGAAATGTCTCACCGACAGCGCCAGTAGCACCGGCAATAGCGACGTTGTATGCTTCCTTAGGTCTCAGTTGGTTCGCGTTCATGATTGTACACCTTTCCTTCGTTTTTTTGTGTGGGGGATACCCACCTTGGCTCATGCACTGCTCTAGGGTCTTGGGAAATTACACCCGAAGATTTTCTCTGTCAATTTAATTTCACTATTGTAACAGAAAGTGAACGCCAATTTTATTATTGTAATATTTTTGTGGTTTCTCTACTTTATCGTGGTTGTCTTTGGCAGGGTTAGTCCTTATTTGGTACGGATTTATCCGTTTTATTCTGCCGGAGGAGCTTTTACTCTTGCTGCTAACCATGTATTGGTTGCCAGTGCTGCAATGATGACACTCCCGCCATAGATTGTATTGAAGGGTATTGTTTCTCCCAGGAAAATAAATACGAGGAGCGGACCAAAGACGGTTTCAACAATCATGAACATACTGGCTTCAGCTGCAGAAATAAAGCAGGTTGCTGTGGAGAAGAGAACCATAGCCAGAGGCATCTGTACTAGGCCCATAAGGGCTAGTACCACCAGTTTATCAGGTTCGGGGCTCAGGTTGGCAAAGGGAAGTGCGAAAAGCGCCATCAGGTAGCCGCTGACCATAATAATTGTTATTCGCTGCAGTTTCTGGTGCCGACGCAGGTATGCCTGGGCCGTTCCCATAGCTGCGGCTGTCAACACCGCGAGCATATCCCCCAACAAATGACCACTCCCAACAGAAGCAGAGACAATAATCAAGGTGCCAAGGACCATGGCGGTCATGGCAATAAAGGTGTAGCGTTTGATCACCTCTTTGTTCAGCAGGTAGCTGATCAAAGCAGAAAAGAATGGAGCTATGGAGAGAATGACGACGGTATTGGCCACGGTGGTGTTTTGAACGGAAAAGACAAAACCAAATCCGGCCAATGCAAAGAACAAACCCGCAAACAAGTAAGGATATCGATTTGTATTCAGAACCTTCAAGGGTGAGTGTTTTGTTTTGACAACCGTGAAGGCCGTTAACGAAATCCCGATGAAGAGCCCTCTCCAGAACAAAATGGTGATACTGGGGGTTTCTGCGAGGCGCACTAGCAGGGAATCAAAGCTAAGGACCAGCACGCCAAAAAAAGCGTATAAGACACCCCGAAGGTGAAGATTGTTCTGCATAAAATTAACTGTTCCGATGCTATGGCAAACCAAGAGTATTCAGCAGGTTGACGCGATTTTAGACATATGAGCTGGATATTCATTGAGTGTTGCTGAAATAGGTTTATCGATAAAGTTATCTTTACAAAATACGTGGGTTGGTTTTTTATAGCAATATTCAAATTGTTATTATTTTTCCGCGTTTGCAAACCGTCGAAAATAAACAGGAGCGTTGTTTTATGGTTGACCATAAGCTCAATCTTCCCTTGGGGGAGAAAACTGCCTATAAAGCTGAATATGATCCGGCTTTGCTTTGCCCTTTTCCTCGGCAGATCAAGCGCGATGAGATCGGTGTTGCCGAGGATTTACCTTTCTCTGGTTATGATATCTGGAATGCTTTTGAGTTGTCCTGGCTCAACCTGAAGGGAAAACCCGTGGTTGCTATGGGTGAATTTCATATCCCTTGTGAATCGCCAAATCTGGTGGAGTCGAAATCATTTAAACTCTACTTGAACTCTTTCAATCAGACCTGTTTTTCGGGGTTTGAACAGGTTGAAGCGCTCTTGGTAAAAGATCTTTGCGATGTTTGTGGTGCTCCGATTCTGGTGCGATTGTTCGACAGCAGGCAATTTGACACTGCAAAACTTCAGAGCTTTCCAGGAACATGCATTGATGGGTTAGATATTGAGGTGAAGGGGTATTCTCTTAATCCTGCTTTGTTGAAAAATGCAACGGATTCTGAATGCCGGGTTGAAGAAGAATTGTACAGCCACTTGTTAAAAAGTAATTGTCTCGTCACCAATCAGCCTGATTGGGGGAGTGTGTTGATCCGCTATTGTGGCCGCAAGATTGATCAGGAGTCGCTGTTGCGTTATCTGATTTCATTTCGTCAGCACAATGAATTTCATGAGCAGTGTGTCGAACGTATCTTTATGGATTTGATGCGTCACTGTCAGCCAGAACGGCTCACTGTTTATGCCCGTTATACCCGCAGGGGAGGTCTGGATATTAACCCCTTTCGTTCAAATTACGAAGACAAGATCGAAAATTTACGCTTAGCGCGGCAATAAACAGATTTGGGGCATTGATTGGGAATATTGTGTCCTTCTAGAAGGGGATCAGCGGTGAAAAAGTTTATTGTTTATGTTGTCTGTGTTTTTGTGACCGGCTTCTCTGCCTATTTTGTTTATGATGCCGTTTTGTCGTCTCGTTATGCGGGAACAGTGGGCCCTTATATCCAGAGAGTTTTACCCGAAATCTCTACGTGGAATCCAAATATAGCGCGACAATACATGGCCCCAGAGATTTTGAAAACAGTCACAGCCGCAGACTTGGACCATCTTATGGAGGCGCTGTCGAAAATCGGTTCACTGCAAAAAATTGGTAAGATGAGTTTTAAAAGTCAGTCGGAGGTTGATGATGTCGAGTTTGAAAAGCGTCCGCTGATCACTTATGAGGTTGATGCTCAATACTCAACCGGGGATACAAAGATAACCATCAGCCTACTTGATCGCAATGGTTCGTATGAACTCTATCATTTTAATTTTCAATCAAAGGCTTTGGCACCATAATATGAAGTGTGAATTTGAAACAGGGGCGTGGCAAATGCTTGCACGCCCCTGTTTATGGTTAGATTATTCTGGCAACGGGATAACAAATACCGGTCGTTTCGATTTTTTCAGGAGCTTTTCAGCGGTACTTCCAAGGAACGCATGTTCAATCGCCCCTTTGCCATGGGTTCCCATGACAATCAAATCGGCATCCAACTGCTTGGCGACCTCGAGAATTTTAACGACAGGGTGGCCAATGACCACTTCTGCTCCGGCAAAACGGGCTAAATCTTCAGGAAAGTCGGCAAGTTCCTTTTTGGCAAACTCTTCCAGATCGTGTGTCATTTCTTCTTTCGCTTTTTCCATATTTGTGTGTTCAAGGTCTTCCAGCTTGTTTTCGCCCATCACCGCAGAAATATAACTACGCATGGATGAATCAACCTGAGGAAGAACGTGGAGCAGGTGAATTTTGGCATTATTCCGCCGACTAATCATGACAGCATGTTTAAAGGCATATTGGGAGTTGGGTGTCCGGTCACATGGAACAAGAATTGTTTTATAAAATGGGAGCATCGTGGCACCTCGTAACGGGAAAAGGGTTGATAGTCTCGGTGACTATTCAACCTGTTTTTTTCTGTGATAAATATAATTTATTTATCAGCCTCTTGCGTTTACTCGAATGATATTAATGATCTAAGATCAGTCTTACTTTGAGCTTAACAAATTTTTCCGGAAAATACGATGAGAAGAACATATAAACCGATAAAAAGCATAGAGATCGCCGATTTTTTAAATCATGGGGCTGCTATTGTTGATGTGCGGCGTGCCGAAGAGTGGCGATTGACTGGCGTGGTTGCTGGCAGTGAGTTGTTGACATTCTTTGATGCTCAGGGGCAAAGTCAACCGGAAGAATGGGTACAGCAACTGAATGCACGGGTTGCTGAAGAGCGACCTTTGATTCTCATTTGTCGCACCGGGCACCGAACTCGTTTGATCTGTGAATTCCTGATAGCAGCAACCTCTCGTCCTGATATTTATAATGTTACCGACGGAATCTTGGGCTGGTTGGCTGAAGGACTCCCTGTTGCCAGGGTCAGGGGATAGCGACTTATTTATGACCGATGTCCTGTTGATTCAACCTCCAGCATTGCTCCCCTCCGAACCTCCTCTCTCTCTGGCTGTTCTGTCTGCGGTGTTGCGTCAAGCCCATGTCGATGTCAAATCTCTGGATGCCAATCTGGAAAGCTATCTCTATCTGCTGGATTATCAACGTCTGATGGCGCGGGCCGGGGATCGACCAAAAACCTCTGTGCGCCGCGCGTTGAAACACTTAGATGAGTCTTTGCGTTTCTTGCGTTCTCCTGCTGCAGCGACTTCTTTTTCCCGTTATAGTACGGCAGTCCGGCATCTGAATCTATTGCTGAGCCTGTGGACAGGCGGTGGAGATAATGAACGCTTAACTCTCGGTGACTATCAATATAATGGGCGTTCTGTCTTTAATCCTGATGACCTGTACCTGTTCAGCAGCGGCAAACTTCAGACCCTGTTTCATGCCTATTTCGTCGCTGAACTATTCCCCCAAATCAAAGCTCATCAGCCCAAGATTGTCGCCATCTCAATTAACTATCTGCATCAGGCTTTCGCTGCATTTGAATTGGCAGGGTTGCTCCGTCGGCAATATCCTCACCTGCAACTGGTGGCTGGTGGAGGACTGATAACTTCATGGCAGGAACCGCTGCAAAAACTTGATTATAGGTTGCCCCCTTTTGATCGTCTGGTGTTCGGCCCAGGAGAGGCCTCTCTTGTTCATTTAGCAAAAGGTTCTGCTCCTGAGGGCTATTATTTGAAGGATGTTGCCGATATCGGTTTTATCCCGGACTTTTCCTTTGCTGATTTCAGTCGCTATTTAAGCCCGCAGCCCATTATCTCGGTGAGTGCTTCGCGGGGCTGTTACTGGCAAAAATGTTTATTCTGCCCTGAGGCAACGGCACCGGTGCATCCCTATGACAGTTTGCCGCCACAGCAGTTTCCTGATGTGTTGTTGCAGTTATCAGCAAGGTACAAGGCGACAACCTTTCATCTGACAGACAATGCCATTCCTCCTAGTATTCTTCAGAGTTTGGTGCAGCGTAAAGCTGACTTGAAAGAGATTGCCTGGTTCGGATTTGTCCGCTTTGAATCTGTTTTGGCAGATCCTGAATTTGTCCAGCAACTCGCGCAAACAGGATGCCGGATGTTGCAACTGGGATTGGAAAGTGGTTCGCAAAAGGTCCTTGACCGGATGAGAAAAGGGGTCAGGCTGGAGATGGCCGCGAAGATTTTAACCAATTTGTCTGCTGCCGGAATCAGCAGTTATATCTACATTATGCTGGGGACTCCGGGAGAAACTGAAGCAGATGCAGAGATGACACTGAACTTTCTGGAAGAGCATGCAGAGAAAATTGGCTTTCTTAATATCTCCATAATGAACTTGCCGCGAGGTTCAGGATTACTCGAAGATCTGGATTTATACGGGATCGACAGCTCGCAGCTGCAAGACGAAGAGAGTCCCCTTGGGCTCTATCATGAATTTCAATCAACAATCGGTTGGGATCGGGGAGCAGCACGCAAGTTTTTGCAGCAACGGTTGTTGGGATCAGCTATTATCCGTCAGATGGTTAACCGCAATCCCCCCCTGTTCAGTTCTAGTCATGCTTGCTTCTTTACTTCTTCGGATTAAAAATATCTGGAAGCTCATAACCGAAATACCGTAAGCACATCAGCAGAAGAGTGACAGCGGCAGCTTCATCCAGATTGCCGATAAGGGGAAGATTATCGGGAATGAGTTCGAAGACTCCAGCGGTTGGATTTAACAGATAGAGGATAGAGAGCAACCCCAGCAGCAAAACACCCATTTTTTTCATGATGAACATCCCTTGGTTAGAATCACAGAGTTGCTCCAGCATAACACAGGATGATGGCTTGTCAGTCGCGGACTGAGTCAAAATCCAGTTTCAATAAAACAGAGTCAATCTCGTCTTAATGTGCCTCCCTGTGATAAAATGACCTTATGTAAATAACTTGCAAGCAGGAGTGACGAGCTATGAAAAAATTATTATTTATTGTGTTGACCGTATGTGTTGGGCTGATTTTCTCCGGTTGTCAAACGACAACATCTTACTACCTTGGTGCAAAAGCTGATGCCGAGGGGGTTGTCAGCTTGGTGACGGTACCGGAGGGGACACAACAGTGGCAGGACTTGAATGTCACGGTTGATTATGACTTAAACCGCAATGGTGACAATCTGGGCATCAAAGGGAGCCTTACTTTTTCTAATAGCCCACAGATGAATTTTACGGCAGTTCGGGATTTAAAATTAAAGTTATTCCTTTTGGACCAGGATATGCGGGTCGTCGATTACTTTGATATTGCCCGGACACTTGGTCATGACTTGGAAGGTCAGACCCCGTTTTCTCAAGAGGTGCAACTTAAAGCTGGGGTTGTGGCTATGACGTTTGGCTATGAAGGGTTTTTTGTTGACAGTGATTCTGAAGGCTCCTCATCGGAAACGGTTTGGAAATTGCCGAAACGGTCTGAGTAACTAAAAATGGACAGTTCGGGCAGCCAATCGGTTGCCCGAATTATTTTGCTATTCGGCCGCTATTATCGCTTTTGACAAGCTATGCAAATCATAAACAGCATGCTACCATCGCCTCCCTTTAAATGAATCCTCAATCTTTGTACGGAATAGAGTTGACCAATGACAATGTTTAATCTTGCACAGCTATTATTTGAAGAGACCGGTCTACAACAGAACCAGATTAAAGCCACTGTAGCGCTTTTGGAAGAGGGGGCGACCGTCCCTTTTATTGCCCGTTACCGCAAAGAGGTGACCGGGGAATTGGATGAAGTGCAGATCCGTCAGTTGCAGGAACGGCTGATTTACTTCAAAGAGTTGCAGGAACGCCGCGAAGTGATTCTGAAATCGGTTGAGGAGCAAGGCAAGCTGACAGTTGAATTACGCGATAAAATTACAGCGTGTCGACAAAAAACTGAACTGGAAGATCTCTATCTTCCCTACAAACCCAAACGTCGTACCAAGGCTACAATTGCCAAAGAGAGAGGTCTTGAACCCCTAGCCGAGCAACTTTTCCACGCTGTGACCGCTGGCCCGGAAATCGAATCTTTGGCTCTTCCTTATATTAATCCGGAACTTGAAGTTCTTGATACTACAAGCGCCTTGGCAGGTGCGGGACATATTCTAGCAGAACAGTTTGCTGACAGTGCGGAGGGGCGGGCTGTTGTCCGTGAACTGACTTGGCAACAAGGGGTATTCTGTTCGCAACCGGCTCGCGGTAAGGCTGGAACCGTTAGCAAGTATGAGATGTACTATGATTTTAGCGAACCTTTACGGCTGGTCCCTTCTCATCGCATGCTCGCGATGCGCCGAGGAGAAAAAGAAGATATTCTTCGGCTATCGATTCAAGCTCCTGAAGAGGAGATCCTCGCCCGCCTCAGTCAGTTGCTGATACCACAAGCAAACCCTTATCATCCTTGGTTACGATCGGTGATTGATGATGCTTACCAGCGACTGTTGGCACCGTCAATAGAAGTTGAACTGCGCTTGCAAGCGAAAAAAAGTGCTGATACTGAGGCGATCCGGGTTTTTGCCGAAAATTTACGCAACCTGTTGTTGGCGGCTCCCGCTGGGAGTTTTCGGGTTCTGGGCGTCGACCCTGGATTACGCACCGGATCAAAGCTGGCGGTTGTCGATGAGACCGGCCGTTTTCTTGAGCATGTCACTATTTATCCCCACACAGGACGGGGAAGGGCTGAAGAAGGGCAACGGGAATTGTTACGTCTGCTTGCAGCACATCAAGTGCAGATGATAGCGATTGGTAACGGCACTGCCGGACGGGAGATGGAGCAATTTGTCCGCCAGAGCTTAAAGTCACAGGGACAAAAATTGCCTGTGGTGATGGTCAGCGAAGCGGGGGCGAGCGTCTATTCGGCTTCTGATATCGCCCGTGAGGAATTTCCCGATCTCGATTTGACTATACGGGGGGCGATCTCCATCGCGCGGCGGTTGCAAGATCCCCTCGCGGAATTGGTCAAGGTCGATCCCAAGAGTATCGGCGTTGGTCAGTATCAGCATGATGTCAGCCAGACTGCTTTGAAAAAGTCGTTGGATGAAGTTGTTGAGACCTGCGTCAATTATGTCGGTGTTGATCTCAATACGGCGAGCTGGGCGCTCCTGGGTTTTGTTTCTGGTATCAGTGCTTCGCAGGCTAAAGCGATCATTCAGTATCGCAATGAAAATGGGATGTTTCAGCAGAGAAAGGATCTCTTGAACGTCCCCCGTTTTGGTAAGAAAGCCTTTGAACAAGCTGCGGGGTTTTTACGTATTCGTGGTGCCCAACAACCTCTGGATAACACCGCTGTTCATCCTGAACGTTATCAACTGGTTGAGAAAATGGCTGCAGATGCTGGTGTTGAGTTGCCGGCACTGATCGCAGATGCGGCACTGCTGGATTCTATTGATCTCAACCGTTATCTGGCCGATGACGTCGGACTCCCCACTTTACGAGATATCATCAGCGAACTGAAAAAACCGGGTCGCGATCCACGGGAGTCGTTTGTTTCCACCAGCTTCCGTGAGGATGTCATGGAGATGAATGATCTTAAGGAAGGGATGGTTCTGAATGGTGTGGTGACCAATGTGGCTGCTTTTGGTGCGTTTGTTGATATTGGTGTGCATCAGGATGGTTTAGTTCACGTTAGCCAACTTGCTGACCGCTTTGTCAAAGATCCCAATGAAGTGGTTAAGGTGGGGCAGCAGGTTCAGGTTCGGGTGCTGGAAGTTGATGTTCAACGTAAGAGAATTGCCTTAACGATGCGTAGTGGCGAAGTAAAACCGCAAGCAAAGAAGGAGCAACGAGGGGCTAAAAAGGTAAAAACAACGAAACAAGCTCCCCGAGAAAATACCCAGACTGATCTTGCCGCTGCGTTGCTGAAGTCAGGCTTCAGGGTGAAAAAAAGTTAGTCCGGGTGTTGATGGCCGTCGTTGGACATTCAACGGTCGGGGAGGATAGCCCTTATTTATGTTGATCTCTGTTGCTTTTTCGAGGTGAATTGTTTATATGTCCACTGCATCTGCACCCTCTAAAGCTTGGAATGACGAGAATGTTCACCCTCTTTATCAATGTTTTTCTGAAGATGTTCATACTGCTGACCCCCTTTTTTGTCCTCTCTGCCTTTTTGTCGCTCACCAAAGACGTTCTACAATCTGAACGGCAAAGAATCGCGCTTAAAGTCACTTTTTCGGTCATCCTGACCTGCTTTGCACTGTTTTTATTTGGCAGGTATATTTTCGCTTTATTCGGAATTACCCTCGACGCCTTCCGGATCGGCGCCGGAACGATTCTCTTTTTATCTGCTGTATCGATGATTCAAGGTAATGCGAGTGTTTCTCATCAGGGAGCCAAAGAAGATGTTGCTGTGGTTCCTTTGGCGATCCCAATTACGGTAGGTCCCGGAACGATTGGTGCTTTATTGGTGATGGGCGCTGGCCTTAAAACTGTGCCTGAAAAAATTATCGCCAGCCTGGGATTGCTTTGTGCTGTGCTTGCCGTTGGCGGTTTGCTCATCATTGCCGGTCGTTTGGAAAAAATTCTCGGTCAGCAGGGGTTGTCGATCCTGACCAAGCTGACGGGGTTATTTGTGTCCGCTATCGCAGCGCAGATATTCTTCACCGGTCTGAAAAACTTTCTCGGTTGAGGCCGGAGAGACAGATTTGCATCGTTCCAGCCTTATTGAAATTTCTCCGCATAAAGCTCTGGATTGAATCCAACGATGAACTGATCATTGAGCTGCAATGTCGGAGCGCGTAAGTTACCGCTGGGACCCATGACAACCTTGAGAATCGCTGCCTTTTCATCTGTCTCCGGGTGAAAGTGGATAACTTTTTTTCCTTTGGCAACGCTGATGACTGTTGCTGCTTTGATGATATCCCAAGCCGATTGTTCCTCTATCCTGTTTTTACGCGCATCCAGAACTTCGCTGATGGTGATCTGTTCCTTCTCAAGAAACTCTTGAGCATTTTTACACGACGCTCATCCTTTACGTAGATATGCCCATACAATATTCATGTGTTCTCCTTGACTGAGGCAAATAGGTCCATTTTCCCCGCACCTTGATGCTCATAGCTATTTCTTGAAACAGACAATTCCCTTATTTTAACAGGAACTTGCCGACCCAGTTTTTTGAAAATTGGTATGCAGTCCGGCCGCAACGTTTAGTTTTTTCATTGGCCCATTTGATGGCCGCACGTTCGAGGTCATCATTCCATGGAATCTCCTGACCAAGTTGTTTACTCCAGCGTTCAGTACAGAGTTTGACCGCATCAAGGTAGCGCTCTTGAGTAAATACATGAAATGGAACCCAAAGGCCGAAACGATCGGAAAGAGAGCTTTTTTCTTCCTGCACTTCACTCTGTTGCAACTCACCTTTTACATATTTTCCCCCAATGTGATCACTTTCATATTCAGGGAGCAGATAGCGGCGATTGGAGGTGACATAGATCAGGACATTCTCAGGGGCGGAATAAACCGAACCATCGAGAGCACTTTTTAGCATCTTATAGGTCAGTTCGCCCATCTCAAAGGTGAGATCATCACAAAGCATGATAAACCGATAGGGTTGATTTTCTACCGCAGTAAAAATCTCTGATATATAGATGAGGTCCTCCTTTTCAACCTGAATAACACGTAATCCTTGTTCCCCGTATTGGTTGAGTAAGGCCTTAACAATCGATGATTTTCCCGTTCCACGTGAGCCCCAGAGGAGCGCATTGTTGGCTGGTAATCCTTGCAAAAACTGACGGGTGTTATTGACCATTACCGCTTTTTGATCGTCGACACCAAGGAGCTCATCAAGTTTGGTCGTGTCAGTCATTTTTACCGGTTCAAGGAATCCTGAAAAAGAGTGTCTCCGCCAATTGGCTGCATAACAAGTTGACCAGTTTATGGGCTTGACCGCTTTAGGGAGCAGCATTTCGACAGAGCTGAGTACTCGTTCGAGTTGTTCAATGACTTCAGGCTTCAGGTTGATCATCAAGAATCTCTCTTTCCTATCTGGGACGTTATACGAAAATTTTCAAAATTATTCGAGGGGGTGACCCCTTATTGGTGATTGCTTGTTCGGGTACAAAAAAGGCGCCGCAATGGACGCCCTTTCAGTTGGTCTATAAAGAAGGAGATTATTTACCCCACTTCTCTTTAATGCGTTGTACCGCTTTGACGATATTGTCCCTCTCGCCGAAGGCGGAAAGGCGGAAATAGCCTTCTCCACTTGGGCCAAAGCCGCTACCAGGGGTACCGACGACAAAGCATTCGTTCAGCAGTTTATCAAAGAAATCCCAGCTGGTCATTCCTGCGGGGGTTTTTAACCAGATGTAAGGGGCATTGATGCCGCCAAAACACTGGAACCCTGCCGTGGTCAAACCTTCGCGGATGATGCGCGCATTTTCCATGTAAAAATCAATAATCTCTTTAGTTTGGGCCCAGCCTTCATCGCTATAAACGGCGGCAGCGGCCTTTTGTACGGGGTAGGAAACGCCGTTGAATTTGGTGCATTGACGCCGATTCCAGAGTTTGTTGATGCTGTACTTTTCTCCCGTTGCTGTGGTCCCCATGAGCTCTTCAGGAACCACTGTCAACCCGCAACGCACACCAGTAAAGCCGGCTGTTTTGGAGAATGACCGGAATTCCATTGCACATTGTTTGGAGCCTTCAATTTCATAAATGGAGTGGGGAACACCTGCTTCGGTGATATAGGCTTCATAGGCGGCATCAAAGAGAATAATCGCATCATTGGCGAGAGCATAATCAACCCAGCCTTGTAATTGCTCTTTGGTAGCAACAGTTCCGGTTGGATTATTGGGAAAGCAGAGATAGATCAGGTCGACCTTCTCTTTGGGAAATTCAGGGTTAAAACCATTCTCTTCCGTACAAGGCATGTAGACCAAACCTTCGTAGTAGCCTTGGTCGTCCATTTCACCACTGCGGCCCACCATGACGTTGGTGTCGTTATAAACCGGATAGACTGGATCACCAATCGCCACTTTATTACCGAGGTCAAAAATATCAAGAATGTTTCCTGTGTCACACTTTGATCCATCAGATATGAAGACTTCAGAAGGTTTTAAGTCAACCCCCAGTGGCTTATAGGCTTTGTCAACGATCGTCTGTGCTAACCAGTCATAACCTTGTTCTGGGCCATAGCCATGAAACGTTTCCACCGCGGCCATCTCATCGACCCCTTCATGAAAGGCTTTAAGAACCGCAGGGACCAGAGGCCTGGTGACATCACCGATACCGAGGCGGATGACATTTGCTTCTGGATTGGCCTGGGTAAATTCACTGATGCGACGACTGATTTCGGGGAATAGGTAACCAGCTTGAAGTTTAAGATAATTATCGTTGATACGTGCCATGTACGCGTCTCCTGAAGTTTTGATAAAAAGTAACTTGTAAACAAAGTGATCGTATTTTTAGCTCTTACCGCTGGCTTTTAACTGGATTTTTGCTGCAGCCACTGGCCGGCCTTTTCAAAATCTCTTCCGAGACCATGGAAAGTTTCGCATCCAGAAATAATCAATGTGACGAAAATCAGCAATAAGATGAGAACTTTTTTCATGTCAATCTCCAGCGGTAAGGTTTAACTCAAACCGAGAACATCCTGCATGTCATAGAGCCCGGGATCTTTATCTTGTAACCATTGGCAAGCACGTACCGCACCACGGGCGAACATGTCACGGCTCATAGCCCGGTGACTGATTTCTATCCGTTCCCCCATACCGATGAAATAGACGGTGTGTTCACCGACAATATCTCCACCACGTACTGTCTGCATGCCAATCTCTTCGTGGGTGCGTGCTCCACACATCCCCTCGCGGTGATAATTGGCGACTTGATTATAGTCCCGACCGAGAGTATCAGCGACAACTTCTCCCATGCGTACGGCTGTCCCTGAAGGGGAGTCCTTTTTCTTGTTGTGGTGGAGTTCAACAATTTCAACGTCAAAATCATCCCCTAAAATGTTGGCGGCTTCTTTTAGGAGCTTAAAACATGCATTGACGCCAACGCTCATGTTGGGAGCGAGAACGACCGGGATTGTTTCAGCAAAATGGGCTGCTTGTTGTTTTTGTTCGGGGGTAAAACCGGTCGAACCAATGACGACCATTTTCCCTTGTTGCGCACAGATTTCCAGATTTTTCAATGTCACTTCTGGAAAGGTGAAATCTATCAAGACGTCTGCGTTGGCCATGGTTGCAACCAGGTCATCGGTGATTTTAATCCCCAATTTTCCTACCGCTGCTAATAGCCCTGCATCTGCACCGAGCTGTGGGTGTCCTGTCCGTTCAACGGCACCAGTTAATTCCATGCCTGGTGTTTCCTGAACCGCTTGAATTAAACGGCCACCCATCCGACCGGCGGCACCAACAATAGCTACTTTCATTTTAATTTCCTGCGTGTCAATGTCAGTTACGGGGAGAAAGATCTCTGCCCTTGAGTTTTACCGTGATCTGAAACGGGGCGATCACCAGACCGCCCCCGACGTTGTTAGATTAGAGAGTGTTTTTTTAGTATGGTTTTCAATTGTTCCAGAGTATTCTCTTGCATCTCCACCAGTGGTAACCGCATATCGATGCGACATTTTCCCATCAGTGCCGAAGCGGTTTTAACCGGAACCGGATTCGATTCAAGGAACATGGACTGATGTACGTCGAGCAGTTGCAGGTGCAACTTACGGGCATCATCCCAGCGCATTTCCTGAACGGCCTGAACCATGGATTTCACCTCTTTGGGCATGATGTTCGCGGTGACTGAAATGACCCCTTTGGCACCGCAAGCCATCAACGGCAAGGTGAGGAAATCATCACCGGAGATAACATTAATCTTGTCCCCTGCACGAGCAATAATTTCGCTGGCTTGGATTACGTCTCCAGAAGCTTCTTTAATGGCGACAATATTGCTGATCTCTGCCAGTCGTATGGTGGTCTCTGCTGTCATATTGACGCCGGTCCGCCCCGGAACGTTGTATAATACCTGAGGGATGGCAACATTTTCAGCGAGGGCTTTGAAGTTTTGATAGAGCCCTTCCTGGGACGGTTTGTTGTAGTAGGGGGCGACCAGAAGGACACCGTCGGCACCCATCTCTTTAGCATGTTGAGAGATAGCAATTGCCTCAGCAGTTGCATTGGAGCCAGTGCCTGCAAGGATTGGAACCCGTTTGTTAACTTGTTCGATACAGGCTTTAATGACCTGATCATGTTCCGCATAGTCGAGGGTTGCAGATTCCCCAGTGGTGCCGCAGGGGACAATGACATCGGTGCCATTTTCAATTTGAAATTCAACCAGTTGGCGGTAGGTTTCTTCATCAAAATTGCCCTGGGCATCAAAAGGGGTAATGATCGCTACCATAGATCCTTGAAACATATTTTCCTCCAGACTAATATTGGACGGTTTTACCTGACCGTCATTCAGAACATCTTCGAGATTCGGTGGCTGTTTCGACATTCGTGTTATTTGAGAGTGTTGCGTCTATGGGGCGAACAGGCCCCTTTTTACCGCAGCCATTAAGCAACAGTATCGCTATAAGTAGAAACAGAAACTTCTGAGTTCGCATTGATGCTCTTCTTTATGATGATGTAAAAAAACGTTAAAATTAAGGATTTTGCAACCGTTTCAGTTCACGTTCAACCGCT
The DNA here is from genome assembly GCF_900107645.1 of Desulfuromusa kysingii. Taxonomy (GTDB): domain Bacteria; phylum Desulfobacterota; class Desulfuromonadia; order Desulfuromonadales; family Geopsychrobacteraceae; genus Desulfuromusa; species Desulfuromusa kysingii. Next base: position 334,131 of record NZ_FNQN01000001.1, read on the forward strand.
TCCCGAGCTGTTCCCCCTGTCGCTTTTCGCGCATTGACGGAGGCTTCAAGGGTGACATAATCGTAAATATCCGCTGTAATCAAATCGGAAAAACTTTGAAATTCAGCTAAACTCAGCTCAGGAATATCTTTTCCAGTTTCAACACAATAGCGGACTGTTTTACCGACCACTTCATGGGCTTGACGGAATGGCAATCCCTTGCGGACACAGTAATCAGCAACATCTGTTGCCGTCGAGAAGCCTCGTGCTGCGGCAATCCTCATATTATCCCCTTTAACTTGCATTTCCACAACCATGTCAGCAAAAATTTTCAAGCTCCCTTTGATCGTATCGATGGTATCGAACAGAGGCTCTTTGTCTTCTTGCATATCCTTATTATAGGCCAGTGGTAATGATTTCATCAGTGTTAACAGGGCCATCAAGTTGCCATAAACGCGACCGGTTTTGCCGCGAACCAATTCCGGCACATCAGGATTTTTTTTCTGTGGCATGATGGAACTCCCAGTGCAGAAGGCATCTGAGAGTTCGATGAAATTGAAGTCGGCACTGGACCAGAGGATCAACTCTTCAGAGAGGCGGGAGAGGTGCATCATCAGGATACTGGCAAAGCTGCAGAATTCGATGGCGAAGTCCCGATCGGAAACACTGTCCAGGCTGTTTCTGGTGACACCATCAAAACCGAGGCGCTTGGCGGTCCACTCGCGATCAATAGGGAAGGTTGTCCCCGCCAGCGCACCAGCACCGAGAGGCATCAGGTTGAATCTCGCCCTTAAATCTCTCAAGCGGCTCCTATCACGACTGATCATTTCGCGGTAAGCGAGCATATGGTGGCTGTAAAGTACCGGTTGCGCCGTTTGTAGATGGGTGTAGCCAGGCATAATGATATCGAGATTGTTTTCTGCCTGTTGAATGAGGGCAGCCTCTAACTTTTTAAGATAGTCGAGAATGACATCGATTTCATCTCGCAAATAGAGGCGAATATCGACAGCGACCTGATCATTACGACTGCGACCCGTATGCAGTTTACCGCCGACTGGACCGATCCGTTCAATCAGTTGAGCTTCGATGTTCATGTGGATATCTTCCAGAGCGATGGAAAACTCCATTTTCCCAGATTCAATTTTATTGAGAATTTCATCCAGGCCGGAAATAATCTTTTGTGCATCTGCTTCTGAAATTATTTCTTGGCGACCGAGCATTTCTGCATGGGCTTTAGAGCCCTGGATGTCGTAGCTACCGAGGCGCTGTTCAAAACCGATTGACGCCGTAAATTCTTCAACAAATTTATCTGTAGGCTGGGTGAAACGTCCGCCCCAGAGCTTGTTGTTCATTATGCTTCTCCTTGAGAATTAAGGACCATGTTATTGCTGTAAACCTGTTTTTTAGCTCATCAGTCTGCTTTGAGGTCCGCTACCGTGAGCTTTTAGTGCTTTGTGCGTTATCTTCCGCAAGCGCCCCTTTATCCCGATGGGGACTTAACCCTCAGCGTAAGGCGGTAATATTGGGAATTTCGTTGTCGGCATCCTCTCCGGGATGTTCCAAATCCGCCCATGTCAATTTCGGGAACAGGCGTGCCAGAACCTGACGACAACCCGGTGGCACATTGAGGTCAGGAAGTTGGTGATCGGAAAACCAGACTGCCTCGCTGAGTTCACTGTAGTTGAGCTTCAGCTCAGAGCTTAACGCTATGGCTCGGTAGTAGAGGATGATGTAGTGGTCCTTTTTGTTGCCGATTGCCAGGTGTTCGTAGATGTCAACCAGCTTATCAATCTTCACTTTTAGACCAACTTCTTCTTCGACCTCACGAAGCAGAGCGCTTTCAATTGATTCGCCGTGGTCAATCTTCCCACCGGGCATAACCCATTGACCAAAGAAGGGGGGAATATTTCGACGTGTCAGTAAGATCCGATCTTTGTCATCCATAATACAGGCGACCACAGAAGTTTTGATTTGTCTTTGTAACGCTTGTCCCATGGTTATTTCCCGTTAAAACTCGGGGTGCTTTGCAATGCCAGCACCCCGAGTCAGTCGCACAGTTGGTTTATTTTTTAGCGGCCCGTTGCATTGCGGCAATTCTCAACCGCAGAGCATTAATTTTAATAAACCCTTCAGCATCGGCCTGATTGTAAACTTCATCGGCCTCAAAAGTGGCAAAATCGACATTGAACAGACTGTCGGTTGCTGAATCGCGTCCAACAACGCGGCAGTGACCTTTATAGAGCTTGATCCGGGCTTTACCGTTGACGGTTTTTTGGGTTTCGTCAATCAGCGCTTGCAGGGCTATCCGCTCAGGGGCAAACCAGTAACCATTATAGATCATTTCCGCATAGCGGGGGACTAAAGAATCTCGCAGATGCATGACTTCACGGTCCATGGTGATCGATTCTACCGCTCGATGAGCTTCCTCAAGAATGGTACCGCCTGGGGTTTCATAAACACCACGGCTCTTCATCCCGACATAGCGGTTTTCCATCAGGTCAACCCGCCCAATACCATGTTTGCCACCGAGTTGATTCAATTTAGCTAAAAGGTTGGCTGGCGAGAGACGTTCACCGTTAATGGCAACGGCATCCCCTTTTTCAAACTCAACCTCGATGTATTCCGGTTGATCGGGTGCATCTTCGGGGGCAACGGTGAGGGTGTACATCTCTTCTGGAGCCTCAGCCCAAGGATCTTCCAATGCGTATCCTTCAAAAGAGATATGGAGCAGGTTGCGATCTGAACTCCAAGGCACTTTTTTGTTGGTTGGAATCGGAATGGCATGTTTCTTTGCATAGGCTTCAAGGGCAGTACGGCTGTTGAGATCCCATTCCCGCCATGGCGCGATAACTTTGACCGCTGGGTTAAAATGGTAGTAGGACACTTCAAAGCGGACTTGATCGTTGCCTTTTCCGGTCGCCCCATGGGAGACAGCGTCAGCCCCTTCTTTTGCGGCAATTTCCATCTGTGCCTTGGAAATTAACGGTCTGGCAATGGAGGTGCCAAGGAAATAACGCCCTTCATAGATGGCATTAGCGCGGAACATCGGGAAAACAAAGTCACGGGTAAACTCTTCTTTTAAATCGAGGATATGGCAGGAGCTGGCCCCGGTTTTTTTCGCTTTCTCCGGGATGTGATCAAGCTCTTCCCCTTGGCCGAGGTCGGCAGAAAAGGCGACAACTTCGCATTGGTATTCTTCGACCAGCCATTTAAGGATAATCGATGTGTCTAGTCCACCGGAGTAGGCAAGAACGACTTTTTTGACATCTTCTTGTTTAGCCATTTTAATTTCTCCTGAGATTATGTAGTTCGATCAAAGTTTAATTACGTATGTATCAGCCATACGATCGTGTAATCCCTGTTTCTGTTCATCAAAGGCGACCATCAGGTAGCCAATTCCAAAAATTATACCCGAGATAAATTTTGCCGGAACTTCACGAAAAGCAGCACGAAGGTAGCTGATTTGTGAGCCGTCACGGCGAATAACCTTAATTCGTAAAGCCATTTTTCCGGGGGTTTGTCCGCAGGAGCCGGTGAAAATAATATAGTAAGCAAAGCTGAGGACAAAGCTAAACAGCTGAACCAAAGTAGCAATATTGACACTGGCCCCCTGGTAATTCGCAGCAATCCCGCCTGTAAAAGCCAAAAGGGCTCCAAATAAAAGCTGCAAGACCAAGACAATAAAGGCATCTATGGTCGTCGCGACCAGCCGCATCCAGAAACCTGCTTTTGGCAAAGCATCTATCTCTGCATGGGGAGAGATTGGTGCTCTGAGAACGTCAGTTTGTGAATCCTTTGCGGCGACTTTTGCCTGAGGTTCCGTGTCTGTGGGGTGCAGTGGAAAGCTTGTCTTGCACCTTGGACAGTACACCTGACGAGCATTTTCAGGCACCTGATCGACCACTTTATTGAAGCCACAATGTGGGCAGGTGATTTGCATAAATCAATGAGCCATTAACGTTGCCAGAATCGCTTTCTGTGCATGCAGGCGATTTTCAGCTTCGTTGAAAATAATTGACTGTGGTCCTTCCACGACTTCGTCAGTTATCTCTTCGTTGCGGTGTGCGGGTAAGCAATGCATGACCACAGCTTCAGGGTCGGCTAACTTCAGGATATCGGCGTTGATCTGAAAGCCGGTAAAGGCTTTAGCCCGCTTTTGTTGTTCGGATTCCTGTCCCATGCTGGCCCAGACGTCTGTATTCAAGACATCTGCACCTGCTGCGGCTTCGCGAGGGTCATTGGTCAATAAAATTTTAGCACCGGATTTTTTTGCCAGGGCGACAATCTCCTTATCTGGTTCGTAGCCTTTTGGGGAGGCAATGCGAAGCTCAAAACCGACGAGGGCGGCAGCGTTGATCCAACTGTTTGCCATGTTATTACCATCGCCGATCCAGCAATATTTCAAATTGCGATAGTCCTCTTTGTGCTCTGTGACGGTGAAGATATCAGCCACTAATTGGCAGGGGTGGTAGAGGTCACTGAGGCCATTGATAACAGGAACATAACTGTTCTGCGCGAACTCTTCCAGCGCTTGATGGGAGTAGGTTCGTGCCATGACACCATCACAATAGCCTGACATGACCCGGGCGGTATCCTTGATCGGTTCGCCACGCCCCATTTGAGTCGTTCCTGAATGGAGAAACAAGGCATGGCCTCCAAGTTGAAACATGCCGACTTCGAACGAGACCCGGGTCCGGGTTGAACTTTTTTCAAAGATCATACCCAGAGTCTGCCCCTTGAGGAGGGGGTGAGGTGTCCCTTCTTTTTGTTTCTGTTTCAGTTCTCTGGTCAGTGAGAAGATCGATTCCAGGTCTTCCAGGGTCCAATCAGAAAGGGCAAGAAAATCTTTATTCATGGGGTTAATCTCCTAAACTTTGTGGGTTGCCGCAAGAGGTCCGGTTTTGAACTCATCTCAGGCTGGATGTTTTTGAGTTTCAAGACCTTATAGCTCTTTTAAAATGCCATCCAGAATCTCGATCATTTGATCGATCTCATCTTGGGTTACGATCAATGGTGGCACAAAGCGTAGAACTTTTCCTGCCGTGCAATTAATCAGTAATCCCCGTTGAAGAGCCGTTTTAACAATTTCAGCCCCCTCAAAGGTTAATTCCATCCCTAAGATGAGGCCGCGGCCGCGGATATTTTTGATGAACGTATATTTGTTTTGTAACTGTTCCAATTGTGCCTTCAGATAGTTGCCCATAGCGACGCAATTATCGATGATATGATCTTCCAGCAGTACTTTCATTGCTGCGACACCAGCAGCGGTTAATAACGGGTTACCACCAAAGGTTGATCCGTGGGTCCCTGGACTGAGTGCTGTCGCATATTTTTCTCGGGCGATCATCGCGCCGATAGGGGGACCTGCTGCGAGAGCTTTGGCTAAGGTCATCACATCAGGCTCGACGTTGTCATGCTCATAGGCAAAGAGTTTCCCTGTCCGTCCGAGACCGACCTGGATTTCATCAAAGATCAGCAGCAGATTATGCTTATCACAGAGTTCCCGGGCGGCTTGAAGGTAGCCTTGTGGTGGGACATTTATCCCCCCTTCGCCCTGAATGGGTTCCATCATAATGGCACAGGTTTTAGGCCCAATCGCAGTTTTCAAGGCCGCGATATCTCCAAACGGGACATACTTGAATCCTGAGATCAGGGGAGCAAAACCCGACTGAATTCTGTCTTGCCCCGTGGCGCTGATGGTGGCAAGGGTCCGGCCATGAAATGAATCGATTGCCGTGATGATTTCAAACCGGTCGGTCCCATAAGTATCTGCGCTGTACTTACGGACCAGTTTCAGCGCCGCTTCATTAGCCTCAGCACCGGAATTGCAGAAGAACACCCGGTCACCGAATGAGTGTTCACAGAGGATTTCTGCCAACTCAATCTGTTGAGGAATGTGGTAATAGTTGGAACAATGTAGCAGTTTGGCCGCTTGTTCCTGCAGAGCAGCAACAACTTTAGGATGACAATGGCCAAGGCTGTTGACGGCGACCCCAGCAAGAAAATCGAGATACCTTTTGCCGTCAATATCGGTTAGCCAGCAGCCTTTCCCGCTTGCTGCAACCAGAGGAAAGCGTCCATAAGTGTTAGCGACATGGGCCAGACCCCGATCAATCCAGTTTTGAGACTTGTTCATTTTTTATACCTCGCGACAGCGGTGCCAATACCTTTGTCGGTAAACATTTCCAACAGACAAGCATGTTCCATCCGTCCATCAATAATATGGGTTTTTGCTACACCGGCATCAATGGCCTCGACGCAGCAGTTAACTTTAGGAATCATGCCGCCGGAGATGGTGCCATTGTTAATCAAATCCGGAACCCGTTGAACATCGATCGTAGAGATAAGTTTTCCTTGCTTATCTTTAACCCCTTCGATGTCAGTCAGCAAGATTAATTTTTCAGCTTTGAGAGCTCCGGCGATTTTTCCAGCAACAAGATCGGCGTTGATATTGAACGTTTCACCATTGAGGCCGCCACCGATAGGGGCGATGACCGGGATGAAATTATTCTCTTTCAATCCCTGGATAATGCTTGGATCAACCGATTCAACTTCGCCGACCATGCCGATATCGATGATTTCTGGCGTCAGGGTGTCTGGATTGATCGCCGTCATCTCCAGTTTTCTCGCCTTTAGCAGACCACCATCCTTGCCGGTTATCCCCACAGCATTGCCACCATGCAGGTTGATGTTCGTGACAATTTCCTTGTTCACTTTGCCGCCAAGGACCATTTCAACCACGTCCATGGTTTCACTGTCGGTGACCCGCATTCCTTGGATGAACTGGCTCTCGATGTGCATCGCTTCGAGAACTTTACCAATTTGTGGCCCACCGCCATGGACGACGACCGGATTCATACCAATATACTTCATCATAATAATATCGCGAGCAAACCCTTTTTTCAGATGCTCTTCAACCATAGCGTTACCACCGTATTTGATGACGATGGTTTTTCCATAGAAGCGTTTGATCCATGGCAGGGTTTCCATGAGGATATTGGCTTTTGCAATCAGTTCTTTCATTGTTCTGTTCCCGTCGGGGCAACTTTTGTCCTCGCCCTTAGCGCGTAATCGTTATCTGCGGTAAGGCAATCCAGAGTTGGCCTGATATGACTATAAAATGTAGCGTGACAAATCCTCATCCTGACTGATTTCGGAGAGCTTCTGTTGCACCTCTTTAGCGGTGACATTGACTTTATTCTCAGTCAGTTCCGGAGCCGTGAAAGAGAGTTCCTCCAGGAGCTTTTCAAGGATTGTGTGCAAGCGCCGGGCACCGATATTTTCGGTGCGATCATTAACCGTTTTGGCAATCTTGGCGATTTCACGGATCGCCTCGTCATCAAAATCCAACCGAATAGATTCAGTTTTCAGCAATTCTTTATACTGACGGATCAAAGCGTTTTTAGGCTCCGTAAGGATGCGATAGAAGTCATCTTCATTCAGACTCTGCAGTTCTACCCGAATGGGGAATCGTCCTTGCAACTCAGGGACTAGATCCGATGGCTTGGCGGTATGAAACGCCCCCGCAGCAATAAACAGGATATGATCCGTTTTGACAGAGCCATGTTTCGTACTGACAGTGCTCCCTTCGACGATGGGGAGGATGTCCCGCTGCACCCCTTCGCGAGAGACTTCGGGGCCATGGCCCCCTTCGCGGCTGGCAATTTTATCGATTTCATCAATAAAGATGATGCCGTTTTGCTCGGTGCGCTCACGCGCCAAAGTGGTCACATTTTCCATGTCAATCAGCTTTTCAGCTTCAGATTCAATCAACTGTTCACGTGCTTCACTGACTTTGATCCGTTTTCTTTTTGAACTTTTCGGGAAGAGATTACCGAACATCTCTTTGATGTTCATCCCCATTTCCTCGTTGCCCTGCGGAGTAAATACTCCCATCGCCGGCATGCTGCTCACTTCGATCTCCAGCTCAACAAAGCGTTCTTCCAGTTCCCCGAGGCGTAATAGCTTGCGCAGGCGATCACGGGTGTGTTGGCGTTGTTCCTGTTTGTCGGGAGAACGGTCAGTTTCACCTGGAAGGAGAAGATCCAACAGCTTCTCTTCGGCGTTGGCTTCCGCTTTGATCTTCATCTTTTGGGTCTCTTCTTCCTTGACCATATGGATGGAGAGCTCCAGCAAATCGCGCACCATGCTTTCAACGTCACGACCAACATAACCAACTTCGGTAAACTTGCTGGCTTCCACTTTGATAAATGGAGCCTGTGCCAGTTTAGCCAGACGCCGGGCTATTTCAGTTTTACCGACACCGGTAGGACCGATCATAATAATATTTTTAGGGGCAATCTCATCGCGTAACTCAGCTGGAACCTGTTGCCGACGCCAACGGTTTCTCAAGGCAACAGCAACGGCGCGCTTGGCGTCATTCTGGCCGATAATATAGCGATCAAGTTCGGAAACGATTTCTCTCGGGGTGAAATTATTCACTTAAGAACCTCAACGGAAATGATTTTGTTGGTGTAAATACAGATGTCGGCGGCAATGTTAAGAGCTTCTTTGGTGATCCTCTCTGCATCGAGGTCACTGTGGGCAATCATAGCCCGCGCTGCGGCCAGAGAAAAGCTCCCGCCGGAACCAATGGCGGCAACGCCATCATCGGGTTCAATGACATCTCCTGCTCCAGAAATAACCAGGCTGAGGTCTTTGTCAGCCACGATCAGCAGCGCTTCCAGACGCCGTAGCACCTTGTCACTACGCCAGTCTTTGGCGAGCTCAACGGCAGCGCGAGTGAGGTTGCCTTCAAATTCTTGGAGCTTAGCTTCAAATTTTTCAAACAGGGTGAATGCATCGGCGGTGCTGCCAGCAAAACCTGCTAACACCTGTCCTTGATATAGGCGGCGAATTTTTCGGGCATTATGCTTCATGACTGTATTGCCTAAACTGACCTGACCGTCGCCGGCCAAAGCGACCTGTGAGTTATGGCGAACACAGCAGATTGTTGTTCCTTTAAACATAGACAACTCCAATAAAATATAGGTCATCGTGCAACAGCAACAAATGATAACAAATAACATAAAAAGGGGCGGATAATAAAGATTTAAAGCGAAATATAACCGGGAAATTGTTGAGAAGTTCGGGGCTTTAAGCCCTATAGGGGAAACTCAATAGTTGCAGTGGCACCTTGACCTGGCTGACTTTCAACGTAGACTTGTCCTCCCATGCTTCTGATGAACTCACGGGCATAGTAGAGACCGAGACCAAAGCCGCGAACCTGACCGGTATGCTCGGGATCGATCTGGTAGAATTTATTGAAAATTTTTGCCAGTTCTTGCTGCGATATCCCTATCCCATCGTCTTTAATCAGCAAGGTTATCTGTTGCTGATCAACCTTTGCGGTGAGCTGGATTGCACCCCCTTTAGGGGTGAACTTGATGGCATTGTCAAGCAAGGCACGAATGGCAAAACTGATTCTTTGGGCGTTCAACATCAACGGTTTTTGTGCTAGATGTGGATCAATGTTGGTTTCAAGAGTCACACCGGAATGTAGTGCTGCTGTTTGCAAGGAGAGGGAGACGCGGTCAGCAAGAGCCCCAAGATCGACTGCTTCGAGGGTTGACGTTTCTTCAGTGAGGGTGGCTTCGCTAAAATAGAGGAGATCTTGAATCAGTTGTTCCAGGTGGGCGGTTTCTGCTTGAACCATGGTGATCATCTGCTGAAAGTTTTCATCTTCGGGGCTCTCAATCCCTTCAGCGATGTTTTGGATGAAGAGGGAGATGGCCGTCGCAGGAGTCTTTAATTTATGGGAGATGAGCCCCAGAAAATTATTTTTCAGTTGTTCCGTCCGTTTTAAATCGGCCAACTCTTGGCGGATCTTTTGTTTCTCAAAAACCTTTTCGACCGTAGTGCTGAGTTGCAGGATATTAATCGGTTTGTTGATAAAGTCATCAGCCCCCGCTTTTAAAGCCTGGAGGATCAAGTCCTGATCTGAATAGCCCGTCATTAAAATCACAGCCTGGTCAGGGTATTGCTCTTTAATGCTCTTTAATAGCCCCAAGCCATCCAGATTAGGCATTTTGACATCGCTAAGGACAATATCAACCTCTAAGGTTTTGAGGATTTTTTCGGCTTCTAGCCCGTCTTTCGCCTCCAACACATGATAATCGCTTAAAACATCGACACAGAGTTCGCGGATGATGGGTTCATCGTCGACGCACAGAAGTGATTTTTGTTGTGGTCGTTGATTGCGGTTTGCAAAAGTCATGCGTTTTAGCTCTCTCTATCCCCTCCCTTAACATGTGCCCTTGATAAATATAGCGTAGCAAGCAGAAATGTCTATCTTCTCACTGTTTATCGATGCAGAAAAAATCTTATTGCTCTATCCTAACATCTTCTTGAGTTGTTCTGGTGCGGCCTGTAAGAGCATCTCAATTTTATCAGTTTCTGACCCGCCTGCCTGGGCGAGTTCTGGACGACCTCCACCACGACCACCAACAATCTCTGCAAGAGGTTTAATCAAATCTCCTGCTTTGACTTGACCGATCAGATCCTTACTGACGGCGACTAGCAGGGAGACTTTACCAGCGGCTGCGGAGACCAGAACCAAAATGCCTGAGCCGAGTTTTTCCCGCAGCTGATCAGAAAATTCACGCAGGCCTTTACCATCTGTCTCCGGGATCTTGACCGCAAGTAATTTGAGACCTTCAACCTGTTGTACTTTATTGATCAATTCACCGCTACGGTCAGCGTTAGCCTTGGCATGGAGTTGCTCGATCTCTTTCTCCATCTCTTTTTGCTGTTCCAAAAGTTTCTGTACCCGCAGTTCGAGTTTTTGCGGATCACTTTTGACCAGCTCTGCGATACGGTGTAGGGACTGTTGTTGTTGTTGCACCTGTGCCAGTGCTGTTGCTCCGGTTGTTGCTTCAATCCGGCGCACTCCCGCTGCTATTCCACTTTCACTCAATATCCTGAACAGGCCGATATCGCCAGCAGCGCTGGCATGGGTTCCACCGCAAAGCTCCATGCTGTAGTTGCCAACGTTGATGACGCGCACGACATCACCATATTTCTCGCCAAAGAGAGCCATGGCCCCGGCTTCCTGTGCCGCTGTAGCGCTCATTTCACGACTTTCGACCTGAGCATTGGCGCGAATTTGTTGGTTGACTTCATCTTCAACCTTCTGCAATTCTTCGACCGATACCGGTGAAAAATGGGTGAAATCAAACCGGAGCCGTTCCGGGGTGACCAGCGATCCCGCTTGTTTAACATGCTGTCCTAACTGGTTCTGTAGTGCGGCTTGGAGCAAGTGTGTCGCGGTGTGGTTAAGGACGATCTGTTGTCGCCGTTCTGCGTTAACCTTAATGGTGGCCTTGTCCCCGGTCTTGATGGCTCCAGTGACCACCTCGCACCTATGGACATAGAGTTCAGGCAGCGGTTTTCTAGTTTCAATAATCCGCAAGGTTGCCTCAGGGGTGCTGATCTCTCCCGTATCCCCGACCTGCCCGCCGGATTCGCCGTAGCAAGGGGTTGTTGAGGAGATAACTTCGACCGTTTCACCACAGGCGGATTCGTTAACTACCTCTCCCTGATGGATCAAAGAGAGGATCTCCCCTTGATCTTCCAGCTTTGAATAGCCTGAGAATTGGGTTCGAATCCCTTGATCAACCAGCTGCTTGTAGATGGTTGAGACGGCCTCTTCACCAGAACCTTTCCAATGTTTTCGGGCTTTGGCCCGTTGCGCTTCCATACAGGCGGCAAAGCCTTCTTCATCGAGGGTGTAACCGTCTTTTTCAACAATATCAGCCGTCAGGTCAACTGGGAATCCGTAGGTGTCATAGAGCTTAAAGACGATTTCTCCGGGGATGATGCTCTGCTTTGCTGCTGATAACTGGGCAATTTCGTCCTGAAGTATCCGTAAGCCATTTCCAAGGGTCTGAATAAACCGTTCTTCTTCGTTTTGCACCACCTTAGCGACAAAATCTTTCCGCTTTGCCTCTTCCGGGTAAGCGACAGCCATCGAATCGAGAACATAAATGGCTGTTTTAAAGAGGATTGGATTTTCAAAACCGAGCATCTTGGCGTGACGCATGGCACGACGCATGATACGGCGGAGTACGTATCCGCGCCCTTCATTGGAGGGGAGGACGCCGTCGGCGATCAGATAAGCTGTGGCACGGCTATGGTCAGCCATAACCCGCATGGAGACGTCATCTTCCTCATTGTCCCCGTAGGTTTTGTGTGCCAGCTCTTCAATATAGGAGATGATGATGCGAAACAGGTCGGTATCATAGTTGGATTGTACTCCCTGCATCACCGTAGCAAGTCGCTCCAGACCCATGCCGGTATCAACAGCAGGGTTTGGTAGCGGAATCAGGGTGCCATCGGGTTGCCGGTCAAACTGCATGAAGACGTTATTCCAGATCTCCATGTAGCGATCGCAGTCACAACCAACGGTACAGGTGGGTGAACCGCAGCCCACTTCCGGGCCGTTGTCGTAGAAAATTTCTGAACAGGGGCCACAGGGGCCGGTATCACCCATGGACCAGAAGTTATCCTCTTCAAAGCGAAAGATCCGCTCCCGGGGGATTCCTTCCTGATGATGCCAGATGTTTGCAGCTTCATCGTCGTCGGTGTAGACCGAAACATAGAGACGGTCTTTATCCAGCTCCATCTCTTCGGTCAAAAATTTCCAAGCGTAGGCGATGGCCTCTTTTTTGAAATAATCACCAAAGGAGAAATTGCCGAGCATTTCGAAGAAAGTATGATGCCGGGCGGTCCGACCGACATTTTCCAGGTCGTTATGCTTGCCACCGGCACGCACACATTTTTGAGAGGTCACTGCCCGTGAATATGCACGTTTTTCATCACCGAGAAAACAGTCTTTAAATTGGTTCATCCCCGCATTGGTGAACAGCAGGGTCGGATCGTTGTGGGGAACCAGAGACGATGAAGAAACCGGGGTGTGGCCCCGATCTTTAAAATATTGAATAAAACGGGCACGTATTTCATTTCCAGAAATCATTTGTAGCAACCTTTCAGTATTAATGACCAAGGCACAGAGTGTTGGTAGAATATTTATGAGACTGGGATCTTAATCGAAGATGGGTGATTTGAAAAGAGTTTAAACTGAGGTTCGGGTTGGATGCCTGTTGTTGACTATGTTCTAGAAGCGAATGAAGCCGCAGTGATCTCTTGTTTAAAGAGAAACAGAGAGGAAACCGAAGCAAAAAGCTACAGTACCTCTCTGTTGTCTAAATCCTAATTTTTCTCTATCGGGTAGTCAGCCCCTTTCCAGGCAAACACACCGCCGGGATAACGATAGACATTGGTGTAGCCTAGTTTTTTCGCCCAGACGGCACCGTTATGGCTGCGGGTACATTTGACAAAGCCACAGTAGACGACGATCAGCTTGTCTTTGTCTGGTCCCAACAACGTTTCATAATCTTGAATCGATTGCCCTGCGGTTTCCTTTTCGTCCCAAGTGACCATGTCAGGGATGGGAAATAAAAACTGCTTTGCGCCGGGAACATGAGCTTTTTTATAGCTTTCCTCCAGAGGCATGGTGTCAATGATCAACATCTCTTTGCCATCGTCCTGCCATTTTTTCAGTTCAGCGGTGGTGACAATACCGTATTCTCCGCGTTGGACTTCGCGCAATAATTTGACCGCTTGTTGTTCCGCTTTAACTTCTTTTTCAAACTTGTTATCGAAGCTCAAAGCCGGTGAACTGAACAGGCAGAGAGCCCCTAGAAGACAAAGAGAAGTGATGAATCGGTTGCGCAGCATGTTAAACCTCCTTGGTTTGTGCTTGGTTGTCGCCATGTCCCCACCATGGGGACGGTGTCAGGCGGTTAGTGAAACGCCATAAGTACAGGTAGACAATGGCGAACATAAGTGAAAAATCGCGATACAGTGCCCCACGCAAATTGTGGAATGCTTCAGCTTCAGGGTCTTCTGGGCCGAAACAGCCACAATCTATGTCGAGCCCGAGAGTGATACCGTAGATTAAGATTCCCATAAAGAGAATCATCATCAGGGTTATTAAAGACAGGGATCCACGTTTGTCAAAAATCAGTCCAATAGCGGCAATAATCTCCAGAGAGATCAAGCTGATAGCAACAGGAAATATCAACACCTCAGGGAGTAACCCGTAGGCGCCGATAATTTCAGCAAATTGCAGCGGGTGGATCGCTTTGGAGATACCAGACCAGAGAAAGACAATGACCAGTACCAGCTTCAACAGGTGGTAGCACCATCGCCCTGGAGGGCTGGAGAGCCTGTTGGTTAATCTGTGAATTGCACCGTTATTGACTATCTGCGACATATCGATCACTTGTCTTTTGACAGCTATTCTGCCGTTTGTCCTCGGAATCTTTTAATCCATTTATAACCCATTGGTAGCAGTGAAACGCCGATAACAAGGGCGAGTCCGACCTTAAAAGCAGGGGAAATATGCCCTTGCAGCAGATCTGGTAGCGAACTGGAAAAAGTGATAAACGCAATACAACCAGGCAACATAAATAGAAATGTGGCAAGAACATATTGGCTGAACTTGATCTTGGTCAGGCCGAAAGCGTAATTCAACAGATTGTATGGGAACAGGGGGATCAGACGGGTTAAGGCGACCATTTTCCAACCACTTTTTTCCACCCGTTGTTCTAACTGTTGCCAATGAGACCCTTGCAGGCGTCGTTCGATCAGGTCACGAGCCAAATATCTAGAAATCAAAAATGCAAGACTGGCCCCCAAAGTTGAAGAGGTTATGGTGTAAACAACCCCCCAGAATGGACCGAATAGGATTCCACCGACAATTGCAATGGGGATCCCCGGTATAAACAGGCTTGGGGCAATGGTATAAATCAACATGTAAACAATTGGAGCTAGAGCTCCGTAACTTTGAATTAGTGTCTGTAGCTTGTCCTGATCAAGATACTCCATGGCACCACTGCTACGAGCGGTAAAAAAGGCCAGCACCAAGAGTGTCAGGATCGCCAGTTTTTTTAGGATTGGGCTTCGCATCTGCGTGTCGCTGGGTAATATCCGTTCCCGAGTGACGGCCGCGGCGACATTGCGCTGTAGGTGCTTTTTAACCTTGAGACGGTTGAGATAGGTGAACGGCGGCTTGGATTCGGACATCTTATTCTGCATCGCTTTTTCAGGGCTGATGAGCAGATCGAGTACGTGGCTGCTAGGGGCGTGAGCCCCAAAGGTGTGGGTGCAACTGGCGCAGTAGCTGACGATGCGATGTTCACCCGCTTCATCGACGCGCTGTTGGGTCCACGCCTCCGATTTTTCTGGCGCGAGACAGCCAACTCCCCCTCCCGCTCCGCAACAAAGGGTTTTTTGTCGACTGTGCGAAGGCTCTTCAATCTGCAACCCCATGTTGGTGATCAGCGCTCTGACCGAGTCCTGAGTCGCCGTACGACAGCGAGAGATGCATGGATCGTGGATGCTGATAATTCCTGCCACTTGCTGTGCTTCAGGTGACGGTTGCTGAATCTCGTTTAAGAGATCGTAGATGCTGCGTGTGTTGAGTTCTTTACCATGCTGGGTAAAGACTTCAAGACAGTTGGGACAGGCGGTTAGTACCGTTTTGATCCCATGGTCTAACAGATACCCCTTCAATTCGCCGAACATGGCATTGAAGTGGTCGCTGTCACCGAGGTCATGAGATGGTTTGGTGCAACAATCAAGGACAATTCCGAGGTTAGGGACCGTCTTCTGCAGCAGAGCATAGGTCTGCAAGGTTATTTGCGGTCGGGTCCCTGTCAGGGCGCAACCAGGGAAGAAAATGGTATCGCAATTCTCTGGAAACGCGTACCAGGTGAAACGTTTCGAGGTCCCGACTTTTTCATAGCGGCGGAGCACACGATGTTCAGGCAGGTCCGCTGCACCCCGATCAAAAGTCTCTCGACGCATTTCCAGAAACATTCTTGATGGATTAATATCTTTAGGGCAGACGACAGTGCATAGATTGCACAGGCTGCATTCAAAGGGGAGGCGCAAAAAGGATTGCTGCTCTGGATTGTAGTTGTCTGCAATGCTTTTGGGATTTCCATAATGGGTCAGAAACGTGCAGTCTTTGACACAGGCACCACATTGGGTGCAGGTGGAGGAGATCTGTTGTAACTGCTCAAGGAGAGCGGGTCTGATGGCTTTAGGTTGATTGATGCCGTGAGGAAAATCCATTATGATTGCTATCTTTCGAAGTTCTGGCCAGGGGAAAACCTGCTTTAACTAACAGTTTTAACGATGATATTTGTGAAAAATGTTTTTAAATCACATAAGTGATTTTTGAATAGAAGTTATGAATAGGGGATAGGAACGACCATGTCAAATTGATATTTTTAATGAACACAATGTTATGGATTTATAAAATGAATAGGTGGTTTTGTTTACGGTCTTCAGCGGGTAACGTCACTACTTCTAGTGGTCAAGTTGGTTTTGCTTGACCACCTGAAAAATAGCCTCAAGGCCAAAGCCGCGGCGCTGGAAAAAGCTGACCACGCGGCGTCGTTCCTGGGCATTTGCCGTATCATAATTGAATGTTGGAAAGCGACGGTTGAGTTGTTCATGGAGAATTTGTGTCGGTGAAAATTCAGCGGCAGCAGCTTCCACCGCATGCTGCGCAGTCAGTTCATCAATTCCGCGTCGGCGCAAATCAAACATGATTTTGACGCCCACACCACGACCACTGCGCATGAATGAGCGGGCTCGCTCCAGCGCGTAGCGTTCGTCATTTAAGTAATTGTACTCCCGACATTTCGCTATCGCCGTGTCGATGGCCGATAGAGAAAAACCGAACTGCTCAAGTTTTTGTCGCAGTTCGGTTTCACTTCGGTCACGCCGGCTAAGGACCCGCAGAGCCGCGGCAAAAGATTTAGAATCTTTCGACTTCGATTTTTCCATCGTCGTCCAGTCCTTCAGCTTCCTCTGTCTGGGCGTCTATCTCTTCTTGATCTTTGCCACGCTCAAACTCGCCCCATGAAGCGTCAGAGGTCGAGTCAATACCAGAAAATTTGAGCTTAAAGTCATCCGGGTTAGAGCTTTGCCGTAGCGCCTCGTCGTAACTGATGATCTTTCTCTTGACCAGATCCATCAGCGCTTGATCAAAGGTTTGCATCCCGTAGGTCGTATAACCTTTGGCAATGGTGTCTCTTAAAAGGAGGGTTTTTTCCTGATCATCGATCAATTCGCGAATTCGACCGGTTGAAACCATGACTTCAACGGCTGCAACCCTCCCGGTCCCTTCAATTCGTGGAATCAACCTCTGGGAAATAACCCCCTTAAGGACATTAGAAAGCTGTAAACGGATGTGACGGTGCTGATGCGGTGGGAACATGGAGACTATTCGTGAAATGGTTTCCGGAGCATCCACGGTATGTAGTGTCGATAAGACCAGATGACCGGTTTCCGCTGCCGCCAGAGCTGTTTCGGTTGTCTCTATATCCCGCATTTCGCCAACCAGAATGACATCGGGATCTTGACGGAGAGAACTTTTGAGCGCTGGGGCAAAGCCTGCGGTATCAAACCCGACCTCCCGCTGGTTGATAATGCACTTGCGGTCACGGTGCAAGTATTCGATCGGATCTTCAACAGTGACAATATGAGCTGTTCGATGACTGTTGATATAGTCGATCATGGCGGCAAGGGTTGTTGATTTCCCTGATCCAGTCGCTCCGGTAACTAAAACTAACCCCCGCTGCTCTTCGGCGATCTTTTTTAAAATATGCGGCATCAACAAGTCATCAAGTGTCGGAATTTTAAAAGGGATGGCGCGAAACACCGCTGAGACAGAATTGCGTTGCATAAAAACATTGGCCCGAAAACGGCCCAGTCCCGGAACCCCGTAGGCCAAATCAACTTCGTTCGCCTCTTCAAATGTCGCCAACTGTCGCTCGTTCATTATCGCGACGCACATGTTACGCACACCCTCAGCGGTCAGTCTCGGCGCTTTTGGCAGGGGACGAAGATTGCCGTCGATACGGTAGACCGGTGGTAGTCCAGCTTTGAGGTGGATATCCGAGGTATTTGACTTAAGAGCCATGCCAAGAATGTCATTTAAATTCATGATTATATCCTCTTCCACTTTACAATTTAGGTATGTTAATCGGTTCCTGTCTCAGGCTTGGTTTCTCCGGCTCCAACGCCATAGAGTTCACGAAGGGTGGCGTCAATTTCATTGGTGATTTCAGGATGTTCTTTTAAGTATTGTTTTGCATTCTCACGCCCTTGACCAACACGTTCGCCCTTATATGAGAACCAGGAGCCGCTTTTTTCGACGATATCGTTGTCGACGCCAAGGTCGAGAAGGTCCCCTTCACGAGAGATGCCAGCTCCATACATAATATCAAATTCAGCTTGCTTGAAGGGGGGAGCAACTTTGTTTTTGACCACCTTGACCCGGGTCCTGCCGCCGACCACATCCTGCCCTTGCTTAAGGGAGGCGATGCGCCGGATATCGAGCCGGACAGAGCAGTAGAACTTCAGAGCGTTGCCCCCGGTTGTGGTTTCAGGGTTGCCGAACATCACCCCGATTTTCATCCGGATCTGGTTGATGAAAATGATGGTGCAATTGGATTTGCTGACGATGCCGGTTAATTTTCGTAGGGCCTGGGACATTAAGCGGGCTTGGAGTCCCATATGGGAATCACCCATTTCCCCTTCAATTTCAGCGCGTGGTGTGAGAGCTGCAACTGAATCAATGACGAGCAGATCAATAGCGCCGCTTCGAACCAGCATTTCAGTGATCTCCAGCGCTTGCTCACCAGTGTCTGGCTGACTGATCAAGAGGTCATCCGCTTTAACGCCAAGGTTTTGGGCGTACTGGATATCTAGGGCATGCTCCGCATCAATAAATGCTGCAACTCCTCCTTGTTTCTGTACTTCGGCAAGAATATGCAAGGCGAGGGTGGTTTTACCAGAAGATTCTGGGCCAAAGACCTCAATGATCCGTCCTTTGGGAATTCCGCCGACTCCCAGTGCAAGGTCGAGGCTCAGGGCACCAGTGGAAATAGTTTCAACGGCAGGCATCTGAAAATCAGAGCCAAGGCGCATAATGCTGCCTTTGCCAAATTGTTTTTCGATCTGTCCCATGGCTAAGTCTAGGGCACGGTTACGGTTTTCGTCAGACATTTTTCCTCCCGTTTTTCTATCGTTATTTTAAATGGTTTTATCGTTTAATTTATTAACTCTCCCCGAAATGTCTCATGTCAATGTGACAGAAAAAGTCGTAGGTTTGACTCGGGTCTGATTGCAGAGTTATTTGGAATTATTTCCCCCCTCAAAGGCTAACATTAAAACTTTTTTTTGCTGCTGTCGAGGCAATATTGTTTCTGTGACGGCTATTTTTCCATCTGTTGCAAGGTAAAACGGCGCAACCACTCCAATGCCATTGTCGCGCTCATCCGCTGAATCTGGTTGCGATCTCCGGAAAAAGTGTACCTCTTGACATGTACACCGCTGGCACTGGCCAAGGAGATGAAGACAGTGCCCACCGGTTTTTCTGCCGTACCGCCACCCGGACCTGCAATTCCGGTGATTGCCAGCGATAAATCGGTCCGCGTGTTCTGTCTTAGCCCACTGGCCATGGCTCGAGCACAGTTTTCACTGACGGCGCCATGTTGCTGTAATAGTAACGCCGGGACGTTCAACCAGTCCTGTTTGGCCGAGTCGGCATAAGTGACCCCCGCGCGTTCCAGAAAGGCTGAGGCTCCGGGTTGACTGGTGAGCATTGCGCTCAGCAGGCCACCAGTACATGATTCTGCGAGAGACAGGGTTAAGCCGGCATTGCTGAGCAATTTACTGACATTGCCTTCGGGGGTCTCACCATTTTTGGCGATCACATAGTCTCCCAGTTTATTAAGAACTAGAGCTTCTGCTTGATCAAGACTCGATGCTGCATCTTTCCCGGTTGCTTTCAGTTTGAGGAGCACTAATGGAAAGTCGAGGGCAAAGGCGACATCAACTCCTGCGGGCAGTTGTTGGTAAGGAATCAGCTGGTCAATTTTTGGTTCTGACAGACCAAATAGCTTAAACGTACGTTGCTGCCGTGGACTGACGTTGGGCATTTTCTGCTGGAGGACGGGGAACACCGATTGTTTGAACATGGCCTGCATCTCTGCTGGAACCCCCGGCAGAAAGAAAAGTTCGCAACCGTTTCGATGTTGTAGTCGAAATCCGGGGGCGGTGCCCAACGGGTTTTTAAGCGGCTGCGCCAATTGCGGTAACAGCGCTTGTCTTTCGTTGTTGGGCTCCATCGAGAAATTGCGTTGTGCAAACCATTCTCTTATCAGTTCCAGCGCCACATCGTTGACCACCAGTGGTTGGCCAAGGGCTCTTGCTGCCGCCCGGGCGGTGCGATCATCACCCGTGGAACCCAGTCCACCGGTCACGATGATGAATTGAACGTGACTCATCAGGTATTGCAGTGCCGCGACAATTTCTTTTTCCTGATCTGGAACCGACAGGGAGCAGCGGAGTCGATAACCGTAAGTGGAGAGGATTTCGGCAACTGTTCTGGTGTTGCTGTCGCTGATTTCTCCGCTGAGGAGTTCGTCTCCTGTGGTCAATATGGCGATGTCAAAGGGGGGCATGTAGAACTCCGAAACGTGAACTGGACAGGCACCAGGCCTACCTTTACTAGGAAAAAAGGGCCAGACATACACGCAGCAAGATCGCCGCGTAGATCCCAGCCATAACATCATCCAATGTGACCCCGAGGCCGTTTTTCATCTCCCGGTCAAACCAACTCGCCGGGGGTGGTTTCACGATATCAAAAATCCGGAACCAGATAAAAGCAAGGATCGCTGTTGACCAGGAAAAGGGGAGGAAGGCGGTGGTGACCAGAAAGCCTACCAGTTCATCAATGACAATGCGTCCATCATCGGCTTCGTTATAGTATTTTCCGGCAACATCGCAGACCCAGAAGCTTAAAAAGAGGATGGCAACAAGGGTGAGTAGCTGTAGCGGCCAGGAAAACCGGGAGAGGTAATAAAATGCAGGGATTCCGGCTAAAGTGCCAAAGGTTCCCGATGCTATGGGGGCATAACCGAGGCCACCATTACTGCTTAAAAATAAAACTAACTTACGGTAACCCCCAGTCTCTATTTGATTTTCATCGGTCATCAGAGCTCTCCTCGCTGCTAAGGTCCAACTGTTCGTAGGCCGCTGTTTCGACCTGTCGGTAAATCTGTTGCAATGACTGCCCACTTTCCCGGGATAGCCTTAGGCAATCATCATACTCGGGACTGAGGCGTAGAAACTGTGACCCTTCATAAACTAATTTTACTTGAGCAGTTCCAAGCTCGGTCATCACTTTTTTGCTGCGCCGGTTGAGGCAATAGCGATGACAGTCGCTACTGCGGACACCGATTGCGCTACTCTCTCGCATTATCAGGGTCGCTAATTGTGTTGCTTGCTGTGGACGACAGATGACCGTCAGCAGCTGACCTGGTCGATTTTTTTTCATTTGTAACGGGAGATAACCGACGTCCAAAGCTCCAGCTGATAATAACAATTCCATCAAGTTGCCGAGTTGTTCTGGGGTTGAGTCATCAATGTTACTTTCAAGAATCTGGACTTTATCCGTCACATTACTGGCGACATGATCTTCAAACAGGATGCCGCGCAGCAGATTGGGACGGTCTTCAAGTTCCCAGCCGCCGACACCGTAGCCGGTTTTTTCCGGAGAGAACGTGGGCAAAGGACCGAACTCCGCTAATTCCGCCGCAATTGTTGCTCCGGTGGGGGTGACCAGCTCCTTCTCAATGTGACTATCGTAGACAGGTTTTCCTTGTAATATTTCCAGGGTTGCCGGGGCCGGTAGTGGCAATGCTCCATGTGCGCAATGACTCATGCCGCGTGAAAGGGGCAGGGGAGAACAAAGGACTTTTGTGACTCCTAGGAGGTGTAAGCCGATTGCCGAACCGACCAGGTCAACAATGGCATCGACGGCGCCAACTTCGTGAAAATGAACCCGATCGATATCAATTCCATGAACCTGGGCTTCAGCCTCTCCAAGGCGCCGGAAAAAGTTGCGAGCAAGTTGTTTTACTGATGTTTGCAGATTGCTCTCAGCTAACATTGCATCGATGGTACTCCAGCTGCGGTGATGGTGCGTCTCTTCGCATCCCACCTGTAATCGGATCCCTTCAATGCCATGTCGTTGTTCGCGGCCAACATCAAGTTTATATCCGCTGATTGGTAGTTTCGCCAGCTCTTGCTCCAGGGCTTGTTGTTCGACACCAAGGTCCAGCAACAGGCCGAGAAACATGTCACCGGAGATTCCGGAAAAGCAATCAAGGTAGAGAGTTTTCATAAGTTATGTCCTCTTGAATTACGACCGCAGAGACACAGAAAAAAACAAGATATTTTGCCTTTTTCAGTGTCTTTGTGTTTTATCGTTGATTGTCACTAATTCTTTTTCTGATTAATCCTATTTGCCGCAAAAGCTGCACCGAAACCATTGTCGATGTTGACAACCGTCACGCCGCTGGCACAGGAGTTGAGCATCCCGAGCAAAGCGGCAATCCCTCCAAAAGAGGCCCCGTACCCCACCGACGTCGGGACGGCGATCACCGGGACCGCGACCAACCCTCCAACCACAGAAGGTAAGGCCCCTTCCATTCCAGCGATGACAATCAGTACCGCGGCTTCATTGAGTAATTCTTGGCGGGCCAGCAAACGATGAATCCCTGCAACCCCGACGTCAATCAGTTCCTCAACGTCATTGCCAAGCATTCTGGCGGTTATCGCTGCTTCGCGAGCAACAGGGATATCAGATGTCCCCGCACAGATCACCAGAATTTTACCTTGGCCGGTGATCTTTGTTTTTTGTTGAATCAGGCAAAAAGTACGGGCATCAATATCGTACTCTGCCTCCGGAAACTGGTTACAAAGTGCGGTTGCTTTTTCATTATCCAGGCGGGTGACAAGAATATTCTGATCCTGCTTGGCCATCGCGGCAACAATGATTCGCAGTTGTTCCAAACTTTTTCTTTCCCCGAGGACAACCTCTGGAACCCCCTGTCGAAGGGTGCGGTGGTGATCAATCTGGGCAATGCCAAGGTCTTCAAATGGCAGCTGTTTCAGCCGTTCGACCCCATCATCAACACTGATCTGACCATCGGCCAGTGATCGGAGTAAGCGTGCCAATTCCTTATTATTCATAAACGATCCAACTTTAATTTTTGTTTAACGCTGACCAGAGAATATTGCATCAAATTGAACTTCTCAGCTAGAGATTAAGTGGTTGCAAAGCCTGTGGGCGGTTGGTTCAGTTGTCATTGATGAACCCCTAGCCTGATTATCAACTGAATCATAACAAAAAACTGATAGTCAGGCAGGAATTTTCTCAATTGACCCTCCTCATGATCTCAGGGTAGGTTTGCGGGGTTATCAATAGTACCGACTGGCGGCACGGTTATTTTTGCTCAACTCCTCATGTGTCTTTGTCGGCGATTTAAATGAATATTATAATTTGGAGATATGACATAAAAATGGATGAATTTGCAGCAGATAATCTGCCCCTGAGCCGCACCAAAAAAAAGCAGCAGGCAAAACAGATTGAGGAAATTGCCGCTCAGATCACAAATTTAACGGACAAGCAGTTTGCCCAGCTTGATCTTCCTGTCGAGATTGCTAAAGAAGCTGAGCTGGCACGTACAACCAAAGGACTCAGTTCACAGCGACGCCAACTGAAACACCTGGCAGGAATGATACGTAAGTCAGAAGGGGCTTTGGACAATCTGCTGCTGCAGTTAGAGGGGCTCGATCAAGTTTCGCGGGGTGAAAAAAAGCAATTTCACCAACTGGAAAAATTGCGAGACCGACTCTGTGATGTCGATAGTTTTGCCGCTGCTTTCGCCGAGATGCTTGAATTAATGCCTGATATTGATCGCAACACCATCTCCCGGTTGGCGCGGTCGGTTCAGCATCATGATGATCGCCGTGCGTATCGTGATATTTTCCGCCGCTTGCGTGACCAATCGGCAGAAAAATAATTTCTGCCCGTTTGCATGCAAGGGTGGTTATCGCCTTACGTATCAAGTAATTCCCTTATCACCTTCGCCAGCTCATTGAGGCACAGTGGCTTACGGCAATATGCCGAAAATCCAAACTTTTGGATATCCTCTTTGGCGACTTTAGAGCTGTACCCGGTCGACAGGATGATTGGCACCTGTGGATTCATTTTCCTGATTTTCTGAACCAGCTCTTGACCCGTCATTTCTGGCATTGTCTGGTCGGTTATAATCAATTCAAAGCGATGCGGCTTGTCCTCTATCAACTGCAAAGCAGCCGCCCCGGATGACGCTGTCGTGATCTGATAGCCAAGTTCTTTGAGCATCTGCTCGCCGAGTTCAATGATCATTTGATCATCGTCTATGAGCAGAATTGACTCCGTCCCTTCTTGAGGGGGATCCTCCAATACCTTTTGATGCGCGATTGAGGGGCCATCAAACACGGGGAAATAGAGCTCAAAGGTGCTCCCGTGTCCAGGGGTACTCCGTACCTTTATCAGACCATGATGTTGGTCCATAATTCCTTGCACCGAGGCCAGTCCCATTCCCGTTCCTTTATCAACCTCTTTGGTGGTGAAGAAGGGATCAAAAATTCGTGAAATGGTCTCCTGTTCCATGCCGCAACCAGTATCTTGAACACTGAGCTTGATATAGTCTCCCGGATGACAATTTGGATATTGCGCCGGAATATCTTGTTGGCGCAAGGGGACATCCTGCACGGTGATGGTGAGGTCGCCTTTTTCATCCATCGCCTGTACCGCGTTGTTACACAGGTTCAGCAATGCTTCATGAATGCGGCTCGGATCAACATTGACCCTGTACTCTGAAGCTTTCGAGGAGGTGACAATGTTGAAGTTGATGGTTGTTGGCAACGTTGAGCCGATCAATTTCTGGATTTCATTTGTCACCAAGGTCAGGGGGGCTTTATCTTTCTTGCTGATCCCTTTACGGCTGTAGGTCATGATTTGGGTCACCAGGTCACGAGAACGCAATGTGGCTATTTTGGCATTCTCTATGAAATTCCTAACTTTCTCTGGTTGGGAGAATTTTCGTTGAGCCATTTCCAGGTTGCCTAAAATAATAGCCAGGGAATTATTGAAATTGTGAGCGATCCCTCCCGCCATCACACCAATCGCTTCCATTTTATATTTTTGTCGTAATTGTTCTTCCAGTTTCAATTGTTCTGTAACGTCATGGAAGAGGCCAAGCATCATTTTCCGACCATCGTATTCAATCGTATGAGCTCTGATTTCAACCTCAATCCGTTTTCCATCCTTGGTTAGCAGCTGGTTACGGGTCGCGTATTGGGGGACGGTATCGCGATGCTGCACAAATGCAGCGGTCAGGTCTCCGCTCATTGTCTGGTTCGGGTGGAGAATTGATTGCGTCTGACCAATTAATTCGCGCCGTTCCCGCTTAAGCATTTTCATGAGGGCATCGTTACACTCAACAATGACACCGGTTTCAGCATCAGCAAGAGCAATTCCCATACTGACCCCCTGGACGAGGATTTCATACTTTCTTTCAATCTGCTTGCGTTGGGAGATATCCCGGACGGCGGTCACCCGATAATGTCCCCTCTCATTCTTGACATTTTTGGATTGAATTTCCGCCGGGACCATGGTTCCGTCTTTTTTACGTGCCAAAATTTCGTAAAGTGCCGGCAGATCATAGTCAATATTGTTTCTGACAATCTCCTGCTGATCCTCCGGGACGACTAATTCAATGAGATTTTTGCCAATGAGTTCATCTCGGTTGTAGCCGGATAGTTCCAGAAATGATTCATTGACGTCTAACACAACCCCTTGCTGATGCAGGATGATTCCCTCAAAAGTCAGACCTGAGAGGTTTTTAAATCGCTCCTCACTACGTTGAAGTGACGCCGTCCGTAGCCTGACTGTCGTCTCAAGGTCCTTATTGCTTTTTTGTAGTTTATTGTTGAGTGTTTCAATGGTTCCCACCAGTTTATTAAAGCTGAGGTTAAGAATGATAAAAGAGAAGAATAGCCCGGCGGCACTGATAAGAGTCATCAACCAAATATTTTGCGAAAGGCTTATCTCGCGGAGAGTTGTATCAATGGCAACAAACAGACTTCCTTGTGGTTCATGTGAGTAATTTAAAAAGTCAAAAACGCGGACGAAGCGGTAGCTCCTGTCTTGGAGGATGATTCTCTGGATGTCAAGAGACCAGTCAACTTCTTTGCCCGGAGTTTGAAGGATGTTCCGTTGGCTAGCATATATAGTGTGGGTTGAATTGTGCCATGAAGGGGTTTTGGCGTTAGTGATAAATTGAGCTTTGTTGCGGGAGATGACCAAAGCCACAGGCATCTCCAGTTGTTCCTCAATGGAATCCAGTAACAACTTTGTGTCAATGCCAAACTGCACCGCACCGACATGTTCTCCTGCATAATCAACTGGTTGTACAATGCGGTACTGCAATCCGGTTTTGGCAACCATATAGCTGGCAATCTGTGAATGGCTTGCATTTGCGGTAACAATGTCAGGACGCATGGTGCTGATATCGTCATCAGAGAGTCCATTCGGGCGATGCACCCGGAGGAAATTCCGATTGTCTAATGTGATCCAGGAGAGAGTAGAAAAATAAGGGTTTGCATGTTGTAGATGGTTAAAAATAGGTTGACTTCTGGTGAGTAAGACCTCCCGGTTTTGATGTGCGAATGCGGTCAGAAGAGAATCTTGGGTAGCGCTGTTATCAGTGACGAAGCTTCGAATCCGGCGGCGGTAAGTTTGATATTTCTCCTTTTCCAGCAGATTGACAATACTTTTGATACTTTTGATTTCTTGGGCGATTTCGGCATCGAGATTTCTTTTATCCTGAGAAACGATCAGGATCATGAATGTCGCACACCCGGCAAATACAATCAGCATGACTAAAGAAATGATTTTCCATTTAATTTTCACGCGTATTGATCCTTATCTGAGGATGATTATGGCTGCCTTGATTGACTGCGCTGAGGGGGCAATAGCTTGAAACAGGAGGCTGGGAATACGGTATTTCTCAGCCTCCGACTGGTCACTGTAACTGAAATGTGGCATCAGAAATTTTAAGCAATCAGCTTCGACACCTTATCACAAATATGCCGGGCGATCGGCATTGCTGAGGTTGCGGCTGGTGATGGTGCGTTGCCAACGATCAGAGAGCGTTCACTCTCAACAAAGAGAAAGTCATCCAATGTGGTCCCGTCGGCCTTAACTGCTTGCGCCCGGACCCCGGCAGGATAGGGGCGTAAATCGCTCAAAGTGACTTGAGGACAATAACGGTTGACAAGTTTTAGATATCCGGGACGGTAGAGTGAATTTTTTAATTCCATCAAAGTTGGCAGAGGATATTTCATCACCAAGCGGTAGAGGCCTGAGTAGCTGAGCATCTCTATCAAGTCGTGCAGGTCGATTTTCCAGCGGCTGTAACCTTCGCGCGCTAATGCCAGAGTGGCGTTGGGGCCGACAGTCAGGGTGCCATCTATCATCGGAGTCAGGTGGATGCCCAAAAATGGCAAGTCCGGATTGGGAATCGGGTAGATCGGGTGGGTGACAATCTGACTTTTCTCTTTTGGGAGTTGAAAGTATTCACCACGGAAAGGGAGAATTTTAAAGGTTGGTTGTTGGCCGAGCATTTGGATGATGCGATCAGAATAGAGGCCGGCACAACTGACCAGAAAACGGCCGGAGAAGGTTCCCAAAGTGGTTTTAACCACCATATCAGCGCTCTCTGACAATCCGGTGACCCGACAGTTAGGGTAGATCTCTCCTCCGGCAGAACGGATTTGTTCAGCCAGCTTTTGTGCTACCTGTTCGTAGTCGACAATCCCCGATGAGGCAACCCATGTCGCAGCGACGCCAACGACATTGGGTTCAAATTCGTGCAACTGTTGCTGATCGAAGACTTCGGTTTTAATCTCATTCTTCCGGCAACGCTCCAGCAGATCTTGCATCCGCACAGCATCCTGCTCATCAGTTGCGACCAGGAGCTTGCCGGTTTCGCGAAAGGGGATATCGTGTTCGCGGCAGAACTGCTTGGTGTCAAGATTTCCTTCACGACAAAAACGGGCTTTCAAGCTGCCTGGGGCATAATAGACTCCAGCATGAATGACGCCACTGTTATGCCGGGTTTGATGGCTGGCGAGTTCTTTTTCCTTTTCAAGGACGACAATTTTTGCCCCGTGATACTGTTGTTGTAATTGTCGAGCCGTTGCCAAACCAATGATGCCCCCACCAATGACGATAAAGTCGTACGCTTTCATTTGTTATAATCCTTCGGTTAGGTGATCTGATAAATACAAAGAACTTTTCTCAGGTTCTTTGATAGTCCGTTTTGGTCTTTTCCATCTGTTCTGCATAATGTGCCAGTAAGCTACGCCGCGACATCATGTACAGGACTTGTTGCGGGGTATCCGTCGCAACGACTGGAATTTCGTCCAGATTGCGTGCCGTCAATTTTTTCATGACATCGGTCAAGCATTCATCCGGGGTCGCCGTAATCACATTTCTGGTGGCGATGTCCCCGGCAATCACCAAGGTTGGGGGAATATCATCGTTGAGAATACGGCGAATATCGGTCATGGAGAAAATTCCCACCATCTGCTGCTCGGCATTGACGACCGGGTAATAACTGGTTTTTGCCGGAGCGATTTTATCGAGAATATCGGGCAGAGTCATCCCTTCTGGAATCAGGGTCGGTTTGCTTCCCTTTGCGGCGATGCTCTGAATTTTAACCCCTTCGAGAATATCGATAACAAAGTCACCGAGATGAGCCGGTGAGTCAAAGCGGCTAGCGACTTGCTTCTCGTAGATACTGTTCTTGCGCATGACGATCATGGCGACGACACAGACCAGCATCAGCGGTGCCAGTAAGCTGTAATTTCCAGTTAATTCGCTGACCATGATCAGGGTCGCGACAGGCGCATTGGAAACCCCAGCAAAGAAACCGGCCATCCCCACCAGGACATAAGCGCGTGGATCCTGTACTAACATCGGAAAGAGAATTTCTGCGGTTGCACCAAAGGTTCCCCCCAACATCGCACCAATGACAAGGCTGGGGGCAAAGACTCCCCCCGAACCACCCGAAGAGATAGTCAGACTGGTGGCAACGACTTTAGCGATGGCGACAACCAACATCACCCAAAGGGCCATTTGGCCGTAGAGGGCGGCTTGAACCCAGCCATAGCCTGAACCCAGGACTTGTGGCACGAACATGGCCAGGATGCCCAGGAGTAGTCCCCCCAGGGCGGGTTTCAGCCAGTTGGGCAGTGCCAGTTGACGGAACAGATCGCGCATACCGTAGAAAAATTTGACATAGAAGACGCCGAACAGAGCACAAATGATTCCAAGGCCCAGATATAACAGCAGCTCTGAAGGTTTATTGAAGAGAAATAACGGGGTGTCCAGTAGCGGAGCCCAGCCCGTGATTGCGCCGAATAGGGAGTAAGCGATAATCGATGAAATAATACACGGGATTAACCCCTCATGTTCAAAATCAGGGTCCCGATAGAGGACTTCGGCGGCAAACAGAGCGCCACCGAGAGGGGAGCGGAACGTGGCGCCAATTCCGCCAGCCATTCCGGCCATCAGTAGCAGTCGTCGATCTTGAGCTGAGAGGCCAAGTTTTGTCGCCATAAAAGAGCCGAACCCGGCACCAATCTGGGCGATAGGACCCTCACGACCGGCTGAACCTCCAGTGCCGATCGTAATCACCGAAGCGAATGTTTTGATAATGGGAACCCGTCCCCGGATCACCCCCCCTTTGCGATGGAAGGCTTCAATTGCGGCGTCGGTACCATGTCCTTCTGCTTCGGGAGCAAAGGTGTAAACCAGCCAACCTGAAAGTAACCCACCCAAAGCTGGCAGCAAGAATAGGCACCATCGGTAGGGGAAAGAAAGGCTATCGATAAAATGGGTAAAAGAGCTTTCTGGAGTCCCCTCCAATGGGGGATGAAAGTTGCCGATTTTTCCCAACATCAAATGTTCGACACTGTTGGTGGCGAAGTAGAAAGCCAGAGCTCCGAACCCAGCGACAATCCCCACTGGAATAGCCAGAATTAACAGACGAAAGCCAGTACGATCAAGAAAATTGAGAATTTTGGGGGTAAACGTCATGGTAAAGTCCAGGTTGATGATGACCAAAATGCTTATCGCCATCTTGTTTAACAGTTTCAAGCAGTCGGGACAAGGATAGAATCAGTGGCGGTCAGGATTAAACGCCCTTTTCAGCTCCGGGACGGAGCCGATTGGCGGCCGCGACAACTTCGTACAGTCGTGGCAGTGCTAGATGTCCAGCTTTCCACGGTAGCAAGATGTCGAGCCCTTGCTGCTCAACCTGTTCAACCGCCTGTTGCAAGGTGTCCAGGACTCCGAGTTTTTGTTCTGGGTGGTGTCGGTGGCACCAGAGGAGGATGCGCCCGATGGCTTCAGTCTGACCGCTGTCGAGAAGTTGTTCAACTTGGGAAAGATCAATTCTTTTCTGACCGTACTCTAACAGTCTTTGCTCGCGGACCTGAATTTTTGCTTCGCGCTGTCGTGGCAAGGGGTGAATGGTTAAATCAACCTGTCGTTGTTGTCCGGTTTTGAATGGCATCCGTGGTGTTGCTGGCATAGGTTTTCTGCCCGCGATAGATTTCGCTTTTTCTGAGACATCAAAGGGTTGATAGTTATCCAGCATAATAACCCGATCGGCCACCGCCAGATAATCGCCAGAACCACCCGTGACAATAATACTTGAGATTCCCTTGTTTTCGTAGAGTTCACGAATTCGATACAACAATGGGGTGATGGGCTCCTGATTGTCTGGGACGAGCTTGCGCATGCGTTGGTCACGAATCATGAAATTTGTCGCCGAGGTATCCTCGTCAATCAGTAAGCATGTGCAGTTGCATTCGAGAGCTTCGATGATATTAGCGGCCTGTGATGTGCTGCCACTGGCATTGTCAGTTGAAAAACTTTCAGTCGTCCGCTTGCCGGGGAGGGTGGCAATAAAAGGGCTGATGTTGACATGGTTGATCGTCCGGTGATCTTCGGCGCGGATCTTTACTGCCGAGGCGGTGGTTGTCACCAACTCTCTGCCATCTCCTGGGATATGGTTATAGATCCCCCGTTCAAGGGCATGCAGCACGGTTGATTTCCCATGAAAACCACCGCCGACAATTAGGGTGACGCCAGTGGGAATGAGCATGCCGGAGATCAATCCACGATGTGGCAGTTTGACGTTGATCTTAAGTTCTTCCGGGGCTTTAAAGGGGACGCCATCAATCAACGGATGGTCATCAATGCCGCTGTGGCGGGGAAGGATTGATCCGTCGGCGATAAAAGCCACGCCATTGAGCTGTTTGAGTTGTCCCCGCAAATTGTCTTGATCTTCGATCTGGTCGATGTGTTGCTTCATCTTCAGGAGAGAGTTCTGTGTCGATATCAGACTTTCGTCGATGATCTGTGGCAGTTCGGTGAAAAACATCGTGGCGGCTTCATCAGCCAGAATTGAACGTCCGGATCCGGGTAATGCAAACAGTAATCGGGCTTCAAGTTGCTGGTCATCTAACAGCACCGCATTACGCTGAAGGACCTGCTGCCCGTTTATAGAAATTTCCATCTCGCCACTGCGTCCGGTCCCCCGCCCCCCTTTGACATGTTTTTTAATCGCGGTATGGATCGCCCGCCCGAGGAAGTCTTCCAGTGCCGTTTGCTGAATCCGCTTCTCCCAGAAGAGCGGCGGAATCCCGTGTTGATCCCCTGAGAGTTGCACGCTGATCCGTGACGGTAGAGCGAAGGGATCACCTTGAACATGGTCGATACTGAGCTGAAAGCGGTGGAAGTTATAGGTCCCTTGTAGCTGTTTGTAGGTTTTATATCCTTTATTCTTCATGCCGTGGAGCAGAGTGCGGAGTTTCTCCATGTCAATAGCCCAATCTGGGGGTTAAATACTGGTGATAAAGCTTATCAGCGACCTGATCCGTTGCGCTGCCACAGAGTTCAGCAAAGGTCAGTAGTGGGTCGGCGAGGGTGATCCCATCCGGCTGCCAACCTCCCCAGTGACATTGATTGCCGAAAGGTTGTAATAAGGTAATCTGTCCATCAGGGTCGGGGGTTAGATGTAATTGTAGCATCAGCTTCAAGAGTTGTTCTGCCTGTATGTAAAGAACGGCGCTTTGTGGCTGAAATTTACTGCTTAAGATCGCCGCTCCCAATTCTCCGCCGATTAGAACCTCCTTCCCGATAGCCATTTGTTGTAACTGTTCGACGATCTGGTTGATGTCGTACCCTGCGGGTAATTGACACCGTTGCAAGAACAGTTTGGGGCGTAAGGTCTCCAAATAACCCAGCTGCCAGCGCTGTAATAGTTCTTCACCTGCATTTAATATTCTTTTCCCCTTGTCATCGACCGATAGATTGCCCCGCTTTTCCAGTTCGCTAAATAGATCGCCGATGGCTCCCAGGGCGATTCCGGCATCATCGGCAAGGGTACGATAGGTGGCATTGATCGCTTGCGGATTGCGTAATAACAAATAGATCAGCTTTAACCCGGTGGTGCGGAAAATACGGTCTGCTCCAGCAGGTTTTTTCGGGTGCTTTTGACCACCGATCTCAATATAGAGTGGCATCTGGTTCAGATACAGATTGCCGGCACCATCGGCATATTCAATCCCTTGCTGTTTCAACAGTGCTGCCATTTGCGGAGAAATATAATGACTGACCAGTAAAGGACTGGAATGATCTGGCGCAGGAGATGTTTTTATTTGGTGAATGACCAGATCCGTCAGGGTTGGGGTTAGCTTGGGAATGACTTTAAGATAATAGTATTTGTTTCCCCAAGCCCCGGAAAGGCGAAAGGTTCCGGCAAAAGGTCCACCAACTTTTTGGAGCATGAATTCGATTTTCGTCTGCGGAATCGTGCGAATAGCCTTCATGCTGTTATAGATGATCTGTTCATCCTGTAAAATGGGTTTTCTGGGCATAACATCCTCTAGAACTGAGTATTACGTTCATAATAATTCAAATGTTCAAGATCTATTGATTTTAAAACAATTGAACATGGGGACGGTAACCGTTGTCAAGTGAAAACCATAAAGCCCCCAAAGTGCTGAGACTTTGGAGGCCTTATGGTTTTTGGTCCTGGTGTTCGTGTGAGCCGATCTGTCGATTGGCGGCTCTAGCTTAATTAGATCAGTCTTTTGCTGGAGTTATTTGCCTAGAGGATCGCCTTTATAGCCAAGCTCAGTCCAGTTGAGGCGACCGCTGTCACCATGACAGTCAAGGCATTCTAACGCTTTGTCGGCTGAAGCAACCATATGGTTGATTGACCAGTAGGTTTCTGTCGGAGCAAATCCGATATTACCACTGAAGTCGAGGCCAGTCGCTTTCATCCCGGCGGCGGAGGCAACTTTCCATGCTTCCTGAGGATCTTTTTTCAAGAAATTGTTCCAATAGGCTTCTTTATCACCCTTTGGTCCCCAAACTTTTGGAGTAATGAAGTAGTTGTTGGTCGTGTCGTAGACCTGCTTGCCACGATGGACTTTGAAAGGCATGATCTTGGCGTTGACATCATTGATGTCACCCAGTGGTTCATTCAGAGCGGTCACGACATTTGGATCCATTTTGTCACCAAAGTTATATGCATCGGCAGTACCGTTGTACCATCGATATTCCGGCACCACATTTTGTTCGTAGGTAAAACGCCCTTTTTTGGCAATGAATACTTTATGGCCGTGCTCAATTTCTTCCATGTTTTCTTTGGTGCGTTGCGCTGATTGAGACCAGTCCCACGTCATTTTAGTGCCGTCAACCTTGGCGTAAAATGGAATGTGGCAAGTTTGACAAGCAACTTTGGCACTGTGTTGATTGAGGATGGATTCATTGTGTGGACTGTTGTCGTGGCACTGTTCACAGGTGACCTTGCTGGTATTATTCGGGGAAACGATAAGTGATCCACCAGCGATATTATGTTCTTCTGTCGTGTGACATTCCTGACAAGAAAAATCGAGGCTGTCTGTGCCCATGTGGAAATCGACATCTTTCGTCGGTTCGATTAAAGCTCTGCCGATATCACCATGTTTGACATTATTACCCCCGCCGCCATAGGCGTGGCAGACTAAACAATCATCGCGCTCTGGGACACCGACGTTTTGTGCGACTTTAAGCAGATCGACCGGATTTTTATCGAACTTTGCATTACCGGTATAACCAGCCGGATTGCCAGCTCCTGCAGCAGATTTGACATAGGTTCCAGTGGTATCGTGACAAACCAGACAATCAACTCTAGATTGATCAGAAAAGTCGAAGTTTGCATCTTTCCAACCGTAACCAACGTGACAGCTAGTACAACGTGGTTCATTGGAGGGCACCGAAACACAGAAATTGTTCATCACGTTTTTTTTGCCACGTAATACTTTTTTACCGTCGATAATTTGCTCAGACTCCCAAGTCCAGTGCGTCGTCCCCATGACTTGAGTTGCTGCATCCTCATGACATTCGAGACAGGCCTTGGTGACTTCCGGTCCGCTGTTGAATGGACCTTCAAAAAAATCGGAATGATCCTCTGCGCTGACGGATCCAGCGCCGATCAAAACCAGAGTCATAAAACAAAATATCAGTTTTTGTGACACCTTCTTCATGTTGTTTGCTCCCGTGAATTCAAAAATAATAATAGAAAATAACCTTCACTGATAGGAAGGTCTGGCAGATAGATTAAAAAACCTCTATATATTAAATAGTAAACGTAATGGTGGTTGGAAAGGTATGATAAAACGTGGACGGGCGCAATAAAAAAAATATAAAAAAATGTATCTAGCCATCTGGAATAGCGGAGTTTTTTAGTCTTGATTTCAGCGGAATGAGGAGTTATTCAATTTTATTGGCAAGAACTTCACGAGGTTTACCGCTGCCATCGGATGGTCCAACAATGCCTTCTTGTTCCATCCGTTCGATCATCCGCGCGGCACGGTTGTAGCCAACCCGTAACCGGCGCTGCACCATGGAGATGGATGCTTGACGGCTATCTGTGACCAGTTTTACCGCCTCATCCCAGCGTTCGTCATAGTCTTCTTCTTCCAAACCATCAGCTGCCGCAGTCGGGGGGGCCTTGAGGATGGATTTATCGTAGCTTGGTTGGCCTTGTTTGGAGAGAAAGTCAACCACCCGTTGAACTTCAAGCTCGGAGACAAAAGCGCCGTGGACCCGTTGCAGGTAACCGACACCAGGCGGGAGGAAAAGCATATCGCCCATCCCCAGCAAGGTTTCAGCCCCCATGGAGTCGAGAATGGTTCGGGAATCGGTGCGGGAAAAAACTTTGAACGAGATGCGGGTTGGAAAGTTTGCTTTGATTAAGCCGGTGATAACGTCAACACTAGGGCGCTGGGTGGCGAGGATGAGATGGATACCAGCTGCACGGGCCATCTGTGCCAACCGGGCAATGGATTCTTCAACTTCACGCCCTGCGACCATCATCAGGTCGGCAAGTTCATCAACAATAACGACGATATAGGGCAAGTGACCATGCTCAAGCTCTGCTTCCGGCTCGCTAAACGCAGGGAGTTCAGCGTCGATATCGAGAAAATCTTCTGCTGGTTCTGGCTCTGGTGGCAGGTTTTCTGCCTCTTTTGACTCTTTCGCTAACTTGCGGTTGTAACCGTCAAGGTTGCGGACCCCTTTGTCAGCCATCAATTGATAGCGGCGTTCCATCTCCCTGACTGCCCAGGCGAGAGCCAGAGATGCTTTTTTCGGATTGGTAACGACGGGGAGCAGGAGGTGGGGAATCCCCTCGTAGATTGACAATTCCAGCATCTTCGGATCAATCATGATCAGCCGCACATCTTCAGGAGCCGCACGGTAGAGAAGTGACAAAATGATGGTATTGATGGATACCGATTTCCCGCTCCCTGTTGACCCTGCAACGAGCAGGTGAGGCATTTTAGCCAGGTCAGAGACGACCACTTGGCCAAAAATATCCTTGCCAAGAGCCATTGGAAGTTTCCCACTGTTTTTCTGGAAGGCATCAGCTTCGATAATCTCTTTCAGGTAAACGATCTCACGATCCTTGTTGGGGATTTCAATGCCAACAACACCGCGTCCGGGGATTGGGGCGACAATGCGGATAGAAACGGCTTGAAGTGCCATCGCCAAGTCGTCTTGCAGGTTGGAGATCTTATTGACTTTGACTCCGGGAGCCGGAGCAAATTCATACATGGTGACAACCGGGCCGGGTTTGACCTCAACCACATCACCTTCAACCCCGAAATCGAGCAGTTTTTTCTCCAGCATCCGTGCTGCCATGGTTAAACTGTCACGGTCAATCGGTTTGGGATCTTCACCATCATGGTTTAACAGTGAGGAGACCGGCATATGGTAAGTTCCACTAGGCTCCAGAAAAGAGAATGCGACCTGATTCTCTTCGTCGCTGGCCTTTTTTTGCTTCTTCCCTTTTTTCGGTTTTATCTCCAGATGCTTTTGGGGTTCTGGTTGAACAATGGCCGGGGCGTGAATCTCCAAGGTGTGTTTTTCTTTCTTCTGTAGCTCTTTGCGTGACTTGCGGCTTTCACGTCGCTGATCCAATCGTCGACCGAACCGTTCGAGAATCCCATCAAAGAAAAGGACCAGTGAAAAACGGGTTGAAAGAATCAACGAAACCAGAAAGAAAACGACCAGAACAATAGCGGCCCCACCAATATTGAGATAACGCGACAGGAGCTGCACGAGAACGCGGCCGATTGCACCACCCGCTTCATTGATCTGGCTGCCAAAAAGTGGCACAGAGGTGAATTCCAGAGCTAACAACCCACCGAGCGTGACCTGTAAGAGGAAAAAAGCGGTGAGTCTGACAGTGCGTAGATGGACTTCACGAAACTTCAACCAACGCCAGGCCAGGTTCAGGCACCCCAGTGGCCAGAGAAGTGCGGTCAGACCAAAAGCCTGATAAAGAAGATCTGAGAGGTGAGCGCCGAAGACACCTACCAGATTATTAATGCGATCAGGATTGAGATTGTTGTTGAATGAAGGATCATCATTACTGTAGCTGCCAAGGCAAATCAGGAGAAAAATTCCCAGTGCCAGCCAGATGAGTCCGAGAATTTCTTTACGCATACGGTTTTCGGTGGGAATTTCTGGAGTCGCTTTACTCATGAGCTTTAATCTTTTCAATTTGTAGAAACAGTCTCTCTCTGAGCAGGATTCACGTCAGGGGAGGACGATTTCATTTTTACTGATAAATAATGCCGGATCATGTTTATGGATTTCCAATAAGTCGGATGAGAATACCTGATTATTGAATAATCGACCAGTAAACAATCATGCCTGAGGTTATCTGTCGTTCGCAGTTGGTCTTTTTACGCTCAAAGTTGCATGATCAAAGGCAATATCAGCGGACGACGGGCAATTTGTTTGTTAAAACAACGGCGCAGGACCTTGCGTACTTCAACCCGCAACTCTTCCCAATCACTGAGCATCTCCTGACTATGTTCATTGAGCAAATCGCAGACGGCCTGCTTGGCATCGGCAAGCAAAGCTTCGCTGCTCTGATTGTCCTCGGGGACAAATCCTTTCGTAAAAATTTCGGGGCCATGGACAATTTTCCCAGTTGACTGATTAATTGCCAGTAGCAGGATCACGACACCGTGGTTGGCGAGGTGTCTGCGGTCCCGGATCTCCATTCTCCCGACATCACCAACCCCTTTGCCATCGACAAACACCCGACCGGTTTCAAAGGGTTCCTCAAGCTTAAGCCCTGCTGTCCCCACTGAAAGCTTTTGCCCGTTTTCTAAAACCAGAGTGTTTTTTTCGGCCAGACCCATTTCGATAGCCAGTTGTTTATGTTTGACCAGATGACGATATTCCCCGTGGACCGGGACAAAATATTGGGGCTTGACCAAGTTGTGAACCAACTTCAACTCTTCGCGGCTCGCATGCCCAGAGACATGGATTTCACTGGTCTTTTCATAAAACACCTCAGCACCACGACGATAAAGATTGTTAATCAGATCGCTAATCGCTTTTTCATTTCCGGGGATAAATTTTGATGACAGGATGACGCTGTCGCCCGCTTCCAATTCAATCTGTTTGTGGTCACCCAGAGCTATTCGCATCAGGGCACTTAAAGGTTCTCCCTGGCTCCCGGTAGTGATGATCAAAACCTGCTCTGGAGGGAAGTCTCGCATGGCGCGGAGAGTGATAAACTGCTCCTCTGCAATCGTCAGGTAGCCGAGTTGCCGGGCAATGTCGACATTACTGACCATGCTGCGGCCGTTGATCAGTATTTTCCGCCCAGCAAGTTTTGCCGCATCAGCAATTTGTTGAATCCGGTGGATATTGGATGAAAAGGTCGCAACAATGACCCGTTGCGGACATTGGGGAATGATCTCCTCGAGGACTTTTCCGACCGTTTTTTCCGACAGTGTGTAGCCTTCATTCTCGACATTGGTCGAATCGGCCAGCAACAAGAGGACACCCTCTTCACCAAGCTCTGCCAGCCGAGCTAGATCCGTATTTTCACCATCGACGGGAGTTTGGTCGATTTTGAAATCCCCGGTATGAATGATGAGACCGGCGGGGGTGCGGATGGCGAGTCCCACACCATCAACAATTGAATGGGCGGCACGATAGGGTTCAACCTGAAAGGGGGGCAGGTCAATCTTTTCACGTGGTTTTATCTGGACTAATTCGACGCGATGATCTAGCTCAAATTCTTTCAATTTGTTACGCAGCAAACCAAGGGTCAAGCAAGTTGCATAAATGACCGGCTCTCCCAATTGCTCCCACAGAAATGGGATCGCACCGATATGATCTTCATGGCCGTGAGTTAACACCAGCCCGACGATATCGTCGCGACGATCTTCCAGGGCGCTGACATCTGGCAGCACCAGATCAATGCCAAACATATAGGCCTCAGGAAACATGAGGCCGCAATCGATCAACAGAATCTTCCCTGCATACTCGATCCCCAGCATATTCATGCCAATCTCCCCAAGTCCGCCAAAGGGGAGTAACTGGATTTTATCGGGGGACTTGTCAGCCATTTGTCTTTGCTCCTTCAAGGCTCTGGGCGATCTGTTGCCGAACCTTCTGCGTCAAAGCATCCAGATCGCTGCTTTTCAGTCCCGTCGTCGATATCGGTGGCAGAACCTCAATGTGTAAAGGTCCCCCTTTGACCAGCCAACGATCTTTGGGTTGAATTTGATAGCTACCATGAATGGCAATCGGGACAACGGGCACCTGCGCTTTGGTTGCAAGCAACAGAGCCCCTTTTTTAAACTCTTGTAGCTGACCATCCGGGGTCCGTGTCCCTTCAGGAAAAATAACCACTGAAGTGCCTTCTTTGATCCTTCGCGCTGCGGCGCTGATGCTGTGGATTGTGGTGCGTCGGTTAGAGCGGTCAATCGCGATGATGCCACTGCGTTTCATTGCCAGACCAAAAAATGGGACGCGAAACAGTTCCTGCTTGGCCATCCAACGAAACTGGACTGGCAATCCGGCATAGATGATGGGGATATCAAAATTGCTCTGGTGATTAGAAACATAGATTGCCGGGCTATCGAGAACGATATTTTCAGTCCCGCGTGTCTGGATTTTGAGCCCGGCAAAGATTAAACAGCTTCGGCCCCAGAAACGGACAAAAGAATGGGTTTTGTTCTGGCTGAATAGCGATATAAACAGGGCAATAAAGCTAAAAATCAGAGTCACTGGAAAAAAATAGAGATAAAAAATAAACGTGCGTAGCACGATCGACCCTCCCGAAAAGAGATAAGTCGCCATGATACTGACTTTCAGCGGAGTTCGTCAAATAATTCACTGCGATAATCTCAAGAAAGCGCTGGCGATGTTTGCGGGGGTGCTGAAATTATTCAATGATTCTCTTTTTTTTCGGGCATTCTGTCTAGAAGCTGGCGAACTGAAAGGGCCAGCTGGTCTGCTTGCATGGGTTTATTGATGCAGGATTTGATGCCAATTTCCAGGGCTTTCTCAGTGCTGTTAATGTCACTGAAACCGGTACAAAGTAAAATTGGTAAATCTGGACATATTTTAAAGAGTTCAGTCGCTAGATCGATACCATTCATCTGTGGCATCGTGTAATCGGTGATAACCAGATCAAATAGTCCCGGGTCTCGGGCGAAAATCATCAAGGCTTCAGAGCTGGAAGAGGTGCTGGTCACTTGATAGCCATAACGTTCAAGCATGTTCTTGATGAGGCTGGAAATCGACTCTTCATCGTCGACAACGAGAATCGTCTCTGTGCCGCTGGGATTACTCAACAGGGTCGTTTTTTTCTCTGCTGCCGGGAGCTCTTTGGAGACGGGAAGGTAGATCTTGAAGCAGGACCCTTGGTCGGGTTTGCTGTCAACCGCAATATAGCCGCCAAAACTATGAATGATTCCATTGGCAACGGCGAGCCCCAGTCCAGTCCCCTCGCCGGCTTTTTTGGTGGTGAAGTAAGGATCGAAGATTTTTCCTAGAGTGGCTTCGTCCATCCCAGTTCCGGTGTCGCGGATAGTGAACAGAAGATACTGACCAGAGGATAAGTTAAAGTGGGGGATGGCGATCTCTGGGGAGAGGTTTGTTTTCTGCAGAGACATCTCTAGAATCCCGGATTTTTGCTCACGCATCGCATGGTAGGCGTTGGTGCAAAGATTCATAATAATCTGGTGGATTTGTCCTTCATTGGCGAAGATAGGCGGACAATCCTGATCAATGTTCAGCCTGATATCAATGGTGGCCGGGAGCGAGGGACGCAGTAGTTTCAGCGCCTCGCTGATGACATCCTGTACCGTCACTGGAGCCATTTGATGGCCTGTCTTACGGCTGAAACTGAGGATCTGTTTTACCAGCTCCGTTGCTCGCTGTCCCCCCGCGATGACTTGGTTCAAGGCCTCAAGCGCTTTGGAGTTCTGCGGAATGTGCAGCTGCGCCAGTTGAGTATAGCCCATAATGGCACTGAGAATATTGTTGAAGTCATGAGCGATTCCCCCAGCCAAGGTGCCGATGGATTCCATCTTCTGGGCTTGACGCAGTTGTTCCGCCAGTTTCTTTTGTTCAGTAATGTCCTTTGCAAAGTGAGAAATTCCGGTGATTGTGCCGTTGTCATCAAAGATAGGGGAAACATTGATGCTGAAGGTTTTCCCTAGTTTGGCATGAAAGATCTCCTCAGAATAGGGCTCCAGATTTTTCACAGCGTTGCCGGCTGGACACTTTGGACATGGGGTGTCAGAACCGGTGAACAGTTCGTAACAGTGCTTGCCGATACACTCCTCTGGTTGCAGGTTAAATGTTTCGGCGGTCGCACTATTGCACTGAGTGATCCTGTGCTCAAGGTCCTGGATCGTGATAATGTCAGAGATTGAATCAAAGGTTCTTTTCCACAAGCGTTGTGACTTCCGCTCTTGCTCTTCAGCCGCTTTGCGTTCGCTGATATCACGGGCAACAGCAATAATGTAATGACTCTCTTCATCGACAACGGTTTGATGACTTATTTCGACAGGAAAGACTTCTCCGCTTTTGGCCTTATGGATTGTCTCAAAAACAATGGTCTCATTGACTGTCATGACGTGAACCCGTTGCAGCCAGTTTTCAAGTTGCTGATAGGTCGGATTCAGTTTAAGAATTGTTTGTTGGGTCATCTCCTCATGACTGTAGCCATAACGTGTACAAGCTCTTTTGTTAACATCTCGAATGTTTCCGTTTGCAGCATCAATGATAAAGTAAGCGTCATTGGACTGATCGACCATATTGTGAAAGCGATGGAGTTGACTGTCTCTTTGATGTAGTTCGGTTTGATCCCGGGAAATCAGGATGATGGTTGTCACCTGTCCGGTTGCGTCCCGAATGCCAGACGCCGACATCACAACATGGAGAACTTCATCATGCTGCAGAGTCAGTTCAATGGCCTGCTGATAGGTGCTCCCTTGTAACACTTGATTCAGTAATGATGACAGCTCCTCGGCATTGAGACAGCTGGTAAGAGAATCTCCCGCGGACTGACATTTGAGGTTGTTGTAAAGTTTCTTATGGGCAAAGTTACTTTCCAGAATATCACCCGTCGGTGAAATGATGCAGATGGGATCTTCCACCTGCCGGAAGATATCTTTATAGCTCTCCAGTTCGCAAACTTTCGCAGTCAGTTTTTTTGTCAATCGCCGGTTACATCTTTGCAACAGCCCCGGAGGTTCATCCAGCATCGGATCAGAACCTAGCAATGTGCCATTTTCAACCTCAGTGATTACCGCCTTGATATCTTGTAGAAATGCAGACAGCTCAACCGGCTTGACAATGTAACGCGCAGCTCCCAGAGCCATCGCCAAGCGTTCATCTTCCTGGTCAAAATCTGTTGTGGTGTAAAATACAAACGGGATGTTCCGCAGGCGCTCCTCACTTTTGACCGAATAACAAAATTGAAAGCCGTCCATGTCGGGCATTGAAACATTGGAAATAATGATCTCTGGTGGATCGTTCAAGGCCTTTTTTAAAGCATCTTTGCCGTGGAAGGTTCTCGTGACCTGGTGTCCGGAACTGACTAGAGTTTTTTCCAGCATCAGGCAGGAATCGGGTTGATCTGCGGCAATGATGATATGCATATATTTCTCTCTTAAGGGGCCTTATTTGATAAAAGTAAATCGATTTTATCGATGACCTCAATGGAATATATTGATCTTTTACAATAACGGGTTTCACCCAAAGATGAAAGTTTTTCCTGTTTTCTGCTGCCAACAGGGACCTCTTCGCTTCCAGGTCTTTGGTGTTTGCGGCTGAATCTGAATGAAAGCACATTTGTCGTCATCAATAAGTCATTTCTATCCGCTATCGTCTAGCAAACTTGTAAAGTACTATCTATGTAACTGCTTAAGTCCATATAAACAAGGCTTTTCTCTTGTAATTAATTAGAAACTTTCACATTTCTGCCACATTTCCTGCAAATTTGAAGGTTAAAAAACCTTTGTTCCATCTCTACTGCAGTGCTCAATAAACCGAAGTACATCATTATTAATTACATGATAAAGATCAATTGTTACAAAAATCGCACAAAGATTAATGACTCTACAGACGATGAATCGCAATGTGAGGATTCTATTTTTTGTCACTTAGAAGGGACTCAATGATAGTCGGGAACGATATGGGTGAAATAAAAACCAAAAAAATATTGCTCATGACAGATCATCATATGAGCGCCTCCGTTGTTAATGGTTTAGAAGCTGAAGGGTACTATGTCTATAATCGAGCCTGTCAGGATTTTGAAATCGAACTTCTCGAGACATTGGAGCCAACGGCGGTGATGATCGATCTTGATTATCCTTCGATTGAAGGCATCTCAATCTGTCAGACACTGCGCACCTGTTATGATGGACCCATTCTGGTATTGACTGCGAAAACAGATGAAATTGTC
Organism: Desulfuromusa kysingii; assembly: GCF_900107645.1. GTDB lineage: Bacteria > Desulfobacterota > Desulfuromonadia > Desulfuromonadales > Geopsychrobacteraceae > Desulfuromusa > Desulfuromusa kysingii. The sequence continues at coordinate 377,447 of NZ_FNQN01000001.1, forward strand.
CAAATTATGGGGCTGGAAATGGGTGCAGATGACTTTCTCCTTAAGCCACAGTCGAAAAATTATCTGCTGGTAAAACTCAGAGCGTGTTTGCGTCGTTCTGAAAAATATCGAGTCCAAGAGAAAAAAACAGTTCAATTGGGCGAGCTGATTGTTGATTCCGCTCGGCGTGAAGTCCTGTGTTCCGGGGCAATCATCCCGTTGACGACGCGTGAATTTGATCTGCTCTGGTGCTTGGCTGAAAAGGCTAAAAACATTGTCAGCCGGGAAGAAATTCACCAAGCGCTTTACAATTCTGAATATAACGGCTTTGATCGTTCTATCGATATCTATGTGTCACGTATACGGCAGAAAATTGGTGATGACTCACTTCATCCGCGCTATTTGAAAACCATCCGTGGAGCGGGTTACTTATTGGTTGAGGGTTATTCTGAATAACTGTTGTTCCCTGTTGACTGAGTGCAACCAAAACAGAATTTATCCACCACAACATTTTATTTAATACCTTTGCCATCTGTCAGATGCAAAAAGGGCTATTCCAGTCAGGAGTGGCCCTTTTTTGCGTTTACAGTTTTCACATCATTCCACCAATAACTTCAGCAGTCGTCATTCTAATGAGTAACTAAATGTAAATAAACCTCTCATATCGCAACGTTTTCACAACGTTTTCACAATATAAAACTGCCCCGAAGAACCCGAAAAGATCATCAGCAAAGGGAGATGGTTCCCGCCAATCAAGAATCTTTTTCAATGAGGAGTCAGTTATGAGCTCAATAACTTTCAGCGGTCTGGCTTCAGGCTTAGATACCGACTCGATCGTTACATCTCTAATGGAGGTAGAACGTCAACCGCTTGAGCTGTTGGAAACCGACATCGAGTATTTTGAACTTGAAACGGAAGCTTATGCAGAATTCGATACGTTGCTTGCAAATTTGCGAGATTCGGCCTCGTCAATGGATTCACTTGACAGCCTGGCCAACTATTCCGCCACTTCCGGTGACAGCTCTCTGTTGATGGCGACGGCCAGCAACTCGGCCATGGCAGGAACCTATCATGTTGAAGTGTTGAGTCTTGCTGAAAGTCAGAAAGATGTCAGTGCTGAAGGGTTTGCCGATAGTGATAGTGAACTGCTCAGCGGAACCCTGACGATTGGCGAGAACAGCATCGATTACACCGACGTTACCCTTGAAGAACTCAGTGAGATGATTAACGAAGCCGACACCGGTTTGCGCGCCGCAATTATTAATGACGGAACCGAGTCGGGTTATCGGTTGACGTTGCGCGGCGAGGAAGCGGGGCAAGCGATTGAAGTTCTGGGCACCGGGAGTATTGCAATTGATACCCTTAGCAACGGACACACCTATAGTGCCTCACAGGCTCACGTGATTGTCGACAATGTTGACATTTATAGTAACAGCAACACGTTGGACTCGGCCATTCCCGGTCTGTCGATAGAGCTTTTCGATGCGGAAATTGGTTCCGAAGTCACTTTAACGGTAGCAACTGATACCAGCAAGCTTAGCTCTTCAATCAGTTCTTTCGTCAGTTCTTTTAATGCGATTGTTCAGTGGATTGATGATGAAGAAGGGAACAGTTGGGCGAATGATTCAGGGATTGTCGGCGCCAAGCGGAAATTACAGAATTTTTTGACGACGAATGTCTCTGGTTCTGAAAGTTTCAGTAACCTGGTTGAGCTTGGCTTTTCAACCGATTACACCACTGGCTTAATCAGTGTCGACAGTGAAACCCTTGATGCTGCTCTAGCCACCGATATGGATGGGGTTCTCGCACTATTTGCCGGCGATGACGAAACTGATGGTATTGCCGATCTCATGTACGCATATCTCGATTCCGAAACCGACAGCGATGATGGTATTTCCGCCCGTCGTAAAGATTCCAATGACGCCAATATTGATCGGCTTAACAGTCGGATCGAGCTTATGGAAATCCGCTTGGAAACGCGGGAGGAGTATCTTCGCGCCCAATTTACCGCGATGGAAACCCTGATGTCTGAAATGGAAACCCAATCAAGTTATTTATCCGAAATTTCGGCTCTCAGTTCAAGCTCAGACTAAACTTTATCTGGAGAAAACACCTATGTCAGTCAGCAGTGTTAGCGACAGCAGCAGCATCAGCACCTACAGCAGTTCCATCACTGGCAGCAATAGCCTTGGCGAAGAGGACTTTTTGACTCTGCTGGTGGCCCAGCTGGAAAATCAGGATCCCCTTGATCCTCAGGACAATACCGAGTTTATCGCTCAGTTAGCACAATTCAGTTCGTTGGAGGCACAGACCAGTACGAATGACAAGCTGGACACTTTGATCGCTGCGCAAAGTAGCAGTGAAAGGTCGGAAGCTTATTCTCTTCTGGGACAGGAAGTGATCGTCGCCAGCGATAGTTTTTACTTGCAGGGGGAGGACCTGGAAATTGGCTTAAACCTGGCGCAATCTGCAACCGCTGCCAATCTGAATATTGTCGATGATGATGGCAAGACTGTTGCCAGCTTCTCTTTGAATAACTTGCAGGAAGGCAACAACTTTGTTCCCTGGGACGGCTGCAACAGTGCAGGAGAACCATTAGCCAAAGGAACCTATCATCTGGATATTGAAGCTTACAACTCTGCCGGACAAACACTTGACAGTCAATCGATGATCAAGGTCCGGGTTGATGAGGTGGAGCTCGATTCTTCCGGCAGTATCCTTGTGACTGACGCCGGCGATATCCCGATCAGTGGTGTCTCTTCGGTGGTGTCATTATGAAAGGGGCCGCATTGCACAACAATATCGAAGTGAGTTTTTCCTGGCATGCCCGACAACGGCTGGAACAACGGCAATTGGACCTTTCTGAACAGGAACTCGATCGACTGGAAAAAGCCGTGGGTGCTCTTAGCCGCAAAGGAGGCAAGCTGTCTCTGGTGCTGCTGGATCAACTGGCAATGTTAGTCAGCATCGTCAATCGACGGGTGATCACTGTCGCCGGTCAAGAACAGTTGGAACAAAACGTTTTTACCAATATTGACAGCGCTGCTGTCGCCTGAAGCTGTTTAACCACAGGCATCGGAGGAATAGATGGGACTTACAAGCACACTTTATACTGGAATTAGTGGTTTGCAGGCTAATTCTGAAGCAATGAGCGTAACCGGCAACAATATCTCTAACAGCAATACGATCGGTTTTAAATCGAGCAGCACCCTTTTTTCCGATGTGTTATCCGCCAGCATTTCCAGCGCCAGTGGTGATTCGCAAGTGGGACGGGGGACGCAAATTGCAACGGTTCAGACCAGTTTCAGTCAAGGTTCGTTCCAAAGTACCTCTAATTCTACTGATTTGGCGATTGAAGGGGACGGGTTTTTTATGGTCAGTGAAGCCGATTCGAGCGAAACTCTCTATACGCGCAACGGTTCTCTGAGTTTTGATGCCGATGGCTATCTGGTCAATTCCGAAGGATATCGGGTGCAAGGGAAGTCATTTGATGCCAACGATGAACTAGTTGGTGGAGATCCAAGCGATATTCAGGTGAATATTAATAATCAGATCCCAGCTCAACAAACCGGTTCATTAACATTGACGACCAATCTGGATGCAGATTCATCCGTGGTCGGTCCCTTTGATATCAGTGATCCGGATAGCACCTCCAACTATTCCACCTCGACTCAGATCTACGATTCCCTGGGGAATACGCATCTCGCAACCACATACTTTTCTATGACTGCAGATCAAAGTTGGGAGTGGCACACCGCAGTCGATAGCTCTGAATTGGATACTTCCGTTGCCGGTGTGGATGCCCTGACGGAAATCGGCAGCGGCACTTTGAGCTTCGATAGCTCCGGCAATCTTGTCACCGGCTCAACGGCGGTAACGACTGCGGGTTCGTTGGTTTGGAATAACGGTTCGGATGCCACCCAGCAGATTGATATGACCTTTAATACGACTCAGTACAGCAGTAATTCGGTCGTCATCTCACAGAGCCAGGATGGATATGCTCCTGGGGAGGTTGTCCAAGTCAACATCGACAATAGTGGAACCGTCACTGCCAGCTATTCAAATGGTGCCAGCATCGATGTCGCTATGTTGACTCTGGCAACGTTTACAAATGCCAGCGGACTAAGTAAAGAAGGGGGGAGTTTGTATGCAGAAACATCCAGTTCTGGTGAACCCAGTGTTGGTACCTCTGGCGCATCTCAGGGGTATATCTACACCAACAGCCTGGAGTTGTCGAATGTCGATTTGGCCGCAGAGTTTGTCGATCTGATCACGATTCAAAATGGTTATTCCGCTTCCTCGAAGGTTATCACGACGACTGATGAAATGTTGCAGGAAGTGATTAGTCTCATCCGGTAATAAAAGAGAGTAGGAGCTTGAACCATGGAACAGGATCTAACCCAGAATCTGATGCAATTGGAGAAGTTGATCATGCAAGAACGATGCTTTGCTTGCACAATGAAAATTGCTGGCCTGCAGCAGATACAGCAAGAAAAGAAGCAGCTAATCGATGAGATTAGAGCGTTAGATGGTCAGTGCAGTGTCGAACAAAAACAGGTTGCCGGGCGTCTCCGTGATGAAAATCGGCGGAATGCCCAGCTGCTCTACACCTGTCTTAATTATTTGCGACAGGCGATGCATAACTGTACCCGGCAATTGACACCGACGAGTTATGGCTGTTTCGGTAACAGTCTCCAATCGACGCCGTCTGGTCTGCTGTTAACGGGGAGAATCTAACTATGAGTGGTCTCAGTTCAGCGTTGAATATTGGCAGCACCGGGCTCTCCAGTAATCAGAAAGGCATCGAAGTCAGCGGGAACAATGTCGCTAATGCAAACACGCTCGGCTATTCGAAGCAGACCCTGGAACTGAGTTCGACACCGACGTTGCAGTTTAACGGACAGATGATCGGTCAGGGAACAGTGGTGAGCAATATCACCCGTGAAGGGAATAGCTTTGTGACGAAACAGCTGATCAGTAAAAATGCTGATTATGGTGAATCCGAAGCCAAAACCATCCCCCTGGCTGAGGTGGAGCGCATTGTCGGCATTGACGATAGCAGTATTGCTAACGACATCGATGAATTTTTTGATGCCTGGCAGGAGCTCAGCACCGATCCTTCTGGTGATTTGCAGCGTCAACAAGTCATGCAGATGGGAGAGATGCTGGCCAATAATTTCCAAGGGATGGTCAGCGATCTGGATGAGGCAATGCAGGGGATCGATGAAAGTTTGGAAGGAAACATGGTGAATCTGAATCGACAACTCGAAGAGCTTGCCGATCTGAATGTCCAGATTGCCTCCGCAGAATCGACCGGAATCTCATCAAATGCGTTGCGTGATCAGCGCGAATTATTGTTACAGGAGGTCTCAGAATCAGCGGGCATTACTTACTATGAGGAAGCCAACGGCATGGTGTCTGTACAGTTAGCAAGCGGACTGCCTCTGGTAACTGCTGACGTTGTCAGCACCATTTCTACGAGTGGAATGTCCGGATCATTGCAATTTACCTTGACCAACGGCAGCATGACAACATCCTTAGACAGTACGGACTTCGGCGGGGAAATTCATGGTTTGCTTGATTTGCGTGATAATTATATCCCCGCGCTCAAAGATGACCTCGATTTGCTCGCTTATGAATTGGCCGAAGCCGTTAACGGTGTCCACACCGGCGGTGTCGATGCTAACGGCGACTCCGGCGTTGATTTCTTCAGTTATAGCAGTACCGGTTCTGATCCCTGGAGTGGGGCGGCTTCCACCTTGAGCATGAATTTGACCACGACCTCTCAGGTTGCCGCTGGAACTATTGCCAGTCCGGATCATCAGCCGGGCGATAACAGCAATACTTTGAATATGGTCGCCCTGCAAAGCCAAACTTTGGTCAATGGTACGAGCACCTTCACCGAGTATTACGCCAAAATTGCGGCAGATGTCGGGTTGGAAGTCAGTCAGAATGATCTGACTTTGGCCAGTGCTGAAGATGCCCTGGTCCAGATGCAGAACATGCGTGATGCTATTGCTGGTGTCTCTATTGATGAAGAGATGCTGCTGTTAACTCAGTATCAAACCGGTTATGAAGCCGCCGCCAAGTATCTCAGTACTGTAGATGAAATGCTTGATACCTTGATGAGTATGTAAGGAGAATCAGAATGAAAATTACCCAGATGGCAACCTATCGTAGCCTGCAATATAATTTAGGAAAGAACAGCGATAGCCTGAACAAGCTTTATGAGCAAGCAGCGACTGGAAAACAGCTGGAGCGTGCTTCTGATGATCCGTCAGGACTCAGTCCGCTGTTCAGCTCACGCACCCAGATAGAAACATCCGATCGTTATCTGGAGACGATCGCCACAACTCAGGACAACTTGGATATCGTTGATGGCTACCTTGACAGCGCCGAAAGTCTCCTTGTCAGAGCTAAGGAAATAGCCATTTACGGGGTCAACGACTCCCTTTCTGATGAAGATATGCAAACGTTAGCCGCCGAGGTGGTTCAGTTGCAGAGTGCTCTGCTTGATATCGCCAATGCCAAGGTTGACAGCAAGTATATTTTTGCCGGTTATGCCGAAACCACTCTGCCATTTAGTGGTGATCCTGTCGTTTATAATGGTACCGATGATCATAAATTGGTTGAAACCAGCGCTGGACAGACAGTACAAACCAATTTAACCGGCAACGAAGTTTTTATGGAGCCCGTAGACATGTTCGCGGTTTTAAGTGATTTAGAGGCCGCACTAAGCTCTGCGGATGGCGACGCTGTGGAAGCTGAACTGGATAATCTGGAAGCCGTTGCCGAACAGGTGCGCAGTAAACAGAGTGAGATGGGCAACATCAACTCCCATCTTGACGACGTCAGCTCACTGACCGAAAATATCAAGCTGCAGATGCAGGAACGACTTTCAAGCTATGAAGATGCTGATATCGTTGCCGTGATGACTGGAATCACGCAAGCAGAACAAGCCTATGAGGCGGCACTGAGTGTTAGTGCACGAGTGTCGAGTTTATCGATTCTGGATTATCTCTAAGCATAGCGTTAGGGCAATGCCGTTAACCCTGTGGACAGTGGTTAGCCAGTCACGTCTGGGGCCGATATCCTTCGGGTGAAAGCATTTTCAGCCGAGAAAAAATGAATCTTGTTTTTCCCCGAGTTTTTGGCTGCATACATGGCCGCATCAGCATTGCGGATTAAATCAACGGATGTTTTCCCGTCCGTGGGGAACCTGGCAATGCCGACGGATGTCCCGATCCCGATGACGTGACCGTGAATCTTCACCGGCTTATTTATCGCGTTGATAATGCGGTGAGCAACATCGGTGATTTCTTCTTCCCCCTTAGGTTTGTGGAGGATAAAAATAAATTCGTCGCCACCGACACGGGCAACGGTATCTGACTCCCTGACCAAAGACAGCAGTCTTCTCGCAACCTCTTTCAATAAGTCGTCTCCGATATTATGACCAAACTTGTCGTTGACCGATTTGAACCCGTCAAGGTCAAGAAACATCAGGGCTAAATTGCACTCTTCTCGGTGAGAATTGATAAGTTTTTGGTTTAATCGTTCTATCAGCAAAGTCCGATTTGGCAAGTCGGTCAGGGCATCATGAAAAGCCAGATGTCTTATGTGTTCATCTTTGTGCCACAAGGCGGTGATGTCGCTAAATACCGATACGTAGCGTAGGGGTTCGCCTTCCAGGTCGCGAACCATGCTGATGGTCATACGCTCCAGGTACAGCTCCCCATCCTTGCGGCGATTCCATAGTTCGCCAGTCCAACGGCTTGTGGTGGTTAGCTCCTCCCACATAGCCGAATAAAACGCGTCATCATGGCGGTTGGATTTAAGAATGCGGGGATTCTGACCAACAGCTTCTGCTTCGCTGTAGCCGGTTATTTCGGTAAAAGCTGGATTCACCGACAAGATAATTCCGTCAATATCGGTGATTACGACACCATCGAGGGTGTTTTCATAGACACATGCGGCTAGCTTGAGTTGTGCCTCCATCTCTTTGAGCTCAGTGACCTCGCTGGCAAGACTCGAAAACCCTTGAACACGACCATCGGCATCAAAATCGGGGATATAATGTCCAATGATATTTCCCGGTTCTCCGTTAGCTTTTGTGATGGACCGTTCAAAGCGTTGTGGCTCTCCCGCCAGAACAGCATGGATATGTGGCAGATTCAAAGTAAACAAGCGCTCGCCGGCCAGTTCCACAAATGTGATCCCGATAATTTCATCAGGTTGTTTCCCAAACCACTCTCTATAGGCGTTGTTGGCATAACGGCAGCATAAATCTTTGTCCCAGTATCCGATCATGTTTTGCGCATCGTCAATGATGGATCTAAGGTGTTGCGAGCTGAGTGCCTGATTGGTCACATCACCTTTTTTCGTCGTTCCATTCATGTTCTGTCCTTGGAGGGGATAGCTAATGCAACATTGGTTTCTCTTCTAAAAAATAACATATTCCTGCTTTTGGTGTTAGCGGCCCGCTGTTTTCTTTGCGGTGATATGTTTTTAATCCTTGCCATTTTGGTCAATGGATGGGCTGGCTGCCTAACGGGGCAAGTGCAATGAAATGGTGCTGAAGTTAACCGGGATGACGGATTTTTAGTGGTGAATCGCAAAAGGTGTGAAGGATATGCAAGCTAAGCGAACAAGCCGATGGTGACAGGTTGAAAGTGTTTATGATGTTGCGGTTTAAACTAAGGCAGCAATATCAACCCTCAGTTATTGTCCCTCCCATTAAGTCTTCCAGAGGGACGGGCTTGGCATAATAATATCCTTGAGCATAGTCAACCCCGAGGTTTTTCAACGCGACGACAATGGCTTCGTTTTCCACATATTCGGCGACAATCTCCAGTGCTCGCGATTTTGCTGAATGAATCATCCCTTCGACATCTGCCCTTGCTTGTGGATTCTCCAACAGTTTATTGATATAGCTACCGTCAATCTTGACAATATCGACCGGAAGTCGCGAAAAACTCTGGTAGTTTGAGTAACCAATACCGAAGTCATCAAAAGCGATCTTACACCCCATCTCCCTGAGTTGGACCACGAGTTCCATTGCCGCTTCACTGTCGTGAATTTGCTGCGTTTCTGTCAGCTCAAAGCATAGCTTCCGCGGATCGATACCGGTTGACTCTATCTGTTCAATGATAAAGGACAACATTCTTTCGCTCGAAGCCGAATCTCCTGAGAGGTTGATGGAACAGCGTGAAAGATTGCTAACGTGGTCGGGATTTTTCCGCAGCTGCGCCAAAGTATTCTCGATGACATATTCATCGAGTTTAGTGGCCATCCCCAATTTTTCTGCCGCAGTGATGAAGACGGGTGGCGGAAGCATATTGCCGCTTTCATCCTCCATACGGGATAATATTTCGTAAGAGATGCGGTTCTTGCCCGAGTTGCCAGGAAGAAGTGGGACGATCTTCTGTGCATATAACATCAACCGTTTATTGCTGAGTGCGTTATAGATGGTTGGTTCCAACTGCAGATGAGAAGTATCTTCGGCTTTTGCGACCACAATTTTGTTGCGCCCTTTGCTTTTGGCAACACTGCAGGCACCGGAAGCCTGAGTGACTGCCTCGTGTAAAATTGTGGACTCAGTTACTGGAGCGATGCCGATGCAGAGACTGGTGAGGTAAGGTTGAGCTGTCGTCCGTAAGTTCAGAGTCTGAAAGTCGGTTTTAAGCCGGCGAGCTAAAGAGAGAGCTCCGGCAAGTGAGGTGTCTGGCAGATAAAGGATAAATTCATCCGCAAGAAAACGGTTAATCATGGCATCCGCATCGCGATTGTTGCCATGGCGGGTGCTATTGAGCAACCAGGTCGCGATCTTTTTGATCGCTTGATCGCCACAAGAGCGTGAAAAATAATTGACAGTTTTGAAGTAATCAACATCCAGATATAAAATTGCGGCTTGGTACTCTTCTCCTGCAGCTAGACGACGGTTTTTTAAGGCGCTGATTTTAACATCATATTCATGCCAATTCATCAGCCCCGTCAAAGAATCATGGGAGGATTGATGGCTCAAGGTTTGTTGTAATTGGTGCTGCTGCGAGTTGTTCTGGATGATGGCAAAAAAACCGATCAGGAGGTCAGCCTCTCCCCGTACCTCGTTGATTGTGAGTGAGATCGGCAGTTCCTGCTGGTTTTTATGTATTGCCGCCATCCGTATCTGGCCATGATTTGGAAAGTTGACATTCTCCGGGAAAAAGCGCTGCGCACCGATGATCTTGGATTGAGATATTTCACCGTTATTTCTGAGTTTAACGTATTTTGCATAAAGATCTTTGTGGGCTTGTTTCACCGCAGGAGGAATTAAAATCTCAATATCCCGGCCGATCAGATCTTCGATGCTGTAACCTAAGATCTCCGTTACTCCGTTGTTGATATCGCGAATAACACCTTCAGTATCAACAAAAATCAGCGCGTTCGTATCAAGCTCTTGTAGTGCCTGCCAGATGTGTTCTTTGTAAGAGTCCATTCAATTTATGCCTTATTGGTTTGATCAGCAAAAGTTTAAGCTATCGATACTGCAAACTTTTAATTTGTCACTATAACACTAGGCTAAATCCATTGTCGTCAATTTCTTGTAGGGTTAAGTTTCACCAGCCTGTCCAGAAGGGGGATGCTCTGCTGAATCAACGTCAGGTTCCAATGGTGGAAGAGACCTGTTCCTATACGATTTTCTGCAGTGAATCTATACAGTCAACATCTATAGTGTCGAATTGAGAGAATTGACTTCCGATGATCCTCCTAAAAATGTATCATGTTCAGTTCAAGAAGTTAAAATGATCATTTCATTTCCGTTATCGTTTATTTCATTGGCGGTGAGAGCCGTCGTGTAATAGACACTTTTTTGAATGTCAGTAACTTTAGTTCAGTGACAACAACTTTTGTTATTTCGCAAATTTATAGGAGGTTAACATGTCGGTTAATAAGGTGATTCTCGTTGGTAATTTGGGTAAAGACCCTGAACTGCGTTACACACCGTCTGGTACGGCTGTGACAACATTTTCTCTGGCAACGACAGAGCGTTACAAGGATCGCGAAGGCAATCGGCAGGATAAGACCGAGTGGCATAATATTGTTGCTTGGAGACAGCTGGCTGAGATTTGTGGGAAATTTCTCCACAAAGGGAAGCAGATCTATGTTGAGGGGAAGATTCAGAATCGCTCTTATGATGATCGTGACGGCAACAAGCGCTATATCAGTGAGGTTGTGATTGATCAAATGCAAATGCTGGGTAGCCGTGATGATTCTCAAGGTGGCAGCGGCTCTGGTGGTGGTCAGGGTTATAACCAAGGGTCGAATAACTCTGGGGGTGGCCAATCCTATAATCAGGGGACACAAAATACTGCAGCTCCAAAATCACAGGGGAGCAGTTTTGAAGAGCCGGTGTTTAATCCGGATGATGAGATCCCCTTCTAGGGTTCAGTCTCTAGAAAAACGTAGAAATAAACAGAGAACCCCCAAACACTTCGAGTGGTTGGGGGTTTTTATTGAAATAGGTTGATAAGTTTGAACTGTCTTGGTTTTCAGTTTTTACTCCTGCAAATCGTTTGACTAAAATGACAGTCACCAAGAGAAGGTCATCTTCTCAAGCTAGAAGCTCTTGGTTTCATTCTCGACTTCCTCCAGGCCGTTGCGGGAAAATCGGTTAGAATGATTGTGTTCCCGCAGCTCATCTCGTCTTTAAATATTATCCTTATTGACATTAACTATGAGTATTTGTTGTTTTGCCTCTGTTTCTCCCCATTTATTTATCTTTGTGGGTTTCAAATATATCGGCAAAGGTGTCAGTCAGCCTGACAAATGCAGACAATACTTCTGGATCGAAATGTTCTGGTAAGGTCCGACCATCCCCCTGAGTAATGATAGATACGGCCTTCTTGTGGTCAAAAGCCGGCTTGTATGGCCTTTGGCTACGCAATGCATCATATTGATCGGCGATATTCATGATACGTGCGGTCATTGGGATAGCCTCTCCTTTAATACCATATGGGTACCCCCCGCCGTCCCAGCGTTCGTGATGGTATCTGGCTATTTCCTCAGCCATTTGCAAGTAGGGAGATTTCGAGTCTCCGAGGATTTTGGCACCGACCTCGGCATGGGTTTTCATGATTTTCCACTCTTGTTCATCAAGGGGACCTTCCTTGAGCAAAATAGCGTCCGGAATGGCAACTTTGCCGATATCATGCATGAGTGAGGCGAAATAAATCTGTTCGCAATAGGTAGGTTCAAAGCCCATCCGTTCGGCAAGTGTCTTGGTGTAGAAACTGATCCTTTTGACGTGCTTGCCCGTATCCTCATCCTTGAATTCAGATGCCAGGGTTAATCGGAGGATGGTGTCAACATAACCTTCTTTCAGTTGCATGGTCCTTTTGATGACCAAATCTTCAAGTTTGTTCTGGTGGCGTTTCAAATCAAGATGGTTGCGCACTCTGGCCAGAAGAATCGGCGGGCTGATTGGCTTAATAATATAATCGACTGCGCCAAGGTCGAGCCCCTTGGCTTCGTCTTCGACCTCATCCTTGTCTGTGACAAATAGGACGGGGATTTTAGCGGTTTTTTCGTCGGCCTTAAGATGACGACAGGTTTCATAACCGTCCATTTCCGGCATCACGACATCAAGCAGGATGATGTCAGGGGACTCGTTGTCATGAACCAGCTCCAAGGCCTCAAGCCCACTAGTTGCAGCCATGACCGAATAGCTGTCTTGTAGCACTTCGTTTAGGATCAGGACGTTCGCTCTGCTATCATCAACTACTAGAATTTTTGGTTTCCCCATATGCATCTCCACTAAAGTTCCAGTTACAATGCTTCAATTATCTGCTGCAATGATTTGCTGGCAGCTTTAAAATCAATCGCATCCAGTTCTTGATCCAACTGCTGGGTTAAATCAGGACAAGCCTTATAAAGCGCCGACTTGAATTGCTGGAAGACCTTGCGGGCGTTCATGTCATTTTTTGCCAGATACTCAGCCAATTCCTGCAGGTTAGAGCTTGATATCCTGACGGTTTCCTGGCCTGCTGCGCTCTCCCATTCACCGTCTTGGTTTCCAGTGAGTGGCAAGAGCCTGTTCAAGGTCCCCAAGACTTCTTTGAGTTCAGTTTCAAGACCACTCAAAGCCTCTTCGTAGTCGCCGGTATCTTCCTTCAGTGTTCGTTCCAGAAGCTGGGCCGAGGCGTGCACGGACATGGCGCCGATGTTGCCCGCGACCCCTTTGAGGGTATGAACCAGTCGCCGGGCCAGTTCGTTATTATCTGTGGTCAGGGCTTCTTTAAATCGCTGAATAAAGCTTTCGTATTCTTGGGCAAAATCCCGCAAAATCTTTTTATAGAGTTTTTGATTGTTCGCTACCCGGTTTATACCGGCCGCGACATCGATTCCGGGGACAGCCTCTGGGAGCTCAAGGTTCCGATCTGTCTCCGGTCCCCTTTTCGTCATTGGCATGGCAGCTTCGACTTCGTACGCTGATCCTGCTTCGTTGAGGCTGCCGTTATTCAAGCTGTTATCTGCCTTGGGACTGACCCATTTGGTCAATGCCTGATAGACCTGTTCCGGGTCAATAGGCTTGGTGATGTGATCGTTCATTCCGGCGGCGAGGCTTTTTTCATGATCGCCGGCCATGGCATGGGCCGTCATGGCGATGATGATAAGATCAGCTGCCGGGCCTGCCAGTGCCCGAATGGCCTGGGTCGCGGCATAGCCGTCCATCAGGGGCATCTGGATATCCATAAATATTAGGTCATATGCCCTGGAACGGGCCTTCTGCAAGGCTTCCTGACCGTTCCCGGCAAATTCAACCTCCATCCCGACATTACCAAGCAACTCGCCGATCACCTCCTGATTTATGGGGTTATCTTCAGCCACAAGGATCTTCGCCCCCCGGATACCATCCAATGGCCCGCAGGCGGTTCGTACGGGGATGCCGCGATCCTCTTTCTCACCGGCAAAGAGAGTCATGATCGCGGATAACAGCGTTGATGGGGTTACGGGCTTGGCCAGAAATTCGTCAACGCCGGCCGTCGCTTTCTGGGATACGGCGTTATCCCAACCCAGGCTGGTCAACATAATAAAAGCGGGGAGGTTATCAAGGTTTGTCTCACTCTGGATGCGGCGGGCCACTTCAAGGCCATCCAAGTCCGGCATCTTCCAGTCCATCAGTACCAGATCGAAAGGGTTTTCTTGTAGCTCTGCTTGAACAAGGTTTGCCAACCCCTCTTCACCGGAAACAGCACAGGTCACCTGGAAGTGAAATGATTCTAACATCTCCCGTAGGACGTCCCGGCAGGATTCATTGTCATCGATCACAAGGACATGAAAATCGCGGAGGCTTTGAGGTAGGATGATTTTTTTCTGTTTTTGCTGCGGCTGAACGTCAAAAACTGCCGTAAAAGAAAAGGTGCTGCCTTGCCCCGGTACGCTTTCGACCGAGATGTCGCCCCCCATCAGTTCTACCAACTTTTTGGAGATCGAAAGCCCCAATCCCGTGCCGCCATATTCCCGGGTAGTCGAGGTGTCGGCTTGGCTGAATGCCTGGAACACGGTTGACTGTTGCGCCTTGGTCATGCCGATGCCGGTGTCACTGACATTGAACTGGAGGGTTACTTGATTATTCTCTTCTTTCAGCAGGTTTATGAAGATGACAATCTCACCTTGGTCGGTAAACTTGACCGCGTTGTTGAGCAGGTTGATCATGATCTGGCCAAGACGCAAGGGGTCACCTTTAAGGGACAGCGGGATATTGCATGGGGTAGACAGGACTAGCTCAAGGTTTTTACCCTGGGCAATCACAGAGGTCTGACTGGCGGCATTTCGCAGTACTTCATCCAATTGGAAGTCCACAGACTCCAGCTCCAAGTGACCGGATTCGATCTTTGAGAAGTCGAGAATGTCATTGATGATTCCCAGAAGCATTTTGGCGGAGAATGTTATTTTGCTGAGATAATTCTGCAACTGGGGGGATAATTCCACCTGCTTAGCCAGATGGAGGTAACCCAGAACGGCGTTCATCGGGGTGCGGATTTCATGGCTCATGTGGGCAAGAAACTCGCTCTTGGCCTGGGTGGCCGCCTCGGCCATGTCCACGGCCACTTGCAGCTCTCGGGTCCTCTCTTTTATCCTGGCTTCCAGGGTTTCGTTATTTCTCCTTAAATCGTTTTCGGCCGCCTTTCGCTCACTGATATCGCGGATAATTGCCAGGTAACCGCAGGTCTCGCTCTCTTCGTCCTTGATGACAGTAGCGACGGTTTCTCCAGGGAATAAGGATCCATCTTTGCGGCAATAGTAAACTTCAAACGGTTCGCTCTTTATCGTAGCACTCGGATTGAAGCGCTGGTGGCCCAGCTCGTCGTAATCGTCCTGACTGGCGTAGAACAATCTTGCACTGTGACCGTCTAACTCGTCTGGACTATAACCAAACAAGGTGCATAGCGCCGGATTGACCATCAGGATATGCCGCTCCGAATCCTCATAAACCACTGCATCTGGGTTTGCCTGGAAAATAGATTCAAACTGGGCTGTCTTTTTCCTTAACAACTCTTCAGTTTTTTTGCGTTCGGCGATCTCTTTGCTAAGGCCGAAGGTCCTTTCTCTGACCTTGATCTCGAGCTGCTCATTGAGTTCTGAGAGCTGTGCCTGCACCCGGTTCATTTCCATGTTCTGCCAGACGGCACTTTCGTAAGTAGAGACCAGAAAGCTGAGCGTCTGGGAGCGGGTCGATTTGACCTCGTACTCGCAGCCGTTATAGGTAAAGGAAACACTCTTGCGCTCAGGCTGGTTTAAGAACTGAATCGGATTTTCCAGGAAGGTTTTCACCTTGGTCAGAAACAAGTCCTCGTTGACCGCCTTGGTCAGGTAGGCGTCGGCCCCCGACTCAAGTCCACGGATGATCTCCTCGGGAGCGTACAACTGGGTCATCAGCAGGACTGGGATCGCTTTGAGTTCCGGCGCATCCTTGATCAGTCGGCACAACTCGTAGCCATCCATTTTCGGCATCACGATGTCGGACAAGATCAGGTCCGGTTTCTGCTCTCTGACCAGAGTCAGCCCCTCTAACCCGTTTCGCGCCACGTCCACTTGGTAGCCTGCACGAATGAGCCTCCGCCGAATGGTTTCGGCCTGGATGAGACTGTCTTCCACAAGGACAATACGAGTTCCTGTTTGGTTGTTACTCATTGTCTGTCACCTTTTCTTGAAACGTTTGTCATCGGTCAGACGGATAATGGCTTTAGCCATTTCGTCCAACGGAAGAACCTGTTGCACTGCGCCCTGTTCGATCGCCTGTTTCGGCATACCGAAGACAACGCTGCTCTTTTCATCCTGCGCAATAGTGGTGCCGCCTGAGCGGGCGACCTCTAGCATCCCCTCCGCCCCATCGGCCCCCATGCCGGTGAGCAGAACACCAAGGACTCCTCTGCCATAGCGCTGCGCGGCAGACTTCATGGTATTGCTTATAGAGGGGGCGTGCATATCCGTCGGCAGGCCGGGGAACATAACGAATCTGCCGAGATGGTCAAAGCCCAGGTGTTGCCCCTCCTGTGGGAAGTAGACGGATCCGGGTTGTGGCAAGGCACCTTTTTTTGCCAAACTGACTTTCAGGGAGCACGATGTCGAAAGCCACTGCGCCAACCCCTGGATGAAGCCGTCACAAATATGCTGAACACAGATGATCGGCGCAGGGAAATCGGCAGGAAGCCCGGCGAGAATCTTCTTCAAGGCATTAGGTCCCCCTGTGGAAGCTCCGATGACGATAAGGTTCACCGGCTTTTTTGCCGTTGTCAGTGGTGGAGATGTTGGCAGGGCTGCCAGTTCAGGTCGCGATTTTGGAATGCGACGAAAGACCTTGACCGCGGAGATGATTCTGATCTTGTTGATCAATTTGGCGGCGATGGTCGAAAAATCCTCCTCGGTATTTAATAACGGTTTGTTGATGACATCGAGCGCCCCGGCCTCAAGCAGTTTGAAGACATTGAGACTGTCGTCGGCTACTGAAATGCTGACCACCAAGATCGGTCGCGGAAAGCGTGCCATGATCTCACGGGTAAGTTCCAGACCATCCATCTTCGGCATATGCAGATCGGTACAGATCACCGATGGGGCAAGTTGGGGAATCAGATTCAGAGCCTCAATTCCGTTGTGGGCAATTCCGACGACCTCGATATCAGGTGCAACGGCAAGGGCCTTATTTATTAAGGTGGTGACAATCAGGGAATCATCGACGAGGAGAACTTTTATGATGGGCTGAGAATTCACACAAGCCTCCTTAGGGTGTCTAGTAGCACTTTCTGGTCAAAGGTGGGCTTGGTAAGATAGGCGTTAGCACCCACATCCGCGCCTTTTCTCCGATCTTCCTCGGAAGCCAGGGAGGTGACCAAGATAATTGGCAGCTCGCGATACTTTTTAAGCTGCCGCACTCTGGCGGTCAGGGTCAGTCCATCGATGTTCGGCATCTGCACGTCGGAGACCAGAGCGTCGACCGGTTGTGCCTTGAGTTTGTCCAAGGCATCCAAACCATCAACAGCAGTGATCACCTGGTACCCGGCTCCCTTGAGAATCCGCTTCATCTGGGTTCTGGTGATCAGGCTGTCTTCAGCCATGAGGATGGTTTTAGGCTTCGGCGCCTCTTCGGCCTGTGCTTTCTTGGGCACAATCGTCTGATGGCACAGGGAGTTCAACAACTCCGAAGGGCTGACGATAAGACAAATTTCTCCCGTTTCGAGGAGAGTCGCACCCAAGATATTTCCTGCTTGCTGCAGCAAAGGGTTCTGTTGTTTCAGTAATACTTCCTGATCCATGAGGAGTTCATCCACGATCAGAGCAAAACGTTCCTCTCCTACGGCACAGGCGATAGCGGGGAGGAGAACGTTCTCCTCCCCGGGGGCATCGATCTGCGCCTGCTTCGGCACCGAAAAATCGTTGCGCGCAAAATGCATGAGACCGCCGAGTCTGGCGACGGAAACGGCCTCTCCCTCAAAGAGAATCGATGAACGCCCTTCCATGGTAAAAATTTCACTGCGGTGCACCGGAAAAGTCTTCAGAATTGACTCGGCAGGGATGGCATAAGTTAGCCCGGAGGCCCGCAGGGTGAGGACCTTGGTCGCGGCAAGGGTCTCCGGTAGCCGCAAGCGCACCATGCAGCCCTGTTGAGGGACCGATTCTACCTCGACCTCTCCTTTGAGGCGCTGAACATTGACGCGTACCACCTCAAGGCCGATTCCACGGCCGGAGATGTCAGAGACAAAGGGCGCGGTCGAGAGGGTACTCTCAAAGATCAGGCTACGCAGTTGCTCGGGCGTCATAGTTGCCAGAACCTCTGGCGGGTGGATCTTTCTCTTGGCGGCCGCGCGGCGAATCGCCTCGACATCAAGGCCGCGGCCGTCATCCTGCACCTCGACCACCAACTGCGACCCGCTCCGATAGGCCCGCAGCGTAATCGTTCCGACGGGCGGTTTGCCTAGCTGCATCCGTTCTTCTGGCGGTTCGAGTCCATGATCGAGGGCGTTTCTCATCAGATGCATGAGAGGATCTTTAAGCTCTTCGATAACCCGCTTGTCGGCTGTGGTATCCCCTCCTTCGACGACCAGTCGTGCCTCTTTGGATTGCTCCCGGGCGAGCTCCTTGACCATGCGTGGAAACACTCGAAACAGAGAAGACAGTGGAAGAAGCCGCGTAACACGAACGCTCTCCTCCAGCTCTGAAGTTGTGAATTCGAGTTTTGACCGGTCGTCGTACAAGCGGCTTTTCAGCTTCTCCAGCAGGGCGGTAAAGGATTCGATCTTCTCCTGCGCTTTGGCCGTGGGCGAGGCATTTTTTCTGATCTCCCCAGCCAGTTTGTGCCACTTGTCAAAACCATCCTCCAGGTCGAGATGGCGCTGGACGATTCTCTGCTTTATCGCGGTCAGTTCCCTTATCTGGGATATCAGCAGGTCGAGCTTTGAAGTCGCCACCCGAATGTTATCGATCTGAAAAGGGACGATATTCGCCTGAGCCGAAGGGAAGTCAAATGGCGCGGCTGTTTCGGCTGAATCACCTGTCTCGCGCTGTTGTTCTCTGTTAGCTTGAGCCTGCATAACAATCAGCTCCGACTCGTCCAGTGATACGGGTGACTCAGGGGGTGGGGGTGGTACGGTGGTGTCCGTCGGTTTCAGCTGCGGAGGTCTGACCTGCGGCTGTCCAAGAGCCTCCGGCTCGAGCCGGCAAAGCAGATCCGTCACCTTGACATCACAACGAACCCCGGTCAGGGCCTCTTCGACGAGCATTCTGATCGCCTCCAGGCAATGGTAGAGCTGATCAATGTGAGGGGGCAATAGACGAGTGTTCTGGTTCTTGACTTGGGCGAAGATCTCTTCAAAGCGGTGGGCGAGTGCTTCGATCTCCGTCAGGCCAAGCATCCGTGCAGCTCCTTTAAGGCTATGTGCCTCGCGGAAGACCTCGTCAGCGGCCTCCTTGTTGCCGGGGTCATTTTCAAGGATCAGCAGGTCGTCATCGAGCCGTTGCAGATGTTCACTGCTCTCGATCCGGAAAAGTTCACGCATTTCAATGTCTTCAATCATCCTCAGTCCCTGATTGCAGATTACAGCATCTGCTTGAGCTTATCGGTAGTCTCGTTCAGACTCAGGATGCCGACCTTGGTCTGCGAGATCCCCGCCGCGGTTTCATTGGCACCATCTTTGATGCTATTGGAGGCCTCAAGGACCTGGCCGAAGGCAACCGACTGTTGTTTGAGATTCAGCAACACTTGCTGCGAGCTGTTATTGATCAGATCGGAGGTTTCGGAGAGGGTTTCGAACAGCTCCTCGACCGTCTGCACGATGGTGGAGACATTTTCGATGCTCTTGGTTCCTTCCTCGGTTCTCATGATGGTCGTATCGGTCGCTTTTTGGATTGCCGAGACGATGCCGGAGACCTGTTCCACTGATTTCTTGCTCTCCGCAGCAAGCTTACGCACCTCGGTTGCTACCACCGCAAACCCCTTGCCGTGCTCCCCAGCACGAACTGCTTCTACCGCGGCATTGAGGGCCAGCATGTTGATTTGTACCGCCAGGTCTTTGACCAGTTCGGCGATGCTACCGATCTGTCCGGTCTGTTCGCCCAGTTCGAGGATTTGTTCGGCCACCGCGGTGACCTTGGTGCTGAGCTCGTCCATTGCGGCCATGGCCTTTCGCACCGCGACTCTCCCATCTTCGGTCAGCATCGTCCCTTTGCCGGCCAGCTCCGAGGCGGAGGTTGCCTGTTCGGTGGTCTGTCGGGATGAGACGGCCAGTTCCTCCATGGTGCTGGCTGTTTCTGCGACCATGGCCGACTGCTGGCTGGCTGTCCGCTCATGTTGAACCACCGTTGCGGCTATTTCCGCCGAGGTCGAAGAGGCGGTGTTGGCTGCTTCGGTGATTGAACTGCTGATCCGGGAGGCGACCCAGGAGCCGATCGCGAGAGCCAGAACGACGGTCAGCAACACTCCGGCAAAGATGGAGGTTATCAGTAAAGACGTGGCGCGCTTGATTTCGCTCTTGCTGCGTTGCAGAGACGCCTTCTCGTGGGACTGGTATTCAGTAATGAGGTCGTCAATCTGTAAAGAGAGGTTGAGCCCGCCATCGGAGGCAAAGCGGATGACCGCCTCATCCTTATTCCCCTCGTCGACGAGGGAAATCATTTGGTGGTTCGTTTCAACGGACTTATCCACCAAGTTGAGTATCTTTTGCAGCCGTTCCTTTTGCACCCGGTCGTCGATGCGCCCCACGAGCTGTTGGGATAACTTCCGATAGTGTTTCTCATTTAGTTCGACGAGCTTGATAAAGTTGTTATCTTGTTGCAACAGGTAGCCACGAGTAGAGCGTGACATGCTGCTAATATCATACTCAAGCTGAAGAATTTCGATCATATTCTGGTAGGATTTATCGACCATGACTTCATTTCTGGCCACCGACTGTGCGCAGATATAGACAACGCTAAAAGCGACAATCGCCAGCAGCAGGGGGATAGTGTAGCCGAGCAGGATACTCTGTTTCAGCCTGAGATTTTTGAACATGGAGGTCTCCTCTTTAAAGTTGTGCAATATGCAGGTACAGAATTCAAGATGCTGATTATGACGGACGATGCTGCGCCCATTATTGTTTTGCTCCCGCCATCAGGCTCAGCTTCTCAAGGATGGGAGGCAATGCCAGAATCGTCACCGGCCGGTCATCGCAGACAGCGCTTCCCAGGGCATATGTCTCTACCTCTGAGGCAACAGATGCGGGTAACGGAGAGATTTCGGCGGGGGGCAGAGAGACGATGTCGTGGATCATATCGATGGCTAACCCGACCGTGAGATGATCGTCGCTGGGCACAATAACTTTGGCCTCATGGGTGAAAGCCCCAGTCGGCATCGACAACAACTCCCTGATGTCGATGATGGGCAAAAGGCTGCCCCTGTGGTTCATGATGCCCACCAGATGTTCAGGACAGTTGGGCAGGGGCGTGAGGTTTCCTATGGAAGTGAACTCACGGACCGCAGCGAGATCGATGCCGAAATATTCTCCGCCCAACGAGACAACGGCCAGCTGGCATGCATCGCGGGCCTCTTCTGCTTGACTTTTACCGATTAAGCCGAGGGCGCGGGAATGAAACACCGCTCTTTCTTCAGGGGTCAGTTCGGCCAGAGGCAGGAAGTCAGATTCTGGGGACTCCTCTTCAGAGGCAGACTCAGCGACCAGAATCTCGGCATAGTCGCCCGACACTAGCAAGCGGTTGTGATCAAGAAGCATTACGATCTCATCCCCGACCCGAGCTTCGCCTCTGATGAAGATGGGGGCATCTCCCTCCTTGCCGGGAAACAGGACCGGGTCGATATCTTCAGGGTCCAGGGCAATGACGTCATGCACATCGTTCACCACGATGCCAGTCATCTGTGCGTCGACTTCGATCACCAGAAGGCCATCGGTGAGCCGGTACTTCGCTGGAGGAAGACCGAGGCGCACGCTGAAATCGACGACCGGGATGACCCGGCCCCGCAGATTGATGACCCCAGCGATATAAGTGGGGGCTTCTTCGACCCGGGTGATTTCGGGAAGTCGTACGACCTCCCAGACCGCTGTTGCATCGATGGCGAACCGGGACCCGTGGAGGTCGAAAACAAAAACGTGTAGTTGTCCCTTATCCATAAATTCCGTTCCTGGAGGTTAGTTGTTGCTCAAGGTCTGAAAGTAAGATTTTTGCGTGTTGAAGTAGTTCTCCCGCGGTCATGTCGAGATATGGGGGCATGGGAGATTCTGGAGGCAGCCCTGAGAGGATTTCACCAGCGGCAGCCAACATTTTTTGCGCGAGTTTTGTGTCTTGCTCTGTGGCACAAAGGGTGCCGAGTTCAAGATACGCAGCCACATAAGCTGGCTCCAGATAGATTACTTTTTTCAACAGATTTTTCGCCTCGCTATTGTCCCCGGTTGCCTCGCAAATCTGAGCGCAGAGGAACAGAGGTTCAGGTGCCATGGGAGCAAGCTCGATGGCTTGCTCGCAACTGCGCAGGGCAGGGGCATACGCTCCCCGGTCCGCATAAGCCTGGGCCGACGTGAGATGGGCCCGGTACTGATCGGTACCTTCAGTCGCTTCGGGTCTCGCCAGCGACTGGCGCATCGAGGACTGATTCCCTGCCCGACCTGTAGCCGGAGGAATGTTGTTGGAATCCGTGCGATAGTTGTCGCTGTTTTTTTTGCCGGTGACGGTTTTCTCGGACCGGGCCTCAGCGTGGGTGGCAGGTCTAAGGAGAGATCTGAGGGGCGCTTTTTTTTGCGCAGCCGCGGCAGCAACCATGCGTGCGCCGGGGGAGATCTTCTGAAAAATGATCTGATCGTTGATTGTTTTTACCGACAGTCCTACTAAGGCCCTAGGGGAGAGTTCGCAGTGGCCTGTCAGCAAATAGCCGTCATCGTTAAGCGTGTCGCCAAACCGCTCGACAACCTGATTGACGGTTTTCTCCTCAAAATAGATAAAAACGTTCCGGCAGAGGATAAGATCCATGTGATGCAAGCCTGAAGAGTTATCTGGGAAAAGCTCACCGACAAGATTATGGCGGCGGAAACTGACCATGTCGCGAATCTTCTCAGACAGCGTCCAAGACTCCTTTTTTTGCACAAAGTGGCGCTGCTGCTGGGCGGCGTCCACCATCCGGAACGACCATCGGGAGAACACCCCTGTGGCCGCCTTTTCGAGCGCTTCGCCATTGAGATCAGTGCCGAGGATAAGCAGATCCCATCGGTCCGCATCTGGCAACAGTTCGCTGAGTAACATGGCGATGGAATAAGGCTCCTCACCTGAAGAGCAGCCGGCACTCCAGATGCGCAGACGCCGTTGCGCACGCCGGCGGTTGATGAGTTCCGGAAGGATGTGGTCGCGAAGGAGTTCGAATTGTGCTCGAATCCGGAAGAAGTACGATTCACCGATAGTCAACAGAGGGGCAAGTTTCTCCCATTCCAGACGACTTGCTGCCGTCGTACCGGCCAGCAGCCGGAAATAGTCCTCTTCGGTCGAAACGCAGCTGGAACGGATCCGCGCGAGGATCTTAGAGCTAAAGACCTCGGGATTCCCTTGGTCAAGGCACAGCCCGGTGCGTTCCCTGACCAAGTCTACAAAATTCTTAAACAGCTGCTCTTCCATAATCCTTCCGAGAATCTATTGGTTTCTTAAAACCACAAAAGCAACAAAAAAGCATTTCGAGATCGTCATGAGCTTTCGTCTTTTACATCCCCTTGAGAAGGAGAAATGTAAAAGACTGAACATGAACAAGCTATTCGGTCTAGATAACTACATTTAGAAATATTTTGGGGAGAGAGGGTCAATGAGGGAACAATGTGATTTACCCCCTTCCTCACATGCAGCTTCATTATATTCCAATAATAAACAATTGTAAATTTATTTCAGTGTAAAATATATTTACGCAGGTTTTTAACTTCTCTTTCCGGTTGTATTTCAATAGCTTAAATGATGTTTCCATTGGGCAAATTGTATCAAATCTCTGGAGATTTGTGCTTTGACTCACTCAGATACATGAGAAGAAAGGAACACATAATCCATCTGACCAACACATTCGAAATAAAATAGAGAAAGTGTTGACCCTTTTGTTTTGTTAGTTGTGGTGTTGCTAACTATCTTGATTGGCAACGGAATATTATTTTGGACCAAGAGAATTTCGTTATTGAATTGGCGGGAGAAGGATTGCGGCTTTTATTTTGATTTGTTCCCGCCATTTTTTCTCCCATGCAAACTTTGGGTCTGTGCTAAAATTAGCTCCGTTGCCTATCTTTTCTCCTTGGAGAATCTGATCTGGAGATAAATAAAAATTATCATTTATTGCGAAACGGTTGCTGCTAAAAGGTTAATATGGCTCTGTTTTTATCCCATCAAATAAGAATAAACAGCGGTTAAGTAGTCGCGTTAGCTTTCTTGCTCAGAAGGCTTCCTGAGCGATTACCCCTGATGAGCCCAAGCTGATCTGCTGTGTGGCTCGAACTCAATAATTTTGTAGAAAAGGAATGTCTAGCTATGGCAAAAAAAACACCACTACCTACCTGTGCCGTCTGTCCGGTTAATGTCCCCGAGCGAATTTGTCGCACGGAAAAGGGCAAAGCTCCGAGTAACTGTCCATCGACTCGGTCCATCGATATTGTAAAAGAAACACTGGAAATCCTCAAAGATCCCGAAGTGATGGAAGCTGTGCGTCAGGCATCAATCCAGGAAGGTGAGGGATATGGGGACAAAGATAAGGGGTATGCTCATATCCGCGCAATCAAGCCCCGTATTCAGGAAACGGTTGAATTTGCCAAGAAGATGAAATTTAAGCGCATCTGTTTGATCTTTTGCATTGGTATGCGCAAGGAAGCGCAGATTATCCATGAAATTTTCACGGTCAATGGCTTTGAGACTATTTCAGTCATGTGCAAGGCGGGGGCCGTTTCTAAGGAAGAAATTGGTTTGTTGCGAGAACAACAGATTGATCCTGGCAGCTTTGAAACCATGTGCAATCCGATTCTTCAAGCCTTGACAGCAAATTACCATCAATCCGATTTGAATGTTATTTTTGGGCTCTGCGTGGGTCATGATGCTCTGTTTTTGAAGTACGCCAAGGCTTATAATACCGTACTAGCTTCGAAGGATCGGCTCTTGGGACATAACCCTTTGGCCGCAATCTATCAGTATGATGGTTACTATCGTTATTTGAAAACCCCGCTGTAAGGCGATTTTAGGAATATTCTCTACTTGGGTGGTTGAGAACCCGCGGATAACTGGTCTTTGCATGGATTGACAATGATCGGAGTGTTGGTTGATGAATGAATACGCGCTTCCCGCTATAGCAATTTTGGTCGGTGTTGGTGCTCTGTGCCAGTGGGTTGCCTGGCGCGTCAGACTGCCTGCGATCATTTTCTTGTTATTGGTCGGTATTCTGGTCGGTCCAGTTCTTAACCTGTTTGACCCTCAACAACTGTTTGGTGAGCTGTTTTTCCCTTTTATCTCACTGTCGGTTGCCATCATTCTTTTTGAGGGAAGCCTGACTCTGAAATTCAAGGAAATTTTTGGATTGCAGCGGGTGGTCCGTAATATGGTGTCGATCGGTATGTTGGTCACTTGGATGATCACAGCGTTGGCGACCCATTTTGCCCTTGATATTTCCTGGCAGATCTCCTTTCTCTTTGGAGCCATCACCGTTGTCACTGGACCGACAGTCATCATCCCGATGCTGAGAACTGTGCGGCCGAAGGCGTCGGTTGCAAATATTCTGCGCTGGGAAGGTATTGTTATTGATCCGATCGGCGCTTCTCTAGCGGTCCTGGTCTACGAGTTTATTATTTCAGGGGGGGGGCACGTCGCTTTTGGTCATGCCTTGATGGTTCTCTCGCAGATCGTCATTGTCGGGATGTTGATGGGGGCTGGCTGCGGTTATATGTTTGGCTTAGCGTTACGGCGGCACTGGCTTCCCGAATATCTGCATAGCATTGTGACTCTGGGGTTGGTTTTGCTCAGTTTTGTCGCTTCGAATATGCTTCATGAGGAATCCGGCTTAGTGACCGTCACAGTTATGGGCATCTGGTTGGCAAATATGAAAGATGTTGATACCGACGAGATTCTTAACTTTAAGGAAAGCCTGAGCATTCTTCTCATTTCAATGCTGTTTATCATGTTGGCTGCACGGCTCGAAGTCGCATCCTTTAAGGCGCTGGGTTGGTCAGCACTATGGGTTTTTCTGGCGATTCAATTTCTTGCCCGCCCTTTGAGCATTGTTGTGTCAACGATCGGTTCAACGTTGACCTGGCCTGAGCGGCACCTGTTGGCTTGGATTGCACCACGGGGAATCGTCGCGGCGGCCATTTCCGCTTTGTTTGCCTTGCGCTTGGTGGATGTCGGTTTTGCTGGGGCAGAGATGCTGGTTCCTTTGACCTTTCTTGTTATCATTGGAACTGTATTGTTGCAAAGTACAACGGCGCGTATTATTGCTCTGTGGTTGGGGGTTGCAGAACCGGAACCGAAGGGGTTTCTTATTGTTGGCGCCAGCATTGTCGGGCGTGACATTGGTAAAGCGTTGATGAACAGTGGTTTCCGGGTACAACTTGCGGCAACCAGTTGGGATGATGCGACAACGGCCAAGCTGGAAGGATTACCGACCTACCACGGGAACCTGATGTCAGAGCATGCGGAGCGGCACCTGGACTTTGTTGGTATCGGTCGATTACTGGCACTTTCTTCGTATGATAGTGTCAATATGGCGGCCGTTCTCCATTATCGTATGGAGCTGGGAAAAGACAATGTCTATATGTTGCAATCTAAGTCTGGCGATGTGGAAAAAGTCAAACAGATACCGGCTTACCGGCGGGGGAAGCTCCTTTTTTCTGAAGGAGTGACCTATTCCACCCTGGCTGCCAAGTTGAAGAGCGGCGGCGTCATCAAGGTCACAAAATTGACCGAAAGCTTCAGTTTTGACAATCTTCATGACGTGCATGGTGAAGATCTTATCCCCCTGTTTGCGATAGACCCACGGGAGAATATTCAAATGTTCACCCAAGAGAAGAGTATCGACCCCGGAGCGGGATGGTCGGTCATCAGTTTGGTCCCGAATCCATCCCCGTCCTGAGTTTCTTTTTTCCCTTCAGGGAAATTCAGATTCACCTGTTATAATGGCGACTTAAGAGCCTCTGTTTCCTAAAGGGCATTATTCAGCCGTTGTGTGGTCCATTGTGTCTCTTCATCCATCCGTTTTTGATCCCAGCCCAGTTCGTTTGCCATAATTTCCAGCACTCTGGTCGCCGCCAGTTTGCTTGCTTCAGTATCTAATAAAGCCAGAGGGGTCCGACGCGCAAGCACATCAATGACACGTTCGGCCAGTTCAAACCGAGCCGCATAAAGAATCTCCGCCTCGATCACAGGGTGATTGTCGACCAATCGTGCGGCATAACCTTCGAGACTGAGGGTGGCAACTTTTGCGGCTTGATCGCCATAGGTCCGATTCAGGTAAGCAGCGATGTCAGGAGCAAGATTGTAAGTGTTTATCAGTTCCTGCTCGCCCTGATCATTATAGTTCGCGCTGCCAAGGATCGGCAACTGTTCCGTTTGGCAGGTTGGTTTCGGTGCCGATAGCTGAAACACTTTGATGGCGTGGTCGACGGTATCCAGTGCCATTTTCCGATAGGTGGTCCATTTTCCACCGGCAATCGTTAAGAGTCCATCTTCGCTATCTTCGATGACATGATCTCGAGCCAACTTGGCAGTGTCAGCCGCTTTGGGGTCTGAAACCAGCGGGCGGAGCCCTGACCAGACCGCCTTGATGTCGCTTTTCTCGACCTTCAGGTTGAAATAACGACCGACGTGGCGCAACAGATATTCAATCTCACTCTCCAGCGGCAGTGGATGTTCGGTCACTTCTGCGGGTTCATCTGTGGTGCCGACGATGGCGTGATCTTCCCACGGCAGGACAAACAAGACCCGGCCATCTTCAGTCTCAGGGATCATCAGCCCTGTATCTGGTGGGGCAAAACGTTTATCCAGAATGATGTGGATGCCGGTACTGGCCGAAAGAATCTTCGCGGCCTGCGGGTTATCCATACTTCTGATATTGTCGACAAACGGACCTGTGGCATTAATGACCCCACGAGCCTTTATCTGCCAACGCTCGCCGCTCAACGAATCCTCAAGTTCTGCTCCAGAGATTTTCCCATCGTTTTTCAGGATGGCAACCACGGCAACGTGGTTACTGATGACGGCACCCTGTTCTTCTGCGGTCAAAGCCAGAGAGAGAGCCATGCGCGCATCGTGAAACTGACCATCGTAATAGAGAACCCCAGCCTTTAATCCTTCTGCTTTAAGTCCAGGAAAGCGTTTTAGCGCCTCTTTACGACTCAGCAAGCGGCTGTGACCGATATTTTGTTTGCCAGACAGGACGTCGTAAAATTTCAGCCCAGCAAAAACGTAAGGGACATCAATCCATTTATAAAGGGGAGTCACTAAGGCCAGGCGATTGGAGAGGTGACGAGCATTTTTAAGCAGCAGTCCTCGTTCGTGGAGGCCATCCTTCACCAGATTGTATTGCACCCGATCCAGCTTTTTAACGGCCATTTCCAGATAGCGTACTCCGCCATGGACCAGTTTCGTACTGCGACTGCTGGTCCCTTCAGCGAAGTCATTTTTTTCAACTAATGCAACTTTAAGCCCTCTGGCCGCAGCATCGAGGGCAACACCACAACCGGTTGCTCCTCCGCCGATAACTAACAGATCAAAGGTTTGCCCATTTTTAAGTTGTGCTAAATTGTTATCTCGTTTCATTTCTGCCTCCCCTGATTTGGGGTTAAAATAATGGCGCATGAAGTCAGCGTCATTGTGACTGTTTGTGGCCTGGGGCAACTTTGCTCCGGACCGTATGGAGGTCGATGTTGTTTTCTGCCAGTAAGGTGACGATATGCTCAGTCGGATAAAGATCGGTGAATAGAGCGTCGATTTGGTCGATACTGCCCAAGCGGACCATTGCATTACGATCAAACTTAGTGTGATCAGTGGCGAGAAAAACCTGCCGGGAATTTTCAATAATCGCCTGGGCAACCCGCACTTCGTGGTAATCAAAATCAAGCAAGGTGCCATCAGGATCAATAGCTGAAATCCCGATAATGCCGAAATCAACCTTGAATTGCCGAATAAAGTCGATGGTGGCTTCTCCGGTAATACCGCCGTCGCGTTGGCGGACGATTCCACCTGCTATAATAATCTCAAAGGTCGGATTGCTACGGAGAATGGCGGCGACATTGAGATTGTTGGTGATAATTTTTAAGCCGTTATGATGCAGTAATGCTTTGGCTATTTCTTCCGTTGTTGTGCCAATATTAATAAAGATGGAAGCCCGATCGGGGATGTGGTTCGCTGTCAGTTTGGCAATCTGTTGTTTCTCTTCCAGATTCATGATCTGACGGGTGCTATATTCAACATTTTCAATGCTTGAGGAAACCCCTGCTCCACCATGGTAACGGGTGAGGAGTTGTTTGTCACCGAGGCTTTTGATATCACGACGAATCGTCTGTGGGGTGACGTTGAAGTTTTGCGCTAAGGTTTCAATGGTAATAAAACCTTGTTGTTGCACCAGGGAGAGAATTTCTTGTTGGCGTTGGTTCATATTGTTTCCAGCTCTTGGCGGTGAAAAAATTGAATGTCTATTTGTTTTTGTCCTCTGTGAGTTAGATTCAACTTTAGCCGATCTGCAAGGGAAAAACTAACAAAAAATGTTCGAAAGAAAACATTTCGAACAATATATTTATTTTATTGTTGTAATTTGAAGATAAACGAAAAAAGGAGGAATTTATGAGTGTAGGCCATATTCTTGCTATCGACCAAGGGACGACCAGCTCAAGAGCGATGATTTTTTCTCCCTCTGGCCACTGTGTCGCCGTCGCCCAACAGGAATTTCGGCAGATTTTTCCTCAGGATGGCTGGGTTGAACATGATCCAGAAGAGATCTGGCAGTCGGTCCTCAATGTTTGTCGAGAGGCTTTGGGGCAAGCGGATGAAAAGGGGATTGATGTCGTCGGCATTGGCATCACCAATCAGCGTGAGACGACCCTTGTCTGGGATCGTCAAACGGGGCGTCCTTTGTTTAATGCGATCGTCTGGCAGGATCGCCGCACTGCGGACTGGTGTGATCAACTGAAACAGGAGGGGTACGAAGATCTGGTCAGAGAACGTTCCGGCCTGTTGCTCGATCCTTACTTCTCGGCAACGAAACTGCGCTGGATTCTCAATCATGTCGACGGGGCTCGTGCGAGGGCGGAAGCAGGGCAGCTTGCCTTTGGGACGATTGACTCGTTTCTCCTCTGGCGCTTAACCGGAGGTGCAGTCCATGCCACTGACGTCACCAATGCTTCGCGCACCATGCTCTACAATATTTATACAGAGCAGTGGGATACCGAACTGCTGGATCTTTTTGGCATCCCTGCGGCCGTTTTGCCCGAGGTGCGCGATTGTGCTGCTGATTACGGGCTGACGGAGAAACGTTTGTTCCGACAGCGCTTGCCCATTGGTGGCATGGCTGGTGATCAACAGGCTGCTGCGATTGGTCAGGGATGTATTGAGCCGGGAATGATAAAGAGCACCTATGGAACCGGTTGCTTTATCCTTCTCAATACAGGTAAGCAAGCGTATCAATCGCAAAATCGCCTGTTGACGACAATTGCTTATCGTGTTCAAGGGCAGACCTCCTATGCGATAGAGGGTTCGATTTTTGTCGCCGGTGCTGCTATTCAGTGGCTTCGGGATGGCATCAAGTTGGTGAGTATCGCGGCAGATGTTGAAGGTCTAGCCGGGTCTCTTGATTCCAACCGAGGTGTTTATATGGTTCCGGCTTTTACCGGGCTGGGAGCTCCACACTGGGATCCGCACGCTCGCGGCGCTATCTTTGGGTTGACCCGAGACACTGGGATCGCAGAGATTGCCCGTGCGACCCTTGAGTCTGTTGGCTATCAAACCTATGACCTGATGACCGCGATGCAAGGGGACAGTAAAACGGTGCCCAAAACATTACGGGTTGATGGCGGCATGGCGGCAAATAACTGGTTTTTACAGTTTTTAGCGAACCTTCTGGATCTCCCGGTTGAGCGGCCCAAGGTGACAGAAACCACAGCGTTGGGGGCGGCATATTTGGCTGGGGTGCAGTTGGGATTGTTTGCATCAGTTGCTGATATTTGTAACCACTGGGAACGAGATGCCATATTCACCTCGCAACTGAGTCAAACGGAACGGGACAAGTTGTTAAAGGGGTGGCAAAAGGCACTTTCCAGAGTTTTAGAGGGGGACAATGGACGGTGACCTCTGGAAGTTAAGGTAGAATTCCAACGGCTTGCATCTCTTCCGGGGGACCTTGGCAGATTGCGACGGTAACAAACATCAATTTTTTGTCGTTGACGCTTGTTACCGCCTGCCATCAAAATGAACGCTGCTATCAGGCTGATTGCTTTTTAGCAATTTCTGCCACGTGCTTCCCTTGGAAACGGGCAATGGTTAATTCGTTTGCGGATGGTTGACGCCCGCCATCAGCACCCGCCAGGGTGCTTGCCCCATAGGGTGTTCCCCCGGTGATTTCAGCCATATTGGTGAGTTCAGGACAAGAGTAAGGGATGCCAACGATGATCATTCCATGATGAAATAATGTGGTATGAAACGAAGTGATGGTTGTTTCCTGCCCACCGTGTTGGGTGCCGGTAGACGTAAAGACGCTCCCCACTTTGCCAATCAGTTTCCCTGAGGCCCATAACCCTCCGGTTTGGTCGAGGAAGTTGCGCATTTGCGCGCACATATTGCCGAAACGTGTCGGTGCGCCAAAAATGATGGCATCGTAATCCGCCAACTCTTCAACGGTAGCAACTGGTGCTGTCTGATCAAGTTTGGCTCCGGCCTTCCGCGCTATCTCTTCTGGCATCGTGTCGGGTACGCGTTTAATGACAACGTCAATGCCTTCGACACTGCCAGCGCCGTCAGCGATCGCTTGTGCCATGGTTTCAATGTGACCATACATGCTGTAATAAAGAACGAGTATTTTAGTCATGTTATAACTCCTTTGCATCTGTGAAATGAGGATCACTGCCGATGTTAAGCCGATCTAGGGATAATGAATCTTGCACGCAACAAAAACGCCGCATCTCTGAAGTTGATTCACAAAAGCGGCGTTAATTTTTGATGTGTTCCTTTTGTCCCACAATATTCCGCTTTTAAGAAGAGATTGCCTTGGGAATGGTGCTCTGTGTCCAAGGTGTCTTCAGTTGGTAACATCTCAATTTTAACACTTTGTCGCCGTTTTGACATGGCTTGTTTCAGATTTTACTTCCAGCAAGGATAATTTTATTGCTGGAAAAGCGCTGATTAGGATATGAGCGGGCAGAAGAAATTATCTCTAGTCCGCAGTGAGTCATCAACTTGGTGAGTTGGGCGCGGGTGAAAATTTGCTTGTGACCATAAGGGGCTGTGGAATAAAAACCGGGAAGGAACAAGCTGGTTTTTCCGGGGAGATATCGATAGCATCTTTGACTTATGCGGTAGGTAAAACAGCTTCGGGAGGGTGTATCTAGAAATAACCTCCCGCCGGGTTTGAGTAATTGACACGCTGCTTCCAGTGTCTCTTTCGGAAAATTGACATGTTCGATGACATCCCACAGGGTAATGGCATCAAAATATTGTTGATAAGTTGTTTGCCAATAGTTATCGTCAACGAGTTCGGCGTGAAGAGTTATTTCCGACATTTTCCGTGCATATTCACGCCGGATGGTGCTGGGCTCAATGCCATGACATGATGCTCCCTGCGCATTTAAGAGTAATTGGAACTGTCCCAATCCGGCACCGATATCCAGAACTTTAGCGCCGGAAAGATGCATATGATTGAGGACAAGTTGTAATCGACTCTGGTGCAGATGAGCGTTTTCATCAGCTCGTGCTTGCAGATATTGCTGATTTTGGCTATTCAGTGGCATTGAATTATTGCGGTTTTCAGGAGTAGTATCCAGATAATTGAGGAAATGAAAGTCGCAATTGTGGCAGACATAGATCATACTGCTGATGAGATCATAGGTGGCAGCTGCGGTATGCTGGCCGCAGAGTTTACAGCGTTCGAAATTGTATTCTGATGTCGTCATAGATGACACGATCATGATGAATTTTTAAATAAAGTCAAGTACCGGCTGGTTTTTATGACGCTAATTGCTGGGTGGAGAGATGAAATGGAGGGAAGTGTTTTGGTTCTAGGCATTACCGGAAACATTGCTTCGGGGAAAAGTACGGTGTCAAAAGAATTGGCCCGTCGGGGTGCGGTCGTCGTGGATGCTGACCAGCTGGCTCGTGAAGTGGTTGAGGCCGGATCCGCTGCCTTACAAAAAATTGTTGCTGCCTTTGGGACTGAGGTCCTTCAACATGATGGTTGTCTGGATCGGGACAAGCTTGGGCAGATGGTCTTTGCAGACGTGAAAGTCCGGGCTATGTTGAACCGGATTGTCCACCCTGAGATTGCGGAGAGGTCCAAGCAACGCCTTCAGGAGCTCCAACAGCGAGGGGATATTCCACTGATTGTCTACGAAGCGCCATTGTTATTTGAAGTTGGGGCAGAGAGTCGTGTGGATAAGGTTCTTGTTGTTAAGGTTGATCCGGTTGAACAACTGAGGCGGCTTCAGTTGCGCGATGGGTTGAGTGAGATGGCGGCGAAGGAGCGGATGGCGGCGCAGATGCCACAGTCGCAGAAGATTGCTCGCGCCGATTTTGTGATAGATAATTCTGGTCGTATTGAAGAGACTCTGAGTCAAGTTGAACTTCTGTGGCCTAAGCTGGTAGCAGAGGGCCAACCCAAAGCCAGTTAAAAGGGGGCACCGAACATCTCAATTAGAGCGACTGTTTTGCGCGTTTTACCAACATCTTGTTTTCGATATTTCTCTCGGTGGTCTCCAAATCAGAGGGATCGTGTTTTATGATTCAACTGATGTTTCAAAAAAATTAATGCATCGTTGTAGGACGTCTTGTTGTTGTGGGTTTTCAGCCGTTGTCAGGACGTGGGGGACATCATCACCATAGCAGTGAAATTGTTTCTGCCTACCCCCCAATTTTTTGTAAACTTTTTCTGCACTCCCTTTGGCGATTGTTTTATCCCCTGAGGATGCTAGGGTCAGGCTTGGCACTGTGATCTTGTGGATCTGGCCCGATAATTGTTTGCACAATGTATTGATCTGGGCGACCCCTTTGAGTGGACGACGCTGGTAATAAAATGGTGCTTCTTCCGGGCTGATGGTTTTGTTTTGGTAAGGGATCAAATAGCTTAACGGGGTGGCAAAAGAGGACAGTGGGTGTTTTAGTTGTAGGAACGGGGAGAGCAGAATCATCTTTTTTAAGGGTTGTTGGAGTGCTAATTTTAAGGTTAATAATGCTCCTGTGCTCAGCCCCGCCGCGCTGATCTCAAATCCCATCGCCAGTAAAGCCAGGTAGCCCCGTTCGATGGTGGCGAACCACTCTGTGGCGTGACGTGTCGCCAGATCTTCAGGCGTGGTGCCATGACCAGGGAGGCGGACACCGTAAACAGTGAACTGGTGTTGCAGGAGGATCTCGCCGACGGCTGACATCTCTTTGGGGCTTGAACTAAAACCGTGAATGAGCAGGACTGCTTGTCCGTTGGTTTGTGTTGGTGTCAGTAAAAAGGGGAGATTTCCTTGGTGGGTTACCCCTTCACGCTGCGCTAGCTCAATTTCTTGTTCAAACCATTGCACGGTTGTGGAAGTCTCCCGACCAATAGAAAAGGCTCCCTATGCAGGAGCCTTTCGTGAACCATGACGTTATCGGTCAATTATTTTGGGTAACCCAATCGGGTTGAAAGTTCAGCAGCCGCTTTGAGAACCAGTGGCACAAGTTCGCTCTCTGTCCGCGCGTTACTGACCCGCATGGTTGGCCCAGAAACGCTGATTGAACCGACAATGCGCCGGGTATAATCGCGGATCGGCGCTGCAATACAGCGAACCCCAAGGTCGAGTTCTTCATCGTCAAAGGCATAACCCTGCTCACGGATCTTCGCCAGTTCTGCGCTGATCTCCTCAGGGGTACAGATCGTTGTCGGCGTGTGCTGGGTGAGCTTCACCCCGCCCAAGAGTGATTCTAACTCTTCCTCAGTCATGAACGCCATATGCACTTTTCCCGCGGCCGTGCAATATGCCGGGAGTCTTGAACCGACTCGAGAAACAACCCTGACAGTAAGATTTGTCTCGACAACATCGAGATAGACAATGTGATTTTCTTTGTAGATGGCAACATATGCGGTTTCGTTGCAGTCTTCGACGATTTGCTCCAGGATTGGCTTTGCTTGACGCAACAGGCCCATTTGTTTAATAAATGTTTGTCCCAATTCCAGAGCCTTTAGCCCCAGACGGTAATTTTCAGTCGCCTTGTTCTGCTCAATATAACCACGCGATTCAAGAGTTGCCAATAATCGAAATACATTGTTTTTATGAAGTTTCAACCGCTTGCTAAGCTCAGTCACACCAAGCTCATCAACATCGTCATGAAATTGCTCGAGTAGATCGAGTGCATGTGAAACTGCTTGAATGATATATTCGGATTTATCTTTTTTGACCATAACTCTTGTATCCCTCTTGTCTCTTGTTGATTAATGGCGCCGATACTAGCCTTGAGAAGATCCTGCTGTCAAGCAGTATAGGTATGTTTACAAAGAGTTTTTGTACCTGTTTGCAACTATAGAATGCTGTTCTATTTTTGTCAAACGAAAGTGGTCTTAATTTTGATTATTTGTTGCCGTCACAAGTGGGTTAACTGCAGTTGTTTCTTTCATTAATTCTCGCAAAACGCTGGTGGCGTAACTTCCTTTAGGTAGGCAGAATTTCAGGGTTAAGTGTTGTTCTCCAAGCTCCTGAACTTTTGCATCAACGATCGGGACTCGCAGTGGACGGCGTTCACCTGTCATGGTTAATCCTTGTGGCAGTTTCCAGCTGTCAAGAGTTAATCCTCTCTGTTGCAACAAGGTTTCTTCTATTTGACCGACTTCCCCCATGGCAAGCATGACTTTGCTGCCGAATAACGGTGCGGAAGGGCTAATCTCAAAGCTACAGACCCGGGGCTGTTCTTTGCTTGCGTTTTCGACCCTGAAGCAGGATCCGTTGCTGTGTTTGACGGCGATATCACCGTCAAACAGTTGGTCCAGGGTTGGCAGACGCTGAAAAAGCAGCTGGTCAAACAAGAGAGATTGTGACGCGGAGAGATAGAGTCGGAGTAAGTTCCGGGGTAAAGAGGTCACCGCTGTTTGCATGGATTTGCCATCCAGTAACATCTGTAAGAGACGTCTCTCATCAACCATTTTTTTTGGTAAGCAGGTGATGGCGGCTTGCAATTCACCTTGCCGATAGAGCTGTGCTGCCCTTTTCCAATCCGGGTTGCGGATCAGTTGTGGATCACCGATAAAGCTATGGCAAAACTGGACGAATTTTTTCTGCAGGAAGAGTTGTCCAAGTTCTGCTGAGTTGCCGAGAATTCCATAGCGTTGCTCGCCAAAAAAATTGGGAACCCCCCGTTGCTGTAATTGTTTCAGGATCGCTTCGGCCTGTGGCAGAGGCTGCTTGTGGAGGTGGCGCAGAATAATGGTAAAGCGGTTTCCGGCAAGATGACCGAGGCGGAGTTTGTTGGTATGACGCTCTATCTTGAGGATTTTTACGTTGTTGATGTTTAACTTGCCAAGTTTGTCAATCTTATTGAAGGGGATGGAGATCATTTGCCGGGTGAGGGCGCGAGCATCTTTTAACCCCGCGTAACCGATATCCCGATCTCTGATATTGAGTATTTGGGAGAGATGAGACAAAAGTTCACGGGTGGTCATGGCGGTTTTTTCAACCCAGAGGTAGAGGTGTTCTCCCTTACCAGAACATGGGTAGAGGGGGATCTCTTCTACCTGAAAATCTTCAGGGGTCTGCTTGTAAGTGCCGCCAATCCCGGGGATGTCTGCCGTTAACCAATTCAATTTTAGTCCTTGGCCCAGCGAAGTCTGAACCCTTTGCTGAGGTTGGGTTCTGGAATCTGGAGGCCGGATTTCTTGCAATAGCGGCACAGATAGATAGGCTGACCAAGGTCCAGAAAACGTTGCATATATTTCGAAATCGGATAATCGCCGAGATTGTGTGTAAAAGGGGTTGACGCAAGATTTTCAAAGCGCTGTTCCTGGCTCAGGAGCTCTGCCGCAGATTCTCCATAGTCGGCAAAATCGGTACAAAAATTTAATTGGCCAGCGTCATGTAAACAGTAGAGAGCCAGATCGAGAAAATCCTGATTCAACAACCTCCGCTTGCGTTGTCTTTTTTTGGGCCAAGGATCGGGACAGTTAATGTAAATTGCGTTCAAACTGTTTTCTCCCAGATAATTGTGCATCAGGTACCGAGCTTCAATCCTCATCATTAAGATGTTTGTCAGCCCAGAACGCTCAATTCTGTTGCAGGTTTGACGACACCCTTGGTTAAAGATATCGATAGCAACAAAATTTTGTTCTGGGTGCCGAGCGGCAATCTGTACCACGAAGTCACCGATGCCACATCCAATTTCAAGGGCTAGTGGGTTATTATTGCCAAACAGGGCGTGGAAACTGCCGGCATCTTTTAACCGTGCTTCGGGGATAAATATCGGTGATGTGATCAAGGTCATTCGTTGGGGCATGGTCTCTTCTTCTCTATCGGGGTTAAGGAAGGCTGTACAGATATTCACTGATACGGTCGAGGTCTTCCTCTAATAGCGGTCGGTAACTGGGCATAAATCCCCCTGTCCTGTCCGCCGGTTCAACAATCAATTGGGCCTTGATTTGTTGCGCTGACATGCGACTGCCAATCTGGGTTAGATCCGCAGCCAGAGATCCCCCTTCGGCACCGATGGTATGGCAGCCTTTGCAACCAAGGACATTGATTAGTTCCAAGGTCGGGTCGATTTGAGCCGATTTATCCGCAGCAGTCGCCAGAGTAACAAGAAATAATGAAGATATTATCAGGACTATGATTTTAAATTGTTTCGTTCGCACTGATTTCTCCCTCTATTTTTATAGCCGCAATTTATACCTTCACTCTCTCTACATTGCAATCGATTCTGTCTGCTCAACGTCAGTAAATTGGTTGCAATCAATCCAACCGAGGATTAACCTTATCAGGTTGTCTTGTCGAGTCATTGTTTAGGAGTAAAAAATGCAAATACCGATTTCGAAACGTGCCAAACTGGTCGAACCTTTTCTGGCAATGGAGTTAATGGAGCGCGCGAAAGAATTAGAAACAGCCGGTCAAGATGTTATCTATCTCTGTCTGGGAGAGCCAGATTTTAATACTCCTGCGGCAATTTTGGCAGCAACTGGACAAGCTTTGGCTGAGGGGGCAACCTCATATACCCATTCTCTTGGTCTGCTGGAGTTGCGCCAAGAAATTTGTCGTCACTATCTTAACTATTATGGCGTCAAGATTGTCCCTGATCAGGTGATTGTTTCTTCTGGAACCAGTCCCTTAATGCTGCTCCTTTTTTCTACCCTTTTGGATCAAGGGGATGAGTTGATTCTTACCGATCCGGGCTACGCATGCTATCCGGGCTTTGTGAAATTTTCCGGTGGGGCACCGGTGTTGTTGAAGACCGCAGCCAAAGACGGCTTTCAACCGAAGGTTGATCAAGTTAAGGCCCTGATGACTGAGAAAACTCGTGGCTTGTTGATCAACTCTCCTTCTAATCCTGCGGGATCTGTCTTGTCTGGGGAGGAGATGCAAGCTCTGGCACAACTGCCTATTCCCATTATCTCTGATGAAATTTATCATGGTTTAACTTATCATGGGGAAGAACGCTGCATTTTGGAATTTACCGAAAATGCCTTTGTCCTTGGCGGATTTTCAAAAGCATACGCGATGACCGGTTGGCGGTTGGGGTTCCTGATTTCACCTCTGTCTTGTATTCGTACCTTGCAAACGTTGCATCAGAACTTTTTGATTTGTGCCAACCATTTTGTTCAACGTGGTGGAATTGCGGCACTGCAACAATGTGATGATGAAGTCGACGCTATGCGTTCTGTGTACGATAAACGCCGCATAGCGTTGGTGGCAGGTTTACGTGAGCTTGGTTTTGGTGTCCATTTTGAGCCTC
Organism: Desulfuromusa kysingii; assembly: GCF_900107645.1. Classification (GTDB taxonomy): domain Bacteria; phylum Desulfobacterota; class Desulfuromonadia; order Desulfuromonadales; family Geopsychrobacteraceae; genus Desulfuromusa; species Desulfuromusa kysingii. Next base: position 416,540 of record NZ_FNQN01000001.1, read on the forward strand.
AAGGGGCTTTTTATGTCCTTGCTGATGCTCGACATATTGATGGCAATTCACAAAGACTGGCACTTGATATCCTTGAAAAAACGGGAGTTGCTGTGACTCCTGGAGTAGATTTTGGCCAAGGAGCTGAAGGGTTTCTACGTTTCTCCTATACCCGGCCACTGACAGAGATTACGGTGGCATTACAGCGGCTCGGAGTTTACCTGCGACAACGGGGACATTAAACGGAAACACATAGATTAACACCTAGAAGGGTGATCTCACCCTTTCTCTTTTTAAGGAGTTTTTATGCTGATTGTTATGCACCATCAAGCCACAAAAGAACAGGTTGATCAGATTATTGCTGCGGTTGAATTGATGGGGCTGACTGCCGAACCCATCCCCGGGAGCTTGCGGACCGCAATCGGTGTCCTCGGAAATCAGGGCTATGTCGATGATGCGACTATCCGCACCTTACCGGGAGTGCGGGAAACAATTCATGTGAGTAAACCATATAAGATGGTGTCGCGTGATTTTCATCCGGTCTCCTCGGTTGTTGATGTCGCTGGTGTCAAATTCGGTGATGGCCATCTGCCAGTGATTATTGCTGGTCCCTGTTCTATTGAAACTTCAGAGCAGATGTTTGCTGCAGCAGCAGAAGTGAAAGCAGGTGGTGGTCAGATGTTGCGCGGTGGAGCTTTTAAACCACGTACCGGGCCCCACTCTTTTCAAGGGCTTGGTGTCGAAGGGTTGAAGTATCTGCAACAGGCCGGCCGTTCACAAGGGTTGCCGGTGGTGACTGAAGTGATGCGGATTGAGCAACTGGATACGGTTTGCCAATATGCTGACATGTTGCAGATTGGTGCCAGAAATATGCAAAATTTTGATTTGCTGAAAGAGGTTGGTAAAACCCGCCATCCGGTTCTTCTCAAGCGTGGTATGAGTGCGACAATTGAAGAATTTTTAGCAGCCGCTGAGTATATTCTTGCTGAAGGTAACCCCAATATTGTCCTCTGTGAGCGTGGCATTCGAACCTTTGAAAAAGAGACTCGAAATACCTTGGATTTATCGGTAGTGCCGTTGGTTCGTGAGATGAGTCACCTGCCGATCATCGTTGATCCCAGCCACGCAACCGGGAAACGGATGCTGGTGCCGGTTATGAGTAAGGCGGCGTTAGTTGCTGGTGCTCATGGGGTGATGATGGAAGTGCACCCTAACCCCGCCATGGCTCTTTGTGACGGTGCACAGAGTTTGTCCGGAGCCGATTTTGCAGCGTTGATGCAGGAAATCAATCAGCTTCTGGACTTTTTGAACTAAGTGAATTCAGAGGTGTCTGGCTAAAAAAAATGCCGGCTGGCTACGTATAGCCAGTCGGCATTTATTGAGTGCTTATCCCGTAGTTCTTAAGCGTGGATGGGCTCAAGGGCAAGATTCCAGTTTTCAATGGCTTCTTCGAGGCTGTCACCTGTTGCCATATATTCGCAATCATCATTGTTACAATATATCCCCCAGTTGCTGCGGGGAGCGTAAGAACAGGGGCCAAAAACTTTGACTTGACCACCACATCGACAAGGAGCAGGTTGTTTGACGTTCAGGTTTTCCATGATTGATTTCCTTTTCACTGTTGTTAGTTAAGCAGCCCAGGTGTAATCATCAGCTTCAACACATTCACTCTGTCCTTCAATAAACGATAAGAGTTGGGTGTCAACAATCATATCAGCATGACCATGGTTAATTGACCAGCTGCTGTCGCAGGCCGAACATTCAACCAGACTCTCGTTGAATTGATCTGATTTGATTTCGAGGGTCATTTGTTCATAGCTACCACAGATTGGACATCTCATTCTGGTATCCTTTCGCTTATGTAGTTATTATTACTTCAAGTTGGTTATTTGCCCTCTCTTGTACTATTTGTCGCTATGCGAAGTCAACAGTAACCGGTTGAAAAACGTATAAATTACACTAGGTTATGTCGATTTACGTTCTACTGTTCATACTGGCAGTTTATTTGTCTGTTGGCGTAGAGAAGAGAATGGTACGTAAAAGTCTTAACTATTTGTTTTTATTAATAACGGCAGGGTATACAGCGGTTTTATAGGCGTTTCCTGTAGAATGTGGGGGCGGTTATTCCCCATAAAATTTAGTGTGAAGAGAAAACTTTTAGTTATCCTAAACACTCATATATGAATGATCATTGTTGTGGTAAACATAGGCAAGAGGGTTTTCTTGTTTCTGACATTTAATGAGGCTTATTTTGTCTGACTTCATTGCTGATATTGCTGTTAACATCCCATTGAAACAATTGTTTTCCTACCGGATTCCTGAGTCCCTGGTGTCGTCAACAGACGTTGGAATGCGGGTGAAAATTCCCTTTGGACGGCGGCTGACAGTCGGATTTATACTCTCGATCAGGAATGGTGATGCTGCTGGCCTCAAGGATCTACAAGGGCTCTTCGAAGACGAACCGATATTAAGCTCTGAGTTGATCAAGTTGCTACGTTGGGCCGCTGATTACTATTGTCACCCAATTGGACAAGTGGTGCGAACCGCTCTTCCTGCTGCTCTCGGGAATGAGAAAACGACAGTCAAAATTCGGACAGAGGCTATTTATCAGCCCCTTGATCCAGAGATTAAACTTCGCGGCAAGACGCAGCAAGAACTTTTGACTTTTATCATTCAGGAGAAAAGCGTTGGTTTAACCCGCATACGTGAACAATTTTCAGCACCCCATGCTGCTTTAAAGCGATTAGTTGAGGTCGGGGCTTTACAGTGTGATGAACGGGAATTGTGTCGCGACCCATTCCGCCTGGATAAACTCCCTGTAGACCAATGCATCACTCTTAACAGCGCTCAAAGTGAGGCCGTTGATAGAATTACATCTGCTATTGATGACAATTGTTTTTCTGGGTTTCTGCTCCATGGCGTGACCGGAAGCGGCAAGACCGAGGTCTATCTGCATAGCGTTGATCAATGTCTTGCAGCTGGCCGACAAGCGCTGGTTCTGGTTCCGGAGATTTCACTAACGCCGCAATTAGTCTCCCGTTTCAGAGCCCGGTTTGAATTAAAAGGGATTCGAATTGCTGTTTTGCATAGTGGGCTCTCTTCGGGAGAGCGCTATGACGCTTGGCGAGAGATTATGCGTAATCAGATTCAGATTGTGATCGGTGCCCGCTCTGCCGTCTTCGCCCCATTGCAAAATCTTGGCTTGATTGTGGTTGATGAGGAGCACGAATCCAGCTACAAGCAGGCAGAGGGGTTCCGTTACAACGCACGCGACTTAGCCTTGGTGCGTGGGCAACAGCAGCACTGTCCGGTTTTACTTGGCAGTGCAACCCCTTCGTTCGCCAGTTATTACCGCAGTGAGCAGGGGGCGTTGACGCGATTGACTCTGGATAAACGTGTCCACGCCGGGGATTTACCCAAGGTTGAAATCATTGACCTGAAAGAACAGGTCTGTGATGGGGAACTGTCAAATGTCCTCATTGAGGCGATCCAACAGGCTCTGGAGCAACAAGAGCAGGTCCTGTTGCTATTGAACCGGCGTGGTTTTGCGCCATTTTTGTTATGCGCTGATTGCGGAGAGACTTTCTGTTGTCCCAATTGTGAGATTACCTTGACCTATCATCAGCAGAAAAGAGAACTAAGATGTCACTATTGTGATTATGTCGATGTGGTACCTGAAAGCTGCCACAAGTGTCAGGGTTTGAATATTGAACCGCAAGGGGCGGGCACTGAAAAGCTTGAAGAGGAATTGGAAAAGTTATTCCCGTCCGCCCGCATAAAACGCATGGACCGGGATACAACCAGCCGTAAAGGGGCCCATCAAAACATCATGACCGAGATGATGGCGCGCAAAATTGATATTCTTGTCGGAACCCAAATGATCGCCAAGGGTCACGATTTTCCCGGCGTCTCTTTGGTGGGAGTGTTAGCCGCAGACAGCACCCTTAATATCCCCGACTTCCGTTCCGGGGAACGAAGCTTTTCTCTATTTACACAGGTTGCCGGACGGGCAGGACGAGCCAGCGGTGGTGGTAAGGTCTATATTCAATCATACAACCCTGAGCACTATGCATTAACCTGTGCCGCAGAGCAGGATTATCACCAATTTTATCTGCAAGAGCTTCCGTTCCGGCAGGAGTTAGGCTATCCTCCTTGTGGTCATTTGGTTAATCTGGTTTTCTCTGGGAACAACAACCATCAAGTCCAAGCTGCTGCCAAGCAATTCAGCAGTTTTCTCTTCAGAGTTGCAGGCTCAGTTGAGATCCTCGGCCCCAGCCCATGTCCGCTCGCACGACTCAGGGGAAAAAGTCGTTATCAAATTTTGTTGAAAGCAGCGGCTCGACCCGATCTGAGGCGGTTATTGAATCGCCTTGATGAGCAGATTGCGCAACTGCCAAGACAGGTGACGCTGCATATTGATGTTGATCCAATTGACATGTTGTGATGTTGCGGAATTTTTGAGAAGATTGGCACTTGATTTCACTCGTGTATAGGTATTAATGGATAGTGGAGAGTTTTGTTGCTCCGAAAATGAATCTAGGAACGTCATGAGATATTATCTCTTATCACTTTTGATTATTGTCACCCTTGCCGGCTGTATGGGGAAGCCTGCGGTTCAGGTTCCCCCTGCTCCTGAAATTGAGTTTGAACCTCTGAAGCCGGTGTCCTGGGAGCAGGTTGATGGCTGGTTGCTCGACCGTCCTGCGGCGGCTCTTGTGGCCTTTCAGCAAAGTTGTAAGGCGATTGGCAAGCGGGACATGTGGCAACAGGTATGTGCTGAGGCCATCAAAATTTCGACACCGGGGGAGAAGAATTCCCGTGACTTTTTCGAATTGTACTTCCAGCCTTACCAAGTTCGTAATGCTGATGGCAGTGACGATGGAATTATCACTGGTTACTACGGACCAGAGTTAGAAGGCAGTCGAACGCCGACAGAGGAATACCGGTATCCACTCTATAGGCTGCCTGATGATATGTTGATTGTCGACCTGGATGAAGTTTATCCCGAACTGAGCAAATATCGACTCCGGGGACGTGTTGTCGGTAATCGGGTGGTTCCATACTTTGATCGTAGTGAGATCGACGCAGGTAATGATCCTCTTGCCGGACAGGAACTGTTCTGGGTGAAAGATCCTGTCGATCTTTTTTTTCTCCACATCCAGGGTTCAGGACGGATACGGTTACCTGATGGTGAGCTGGTGATGGTTAATTATGCCAACCAGAACGGTCATCCCTATCGCTCTATTGGTAAATTATTGTTGGAACGCAATGCCATGACCCGAGACCAGATGTCGATGCAGAATATCCGCAGCTGGGTTGCCGAGAACCCGGAAGCGGGGAAACAACTGTTGGCAGAAAATCCCAGTTACGTATTTTTTCGGGAACTCTCCGCTGAATTTCAATCCCCTCCGGGAGCACTGGGAGTTCCGTTGACTGCATTACGCAGTCTGGCTGTTGATCCCCGCACGATTCCGTTGGGTGCCCCGGTTTTTTTATCAACAACTTTTCCGGGAACCGATTTCCCTTTGAAACAACTGATGGTTGCTCAAGATACCGGTGGTGCAATCAAAGGAGAGGTGCGGGCGGACTTCTTTTGGGGGATGGGGAATGACGCCGGGGAAATTGCTGGAAGAATGAAGCAAGATGGACGCCTTTGGGTGTTGTTGCCTAAAGAAGAGTTGCAGCAAAGTCGATCTGAAAGTGCAGCATTAGATAATGGAATAATCAATTGAAACCTGAACCCAAACATCTTCTGGTCGTGAGTTGCCTGATTCGCAACCCACAGAATCAACTGCTTCTGGTAAAGCACCATATTCGCGGTTGGGAATTGCCACAAGGCAAGGTTGAAGAAGGTGAAAATCTTATTTTTGCTCTCAGTCGAGAAGTGCTGGAAGAGACGGGCGTTACGATCAGCCACGCCAAGTTAGCGGTGATCTGGTCCAAGGTCTCTGCTCCGGCGGCGCTGATTTTTTGCTTTAATGCCCACTATGCGTCAGGAGAGTTGACCCCGAGCGAGGAGACCCCTGGCGTTGAATGGTGTAGCGAGGCAGAAGCGGGACGTCGGGTTTCACATCCGGCTAACCGGGATCGGATTATTTCGATGTTGGAGTCCGATGGCTCCTTACAGTTCCGCAGCTATGCCACCGGTCCCTATCGGGTCCTCAACTGACCTAGATTAAACTCATCTCTCATCACCCTTACCCCGCGACGGTCAAGCAGACTTCCTTCCGCAAGATACAATTTCACCAAAGCAATGCGATAGTTAATGATCGCCTCGATTTCGGCAATCTGAGTTTGTAGCAGGTCACGTTGTGCCTGAGCGACCAACAGAGCGGTGCTGGTTCCGACATCAAAACGTTCCTGTTCGGCTGCCAGTGTCTGCTCCTGAAAGAAGCGGCTGGCACGGCTTGCATCGATTTGTTGCCGTGATCGTTCAAGTTCATTAAGGGCCAAGCGCACATCAAGATGCACCATCTGTCTGAGATTGGCTATCGCATCAAGTGCTTGCTCACGCGAGACTTGCGCGGCAAGATTTTCGGCCTTGGCCTTGCGGTTGCCCAGCAGATAATTGAGTCGCAGCCCGGCTGTAAAATCATACTTGTTGCCATCCATTGATCGAAACGAATCGTTGAAGTTGTCATCAAATCCAGTTTTTCCCAAAGAGATAAAAAAGTCGAGCCGCGGAAGAATGCCATTGCGGGTGGCGACAGTTTCCAGCCTTCTCTGCCGCAAGCGCAGTCGAGCTTCATTGAGGTCGGAACGCGATTGCTCTGCCAATTGCAGGCGGTCTTTCAGGTCAGTGATGGGTTGCGGGGAAAGCCGCGGGTCACTGATGGCGTTAATCTGTTGGTCAAGTCGTCCCTCTGGATTGGGGTTGATTCGTTGCAGGAGTTGCAGGCGCCGTTGTTCCAGGAGGCTGTAGGAGTTGATCAAAGCCTGCACCCGCAACGCTTCTTCGGCCTTTGCTGCAGCCACCTCGATCTCGGGGAGAAGACCGACTTCAATGCGCAATTCAACCTCTTTACGCTGCTTCCTGGCGACAACCAGAGACTCTTCAAAGATGGCAATTTCATCTTTTGCCAAAACATAATTCCAATAGGCTATTTCGGTGTCGGCTAACAAGGACTCACTGAAACCGCGGAGTTCATGGATGCTGGCAAGGGCATCGATTTCAGCTTGGTGAACGCTGACGAGGTTGACGGCAGAACCGAACCCACGCAGCAGCGATTGGGTTACACTCAATCCCAGGCGGGCGCTTTGCTGCTCCGGTTCCTGATCAGAGCGACTGCGTTCCTGAGACAGGCTGGCTTCGATGGTTGTACCTGTTGGCAATAGTTTCCGTAACCCCGCTATGGCGGTAAAATCATCCTCCACGGCGTCATACTTGGAGTTGCTGGAACTTGAAGTCTCCTCTGTCTGTTCCTTGAAGTAATCGATCTCAGCAAACAATTCCGGGTCAAAGATCCCCTGCTCTATCTGGGTAAATGTTCCGGTAATGACCGGGATATGATGTTGTACCTGAAGATCACGATTATTCTGCAGCGCAAGAAGAACGGTCTGTTCCACTGACAGTTCAAGGGTCTCCGCGGCTGATGGTGTCGGTTGAACCATGTCTGCGAGCGAGGTCTGGTATTGCAAAGGATTGTCAGCTGATGCTGCAGCGTTGCCGAGGTGTGGCAGCAGAAAACATAACAGGAGGCTGAAGGGAAAGAATAGTTTGCCGGGGCTGCAATATTTCACTGCTCAGCTCCTTTGCTTTCGGGGTGGAACAAGGAATACACCGCAGGGATGAGGACTAGCGTGATCAAGGTCGATCCTGTCAAGCCACCGACGACAGCTCGAGCCAGAGGAGCTTGCGCGTCTGCGCCCTCGCCAATGCCGAAAGCTAAAGGGAGGAGCGCCAGAATTGTCGTGAGTGTCGTCATCAGGATCGGTCGTAACCGCCGTCTTCCCGCTTCAGCGACGGCGTCATTGATTGCCATGCCGCTACGATGCAATTGCCCCGCTTGATCGACCAGAAGGATGGCATTGTTGACGACGATCCCTCCTAGCATGATACAGCCGATGTAGGACTGTAGGTTCAAAGTGGTGTTCGTCAGGAACAAGATCACCAGTACGCCAACAGCGGCGACTGGAACTGAGGCCATGACAACAATCGGATCGCGCAATGATTCATATTGACAAGCCAGAACCATATACACAAGAAGCAAGGCCAAAAGCAAGGAGGTTACCAGTTCGCCAAAGGCTTTCTGCTGTTCTTCAAAGTTTCCGGCAACAGCAAGGTTATAACCCACCGGACGGGGGATCTGATTGAGGATCTCTTGGACTTCGGCAGCGACCGACCCCAGATCGCGGTCGGCGACATTGGCCTGAATTGTAACCAATCGTTGCTGATCTTTCCGGTCGATCACGATCGGACCATAGCTGGATTGGCTGGTGACCAGATTGCGTAACGCAACTTGGTCACCTGTCGGAGTCGTCAAGGTCAGGTCGAGGATCTCCTCGATGGAGCGTTGCTCGACATCTTTGAGTTGCACAAAAATGCGATAAGAATTTCCTTCGGAACGAAAATCCCCAGCCTTAGCCCCTGCCACCGATGTTTCGATGATTTCTGTGACGTCACGGATACTCAGCCCAAGGTCAGCAACCTTGTTCCGATTGATGCGAATGTCCTGTTGCGGGATGCCGGCTTCGCGACTGGTTTCGATATCGGTCAGACCGGGAATATCGATGATCATCTGCGCGACTCTGGCTGCAAGAGTATCGAGGGTGGGAAGATCGACGCCACGAATTTCTATCGTCAATCCTTCGACCCCGCCAAGAATCCGTTGGAGCAGGAACTGCCCCTGCGGTGCCCGCGTGCGAATCGTCATCCCTGGAATTTTACCCGTGAGCTGACTGCGCAAATCATTTGCGATTGCGGTGTTACTGCGTTGTCGCTGAGATGCAGGAAGCAATGACAGGCGGATTTCGCTTTTTGCGGCATCGCTGGGGCGCCAACCAGAGGAACCGACACTAATGACCGAAGAGATCGCCTCTGGTACGGCGGCATAGACAACCTTTTCCATCTTACTGGCCTGCTGATCAAGTAGCTCGAGGCGTGTACCGATCTCCATTTCTCCACTGACCCGAACTTCCCCTTCATCACTGGGTGGCATGAACTCAGTCCCGATAAACGGGAGTAGCAGCAGGCTGAGACCGAGAATGGTCATGGCAATGAAGACGGTGCGTAGGCGGTGACGAAGGACGCGCCGGAGAAGATTCCGGTAGGTGGTGTCCAACCCTTTGAACAGTGCATCTGACCAGGCAATTGAGCTCTCGATCCAGACTGGCCGACGGGCACTCAGTTGTTCGGGGGTCTCCAACAGGCGCGAGGCCAGCATTGGCAAGAGGCTGAGTGAAACCAGCAACGAGCAAATCAGCGAAAAGATGATCACAAAAGAGAGTTCCTGAAAAAGTACCCCTGCGACGCCGCGAACAAAAATGAGTGGCAGGAAAATGACCAGAGTAGTGATGGTGCTGGCGACAATAGCCGGGCCGACTTCGCGAGCACCTTCAATCGCAGCGGTCTCCGGTCGTTCACGGTTCTCATTGCGTCTGCGGAAGATGTTTTCGAGGACCACCACCGAACTGTCGACCATCATCCCCACGCCGAGAGCCAGACCACCCAGAGTCATCAGGTTCAGGGTGAAGCCGCCGAAATAGATGAGGCTGAAGGTGGCAATCACCGAAATGGGGATCGCCAGAGAGATGACCAAGGTTGAGCGGATGTTACGGAGAAAAAACAACAGCACCAGAATCGACAGACCACCACCATAGAAGACCGACTGTGCGACGTTGGCGATGGAGCGTTCGATGAAATTCCCCTGATTGATAACCGGAATAATGTGAATCTGGGGGAAGGAGCTGTTTACTGCAGCGATTTCGTCAAGGATGGCTTTCGCCACTTCCACCGTATTGGCATCGGCCTGCTTGCGGATCGCGACACGTAGACCGCGTTCACCATTGACCCGGACAATCCGCCGTTTCTTTTCATAGGTGTCGCGTACGCTGGCTATCTGACCGAGAGTCACCGCAGCTCCTTCGCGTTGAAAGATCACCGTATTACGGATCTGATCAAGGCCGGTGAATTCGGCGGGCGCGCGGAGAGTCACTTCGTAGGAACCCTGCTCAATCTTACCGGCTGGCAGATCGAGGTTAGCGTTGCGGACAGCCTGTAGTATCTGGTCGAGGGGGATGGCGAGGGCTTTGAGTTGGTCCGGGTCGAGTTCAACCCGCACTTCGCGCTTGAATTCTCCCCACAAGTCAACCTGGGCAACCCCCGGCAAACGTCCGAAACGGTAGCGGACTTGATTATTGACCAGTTCGGTCAGTTCAACTGGATCCAGCTTACTGGAGATGCCGAGGATAACCACCGGGAAACTGGCGACGTCAAATTTGCTGATCCGGGGTCGTAAAACATCGTCGGGGAGTTCGTTGATCTCATTTTCAAGGATGGATCTGACATCTTGAGCGGCCGTGTCAATGTCCGTTTTCCAGCCAAAACTGACGCGGACGGTGCTGCTCCCCTCGGATGATTGAGAGGTCATCTCTTCGACTCCAGGGACGGTGGCCACAACCTCTTCGATGACCTGAGTGACCAACCGCTCCATGACTTCCGGACTTGCCCCTTGATATTCAGTGCGGATGGTTAAGGTTGGCAATTCGATATCCGGAAGCAGATCGATTTGTAGCCGACTGAGTGAAAATATCCCGAGAATCACCACAATTAGGGTGACCATGGTGGTAAAAACCGGACGCTGGACACTGAACTGGGGAAGATTCATTAGCGTGAATCCTTTTGTCCAGTCTTTAACGACTGGTCGGAGGGGATGCTGATTGTTGCGTTATCATCGAGCATGTGTTGCCCTAAGGTGACAACCTGTCCGGTGATGTTTTCGCCGCTCACCTCAACCCGATCTCCATCACGAATCCCGACAATGACCTGGTGCCATTGAACTGAGCTGCCATCCGCATTGACCAGAAAAATCCCGGTTTGATTATCACGCGTGGCTAAGGATTGCTCCGGGACAATAGTGACATTGGTTTTTTGATCCAGAACGACAGTGGCACGGATAAACATGCCAGGTTTGAGGCGTTGTTGTGGATTGTCGATAGTCAGCTCAACCCGAGCCTGACGGGTGGCCTGTTTGAAGATTGGTGCGATGCGTTCAATCTGCCCGAGGAATTCTTCATTGGGAAAGGCATCCGTGGTTAAAACCGCTTTCTGCCCGGGTTGCAACAAACCATAGTCACGTTCCGCAACAAAAACGACCCCAGTCATCGGATCCAACTCGACGATCCGCAGCAACGGGGTGTTGACCGCCACCATTTCCCCCTCATCAACATAGCGCTCGGCGACGATTCGCTGTCCGTTACCGCCGCTCCATCCAGCTGTGATCTGGGTATAGCCCAATCGCGTGAGTGCTGTTTCAAGGGCAGATTCAGCATAGCTCACCTCTGCTTTGGCAACTTCGACTTTGACCTTATTCGTTAGCTGATTGGCAGTCGCTACATCAAGCTGTGATTCTGATGCAACCCCCCTTTGCTGCAGGGTCTTGATCCTTTTAAGTTCGCGGTTTGCGATCCCTTCTGCGCTGCGTGCTTCAGCCAGGTTAGCTTTGGCTACCGCCAGAGTTGCCCGAGCCTGGTCGACCAACTGGACGTATTCGTCGTTATCCAGCGCCCCCACGATCTGGTCACGTTTGACCGCATCTGAAATGTTGACACTTAGTTGCTCGACTCGACCCGCGACTTTCGGGGCGACAATGAATTCGGCCCGAGGTTCAAGGGCGCCGCTGAAGGTGCGACGCAGATCGATGGATCCAACTTCGACCGGTCTGACCTCGACCGGGATATTCCGGACTTTGTTGCTATTGTTCCCCGATTTATTGTCTCGTGGGGAGTTGTTTCCAGCCCAGAACCATGTCATGAGTCCGGCTGCGAGGGCGATGAGAAGGAGGCTTTTTGTCGCGGTGATTTTCATCGTCATAATCCTGAGTCAGAGGTGCAATCAAATAATATAATTTTCGAACTTGTCAGCATAAAATAAATTGCTATGTAAACGCTCAAGAATAATTCTTGATGGACGTAGAATATAAAGGAATCGTTAGAAATAAACATTATAAAAACCGATTGAGGCCACTGGTGATATAATCATTATGGCCTTTTACATCGATCACATAAAGATAGCCGAATTAAAAGTCTGTGGTCATGGTTTGACGTTATTACATCGACACCTTGTTAATTATTTATGAGAGAAACTGACAGGGTGAAGATAATTGTGTATTATTTTAGTCAGATTTTAGCACTGCTCATGTCAAAGGAGTTGATATATATGACCGTAGATAATTCGCAAGATATAAAAAAAATTCTCGATATTGAAAATAAGGAATGGCGAGAATCGCTTGATTATGTTCTCAAAGAGCAGGGACCCGAACGGGTCCGGCAGCTGCTCAGGCAATTGCAGATCCGGGCCCAAGAACAGGGGGTGAGTATCCCCTTTACTGCCAATACCCCATATATTAATACCATTCCCCATACCCGCGAGCCGAACTTTCCAGGTAACAGAGAGTTGGAGCGGCGGATTAAGTCGATTATTCGCTGGAACGCAATGGCAATGGTCGTACGCGCGAATCGTGAGTCCGATGGCATCGGCGGGCATATTTCCACCTATGCCTCCGTTGCCAACCTATGGGAAGTTGGTTTTAACCATTTCTGGCGTGGTCGGACTGATGATTTTCTCGGTGATATGGTTTATTTCCAAGGACATGCGGCGCCCGGAGTTTATTCCCGGGCTTTTCTAGAGGGGCGTCTTACCGAACAGGATTTAAGTCATTTTCGCAATGAACTTAATCCTCAGGGTGGTTTGTCTTCCTACCCCCATCCGTTCCTGATGAAAGATTTCTGGGAGTTTCCGACCGTCTCAATGGGATTGACGGCGTTAACAGCCATATATCAAGCCCGGTTCAATCATTACCTCGTGGATAGAGGATTACGTAAGTCAAGTGGGCGCAAAGTTTGGGCCATGTTGGGTGATGGTGAGATGGATGAACCCGAATCTTTAGGGGCGATCACTCTGGCTGCACGGGAGCATCTGGATAATCTGATCTTTGTTGTCAATGGCAACCTGCAACGGCTTGATGGCCCGGTCCGTGGCAATGGCAAAATCATTCAGGAACTTGAGGCGGCATTTCGTGGTGCTGGCTGGAATGTCATTAAGGTCATCTGGGGGAGCGACTGGGATCGCTTGTTGGATGAAGACAAGTCAGGGCGTCTGGTGCAGCGGATGGACGAGGTCCTGGATGGTGAAATGCAACGTTACAAGGCGTCCAGTGGTGCTTTTGTGCGCAAGGACTTTTTTGGGAAATATCCTGAGTTATTGCAGCTTGTTGAAAATTATACTGACGAACAGCTAGGACGTTTAACCCGTGGTGGCCATGATCCGGTCAAAGTTTACGCGGCCTATAAGGCGGCGGTTGAACATAAAGGTTCACCAACGGTTATTCTGGCGCAAACAATTAAAGGTTATGGGCTTGGTGAAGCCGGTGAAGGCAAAAATATTACCCATTCGCAGAAAAAGCTCAATGAGGAGGAATTGAAGGAGTTTCGGACCCGCTTCAATATCCCCATCAGCGATGATCAGATCGCCCAGGCTCCCTGTTATAAGCCTGCGGAAGACAGTCCGGAAATGAAATATTTGAAACAGCGTCGCGAAGTTCTGGGGGGCTGTTTGCCGAAACGTTTTGACGGTAGTCAACCGATGGCGTGTCAAACCGACTGGTTAGTGCAGGATTATCTTGCTGGTTCTGGCGAGCGTGAATTGGCCACCACCATGGTTTTTGTCAATCTGTTGGCCAAGCTGTTGCGTGATCCTGAACTGGGTAAATTGATCGTTCCTATTGTTCCTGACGAGGCGCGTACTTTTGGGATGGAGTCGTTGTTTCGGGAGGCCGGGATCTACAGCCATACCGGGCAGCTGTATGAGCCGGTTGACAAAGGGAATTTGCTTTTCTACAACGAGAAAAAAACCGGAGCGATCCTCGAAGAGGGGCTGAGTGAAGCTGGTTCTATGGCCAGTTTTATTGCTGCAGGAAGTGCTTATTCAAACAATCAGGTGCAGACCATTCCGTTCTATGCTTTTTATTCCATGTTTGGCTTTCAGCGGGTTGGTGATCTTATCTGGCAAGCCTGTGACAGCCGCGCCCGTGGCTTCTTGATCGGCGCGACTGCTGGTCGGACGACACTCGCAGGAGAAGGATTGCAGCATCAGGATGGCCACAGTCACGTCCTCGCCCTTGCGCCGACTAAGGTCAAAGCCTATGACCCCGCTTTCGCTTATGAGTTAGCGGTTATTGTGCACGAAGGACTCACCCGGATGTATTGCAATCAGGAAGACTTGATCTATTATCTGACGGTGATGAATGAAACCTATAAAATGCCGCCCATGCCAAAACAAAAAGGGGTTCGCGAGGGGATTTTAAAGGGGATGTATCGCTTCCAGTCGACGCAAATCAAGGGGGGAAAATCTAAGGTTCATCTCCTTGGTAGCGGGGCGATTCTTAATGAAGTGATTAAAGCACAAAGTCTGCTTGAAACCGATTTTGGGATTGCTGCAGATGTTTGGAGTGTCACCAGTTATAAAGAGCTCTACCAGGATGCGATAGAAGCCGAGCGCTGGAATCTTCTTCATCCTAAAGGGAAAGCCAAAAAGCCGTATGTCAGCCAATTGTTAGAGAAAGAACAGGGTGTTTTTGTGGCTGCATCGGATTATATGAAGGTTCTTCCGGCCTCGGTTTCTCAGTGGTTCCCGGGTCCTGTTCACTGTTTGGGAACAGACGGCTTTGGTCGGAGTGACAGTCGCAGTGCTCTGCGTAATTTCTTTGAGGTAGATGCTCGTTATGTTGCTATTGCAGCACTTTCGCAGCTGGTGAAAACCGGTGATATCGATCAGTCTATTTTACTAAAGGCAATCAAAGATTACAAGATTGACCCCGATAAATTAAACCCTCACAACGATTAGAGGAGAACTATGTCACTAGAAATTATTGTCCCCGAGGTCTCTGATGGTGTGACTGCAGGAACGGTGATCGCAATTACCGTTGCGGTGAATGATCAGGTGGAAGAGGATCAGACCTTGCTGGAGCTGGAAACCGATAAGGCTGTTGTTGCGATTCCATCCCCGGCGGCTGGGGTCATCTCCGCGATCAAAGTGGCGGAAGGGGATAGCGCCGCTGTTGGTTCGGTTATTATGGTACTGGAGCCCGTCAATTCTGTAGCAGAAGAGCCAGTGAGCTCTGTCGAAGATGCTGCTGAAGTGGCGCCACCACAGGCAGAGGCTCTTCCGGTTGAGCCAGCATCGACATCGGCTCCTCTCGAAGTTGACCCTTTGCCTCCGGCAACGGATCAACATGTGGCTGATGAGGTTGATCTGGTCAGCGTGCGTCGAGATCATCTGGTTGCTCCTGCGGCCCCGTCGGTGCGCCGCATCGCCCGTGATCTAGGGGTTGATATCTATCAGGTCCAAGGGACGGGAGCTGGCGGCCGTATCAGCGAAGATGACGTGCGCCTGTTTGTGCGTGAAACCATGCAGCGGGTCACTGGTGGACAATCAACGCTGGCCGTTACTGGTGAATTCCGTGGACTGCATGCCCAACGGCCGCTGCCCGACTTTAGCAAATGGGGAGAAGTGTCACGCCAACCGCTCTCTCGTGTACGTGAGTTGACTGCTGATGCCATGGGCTATGCCTGGTCAACTATCCCCATGGTGACCCAATATGACAAAGTGAGGGTCTCAGGGATTGAAACTTTCCGGCGTGATTTTAATTATGCAGCTAACGGTGAGAATAAACTGACCATGACCGCAATTCTGGTCAAAGTCTGCGCTGCAGCACTGACCGCATTTCCGCAATTCAACAGCAGTCTGGATCTGGCGAGTAAAGAATTGGTGCTGAAAAAATATATCCATGTTGGCGTCGCTGTTGACACCCCCGGAGGCTTGTTGGTGCCGGTGATCCGCGATGCAAATCAGAAAGGGATTGAGTCTTTAGCGCTGGAATTGAACCAACTGGCAGTGAAGACCCGCGAAAGAAAAATAAGTCCAGCTGATCTGGAAGGTGGAACTTTCACCATCAGCAATCTGGGTGGGATCGGCGGTACCTCGTTCACACCCATCGTCTATGCACCTCAGGTTGCGATCCTTGGGGTCTCGCGGGCGGAGACTGAGCCGCAATGGAACGGTCAGGAATTTGTCCCCGAGAAGGTGATGACTCTATCGTTGACTTACGATCATCGCGTCATCGATGGTGCAGATGGTGCCCGCTTCCTGCGTTGGATCTGTGAAGCTATTGAAAACCCTCTCAACCTGGTGATGAAGGGGTAGACTCATGAATCAAGCAGAAAAGAAAATTGATCGCACTCAACTGGTTGTTATTGGGGCTGGACCTGGAGGCTATGCAGCTGCGTTTAAGGCTGTGGAGTTGGGGCTTTCTGTAACCCTGATCGATCCCGAAATCAATCCTGGAGGGGTCTGTCTGCATCGCGGATGTATCCCCTCAAAAGCGCTGTTGCATGTCGCTAAACTTGTTTCAGAGGCTGAAGAATCCGAAGCAATTGGGGTCAGGTTTGTAAAACCAACAATTGATGTTGCGCAGGTTCGCGATTGGAAGAATGGGGTCGTGGAAACATTGACTGGTGGACTGGGAAATAAAGTGAAAAAGCTGAAAATTACCTACTTGCGTGGCACAGCGCAGTTTAAGGATTCCCACACATTAAACCTGTCGCTGGTCGATGGTGTAACTAGAGAGCTAGCTTTTGACCAGGCAATCCTGGCGACTGGTTCCCGTCCGATCATGTTGCCGAACATCGCAGCAGACAGTCAACGCATCATCGATTCGACTGGTGCCCTGGACTTGGTTGATGTCCCAGAATCTTTATTAGTCATCGGCGGCGGCTATATTGGTTTGGAATTAGGGTCGGCATATGCTGCGATGGGCAGCAAAGTCTCGGTGGTAGAAATGACCAACGGCCTGCTGCCAGGTTGCGACCGGGATCTGGTTTCGGTTTTGAAGCGTAGATTGGAGAAAAAATTTGCTTCAATTTTGCTCAATACCAAGGTTGTCGACCTCAAAGAACAAAAAGGCTCGGTGCAGGTGACTCTGGAAGATAAGCAAGGAGAACAGACGAGCAAGCGGTTCAAAAAAGTTTTAATTGCCATAGGTCGAAAACCTAATACTGAAAGCCTGGGACTTGAAAATACAACTATAGTAAAGGATAAAAAGAATTTTATTGTCGTCGATGGACAGCAACGTACGGCCGAGCCGCACATCTTTGCGATTGGTGACATTGCTGGTGAACCAATGTTGGCTCACAAAGCATATGCCGAAGCCAGTGTTGCAGCAGAGGCGGCGGTCGGACGTAAAGCCGTTTTTGATCCTCGGGCGATTCCTGCTGTCGTTTTCACCGATCCTGAAATTGCCTGGTGCGGCTTGACAGAATCTGCAGCACGGGAGCAGAAGATAAAAATTAAAACCGCTAAAATTCCTTGGCGCGGAAATGGTCGAGCGTTGACCCTTGGACGAGATGATGGAATGACAAAGTTGATCGTTGATCCAGAAACGGATCGCCTGCTCGGGATGGCGGTTGCCGGACCGGGAGCCGGAGAATTAATCGCCGAAGGGGTTGTGGCGATGGAGATGGCTGCTGTCAGTGAGGACCTGCGCCAGTCAATTCACCCGCACCCGACTTTGTCAGAGACGGTTTTTGATGCCGCTCAGATGTTTTTTAAACCGTGATTTAAGCAGATATTTACGAACTAACCTGTGGTCTTAAAAGCTGAGAAAATTTTCTCAGCTTTTATCCGTTGGCCCTGAATCAACGATGATATTCTGGGTTATTTGCCGTTGAAGTAGCAGGTCAAAATGGTCTGAATCGGGGTTAAGTTTGGAGCAATACTGCTGTCAGTGATCGGGAACATTTATGACCGAACCGAAAAGCAAGCCGGGGGAAAAGAACAATACCGCAAATAAACTGGGGACTTTCTCAGGAGTTTTTACCCCCAGTATCCTGACGATACTGGGCATCATCCTTTTTATGCGTCTGGGTTATGTGGTTGGAGCGGCCGGCCTTCGGCAAGCGTTGTTGATTCTCCTGATTGCCAATACTATTTCTGTTCTTACGAGTCTATCGCTTTCAGCGATCGCAACCAATCTAACAGTTCGTGGTGGTGGCGACTATTACTTGATTTCACGAACCCTGGGCTTTGAATTTGGTGGTGCACTGGGACTGGTGTTGTTTCTCGCTCAATCTGTTTCAGTGGGGTTTTATTGTATTGGTTTTGGTGAGGTCGTTGCTGGACTGTTAGGGGGCAGTGAAACCATAGCTCAGTTTATCGCTCTCTTTGCCATTGCCGCGTTGTTCTCTCTGGCGTGGAAAGGCGCTGATTGGGCGACCCGCTTCCAATATGCCGTCATGGGAATTCTCTGCCTGGCAGTCCTCTCATTTTTTATTGGTGGCGTTTTGAACTGGAATGCGGATCTGTTGCAGACCAATTGGTTGCCAGCGGCTGACGGTCCGGGTTTCTGGGTTTTGTTTGCTGTTTTCTTCCCTGCCGCGACTGGTTTTACTCAGGGTGTGAGTATGTCCGGGGATTTGCAGGATCCGGGAAAAAGTCTGCCA
This sequence comes from Desulfuromusa kysingii, assembly GCF_900107645.1. Classification (GTDB taxonomy): domain Bacteria; phylum Desulfobacterota; class Desulfuromonadia; order Desulfuromonadales; family Geopsychrobacteraceae; genus Desulfuromusa; species Desulfuromusa kysingii. Next base: position 435,233 of record NZ_FNQN01000001.1, read on the forward strand.
TTGGGAACCTTTCTTGCCGTTGGCGTCTCTATCCTGGTCTATCTGGTTGCCGCAATTTTGTTTGCCGGGAATTTACCCCAGGATGTCCTCAGTGGTGATTTTCAGGCGATGAATCGGGTTGCAATCGTTCCATTTCTCATTGTTGCTGGAGTGTTCGCCGCGACCCTCTCGTCGGCTATGGCATCGTTTTTAGGGGCGCCACGGATACTTCAATCTATGGCTGCTGATAAAGTCTTTCCGGTGTTGAACCTCTTTGCCAAGGGGGTTGGCCCAGCGAACAACCCACAACGTGCGACTCTATTTGCCGCAGCGATCGCGGTACTGACCGTCGGTCTGGGCAATCTAAATCTGATTGCCAGGGTGGTGACGATGTTCTTCCTGATATCTTATGGACTACTCAATTACGCGACCTATTTTGAAGCACGGGCAGCCAGCCCCTCGTTTCGTCCCCGCTTCAAATGGTTTCATCAACGCGCCAGTTTCGCCGGGGCTCTAATCTGTCTGTTTGTCATGCTTGCCATCGACTGGAAGTCTGGCGCATTGGCTGTGGCAGTGCTTTATAGTCTTTATCAGTATCTAAAGAGAACTTCCAGCACGAGTCGTTGGGCTGATAGTCAACGTTCATACCATCTGCAACAGGTTCGTGAGCATCTGCTGCAAATTTCGCGTGAACTGGAACATCCACGCGATTGGCGCCCACAAGTTCTGACTTTTTCTGAAGACCGTGAGCGTCGGATAAGGTTATTGAAGTTTTCATCTTGGATGGTGGGTAAGAGTGGTTTGATTACTGCTGTCCAAATTCTTGAAGGGAAAGGCGCGCAACAAATACGGTTGAAAAATGAGGCAGAAAACGAACTTTATCAAGATATTGCTGATTCCGGTGTGCAAGCTTTCCCGTTGGTCGTGAACGCGCCTTCTTTTGAGGTGGGTAATCAACTGCTGTTGCAAACTTTCGGCATTGGACCGCTACGAGCCAACACGATTCTGCTGAACCATCACGGGGTTTATGCGCAGCGGTTTTTTAGCGCTCATTTTAAACGTTTCGGTCAAAACCTGCGCACCTCATTGCGGCTGGGATATAATCTTGTCGTGCTCGATGCTTTGGAAGAAGAGTGGCAAACGTTGGAGCGACAACCGGCTAACGAGCGTTGCATCGATATCTGGTATCAATCCGGGAACACAGGTTCTTTGATGCTGTTGTTGGGCTATCTTATGACCCGTTCAGACTTCTGGAGCCATGCTCGATTAAGAGTGTTGGTCGCGGAACAGGATGACAACGCAGAGGCCACAAAGGAAAATTTGCGTCAGGAACTTGAACGGGTGAGGATCACCGCCGAAGCTGTAGTTGTCAAAGATTGCAGTGCTGCAACTATCATTGCTTCTTCTGCCGATGCCAGTCTGGTCTTTTTACCCTTGGCCCTGAAAGAGGGGCGAATTATAGACAGTACGGGAGAGATGGTTGACAACCTGTTACCAAATCTTCCTTTGGTCGCTCTAATCGTCGCTGCTCAACAGATCGATTTAGATGCTGAACCGGAGTCTGGTGCTGCTGGCTTGTTGGCTGACGCTGAGGACGCTGTTGCCGCTGCGCAAAAACGACAACAGTTGGTTGATGAAGAAATTGCGGAACTGAATGCAGGCTTAGAGAAAACATTGACTACGTTGATTGCAGCGCGCAAGGATGGCAACGAAGAAGAAGCTAAAACTCTCTACGCCGATTTAGCCAAGATACGGCAACAACTTGATAAGGCAACACGTCGCTCTGCCAAGGCTGATAGCAAACTTGAACAAGACAAGGAACGTCTGGAGAAGCTACGTGAAGAATACCACCTGAACGAATCGACTGAAGAGGACGCGGAAGACAAGAACCTGCCATGAGAGGCTAGAGATTATGGGCGCGTAAGGGGAGGAAATCTTCTCAAATTTTAGAAATTACCTTGCATTCTTTGCCAACTAAATACCGATATTCTCGTTGCTTATGATTATTACCCGGTTGCTGGATCAGGCAAGACCAGGTAAAAGTATGACTAACCCAGAAGTAATCATTTGGATCCCAATGGCCGCAAGGAGTAACCCCATTATTCTGGTCGAAATATTCAATCCGGTGACCCCTAGCTTTTTGCCGATGGGTTCGGCAAGACTTAAAGCGAGCAAGACGACCAGAGCTGCAGCGACAGCACTGACACTGAGAAATATCCGTCCACTCAGATGGACCATTTGATGAGCGTCAGCAATCACTAAACTGATCGCCCCAGGACCTGCCAACAGTGGAATAGCAAGAGGAACAACGGCGATACTTTCCTTATTGTTGGCCTCTTCCGCCTCATGGAGAGTTTGTTTTGCCTGGCTCTGTTTGGCGTGGAGCATGGATATCGCCATTAAGAGGATCAACAGACCGCCTCCCGCGCGGAATGCCGGGATACTAATCCCGAAAAAGGTCAAAATTGTTTCGCCGCACCAGATGGAAAGCAATAAAATCAAGGCCACAGAGAGGGCACTGGTGCGTGCAATTTTGCGGTACTCTGGCGCAGTCTTTTCGCCGCAGAGCGATAGAAATATTGGAATCGCCCCTAACGGGTTGATAATTGCGAGTAAACCGATCAGGGCTTTGGTGTAGAGGGCATATTCAGACAATTTTTTAATTCCTCTTCAGGTTATGTCAGTAAAACACAGAAAATCTAAGTGGCAGGCTTTTAACCTTACTTTTAAGAAAGAGCCGTTGATCGAATCCGGCAAAAGTCTGAACGTGAAGTTGCTAAAACTCATAACAATTCTGATCCCGCTCATGATAACACTCTCCCGTGATGTTTCGGCCAAGGATTCACTTCATTGTCTGCTTGGTTTAATGATCATTGACCTCTAAAGCATTGGTGCCATCATACGAATGATTCCTTCAAGCAGGTCGCGGAAAAGGCCCGCCTGTCCAATACCGTGACGACAATGACAGGTCAGGTCTTCAATCCATGCTTCTATCTGTTTGACCTCTGTTTGGCTATAGAGCAGTAGGCCGGTTTCGTAGTTGAGAAACAGACTCCGCATATCAAAGTTGGCCGAACCAATGACCGCGAGGAAAGTATCAGCTAACAGCGCTTTTCCATGTAACATTCCACCTTGATAAAGTAAAACCTGTCCACCAACTTGTTGTAATTCACGTAAGTAGGGCCCACGTGCCATATCGGCGAATTTGTGGTTCGAGATTTCTGGTAATATGACCCGCACATCGACTCCACGGTGTACGGCTAGTTGTAATGCTTGAGCTAAAGCGGCGTCAGGAATGAAATAGGGAGTGACAATCCAGAGACGTTCTGTGGCCTGAAATGCCGCTGATATCAGTGCCGAGTAGAGGGGATCACCGCTGACGTCGGGTCCAGAGGGGACAACTTGAACTGTGGCATCGCCGATCACTGGAACATTCATTTTTGCAGGATTTATGGTTGAGCCGGATAATTGCTTCCCTGTGGCGAATTGCCAGTCAGAGCTGAAAATATCAATATAATGTTGGGTCGCTGGCCCCTCCAGGATAAAAGAGAGGTCGCGCCAGCGGTGCGGATCATAGGTTGGACCAATATATTCGTTGGCAATGTTGGTACCACCGGCCCAAATGCGACAGCTATCAGCGATGACGGACTTGCGATGGTTGCGTAAATTGGTACGACCACGAAAAGGACGATGCATAACCGGCATAAAAAAGGCAATCTTTCCACCTGCAGCGGTTAATGGAGCCAGATCTTTTCTATGCGTATGCAGGGAACCGACACCATCAAGTAAGACTCGAACCTCGACCCCGGCAGCCGCGCGGCGAGAGAGTCGATCAATAATGTCCCTGCCCACCTGATCTGGATGCAGAATAAAAGTACTCACCCAAAGGTGTGTGGTTGCCTGTTCAATGATTTCCACCAGTGCAGCATAACCCTCTTCACCAGAGCCCAGTAGCTGCAGTTGATTACCGGTGACAGCGCCGGGGAGACCATAAGAACGCATTAACCGATCAATATCGGGGATCCCCTTTTGTAATGTCAGCGATTGCTCCGGGAGTTGTAGGTTTGTTTTGCTGGCGGCCAAACTGCGCATCTTGCGACCACCTAGCATCAGGAACAGGGGGATGCCTAAATAGGGTATCAGGATGATACTGAGCAACCAAGCCAGAGATCCCGCTGGTGAATACCGTTGTCGAATCATTTGCGCTATCACCGGTAGGGCCAATAAAAAGCCAAGCAGTAAGACAACATGGGTTAATAGCCAAGACATCAACATAAGAATCCTGAAGTAAAAGAAAACAATCTTTCTTGTCTGCTTATTTTATGAACACCCCTTTGACTCCACCGCTGATCAAAGAGGTGACATTTGTCAGGATCCGAGGTAACGCCAATCCTCCTGGACACGCTAGGTAACGGGGAGACCAGACGGGTTTGTACTTTTGTTTATACTCACGTAACCCTTCAAAATTGTAAAAATGCTCACTTTTACTGAAAATAATCGATCCGATCCGGTTCCAAAGGGGGGCGAAAGATCTATTTTCCAAGCCGGATAAGGGAGCCATGCCAAGATTAAAAGATTGAAAGCCTTGTTCCTTCCCCCACAGCATCAAGTTGGTAAACAGGTAGTCCATGATACTGCGTGGCGCTTGAGGACTGTAACGCATTAGATCAATTGAAAGCTCGGTTTGGTTTGCTCCCAGCCATAGATTGGCAAAAGCGACAATTTCCCCTTCTTGTCTGATTATAGCAGCAGGAAAATTCAACAAATAGCTTTCATCGAAGAATCCCAGAGAAAAACCTTTTTCCCGAACACTCTTTTCTTTAAGCCAAATATCAGATATGCGACGTAATTCCGGTAAAATTTCGTTGATTCTGTCTGCCGGATAAACTTCAAAAGAGCTTCCTTCCTTATTGAGATGTCGATATGTATAGCGCAAACCTTTGCGCTCTGATCCTTCCAGTGAAAAATTGACGAGAGGAACACTTGCCTGCTCTCCAAGCTTGAATAACGTGAGTCCCATGTCGAGGTAAATAGGCAACATCTGGGTCCCAACTTCGTAGAAAATTGTTTGTCCCCCGTGGCGTTCAACCAGTTCACGGTATGTCCAGGCTAGCGCCTGAGCCTCCTCGGGAGGACCGATTGGATCCCCCATTGCGATCCATGAATTTCCTGCGACGCCGTACATAACAAAACTGTTCTGTTGCTCATTAAACAACAGGGTTTTGTCCCCCAGGAGTGCGAGGTTGGCTTCCGTTAAAGGGGATTGGCTGACAATTTGTCGTGCTTGATTCAATTCCTCAGCGCCAGGTTCAACGGGATCCTTCGGTGCTGTTCGTAGCAATCTGGCAATGGCAAGGACGAGGAGGAGAATGACCGCACCCACCGTAGCCCGAAGAAATCTTGGCGCCCCACCATGGAGGGTGAATTGCCACCAGAGTTGATTGGAATAGTCGACGTGCTTATAAGTAAAAATTCCAAGCCAGATCGAGCTTCCTAAGACCAGTAGAACCGTTACATTCCAGCCTAGGGTAAATGTTTCATTGAAAAGAGATGTTTTCCGATAAAAATGCGCTCGACAGGGGAGTAAGGCAACAAGCATAAGCCCCAGCAAAGCTGCTTGTTCGTAGTTTCCCCCTTTTAGCAACGATAGCAGACTTCCGGCTGCAAGCAGAATTGCGGTTAACAAATACGCAGCATCGAGCCGTCGTTGCAGTCCCCGCGCCAATAACAGAAGTCCGACTCCGACGAGACTGCTAAGAAAGTGTGATAATTCGATCACGGGCAGAGACAGAATATCCTTGAGCCAGTTCAGGCGCCCCGGAGCCGCCGGGGTAACGCTGGAGAACAGTAGCAGGGCGCCAGAAGTTAAGGTTGTTGCCGCCAAAAAAAGGGGTATAGCCGTGCGCCCAAATTGTCCTGCAAAGACAAGCGCTTTCGAAACTTGAGTCCTCTTCTGTAACAGTTCGCTTCCTGCGAGCAGCAGCGCCGCCAAGGTGAGAGGCAACAGGTAATAAATACCCCGGTAGACCAACATAGATCCCAGTAACGCATCTGCCGGGATGCTCGGAGCTGAGAGGAGAATCATCGATTCGAACACTCCTAACCCTCCTGGGACGTGGCTGATCAATGCGACCACCTGAGCCAAAAGAAAAATCCCCAGAAACTGAACCAGTGATATTTCTGAGTTCTCAGGCAGAAGCACATACAGGGCGCAACCGGCCAGCATCCAGTCCAGGGAGCCAATCAATAACTGGATCCAGGCGGTGGACATTGACGGCAGCTGTAGTTCCCAGTTCTGGAAGTGAAAGGGGGTTTTTCTGCACCAGACTGTCAGCAAATAGCTGATGACCAACACCGCTAACAAATAACCAATCGGGCGAGTGGAATGGAGCGGGATATGCTTTAGTATGGGGATTGATGCCGGTTCGTAAATAAATACAATACTCCCAATGGCGCCAATTCCCAGCCAAAATGTCAGCACCGTAAAGGCAACCAGCTGGGCAATGCGTTCTGCTGATAAACCCCATGAGGAGTAGAGCCGGTAGCGGATTGAACCGGAGGTTAAAAGGGACAAACCAATCGTATTGCTGAAGGCGTAGCTGATAAATGACACAAAGGTCACTTTCGCAATACCGATCGGATTTTTAATATACCGGATCGCTAGGTGGTCGTAGCTGGTCATGACCAAGTAGCTTAATATTGTAAAGCCAATAGACAGGACAATATCTGCAAAGGGGATTGATCTGAGATTTTGCAGGATTTGGTGGTAGTGAAATTGCCGTAAAGAATTGTGCAGCACCCAGATTGCTGCGGTAAAAAGCACCAAGATAATCAAGGGCGACAACTTACGGGTGACCAAAGAGAGTTTTTTTAACACTTTCATCGCTCCTTGTTTTTTTATCTGTAAGGGGTTGCTGCTGTCACCAGGATTTCTCGCTAAAGCTGAAGATTTCCCAGAATTGAAAAAATATTAACTACGGTTATTTATGCTGGTATGTCGAGATGTCCAGAAAATTGCCAATCAATCGGTTAACCTCAGGGGCACGGGTAAAGATGGTCATGTGGCCACCATCCGGGATGATAGAGAGTTGTCCCTTTGGTAAACTACGGGCCATTTGTTCTGCATGATCAAGTGTAATCAGGTCATGTTCCCCAACAATAACAAGGACTGGTGTGTCGATTTTACGCAAATCTACCGATTTCAATTGCGGAGAAGTCTGCCATAATTTTCTAATCCGGGTTTCAAGTTGATCAAGGCGATCGCCCGCGCCGGTCCACCAGCGGTAAAACCAGTGGGTCAACCCGCTACTCCTGACTTGACCATCAACCTGGGCGGCGAGGGTGAGTCCGGAAGGATCTGAGTTGCCGCTGACCGCAATGATTCTTTGGACGCGTTGCGGCCAGTCAAGAGCCAGTAACATTGCGGTGTTGGCTCCATCGCTCCAGCCGATGATGTCCGTTTTCTGAATGCCAAGTTGATTGAGAACCTGAATGGTGTCAGCAGCCAATAATCGATAACTCAGTTCCGAGTCACCCAACTCGGACTCACCATGCCCCCGAGTATCCAGTAAGATGACCTGGCGGCCAGAATTCACCAGCCATGGAACCTGAGAAAACCAGATGAGCCGATGACTCAATCCTCCATGAAGGAGCAGGATCGGCAACCCGGAACCATAGGTGACGTAGTGAATATTGGCCTCTCTTGAAACGATATTCCCTTCTGTCGCTGCTGCTGTTGTCCGCCACCAGAGATAGTAGGCCAGATTGATTGTCATCGGTTGCAATAACCACAAAGCGATGACCAATATGACCACGACAATGGTTGAAAAAATAAGTAGCCATTTCACGTTATCTCATGCCCATCACCCTGTGATTTAAACGTTATCCAACGAGTCCCGAATCAATCTGGATAAGTTTCATAGCAATTGTTTGGCGTATTGAGGGGAGACATTAATTCTCCATCAGCCAGCTCAACGCATCTGTTTCATTGCCAAAATATTTGATTTCACCAGAAATAAACCATGAACCAATTTTGGCGGCCATTTCTTGCCAGTGTTTATTGCCGTATATGGCTATTTTCCCGAAGTCATTTTTATGCTTTAAGCCTATTTTGAAATCATCCCATGCTGCTCTTGCTTCCCATCCATCCATGTCACTGATATCAACGATAGCTTTCACTTTGGGTTCTTTGACTTCACTTAACGCCGCGTCAATCATTGGTGTGATCGTCTCGTAGTCGGCATGAGTCAGTTTTCCGACCACTCGAAGTGAGAGAAAAATGTGAATTCCAGACCTCTCGATACCAATTGACAGGCCATGTTTGGTTATTTCTTTACCGGTTTCTTTGTTGAGCATAGCATTCGCCCTCCTTGAGAGCTGTCTTGATGAAAAATTTGTGCGGGTTGAAAGGTGATGAATCAGGGCTCTTCAACTTTTGAGTTTGGAAGCCTTGTCCATTCCCTTTAGTTCACTAATATTATACAACGTTATTCTTGCGGTAAGGTTTCCGAGATATTACAAATTTGTAACTTTTTTGTAGATTTGCGCCGCTGATGAAAGGCCAAGACGGAAATGATGTGAATGGTGGGAGGGGTTTTTAGCGATGTTTCAGAACCCCAGCTTTCGATGATGTTGCCGATGAAAGAGGTCTGGATCGTATCGGTGGCAATGTTGTCGATGTAAATATAGAATAATTGTGGTTTAAAAGCGGATACCATATATGCGGGGTGCAGCTGTCATTTCTGTTCGTTAACGGTGCGTCTGATCTCAGCAACTGCACAGAGAATCTCTTCAATACTGTTGCTGAGACGGTGATCGTCATTGACTGTCCTTAACCGCTCACCAAAGGGGTGACTCGCTTCTATGGGGACCACATCATCCTCGATTCCATGGATAACAATGGTCGGGGGTAAGTTGTCCAGATTCAGGTCCGCGCTTGTCGGTCGATGAATAGCGGGGGCACAGAGAACCAGCCCAGCGACCTGATCCGGGTGGGCATTTTGGAGTCGTAACGCCATCAAGCCTCCCATGCTTGATCCAACGACAAGGAACGGACCGGTTTCGTGATTGATAACTTCGGTGATGATTTTTAACCGTTCTGTTTCATCTTTGATCCCGCGACAATCGGGAGCCAGAATGTCACCGAACATCGCTTTAAGTGCTTGATACTTATGTCCATGGGGCCCGGATTCCAGGCCGTGAAGAAACATGATTTTCATATTGATCTCCAGATGATGTTGGCTTGAGAAAAAGTTGAGATTTTTTCGACCGTTGATTCGCCATTCAGCAGTTCTATCCCGGCTATGTGGCTAAAAATATCCTTCGAACGGATGCTATAATGTTCCTGTCGTCAATAACAGTCCGGTGACCAGTGCCAACACGACCCGGTAATACCCAAAAATGGCGAGGCCATGTCGGTTAAGGTAACTGACCATCCATTTGACGGAAAGAATTGCGGCAAGGAAAGCGAAGATGACGCCGACAGTCAAGGATAGAACGTCAAAGGTTTGCAGCATGATTTGACCATGTTTAAGGGCATCATAGCAGGTGGCGGCACTGAGGGTGATCAAACCGAGTAAAAAGCTAAACTCTACAGCGGCAGAGAGGGATAGTCCTACCAGTAGACCACCGACAATAGTGACCAGACTTCGACTGACGCCGGGCCACATAGCAATACATTGGATGAAGCCGATAATCAGAGCCATCTGCCAGGTTAACTCGATGATAGACCGACCACTTTCGGTCTGCCGGCCGCCTCTTTTCTGGTTCCAACGACTCACTGCAAGGATGGCTAACCCACCAACAAACCAGGCAATAACCACCGGCCAGGTGCCAAAAAGATAAGATTTAATGAGTTTATTGAAAAGTAGCCCGATCACAGCAGCAGGGAGAAAACCGGCAATAATATTAATAAAAAGTTTGCGCCCTTCGATATCTTTGCCCAGCAACCCGCGGACCATCTGTTTTACCCGGCGGAAATATAATCCCAAAACGGCGATAATAGCACCGATTTGGATGCAGATCGTATAGGCGTCTGTCGCTTCTTTGATTGCCGCCAGCTGTGCGTCTGTTGCCGAATCATTCTCACCAATTCCCATAATCCGTTGAGCCAGCAGCAGATGTCCGGTGGAGCTGACCGGCAGGTATTCTGTCAACCCTTCGACGATGCCAAGAATGGTGGCCTGACCTAGAGTGAGAATCTGCTCCTCTGATGGCTTTGTTGGCACGGTGGTCTCTGGGGTTGCAAAACTGCTGCTAGCCAGAAAAATGCAACAACAGGCAAGCAGGAGACTGATGATGAGGTGATTTTTGTGAAGCATAATTTATGATCTCGACGATTTGGGTTGAGAAATAATATCAATGCGAAAGGCTACGATAAAAAAAGGTAAGTTATCATGGTTGTAAAAAACAGTACAGTCACCGTCGCTCATCAACATGGATTGATCAGCAAATTATAAGAAAAATATTACTGTTATGGTCTTATATTATTCTCAAGATGATGTATACTTCAAAACTTATGACTCAACATGTAGTGTTTTTTCACTCATTTATTATTTACAACCATAATCGTCGGGAGAGGAAGTTGTCATATGGCCAAACGTTACCGTGTTATCAAGCGGGATGGGGAATCCGCTGCACTGGACATAGCAAAAATTCGCAAGGTTATTCAATGGGCTGCAGAGGGGCTGGATATCAATCCGATTGAGTTGGAATCAAACCTGGAGATTCATTTTCGCAATAATATGACCACGGGGGAAATCCATGAAACCGTCATCGAGACATCGTTACGGCTAACCTCTATTGAGGAGCCGGATTGGCGGATCCTGGCAGCCCGTTTGAAGCTGGTTGATTTTTACAAACGGGTCCACATGGCCCGGGGGATTCCTTACGAATACCGCTACCCCAGTTATTGTCAGACGGTGAAAGATTTTGTTGCTAAGGGGATCTATACTCCTGTGCTGCTGGAGAAGTATGCAGACAAAGATCTCCATAAAGCCGGACAGTTTTTACAGCAGGATTACGACTATGACTACGATTTTGCCGGGATCAGCCTACTGATCAAACGTTATATGCTCGAATATGAAAATCAGGTCATCGAGATGCCTCAGGAAGCGTTGTTGACGATTGCATTGTTGATTGAACAGAATCAGCCGCAAGAAATCCGCCTGCAGCGGGTGCGCGATACCTACAGTATGTTGGCCAGACGTAAAATTTCTCTGGCAACGCCGATCCTAATCAACCTGCGTAAACCGAACGGCAATCTGTCCAGTTGCTTTATCACCGCCTTTGACGATGATACCAACAGTATTTTTCATACTTTTGAGCAGGTCGGTCAGATCAGTTCTGGTGGCGGTGGTGTTGGTGTCAGCATCAGTCGCATTCGTTCACAGGGGGCGCGAATCCGCAACTCTCTCGGTCGGGCTGGTGGCGTCGTGCCAAATATTCGCGTTGTTAACGATATCGCCCTGTATTTTAATCAAGGTGGGAAACGGGCTGGAGCGGTCACTGTCGCTTTGGATAGCTGGCACCTGGATATGGAAGATTTCCTTGAGTTACAAACCGAAAATGGTGATCAACGGCGCAAGGCTTATGATGTGTTCCCACAGGTTGTGGTTTCTGATCGGTTTATGCGTGCGGTCGAACATAGCGAAGACTGGTACCTGTTTGATCCCCATGAAATTCGCAGCAAATACCAATATGAATTGGCTGATTTGTGGGGTGAAGAGTTTGAGACAGCGCTGGATCATCTTTACACCGAGGTCGATGAGGGTCATATCGAGCTGTTTGAGAAGGTCAATGCTAAGGATCTTTACAAGCAGATCATGAAGGTACAGATTGAGAGTGGTATGCCTTATATCTCTTTTAAAGATACCATCAATCGGGCCAATCCAAACAAACATATCGGCATCATTCCCTGCACAAACCTCTGTGTCGAATCCTTCTCGGTGGTTAAGCCGACCAGAATTGGACCACAGCGGTTTGAGAATGGCAGCATTCACCGGGATGTGGAGCCGGGGTTGGTACATACTTGTAATCTAGTTTCTCTTAATCTGGCCAATCTTGAAGATGATGAGTTTTCAAGCGTCTGTGAAACGGCTGTGCGCATCCTCGATAACTGTATCGATATCACTGATGTCCCAGTCGCCGAAGGGCAGCGACACAATGAGCTGTTACGGACTATCGGCGTCGGCTTGATGGGGTTGGCTGATTATCTGGCGCGTCGTGATATCCCTTATATCGGGGCCACTGATGCAGTGGATAAACTTGCAGAAGAGTTCGCCTATCATTGTACGTCGGCAAGCTGTAAACTGGCAGAGGAGCGGGGTGGTTATCCGCTGTTTGCGGGGAGTGACTGGTCGCAGGGGTTAATCCTTAGCCGTGACCGCAGTTGGTTTGCGGAGCATGCAACTCTGGATTGGGACACATTGTTCGACCGGATTGCCAAGTATGGCATCCGTAACAGCCATATTACCGCAATTGCACCTAATACCAGCAGTTCGATTGTTCAAGGTTGTACCGCGAGTATCTTGCCCATCTTTAGCAAGTTTTATATCGATAATAACAGCAATGGTAATGTCCCGATTGTGCCACCGTACATTAAGGAGAAGCTCTGGCACTATCAGGAATCAAAGCATATTGATCAAAAAATTATTGTTGACCTCGTGGCGCGATTGCAAAAATACGTGGATACTGGAATCTCGATGGAGCTATTGTTCAACCTGAATAAAAACATCACCGCTAAGGATATATATGAAACTCACATGGATGCCTGGAAAAAAGGGTGTAAAGCGATTTATTATACCCGCAGTATCCAGAAAAATAGCAATATCGCTTCGGTTAAGGATGAATGTCTCTCCTGCGCCGGATAGTATTTGGTTGAAAGAGAAAATTGTAACAGGGAGGAAAAATCATGGAACCAAAAAGGCTATTTAATCCTGAAGGGGACGACTCTCTTGAAAGCAGACGGATTATCGGCGGCAATAGTACAAATATTTTCAACCTGAATAATGTCCGTTATCAGTGGGCGAATAAGCTTTATCGCAATATGATGGCTAACTTTTGGATTCCTGAGAAAACGGATCTTTCCAGCGATATTGAACCTTATAAACATCTGACGGTGGAAGAGCGGCAGGCGTACGATGGAATCCTCTCTTTTTTGATTTTCCTCGATAGTATCCAGACCAATAACCTGTCGAATATCAACGATTATATCACCGCTCCAGAAGTCAATTTGTTGCTAGCAATTCAGCAGTATCAGGAAGCGATTCATAGTCAGAGTTATCAGTATGTTGTCGAATCGATCATCCCGACTGACAGGCGTAATTCCATCTATGACAAATGGCGCACCGATAAGGTTTTATTTGAGCGGAATAAATATATTGCCCAGATTTACCAAGACTTTATCGATGACCCAGCGGAAAAAAAGTTTGCGAAAGTTCTGATTGCCAATTATTTGCTGGAAGGGTTGTATTTTTACAATGGTTTTAACTTCTTTTACAACCTGGCCAGCCGGAACCTGATGTTGGGAACTTCGGAGATCATCCGTTATATCAATCGTGATGAACTGACCCATTGTGTGATGTTTGAATTTATCGTGCGAGAAATCCGCGAACTGGAAGCCGATTATTTCTCTGTTGCAGAGGTCGAAGAGATGTTCCGTTTTGCCGTCGATCAGGAGATTTCCTGGACCAACCATATCATTGGAGATGGGATCCTCGGAGTCAGTGAAGCGACGACAGAAATGTACACCAAGTGGTTGGCAAATGAACGCTGGAATAAACTCGGGTTCGGCGGAAAACTCTATGAAGGATTTGACAAAAACCCCTATAAACATTTGGAAAAACTGGCTGATACCGAAGGCGAAGGCGATGTTAAAAGTAATTTTTTCGAATCGACTGTATCGGCTTACAATCAATCTTCAGTCCTGGATGGTTGGGATGATTTTTGATTGATTTATTTGCGGGGGCCGATATCCTGATAAAACAGTTATCTTTTAGAACCAGTGTGTGATTTGGATCTGAGCGGAATTTAGCGTTTGCTCTGGTCCGGAAACCGTCAGTTGCTAATTGAAACAACAACACGACTTTCTCCTAGTACTGTGGTCGTTATATGGTCATAATAATCTGATTTTTTCAAACAATCTCATCACAGAAAGCAATCGCCATGGGTTTAAATAACAAAGAGAATGAAAAAGCAGAATTTATTATCTGGACTGAAAAATACAGCGTGGAAAACACGGTACTCGACAATCAGCATAAATATTTGATTAAAATTATAAATAACCTTTATAACGGCACCCATGGAGATGAGGGTCAATATAATGTAAAGACCATTATTGACGAGCTATGGCGATATACCGATGTCCACTTAAAAACAGAAGAAAAAATGTTGCAGAACATTAACTATCATCAGTTGGATAGCCATATTCAGCTACATGGGGAGATGGTCGAAAAAATAAAATCCTGGAATTTAACTTCAGACTGTAATGAAAAAGAAGAACTGACTGCCCTTCTGGATTTTTTAAAGAAATGGTGGACGAATCATATTTTGATTGAAGATCATAAATATGTTGAATTCATGCAAAGCTAAGGGTTGGTCAGATGAAGCAACCGTCAACCCTTTAGCTGTATCCCCATCGCAGCATAAACAGAATTAATCGACCGCAAACGTTAAGGTGTTTTTCCCTTTGTTTTTAGAGCTGTACATGGCTTTGTCAGCAGCATCGAGTAATCCTTCTAGGCTGGTTCCATTTTCGGGATAGATACTGATTCCAATACTCACACCGATATGAGCTTCCGACTTTTTAAGAATAAAAGGATCCTGAAAGGTTTTAAGGATTTTCTCCGCCAGCAATTGAACGCCGGAGATGTCTTGAATCTCAGGAAGTAACACTGCGAACTCATCCCCACCCAAGCGGGCCACAGTATCAGAAGCACGACATTTGGCTTTAATCCGTTCACCGACAGCCACAAGCAGATCATCTCCTGCGTCGTGCCCGAGGGTATCGTTGACAGCTTTAAAGCCGTCTAGGTCCATATACATCACCGCAGCTTTACGCTGATAACGTTGACAGCGATACAGCACTTGCTGCAAATGCTCAAACAGCAGAGCCCGATTTGGTAATCCGGTCAGTAAGTCGTAGTGGGCCATCGCAAATAGTTTTTCCTGGTAAAACTTTCTTCGCGTCATTGATTGAGCAAGGAACCAACTGCCAACCATAATGATGATCAAAACTCCTCCCCCCAGCCAGAGAATTTGCCAGAGCAATGGCGATTTTATCGCTGCTAATTTTTCTGCGGGAATGAAAGACATCAAAATCCAGAAATATTCAGTGTCAGTCTCCATTCTTTCAGATGCGGCCATCCGTTCTGAGAAAGTCGTTGCTGCTCCAACCGCTGCGTTCAGTGGGCTGAGTTTGGTAAAAGTATAGACACCATCGTCGGTTTTGATCTGTCCAGACGAGGATGTCTGCATCTTTTGCCATAGGTCCAGATGCTGTGGCAAAAAGCATTGTTTGTCATTCGGGTTGATCATAAAGCCCCATTCCCGCTCTGAGTCGGGATGTGACAGAAAGTAGCCATCTTGATTCAACAGCATGATGTCACCGTAGGCGATTAAAGACATCGACTTGATCAGCTTTAAGTAATCTTCACCAAGATAATTGAGGAGTACAATTCCCTCTTTGGTCCCTGAATCATCGAAAACCGGTGTGCCGAAACGCAACATGGGTTTATAGGGGACCTCAATCGCACCATATTCGACATTTAAGTCAAACGGCGAAATATACACCTCATTTTTTGCCAGCTTGAATGACTCGGCAAAGTAATAACGGCTCAGTTTGTTCTGCAGTTTTTCTGGATTAATCAGAACCGGGTTGCCGTTGTTGTAGTTGACGCGAAGAATCTCATTGCCCTGGGCATCAATATAACGAATCTGGTCATACCTTTTTTTCTGGGCGGAAAAAGCGAGTATTCCTCGTTTAAGGTAATCAAGATCTTTTGTTGAGGAAGGCGCATAACAATTGTTTGAGCTGCCTTGATCAGCCAGAAATAACAGGTCCGAAACCACTGTTGAGAAATGTTCTCGGGATAGATCACGCTCGTGATTAATGTAATATTGTTCTTTTTCCAGCAAACTCATTTCGCTGTCGTGGACGCTCGAATAATAGAAGGAGAACAGCATTCCTCCCAAGATGAGGGAAAGGCAGGGAAATATAATGATAAAGAGCTTTATCGTTTTTTTAAACAGCTCCTCTTTTCCTCTGAGCATAGAACATTATCCTTCTTTATGATTGCCCCTCTATTGGGCTTGTCGGTCAGTATAGAGATACATAATGTGAGGATTACAACCTAATGTCAAAACTATTTCTTAAAAAAATCCAAGAAGGTAGTGGTCCTGGTGCTGAGATGCGACTGTTGTCGATGTTTTATCGTGGATCTTTGTTGGGAATAGCGGTAGCTTATTGATTGTTCATTGAATGCTATTTATGTTGAGCGGTAAGAATGGATTATTTTTACCGTTGCAACGAGGATGGTTTAGAGCAGGTCTCTTGAGGAAACTCTATGCAAAAGCAGCAAGAGGAACTATTTAAAGTCTTTTTTGACAATCAAGTTGTCGGGATGATGAAAGTCGGTGCTGAGGGACAATATCAGCATGTCAACAAGCATTGGAGCGAAATGATCGGTTATTCGGTTGAAGAGCTCTTGTCGATGAATGTTAAAGCGATAACTCATCCTGACGATTTACCCCGGCAAACCCTCTTTGATTGCGAACTTGAGGAGGGGACACGAACTTCATATCGGATGGAAAAACGCTACTTGTGTAAGTCTGGGGACGTCCTCTGGGGTGATCTCTCTGTCACCGGGGTCTATGACGCTCAAGGGACAATGACTGGAATGGTTGAGCTCATTCTCGATATTACTGAGAAGAAGGCTGCAGAGAAAAAACTGGCGATGGTGGAAGAATGGCAACGAACGCTGTTGAATGCCTCGCCTGACATTATCTGCTTTAAAGATGGAGCAGGACGTTGGTTGCTCGCCAACGAAGCTGATCTGAAATTGTTTCACCTTGAAGGAGTCGATTATCAAGGCAAAACGGACGTCGATCTGGCACCGTACAGCTCTTTTTTTTCTGCGACCTTTATGAATTGTGCCGCAACGGATGAAAAGGCTTGGACGGCTGATGGTATTTCTATTGTTGAAGAAATCATTTCGACGCCCGATTGCGGCGAAAAAACCTATGAGGTCATTAAACATCCACTGTTTTATCCGGATGGTCGTCGCAAGGCTTTGGTTGTTCTAGGTCGGGATATCACCGCTCGAAAAAAAGCTGAAGAGTTGTTGCGGGAGAGTGAAGCAAAGTTCCGTTCCCTGCTTGACAGTCTTGAACACATCCCGATCCGTGGTTATGACTCTCAGCGCAAAGTTATTTACTGGAATACCGCTTCTACAGAGGTCTACGGATTTAGCAGGGAAGAGGCATTAGGCTGTAAGATGGAGGATCTCATTATCCCTGAAAAATTACAGGAGGAGATCGTCGCTGCCGTTGACAGTTGGAGAATGCGTGGTGCGGCTATCCCATCGCAAAAATTAGTCCTTTGTGACAGAGATGGCAATGATGTTCCAGTTTATTCTTCGTATATTTTTCATCAAACCGACACCGGGGCGAAAGAGTTATTCTGTGTTGATATCGATCTGCGTACTCTACACAAGGCGGAAGACCGCTTGCGACGGCTGGCCGCGGCGGTTGAGCAAACGGGAGAAACCATTGTTATTACTGACACTGATGGAATTATCGAATATGTGAACTCTGCATTTACTGCGGTCACAGGATATTCCCGCGCCGAGGTTCTCGGCAAGAACCCCAGATTGCTTAATAGCGGTGAACAGGACGCTGCCGTTTATATAGAACTGTGGGCGACAATTACCCGGGGATATACCTGGAAAGGGCAGTTTGTTAATAAAAAGAAAGATGGCAGCCGGTTCGTGGAAGCCGTAAGTATTTCCCCGATAGTTGATGAAGTTGGAACAATTGTCAACTTTGTGGCTACAAAGCGGGATATCACCGAGCAACTGCGGACAGAAGAGCTGTATCGACAATCGCAGAAAATGGAAGCAGTTGGACAGTTAGCCGGGGGGATAGCGCACGATTTTAATAACATGCTGGCGATTATCCTCGGTCAGGTCGAGATCGCTTTTATGAAAACATCATCCAATGATCCTCAGTATAAACGTCTGCTCGAGATTCAGGTCGCGGCCAATCGTTCTGCTGAACTGACCCAGCAATTACTTGGTTTTGCCCGCAAACAACCCAGTAATCCACAGGTTGTCAATATAAATGATGAAGTGACGACTGTGCTGCAGATGTTGAAACGGGTGATTGGTGAGCATATTGATCTCCTCTGGCGACCTGGTGAGGAGCCGTTGTTTGTCTCGATCGATTCAGGCCATTTGGGACAAATTTTGACAAATTTGGTTGTCAATGCCCGGGATGCGATTGCCGGGTCGGGTACCATTTCAATCTCTACCTCCAGCTGTTGTCTTGATGAAGCCTATTGTCTACGGCATCCAGAAAGTCATCCTGGCGAATATGTGGAATTGAAAATCAACGATAATGGTTGTGGTATGTCCCCAGAGGCGCTTGAAAAGATTTTTGAGCCGTTTTTTACCACGAAAGAACTCCATAGAGGGACCGGCTTAGGTCTGTCGATGGTGTTTGGCTTAGTTAAGCAGAACAACGGTTGCATCACTGTTGAAAGTACTTTAGGTCAGGGATCGTTGTTTAGTCTCCTTTTCCCGCGGACCTCAAAAGCGGCACAACGACCGCAATCAATAGAGAACAGCATCTTGGTGCGTGGCACTGAAACGATTCTGGTGGTAGAGGATGAGGCGGCACTTCTCGATATCACTGTCGCAATGTTGACAGAAGCTGGATACGTTGTCCTCTCTGCGCAAGGGCCAAGGGAGGCGATCCGGGTGGTCGAAAAATTTAATCCACCGGTGCACCTTTTGTTGACCGATATTGTCATGCCTGAAATGAGTGGGGTCGAGCTCAGCGCTCAGCTTGAAGAAAAACGACATGAGTTGAAGACACTGTTTATGTCGGGCTATAGCCAGGACAACCTGACTCAACATCGAAGAAAAGGGGAAGATTTACTACAGAAACCTTTCACCGCACATCAGTTGACCCAAAAAATCAGAGAAGTCCTAGATCACGAGTAGGACAACGTGGCGCTCATAACCGCAGAGATATCAGCGGGTCACGCAGATATTTGGGCGCTGATACTGTTCGCATGAAAGGGCCGGTATTGAAACCAGCCCTTTTTTTATCGTCGAAAACTATCCGCTGGTTGACATCATACTTTCAGGCTTGATCATTGCTTCGATCTCCAGACCGATCTGAATCTCATCGCCGACAATCACACTGCCGGTTTCAGTCAGTTTGTTCCAATTTAAACCAAAGTCCTTGCGGTTAAGCATCCCGGTGGCCTCGAATCCGGCCCTGAGCTTGCCATCTGGACCAGCCGTTGTTCCAAGGAAACTCCCTTGCAACATAATTTCTTTGGTGACACCTTTTATTGTGATCTCACCCAGGACAATGATATTGTCCCCGCTACCGGTGATGCTCTTGCTTTTGAAATGGAGCTGTGGATGGTTGGATGCGTCAAAGAAATCGGCACTGCGCAAGTGCTGATCGCGTTTTTCGATCCGGGTATCAATGGATGCTGTTTGAATGGTAGCTGCTGCAGAGATCAAGGTCCGGTTATCTGGGTTAGCTTCAATGATTCCAGTAAAATCGGTGAAGTTTCCTCGCACCTTAAAAACAACCAGATGCTGAACCGAGAAGTGAATTTGTGTATGAGCGCTGTCAACTTGGAACCTTGCGGCAAAAGAGGTTGAACAGATGAACAGCAGCGTAAGAAAGGTTAAACCTATTTTTTTATTCATAGAAATTCTCCCTATAACGAGTTAGGGGCTAAAGATTACCTTTTTGGTAGTATATCATATTGTCAGCCGTTGGAGATAAGAAGGAACAGTATGAAAATATGGATTGATGCAGACGCTTGTCCGAAGCCGATAAAAGAACTTCTCTATCGCGTTGCAGAGCGCAAGCAAATTATCTTGACACTGGTTGCCAATCGTTCATTGGGGCACCCTACTTCAATGTGGATTCGTTCCATTCAGGTTGGTTCCGGGGCAGATGTCGCCGACCAGGAGATTGTCCGCTTGTTAGAGGTTGGTGATCTTGTTGTCACCGCGGATATCCCTCTCGCCGCTGAGACCATCACTAAGGGGGGCCATGCACTCGATCCTCGCGGGATTTTTTTCAGTGAAGATAATATCCGCGAAAGACTCTCAGTGCGTAATTTTATGGATGATTTACGTTCTAATGGGGTTGAAACTGGAGGACCTGCAGCGTACAGCCCCAAGGACAAGCAGAAGTTTGCAAATGAGTTGGATCGTTTCCTGACACGACAGAGATAATAGTGTTTATCTGAGACCCAGAGTCCCGAATATCTTTCCCAGAGCGCGGTTAATAGGGTGGTTTCTTTTGAGACTTTTAAAGACGGGTGGCTTGCGCAGGCCCAGTTTTTTAAATTCATCAATAATCAAAGGGTTCGGACTGGCAATAAGCCCTTGACGAAAGGTCTTGATGGCCTTGCTCTTGTCCCCTGACAATAACAGGATTCGCCCTAAAATAAGGTAATGAAGGGAATTGTTGGGTTCGTGTTTGATCGATTCACGACAGATTTTTGTTGCTGAATGGATGCGGCCTTGCCCTTTTGCCAAGCAGTAAGCCAAGTAACTTTGTAGCTCAGGTGTGTTTCGATGTTCAGAAACCTGTCCGAGAAAAACCTGAGCCGAATGAATATAGCCCTTTTCAGCAGCTTCAATCCCTTTTAGTAATAAATCGTCAAGCTGGTCTGGACTCATCAAGATTTCCTTTTGTAACGTATTTTGCGTTTATCCGTTGGCAACAACTGATTGTAGCCTATTTTAAAGCAAAGGTTGGAATAATTTCAATCGCGCTTCAACCTTCTTTTGGGAAATGTGGTTATGATGAAGGTGACGCCCATGTTTGGAGTAATTTTTTTTCTATTTTAGCTGCAACCTGCTCGGCGTTCTTGTCATGACTCGATATTGTTATTTCCGCAAACTTTTCATACAAAGGGGTCCGCTCCAGATAAAGGTCCTCAAAGGTTTGTCCCTTAGCCATCACTAAGCCCCGTTGCCCCATATCGGCAATTCGCTGCTGCAGCAGCAGAAGTGGAACGTGGATGTATGTCAGGCAACCGCTATCAGCTAACTTTTCCATCCCATTTGTGCTGTAGATAACAGATCCCCCTGTCGCAATAACGCTCCGCTCCGCATCCAATTGCAACAATATTTGCTCCTCAATCTGTCGGAAATGTTGCAGACCATGTTGGTCAATGATCTGTTGTAGGCGACGTTTTTCCTGAATTTGAATCAGGAGATCCGTGTCAATGAAATGAAAGCCAAGCCTTTTAGCTAAGATGACACCGATAGTGCTTTTTCCCGCACCTGGCATACCAATTAAGATGACGTTGCTTTTTTGCATTAATTTCCCTTTGTATTGAATTATAATGACTTGATTGTATTCTATGAAATAACTTGAAAGCTTGGATTGATGCAACGCTATAAAGGAAAACCTTGTTGGTTATTCAGTAAGTCATATCAAGTTTTCTGCAGAATAAATTAAAATAGTAATTTCAAGAAAATTGAACAATATATGTTATATGAACATACTATCAAGTTCTTTAGATGGTTTTATGATGCTTGGAGGCTTTTGTGAATAAAATAAATAATGATGCGGGGATGCCCATTGCTATAACTCTTGAGCCGGGAACTTACTACCGTTGTACCTGTGGCCAGTCCGAAAGTTTACCTTTTTGTGATGGCCACCATCTGGGAGGAGGGGAGAAACCGCTGCGGTTTGAAGTGAAAACCCGTAAGAAAGTTTATTTATGCAGTTGTGGCAAGAGCAAAAACCAACCCCATTGTGATGGCAGTTGTGGTGTTTCTCTTGCTTGATGTTGCCACTGCCGGTTGAAAAGGTCGGGCCCGGATGAAACCAATCCGGGCCCGACTTCGTTATTTTTCCAATGGTTTGTGACAGAACCACCAGTCATAACATTCGTATTGTTCTTTCCGTTTAGCGGCAGTTTTTTCATCGGTTGCCGGTGGAACAATAATCCGGTCGCCAATCAGATTGTTCTCTGGCCAGTTCGCAGGGACTGCACCCTGACTGTCTGATATTTGTAGGGCTTTAACCGCCCGTAACACTTCAGCAATATTCCGTCCGATCTCTTGTGGATAATAGAGAACCAGACGAACTTTCCCCAGTGGATCGCCAACAAATACAGCACGAACCGTATTGCTTCCCTTGCCAGGGTGAAGCATCCCTAATTTCAGGGCGATGGCATCATTGGCCGCAATAATAGGGAATTGGATTGTGACATTCAGTTCCTGCTTAATCCATTCGTTCCATTTAATGTGGGAAAAAACCTGGTCGACTGACATCCCGATCAAAGTGCAGTTGAGGGCTTTAAAGTCTTCATAGCGCTCTTGAAAAGCCACGAACTCCGTGGTGCAGACAGGGGTGAAGTCTGCGGGATGGCTGAAGAGGACGAACCATTTCCCTTTGAGATCACCAGGGATGACCATTGGACCTTGAGTTGTCTGCACTGATAGTTCCGGAAAGTCATCTCCAAGTAATGGCATGTTAAGTTGTTCCATGATTTTCTCCTTTTGAATGCTGTGAATAAAAGTGGGCTGCTAAATGCAATAGGATGTATATGGGAATAAAGATATGTCGATGTTTGCCTCTTGTCAAGAATAATTCTTAGGTAGGATGTAATATTTATTACTTGTATTGAACTGACTCACAAGTCGATTGTGATCATGAGAAACTGAAGTAGAGGTCAAAGGTGTGTTATATTTGTTGCTTGTGGTTAGAAACCTTTGTGTTGCAATTCATCACCATGAGGATCATGTGTATGTATAAAATTATTACTCACCCGGGAAGTGCCCATAAGGACGATTTCATGTCTGTCAGTCTTTTGCTTGCGACCCTTGGTTCAGCAGAAGTTTACCGACGCGAAGCGACTCCAGAGGATCTTGCAGATTTAGACACCTATGTTGTTGATGTTGGAATGGAGTATGACCCTGAAAAACATAACTTTGATCATCATCAGGATTCGTCTTCCCCCTGTGCCTTTCATCTGTTAATGCGATATCTCGGGTTTCATGATGCTGCTATGATCGTGTTCGGCTGGTATGGCCATATGAGCATGATGGATGTCCGTGGACCCTATCGAACCGCCCAATATCTTGGCATCGATACGAGCATCCTGTTCGCTGCTTCTTCACCGATTGATGGATATATTCTCTCCTGTTTTTCAAAGATAACCGTATTAACTCAACAGGATGCTTTTTATGGGCTCATGAAAGAATTTGGAGAAGATTTGATTGGGATGGTTGGACAGAAGATGGGGCGGTTGGAACAATTACAACGGGAAACAAAGATTCTGCCAGTGAAACATCTGAAGGCTCTTGTCAGCAGGATTGACGAAAACCCTAAGTTATCTATGGAACTTTATTTGCGCGATCTTGCCGATGATGATGTTGTCATAAGCATCACCCCATCGATTCGCGGAGCAGGGTGGGAATTGCTGCGTTTAGGAGACAATCTGCAGATTGATTTTCGTTCTGTAGCCACGCACCCGGAAATTCGGTTTGTGCATGCCAACGGGTTTATGGCTAAGACGAAAAGTTTGACCTCTCTGGATGTCGTGCTTGATATTGCTGCACAGGCGATCGCTGATTCTTAGGGACTCAGTCTTCAATCGAGAGCTTCTGTCCTGCATCGCCATATTGTTCAAAAAACCAGTAGAAAGCAAACATCAATGCTGGTGTTTTTGCCAGATCTTCATTGTACAGAAAATCTTTCGCTGCGGTGATGGGGATATACTCAAGCATAATCTGTTCGCTACGAACACCACCCCCGGCGTGGATCTTCATTGATTCATTGATGATAGCAAAATAGACGCTTTGCTTGCTGCCGGTGATGCCGACATTGGTGAAGAAGGAACTCACTTTTTTTATTGCGGACAATGGGACGTCGTAACCACACTCTTCATCAATTTCTTCTTTGGCAATCTGTTTTAACGATGATTTTTTATCCACAATCCCGGCGCAGAGTTCGTGAGTACAGGTATATTTCGTGTTGTTCATGTAAACCGGCGGGCGAAATTGCCGGACCAGTAGAAATGCTTGTTTTTCAGAGTGGTAGAGCAGCACAGAGACGCTGTCGTGACTCTCTACTGCCTCCCAGGTACGCTCCCCACCATTTTGGCAGTATTTTAGTTGTAGGGGTCTGACATAGGTATTTTGATGATAAGGTGCTATGGAAAAATTGGTGATTTCAAATGGCATTGACTTCTTCTTTCCGAGTCCAAGCGAAAGCGCCTCAGTTAAAAAATCAGAGGCGCTTGGGGTGCTCTTTTAGGGGTTGTGAAATCAGGAATCTGCAATTTTTAAGACAATCTTGCCAAAATGTTTGTCTTCTTCCATCATTTGATGCGCTGCGACCACATCTTGCAGTGGGAAAACCTTCTCAATCATCGGGACAATACTGCGATCGGCAAATTTGGGTAGCGCGCGTTGGGTAAACTCAGCGATAATCTCCCCTTTTTCGGCGACAGGACGGCTTCGCAAAACTGAACCAATAATTTGTTGCCGTTTAACCATCATTAATGCCAGATTCAACTCCGCTTTAATCCCACTGATAATGCCAATGATAATCAGCTTGCCTTGATATCCCAGAGACGCCATGTTTGGTTTTAGATACTTGGCGCCAACATGGTCAAGAATGACATCGGCCCCTTTTTTCTGGGTAAATTCTTTGACTAAGCTAGAAAAGTCGGGTGTTTCTGTGTAATCAATGACGAGGTCAACTCCGAGTTTCTTGACCCGCTCCAACTTGGTCGGACTGGCAGTGACGATTAATTTTGCGTTTGGAGTCAAGGCTTTTGCCAACTGGATGGCAGCAGTATTGACGCCGCCTCCGCCCCCATGAAAAATCGCTGTTTGGCCATCTTGCAGACCACCAATCATGAAAACATTGAGAAATGCTGTGATGTAGCTTTCATTGACGCAAGCCGCTTCTTCAAAGCTCATGCTCTCGGGGATGGGCATCATATGGATAGCGTACGCCACGGCGTATTCTGCGTATCCGCCCCCACCGACCAGTGCCATGACTCGATCACCAACTTGCCAGCCACTGACATCGCTGCCAATCGCAGCAATCGTTCCAGCAACTTCAAGACCAAGTATTGTCGAATCACCTGCTGGCGGCGGGTAGTTGCCGACTCTTTGCACCAGGTCGGGGCGATTGATACTTGTGGCGACAACTTTAATTAATACTTCGTCGGCCTTGGGTTGTGGGGTGTCAATCTCTCCAACTTTCATAACCTCAGGGGGACCAAAATCATCGATGAGAACGGCTTTCATTTTTGTTGTCGACTTCATTTGCATGTTATTCCTTTTTCGGTTAGTTTTAAGTGGTAGTTGAAAATATAGAACCTGATTTTGCTGATCATCTATAAATATGAATAACTTGCTTAGCCATGTTTTCAAAATCGTTTTTAAAGGCATGATAAGGATAGAAAATTTTGACACGATGTGCAAGAGGAGTTATTGAAATGGACGTTTCTCAACCACTTTTTTTAGGGGGATTGCTGTTGTTTAAAACGTGGATATTATAACCTTGTTATACTTAAAGTAATAAAAATTACTTTACTTGGTTCTCGGGCGGGGCGTATATTATGTCTATATATTAACTATATGGAGGATTCTATGAACTGTCCTTATTGTAACCATCATGACCATCTGGAGGTTGATCTCCACGCAGATGGTTTTAGCTCAAATCTTTTAGAGTGCACTGAATGTGGTGCCATGTTGGTAGATACTGGAAGTAAACTGGCAACTGTCCATGGACCGGATAAACAATCTGGGGTCGCGGGTAAACAATCAAAGGCTGATATAGCCCCAGCTGAAACATCTTAAAGCGCACAATCATGAAATTTGTTCGATTGTGTCTGGTGGGATTGAGTTAGATTAAATTATGTTCCAAATTGTTGAAAAAGACCTCCAGATCAAATTTCCCCTCATGAGGCATCTCCACGTCTTATCTTGTCAGGTCCCGAATAATCTGGAAAAGCGAAAATTTGTCTATCATCTTGCGGATCCTGAGGGGAACTGGAAAACCATCTGCTCTGTTCTTGACTTGGTTATCTCCGGTTCTGGCAATTTAAAGAAGATTAACTTTATATTCTTCCCTGAGTCTCTCCTCCCTCTTGCGCGTGTCCCTGAAATGCTGGATCGGCTTGACAACTTTCGTCCCAACACCATCTGTGTGATTGGCTTAGGGCCGATCACGCTCGGAGATTATAAAGGTTTATTGCAGCAATTTGCATCTGACAACCAGGAGGCCCTAGCTTCAGTGATCGAGGACCTGGATTCGGGTGCCATCGATACCCTTCCGGTGAACTGCTGTATGATTTCTGCCAAGGAGGATGACGGCACCCGGCGAGTTTTTTTTGAAGCTAAAAGTCATCCTTTTGTTGGTGAGGAGGCTCTTGACAGCGATCATTATCTCTATCGAGGGAAGGTTTTTCCCTTTTTCCGCTGTCAGCCCAGTTGTTACAATTTTATGGCTCTGATCTGTCTTGACTATGCTTACCGGGACATTTATCAGTCCAATATCAATGTTATTATCGAAAAAGCCAATCAACTCTTTTTTGATACTCGCCAGAAACTTAACCTCCTCGCTGTTATCGCTTGTAATCCAAAACCTGAGCACCATGCTTTTGGTGATGTTGCCAGGGGGTTCTATGGTGAGTACCTGGCACGTTCTCCTGGTATTGATGACACCGTTACCCTTTTTTGTAACTCATCTGAAGATACCGTCTGTCCCGATTGTGGTCCCCACACATGTTACGGCCACTCCTCCGTTCTGATCCATAAGAATCACAAGCTTCGACCGATTCGTATGGCCGAATATTTAATCGATGATTATGGTGGTCGTCCTCTAGGACGGCTCCGGTTTGGATCTACAACTCGTTTGCACTATTTTAGCCTGCCATTTTTTCATGAGCTCGATCCCCGATCCACGCGGACACCATTGAAAGTCCATGCGATCTTTCGGCCAGATAAGGACGGCTGGTATCGGATCAACAGGGATGAGCTGACAAGTAATCCTTTGGATTCTATAGATCAATCCTGAAAGCTGTTAGCAGCTCAAAGTCTATCTTTGTCCTATCGTTAATTATCCGCGTCATCCTCTTGCCTCTGCTGAAAGCCAAGGCAGATTCATTAGAAGATAAAAACAGGTAATAACATTTTGTTAAATTGTGTATAATTGAACGTCTTACTGCGCTAATTTTAACATGTTTTTATTACCTTCTCTCGATTCTAAATGGGTCTGGCTGCTGTGCAAATTGATCTGCAAAGATTATTGAATTATCTGCTCCTGCTACTGTCAGTTGTCGGCGGGATCATTTCTGGGATGCTGGTGACCCGTTTGCTTGACTTGTCGCTTGGCGGGGCAACGATGGCCCCCGTCAGTTCTGTCTCTCGGCAAGTGAGAGCGCCACAATTACAGGAAGATGATTTCCAGATTATCCTAGATAGAAATCTGTTTAATTCTGCTGCTACGGGAACGGCTGAAACGATGAGCCTCTCTTCGACAGTTATTGCGGCGGAGACAGATGAAGCTGCTGCTGGGGCTGTCACTGATTTGATCCTTATCGGGACCGTTGTCGCTGGGGATGAGTCTTTGGCGTTAATTCAATCCGGTCCAAAAGCAGCTATCTTTCAGCTCAATGCAGAACTGGCTCCGGGGCTGGTTGTCAGTCAGATTGGCCGTAAACTTGTCGTCCTGATGGATCATGGTGTCCCGCGCGAATTGCTGTTGAAGCCACGCAAAGGGGCCAAGGCTCAACTGGTTAAGAAAAGTGATAGTGTTGCGACGCAACAGGGGGTCGTTGCTCTGGATGGAAGCCGTTGGCAGGTTTCGAAAGCCGTGGCGAATAATGCTCGGGCTAATCTGAATTCATTACTACAAACCGCGCGAATGATTCCCGAAATTAATAATGGCAAAACGGTTGGTTTCAAACTGATAGCGATAGACAAGGGTTCTTTACTGGAACAAATTGGTCTGCGTGTTGGTGACCTGATTGTTGAGATTAATCAGGTCAAGTTGAACAGTCCTGAAAAAGCGTTACAGATTTTTCAACAAGTCCGGGAAGCGAACAATATATCTCTTGGGTTAGTACGCAATGGCAAGCCGGAAACTTTTGAGTATAGTTTTGAATAGGAGCTGAATGTGGTGATTCGACACGGCATAAAAGTTTTATTGCCTGTATGTATTTTTCTGTTATTGCTGATTTCTCAGCCCCTGGCAGCGCAACAGAAACAGGTTGCCGGAGAGCTTGAGGTGACGCTCGATTTTCAGAATGTCGAGTTGATTGACATGATTGGGACGATCAGCGAACTGACCGGTAAAAATTTTGTTTATGACGAATCGGTGCGTGGCAAAGTCAGCATCGTGTCGCCCCGACCTGTTTCAGTTGATGAGGCATATCGATTATTCAGTACTGTTCTGCGGGTTAAGGGTTTTACGATTGTCCCCTCTGGGGAAGTGAATAAGATTATTTCGATTCGTAGTGCTAAAGAAGAGAATCTGCCCATTAGTAACGGAAAAAATCTTGGGGAACAGTTCATTACCCGGATTATCGAACTAAAGAATCTTGATGCGACAGTGGTTGTTGATACGATTTTGCGGCCGCTAATGCCAAAGACCAGTCATGTTGTTGCCTATGAACCATCCAATACGATTGTTATGACTGACAGTGCAGCAAATATTAGGCGCCTAGCAAAAATACTGGCTGAACTTGATCGTTCTTGGGACGGGGATCGGATGGAAATTGTCCCGCTGAAATTTGCTGAAGCAGAAGAGATTGCTGAGATGGTGCAACAGATTCTTGAAAATAAAGCTCCAGCTAGCAGTTCATCACGAACTACAAAGACTGTAGGTAAGAAGATAGGCGGTGAAATCATGGCCTATGCACGTACGAATCGGTTGATGATTGTTGGCGATGACAATTTTATCGAACAAGCAAAAGCATTGATCGACAGGTTGGATGAGAAGACCGAAAGGAATGAATCCGGCATTCATGTTTACTATCTGGAGCATGCTGAAGCTGAAGGCTTGGCCCAAATTCTGAATCAGATTATAGCTGGTGCTCTGAAGAGCAATGTGCAGACAAATAGAGAGGGGAGCACTCCAAAGACCAGTGATAATGTGAGTGTTACGGCAGATAAGTCTACAAATGCGTTGATTGTTAATGCCAGTTCTAAGGCATATGATGGAATCAAAGAGTTGATCGGGAAATTGGATATTAAGCGTAAGCAGGTTTTTGTCGAAGCTTTGATTCTCGAAGTATCCATGGATGCTCTGCTTGATCTCGGGGTCTCTCTGGGCGGTGCTATTGAAACTGGGAGCGATGGCGTTCTTGCTGGTTCGACCAATTCAGATAGTGGCATTACATCTGGTGGTGGCTATAGTTCCAGTCTGCTTAGCACTGCAGTTGACGGCATCATGCTCGGTGGATTGTTCAACCCGATAACGACAACTATCAATGGTGAGAGTGTCACTGTTCCGGCCCTTTCGGCGTTGATCAATCTGTCTCAAACTGATTCTAACGTTAACGTTCTTTCCGCTCCGCGTCTGTTGACTTCGGATAATGAGGAAGCTGAAATTGTAGTCGGGCAGAACGTCCCGGTCATATCGTCTTCATCAGTCGATGACAATGGCGATACCTCTTATTCTATTGAGCGTCAGGATGCGGCACTCACTCTCAGATTCACTCCGCAGATTACCGAAGGCAATATGGTGCGTTTGGAGATCTATCAGGAAATCACTGCTGTTACTGAATCCGTTGGTGAACTCAGTGAAGTGGGACCGACTTTTACCAAGCGCTTGGTCCGTAATGCCATCATTGCTGAAGATGGTAAAACTGTCGTTCTGGGAGGGTTGTTTCAAAGTGATGTGACGAGGACTGAAACTAAAATCCCACTGTTGGGTGATATCCCCTTTTTAGGAAATCTATTCAAATCCAGTAGTGATTCGGAAGAGAAGACCAGTCTGCTGATTTTTATTACGCCACGGGTTGTGCGTAACAGCGAAGACCTCGAAAAGATAACCAGAGAGAATCGTGCTAATCTCGAAGTATTCAGGACGGAACTCGGTGTTGAAGAGCTATTTCCACCGTTGCAAGGTGGTCAGTTAAACGAGCAACCTGTCGAAGAGATAGAGGAATAATCCATGCGACCGCTGAAGTGGCGACAACTCGGAGATATCCTGATCAGGGACAAAGGCATCCCAGAGGATGTCGTGCGTCAAGCACTTCGAGAGCAGGAGTCGAGTGCCTTACGTTTGGGAGAGATCCTTAAGCAGAAAGGGGAAGCGACTGAGATTCTCCTCGCTGAAGCCTTGGCAACTCAAAGTGGGATGGAATATGTCGCCGAACCGAAAGTCAAAACCAGCGCTTTGCATTTATTGACCACGGTCCCCATCAGTTATGCCAAAGAGAACCTTGCTGTTCCCCTTGAAATTGATGGCCAGACGATTCGCTTGGCGGTGGCTGATCCGAGCAATAATCAAATTTTAAATGATCTCTCCGTTTTGACCGGCTGCCGTATCATCCCCTGTTTAGCAGAACCTGATAGATTGATCGAAGCGATTAATCAGGCTTATGAAACCCTCTCAGGAGGTGGTGACAGTTCCATCTCTGATATTGGTGAGGAAGATATAGAACTCGATGGTGCTGAGATTGAAGACCTCCTGGACACCAGTGATGAGGCGCCAATTATCCGTTTCGTCAATGGTCTGTTGACGCAGGCATATCGCCGACGGGCCAGTGATATCCACATAGAACCATTTGAAACTGAAGTTGTTATCCGTTATCGGGTTGATGGTTTGCTCTATGAAGTGCAACGTCCACCGCATCGTGCTCTGGCAAATATCATCTCCCGTTTGAAGATTATGGCGAACCTTGATATTGCGGAAAAAAGGCTTCCACAAGATGGCCGATTTTCGGTGCGGATTGCAGGAAAACAGGCGGATATCAGAGTTTCAACTCTGCCTACGGCGTATGGTGAGCGGGTCGTACTGCGGTTGCTGGATAAAAGTACCGGAGTGTTAGGGCTCGGAGATATTGGTGTCGATGCCGAGATGTTACCGCAGATCAAAGCGATGGTGCAGAAAAATCACGGTATTTTTCTGGTCACAGGGCCGACAGGAGCGGGGAAAACAACAACCCTCTATTCGGCATTATCTGCGATTAATTCCCATGAACAAAATATTATCACCATTGAAGATCCCATTGAGTATCAGCTTCCAGGTGTTGGACAGATCCAGGTCAATTCGAAAATAAACCTCACCTTTGCTCAGGGATTACGCTCAATTTTACGACAAGATCCTGATGTGATTATGGTGGGGGAAATCCGCGATAGTGAAACCGCTAAGATTGCTGTCCAGGCGGCACTGACAGGTCATTTGGTGTTCTCCACCCTGCATACAAATGATTCGGCAGGGGCACTGGCCCGTTTGGTTGAAATGGGGGTGGAGCCGTTTTTAGCGGCTTCGGCTCTGATTGGAGTCTTGGCACAACGATTGGTGAGAACGATCTGTCCCCATTGCCGCGTCAGTTATCAACCGGATGAGAAGCTTCTTACTGAGCTGTTTGATCAAGCCGATATCCCCAAGCAAGCGACTTTCTATCGTGGGCGAGGATGCAGCCATTGTATGCAAGTCGGTTATTTAGGGCGTACTGGGTTGTATGAGCTTCTGGAAGTCACAGACCCCATTCGTCATCTGGTGACAGATAATGCCGATGCTTCATCAATTCGACAACAGGCTTTGAAGATGGGGATGCGTCCACTGCGCCAGGCGGGGTTGGCTAAAGTTTTGTCGGGGGAAACGACAGTGGAAGAAGTGCTGCGGGTGACTCAGGAGGAGGTTTAACCGTTGGCTCTTTATGAATACAGTGCTTTTGATGCCCAAGGTAAGAAAAAACGGGGCGTAATTGAGGCTCTGAGTCAGACGGCTGCCAGTCGTAAACTTCGTGGCCAAGGTTTGTTCCCGACGAGATTGGCAACAGCCAGAAATACGGGGGGAACGCACCAACGGACATTCTTACGGCAAGTCAGCGCCGTTCAACTAGGCGTTGCCACGCGTCAACTGGCAACGATGCTCACCGCAGGGATGCCACTTGATGAAGCTCTGGAAATGGTCGCAGGGCAGCAAACCAAGGGGACTCTTGGCTCTGTATTGACCCGGGTGCGTGATGATATTTTACAAGGGAGCGCATTATATGCCGCTATGCAAGCGCACCCGAAAGTTTTTCAACCGCTTTACACCAATATGGTTCAAGTCGGGGAAGCCAGTGGAACCCTGGATAAGGTGTTGCTGCAACTGGCCGAGTTCACAGATGAACAAGCCCGCTTCAATGCTCAGTTTAAAGCGGCATTAACCTATCCGCTATTGATGTTCCTGGTTGGCAGTGGAGTGTTGTTGTTTCTGATGACCTTCGTTGTTCCTAAAATTACCCGAATGCTTGAAGATATGGAGCAGGCGTTACCGCTGCCAACCCTCTTCCTTATGTCTTTCAGCCATTTTCTGGCCACATATTGGTGGCTGATTTTAATTATTGTGGTTGTCGTTATTTTGGTTGCCCGCAGATTTTCATTAACGGACCGTGGGCGGTTGTGGTTTGATCAGCAGAGGTTCCGGCTGCCGTTGGTGGGGCCGCTTGCTTTAAATATTGCGACCGCGAGGTTTGCTAAAACCACTGCCACCTTGTTGCACAGTGGGGTTCCATTGTTGACGGCTCTAGAGATTGTTCAGAATCTGCTTGGCAACAACTATCTGATGCAAGCTCTTGAGGTTGTCCGGGAGAAGGTGACGGAGGGAGCCGGCCTTTCGGAACCGTTATCTGAAGCTGAAGTCTTTCCCGTTATGTTGCCACAGATGGCCGCTGTTGGAGAACGCAGTGGTGAGTTAGAGGAGATGCTGTATAAGGTTGCAGAGATCTATGAACATCAGGTGAAAACGCGAATGACTGGTTTGATGGCATTGTTGGAGCCGTTGATGATTTTACTGATGGGGTCCGTTGTCGGTTTTATCGTTCTGGCCATTTTATTACCGATATTTCAAGCTAGTCAGGGGATGGGGTAGTCTTTAAGGGGCAGGCCGAAAGAAGGGGTAGTGAGTCATAATGATCTTGAATTGAAGAGGTTATGTGGGCGCTGATCTCACCCTTCCAGACTCGAGTGTGAAACAGATGGTGAAGGTGAAACCCTCTATGTCGCAAACAGGAACCTTGACCAGCCGTGGTGGATTTACCCTGGTTGAGCTATTAGTCGTTATTGTGATTCTGTCGCTGATCAGTTTCATCAGTGTGCCGCTGCTGTCAAATAACAGTGAAAGGGATGAAAAGTTAGTCGTACGGCGAATTGCCGGCACTGTGAAGCAGCTTTATAACGAAGCAACTTTAACGCGTGATGAGCATTTGCTGACGTTTCATTTCGCCCGTAACAGCCTGCTGGCATATCGTCTGCGATCCAGCGATGGAGTGATTGAAAAAGAACCGTTTGGAAGAGAAGTCAAGCTGTCGCCGCTATATATCAGACAAGTGAGCATCGAAGGGGAAGGAAATTTTAATTCCGGTGAGGTCACTATTCGGATTTTCCCCCTCGGCTGGATGGAACCAACTCAGCTTGTTTTGGGTAGGGAGAGTGAGGGTGAACTGGTGCTGACGTTTTCACCTTTGACAGGGGCCATAACGATTGATGATGAACAAACAGCTGAGCAATAAAGGGTTTTCTCTTCTTGAGGTGATGATTGCTTTGGCTATTGTCGCTATTGCTCTAGTGTCGCTGCTGGGGTTGACAAATCGCTCTATTCTGGTTCAGGACAAGATTCAGAAGCTGACACAGGCGACCATGCTAGCGCAGCAGTTGATGAGTGATCAGGAGTTGAATACATCTGGGTTGCAATCAAACTGGGAATTGCAAGAGGGTGAATTTACTGACTCTTTTGCAGGCTTCCGTTGGCAAATCAGTTATCAGGATACATTGATCAGTCAGGTAAAGCAGGTCACAGTGATTGTTATCTGGGGTGATCCCGCAAAGAATGAACAGGTTCAGTTGGTCTCGTTCCTCCCCGTAGGGGTATCGGGATGAAGAGCGTGACTCGTGGGTTTACCTTAGTTGAAGTGTTAGTGGCGATTTTTATTGGTTCTCTGGTTCTGACTAGTGTCTACGGGGTTTTTGGTTCTGTCAGCAAAGCACGAAACCGTTTGGAACTCGAAGGAGAGCTCTACCACCAGGCACGTATTTTTTTCGATCGAATTGGCGGTGAACTGGGCAGTTTGAGGATCTCCCCGCTTGGGACCGAGGCTGTTTTGAGCTCCGGGCTAACCGCTGCCGGTGATTTTTATCTGGAGTTCAATACGGAACTGGTTTCGCCATTACTGCAGAAATATGGAGGAATTTCCAGAGTCCGTTATGAAGTTCTGCAGCAAGAGGAGTCTTTTCAACTGTTGCGCAGTGAAAAAGTTTTGCTTGTGGATATGGCAGCGTCAGAACCACTCCTTTTTATCGCCGCGGTCAACAGTTTTCAAGTCCGTTTTTATTCTCGGGGAGATTGGTCTGAAAGCTGGTCAAATTCGACGCCGCCACAACTGGTTGAGATATCTCTGGAATTGCAAGCAGATGGACAGGTAATACCGTTTCGTAGCAGTTTTGTCCTGTCCGGGGGGCGTTGATGGAGCGGGCGCGCAATCAAAACGGTATGGCCTTGTTGCTGGTGCTGGTCATCGTCGCATTACTGAGCGCGATGGTGATTGAGTTTTCTTTTTCAACCTTAGTTGATTTGCGGTCGACAGAAATATTCCGTGATCGGACTAAAGCCGTTTATTTGGCGCGAGGGGGGATAGAGGCGGCGCGGACAATTCTCCAGGAAGATGATAACGACTTTGACCATCCTGCAGAGTTTTGGGGAAATCCTCTCGCCAATATTCCTGCAGGTGATGGGGATGTCAGCATCACGATAACGGACCTGACAGGGCGCTTGAATATTAACTTTGTTGCCGATAAGAGAGGCAATCCGTTACCCGGTTACCACCGATTCGTCGCATTGTGTGAAGATGTTCTGCTGTTGGACTCGGAGCAAGCTGAAGAGCTGGCCGATTCACTGGTTTATTGGTTCAACGCGGATAAAACCAAAACAACGCCGGATGATAGTTATTATGCTAACCTCCATCCTCCTTACCAGAGGCGGGGGGATAAGTTGACCATTATCGATGAATTGATGTTGGTTAAGGGGTTTGATCTACAACGTTTTGAGACAATCAAGCCGTATATCCGTGTTGTTGGTGGCGAACCGATCAATCTGAATACGGCCCCAGCAGCCGTTTTGTATGCTTGGCAATTTTCTGCTGCAGAGGGGAATGTCGAAGTTATTTTTGATCAGAAAGATATTGCTGCTCTGGTTGATTATCGTCAGCAGTCTGTTTACCAGACATTGTCCGATCTGGCTCTGGCAGAAGGGATTGGCGAACGCTGGTCTTCTGCATGGATGTTAAATTCCGTCACCGTGTCAGGGACGGTCTATCAAGTATTTAGTCAGGGCCGAGTCAATGAAGGGACACGCCAAGCGTCCGCTGTTATTGATAAACAAACGAACGAACTTTTGAGTCTCAAGGTGGAATAATCCCATGTCTAAACGGTTTATAGGTATTGATCTGGAAGGAACAGATGTCAGGGTCGCTATCTTAACAGCGATACCGGGGAAGATTGATATTGAACTGGATAAACGCAGCTATGAAAACCCTGCAGCGGCTGCGGTGGCAATCAAAGAGATGCTGGGAGGTAAAATCACTCTACGAGATCGTCTGATTACGGCACTCCCTTGTCGCGTCGGCTTGTTTCGCCGTCTCAGGTTTCCCTTTCGGGAGAAAAATAAAATAGAAGCAGCGTTGCCTCTGGAATTGCGGTCACAATTACCCATCTCTCTGGAAGAACATGTTATCTCTTTTTTACCACCACGAGCCCGCGAAGATGACTATGAAGTTGATGCCGTGGTTGTCAACAAACGCGAAATTGACGAACTTCTGACCCATTTCCCTGACCCCGAACAAAATCCACGCCGTATTGATCTTTTCCCCTTTGCGCTCCTGCCGATACTGCGGGAACAAGATGGAATCCTGGTTTATTGCCGACGTCTCGAAGTTGTTGTGGCTCTTGTGTATGATGGTATGATTCGGGACTATCGGTTGTTACCCGGGACCAGTGAACTGAATGAAGAGGAAATTTTCGATTTTATTGCCAGCCAAGTCAGCCAACTGGAAAATACTATCGGTCACGAAGGTCTCCCACTCTGGATTATCGGTGCGGGGGTGACTGAGGATCTCTTGGTCCTCCTGTATAAAACCGATCGCCCGTTGTTGACACCGGCGGAAGATGTGTTTGCTGATAAGGTGAGTTATGAAATGGCACCTGCTGCATTGCTGGCACTGAGTGAAATGCGTGAAGAGAAAAAATCCGGTCAGCTGAATTTCCGCCAGGGGGAATTTTCAGCTCGGGGACAGTTGGAAGTTTTTCGTGCCAAACTCATTGCCGTAGCTCTTCTGACGCTGCTAGTGGTCTTTGTCGGAGCCATGGTGATGCATCTTGACTTTCTGCAAAAGACCCGTCAGGAAAGCAGTTTAAAACAACAAATGGAAACAATTTTCAGGCAAATCATGCCGGAGAATTCAACCATTGTTGATGTGCCGTTGCAGTTGGAGAGTCAACTTAAAGATCTGCAAGAGCAAGTGCAGCTTTTTGGTCTGGGGGGGCAAGGTGCCGCACAGGTCCTGCAAGGATTATCCAGTCTTATTGATCGCGATATTCGTGTTGATTTTAGAGACTTTAATTATGACAGCGATGGCGTAAACCTGGCGGGGAACGCCGATTCATTCGAGGCTGTCAACCAAATTGCTGAAAGTCTTAAAACCAGTCCGCTCTTTGGGCAGGTCGAAATTATAGATGCCAAGTTGGCGGCAGATAACAGTGCGGTTGATTTTCAGCTGCAACTAAAATTCCTCAACGGGGGAGAGCGATGATTAAACATCTCAGCCCAAGGGAAAAAGTCATTGTTGCTACAGGCTTGATTATTTTGCTGTTGCTATTTGTCTGGTTTGTTTTGCTCAACCCCTATTTGGAGACGATGAGGAGCCTTGAAGGTAAAATTGTCACCCATCGACAAAACTTGCAAAAAGTCGAAACCATGCGTGACCAAATCAGTCAGTTACGAGAGGATCTTGCAGGGGTGAAAATTGCCAAACAGGGGGCGAAGCCGTTATTTTCTCTGGTCGAAAGTATGGCTGTGCAGACGGGTGTTCGTGAACAACTCCTCTCGATGCGACCACAGCCGACAACCACTCAAGGTCAGTTTCGTCAGCAACTCGTCGAGATCCGGCTGGAAAAAATATCATTACCTCAAGTTGTCAAATTGTTACACGCTATCGAGTATCGCAGTGCTGGTGTGCAAGTGAAATCAATGCAGGTGAAGCCCCGGTTTGAAGATCGTTCGATGCTCGATGTCAATATGGTTTTGATGTCTTTGGAGAGTTTATGAATCTGATTTCAGGTTGGCAGCGGTTAGCTGGTAACCGCAGGCTTTTTACCCTTTGTCTGCTGTTGTTTATTGTCAGTACGTTGTTATCGACCTGGATATTTCTTCCGGTTGATGCTCTGCAGCGGCGTTTGTTGCAGGAGGTTTCACAACAGACTGGTCTTGAAATTCAGGGACGTAATGCTTCTATGCTTTTTCCTCCGGGTTTAGGATTGGATCTGTCTATCTACTCTACCACTCCCGGGTTGAACGATCTTGAGTTAACTGATCTGCAGGTTACTCCTGTTTGGCATAGTCTTTTTACTGCGGATAAAAGGCTGAACTTGACGGCGATCTTGGCGACCGGTCATATCGTTGTCGATGTGGCCCAGAGTGGAACAATTGATTCGAAGTTCAACGATATTGCCTTAGCGCCACTGCAGAAAGCGGATCTGCCTTATCGTCTCAGTGGTAAAATAACCGGTCAACTTACGGGAGAAAATCTTTCCGAAAATATGGAAGGTCGGGGGGATTTCTCTTTTTATGTTGTTGATACCCAGATTGCAGGATTGGAAAAAATTGGTTTGCCTGCCAGTGTTTTTGCTGGGGTTTTGCGTCTTGAAGGTCGATTTGATCAGCGTCGTTTCAGTTTGGAAAAAGTAGTGTTGAAAGAAGGTTCTCTGGACTTAAGTGGCGGGGGGAACGTTCTGGTCGGAGAGACAGCTGAGCAGACCCGGTTAAACCTGAATGTCCGCCTGCATCCGACAGCAACCACACCAGACAGTTTACTGGAACTGATGAGTTTAACCGGTATGCAACCAACGGTAGACGGGAGTTATCTCCTGCGTATTGGTGGCACCTTGGCGAAGCCAATGATCCGTTAGCTTTGAACTCAATCGGGTTTTTTGATGAAACGGTAGCCGCGTCCACGAACGGTGAGGAAATAGCGGGGTTTAGTTGGATCGACTTCAAAGTACTTACGCAGGCGGACAATGAAGTTGTCCAAGGTTCGAGTTTCCGTTTTAGGTGACATTCCCCACACCTGTTTAAGTAATTCTCCCCGGGACAATACTTTCCCTTCCTGATCAAAAAATAGCCGCAACATTTTCATCTCCAGCTCGGTGAGCTGAATGGTTCCATGGGCTGTGATTGCCTGATCTGTTTCCAGGTTAATCTGATTGCTTCCAAAGACATAGCGGGTTTTTTGCGGGAGGGTTGGTTGCCAGTTGGCACGCCTCAGCAGGCCAGCGACCCGTAAGAGAAATTCTTTCAAATTGAAAGGTTTAGCCAGATAGTCGTCGGCGCCTTTACTGAGACCGGTAATCCTGTCCTGCTCTGTTCCTCGAGCGGTTAACATCAGGATGGGGATATGGTTCTCCTGTTCTCGTAACCGATCACAGACTTCTAGCCCATCAATCCCAGGTAACGCTAAATCGAGAATGACCAGATTAAATGGATTTTTCTCCAGTTGTTCAAGGGCCTGTTCGCCACTCTCAACGTGGGTGACCCGGTACCCCTCCTCCTCAAGATTAAAAAGTAACCCTTGGGCAATATGAGGTTCATCTTCGACCAGAAGTAGGGCGATGTCAGGTTTCATCATGCAATTCTTCTGTCAGTGGAATCATCAGGTGAAAAGTCGTTCCTTTGCCACCTTCTATGCTCTCAATCCAAACTTTGCCACCGTGGAGACGAATGACATTGCGGACAATAAACAGACCAATACCGGTCCCCCGTATGGTCTTTCCCGTATGACGAATCCGATAAAAGATACGAAATACTTTTTTCTGAAATTTTCTTGGGATGCCATAACCCTGATCACGAAAAGACAGATGTGCCATGCTGCCGTTTCGTCGCAACGTCACCACAACGACCGGTGGTTCATGTGTATAAAAAGTTGCGTTTTCTAAAAGATTTCGCATCACGGTTTCAATAGCGTCGACATCAAACCGGCAATTCAGTCCGGGTTCAATCTCCCAGCGTAGGTCTCCGAATTCTTGAAATTTCTCATGTTCATGCGCCAGGTACTCTTCAATCATTTGAGAAAAGTTGCCTTGTTGGAGATTCAGCTTGGCCCCCCGGTGTTCAACTTTGTTCGCGGTCAAAAGATTGCTGATCAAACCATTCAGGCGTTCACTGTCCCCTTGCATCCGCAGCACAAATTGTTGCAATTGCTCCGGGCTCGGTTGGCGCATCTGGATGGTTTCCAAGTGGAGCTGAATGGATGCCAGCGGCGATTTTAATTCATGGGTCACCTGATTGATGAAATGGCGTTGTGCCCGGTTCAAGGACGCCTGTCGGCGCCAGTAGAGAAAGATGACGTAGATGCCGATGAGAATAGCAACGAGGAGCAGAATCCCCTCAGTGAGGATGAGCCAGTCACTGGTTTCTGGTAACCATTCAACTTGGTACTTAATTGCCAGGGCTTTCAACTGTTGATGGCGCCCGATAAACCAGTAGATCCAGGAGACGAGTAGGAGAATCCAGACAATCTGAATGACAATAAAAGTGATAAGTGGATGGAAGAGGCGTCGAAACAGTTTCATGACTCATCTATTACCATTGAAAACAGGGCGTTACAAGTGGGTTTTTACACAAGTATTACAATTAAGGATGAGCGGTACTGCTAGTATCAGTAAAAATTTAAGCAACTGTCAAGCTGTAAGAGATCGACGGTTTTGCAAACAGGAGTAATTATGCGTTCAGGATTGACCATCGGTCGGCACCACGTTCCGTATCCAGTGATTCAAGGTGGAATGGGGGTGCGTATCTCGGGATTTCGTTTGTCAGGGCATGTTGCCTTGAATGGCGGGATTGGTATTATTGCATCGGCTGGTTTGGCACTGGCTGATACTCATTATGACGGCCACAACTTCTTCAAGGCGGATCGCCTGGCACTGTTGGAAGAATTGCGCAAGGCTTATGAAATTGCACCCGATGGCGTTATCGGGGTTAACTGCATGGTTGCGGTTAAGAATTATGATGAAGTTGTCCGTACTTCATGTGAAGGCGGCGCAAAACTGATCATCAGTGGTGCTGGCCTGCCGTTGAATCTTCCCAAGCTCACAGCTGATTTTCCTGATGTTGCCCTGGTTCCGATAGTTTCTTCGGTGAAGGCTGCTGAATTGATCGTGCGTAAATGGCAAAAAAGTTATCAACGTTTCCCCGATGCCATCGTTGTTGAAGACCCCGACACTGCCGGTGGCCATCTGGGTGAAAAAATGGAACGGATTGGTTCTGGAGACTATGATCAATATGAGACTGTCCGCGGGGTTAAAGCCTACCTTAACGATAATTGGAATATTGCCATTCCGGTGATTGCCGCTGGTGGTATCTGGGATCGAAAAGATTTGGAATATGCGCTGGCTCAAGGTGCGGATGGGGTGCAGATGGGAACTCGCTTTGTCGTTACCGAAGAGTGTGATGCCGATGCTGCATTCAAACAGGCTTATCTCGACTGTAAGCAGGAAGATATTGGTCTGATCATGAGCCCGGCAGGATTACCGGGACGAGCAATCAAGAAAAATATTGATCAGGTTCGGCAACGAGATGTCGATCTTGATGTCTACTGTCCTTCGGCCTGTTTAAAAAAATGTGCGTATCAAAAATCGCGGGAACGGTTTTGTATTGTTCATGCTTTGGATCGCGCGCAGAAGGGGGATACCGAGACCGGATTGATTTTTTGTGGCAGTAATGCTTGGAAAGCAGATCGGATCTCAACAGTCAAAGAGGTCTTTGCTGAATTGTTTCCCCAGGAGGAGCAGAAAACCGGCTAGAATTTTTTGCCGAGAACTCTCGCTATAAAAAAGGCGAAAAGACCTGAATAAACCGGTTTTTTCGCCTTTTCTATAGCTGAGAAACGTTGAAGCTCTAGACCTGAAGATAGGCTCCACAACTGCTGTGCTTGTTAACGTTTGAGAACTGGTTCTGTGGTTTGAAAAAGGTTAAATAACCCCCTTCATCTCAACAAGAAATTCATCTCTGGACGCCTTGTCATCAATTTCCCGTTGCATTATTTCAGCAAGCTGACCAAGCCGTTGTGCCGATGGTTCCCCTTGTTCAAGCCATTGTTGTACCGAAGTTTTTAAGGCCTTGTTGGCGACTGGGCCAATGTGCGTCGCCAACAGCCTTTTCATTTGTGTGAATTTATCGGCCAACGGTCCGTTCAGAACCGACTCAAGGTCTGCAGGGGGCGCGGTTGCAGTGACTTTCTCTTGTGGCGCTACAACTTTTTTTTCAGGAATTGGCGCTTCTTCGCAATCGGAAATGAGGCCGAGGAGGTCTGTCGTCACCATACTGGCAGACATGTTAATCAGATGAACCTTGGCATCCGGTTCGCAGATGAAAATCAAAGATGAGGTGTCACATAGTTTTCGAATCAGTAAGAGTGCTTCATCATATTGAATTTCAAAAGAATTGACATCCAGTTTGACCGTTTCATTCAACTTGAAAACTCGGTGGAGAATATTGCCGATACGCTCTTGGGTGTCTGTCTTGAAGACCTCTGGTAAGTTGGTGGCAAGAATCCCACGTTTCGTTGTGTAAACCGCTGATCCAAGGACTCCCGGTATTATTTTTATTTCATCCAGAATTTTCTGCATAATTTGCCCCATTAAATAGTGATTTGATCAACCAGTGGCCCGAACTGCTCAAGGATCTTTGCAGGAGAAACATTGGAACTTAGATCGAATCCGACAATGATTTGTTCACCCAACAGAGTTAATATCCGTTCACCCGATGTTTGTTCCATGATGAGATGATATGGACCGGTGAAACCGAGGTGCGGCCGTAACTGCTCAGCCATAACCGCGACATAAGCAACATAATCCCCCAGATATTTGCTCTGCCCACCGCTCTGGAGTAGCACTGTTCCATCACGGGCAACAATGACCAATTCCTGAATCCCGGTCATGTTGTCAGATTGTTTTTTAAACTCCTGCAGAGTTGCCATGAAAGCTCCTTTGTCGACCTGATTTATTGACTGATTCGCCTGAATTCCACGCGACGATTAAGGGCGCGGTTTTCTGTTGATGTGTTGGGCACCGCCGGGCGAGTATCTCCATAATAGGCAACAATCAGGGCTTCAGGATGAATTGAAAAAGTGTCAAGCAGGTACTGTCTGACTTGTTCTGCACGGTGTTTTGACAAGACTAAATTCGATTCTTCACCGCCGACATTATCAGTATGGCCTGATATTTCAAACTTTTTGTCTTGTAATGCAGAGTCTTCGAGTGCTTTACCGACATTCAGTAATTGTGCCTTTGCTTGCTCAGATAATTGCGATGAAGCGCTGTAAAAGTGGATCTGCATCCGAAGTAGAGGCCCATCGACGGCACCGGGAGCTGTTTCTTCACTTTTACTCTCTTGCATGACCTGAATAAATTCAGCGGAGGTGATCTGTTCGCCAGTCTCTGACTTATTCTTGATCCTGGCAAGTTCGTAAGAGGCCCGTGCGCGTTTATTCTGTGGTGCTAGCGATAGTCCTTTTTCGTAAGCATCAATGGCTAACCGGGCATTTCCCAAAACCATATAGATATCACCCAAGCCAAAATATGCCTTGGCATAGGTGTTATCGAGCTCCGTTGCTTTGAGGTAATTGCGTTGCGCTTTATCGTAGTTCCGCAGTCTTTCTGCCGCGTAAGCACAGCTATAATGGATCTCTGCGTCCTGCGGACAAACCTCAAGAGCATGGTTAAGAAGTTCGCGCTTTTTCAGAAGGTTACGCTCTTTTTTAATCTTGTTTTTGAGCGCTCCACAATCCTGCCCGCTTGCGAGTACCGGACTCAATGTCAACATGAGGATGCCAATGGCAGCTATAAAGTATCGAATTTTATTCATCGCTATGATCCTGCATCAAATTACTGCAAAAGTTTAACCAGACTGATCCGCAACCGTTCAATCGCGTGTGACAGTGCTCCGATTTCATCTTTTGACGTTGCAACAATCGGGTCATTGAGTTGTTCGCCTAAACTGAAGCTTTCTGTTTTCTCCGCCAGTTGGACAATGGGGAGGACAACGCTGCGGTCCAAGAAAAACCAAAGGATAAGGAGGATCATGACAATTCCCCCTGCACCGACCAACACAAGAGTGAGGGCCAGGTTTTTGGCTGCTGCGATAGCCGCTGCCGTCGGAATATAGACAACAAAGGCAGCAACGGTGTCATTCATTTTCCAGTTATATCCGGTTTCATCCCCGTAGATTTCAATTTGATCTTTTGGCGCATCATAGGGGTCGCCATGGCAGGTTAAACAACTGGACTTGTCGGTCCGTATCGGTTGGGCGAAATAGAAAACCTCTGTTCCGTTCTTGGTGATCCTCCCCTCGGAAGATTTCAGGGAGCGGTTTTGGTCAAAGTTTTTGATAAACTCAATTTCATCGGCATCGGCACGGTTTGACGGATTGAGGGGATCGATAGTGGCCTGTTTAAAAACATAATCTGGAGAGGCTTGTTTAAAAATATCGAAGGTTCCACGTGCCGCGACAAAGCCAGACATTAGTTCAGGATAGAAGCGGTCTTTTTCGATGAGCTCTTGCACCAAGGGTTTCTGCACCTGAGCCATGTAATTTTTGGTCGCCATGGCATAATTCAGGATGATATTACTTTTAGTTTTTGCTTCGGCAAGGGCATTATTAACGCTGAGCTTGTAGCTGGTGATACCAATCACAGCGATCGCAAGTAACCCTAAAACCCCCATAACCAGAATTGACCTCATCCGGATACCCATTTAGCTTCTCCCTTTTTTTAATTTTGAATAGCGGCAGTTGATAGTAAGAAATCATTTTCAATAGAATGACTGTTCTCTCTGTTGGTTTATTAAAACTAGCCCATTATTTATTCTTAGTCAACAATATATCACATTAAATTACATATACTTAGTGCTATAGTTTATTATATGGATAACCATATGTTTGTGGGTTTGTGGTGGTTAATGTCTGATTTTAACGGGGAAGGTATTGTCGCAGAAAATAGAGGGTGAGTGCGACAGGCCTCTATGCATTGATTTAGGGTTAAAAAATGGGGTCAGCAAACGATCTGGGGCGATAATTCAAATGGATTTCTTGTGGACCTGTTTTGCTAGATACAATGGGGTAGAGAGAGTTGTTGAGCACTGTTGTGAGGAATTCAGTCAGACCTTCTGCAGCACTGATGTTGAGGTCCCTGTTGTTTATCCCCTCCTCAAAGTATGCGGTGAGAGGCGGCTCTATAACAATTTTTATT
Source organism: Desulfuromusa kysingii (assembly GCF_900107645.1). Classification (GTDB taxonomy): domain Bacteria; phylum Desulfobacterota; class Desulfuromonadia; order Desulfuromonadales; family Geopsychrobacteraceae; genus Desulfuromusa; species Desulfuromusa kysingii. The sequence continues at coordinate 480,171 of NZ_FNQN01000001.1, forward strand.
TCTATTTTTTTTGTCATAAGAACCCTTTTTGTTAAAATGTCTTGTCGTTTTGTTCAAGAATGACCAACGCTATATGTTGTTTTTGTTTGATCCGTTTTAGAAAATCCCCCTAAGCTGCAGGTTTTCTGTATAATCTCCCAAGTTTCAGAGATCATTTCTTTTTCAGGAGTCGATTTATGTCAAAGTATAGCATGAGTTTTCTTTATTGTTTCTTGTTGCTGTTCTGTCTGCAGCACATCTATGTGCCTCCTGCGGTTGCAGGTGAGAAGCAAGAGAGGGTGAAACTGCTGCAACAGAAAATGGAAAAGTTGCAGGAACTGCTGGCCAAGATGGAAGAAGAGAAGCTTCGCGAGCAGCCGCCAACGGAAATGCCTTGGCAAGCGCTTCTGCAAGAGGGTACCGAACGACCGGCTTATGATCAGTACGCCTATTTATTAGCCCCACTTATGCGGGCCGGTGAGCTTGACAGTATTTTACAGCAGGTTCACTTCTTGGCGAGTCAGGACGAGATGAAGGAGCGGGGAACATTGTTTATTGTCCCGGCAACGCCACTGGCAGCAGGAGAGTCAATGTCGGTGAAGAATTATAACCGTGACCTTGCTGGAGCTCTGCTGCAAAAAGTGGATATCCCGAAAGCTCTGGAAGGGGGGGTTGTCGTTGTTTCTGATCCACTTGAGACGTTGTCAGCGAGCAACGGGATGTCTCTGTTTATCGATCTAACGGGTTGTGACCAGGTTTTACGCTCACGAATTTTTGGCCTGCTACAAAAGACCCGTCTATTTACCGAGGATGGGAGTATTTATAAATATTTGGAAGAGTTATTAAGGAGTGCCTCTCCCCAGGCGTTCACGGTCTATATGCAAGGTGATCTCGTATGGTTGTCATTGGCCAAAGAGTAGAGAAGAAAAGCGTCAGCGTTAAAACTACTATTTCGGTCGAGAACCCTTGAGTTGAGTAAAATAACTGTAGTAGTCTTGGGTAAACGAGAACCAAGATCGCAGTCAGGAGAGGTTATGAGTCCTAAACAGGAAGAGTTTATCCCTAAATGGATTGCTTGGGAGAGCACCCAGAGATGCAATCTTAACTGTGTCCATTGTCGGTGTTCTTCCGATATGTCCGCCGCAGCAGGGGATTTTAATACCGCTGAAGCATTCAAGATGATTGATGATATCTGTGAAGTCAGTAAACCGGTACTGGTTCTTTCCGGCGGCGAACCGTTGTTGCGTGAAGATATTTTTGAAATTGCCCAGTATGGAACGGACAAAGGCTTGCGGATGTGTATGGCGACCAATGGTACGCTGGTCACCGACGCCGTTTGCGAGAAGATGAAGGCGACAGAGATCAAAATGGTTTCGCTCTCACTTGATGGGTCGACAGCGGAGATTCACGACAATTTCCGTAACAGTCCGGGAGCCTATGAAGGGGTGATGCGAGCGGCTGAAACCCTTAAGAGAAATGGTATCCCGTTTTTAATAAATTCATCTTTTACCAAGAGAAACCAGAATGATATTGCCGCGACCTTCAAGGTTGCAAAAGCTATTGGAGCGACGGCCTGGTACATGTTTATGATTGTCCCTACTGGTCGCGGCGAAGAGATTATGAATGAACTGGTGTCAGCAGAGGACTATGAAGAGATTCTCGCCTGGCACTATGAGCAGGAAAAACATGAAGATGAGATTTTAATGCGTCCAACCTGTGCCCCCCATTATTATCGAATTGTGCCACAGATGGCCAAAGCAGAAGGTGTTAATTTTAAGCGCCGCAGCTTGACCTTCTCTACCGGAGGTGGCAAAGGGTGTATTGCAGCGCAGACCATCTGTTTAATTGATTGTTTTGGTAATCTCAAGCCTTGTTCTTACTTCCATTCATCGGTCGGCAACGTCAAGCAGGTTCCGTTCAAGGATCTTTGGTTTAACTCCAAGGTTTTTAATGACCTGCGGGATTTCAGCAAATACAAGGGTAAGTGTGGGGAGTGCGAATTTATTAACGTTTGTGGCGGATGTCGGGCCAGGGCTGATGCTGTCTATGGTGACTATATGGCTGAAGAGCCATTCTGTAATTATATTCCCCCGCGCACTCAAAAACGGTTAGAAAAAGAGGCCGCTGAAAACAGATCGAAATAATCATCAAAGCGGTGACCCTTGTGACTGCCCTCGGCGAACAATTTCCCAGGTGCATAAATTCAATAGGTGAGGAGAGGACGAATCCAAGATTCGCCCCTAGGTTTCAGACCCATACAGGAGAATTTCAAAATGACGGAATACAATTTTTTAAAAGCATGCTGGGGACAATCCGTAGATCAGGTTCCCGTCTGGTTGATGCGCCAGGCTGGTCGTTATCTCCCTCAATATAAAGCCGTACGGGCACAAGGGGGAGGAACTTTTCTCGACTTGTGTAAAGATCCTGCTCGGGCCGCTGAAGTTTCCATTCAACCTATTGACATATTAAACGCTGATGCCGCGATTCTTTTTTCCGACATTCTGACTCCGATAGAGCCGATGGGGATGAAACTTGATTTTGTTCCTGGCCCCGTGTTTGAGAACCCCGTTCGTACATCAGCGGATGTCGATGCTTTGGTGGTTCCTGAAGATATGGCCGCAGCTGTCTCTTATGTCCCCGCTATCATTAAACGGCTGCGGTTGGCATTTGCAGGACGTGTCCCGTTGATTGGTTTCGGTGGAGCCCCTTTTACTCTGGCTTGTTACATGGTCGAGGGAAAAGGGAGTAAAGATTTTGCCAGCCTTAAACAGATGATGTATTCAGATTTTCCTCTTTATGATGCGCTGATGCAGAAAGTCACAGAAATGGATCGGCGTTACCTGAATATGCAGATCGATTCTGGAGCGCAAGCCATTCAGATTTTTGATACCTGGGGTGGAATCTTGGCCCCCCATGACTACGAGCGTTATATTCTGCCGTACGTCAAGCTGCTGATTGATGGTCTTAACCGCGACGGTATTCCGGTCATCTACTTTGTGAAAGGGGGTGGCGGTATGCTCGATCTGGTGAAACAGTCTGGAGCCGATGTCCTTGGTCTTGACTGGCACGTTAATCTTGGCAAAGCACGTGATATTCTTGGTCCTGATATTGCGGTACAGGGCAACCTTGATCCAACCGTGCTCTATGCTCCCAAGGATTACATCGAAAAAGAGGTCCAGCGGATTCTGGATGAAAACGGTGATCGTCCTGGGTTCATTTTTAATTTGGGTCACGGAATCTTGCCGACAGTCCCACCAGAAAATGCAATTCATATGGTTGAGTGCGTGCACCGACTCAGTCAAAAATAATTTCATTATGAGCCATTGGTGGAGCAGAAGAATATTCTGCTCCATTTTTCTTATCAGGGATAACATCTATGCCAGATAGCAAGCCGATCGCACTCATCCTTCTCAATATGGGTGGACCTGATTCTTTGGAGGCGGTTGAACCTTTTCTCTACAACCTTTTCTCCGATCGTGAACTGATTCAGCTTCCTGCCGGGGCGTTGTTGCAGAAGCCTTTTGCCAAGCTGATCTCACATTTTCGGGCCAAGAAGGTGGTTGAAAACTACCGCACCATCGGTGGTCAATCTCCTTTGCTGGAATGGACTAAAAAGCAGGCAGAAGGGACCGCAAAGAAGTTGGGAGACAGGTACAAACCTTATGTGGTCATGCGCTATTGGCACCCCCGAGTCGAGCCGGTTCTTGCTGAAATCAAAGCTGCAGGGATTGAAACTGCAGTTGTGTTATCCATGTATCCACACTATACCGGTGCAACCACGGGTAGCAGCATCAATGATTTTAAACGCGCTGTAACCAAGGTTTATCCCGAACTTGAATGCCAATTTATAGCAGAATGGTATGACTGGCCGAACTATCTGGAGGCATTAGCCAACCGTATCAACAGCGGGTTAGATAATTTTCACGATCTGATGCGATCAGAAGTGCAAATCCTGTTCTCAGCACATGCTTTACCGCAGAAATTTATCGATCGAGGGGATCCCTATCGGAAACATGTTGAAGAGACGGTCCAAGGGGTGATGCAACGCGTAGGGTGCTATGACTGGTCGATCGCCTACCAGAGCCGCAGCGGACCAGTAAAATGGATGGAACCGGGAACCGAGGAAGTTCTCCACGAGTTGGCTGAGGCCGGTCATCGTGCTGTGCTGATGGTGCCGATTTCCTTTGTTTCGGATCATATTGAGACACTGGAAGAGATAGACATTCAATATCACGATCTAGCTGTTAGCCTTGGGTTGGTGAATTTTTGTCGGGCGCCATCTTTGAATGATGGTGACGATTTTCTCGACGCCCTTGCAGAGTTGGTGCGGGTAAAGTGCACTATTTAAATATTTCGAGGGTTATGGTTTTGGGGGCTGTAAAGCTGTAATGCTTATTGCTTCTCTTCTTTGGACTCCATGTCGGGATACGGTTTGGCCATTATCAAGAGGAGGACTCGATTATCTTTATCCGAGTCCAATGCCTTACAACCTACCTCCTGTTAATCAATTTTTCCTGTCTTTTAAATCCCTATTTTGATGATGTTTGAACCAAATATTACACCGATATCTCCGTCCCATTACCTCTTCACATATTTGTAAATACGATAACTATCTTGATGTGTATTTAAAGGATGAATTTCACAGGGCAGCTATATTCATTTACTATCGCTTCTGGTTTCTTATCGGAGAAAGCGTGAGTAGTGATGCAGAGGAAAATTAAACACATCGAGCGGATTCTGGATCAAGGATCGGGACGATTAAATGAGGATAAACTTGTTTGTGCCAACAATCTATTTGCAGTCTTTGATGGCGCATCGAGCTTGGTTCCCGATCTTTATTCTGGCAAAACTGGTGCTTGGTGGGCTTCTCATCTGGTGAGTACGACTTTCTTTCAAAATGATGCGTCACTTTTTAGTTTGGGTCAACGTGCCAATGAAATCTTACAGAAGACAATGACTGAGATGGGGATTGAAAGTCGTGACAAGTTAAAACGCTGGAGCACGAGCGTCGCAGCATTCCAAATACAAGAAGACACTATCGCATGGCTTCAGAGTGGCGACAGCCAGGTATTGGCAATTGACGCAGACGGTGGTTTTCAACTTCTGACCCCTTATCACAATCACGATAAGGAGACATTGCAGTTATTAAAGCAGTTATTCCAACAAGGTGACCCCGATCCTCACAAGAGCCTCAGGCCACAGGTTGAAAACGTCCGGCGGCGGATGAATCAGGACTATGGGGTCTTGAATGGCGAGCCCGTGGCTCTCGATTTTTTACAGCTAGGTGCGACTGATCTCAGGGGAATTTCACATCTTCTGGTTTTCACGGATGGATTATTTCCTCCAAGTGAGGACCCAGAGTCTCAACCCGATTTTCGCTGGATCACAGATCATTTTCTTCAGGGCGGATTACGTCAGGTGAAAGAGCAAATTCGAGCCCAGGAAGAGAACGATCCCGATTGCCAGCGTTATCCGCGTTTCAAGCAACATGACGACATTGCTGCAATTGCTGTATCATTTGACCATTAGCTGCCGGTAGAGAGATTCAATTTTTCTAAACACCCCCTCCCACGTATAATCATTCAATAGACTTTGAATCTCATCAGAAATTGCAACGTCCTGAGATGATTTCAGAATCAACTCAAACTGCTTGTGTAATGCGCTGGTCAATGCGCCGATAAAATAATCCTCTTCAGATGCCTGGGGGATGTCGATTGAGGCCATTTTGGGGAGGTCAACAAGGATAATTCGATCAGAATTTATACCAGCAAAAAGTTCAATGATGCCAGGCAACGCCGTGGTGACAATCCGGCAACCACAAGCTAAGGCTTCGAGAAGAACGAGAGGTAAGCCCTCATACAAGGAAGGGAGGACAAAAAGATCTGTCTGTCGCAGCAAATGAGATAGCTGCTCCTGGTCAATTTTCCCATGAATCTGGATGCCACTCTCAAGTTTGTTTGCCAACTCTAAAATTTCCTGTTTTTCGACACCATCGCTATCGCCAACCAGATGGAAGCTGAACATGTCGGCAGGAAGTCTTTTTAACGCTCTGAGTAACCATGGAACCCCTTTAGCACGGCTGAGCTTTCCAGCGAAAAGAACCTGAATGGGGTTATGGGTATGTTTCTGAGTCGAGGAAGAAAAACGTTCGCTGTCATAGCCCGCCCCCATAACATGAATTTTGTCTGGTTCGATGCCGTACAGGGTTTGAATTTCAAGTTTTTGTGCCTGAGTGAGGGCGCAGATCGCATCAATATCCCGACATCCACTTAATACTGTCGCTTGTAGATGCTGACAGTTTTGAAACTGACGCAGATCCGATCCGTGACAACTGGTGACTAATGGGATGTCAGGAAAGAGCTTTCGGGTCAGTGAAGTCAGGAGCCAGAGGTGGTGTGAATGGATGATGTCGGGTTTCCAGCGTTCAACTGCTGCAACGAGCTTATGTTTAAAGCAAGCCTCATATAGCGATAAATCCGCCGCTGAAAGATCGCAAAAGCGAGTGCTAGGATAGGGCATGACATCGCTCATCCCGACGACGGGGAAGGGGAGGTCCTGTTCAAAACAGACCGCGCTAAAATCACTACATGCCAAGTTGCGAAGTTTATGCGGTTTTTGAAAATTTGTAGGCACCCCGGCTAAGAGATAATTTTGAAAGTCCCGCTTTGATGCTTGCTTCAAGATGGATTGCAGGTAGATTCCACTTCCTGTTGCTTCGGGGATTTGACTGAGCAGATGTAAGATTTTCATTTTTAAACCAGAGTTCAGCAATGGATTTTTAAATTGTTAACGTCACTTTGAACGAATCACTATGTCTTGGCAATAGGATAGTGAAATCAGGTGCACCCTTTGCTTCCACCATTGAAAATTTTGACGCTGACGTAAGATTACAAATTGGTAAGGTTCTGTGATTCATCTTGAATTTTATCAATTTTGAGATATCTTTTGAGCAAATACTATTTTTAACGATGGTTTTTATGGAAGTGTTGTGACGTAACTGAGTCGGAAAAGAAAGGTTAACTATGGATGTCTCTGAATGTATGAGAACGAAACTGGTGCTAGCAAAACCTGATTGCGATTATAAAAGACTGTTGTGTAAGATTGCAGACAGTGTCCCCAGACTGGCTTATGTCGTTGATGATAATTACAAATTGCTGGGCATTGTCTCGGCAGTCGATCTCCTCAAGGTCATTCTACCATCTTATATGAGCGTCGGGTTGGCGCGGTCATTTTCCGATGGAACCGAGTTTCTGCAGAAACAAGTAGAAAGGGTCAAAGATAAGCGTGCGGAAGATATAATGGTGAAGAAGTTTTCCTTTCTGCATCCCCATCACCAACTTCTTAAAGCTGATGCCATGATTGCTGAAAAAGGGTTCAACACTTTACCTGTGATTGATGAGAAGGGTAAGCTGCTTGGTGAAATTACACGACTTGATATCCTGGTAAACTTGGTAAACAACTGTTCCGATTATAATGTTGATGATGCGGGTCTTGTTGATCTTTCACTGCTGTAACTTCTGGCATTTTAAACCGATCTTGGCCTGGCCACCTGTATTTAAAATGGACCGCCGATAAGTCATCAAACATCAATTATCGTCTGTTCGAATCTATAGACAAAGAACGGAGAGTTTCATGTTCTGGACCGCAACATCCATATTCCTCGTAGCTTACGCCCTTATTATCTCCGAAAAAATCCATAAGACTAAGGTTGCCATGTTTGGCGCTGCCTTGACCTTGATAACCAAGGTGCTGCTTCAGGATGAAGCCTTTAACAGTATGGATCTTGGTGTTGACTGGAATGTTATCTTTCTCCTTATTTCGATGATGGTGATCATTAACATCATGACCAAGACCGGGGTGTTTCAGTATGTCGCCATCAAATGTGCAAAGGTGGCCAAAGGTGAACCTTTCAGGATTATGATTCTTTTCGCAATCATCACGGCTGTCGGGTCGGCTTTTCTTGATAATGTCACTACGGTTCTATTGCTGGTCCCAGTCACGTTGCTGATAGCTGAACAATTAGAAATCAACCCTATCCCTTACTTAATTACCGAGGCTCTGGCTTCCAATATCGGCGGTACAGCAACTTTGATCGGTGACCCACCGAACATCATGATCGCTTCCAAGGCGGGCCTCAGCTTTATGGACTTCATTTTTCATTTGACGCCGGCAATTATCATTATTTTTCTTTTTTGGATGCTGGCCTGGAAAGTGCTCTTTGGAAAACGTCTGCATGTGCGTGAAGATCTGAAGAAGAAGGTTATGTCTTTGCAAGAAAACGAACAGATTACTGATTCTGCTTTGTTGAAAAAGTCGCTGATCATTCTCGGTTTCACGATTTTAGGTTTTATGTTGCATGGCTTTTTTCATTATGAACCGGCGACAGTGGCTCTTATGGGGGCGGCAACGTTATTGCTCGTCTCGGGAGAGGAGCCGCAGAGTATTCTCGCTGAAGTTGAATGGCCGACAATCTTTTTTTTCATCGGTCTATTTATCATTATTGGCGGTATTGTTAAGGTTGGATTGGTCGAGGATATGTCCCGTGCGATGATTGCTGTGACCAATCCTCAACCACAGGATATGACCATACTTGCTATGGTGATGCTCTGGTTCTCGGCGATCTGTTCCGCAATTGTTGATAACATCCCTTTTGTTGCGACAATGAATCCGTTACTCATTGATATGATTCATAAAATTTATGGTCTGCAAAGTGGTACCGCAACGGCTGAACATATTCAGCACATGGCAATGATGCCAGTATGGTGGTCATTGGCCCTTGGAGCTTGTCTTGGTGGTAATGGTTCCCCGATTGGTGCATCCGCTAATGTTATTGTGGTGGGTCTAAGTGAAAAAGCTGGTTATAAAATCAGTTTCACACAGTTTTTGAAATATGGTGTCCCAGTGATGATCATGACTGTTTTCTTGGCCATGATATATATCTACGTACGTTATTACCTTCTCAAATGGTATTAAGTGGAATTTAAATCGTGGTGATGTTGCAAATATTGTGACGTGGCGGTCAGTAACGAAAAGGGGTGCTTCAGGTGTGAAGCACCCCTTTTTGTGGAGATGTTGCTGTTTTTAGGCGCTGCCGTAGGAGTGCAGACCTGAAAGGACTAGATTAACACCGAGGTAGCAGAACAGGGTGGCAGCAAAACCGATCACCGATAGCCAGGCTGCGCGACGACCAACCCAGCCGCGGGTAAAGCGTGCATGGAGAAACGCTGCGTAAAGGAACCAGACGATTAAACTCCAAGTCTCTTTAGGGTCCCAACTCCAGTAAGTTCCCCAGGCATAATAGGCCCAGGCAGCCCCGGTGACAATTCCCAGAGTCAGGAGCGGAAAACCAATCATGATCGCCTTGTAGTTCATGTCATCCAGAACCTTGGTGGGTGGAAACATTCCCAGGATTCCCCCCATGGGCTCATCTCCTTGATGCTTCTCTTCTTTCCCAATCTTCATCAGATACATGATGGAAACCCCGAAAGCAACGGCAAATCCAGCATATCCGAGGAAGCAGGTGATGACATGGTAGGTTAACCAGTTACTTTGCAGCGCAGGAACCAGTGGGTCGATAGAAGAATGCAGGCTCATCTGTGCCCAAAGCATACTGAACAGAGCGATCGGCAGGACAAAAGCACCAATTGTACGTTGCTTGTACTTCCAATCCATCAACAAATAGATCAGCAAGATTGACCATGCAAAAAAGACAACAGATTCATAGAGGTTGGTCAATGGGGCACGACCATCGACACCGAGAATCTGATATGATTCATACCAACGCAGACCCAGAGCTGTCGTCTGAATGAGAAAGCCTGCCAGCGATACGAGTGTGGCAATGAATGCGACGGTCTTATTCTTGGTGGCAATGTAAGCAAAGAACAGAACCATCGCAGTGAAATAGGCAATGGTGGTAAAATTAAATAATTGTCCGCTATCCATGAGTTATCCCTCCTTTTTTGGGGATGAATTTTTGGCAGTAGTTTCAACTTGTTGTTGTATTTCATCGAAGGCCAGAGCAAAACCTGGTTGGTTGCGGTGTGCGTTGCCAGCCATTTTTACTTTGATTTTTTTGCCATCATCTTCCAGAGATACCCAGATGCGTTTATGGGAGAAGAAAAAGGCGGTGAGTGAGCCAAACACGATCAAGAAGCAACCAGCCCAGACAATGTTGACCCCAGGGTCTTTGGCGACTTGCAACCCGGTAAAGAAGGGCTGATCGTAACCGAGCAAGGCAAAGCTGAAGGCGCCGCCACGTTTGCTGTCAATCGTTGGGTGGTTTTGCCAGACGACAAACGGGGCTCCGTGATTGCCATCGGGAGAATTGACATGGAGCTGAATTGCCGGTCCAAAGTTACGATCGTTTTCAGTGAAATTGGTGACCGCAAAGGAGTAGCCGTTGCTGAGTTGGACGTTTTTCCCCTGGTGCGCCTCAACTTCGAAAACTTTGCCGGTTGCAACCTCTGTTGCCTTGATTTTGAAGAAGCCGTTGCCTGCAGAACCGTAGCTGGATTGATAGAATTTTATCCCCTTATAGGTCAGAGGATCGTTCACTTCAATCCGCTTATGGACAACTTCCTTGCCATCTTCAAGGATCACTAAATCACTATTGTAATCTTTGGGGCGATTACTGTTCGGGTAGTAACTGACATCGAAATCATCACAGCGTACGGTAAAACCTAAGTCAATGGGGACTCCGTTGCGGGTGCTGACTTGGTTGATTGAACTGCCTTCAACAATGTTGACGTAGGCTTTGTATCCCCAGAAATTACCAATCACTGCGCCAGCCATGATAATCAGGATTGACACATGAGTAATATAAGCACCGAATCTTGAGTAGATCCCTTTTTGTGCAAATAGATAAAGTTTGTCATCTTTTTCAGAAAGGGTGGTTTTAGCGAATTCTTTTGCGATGACGCTAGAGATTTTCTCGGCGACCTGCTGCTTTGACCCTTTACAACTGAATTCAGCGCGATTTGCCGAACCATTAAAGATTCCGGGGCTGGCAATTAAGGTTGGTTGTTTGACAAATCTCCAGACCCGCGGGAAGTTCTTGATTGAACAGCAGATTAAATTAATGCTGAAGAGCGCCAATATGCCAATAAACCAGGTTGAATGATACATATCAATAAACTGCAATTTTTTAAACAGTTCGTAGTTTGCCTGACCATATTCGCGTATATATGCAGCCGGAGAACCATTCTGCAGGATAACTGTCCCGATAATAGAAGTTAGAGCCAGCAACAACACGAGAACGATTGCAAGTTTAAGGGAGCAGAGAAAGTCCCAAACACGATCTATAAAAGATTTTTTTGTTTCAGCCAAAGTAAAAGTCTCCTTATGGAAGTCTGTCCGAATAGATGACAGATTTGGTCACTATATCTTATCTAGCGACACTGAATGAGGTCAACCGAATGATAGCGGAGCGGTTTAACTCAGGAGAACTACGGTACGAAGACTGTCAAGGGATTGAAAAGGTTTTCGTGAGTTCGTTGAGAATGAAGATAATTGTGGCAGAATATAGAAATGACTTATAAACGGCTTACCTGCTTTGCATTGCGGGGTGAGCGGTTTTGATTCATGGACAAGAGAATACGAGTCCTTGTGCAGGGTCCTGTATTCCGGGATTCCGAGATCGTGCAGAGGACGGGTTGAGTGATGACAGGTCTCAACCTGACAACATGGGGTAGCCATTTCCCGATGGCTGGACGAGTGGCAACTGTCAACCCTGATTGTTGAACAATTATAGTTCTGATGCTCTGGAAACAGGCATGCAAAAGCTGACGGCACCCCGCTGTAAAGGAGCAGCAGCACAGTGAGTGCAAGGATCAGTCGAAACTTATTGTTGGGTTTGTGTTTAGTCACCGTTGCCCTCAGTCGGAGAACAGAATTCAAGTTTACAGATAAATCGGTCACATTGTACTTGTGGTTCACTTAATCTGCAAGTGGAATACCAGTATGGCCTCGTTATCGCAATAAACTGCGGCCAAAAAACTATCAAACCTTTGAACATACTGAAATTAATAAGATAAATTAGAGATCGACGGCCTTAAGTTGTTCCAGTAATTTTTTCTGCTCCGTAGTCAATTGATTGGGAACCACAACTTCTATGACGGCATAAAGGTCTCCAGCTGGTCTTTTTCCCGAAGCCGTTACGCCATATCCCCGTAATCTGATTTTTTGCCCTGGTTGCATGCCTGCGGGAACTTTGACCCTTTTGGGGGTGTCAAGGGTTGGAACTTCAATGGAGGTTCCCAGACATATTCCGCTGTAAGGAATCTCAGCTTTGACGAGCAGATCGCGCCCATCTCGGGTAAAAATCGGATCAGGCTCAATATCGACCTGTAGGTAAAGATCGCCCGGTAAGCCCCCCGCTGGATTCAGTCCCCCTTTGCCAGACACGCGTAATTTGCTCCCTTTTTCGATGCCTGCCGGGATCCGAACCTTGATCTGTTCTATTTTCCCATCATTCTGGTAGTCGATACGTCTCTCTCCGCCCTGAACGGCAAGACGAAAGGGGATGCTGATCTGCATGGAGTAATCTTGCCCTTTGGCCGGAGCCCGGTTACCACGCATGCCGCCACCACCAAATAAGTGACTGAAGATATCTTCAGCACCACGGCCACCACCGCCACCGAAGCTACCAAAGATATCGCCCATGTTCATATTACGGAAAATATCTTCCTGGCTGAAACGTTGATGGAATCCGGCGTCGCCATATTGATCGTACTGTTGACGCTTATCTTTGTCGGATAAAACCGCGTAAGCTTCAGTGATTTGTTTAAACTTCTCTTCTGCTTTGGTGTCCCCCGGATTTTTATCGGGATGATATTTTTGTGCAAGTTTACGATAGGCTTTTTTTATCGTAGCGGCGTCATCTGTGCGGTTGACACCGAGTACAGAATAATAATCTTTAGACATGCTGTGATGTTCCTCCATTTGAGCGTGATTAACACCCTACTATAGAAGTCGTTTTGTGAAGCGTCAAGAAGAAGATAATAGTATGACTTCACTGTCTTGACGTTAACCGGGCGACAAGCTACGATGACGACAAATTCACACTTTTTCCCCATTATTCAGGAGTATTTATGACCCGTATTGCGATTGTTGGAGCTGGGATTTCCGGCCTTGCCACCGCTTATGCCATCGAGCAACAGGCAAAGCGAGCTGAATTTGAGGTTGAAACTCTGGTTATCGAAAAAGAATCGCGAACTGGAGGGAAGATTCTTTCGGTAAAGGATAATGGTTACCTTTGTGAATGGGGACCCAACGGCTTTCTTGACAATAAACCGATGACTCTTGATTTGTGTTGGCAGTTGCAGATTGAGGACCAATTATTGCGATCTGATGATAACGCCCGCAAAAGATTTATTTATGCCGATAAAATTTTGCATCAGATGCCTGAAAACGGCCCCGCATTTTTAAAGTCTAAATTGATTTCCTGGCCCGGTAAGTTCCGTCTTGCGGCTGAATTGGTGATTCCTAAACGGGTGCCAGGTGGCGATGAGACCCTGGCTGAATTTGGTCGGCGGCGTCTTGGAGAAGAGGCTCTCAACAAGCTCATTTCACCGATGGTTTCGGGAATTTTTGCTGGCAACCCCGAAACCATGAGTCTGAAAAGTTGTTTTCCCCGTATTTATGAATTAGAGCAGGACTATGGCGGTTTGATCAAAGCGATGCTCAGGTTGGCTAAGAAGAAGCGTGCTGAGGTCAAAGCGGGTAAGGCGGTAGCGAGTGCGGCGGGTCCCGGTGGAGTGTTGACCTCATTTCAAGGTGGTATTCAGGAATTGACAGATGGCGTTGCCGCTGCTTTATCTGGCACTGTTTTGACTGGTCATGGGGTTGTTCGGATTCAGCAGAAACAGGGCGGAATCTCTCTCCGACTCGATGACGGACAGGAGCATGACGTCGACATGGTTGTCACTGCTGCACCAGCCTATGCCGTTGCTGAGATGCTCGATGAACTCAATGATAAGAGTTCCAAGATTCTTCGACAGATTCCTTACGCGACCATGAATGTGGTCTGTTTTGGTTATCAGAAAGAACGGATTGCGTTTGATCTCAACGGCTTTGGTTATTTGATTCCCAAAGCTGAAGGGTGCCACACCCTTGGGACTCTCTGGGACTCCAGTATTTTTGCCAATCGGGCTCCAGAAGGGAAAGTGTTACTCCGGTCAATGATGGGTGGCGCGGCCAACATGACCGCCATTGAGTTTTCTGAAGATGAGGTAAAGGCACGGACCATGAGTGATCTGAAGCAAATTATGGGGATCAACTGTGAGCCTGAATTTATCAAAATTTTTCGTCATCGTCATGCCATACCGCAGTATATCAGTGGCCATGCACAACGGTTGTTGGAGCTGGAATCATCGCTGCAAGATTCTCCCGATTTGATCTTGACCGGAAATGCTTTCTACGGAGTGGGATTGAACGATTGTGTGAATGCCGCCAATAAAGCTGCGGAAAAAGTTGTCGCCCGATTGCAGGCTAGGGTTAATTAGACCGGTATGGTCTTTGGTTGAGGGGGGTTACAACTCTTCATCCATATCATCGGCGAGTGTCGTTAGCGGAGCATAAGTCATAAGGCGAATTCCCCCTGATCGGGAATTTTCAATGATTGATGTGGGACCAGAAATCTCATCATCTATGGTCGTCAGTGCTTGCCCCAACGCCACGACAACCCCCTCTTTTGCTGCGCCGAGAATATTGATTTTGGGATTTGCTGTTGGGTGCTCTGCTCTTGCAAAGCTTTCCAATTCTTTTGTGAATACTTTTTGTTCTGCATCGAGTTTGGCCGAACGTTTTTTTAATATATCAGAGCGCAGTTCGATGGCTTCCCGCAGTGCTTTACGGGATTTTTTTAAAGGGTTTTTGGCTAAAAGAGTTAACGTCTCTTTAATTGTTTTAACTTGCTTTCCCGTGCTTTTCAGTTGCGTTTTTAGATATTCCAAGCGGTCTTCTTCCGGGAAATAAACTCCGGAAGTGACGTAGGTTTTGACTCCGGCTCTGGCTCCCAGGATTTTGACCTCTATCCCTTCGAGAGCGACTGTTTCACCACCCGTAATCAACCCCTTGGCAACGTCAATACGACCTGTTGATTTTAGTATTGAATTTCTCACCTCACGTACAATTGAGATATTTCCTTGGCACTCAACAGTGACATGGTTGAGATAGTTGGCTTTTAAGTCCCCACGACAATGAATTGACCCCGAACCCTGACCCGCCATGGTGCCAATCGTCACAGGACCTTCAGACTTGATCTGACAATTTCCGACTGCACCTGTAATGGTTACCCCTTTGGTCGCGGTGATGTTGAAGTCATCAAGGACATCGCCTTTAACGACGACAAGTCCATTGAAGTTGACGTGGCCAATAGAGAGATCGACATCTCCGGAAATAAGAAACTCATCCAAGACCGACAGGGTGTTTTTATCGAGGACAGCGCGGCCAGCTTTTGTTGCAAAGACGTGAGTCCCTTCCGGGTTGATCAAAACCCCTTCGCCCGCTACAAAAGGACTGATTTCACCCTCTTTAGCTGGCAGAGGTGTCCCCGTGATCGTCTTACCATCGACCCCTTTTGTCGGTGGGTGGATAGAGCCGATCTGTTGATCTTGTTCGACATTGGAAAAACTTTGAACCGCTTTAAAGTCAACCCGGCCTTTTTCATCCATAGGCAGGGGGGTGTCTTCATCTCCGGTTGAAACAATCAGTTCGAACCAACCATCATCACCTTTGACCGGTTTTATTCCCGTTGCCAGAATAACGCTTTGTGGATTCTCCCCCTGAGCCGCTTCGGAGCAAAAAATAGCGACTTGTTCCAGATCAACAGATTCGACAATGGCGTTCTTTTTTAGCAGGCTTATTAACTCTGCAGGTGGAATGCTGTTCGCGGTGTCATGAACGGTGATGCTGGCATGACATTCTAATTGATGGTCATGTGCTTCTAATGTTAAGTCGTAAGCATCCGTGACATATTCGGCGATTAATTTAATCCCAATCGCGACATTTTTTTGAGTGGATGTAGATTCCATAATACTCCTCTTGTTTGCAAGAAGGACTTTGATTATAGCATGGGAAATATTTCAAGTGTTTATTTCTCTTAATCGTATTTAGGTGGGGGATCGCTTGACGCTCGTCTAGTTGCTGGTTATTCTTCAGGATATTTAAGGGAGGAAGTTGAAATGTCCGAAATCGCTGAAAGTTTTAAGCGTGACCTTGCCGCAGTGAATTGGCGCGAGCTGAGGATTCATTTGCAGCGGGATGCTATTATTGTTGTTGCTGAAGGACTTGATCTGGTCACGGTCGGAGTCGCTGTCGCTGAAGATAACAAGGGGCTTGTTGAGGGCTGGATTGCTGCTCATCAATTGGGAAAACCAAACGAACCGCAGTTACAAAGTTGGGAGCAGGAACCCGACAGAAGGTTTAAAATGTTGATCGTCCAGCCCTTTATCTTGATACAAGATGACAATAATGGCTGATTCGTTTGTTGCCTCACTCAGCCATTATCAGAGTTCTATGGTGTTCAATCCCTGGAAGGATGTTGACCCAGAGCATGATCAAAGTGTCCAGGGTCCACAGATCCGCAGGCGTCAGCTCTGCCACTATTTGCAGGAGCGAATCGGAATTGCTGATACCCTTCTTTGTGCTGAAGCGATCGGTTATCAGGGCGGGCATTTCAGTGGTATCCCGATGACATCAGAGCGGCTTCTGCTGGGAGGATTAGAACATAAAAATCTGTTTCCAGAGATGGTCTTTCGTGACTTATCGCCACAGCGTACGAGTCGCACTGATATTAAAAGTCACGCTGTTCAACAACTTGGATTTACTGAGCCGACAGCAACGATTGTGTGGGGCTTTTTAGCTGATCATCAGGTTGATACGCGACGGATGATTTTGTGGAATGCGTTCCCCTGGCATCCCTATCATCCCGCGAAGGGTCTGTTGAGCAATCGTACCCCTGATGATGCGGAACTGATGGTTGGCCATCAGTTCTTACTCCAGTTGCTCAAACTAGGACAATTTAAGCAGGTTGTTGCGATTGGTGAAAAATCGACTTTGCAGCTGCAACAATTGGGGATTGCCGCTGTCAAGGTACGGCATCCTGCTAATGGTGGCGCTGGAAAGTTTCGGGCACAGATGTCTGATTTATTGCAGAATTGACGTTCAGCAAAAGCAGCAGTCCATTTCCGGCCGATTGTGAAAATGAGGTGTTATGTCAATTGATATTTTAGAGAGTCAGATTGCCCGTTTTCTTGCCAGTGAGGCTCCAGAGGTGATGTCGATTAAAGGAGCCTGGGGGGTCGGTAAGACCTATGCCTGGAATAAATATCTGGTCAGCGCAAAAAACCAGAAGAAGATTGCCCTGAAAAAATATTCCTATGTCTCCCTTTTCGGGGTCAACTCTCTTGCCGATCTCAAGTTTTCTATTTTTGAAAACATGGTTGACGAACAATTTTTTGGCCGTAGACCAACGATTGAGACCTTTAAAGAAAATACCGCCCATCTCCTCAAGTCGTTGGGGAGAAAAACCCTGCCGATCATCTCTTCAAGTGCATCAATTGATCACTACCATTCCATCATCAGTTCACTGTCATTTCTCTCTTTGGGAAAAACAATTATCTGCATTGATGACTTTGAACGTAAAGGAAACAGTATCGATGCTCAGGATATCTTAGGTCTGATTACCCTGCTCAAGGAGCAGAAGAAATGTAAAATCATTCTGATCCTCAATGATGAAAGCCTCAGCAAGGGATCATCTATTGATTATGTCAGGTTGCGGGAGAAGGTCATTGATACCGAGTTACGGTTTGCGCCAACTGCCGCTGATTGTGTTGCCATTGCCCTGAGTGATAGCAAGGTTGCCCATTTATTGGGGAAAAATGTGATTAAACTCGGGATTAACAATATCCGCATTATCAAAAAGATTGAAAAATTGGCGGCATTACTGCTGCCACATCTGCAGAGTTATGATGGCCAGGTTCTTTCCCAGGCGTTACGGACAATCAGTCTGTTGACTTGGTGTTATTATGGGCAGTCAAGTGACACCCCTGATTATAGTTTTGTGATTGGCCGCAATAGCGCCTTCGGTGATCTGGATGATGAAGTGATGCTTTCAACTCAGCAACAGGTGTGGTGTGCAGTTCTCAGGGGCTATGATAACTACTCCGTTGATGAGTTCGATCTGCAGATTGCCAAGTTGGTTGAAAATGGGTACGTTGATGAAGAGGGGCTGCAAGAAGAGGCTGCGCGGCTCAATGAGAAGATTTTGGCCGCTCGTTCGGAAGACTCCTTTCAGGAAGCTTGGCGGAAGTTTCATGGTTCGTTTGATAGTGACGATCAGGAGGTTATCACCTGCCTGTCTGATAGCTTTAAACATAATGCCAAATATATCAGCCCGGTTAATCTGGATGGGACAGTCCGTTTGCTCAGATATCTTGGAAAAGATAAGTTGGCGACAAAGATTATCGATCTATACCTTGAAAAAAGAAAAACAGAGCCCGAGCTTTTTAACCTTGAGATCTCTGCGTTACCTGGAAAAATCAAAGATCCTGAGGTCATAGAGAAATTTAAGAAAAAATATGCCTCACTTAGTACCAAGCGGTCCCTGCTGGAAATCTGTGATCAAATTCTTGCCTGCGATAGTTGCAGCGATGAAGAAGAGATGCATATGTCACAAGCATCAATTCAAGAATATATCGAGTTATTCAAATCGCAAAAAGGACAGAAGCTCTCTCAATATGTTGATCTGTGTCTCAAGTTTCGCCGCCTTGGAGGCACAACCGAGCAACAGGAATTTATTTCGGAAAAATCAACCGAGGCGCTGAAGATGATCGGTAGAGAGAGTCGCTTGAATGCCAGTCGGGTCAGGCGGTTTGGGATAAAGGTTGAATGAGGCTGTTTTGTGAGACCCTGAATTATTAACCAGAGATTTCCCCGTTTTTTATGGAGTTGCTGATGCTGAATAGCTTGAAACGAGTTACGGTTTTTGCGTTGATCTTTACGCTAACGGGTTGTAGTGGCGTTTACTACGGGGCCATGGAGAAAATAGGTGTCCACAAACGCGATATTCTTGTTGATCGGGTGATTGAGGCGCGAGACAGTCAGCAGGCGACCAAAGAGCAGTTTGCGTCAGCGTTGGAAAACTTCAATCGTGTGGTCAACTTCCAAGGGGGAGAGTTGGAAGATAAGTACCGTGAGTTGAAGAAGGAGCTTGATGCAAGCGAAGATCAAGCTGATGAAGTTCACAACCGGATCAACGCAGTTAAAGATGTCGCTGAGGCCCTGTTTGCTGAGTGGGAGGGAGAACTGGAGCTGTACAACAGCGCCAGTTTACGCCAGGCGAGTGAGAAACAGTTAAAACAAACCAAAACCCGTTACAATCAATTAATCGGGGCAATGAGAAAAGCCGAATCCACGATTGCCCCTGTCCTTAATCCTCTGCGTGACCAAGTGTTGTTTCTGAAGCATAATTTGAATGCCCGTGCGGTTGCTTCTTTGCAGGCAGAACTCACTCGGATCGAGGTTGATGTTTCACGCCTGATCCGCGATATGGAAATCGCGATGGATGAAGCGGATCGTTTTATTCAGACCCTCCAAGCGGATTAAGCCTCTCCATCGCGGAATAGATCACGGCTGCTGTGTCGCTGAACATTAAAGTTTTTGACGGGTATTGTTCTGTGGATAAAGGATTGACTTCTGCCGCTGGATAGATAATCTATATAAACAATTATTGCTATTCATAAAAACAATGGAGGGTTTGATGACATTACGTCAACTTGAGTTATTTATTGCGGTTGCCGAAACAAAAAGTTTTTCTCGTGGTGCGGAGCTGATTGCTTTGACCCAGTCGACGGTCAGCCAACATATTGCTGCCTTGGAGCGCGAAACCAACACCAGACTGTTAGATCGGACCAACAAAGGGATTTTTCTTACCGCGGGCGGTGAGATTTTTTTACAGCATGCTCGCCGCGTGTTGGCGGAACGAGATGTATTACTTCAGGCCATGGCGGGATTGCATGGGTTGGAAAAGGCGACTCTCAATCTGGGAGCCAGTAATATCCCTGCTAATTATTTGATTCCCTGCTTTTTGCCTGTCTTAAAAGACAAGTACCCAGGGATTTCTCTGACGATGAGAATTGGAGATAGCAAGGAGATTCTTGATGAGTTGAAATCCGGGCAGCTGGAATTAGGGATTGTGGGGGGGCGTATTGACGATGATGTCTACAGTTATGACCCCTTGCTTAAGGACAAGTTGGTGATGATTGTCGGTCCTGATCACCCTCTAAAAGACCGTCAGTCTATCACCAAAGAGGAGTTGAAAAATGAAGTGATTGTCGTCAGAGAGGAAGGCTCGGGGACTTACCAGGCGCTGCAAAATGCATTTTTGTTGGCCGGTATTGATCATGCATCATTCAATATCGTTGCTCAGCTTGGTAGCAATGAAGCGGTAAGGCGAGCGGTCGCTGCTGGCTATGGTTGTGCTTTTGTTTCTGATCTTTCAATCCAAAATAATTTACGTCATGGAGAACTGTTTAAAATTGATGTTGAAGGCTTAACCATCGATCGTCAGCTCTGGCTGGTCAAGTTACGTGAACGCACCGCTTCACCGGCATCCATCGCCTTTTCTGAATTGCTAAAGAGTAGCGCCATATTAGATAATTTGGGGCAGTGCTGTAATGTTTAGCTCTCATTGATATCGGCCAATAGATTGATCCCGTCCCCACTAAAATCATGGCAACGTCCAGAATTGTTACTCTTTCTCATGGCGTTTGCAGTCCCTTTAAGTTTCGCCGCTTGGCAGGCTTTATTGAACAATTTTGCGATTGAAAGAGCAGCATTTACCGGCAAGGAGATGGGGATGCTGCAATCGTTGCGGGAAATCCCCGGTTTTCTTGCTTTCGGTGTTGTGTTTCTGTTGCTCGTGGTCCGGGAGCAACGTCTAGCAACAATTTCTTTGCTGTTGTTGGGGATGGGAACTGCTCTGACAGGTTTCTTTCCATCGGTCGTTGGTCTTTATGTGACCACGGTGATGATGTCTCTTGGATTTCATTATTATGAAACCATGCAGACATCTTTAACCCAGCAATGGATTGAGAAAGGGCGGGCTGCCGAATTCTTTGGCCGGCTCATCGCTGTTGGTTCGGTTGCGGCGATTGTGGTTTTTATTTTGATCTGGCTGGGGACAAACTTTTTTAATATTGATTATCGCTGGCTCTATCTTGCTTTCGGGGGGATGACCGTCATTATTGCTTTAACGGTATGGGTGATATTTCCCGCCTTTCCTCAGCACAGCGTGCAGCACAAACATATGCTCCTGCGCCGGCGCTATTGGCTTTACTATGCGCTGGTTTTTATGTCAGGCGCCAGGCGGCAGATATTTATGGTCTTTGCCGGATTTTTGATGGTGGAAAAGTTTGGCTTTACCGTCAGCAATATCGCCATGTTATTTATGCTGAATGCTTCGTTCAATGTTCTCTTTGCCCGCAAAATTGGCCGTTTGATCGCTCGGTTTGGTGAACGGAATGCTTTGTTGGTGGAATATACCGGGTTATTCTTTGTCTTTGTGGGTTATGCTTTAGTTGATGTCGCTTGGGCTGGCGCCTCTCTCTATATCTTGGATCACCTGTTTTTTGCTCTGGCAATCAGCATTAAAACCTATTTTCAAAAGATTGCTGCCCCCGAAGATATTGCTTCAACCGCCGGAGTGAGTTTCACCATCAATCATGTTGCTGCGGTCTGTCTCCCCGTGTTTTTTGGGCTTCTCTGGCTCACCTCAACCTCTTTGGTTTTTTATGTCGGGGCCTTGCTGGCTTTGGTTTCATTGTCCCTTTCACTGTTGATCCCCCGATTTCCGCAACAAGGTCGAGAAACCCTTCTGAGTCATTGACGACTTTTGTCGCAGCTATTTGTTTGTTTCCGGAGAATAATTCCACATTATTTTATGTGGTTCAGTTTTTTGTCAGAACGTCATGGTAGGTTTAGTAAACCTTTACGTGAAAGGCAGGAAAATGGAGAGAAAAGCTCTGGTCGTTGATGATGATGTTTATTGTCTGGATATCTTTATTGAATACCTGCAGGACAAAGGCTTTAATGTTGCGTCTTCTCTGAATCCCACCTGTCTGTTGATTGAAAAAAAGCTCGCCAAATGCCCCATGGACGTCCCTTGTTTTGGCATTATCCTTTCTGATAACCAGATGCCTGAGATGACTGGTCTGGAATTTTTTCAATATCAGAGCCAGAGAGGCTGTAAAATTCCTGTTCACCGCAAAGCTCTGATATCTGGTGATATCTCTCCGAAAGAACGGGATATTGCTGAAGGTATGGGTTGTCAATTATTTCAAAAACCAACCTCACTTGAATCTATCGACGCGTGGATTGATTCTGTTCTAGACGAACGTGTTAATTTGTAGTGATGCGCGCTGGAGTCTATCCGGGGAGCAGGCCAATCATCGCTGAATCAGCGTCGATTGGCAACGTTGCTGCTGGGTGAAGATTCAATATCCCAGAAGTGTGAACGAACCGAAGACCATCTGCCAACAACTGATAAGTAGAAATATCAGTGTTGCCCACAGTGAAAACCATAGCCAGTTTCTCTCAATCCTGTCGACCTCTTTTTCTATGCTTTCATGCTGACGTAACGGCTGACAGATCCCCGGGAGCATCCCATATAAGGTGGCGATAAATAGGGCCGCATAGATAGGATAGCCAACATAACCATAATGGCTCTGGAGCATATCAAAGGGGCAATGGTGGCTGGGCATTTGATAGATGTAAAGGGAGATAAATGAGATGATTGCACCTAACGAGATAAAGAGCATGAGTACGGCTGTCATAAACAGCAGGGGTCTCAGGATGGTTGCTTTAAACCTGAGACAGGCAGATAAAACGATCAAGTGAGTGCCCGTCATGGAAAAAAATAACAGCATCGCCTGTCGAGCGGGCATTCCCGCCAGCTCACTGACGACACTTTCTCCGTCCGCACTAAACAACGAGCCGCAACATGAGGTGATGATCTCTGGTTGTAACCCACGGAAATAGCGCCACTGAAGATAGCCATCCAGTGCCACAAGAGGAGTGAGTAATAAGAGAGCAAAGTATTTTTGTCGTACCAATGGGCAATCCTCTGTTCGCTGATCGAGACGGTTCAAGATCACCCAGAGGGCTGCGGCAAACAGTAATATTCCCTTGATGAGAAGAACCAACCAGCCGACCAGATTGGCATTCAAGGACCCCGTAGCGCACATGGCACCGACAAACAGTTGATGGATATCCTCAGCGGTGGCGATAAACAAGAATGCTGAGAAAATTTGAAATCCAAGAGCATAATTCACCAGGGTGGAGACCAACCAGGTTTTCCGTTCCAGAATGATTTGCCCTTCTGAACTGCTGCTGGCATCCCAACTTAAAAGGATCCTGATCCCTAGCCCGCTGGCTATCAACATCACCAGCAGGGTAAGGAGTGATCCACTAAGGAGAGAGAGAATTCCCGGATGCAGAATCATTGGTTTTTGTCCTCGACAATTTCGCCATGGCGTAAACTGACACGCCGCTGAATCAATGGTGACTGATAGATAGCTGGGTCGTGGGTGGCAATGATAATGGTTTTTCCTTCGGTATTCAGGTTGGCTAAAATACCCAGCAGAATTTCAGACAAGTTACTGTCGAGGTGAGCTGTGGGTTCATCAGCGATAATAATATCCGGGTTGGCAACTAACGCTCGAGCTATGGCAACCCGTTGCTGTTCTCCGCCAGAGAGCTGCTTCACTTTTTTTCTCATCATTTTCTGCAACTCAAACCGCTCCAGAACTGCGCCCGCTGTTTTTTTCATCACACGGAACGATTGATTTGAAGGGTAGAGCGGTAACATCACGTTTTCCAGGACACTGACGTCGCGCAACAGATTGTATTGTTGGAAGACGAAGCCAAATGATGTGCGCCTGATTTGCGCCAGAAATCGTTCTGGAAGTTTGGAGACCAGGCGCCCACGTAATTGAATGCTTCCTGATGTCGGTTTCGACATACAGCCAAGCAGGCTGAGTAACGTGGTTTTTCCGGAGCCACTCGGTCCAGTGAGGGCAACAACTTCACCTGCGGTAATCTTTAAAGAGATGTCCCGCAAGGCAATGACTTCATCGGGTTGATGGCGATGATAAATTTTATTCAGGTTTGTAATCGTCAGTAAAGGCGACATATCTCAGCCTCTCATTATCTGTTCGGGGTCGGTCACAGCCGTTTTCCAGGATGGAATGATAGTGCAGACAAGATAAGGGCCGATGGTCAGGAATGCGAGGACAAATAGCTGGTAAAAATCGATAGCGGGGGTGAGTTGAAATTTTGGGAACAGAACCGACCACCCTTTAAGTAGTGGCACCAGTGCCGGTGCAGCGAAAACAAAAACATGAATCCAGGCGGCAAGGATACCCAGCAGAAAGGATGTCAAGGAGAGGACGAGTCCCTCCCAGAACTTGGCGGTGAGAACGTCAGCCGTTTCCCAGCCCAGTGCTTTCAGGATACCGATTTCCTGTTTCTCTGTGGCACTGATTCCAGTCGCCTTGTCCCAAGCCAGGATGCAGAAAGAGATCAGCGCGGCAATCGCAACGGCAAGCATCATCCCGCTCCGCCAGTTGAACAGTGTGTCGTAGGTATGGAGAATTTCATCACGGCTGATGGGGCGGGTGTCAGGAAGCAAGTATTTAATTTTCTTTGCCAACGTTTTTATTTCACGCGGATTGTAGACCTCAACAACCAGATCAGTGGCCATTTCTGGATCCATCGAAAAAAATGTTCTTAAGGTTGTCTCTGGCAGAATAACCAGATCGTTGGTTAACAGGCTGGACTCTGCTTGAAAGATGCCGGTAATTTTAAACCTGTTGCTCTTTTGTTCGTTGTCTTCAAGGACCAGGTTGTCGCCAATGGCAGGGCCAAAGGCATCAGCAACCCCCTTGCCGATAGCACATTCTTGCGGGTTTTCTGGTAGGTTCCCATCCAATAACAGCAATTCTGCTGGCGGATTGTTGCTCCCGATTAAGGTCAGATTGGCTTTGATCAAAGAATCATAGTAATAACCCCAGACTCTTGGAGTTACCGATTTGACGCCTGGCAGGTGTTTGATGGTTGTGGTGTAGTGCGTCGGAATTAAATCGTGACGACCCGCAGAAATCCGTTGAACAGTCAGAGCCGGGGCTTCAGTCAAACTTCCGGTGGCCTCCTCTTTTAACGCATGGGTTAAAAATAACACCGAGCCGAGAGTGGCAATTGTGAAGGCGTAGACAACGATCAGAGAGAAGTTTTTTGCTTTCCGGCGGATCAGGCTGGAGAGGGTATATTCGAGTATTTTTAATTGCCGGCGCATCAGTCCTGCTTCTCTGTTGAAGGTTGAATTCGAACCTGGCTGGCAAATCCAATCGGTCGCGGAGGAATCATCGATCCCGTTGGGAAGTGCTCAAATGCGCCGGGAAAATCCTGAAATGCGGCAAAGACATCGGCCTGAGTGGGGTGCCTGGTATAGCGTGCTTCACTGCTAAGGGAGAGGTCGCTAATGCCCAGAACTTTCACTAGTTGCCGCTTTGCAGATGGATCACTGCTCTGAGTTGTCCCGACTAACAACAAACTGGTCGTTGCCGCTGCCAAAAAGGTGGTCAATGCCAAATAAGCGATTGCGCGGATCATCAGTTCGGCGGCAATAGGTCAAGGGTTATCTGCTCAAATGTCAGGATCTGTGAACCAGAGTGATCACGCATGAAAGTTTCCGCTAACTCTTTTCCTGCAACCGGGATCAATTCTTTGCCCATCGGTCCGTAGACATCACTGCCTGCGACAAAAAAGACTTCATCCACTAGCATGAACTGAGCGCGGTAATATTCGGTCACATAAATTGCGGTAATCTCTCCTTTGGTCCCTTCACCTTCGCCCTCCGGCAATTCCAGATAATAACGGAACAGGTCTTTGCAGCCGTCAAAGAAGATTTGCTGACCATCTTTAAGGACAATTGTGGCAATCCAGTCGGGGTAGGGGGCGACAAACATCCCGCAAACGGGGCAGCGATCTTTTGGCCCTGGCATCTTGGGGCCCGCAGATAGAGCGGCAGTGGAGAACAAGCCGACAAGACAAACCATCACGAAGATTTTTTTAAGGAGTCTCTTCATGGGCTTTATTGTTTCTTCATTTTCATCTTCTTCATGGCCCTCATTTTACGAATTCGCTGGGTATCCTGGTACATGTCTTCGTAACTGGCTTTCATGGCTTGATCAAAATTGGCAATGACACCACCATGACTGGCAATAAAAGCCTCAGCATCGGACTGCTGTGCAAAAGCCCATTTGGCTCTCGAGGTCATCACTCCCTGTTTGTCACCACCAAGAACCCATACCGCTGTTTCAGCGGTGAGAAGTGTTCCGGTCTGATAGTCAGCGACAAAGAGATGTTTCGGTACGCGATCAATCGCATTGGCGAACTCAAGAGCCATACAGTGAATACTGCAGGTGCCGACTTCGCTACCATCCTCATATTCCACCAGCATGCGACTGTGACCAAACTTGGTTCGATCCATCCCGCAATAACTGCAGGTGGCGTGGACAACTTGATCCTGATGTTGTTGCGCTAGAGCAGGAGAGCCCGTCAGACTGAGCAGGAGGATAAATAGCAGAGCCGATAATCTTTTCATCTGGACACCTCTTGGGACAGGGTAGTTGATTGACAATGTGACGAACGGAAAAATGTTTTGTATGAATTTTATACCATGGAACCGATAACTCAACAAATGGCGCTGTAATTATTTGTGAATTCAGCGCCAGAAGTTTGCGATTAATGACAATAACGTTTTTTTTAGAAAAAGTTATTTGCTAAAGTTGATCATTTTGGTAAGCTTTACATCTGTTTTTATTCTGTTAGAGTATGGAAACTATACATTGATATTTTCCAGGGAGGCCTTTTGCTGCACAAAGTTTTATTATTACTGTTGTTCCTCTTGGTGGCTACACCGGTATTTGCGACAGACGGACGGGTTGAGTTGGTTGAACGTCTCGGAGAGAAAATCCCTCTGCAGTTGAATTTTGTTGATTCGACTGGTGTCAATGTCAGTCTGGAAGAGCTGGTCGATCGTCCGACTCTGATTGTCCCGGTGTTCTATGATTGCCGCAATGTTTGTAATATGATGCTGGGAACTCTTTCCGCTGTTCTGCCAGAAGTTAAGATGGAGCCGGGTGAAGCATATAATGTTATAACTTTTAGCTTTGATCCCTTAGAGACTCCCGCAATGGCGGCCCACAGTAAGCAGACATTTCTGACGGCAATGCAAGCGCCTTTCCCGAAACAAGCATGGCGTTTTCTTACTGGCACGCAAGAAAATATCCTGCAGTTGACGGATGCAGCCGGTTACTATTTTAAAAAAGAGGGTGACGAATTTCTCCACCCGATCACCGCGTTTATCGTGACCAAAGACGGAACCATTGTCCGCTATCTGCCGGGACAGAGGTTTTCAGCTATTGATATGTCGATGGCTTTATTTGAAGCAAGCGAGGGTCGCATCGGTAAACCGATCCGTCAGGCTTTGCAGTTTTGTTTCAGTTATGACCCGGAAGGTCGCCGCTACGTATTTAATCTGATGCGAGTGAGTGGCACGGTTATCTTGTTAACTCTTGGCAGCTTTTTGCTCTTTCTTATTTTGAGCGGTAGAAAGAAGAAAAAATGACAAATGAGCCTCTAAAATACACCGGTTTTTACAGCGAAAGTCCCCGCCCTGGAATCCTTGGTTGGCTTTTGTCTACTGACCATAAGCGGATCGGTATCATGTACCTTGTCTGCATCGTGACAATGTTTCTTGTTGCCATGTGTCTAGGTCTTGCTCTGAGACTGGAGTTGATCGCACCGGGCCCGACGATCATGGGGCCGCAGACCTATAATGCGACTTTTACGGTCCATGGCATTATCATGATCTTTCTGTTTATTATCCCGAGTATCCCGGCGGCTTTCGGTAATCTGGTCTTACCGATTCAAATCGGGGCCAGAGATGTCTCTTTTCCGAAGCTGAACCTTCTCTCCTGGTATTGTTATATTATTGGTGGAATTCTTGCTGTCATCTCTATCTTTGCTGGCGGTGGAGCACCAGATACGGGTTGGACTTTCTATGTCCCGTTCAGTACCCAGACCACGACCAACGTCAATCTTGCCGTCACCGGGGCGCTGATGCTGGGTTTTTCTTCCATGTTGACCGGGATAAATTTTGTCACCACAATTCACCGTTTACGTGCAGAAGGGATGGGCTGGGGACGGCTGCCAATGTTTGTTTGGACTCTCTACTCTACGGCCTGGATACAAATACTTGCGACCCCGATGCTCGGGATTACCCTGATATTGATTGTCTTGGAACGTGTTTTCGGGGCGGGGTTGTTTGATGCTGCCCGTGGTGGTGATCCTATTCTTTATCAGCATCTATTCTGGATCTATTCGCACCCTGCCGTTTATATTATGATCCTCCCTGGGATGGGGGTTATCTCAGAGATTATCCCAACTTTCTCCCGAAAACCTTTGTTCGGTTACTGGGCTATGGCTTTTTCCAGCCTGGCTATTGCTTTTGCTGGGTCTCTGGTGTGGGCGCATCATATGTATGCCAGTGGCATGAGTGACTTTGCCATTCTGGTCTTTTCATTTTTGACATTTATTGTGGCTATTCCGAGTGCAATAAAAGTTTTCAACTGGGTTTCAACGCTCTACAAAGGGTCTATTCAGTTAGCTCCGCCAATGTTACACGCCCTTGCTTTTATCTTTAACTTTGCGATTGGCGGTCTGGGTGGTTTGGCTCTGGGAGCTGCAGCCAGTGATATCCATTTGCATGATACGACTTTTGTCGTGGGCCATTTTCATTACACCATGTTTGGTGGAACGGGCTTTGCCTTTTTTGCCGCGCTCCACTACTGGCTACCGAAATTTACTGGACGCATGTATAACCACAAAATTGCTGTGATCAGTTGGGGGCTGGTGTTCGTCGGTTTTAACGTCACCTATATGGCGATGCAAGCTGTCGGTGTTCAGGGGATGCCGCGACGCTACTATGATTATTTACCTGAGTTCATGCCTCTGAATGTTGTCTCCACTGTAGGATCCTGGGTTCTTGCCATAGGCCTGGTGATGATGTTCGTCAATCTTTGGAATGGTATTCGTCGGGGCCATCCCGTTGGTAAAAACCCATGGGGCAGTGCGACTTTGGAATGGACAATCCCTTCACCGCCACCAATGGAAAACTTTGGTGAAGAGGATCCGATCGTGACCAAAGGTCCTTATGATTATAAAGGGGTTGTTGCCGATGAGTATTGAACACCGTGATGATACAGGTGCCCGCTTTGGTATGTGGTTGTTTCTTTATACCGAAGTGATCCTCTTCAGCGGGCTATTTATCCTCTATTCTGTTGGATTGGCTAAATTTCCACAGCAATTTGCAGAAGCGAGCCATAAGCTGAATATCTATTTTGGAACAATTAATACCCTGGTCCTGTTAACCAGCAGTTTAACCATCGCTTTGGCGATTACAGCGATTCAAAAAAATAAAATAAAGCTCACTCTGAATCTGTGCTTTGTTACAATTTTTCTGGCCATTGTCTTTTTGATTAATAAATACTTTGAGTGGTCTGCCGAGATTGGTCATGGCATTTATCCTGGGTCTGAACATCTAGCAGAGATGGGACCTGGAATCACTGCATTTTTTAACCTCTATTACTTTACTGCCGGTCTGCATGGGTTCCATATCTTGATTGGCGGTACTCTGATTGCTGTTGTTGCAACATTGATTGCCAAAGGTAAGGTGACCAGTGATCGCTACACATTGCTGGAAAACAGTGCCCTTTATTGGCACCTGGTCGATCTGGTCTGGATCTTCCTGTTTCCGCTTTACTATTTGATTCTGTGAGGTGATCTATGACAGAGCATAAACATGAACCTGTCCCTTTCCGGACATTTATTCTGATCTGGTTTGCATTACTTGTCTTGACTGTGGTGACTGTTGCCGTTTCCCGGGTCCACTTGGGGGCATGGAATATCTGGGTGGCATTGACCATTGCCTCAATCAAATCAAGTCTGGTGGTTTTTATTTTCATGCACTTAAGGCAGGAATCAAAACTTTTTAAGATCGGGCTTTTGACCCTGCTGATCATTGTCGCAATCTTCATTGGGCTGACTTTTACCGATGTGCTTTACCGTTAGGGAGACATTGTGAACCAATTGAATAATCCTACTGCACAAGCCGTTGATAATGTTTTGATCTATATCTTTGGTTTCTCATTGCTTTTGCTCTTGGGAATCACTGTTGTCACCATCTATTTTGTGGTCAAATATCGACGCTCTAAATGCCCTGAACCGACATCCCAGGTGGAGGGCAGTTGGTTGCTGGAAACGATTTGGACGGTACTTCCAATCATTATCGTGATGACCATGTTCTGGTATGGCTGGAGTAATTATGTCGGTTTGCGTGAAATTCCGGCAGACGCTATGGAGGTCAAGGCAACTGCACGGATGTGGTCATGGCAATTTGAGTATCCCGATGGGCGAAAAGAGACCAAACTCTATGTGCCTGTGAATAAACCGGTTAAAGTGCTGCTCTATTCAACGGATGTCCTGCACAGTTTTTTTGTTCCGGCATTTCGGATCAAGCGTGACACCGTGCCCAATATGGAATCATATGTCTGGTTTCAAGCACCTGAAACCGGAAGTTACGATATTTTTTGCGCTGAATATTGCGGAGTTGGGCATGCTGACATGACGACCAGTGTTGAAGTACTCAGCGAAGAAGATTATGCCCAGTGGGCAAGTTCTGCGACCGTTTCTGCAGACCCAAGAGGCTTAATTGTTTTGAACGAACAGGGCTGTATTGGCTGTCACAGTCTCGATGGCACTGAAAATATTGGTCCAAGTTTGTTTGAACTAGCTGGTAATCCGCGCGAGATTGAGAAGGACGGGAAGACGATTGAAATCATAATTGATGAGGCCTATTTACAGCGAGCTATTCGTGATCCTGACGCTGAAATCACTAAAGGTTTTGACCCGATGATGCCAGCTTATGATGAAGAGGCCATCAACAATGAAGACCTTCAGGCTGTCGTTGATTATCTCCTGGGCAAAGTGGCAGAAGAAGAGCCTGATGGAGACAGATTAATGGTTGAAAATGGTTGTATCGGTTGTCACTCTCTTGATGGCAGTGAAAGTATCGCGCCAACGTTCAAGGGGATCGGACAACGTGAGGTTACGATTGAGCGTGATGGCCAGTCTGTCACTATCAAGGTTGATGCCGAATATCTCCGTCGCGCATTGCTTGACCCTAATGCGGAAATCGTCAAAGGATTTGCGCCGATGATGCCGGCAGCTGATTATTTAAGCGCTGAAGAGATTGACGCAATTATCAAACGCCTACTTCAGGAATAAGGTTTAAGCTTTATGCCAGTCCCGACAATTAATAATCCGACAAAGACACTCCCTGCTCAGATAGCGAGCCTGTTGCAAACCCTGCGGCAACTTTTTCGAGCTGAGTTATCAGCGATGGTTGCTCTTTCTGCCTTGGCGGGTTATTTGTTTTTTGGAGGCCTCTGGAGTCCTCATCCTTTGCTGGTGACAGCTGGCGTTGGCCTTCTGGCCGCCGGTTGTTCGGCATTGAATCAATGGCAGGAGCAGGATTTAGACATGTGTATGGAGCGTACCCAGAATCGGCCATTGCCAACGGGTCAACTTGCTCCGCACATCGCCTTGTTATTGGCATCTCTGGCAATAAGCGGCGGCTCACTTTTGCTTTTAGCGTTACCCGGAAGTCTTTCTCTTTTGCTCGGCCTGCTGGCGGTTATCTGGTATAACGCAGTGTATACTCCATTAAAGCGTCACACCGCTTTTGCCGCTATTCCGGGGGCCATATGTGGGGCATTGCCACCATTAATCGGTTGGACTGCAGCCGGTGGTGATCTGCTCACCCATAAGGCATTAATTCTGGCCGGTACTCTGTTTGTCTGGCAGATTCCACATACGTGGCTTTTGCTCTGTCGATATCGTGACGATCTGCAACGTAGCGGGTTGCCGAATATTTTTAAAACCATACCGACACAAAGACTATTGAGGATCAATAATTGCTGGTTGGCGGGCCTGTTTCTTTGCTATTTGCTCTTTCCATTGTTCGGCTTTATTCACAGCCCGCTTCTTATGGTCTCTTTTGTTTTTGGCCTTTTTATTATCGCATTGTCAATTCTCAAACAACCTGCTGATGTTAAACGGGCAGACTCAGTTTCACGCACATTTCATCTCACCAATATTTCTATGGCGTTGTTCCTCACGGTGCTGATTCTGGATAGATTGGTCAACTAGTTTTTTTGGTCTTTCTTCTAAACAGGTCTGTTTTTAAGCTGGAAACGCGATCCAGAAAGAGAAAGCCATCCAGATGGTCCAGCTCATGTTGAATCGCTACGGCTTCAAAGCCTTCAGCCCGAACCACTTGGAATTGCTGGTTTTGATCAACAAACTGCACGACAATAGATTCTGAACGGGTCACATTACCGGTATAATCGGGAACTGACATGCACCCTTCCCGGACGACTTGATTCCCCTCTCTTTCGGTGATTTCAGGGTTTACCATCTGCAGTAAACCGTGATTCTCTTGCTTTTTCCCTAGTTTACTTTTAGAGACATCGACAACTGCGGCGCGTCGAAGGTCTCCGATCTGTGGGGCTGCGATACCAACTGAATGTCCAGCTTCAACCATTGTATCAACAAGATTCTGCAGCAGCTGCTGCACTGATTCATCAAAATTGACTATCGGGTTACAGTGTTCTTTCAGGCGTGAGTCAGGGTAGACAAGAACTTCTTTGACAGACATCGGCTTTAAAGCTCCATCGTTGCTAGTGAGCGGACAGAAATATCAACCTGCAGCTTCTGTTTTAATGCTTGCATCCAGGTTTCAATATCTTCGATTTCAGTGTTTTCTGGGAGCATGGCTTCCAGCATCATCACGTAGACCAGTTTTCCTGTCTCACCAATCAATTTAGTGTTCAAATCGGTAATATTAATATGGCGTTCACCCAATTCTTTGGCGACTTGATAAACGATTCCAGGTTTGTCGGCACCATAGACAGAGATCATACAGAGTTCCCCTTCCATTTCGGTGCGGACTTCACCGCCAGGCTTCAGGGTGCGGATAAACACAGACAGATTGTGTTCTTCAAGGGGTTTGAATGTATCGCTGAACTCTTCTACTTTTGAAATCTCCGGGTTCGAGATGATCAAGATCATCGAAAATTGCCCGCCGAGAATTGAACAGCTGGAGTCGGCAATATTAAAACCATCGTGAAATAGTATTTCTGTCACCTGCGAAACAATTCCGGGGCGATCACGGCCAATAATAGTCAGGGCAAAATGTTGCACACATTCCTCCTCTTTGGAAAGTCAGGGTTATCTATTGAGATTGTTTTTTTGCTATTATGGACAAAAAATGTATGCATGTCTTCAATATTTATCCCTATGGTGATTTAGATAACCATTCGTTGCTGCATAATCTTGAAAAAGCGATTTAATTTAGGTTACTCACGAAATCCTAACAAATAGCGCTGATGCTGCAAATCTTTAGGTCTCTAGAATATTAAATAGCTGTGAGGTTTTATGGCAGACCAGAAAAATTCCATCCTTGTTGTCGAAGACGAAGAAGATATTCTTGCTTTACTCCATTTCAATCTGATTAAAGCCGGATACAATGCCGATTGTGCATCCCACGGAGAAGAAGCTTTAGCGGCTATCGCGGCGAAAAAACCCGATTTAATTCTGCTAGATCTGATGCTGCCAGGAATTGATGGTCTGGACATTTGTCGTCGGCTACGGAGTCATGAGGATACCAATGGAATTCCAATTATTATGCTCACTGCGCGTGGCGAAGAGAGCGATATTGTTCGTGGATTAGAATTAGGAGCGGATGATTACGTGACCAAGCCATTCAGCATTAAAGTGTTGTTGGCCCGTATCCAGACAGTGCTTCGGCGTAAAACTCTGTTGCAACAGGAAGCGGATCAGACTGAACTCGTGCGCGGTGAGCTCAGGATCCATTCCGGTCGGAGTCTTGCCCAGGTTGAAGGGAAGACAATTGATTTAACCTTTACTGAGTTTAAGGTTCTTGAAGCATTAGCCAGTCGTCCGGGTTGGGTCTTTACCCGCTATCAAATTGTTAATGCCGTGCGCGGTGAAGACTATGCTGTCACTGATCGGGCCGTGGATGTCCAGATTGCAGGATTGAGAAAAAAGCTTGGTTCCTGCAGCTATTATATTGAAACCGTTCGTGGGGTTGGTTATCGCTTTCGGGAGGAATTGTGAAATTACATCGACGCCGTCTCATCTGGCAACTTTATCCCTCTTATCTGATCCTGATTTTCGTCGTTTTACTGGTTGTCGGTTGGTCCTTATCCGGGATGCTGCGCAGCTTTCATTATCAGCAGGTTGAGGACGACTTAAGAGCCCGTGCAGAATTGGTTGAACCGCAACTTCAAGGACACTTAACGATGGGCGATCAGGATCTGCTATTACCCGTTGTAACGCGCCTTGGCGAGCAATCCGGGACCCGTATTACGGTGATTATGAGAGATGGCAGAGTCTTGGTCGATTCTGATGAAGATCCGCGGTTGATGGACAATCACGGCCAGCGAACAGAAGTTGTCGAGGCTCTTGCCGGGCAACAGGGGACATCGATCCGCTTCAGCAATACCTTGGGTGAATCGCTGATGTATGTGGCGATCCCTGTTTATGATGGGGAGCAGATAACCGTCGTTATCCGTACTGCGTTACCCCTCTCTGCAGTCGATGAGACACTTCAGGAAATTTACTGGCAACTGTTTCTGGCTGGGCTGATTATTGGAGCTCTTTTGGCTCCGGTCTGCTGGTGGCTCTCTCGACGTATCAGTCGCCCTTTGGAGTTGATGACCGCCGGTGCGCAAAAGTTTTCACAGGGCCTTCTGGCTATTCCCCTCGCTGTCACCGGATCTGAAGAGACCAGTCGACTGGCTGAAACCATGAATCTGATGGCCGCTAAGCTCGCTGATCGGATTGAACAGGAGATTGGCCAACGGGCTGAAATTGAGACTGTTCTTGGGTGCATGATCGAGGGGATTATTGCCGTCGATAATGATGAACAGATCATCCGTCTGAATCGGGCTGCAGCTGAATTGTTCAATGTCCCACAACAATCGAATGCCGGGCGACCGATTCAGGAGGTGATTCGTCAAGCTGAGTTGCAGCGCTTTATTCAGCAAGCACTGAGCCAGCCAGAACCGCTTGAAAGTGAATTGGTTATGTATGGTTCTGAGAAGCGCTACCTCCATGTTCAGGCAACCCCTCTGACAGGGAAAGAAGATAGCCGCATCGGGGTGTTAATCGTGCTGCATGACTTGACTCGTCTACGGCGTCTTGAGTCTGTCCGTCGTGACTTTGTCGCCAATGTCTCCCATGAGTTAAAGACTCCGATTACTGCCATACGTGGTGCCGTCGAGACCCTTTTGGATGACGAATCTACCGATGTCGCCAGTCAGAGATTTTTACAGATTATTTTCAAGCAGAGTGAGCGGTTGAATGCACTGGTTGAAGATTTACTGAATCTTTCGAGGATTGAACAGGGGGTGGAGACGGGAGGTTGGGAGCTCAGTTGTGAACCCCTGCTGCCGATCCTTCATAGTGCCAGGGCTGCCTGTGAAAGTCTCTTGTCTCAGCAGCAGGTAGGACTCGATATTATATGCCCAGAACAGCTTAAAAACAGGGTTAATGCGCCATTGTTAGAGCAGGCGATTATTAACCTGTTGACCAACGCGATCAAATACAGTGAAGCAGGTAGCCATGTTCTGATTGAGGTTATCGAGCTGGATGAATTCGTCAAAATCCGGGTTGAGGACTCCGGCTGCGGGATTGCTGCGGAACACCTGCCTCGCCTTTTTGAACGCTTTTACCGTGCTGATCTTGCCCGTAGCCGCAGCTTGGGGGGAACCGGACTCGGGTTAGCGATTGTAAAGCATGTTGCCCACGCCCATCAGGGTGAAATTACGGTGAGCAGTGAGGTGGGCAAAGGGAGTTGTTTTACTCTGTTGTTACCACGTCGCCAGAAGCCAGAAGTGGTTTAAGCGGACATGTTTAGTGAAATACTTACGTATTGCTAACATATTCCTAACATTGTAAGTGCATCTTCTCGACCATCAATTAACGATAAAATTATCAAGGAGATGGTCAAACAATGAAACAACAGAAATTAAGGATTTGTACCTTAGCCCTTCTGGCTCTGGTGCTCTTCGCGTCGGCTGGTATTGCCAGCCCCCTCAAGGTTGATGTCAACATCAGTGACTATGTCAAAGTTCAAGGCGTTGCCGGCAACCTCAACAGTGTTGGTTCAGACACGTTGAACAACATGATGACTTTCTGGGCTGAAGGTTTCCGCAAAAAATACCCGAACGTCAATATCCAGATTGAAGGTAAAGGTTCCAGTACCGCCCCTCCAGCACTGATTGAAGGGACCAGCCAGCTTGGTCCGATGTCACGTGCAATGAAAGCAAATGAAGTTCAGGCGTTCGAAACCAAATATGGTTTCAAACCCACGACTATCGGTGTTGCTCTGGACTCGTTGGCTGTTTTTATTAACAAGGACAATCCCATTGAAGGGTTATCCATTCCTCAAGTCGACGCGATCTTCTCAAAAACTCATAAAGGTGGTTTATCGAACGCTGCAACCTGGGGCGACGTGGGCCTGAGTGGCGAATGGGCCAATAAGCCTATCAGTCTCTACGGTCGTAACTCTGCTTCTGGGACTTATGGGTATTTCAAGAGTAAGGCCCTGTTTAAGGGTGACTATAAAGATAGCGTGAAGGAACAGCCAGGCAGTGCATCTGTTGTCCTTGGTGTGACTGAAGATAAGGCTGGTGTCGGTTATTCGGGGATTGGTTATAAAACCTCCGGCGTTAAAGCCATCGCTCTGGGTAAAAAAGATGGTGAAAAACAATATGAGCCTACCTACGCTAACGTTATGAATGGCAAATACCCACTCGGTCGGATGCTTTATCTCAACGTTGTTAAAGAGCCAAACAAACCATTACCCACTCTGGTAAAAGAGTTCCTGAAGTTTGTCCTTTCAACCGAAGGTCAGGAAAT
Organism: Desulfuromusa kysingii; assembly: GCF_900107645.1. Lineage (GTDB taxonomy): Bacteria > Desulfobacterota > Desulfuromonadia > Desulfuromonadales > Geopsychrobacteraceae > Desulfuromusa > Desulfuromusa kysingii. The sequence continues at coordinate 517,278 of NZ_FNQN01000001.1, forward strand.
TGTCATCAAGGATGGCTACTTGCCACTGACTGCTGAGTTGGTTAAGCAACAGCTTGCACTGCTTGACTAGTTGCCGGCTCAAAAGTAAGAGGCTGCCACGTTAAGGAACAAGCCCTGCCCACCCTTCTGGTCAGGGCTTGTTCTGTGTTGCGATAAAACAGGGAAATTTATGAATCCAGCTTTTTTAAAAAAAGTGAAACGGAATGACCGGATTGCTAGATGGGTTATTACCGTTGGTGGGATGGCGATTATTTTCAGTGTCATTTTTATTCTGATTTTGATCGCAGAGGTCTCTTTGCCGCTATTCCTCTCTCCGGATAAAGATCTGCATGCCAGTTTTCAGTTAGAAGGTAGGGCTGCTGAAGAGAAAATTCTGGCTATGGGGGTGGATGAATATCTGGAGACTGGATACCGTCTGGATCAAGCCGGGAGGGTCAATTTTTTTAATATCGCTGATGGTTCTGCTATTGACAGCCTTCAACTTGTCAGTGACACAGGGTCGAGACGCTTGATAACGGCCCAAACTTATGGTCGCCTGAACCATATGCTGGTGTGGGATGATGGCAGTGTGACGATTGAGAGAGTTAAGTTTTTTCCGTTTTTTGATGAAGCTGATGACAATCAGCGCAGTATCAGACATGAATTGGAGCATCGTGCCATATTTGCCCCGCCAAGCTATGGATTGCCTGTTAAAACTATGGCGCGCGTCAATGATGAGGGACGACAGGTGCGTGTTGACCTGTTCCGCTCAGGGATCTTTCAAATCACAATCATAGAAGAAGAGGAGAGCCTTTTTGGTGCCGGTGAACGAGTTCAGGAAAGCCATCAACTAGAGATTGATAGCGTCGGTGAAGTGACCGCAATGACACTGTCAACCGATGGGATTAAACTGTATCTAGGCACCTCTAAAGGTGAAATTCTACGCTGGGATCTCAGCGAGATTGATCACCCGGTGCTCGAAGAAACGACGCAGGCATTCCTTGACCAACGTGAAATTACAGCTCTAAACATGGTCTTTGGTGATGTTTCGCTGATTGTTGGTGATCAGCAAGGTGGTGTTTCCACCTGGTTCCCGGTCCGGGATGCTGATGTGGGCTGGAAGCTGACGCAGATTCATCAGTTGCATGGACATGCCCATGCAGTGCAGGACGTACAGCCGAGTCCACATGATAAGTCAGTTCTCAGTATTGCCGCTGATGGTATTAATGTGAGCCATATGACGAGTGAACGTTTCCTCGTCAATATCGCTAACGGGGCTGAGAAGATTGAAGCCTTTGCGCAGTCCACCCGTGGCAACGGAATTATTACTCTTAGCGATCATGGCACCGTGCAAAGTTGGAAGCTCGATATCCCTCACCCCGAAGTCAGCCTTAAGACTCTTTTTGGAAAAGTCTGGTACGAAGGGTACCCGGAGCCAACCTGGGCCTGGCAGTCATCTGCGGGAACTGACGACTATGAACCAAAATTAAGCTTAACCCCGCTGATTTTTGGTACCCTCAAAGGAACCTTCTACGCCATGCTCTTCGCGGTCCCTCTGGCGATCTTCGGTGCGATCTATACCAGTCAGTTTGCCCGGCCAAAATTCAAGGGGATTATCAAGCCTGCAGTTGAGGTGATGGCCGCTATCCCGACAGTTATCATCGGTTTTCTCGCGGCACTCTGGCTTGCCCCATTAATCGAACGCTCACTCGGATCGATGTTTTTGAGCCTGATTCTGGTTCCAGCGGCACTAATGCTCAGTATTGCTCTGTGGCAAGGGGCACGAAAATTGTCCCCATTGAAACAGGTTGAGCGAGGATATGAGTTTCTTGTTATTGCTCCAGTGATTGTCCTCGCCGTTGCAATAGCGGCGATTCTTGGCCCAGGTTTGGAGGACTGGCTTTTTGCTGGTGATCTGAAACAGTGGCTGTTTAATGAGACTGGCACCCGTTATGATCCACGCAATTGTATTATCATCGCTTTTGCCATGGGTTTTGCCGTAATCCCGATCATCTTCACGATTTCTGAGGACTCACTGTCCAACGTTCCACCGAGCCTGAAAGCGGCATCCTTGGCCCTTGGAGCCAGCCGTTGGCAGACTGTTTGGCGAGTTATCCTACCATCAGCCAGCCCCGGAATCTTTGCCGGAACCATGATCGGTTTTGGTCGTGCCGTTGGTGAAACCATGATTGTGCTTATGGCCACCGGGAATACCGCTATTATGGATCTGAGCATCTTTAATGGCATGCGTCCGCTATCGGCTAACATAGCGGTGGAAATACCGGAAGCGCCTGTGGATGGTTCTCTCTATCGGACCTTATTTCTGTCTGCAGTGATTCTCTTTATTATGACTTTTATTGTTAACACGGTAGCAGAAATTGTGCGTCAGCGACTGCGAGCTAAATATGGTCGCTTTTAGGATTTGATGATGTCTACAACGACTAAAAATATGAATAAATACTGGCGGATTGGTGAGCCGATGGTGTGGCTTTCCGGTGCTTCATTGGCGATAACATTGCTGACGGCGATTATTCTTCTGGCGGTGATTATGATCAACGGGTTAGGGGTTTTCTGGCCGGCAGAACTGCAACGTCTTGAGCTGCAAGACGGCAATCAGGTTATTGGCAGGTTAATTAAGTCTGAACCGACAGCAGATGGAAGTGCCCTTAGACGACAATATAAGATTGCGAATAGGGATCTGTATGGACTCGACTTTCGCTGGATTGATGAAGATCAAATTGTCAGTCAGGAGGTCCCGCGGAATCTGCTTGTTCTGGAGCGGATTGAGCATGGTGACTTTTATGGTGAGCTGAAGAGTCTGAACCTTAACGGGACAACCCGGACCGCCTCATTACCGGACCTGACTAAGGCGTTAATTGAGGTTGAAACAGAGATTCGCGGGCTTAGAGAACTGGAGGGGAAGCTCAAGGATGCCAGTTATCTGATGGAACAGTTGCGGTTGAAAAAGTTGAAATTTGATTACAAAGGAGTTCCCGCGAACGATCCTAAACAGGTAGCGTTGAGTCAAGAGAAAGCTATTCTTGATGAAGAGTTTGGCCACTTGATCGATATTCAGACTCGGCAAAACGCCCGGGCTCGTGAAGATACCGCGATGTTTACTGACGCTTCAGGTCGGGAAAAAGAGATTGTCCTCGCAGATATCTTTCAAGTGTATGCACCCAATAGTATGGGGTTGGGTGACAAAATTGCTTTTTACTCCGCCAAATTGCTTGAACTGTTTGTCGGCCAACCACGTGAGTCGAACACCGAGGGTGGGTTGTTCCCTGCGATATTTGGCACTGTTATGCTTATCTTTGTGATGAGCTTGTTCTCTTTTCCTTTAGGGGTTATCGCCGCGATCTACTTGCGTGAGTATGCCAAAGAGGGGATCGTTGTCCGGATCGTCAGGATTGCGGTTAATAACCTGGCCGGGATCCCTTCCATTGTTTATGGAATTTTTGGTCTGGGTTTCTTTGTTTATGGTATCGGTCATTCGATCGACAGTTTCTTTTTTCCAGAGCGGCTACCGACGCCTACTTTTGGGACGGGAGGACTGCTTTGGGCCAGTTTGACCCTTGCCCTGTTGACGGTTCCGGTGGTGATTGTCTCTACTGAAGAAGCTCTTGGTGCCATTCCCCGTGAAATGCGTGAAGGCTCCTATGCTCTCGGTTCGACCAAGTTTCAGACGCTGGTGCGCATTCTGTTGCCGATGGCATCACCGGGGATTATGACGGGATTGATTCTCGCCATGGCGCGCGCCGCTGGAGAGGTTGCACCGTTGATGATTACTGGCGTGGTCAAGCTGGCACCAGCGCTTCCCATTGATGGTAATTTTCCATTCTTTCATCTTGATCGCAAGTTTATGCATTTGGGTTTTCATATCTACGATATTGGTTTCCAGTCCCCTAATGTTGAGGCGGCGAAGCCGATGGTTTTTGTTACCACTCTGTTATTGGTGTTGATTGTCTTGCTGATGAGCAGTGTTGCCATCCGGTTACGTAACAAGATGAAAAAACGCTACACTTTCGGGACTTTTTAGGAGAATTAAAAGGATATGACAGCTGTTATAAACGAGAATCCGATCATCCAGGTAAATAATCTGAAATTTTTCTATCCCGGTGATGCCCGAGCATTGCACGGAATCGACCTCAGCTTTCCAGAAAAGAATGTGACTGCTTTGATTGGCCCATCGGGGTGCGGGAAGAGTACCCTGCTACGTTGTTTGAATCGGATGAATGACCTGATTGACGGTTGCCGGGTTGAGGGCGAAATCACTCTGGAAGGGGAAAATATTTACGGTAAGAATACCGATATTATTGAGCTGCGGCGACGGGTTGGGATGGTCTTCCAAAAGTCAAATCCGTTTCCTAAATCCATCTACGAAAATGTTATTTACGGCTTACGGATTGCCGGTGAAAAAGATAAAAAATTGTTCGATGAGCGAGTTGAAAAAAGTTTAAAAGCCGCCGCTCTCTGGGATGAAGTCAAAGATCGACTGCAGGAGAGTGCGCTAGGTTTATCTGGAGGGCAAATGCAGCGCCTTTGCATTGCCAGGGCGATTGCGGTGAACCCGAAGGTTATCCTCATGGACGAACCCTGTAGTGCCCTGGATCCAAAATCGACAGCGCGGGTTGAAGAGACCATCAAAGATCTCCGGGATGATTTTACCATCATTATTGTGACCCATAACATGCAGCAAGCTGCGCGGGTTTCTGATCATACCGCCTTCCTGTTTGAAGGGAATTTGATAGAGTATGGTCTCACCGATCAGTTGTTTGTGAAGCCGCAAGTTAAGCAAACTGAAGATTATATTACCGGTCGTTTCGGCTGAGTTGAGGGAAAGGGAGAATCGTATGGCTGTTTTAATGGAACAAGAACTCAATGTTTTAAAAAAGGAACTTCTGACCCTTGGAGCTGAAGTCGAAGGACGTGTGCAACAGGCAGTGCAGGCCCTTCTTACTGGAGACCGGAAACTGGCACAACAGGTCAGGGGTGGCGATAGTCAGATCGATAACATGGAGATTGAGCTGGAAGAAGAGTGTCTGAAGATCCTGGCATTACACCAGCCGGTGGCGACAGATTTGCGTTTTATTGTCTCAGTGCTGAAAATCAACAACGACTTGGAGCGTGTCGCCGACTTTGCTGTCAATATCGCCGAACGGGCGTTGGACCTCGATCATGTGATCAAAGTTGACTGTCCATATGATATTGCTACGATGGCCAAAGTGGTGGAAACAATGTTGAAAATGGCACTGGATTCCCTGGTGGAACGAAATTCTGACTTGGCACGCCAGACAATTCGCCTGGATGATGAGGTCGATGCTTTACACAAAGGCAATTTTTCACGCGTCAAGCAGGCAATCCGAGACGATATGAACTCCATGGACGGATTGATTAATTATTTGTCTATCTCTCGCTATTTGGAACGGATGGGCGATCTGGCAACGAATATTGCTGAAGATATTATCTATCAAGTCGATGGTGAAATTATCCGCCACGGCGGTATGCAGATCTCTTAACTGATGGAACGGATATTTCTTAAGTATTGATTCTCGCCGATTAAACATAAAATACTATTGTCCTTCCCCGACTCAGCGCGTTATAAATATCGCACTATTCTGCAGTAAGGGAGGACAGATATGCTTGAGGACCTACAAGAACGGGTGATGGAACTGGAGATTCGCTTCAGCCATCAAAGTCAATTACTTGATGAACTCAATGAGGAGCTTACTGATTGTAATCGGCGGATTGATCGGTTGAGGATTGACAATCAGCATCTTCGAGAAGCTGTCAGCACCCTATCCCCGGCACTCGAAGAGTCTCCAGATGAGTAGTCCCGCCCGCATGATCCCTTGGCAGCGCATTATTCTGGAAGCTTTTATTCTCTGTGTTTTGGCCGTTGCCGTTGGCCTGAGTTTGAATTTTAACCTGATATTTAACGCCTTTTCTGGAGCCGTTATCTCTGTTCCACAAGATGCGAACCTTGTCGTTGCAACCGAGTCGTCGGAACCATTTGCTCCTGCACTTGCCTTTCCAATTCCTGTGTCGCTGAATGAAGTTGATGAGCTGTTGGCATCTGGAGCCATCCTGGTTGATGCTCGGACCAGTCATGCTTATACTCAGAGCCATTTAGCCGGGGCTCTCTCTCTCCCTTATGCCGACTTGGATAATCGACTCGCTGCATTCAAACAGCTGGTTTCCCTTGGTGAAACCCTGATCACTTATTGTAGTGGTTATGGTTGCTCTGATTCTTTTGACTTGGGGGAGCGGTTGTTACAAGAGGGATATACCGATGTCCTAGTTTACGAAGGGGGAGTCCCCGAGTGGCAATCGGCAGGACGCCCACTGGTGGGAGGAGAAGAATGACCCTTTTGACTAAAATCCTCTATCATGCGAGTCGGCTGCTTCTGGCCGCAGTTTTTATCTATGCCGGGATGATTAAGGCCAATGATATTGCCGCTTTTGCGGGTCAGGTTGCTAACTATAAAATTCTCCCCTATGCCTGGAACTATTTAGTGGCTGCAATTCTCCCTTATCTTGAACTTTTATGTGGAGTCTTACTGTTGCTCAATAAACGTGTTCGTCCTGCAGTTCTGGTTCTCTTCATCTTGAATATTGTTTTTATTCTGGCTCTGTCATCGGTTATCAGTCGTGGATTTGACATTGATTGTGGTTGCTTTAATCCCAATGCAACGACATCAACCAGTCCTGTGGCGGCGTTGCTACGTGATTTTGGCTTGATTGTGCTGATGATTGTGACTTGGTGTCTGTATTCTGTGTCACAAGCTGAAGGGGCCGAATAATGGCTCAGGAAGAATGGCAACAATCGCTGAAGCAAAGCGTGACCAGTGTCAAACAGTTGGCCGATGACTTTGATTTTGATCAACGTCAACTTGAGGCTGTTGCAGCCCGCTATCCCATGCGGATTAGTCCCTACTATCTGGGATTGATTGAGCAGGTTGGAGACCCTATCTGGAAGCAATGTGTGCCGGATGTTCGCGAATTAGATCCGAGCGGCATGACCGATCCCCTTGCTGAAGAGGATTTTTCACCGACTCCCGCAGTGATTCATCGTTATCCTGATCGAGTGATATTTCTGGTTTCAGGGAGCTGCGCCAGTTATTGCCGTTTTTGTACCCGGAAACGAAAAGTGGGATGTACTGACATGTCCTTGAGCTTTCGTGAGCTGCGTGCTGGTATTGATTATATTGCTGCAAACGCACAAATTCACGATGTTATTTTCTCCGGTGGAGATCCCTTACTGCTGCCCGATTCTGTCCTCCAGGATTTACTCGCGCGGATTTATGCTATCCCACATGTCGAAATTATCCGTATTGGCACCCGGGTCCCGGTGACCCTGCCAGAGCGAATCACCGAACGACTCTGTGCCATGCTGAAAAAATTTCCCCCCCTTTATATTAATACTCATTTCAACCATCCACGTGAGTTGACATCGCAGGCAACGGAAGCCTGTGCCCGTTTGGCTGATGCGGGAATTGTCTTGGGCAATCAAACCGTGCTGTTACGGGATGTCAATGATCAACCGGAGATTATCAGCGAGCTGTTTCGCGGTTTATTGAAGATGCGGGTGCGCCCCTATTATTTGCATCATATGGATCTCACTCGGGGGACGGGACACTTCCGAACCTCAGTTAAGACCGGTTTACAGATCATGTATTCACTGCGTGGGCCGGTGTCGGGCTTGGCATCACCACATTATGTTATTGATCTCCCCAACGGCAAAGGGAAGGTTCCGTTGATCCCTCAGTATGTCAAAAGAAAAGGCAATGATCTAATGATTTATGCGGCCGATGGCAGTGTTGTGGAATACTCTGACATTGTCGATGGATAGCTCAATCTCCCACGTTCTGCAACTTGCTCTTGTGTGGGAGGGGGATGATTCTTTAGCTGTAAAGCTCTGTCTGGCCCCATCTGGAGGAAAATAGTATGTCAATCGCAATTATTTATCCGCATCGAAATGTCAGCGACTGGATCCAGGCGCTACACACACATGGGCCCGATCTGAAGATTGAGGTATGGCCAGATATCTCTGCCCCCGAAGAGGTTGAGCTTGCCTTGTGCTGGAACCATCCGGATGGCAGCTTGCAGCAGTTTCCGAATCTGAAATGTATTTCCTCACTCGGTGCCGGAATTAACCAGTTGTTGGATGATGATTCCCGTCCCACAGAAATTCCACTGGTACGACTTGTTGATGACAACCTGAAGCAGTCGATGGCTGAGTATGTCATGGCTGGAGTTCTTGAGCAATTTCGTCGTTTTAAAGATTATCGTCAGCAACAAAGTGAAAAGCGGTGGGCAGAGCTGGAGATCCCGCATATTTCTGAGTTGTGCGTCGGCATTATGGGCTGTGGCGAGATCGGTCGCTTTGTTGGCAATAAACTGGCCGATTTTGGTTTTACTGTTCGTGGTTGGAGTCGTACACAGCAAGATTGTGGCCAGTTTCATATCTATGCTGGTGATGACGAATTAGAATCATTTCTTAGTCACGCCAATATCCTTGTCTGTTTATTACCATTGACGCCGAAAACTGAAAATATTCTTAACTTGCAGGTCTTCAACCAATTGCCGAAAAATGCATTTTTGATCAATGCCGCCAGAGGGTCTCATCTTGTTGAGGCAGACTTGTTATCGGCACTCGAAAGTGGACAGCTTTCTGGGGCCTTACTTGATGTTTGCAGGCAAGAACCACTCTCGGAACAGCACCCGTTCTGGACGCACAGTAAAATCAGCATCACCCCGCATATTGCCAGCCCTACAAATCCTGAGTCGGCAGCAGAACAGATCGTTGACAACTACCATCGTGTCCTCAGCGGAGAATCACTCCTAAACCTCGTGGATATTGAATGCGGCTACTGATTGGCTGATTTGAACTGAAAAAAGTGTTTTTTTTCTGAGGTTTAGATCTGTTTCGTATCGGCTGTTCGTTGCAAATGCGATAACAAGGTGAAACCTTTTTCTTTTCTCACTGAGCCAGACCTCTGTGGAAAACTCTCTTTCAATACCAACTTCTCATCTCTTGATGATGATCTTATTGACGCTTCACCGTCGGTCAAGAAATTCGGCTTCGATCATTAACTATGGACTTGACAATAGATAGCTGGCTATGTAAAAAGCATAGTCAGCTATCTATTGTTGAGGTGTGTATGGAAAATCAGGTCATCGATAATTTGGGATACAAGTTGCGTTATCTGGCGCGATTGATGATGGGTCACTTGAGTGATCAAATTAAATCGCAAGGCGTATCGCCGGGCCAATTGCCGGTCCTCTGTTGTTTGAATGATGCCGAGGGGCAGACACAGGCAGAACTGTGTCGCCACATTCAGGTGGAACAACCGACGATGGCAAACACTTTGAGACGGATGGAAAGGGATGACCTGATCCAGCGCATTCCCTGTAAAAAAGATAAACGACAAACACGTATATTTTTAACCAGTAAGATTCGGCCAACGGTCGATTTGCTGCAACAAAAGCGGGATGATGTCCTCTCTGAAATGACTCGATTGATGTCGTCAGCAGAGGTGGCAACATTTCATCGACTTCTTGATAGTGCTATGCAGGCACTTGAAGATAACGAAAAAGCATAGGAGAAAAATAGATGCAATCTTTTGACGTTGTTGTGATTGGTGGAGGCCCGGGAGGGATGACCGCTGCTATGACCTTGAACCAGTTGGGAAAGACAGTCGCTATCGTCCAGGCAGAACATGACAGTATTGGCGGAGTCTGCCTTAATCGTGGTTGTATGCCGACGAAATCATTACTGAAGGCGGCAACGGCTTACCGTTATGCCAAGCAGGGTGATAAATATGGTCTGAACCTGTCTGCGGAGAAGGTTGATCTGCAACGTCTGCGCACCATCGTTGACACTGATCTTGACGCCTTGCGCGGCATGATCGCCGGGATGATGGGGCAGGCTCAGGTTGAGGTTTTTTATGGCTTCGGATCGTTTCAGTCTGCACACGAAGTGATGATTTCTCAAGCTGATGGTAGCAGTCAGGTTATTCGTGGTGAACAGATCGTCATCTCCACAGGGTCAGAAACCGTTGAACTTCCCTTCGCCCCCTTTGATGGCCAACATATCCTTTCCAGTGACCAGATGTTGCAGAACACTGAGATCCCAGAAAAGCTATTGATTATCGGCGGTGGAGCCATCGGTTGTGAATTTGCAACCCTCTACCATACCTTTGGTAGCGAGGTGACCGTTGTTGAAGCCCTGCCGACCCTGCTCCCACGGGAAGATCAGGAGGCAGGAAGGGCGTTGCAACAAGCCTTTGAAGCTCAAAATATTACCGTGAAAACCGGTGTTAAGGTCGAACAGATCAAAGTGGAAGGTGGCAAAGTCAGAGTAAAGTTCGATGGGATTGATACCGCTGAAGTTGTGGATATGGTTCTCATCGGCGTTGGCCGCAGGCCGATAATTGACAACCTTAATCTGGACGCTGCTGGTGTTGTGATTGAGAGGGGTGCGGTCAAGGTTAATTCAGCCATGCAAACCAATGTCCCGCATATTTATGCTGTCGGTGATGTGAGCGGTGGGGTGATGCTGGCGCACGCCGCAGAAGTCGCAGGGCAAATGCTCGCGAAGAACATGGTTGAGGGAACAAGCGTCTCTCTTGCAGACGGTGCCATCCCACGTGTTGCTTTCAGCCATCCGGAAGTGGCCGGGATCGGTGCCAGCAAAGAGAGTGACGGCATCCGCAGTTTTACCATGTCGGTGGTTCCCAATGGTCGTTCCGTTGTCGATAAAGTCGCACCAGCCTTTGTTAAGCTGTTTGTCGAAGAGGAGAGTTCAGTCGTGGCAGGAGGGATCATTGTCGGTGAAGCCGCGACAGAAATGATACATGAATTGGCTCTTGCAGTAGAAAACCGCTTAACTCTGGAGCAAGTCGGCAAGACTGTTCATGCCCATCCGACCCATTCTGCCAATGTGGCAACAGCCGTACATATGTTCCGTTGAGTTGCCAGGGGGACAACCTGCTGTCTTAGTTGCAGATGAACAGGCCGAATATCTTAGCTTTAATTGGATATTCGGCCTGTGAGTGCAGTAGATCTGAGGCCGGTTGTTTCTCTGTTTGTTTGCTGTAGAGAAAACCGGTGATCTCAATCCAGTTAAGTCGTCTGACCATTATCAGATTATAACGTGCTGGATTGTATGTTTTTTGCTGCTACAGCTTTCAGGCTGCTGGGACATCCTTCCTCATCCAGATGGACAAAAGTCACCGAGATACTGAAGACCTCTTTTTCTTGAGGTGCTCCTGGAGCATCGGCAAAAACGACGACACTGTAGGTCGCGGAGGTGCGTCCTTGCTTAATCTTCTCAATGTGGAAGCGTAAAATCGAACCATTCTCAACGCGATGTTTGAAACGACAGGCGTCCATGCCAACGGTCACGAGGTTGCAACCCGAAAATTCTCGTGAGGCTGCCATCCAGGCGTTTTCATCGACCCATTTCAGCATGACTCCACCAAACAGATAGCCATGATGATTCAGATGTTCTGGACGGACGATCGTGAAGTTATCCATATTACTCCTGTCTGCTGGCGTCATACTGCTCTTCTGCGTGATAAGAAGAACGAACCAAGGGGCCTGCTTCTACGTGAGCAAAACCCAGGGCCAGCCCTTTTTCAACGTAGCTAGAAAATTCGTCTGGAGTGACGTAACGTTGTACCGGAAAGTGGTCGCGTGTGGGTGCCAGATATTGACCCAGTGTCAGTAACTGACAGTTATGCTTACGCAGATCACTCATGACCTGCAGAACCTCGTCCTCTGTTTCCCCCATTCCCAGCATTAATCCTGATTTGGTAATAATTTTTGGATCCTGCTGGTAGGTTTCTGCCAGCAGGGACAGGCTGCGCTGGTATTCTGCTTCCGGTCGTACCTGCGGATAGAGTCTGGGGACTGTTTCGACATTGTGACCGAGGATATCCGGTTTTTCTGCCAGGATGGTTTTCAGCGCGTCCCAATTCCCTTGAAGGTCAGAAATCAACAGCTCAATCCGGCATTCGCTGGTGAGCTTGCGGATCTCTTTGATTAAATCAGCAAATTGACTTGCGCCACCATCCACCAGATCGTCGCGGGTTACCGTAGTGATGACCGCATGCTTGAGTTGTAATTCATAGATAGCTTTAGCGATCTTGGCGGGTTCCTCGGGGTCTGGAGGGCTGGGATGTCCGCTGCCAACATTACAAAAACGACAGTGCCGGCTACAAACAGTCCCAAGAATCATAAAAGTCGCAGTTCCTTTACTCCAGCACTCCCCTTGATTTGGACATGCTGCGCTACGGCAGACAGAATTCAAGCCGTTGAGTCGGTGGTAACGATCGATTCTGGTGTAACTTTCTCCAGCAGGAAACTTGACCTTAAGCCAGTCCGGTTTGCGAATATGTTTCTCTTTCATATCTCTCTTTCCCTTTTCATCTTATTTTTTATAGATAGTATGGGAAAACAAGTTTCTGTGTCTGTAAATATAATTGCTGATTAAAAAAAACAAGGCTCGATTGTTAGATAACAATCGAGCCTTGAGATTGATTCGAAATCGGCTAAAATTATGCTGGTTCGAAGTCCGATTTAGCCACGCCACAGAGTGGGCAGACCCAATCTTCTGGAATATCCGCAAAGCTGGTTCCTGGCTCAATACCGTTATCAGGATCACCTATAGCTGGATCGTAAATATAACCACAGACAATACACACATATTTTTGCATCTGAACCTCCTTCGTTTTAAAAGTTAAATAGAATGAGCTGGAACTTATCAGTTTTAACCGATCATTACAATACTCGATTGCACAGTTTAGTTATGAAAATTTCTTCTGTCGGACTACGTCGATGGGCCAATCATCTGCATCAGCGCTGCGACAGTTTTCTCGATCCCTTCAGCCGCTTCACTGATATTTCCTGCCAGCATATAGGCGGGAGAGGTGATGATTTTGTTTTTTGAATCGACGACAAATTCATTGACCGGACAAGACAGGTGGGTTGCCCCCAGAGCTGTCAAGGTTTCCGCTGTCTCCTTGTCGGTTCCAATGGTCACTTGTGGCTCCAACTGGTTGTCACCAAGGACCTTGGCAACCAGTGCTGGAGCAATACAGACAGCGGCTAAGGGTTTCTTTGCGGTGACGATCTCTTTGACGACGCGGGCGACTTCGGGGTGAACTTCGCAGTTACTGCCTTTTTCGGCAAAATTGCAGAGGTTTTTTGCAGCGCCAAAACCACCGGGAAGAAACAGGGCGTCCAGTTCAGCGGTATCAACTGTAGCGATATCACGTATGTCACCGCGTACGATCCGTGCCGATTCTTCCAGAACATTGCGAGTCACCCCTGCAACAGGTTCTCCGGTCAAGTGATTAACAATGGTCTGTTCCATATTGGGAGCCATGCAGATAACGTCTGCACCAGCACGATTAAGAGCCAGCAAGGTAATGACGGCTTCGTGGATTTCACTGCCATCGTAGACACCGCAGCCAGAAAGAATAACTCCAACTTTTGCCATGGTTAACCTCCAAGTAAATGATGGATGTTGTTAGCAGATAAATTTAAAAATACCACATAGAAGTCTAGCAGAACAATTTTGTTTTGTGTTTATAAAAGTTTTAATTTCGGGGATAAAGAACCGCAATTCCATGTGCTATCTGGGTGCCCAGAGCCCTGAGCCGATGTGGCTCATTTGAATCCCAGTAGACGGAATCTCCAGCATTGAGGATGTAGGTTTCTTTGCCATGCCTTAGCTCGATCTGCCCCTCTAAGATGTAAAAAAATTCCTCACCGGCATGGCTAACAGGCAGAGATTGATCCGTTTGCTTCGGATCGAATTCAACCAGAAAAGGTTCCATGTGCTTATGTTTTTTTCCGTAAGCCAGAGAATGATAGAAATAGGGTTGCGGAGAACCACTATGACCGGGACTGCGGTTCATCTGTTTGGCATCATCGGCGCGAATAACCAGACACTTTTGTTGATTGTCTTCTTCTTCAAAGAAGGTTTGCAGTGGCACCCTGAGCCCTTTGGCGACCCGCAACAGCGTTGCCAGAGGAGGGATGACCTGATCATTTTCGATCTGTGACAATAACGGTTTGGACAACTCGATGGTGTCAGAGAGATCTTGCAAGGTCATACGTCGCAGTTGTCGCAGTTGGCGGATCTTCTGACCGATTTGCAACTCCTTGACTTCTGTTCTGAATTCGTTCATTGCTATCCTTCTATGGCAGTGTTCTTACGAACTTTTAGCGTCCATTAGCTTTGTAGTCAAGTGTTCATAACGAAGTCGCTATTGGACGCGTATTTCATCTCTGTGGTAAAAATAGTTATGACACTTTTAAAGACAGGGAGCTCTATGTCCAAAACAAGGCAGAAGAACGCAATTAAAGCCGTGTTGTTTGATCTTGATGGAACCTTACTTCGCGCCCAGATGCGAGAGTTTATTCCCCGTTATCTCCGGGCTCTGTCGGCATATTGTGCTGATACTGTCGCTCCTGAAAAATTCGCAAAAACGCTTCATGGAATTATCCGCGACCTCATCCATACTGAAGGGGATGGATTGAGAACCAACGAGGAGCGGGTCTACTCCAAGGTCGATAACGATCTTGCTATTTCCGAATCGAAAATGCGTGAATGCCTGGCGCAGTTTGAGAAGAATGATTTACCCGGATTGCAGAGTTTCATCCGCCCAATTCCTTTGGCTAAACAGATTATCAAGGATTGTCATGCTGCTGGCGTCCCTCTGGTGTTGGCGACGAATCCGGTGTTTCCGATGTTTATGATCAAGGCGCGAATGCAATGGGCCGAATTGGAGGAAGAATCCTTCGCCTTTATGACTAGCTATGAGAACAGTTACTATTGCAAGCCGCAGTCAGGGTATTTCGAAGGCATCGCTGCCCAGCTTGGTCTCGCTTCAGAAAATTGCCTGATGGTTGGCAACGATATCAATCATGATTTGGCTGCGGGGGCGACAGGGATGAAAACCTATTTAGTGGATACTTGGCTGGTAGACCGCGACGGCCCCGAATGGCCTTGCGAAAATCGTGGTGACCACAGTTCCCTGCAGAAATTCTTGCAGCAGGAATTGGATTACTGAGCAGAAAACTTGTTGCATCTGTCCCGGGGATATTGCCGGAGCACAGAAAGGATGGTTTTGTGAGTAAAATAACCGAAGAAATTATTTATCAGGGGCGTATCCTGGATTTAGTCAGTGAAGTCCATCTCATGCCCAATAACAGCGAATCACGCTTCGAAATTATAAAGCATCCCGGAGGGGCCGCAGCCTTGCCGATTCTGGCTGATGGACGGCTGTTACTGATCCGTCAATATCGCCCTGCTGTCGAAGATTATGTTTATGAAATTCCGGCGGGACGATTAGAAATTGGAGAAACCCCTTCAGATTGTATCGCACGAGAACTGGAAGAAGAGATCGGTTATCGTCCAAAGAAGCTTGAATCTTTGGGGTATGTCTATAGCAGTGTTGGTTTCTGTACGGAAAAAATATTTATTTTTATCGCCACGGAGCTTGAGCAAACGCAAACAGCTCTTGAGCCCGATGAATTTATCGAGCCCTGGATCGTTACTCTGGATAAAGCCTTAGAGATGATCTCTGCGGGAACGATTACCGATGCAAAGACTCAGCTTGCGCTCATGCGTTATGCACTGAAATAAAGACTTGAAACTGTGGGTGAATCGACGAATAATAATGAAATTATTGATTTGTCTAACGTATTTTATGCGTCACTGAAGCCATAAGGTCAGCGCACCCTTTGTCGCCCTTATCCTGCATGGGCACATACCAATCCAGAACAAAGAGAAAGCATCACGATGTCACAACACCATCCTTCTCCTTCGCCAGTTGATCTCCCTTTCAACCGGGCCAGCCTTGATACCGACTTTCAACTTGCAACTCCTGACCAAGATCCCGGAGGGGAAGGTGTCTGGTTGCCACTGCAAGGGCAGAACCTCATAACTATGACCACTGATCAGGGGGCGACGTTGCCAGAGGGGGAGAACTTCTCTTTGGCGCCAATGTCTCTGCCCCTTTATATCGGGCAGTGGCAAGGGCGTCCTTGCCGGTTGTTGCATATTGATAATCGTGTCGAGTTGCCTCCGCAACTGCAAGCGCAGTCTTTGCGGGCGACAGTTGAAAACCTGCCGGTTGCTATCCTTTCTCTGGCTGGTGTCGGACAGATGATCCTCCATTGGGAACAGTGCAGCAGCCATTGTGGGGATTGTGGTGAACCGATGGTGCGACTACCAAAGCAGTGGGGGAAAGCATGTCCATCGTGTAGAAAGCATCATTTTCCCCGAATCCATCCCTGTGTGATCGGTCTGGTTGTTAAGGGGGATGAAATTCTCCTTGCCCATAAAGGGGAATGGGTTGATGGACGCTACAGTTTGGTTGCCGGGTTTGTTGAGTTTGGTGAATGTCTGGAAGAGGCGATGGCACGGGAAACACTGGAAGAGACCAATATCAAGATCAAGAATATCCGTTACATTGGTAGTCAATCCTGGCCTTTTCCCAGCCAGTTGATGTGTGGATTTGTTGCTGACTATGCCGGGGGGGAGATTGCCTTGAATGATAAAGAACTGGCCGATGCCAAATGGTTCCGTCTGGATCAGCTTCCGACGCTGCCGCCGAGCCGCAGTATTGCTCGCCACTTAATTGATCGAGCCGCAGAATTTTTGCGCTAGAACCAGACCTTTAGAAACCCACAATCGCAGAAAGAGAACTGTTTTTATTATGAAATATATTGGTGCCCACGTCAGTGCGGCGGGTGGCGTTTTTAACGCTCCTCTTAATGCTGCCGAGATCGGTGCAACGGCTTTCGCCCTGTTCACCAAAAATCAGAAGCAGTGGAAGAGCTCGCCTCTGAGCGAAGATGTTATCGCCAAATTCCAACAGAATTGTCAGCAATGTCACTTCAATCCTGAACAGATTCTTCCTCATGACAGTTATCTGATTAACCTGGGTCATCCTGAAACAGATAAGCTGGAAAAATCACGGCAAGCCTTTGTTGATGAGCTCCACCGTTGCCAACAGTTAGGGTTGATCTATCTCAACTTTCACCCCGGATCGCATTTGAAGCAGCTCGATGAATCTGCCTGTCTGAGCCGGATCGCCGAATCAATCAATTTAGCCCTACAACAAACACGGGGTGTCACTGCTGTGATCGAGAATACCGCAGGGCAGGGGAGCAATCTCGGCTATCGTTTTGAGCAGTTGGCTCAGATTATTGACCAAGTGGATGATAAGACGCGTGTTGGTGTTTGTCTGGATACTTGTCACACTTTTGTCTCTGGTTATGATCTGCGCGGAGCAACAGCCTGCGAGGATACTTTTGCTGAATTTGAAACGGTCGTGGGCTTCCATTACTTGAAGGGGATGCATCTCAACGACAGTAAAACTCCGTATGCCAGTCGTGTTGACCGTCATGCTCCTCTTGGTGCTGGAGAGATCGGCTGGGACTGTTTCAAATATATTCTTGCTGACGCCCGTTTTGACGGCATACCGCTGATTCTGGAGACCACTGATACGGATCTGTGGCCACAAGAAATTTCAGAGTTGAAGCGTCTGGCCGGTCTGGCCGCTTGACTTCTTCCCGACAGGGGGCTTTGTGAAGATCATTGATTCTGTTGCTGGAGTCTTTTGTCATCAGGATTTTGTCTTTGCGGTGCGACGTCAGTCACATCTTCAGGCTTTTCCAGGCTATGAGTCTTTTCCCGGTGGTAAAATTGACCGGGAAGACAGTCCTCAGCAACATCCATCCCCCTTTCTTTGTGATTTTGACGGTCAATCTATCCATGCTCTGGTTCGGGAAATTGCCGAAGAATTAGGTTATGATCTGGTCGCTGCTATCTCTGCAGGAGAAGTCACAGCGGTTAAATTTCTTGCAACCGCTTTAGCTCCAGCGACCGCTCCGGTTCGTTTCCGCGTGCATTTTTTCCGTATCGATCTGCAGTCGCGCCCTTTATTTGAACTGGATGCCGGGGAGATTGCTGCAGGTTTCTGGAACCGACCTGAACAATTACTGGCAAGATTCCGTCGGGGTGACGCCTTGATGGTTCCACCTTTCCGCTGGGTCCTGGAACGCTTGCAACGGAATCCAGCCGACTATAACTTGGGGAACCTATCACCACAGACGGACGAAACATTATTTGTTCCCCGGTTTGAACTGCTGAGCGGTCTGATGACCCTCTCGGTCCCTTCGAATACCTTTCCACCCGAAAAACGGACGAACGCCTTTCTGCTTGGAGATCCACAGGCTCCTCAGGTTCTTGTTGACCCTTCGCCTGAAGCTCCTCAGGTTTTTGAGCGGTTAGTGCGAACCCTTGAAGCTGATGATCTTGCAGCGATTTTTTTGACCCACCATCACCACGATCATCATGAGTTCGCTCCAGAATTAGCAAAACACCTGAATATCCCTATTTGGTTGAGTGCAGATACTCTGGACCGCATTCTGCAGAAACAGGGGAAAGACTATTTCTCCGCAGTCACTGTCGAAGTGCGGCAGGCTGGAGATTGTTTGACCACCTGGAAAGGTGAGAGCGTACGGGTTTATTCCGTCCCCGGACATGATGCCGGGCAACTCGCCCTTGCTCCCGATTCATTGCGCTGGTTTCTGGTTGGCGACCTTATCCAGAGTTTTGGAACGGTTTTAATCTCAGCCCCAGAAGGTGACATGACGGATTATTATCAGACTTTGAAGCAGATTATTGCCCTTGATCCTGCGGTTATCATTCCATCTCATGGGATGCCGATGCGCAGTACTTTCCGGTTGCACTCAACGTTGCAGCATCGAATGAAACGTGAAAATAAAATCCTCACCATGCATGCCAGTGGAAAAACCCCGGTCGAGATGCTTAATTCCATCTATCAAGGGGTGGACCAGCGGCTCTTCCCCTTTGCTCTGGAAACGATTAAGTCCCATCTCCGCAAATTGCAGCAGGAAGGGAAAATCTGATTCCAGAGCTCAGAGGTAACGATGAGATCGCTCTGACTTTTCTTATTTGTTTAAGCTTTCGGCCAACTGTCAAAGGCTTGTTTTTCAAATTTCATTTGACCATCCTTGCCCTGATAGATATTGATCCAGGCATTCCAGTTTTTCCTGTCGATGTCTGGGTAATCAAGACGGTAATGACTGCATCGACTCTCTTTGCGCATCAGCGACGCCTTTAACTTCATCTCAGCATTGACGATCATGTTGGCGGTTTCGTGAGCCAAGCGTAATTCATGCAGATCCGCGGCGCGGAGCAGTGGCAGGTGGTGGTCGCGCAACTCTTCAATATAGGCGAGGGCTGCCTTTAACAAGCTCTCTTTTTTGATATAGAGGATAAAGTTGGGGATCATGATCCCCTGCAATGTCTGGGTGACCCAGGCAGGACCGTAACCCTTCTCTCTTTTGAGTGGTGCAAGAATCTCTTCTCTGAGGGCCTTGATCTTTGCCAGCGAGATGCTGGGCATTTCCAACCCGTGGCAATATTCAGCGGCTGCTTCAGAAACGATCGCCCCTTGCACCGCTGAACCGGCCAAAGAAGATCCTACTTGTGTATAGATGGCTCCAGCCATGTATGAGCCAAGAGCATCTCCTGCCGCATAGAGTCCAGGAATATTGGACGCCCCTTTGTCGTTGATGGGGACCAATCCTTCGGACTTATGAATTGACATCCCAGCTGAGGAACCGCCAACGGAACTACCATTGGACATGCCGGGAGGAGGGCCACCACCTTCGTCGTGGTGACCTCCTGGAGGAGGATTACCCCTTTTGTTGTTGCCATCACCTGGGGGCGGTCCAGGACGCCGGTCCTTTTCGCTGAATTCAGCCGGGCGAGTGGGACCGCCGCTGATCTGTTTGCCGGTGTTCCGACCCGGAGGGCCACCAGCAAGCGGGTTCCCCGCCATGTAAGCTTGATAATTCATCTCCACGCCAAGATCATGATGGACTTCAACTCCGGTTAAGCCCGGCTTGCGGTCAAACATCCCGTGCCAACCGTCGTAGCAGGCCGCAGCGTTGGTTGCCTGCCCGATGTGGCCGTCGTTCCATTCTTTACCTGTTACCTTGGCACCTATTCTATAGGCCATGACAGTGCCATCGTGGGTGAGGTCACAGATCGGAAATCCGTTTGGTTTGAATCCTCCAGCGCCAGAGCAGAGGATGACGCTCTTGGCTTTGAAGATGTGCACCTTGGCTTCATCAACGCTGAAACCCGCTGCACCGGCAATCTTGCCGTTCTCTTTGATCAGGTGGGTGATCATGACCCGCTCGATGATCGGGACGTTGCGCTCGTTGAGGGGCTTGCTGAAAGAGTTAAAGTAGAGGGGAGAATCAAAGAAACCCCACTCTCTCAAATCTTTAACCCGAGCTAGAGAATGTTCGGCCATCTGCCGGGTAAAAACCGGGTTATTGGTTCCCAGTGCCGAACGGGAGACGGTCGCAACAAATTCGTCCAGACTTAACTTCTCTTTGGCCGGATCGTAGCTAAAGATCCCTTTGGCAAATGGGGTCTGGCCCGAGGAACCAAGGCGACCTTTGGAAACCATCATCACTCTGGCTCCAGCATCGTGTCCTTTTACGGCTGCGAATAATCCGGCAATACCGCTACCGACGACCAGGATGTCTGTTTCATTTTCCTGGTAAGTTATTTCATTGAGATCGATTTCACGGATATTTGCTTGCAGTTCAGACTCTCTTGCCGAGATGCCTATTGTAGCCATCGCTGCCAGTCCCGCAGCGCCGCCAGCCAGAGCCATAAAATTGCGGCGTGTCAGACCGTTATTGTGTTTTTGTGATTTCATACTTTTTCCCCTGTTTTCTGGTCTTTGGACGTGTAGCTGTTGAGCAGTAAATAGAGTCCGCCTGTTGTTAACAGAGTGATGAAGATGATCATGGGGAAACCGCTGTGACGACCAAGATAGAAGACATGAAAGGTGGCACATAAAGCGCTTAAAGATGCCAATACAGCATGGAAAACCCGCCATGTTTGATATCTTATAGGGAGTTGTTTGCGGCACAAAGAGGTTACGCCGATAAGTAGCATCAAGCTCCAGGCGAGAAGACCGAGCACAACCCCCTGACTGGTGAATGTCGTTACGATTGTTGTGAAGGCCTCAAACGGTGCAATACCAGCTTCGAAAAAACGTGGTATCACCAACGTAACTGGGTGGAGTAGCAGCAGTGTGACCGCTGTATATCCGATGAACTTATGCAGTCCGATTAACGTGCTGAACTTCATTTTATTGACAACAGATTGATTGGTTCTCGACAGGTAGAACAGGCTTATCATCAAGCTGAAAGCGACGAGAGTGACAATCGATAATGACTCTTTTAACAGTGTTCGTTGTGGTTCATTGCTAACGGACCAGATCATCAGTGGCAGAATAATAGAGGCTATCAGAATCTGCAGATGGACGTTTTTTTTAATGTATGCAACCATTTTTAACCCCATGAAACGATGACCGGAATGGATTTGTCCGGTGTAATAGTGATGGCATCTACCGGACAATACATCCGGCATAGATGGCAGATCTGGCAATCGGCCGGATACTTGATGAATGCTTTGCCGGTTTTTTCATCAGGGCGGATCACATCTGTCGGGCAGGTCTGGATGCAAGTTCCGCAGCCGATGCAACCTTTAATCTGTTTGATGGCCATGTTCAAATCCCTGTAACTGGTAGAGTACTTTTCGATTTTTTAAGTTTAATTCGTAAGATATAGACGTTTTTTCTTGCAGCACATACTGCAACGAATTGACAAGCCCTTCTAGCTCATAGGGTTTATTGATCACGAGATCAAAGTTACTATCATCGAAGCAGAGGGATGCGGTCAAAGCAACGACGGGAGTCTTCTTGCTAATGTTATGAATATATTGAGCCAGAATGTTGCCATTGATCCCGGGCATATCGACGTCGGTCAGCACCAGATCAAAGTCTTCGTGATTGAACCTTTCCAGTGCTTCATATCCACTATTCACGGTAACGACGGTAAAACCACTTTCTCGCAACCAGATATTCAGCAGTTGCAAGTGGGTTCTGTTGTCATCGACAACGAGAATCTTATAATGACTGACATCCATCTTTTCATTTTTTGCTGCTAACATTGGGTTTCCTTTCCGCCTCCTCAGCAGGAATTCTGCAACAGTATTCCTGCTGAGGATCTTGATTATGAACGAGGAGGACCACCTTTGGGCATATCTTCTGGTACGGCAACGATTTGTCCGTCAACCTCTTGACAGGTGGATTTAATGGACTCGCCTTCCCGACCCGTAAAGGTGACACTGTCACCGACACTTTTTCCTTCGCAAGCGGCGATTGCTTCCGGTGGCGGCCCCTGGGGACGTCCTTTGCCGCCGCTGGCGCAGCCGACGATTGGTAACAATATGACCAGAGTTAAAATCAAGACAGTCTTGGTCAACAGCTGTTTTTTCATCATGAAACTCCTTTGTGTTAATGGCATTAATTTGTTGATTGGAATCGTAGTGAGAAAATAAGGAGAGAATAGGGAAGAAATATGGAAATAGCCGAGTGACAGTACAAGACGAAAAAACCTGAATCCGGTATTCCGGATTCAGGTTATGGGGGATCGTCAAGTTGTTGCAAAAAGTTATTTTTATCAATCTGTGGAGGGTTAGGCGGTTGCCTCCAGTGAAGAGTAGGTCACTTCACTTTCGCTGTTGCCGGTTAAGAGTTCAATCAGCTGGCTGATCGTATCTTCGCCACTATTGGCCTCATAGGCAGAACTCGCTTGTTGTGGTGGTGGCGGGGGTGGTGGCATCATTTCCGAATCACTACTTTCACCACTGACCATCCCTCCAGGATTAAATCCTTGACTGGATAACAGTCCAAACAGCTCTTCGCCGCTTAAACCGCCATCCCCGTCGGCATCGTATGTTGCAAGTGTTTCTTCAACGTCAATACTGTTGCCGGTGAGTTCTTCTATTCCTGCGGCCAGCGTTTCCAGCTCGGTTGAGGATACCAGCCCGCTACTGTCTGAGTCCGCCACTTGAAAAACATCTTTGTCCTGTGGTGGCGGTTGTCGCTGCATAGAGCTGGTGCCCATTGTCGACATGCTGCTCATGCTTACACTGTTAATCATTGTGACCTCCAAAATTTAGGTTGTCTGCTTCCATCTGTTCATCGACGGTCTTCCCATCTCTTTCTTATCGAACGGTGGCAAGAAGATGTTTGTGGTGATTTTGTCTCATGAATGTAACAGTTTGTAGCTTTCTTGCGAGTGTATGGGCTGTTCGCTAGATGCAGCAACGAACTGGTAACCAACACCGCGAACAGTTTTCAGGTAACGAGGGGCGACGGGATTATCGCCAATCTTCTTTCGTATTCTGGAGATGTAGATGTCTATTCCCCGGTCGTATCCGTTATAGGATGAGTTGTAGAGTTCGTTGTGGATGCGTTCGCGGCTGACAACGCGACCGGCCTGTTTCACTAGCAGCCAGAGCAGATTAAATTCAACCGTTGACAACTGCGCCGGTTGCCCAGTAATGAAAACATCCCGCCTGTTTGCATCAACCGTCAAGTGACCAAAGGTTTGTACCGGTTCAGGTTCGCAGGTTACGAAGCGTCGCAGAAGAGCTTTAATTTGAGCCGTTATCAGGGCGGTCCCAGCATTTAGCGGCAGGACAATGTCAGCGCCCATTTCCAAGGCGAGGAGGTTCAGAGATGGATCTGGTTTTTCTGTAATCAAGATCAATATCCCATGATAATCATTGCGTATTTGACGACATAGGCGTAACCCCTCAACCTCTGGGCTCGGGCAGATCAAAACCACAAATTGCAAATCATCGGAACCGATCTCCGAATGAAGATTTTCCCAGCGCTCAACCAGGCTGGTTTCGATATTCTCCAGCTTCAGGTTTTGAGTCAGGTTAATGAGAGGTGCTGTTGTTTTGGAGATGATAAAAACGGTCATTGTTCTCATTGTCTGTGTTATTCGTTTTTTGTCTGGTTCCTCTGCAAAACGGGATGACAGCTCAGGTAGACAGAAGATCTGGATGTTATCTCTTTCACCAAAGCTTCAAAACAATGACGCCATAATGCACAGTAAATGAGGAAGAAATAAGGATTCTGGCCGGATGAAGACATCTTTTTTGGAGGGGAATGGTGACTGCCATGGTCGATGACGTATTTTCTCCCATTCATATTTCTTTCACATTCAGAAATTATGATTTATTGGTTGGGAAAAAATGCTAGGTTATTTCATGATTTGCCGCTCTTAAAAAGGAAACAAAGGGTTTGTATGAAACTGCAGATTAGGCACAAACTATTTTTTACCCTCCTTCTGACCAGCATTGTTGTCTCTAGCGGGATGTTCCTGTTCATGCAGTGGAGTTTTGACCGTGGTTTTCTTAATTACGTCAACAATCAGGAGTTGCAGGAACTTGATCAACTTTCTGAACGACTTATGACCAGTTATGCGGAGCATGGGAGCTGGAATTTTTTAGTGGGGAATCCTTTCCTCTGGGAAGAATTTCTGCGTGCTGCTGAAAATGAGAGTGCACGGCCAGAGCCGCGTATGGAACAAAGGGGCAATCGCCCCGCTGGTCTGCCGCCAAAAAGAGGGCCACGGGTCGCTCTTTATGATGCGCAAAAACAGAGTATTTTTGGCCCTCCGGCAAAAGTGGATCATTTCCAACTGCAACCACTCTTGTTTCAAAAGGAGGTTGTTGGTTATCTGGCGATTCTGCCGGTTGAAAAGATTTTTGCTTCTGGTGACCTGCTGTTTGTCGAAGAGCAAACAGAATCCTTTGCTCTGATTGCATTGGTGATGGCGGTGCTCTCGTTGCTGCTTGCTTACCCGCTGACCATTCACTTGCTGCGACCGATCAAAGAGTTGACAGCGGGGACCCGTAAGCTGATCGCTGGAGAGTATAATACCCGAATTCCTATTATCACCAACGATGAATTGGCACAGCTATCGACCGATTTTAACAGTCTGGCTCGCACCTTGGAGAAGAACGAAGAAATTAGGCGACAATGGGTCGCCGATATATCTCATGAGCTACGGACCCCTTTGGCGATTCTGCATGGTGAAGTAGAGGCATTGCAGGATGGTATCCGCCAGCCCGGTACCGAAACATTTGCAGCGTTACACAGTGAAACGACGCATCTGGGGCGATTGGTTGATGATCTCTACAAACTTTCCATGTCAGATTCAGGGGCCCTAAATTACAAAAGAGTGACCCTCAACCCTGTTGCTATCCTGACTGGAACCATAGAACTCTTCGAGTCTCGTTTTGCTGCCAAGAACATCCAGATTCACAACGAAATATCACCAGGCTGTGCACCGCTTCTCCTTGCAGACCCCGACCGATTGCAACAACTGTTCAGCAACCTCATGGAAAACAGTTTGCGCTACACCGATTCTCCTGGTCAACTAACGATCCGGATGGCACTCGACAAGGAGAATCTCTTCTTCTATTTTGAGGACTCAGCCCCCGGCGTTGCAGACGAACAACTCAGTAAACTTTTTGATCGCCTTTATCGCGGCGAATCCTCACGCAATCGAGCCAATGGTGGCGTAGGACTCGGAATGGCTATTTGTAGTAATATTGTTGAGGCTCATCAAGGCGAAATCAGTGCCAGTCACTCTTCAATGCAGGGGCTAGCCATTACCATTAAACTTCCGCTATGAAATTGGGAACCGTTATGAATAGCAAGATTCTTATTGTTGAAGACGAACAAAAACTGGCTGAATTGCATCGTGATTATTTGCAGAAATCTGGATATACCACCGCATGGTTGGCCGACGGATTACAAGTTATCTCTTGGGTCAGAGAGAACTCTCCCGATTTGATTCTCCTGGATTTGATGTTGCCCGGCAAAGATGGGTTGGATATCTGCAAAGAGATCCGGACCTTCTCCAGTGTCCCGATTATTATCGTGACCGCTCGTGTTGAAGAGATCGACAGGCTGCTGGGGTTGGAATTAGGGGCTGATGATTACATATGCAAACCCTTTAGTCCCCGTGAGGTTGTCGCGCGGGTCAAAACCGTGTTACGTCGCAGTGCCCCGCAAACAGACGAAGAGCAACAGCTTTTAGTCTTGGATGAAGAGCGTTACCAAGCCACATTGAAGGGGACAAATCTTGATCTGACTCCTGTCGAATTTAAACTTTTGAGCATCTTTTCCCAACGCCCGGGTCGGGTCTTTTCCCGCAATCAGGTGATGGATCTCCTCTATTCTGATCAGCGCATCGTCTGTGATCGGACTATTGACAGCCACATCAAAAAACTACGTAAAAAAATAGCGATTGCAGCGCCGGAACTCGAGTTGATTCATTCAATCTACGGAATTGGGTATAAATACGAACCGTCGCCATAGAAAGGTCTTTGTCCCAATAGTCTTTCCAGGAACAGAACCCGTTTGCCAGCTATAAATTTAGATCGAGTGGCAATGACGCGCCACGAATCTGTCTGGGCTTATAAAATGCGATGGCATTATCATAGAATACTTTGGCCGCAAGCTTTTCACCAACAGCTTCAATAACAAGCAGATAATCATCGTCCAGATATGGTCGAATTGCCCGCGTTGAAGGTAAGTCGGTACCGAAAATAAGGCAGTTGGGGTTGGTGGAAACGATCTGCTGTAATGCTTGTTTAACATTAAAATCAACGCGATAAAATCCTGTCGCTTTAACGGTGATCCCTCTTTCTGCTAATTTCAACAATGTTGCAAAACCTGATTTTGACAGTCCTAAATGAGCGATTGACACCGAAGGGAGTGAAATCAGAAGTTCATATAGATCTGCCAGATCTGATGAATCAATATACAACTCGACGTGCCAACCAGCCAGTTCATAGAGTCTACATGCAAAAGCCTCGAGGTTTTCCAGACCCTCTGATCCTCCCCGTTTCAGGTTGAAACGTACCCCCCTGACTCCAGCCGCATTCAGAGTTAAAATCTCTTCGTCAGCAACAGTTGCAGGTAATTGGGTCACGCCAACATATTCAGGACCCAGTTGCTGCAGAGCTGCAATCAGGTAGTTCTGGTCAAATCCTTGAAATGATCCAGAGACAATCGCGCCTCCAGCCAGATCATAATCTTTGAGCCTTTCTGCATAAGCGGTACCGGGGAAGGGCTCAGGTAAAAAGCCGTTGTTTTCTACTAGTGGAAAACGCGGGTCGATAATATGAAAATGACTATCGAATAATTTAAAATCTTTTGTTGTTTTCACTTTCTATAACCTTTTTCTGTGTCAATCTAGCGAATGACGATATGGTAGCGAAAGCTTTCGCCACGCCCAAAACTGCGTCGCCATTCAACCGGAATGTCTTCATAGGTATGTGCTAATCGTTCAACACACATAACCGGGGCACCTATTTCTATCCCCAGTGCTTCAGCGGTTTCCTGATCCGCAATCCCCGGTTGAAGATATTCATCTGCCCAAATAATTGGGGTCGAAAATTTCTCATTATAAATAGGGTAAAGTAGTTTGTTTTCGATTAAAGATTTATCCATCCCCTTGAATCTTTCATAGGGGAGAAACAGTTCTTCTATGGAAAATGGAGTTTTCTGCAAGGTTCTGACTCTTTTGATCTTTAGTACTTCAGTGCCTGCAGCTAAATGTAATATCTCTGCAATCTGTGAATCAGCTTTGATAACAGTCATATCAAGGATGACACTACCAGGGCTGTCACCGGACAAATCGCCGGTCTGCCCATAACGGAAAAAGCGGCTGAAACTCTTTGAGAAATCAGGAGTAGCAACAAAGGTTCCTTTTCCCTGACGCCGGAAAAGAACTCCTTCCTGAACAAGTAATCCCAAGGCTTTTTTGACCGTACCGACAGAGACATCAAGCTCTCTGGAGAGCTCATTTTCTGAGGGGATCATCATGCCGATTTTCCAGATATTACTGGAAATCTTTTGCTTGATAGCCTCGGCCAGTTGCAGGTAGAGAGGCTTTTCGTTTTTGAAGTCGATACTCGTCTGATTCATATTTCAATCCATCATAGTGTGAGTTTTTATTGCCACAAAATTGACATACCTTGATGCAGAGAAACTAAGCAGTCATTCTCTGCGCGCAGGATGTTACCTCAAACTAAGAGTTTTCGTCTTCATTTTCAATTGTCTCTACTCCAGATAGAGCTGTTTTTCCACTTCTGACCATTTTAGCTAAGATGACTGGAAGGGCCAATACCGCGATTGTCGCAATGAAAATAACCAGAGCAATCGGGCGCAGAAAGCTGTCAATGCCGCCGATTTCCACTGCCCAGAAAAAATTCCGCTCGGCTAAAGGACCTAAAAGTAATCCCAGCAAAAAAGCGGGTACTGAGTATCCGAAACGCGTTAACAGCGCACCAAAAACCCCGAAAATCACGACCAAATACATATCAAATAGCATCTGCCGTGATGCAAATGCTCCGATGAGGCAAAAAAGAGCGATGATCGGTACCAAATATTTGTTAGGGACTGAAGTGACATTTGACGCAAGGCGGGCAACCACCAGACCGATAGGCAGCAGTAAAATATTTGCAACAACCAGAGAAAAAAGGATCGCGTATGCTTCAACAGCATGCTCGCCAAAAAAACTGGGTCCTGGTGTCACACCATTGATCATCAAGGCTGCCATAATGACCAACGTCGTTCCAGATCCGGGGATTCCTAAGGTGACAGTTGGGATTAGCGCGCCTCCGGGAACCCCGTTATTGCAAGCATCTGCGGCGACCAATCCTTCATCATGGCCGGTTCCAAATTTATCTGGGGTTTTACTCCATTGTTTGGCTTGTCCATAACTGACCCAAGTGGCAATAGCTGCTCCGGTGCCAGGTATCAAACCGACGAGGATGCCGATCAGTCCAGAACGAACCATGTTGATCTTATGTTTCATTGAGGCTTTGAGTCCTTCTATTATTGGACCAAATCCATTGACCTTTTTTATCCCCTCAGCGACGAGATTTTTTTCTCCGACCAGACTGAAAAGTTCACTGAAACCAAAAACACCGAGCAGTACTGGAATCAGGGGGAAGCCCTCATAGAGCTCGAAGAATCCAAAACTGGCTCGTGTATAACCTTCTTGAAACTCTGTTCCTACACAGGCAACAAACAATCCTAGTGCCGAAGAAAAAAGGCCTTTTAATAGTGATTTTCCAGTCAGAGAACCAACAGCTGTCATGCCAAAAATTGCCATCATGAACAGCTCGGCTGGACCAAAATTCAAGGCGTAAATACCGACCACCGGGGTTATAACTAGGGCAACCAATGCTGACAAGATTCCCCCGACTGTTGAAGCACCAATCGATAAACCCATGGCATATCCAGCTCGACCCTGTCGGGTCATCTTAAAGCCCTCAAGACAAGTTGGAGCATTTGAGGGGGTCCCAGGGATATTGAGTAAAATCGCAGGAAAAGATCCTGCAGCTTGTGAGGCACAAAAACATGCCATCATAAAAACAACAGCATTCATTGGACCGAGATAAACAGTGAAAGGGAGGACCATTGCTAAAAAATTAGTGTCATTGAACCCTGGTATCGCCCCAATCAAGAGCCCGGCAAGCATTCCGAGCGGGAGCCACATAAGATGTTCAGGTTGTAGTAGTAGTCCCAAACCAGAAAGGATAACGTCTAAACTTGCTATACCCACGATATCACCTCTATAGGATAAATGAGCCAATTTCCAAACGAGGTAGCGACATTTGCATCAATAAAACCATCGCAACGTAAAGAACGGCTGTAATAGTAAACGCGATTATTGTATTTCTGGACCATGATTTCCCACCTAGCCATCTAAACAACAGTGTTAGAAACACAAAACTGCTTAAAGCGAATCCAAGGTAGGGCATCGTTGCGATATACAATAGAGGAGCAATCAGAATAATAAGAGGTTTATATTTGTTTGCTGGTGTATCCGTTTTTTCTTTTTTCACTGGGATAGAAAAAACATAAGTGAAGATAATTCCCAGTAAAAATAAACCAGTGAGTGTCCCTAACCCATAGGCCCACTTGATAGCAATCCAAGAAGCATCTGCAGTCTGAACAAAGTAGGCAATACCGAATAAGAGCGAGATTCCCGGAACGATTGCTTCATTCGGATTAAATCTTTTTTTATTTTTTTCCATAGTGGCCTCTTCTTAGGTGTGGCAGGGACATAAGTCCTAGCCACACCTGCAATCTCAAGCTGAAAAAATCACATCAGATGCTTATATTCTTCCCAGACACTTTGAAATTCCTGCACGTAAGCATCACATTCTTCAGGTGTCCAGTAGTCGATAAAAGGAGCCATCCCTTGTTGCTCTGCAAACTCCAATGTTGAAGGAAGAGAGACCGCTTCTTTAAAGGTGGTAACAAGTTTGTTGTAGTTTTCTGGTGATTTTTGCATCACATCGCGTTTGATCATGAAAGCAAAAGGTTCTACTAGGTTTGGAAAATTTTTACCTGTGGCTTCTGTCAAAGTGGGAATGTCCCATAATCCTGAATAAACTTTCTTGTTTGTGAAAGAGGCCAGCGCTTTAATGAATTCTTTCTTTGATGAAGCCGAGAAATAAGGACCGATACAAGCATCAACCTGTTTGCCAGCGAGGGCGTTACGAGCTTTAGACCCACCATCAAAAGGAACAACTTTAGCGTTAATACCTGTCAGTTCGATGAGAATCTTAGCGGCCAGAGTTGAAACCGCTTTGGGATGAGAAGTTGAAATTGTTAGCGGTTTCTTCGCTGTTTTGCCTGCTTTAATAAATTCTTCAATCGTTTTGTAAGGGGAATCATTGTGCACGAGTAAGACATTGGGGTCGGTGATGAGGTTACCGACAAAACCGACTTTGTCCCATCCTGCCTTAGCTACGCCAGTGTTTACATTCATCGCATACATTGCAATGGTCGTCATGATGGTTGTGTATCCATCAGATGGTCTGGCCATCATTTTACCGAATCCAATGGCACCAGAAGCTCCTGGTGAATAATCGAAGGTAATTGGTTGGCCTAGAATTTTTTCCCAGCCTACTGCCTGAACTCTTGATGAGCGGTCAAAGCCACCACCAGCTTTCGCAGGAACAATATGAGTTATTGGTTTTGATGGAAAATCCGCTGCGAATGAAATGCTTGTGGACAGTAAAACGAGAGCAATAATTAGGCTGAGCTTTTTCATGACTGACCTCCTGAAAATCGGTTGCTGGTAACGAGTGCATTCGTAGTTGGGGTTGGTGGTTGTTGTGCTAGTAATGACAGAAAGAACATACATCTCATCTAACTTATATAGATAAGTTAGATGAGATGTATGTTCTTGTCAACTAAAAATATATCGCTGTTATAAATTCGTGATAGAAGTGGATATTGCTAAGCAGATTTGATTCCTATGATCAGAGGCCGTACTGATTCAAAGGGCTTAAAGATGCCCCTGATATTGTGGCCGAAAGGATGAGGAAGAAACGAAATCGCGGGCATGCTTTGCTGGTTACGCCGACAAGTCGATCGACAATGTCACTTTGACGAGACCGCTCAATAGCGGTCACATTCATCGATTAGTTGCTTGTTCTACAATTGAAATGATTAGTCGCCCCTGATTCTTTTCTACTGGAAAGTTGGCGACCGGGCGACGCGCAGGCCCTTCAATTTTTGCACCACAACAATCAAAGGTTGAATGATTGATGCTGCAACATTGTACTGTGTTTGTCCCTGGCACTGGGTCCAGACGGCGGTGGCCGATATGAGTGCACCTGTTGTGATAAGCCCGATATTCTCCATCCTCACTGTTGACCACCAGAACCCGTAGCGGCAGGTTGTTTCCCTCCAGACGTAAGGCGCCACCAGAAACCGTTAATTCCGGGGCCTTTTGCAGATCGATGGTCAGTTTTCCCTCTGCATAGTTCCAGCACTGGGATTCTGCAGGTTTTTGTGTCGCGGGAGTCCCCATGACTCTTTGTAAAAAACTTCTTTTGAGTCTTTTTTCAGCCATCGCTTCCTCCTTGTTGAAATGCAAATTTTTTGTCTTAGCCAGTGAAAATGTTCATCACAAGTCAGAGTTATGGTTTGGAATTTCTTCTGGTAATTCGATCAAGCTCTGAACCGTAATCGTTGGTTCAATTCCCCAGGGGTCGAAGAGCGCGTCTGGAGAGCGCTTGACCCAGGCTGCTTTCATTCCGGCTGACATTGAGCCGATGATATCAAAGGGATTGCTGGAAATCAGCCATGTGTTGGCGCCTGTTGATGCTGATCGCTTGAGAAAGTGATGATAGATCTCTGGATTCGGCTTGAAGGTCTTGATTTCATCAGCGCTGACAACATCAAGAAACAGATCTCGGATGTCAGCATTGTTCAGCAATGCTTCGAGAGCGTTTGCCGCGCCATTTGAAAAGGCAAAAAGTTGAAAGCCAGCAGTCTGCAGTTGAGTGAGGCCTTTTTTAACATCATTAAACGCGGGCAGGACACGATAAATGCTCATGAGTTCTGTTTTTTGCTCGTCGTTCAAGTTGGATTGATAATAAGCGCAGGTATAATCAAGGGCCTGACGGGTGCAGATGGCAAAGTTTGCATAGTTTTGCATCAAACCTTTGCGAAACGAATACTCTAATTGTTTGTCTCTCCAGGTGTCCGAAAAGGCTTTTGCCTTATCACCGACCAGAACTTTTAGTGCACTTAGAACACCATGAGTGTCGATCAAGGTTCCATAAACATCGAAAGCTAAGGTTGTCTGCATGAAGGACTCCTGTTGTTATGAGAATGCTTCTTTAAGCCGAATGGTTCTGTCACCACTCTGCTCATCTATGACAGTTTGCTCTGTTCTGTCAATATTTGCTTATAAACAGCGATCGGTTGAGCGCCAGTGAGAACCTCTGAGCGGTTGATGATGACTGTCGGTACCGATGAAATGCCCGTGTTGTACCAATGCATCTCCTGTTCCAGAATGCGTTTTCGGGCCCCATTATCGTCCAATCGGGATAAACCTTCAGCGACATTTAAGCCAACATTTTGCAACGCCTGCTCAAGAATTTGTCGATCAGAGATATCTTGTCGATCACTGAAAAAACTGTAGAAAAGTTGGGTGTTTAACTTTGTTTGGAGTCCCAGTTCTTTTGCGTAATCGAGCAATATGTGTGCGTCCCGAGTGTTGACAACTTTCATTCCGTTGAAAAAATCAAACTTGAACTCAAGTTCTTCACCCAACTTTGTTATCATCGCGCGATTGCGGGCCCCTTCCTCTGCGGTTGAGCCGTACTTACGCGTCCCATAAGCCTGTATCTCTTCACCTGCTGCGGGCATATCTGGATTGATCTCAAATGGTTGCCATTGTAGCTCAACTTTATCTTCAATTCCCATCTCCAAGATGGCTGTTTTCAGTCGTTTATAACCAATGATACACCAGGGGCAAACGACATCGGAAATAATCTCCAGTCTGATCTTCTCTGCCATAATAGCTCCTTTTCTGCAGCCTTATCTATAACTATCAGCCGCTCAGCTTGTCGGCTCCTCAAAGGAGCTATCCCGGATGTAATGTTAGAAGAAGCATCAGTCATGCGCGGGACGACAAGCTAAAAGCGGCATATTTTTATTGATTATTGATTATTGCTTTGTCCACGCATATTTCTTAAATGGTGTATCGACCGGTGTTTCAGCAATAGCGTTGACATAGTTGCTGATCACTTTTTGCGACAGACCGAGGATGATTTCCAGTAGCTGCTGTTTGTTGTATCCGGCAGCATAAAAAGTCTCAACTTCAGCATCTGTCAAGCGTCCGCGACTACGGACCATGGCCAGTGTTGTTGTGTGCAGGGCCTGGAGCTTCTCGTTGGGCATCGGGGTTTGATTTCTCAGCGCTTCGGTTATGGCAGAATCGACCTGCATCATATTCGCTATCCCTGTATGGGCGGGGACACAATAGTGACACCCATGCTCGACATTAATTGTCTGCCAGACAACGGTGAGCTCGTCGTTATTGAAGGATGAATTTTGAAACAGCCCGTGGAGAACTTGATAGGCATCTAGAAGGCCAGGGGCTTCTGCGAGGACACCGTGCAGACCAGGGACTCTGCCAAATGCTTTACGGGATTTTTCCAACAGCAGTTTACTTTCTCTCGGGGCGGATTCGATTGTATGGATAGTTAGCTTGTTCATAAAAGTTAATCTCCTTGAAAGGATGAATGGTTCTTCTGTCAGTCGACTTTGTTGTCCGTTCTC
This sequence comes from Desulfuromusa kysingii, assembly GCF_900107645.1. Lineage (GTDB taxonomy): Bacteria > Desulfobacterota > Desulfuromonadia > Desulfuromonadales > Geopsychrobacteraceae > Desulfuromusa > Desulfuromusa kysingii. The sequence goes on from NZ_FNQN01000001.1 coordinate 551,369, forward strand.
TTTAAAACGATCGTTCTGAAATTGGTCAAAAAAAATCTTTTGAACTGTCTCTGTGCTTAGTTCTTGAGGATTGCGAGTGCAACTGTCGTCATTGTTGTCAACTTTTCTTTGTCGGGTGCTGTTTTACTCATAACCATCATTCCTGCGGTTACGTTCAGCAGGTAAAAGGCCAGGGCCCGGCAATCCTTTTCTGGTGGAATCCCTCCAGCCTTTTGTTCGGCAAGGAGACACTGATAGAAGCTCTCTTCTAACAGGGTAAGATAGTGCTCTACCTGTTTGAATGCCTCTTCGTCGAGAAGTTCCTTCTCGATAGCACTATTGATCAACAGACAACCGGGGCTTTTACTGGAGGTTGCATGATCGAGTCGGCGCCGAAAGAACTCTTCGATATTGTTAAGCCCCAGTGGTTGCTGGCTTAGAACGTTAGTCTCTTCTCTGTTTATTTTCAGGACATAGTTGTCGAGACACTCGCGAAAGAGCCCCTCTTTGTTGCCAAATTCCTGATACATGCTGTGTTTGTTCAAACCTGTCACGGCCACCAGATCACTGACTGCGGTCCCTTTGAAACCTTTGACCCAGAAAATCTGGGTTGCAGCATCCAGAACTTCTTCACGCATATATTCTTTGTTTCTTGCCATGTTTGGCTCCTTTTAAACAATACTAGACCAACCGTTCTGAAAAGGTCAAGCTACCATCTGCTTTTTTTAGGGAGCGAGTTATAAGCTGATGGCTTGTCATTCAGTGAGCTCAGCCAATACCGCCTCGATAACGCCCATAATGACTGCGGTTTTTTGCATAATTTTTCCTCCTTCAAAACGTCAGAATGACGGGGTGTCGAAGCTCAAGCCCAGCTGACGATATCTTCAATCTTACGGCGGGTCTTGACATGTGGTGGCTCGTCAACACGATATCCAAAAGCGACCATGACCACAGGTTTGTAGCGCGTGGGATCGATCCCAAAGTGCTCTTCGAGGACTGCCATGGTCTTATCCACTTCAAACCCTTCGATAGGACAGGAATCGATGCCCATCAACGCGGCTGCAGTCATCATGTTTCCTAACGCGATATAAGCCTGACGTGCGGACCAATCATTGATTTGACGGTCCCCGGAAATATGAAAATCCTGTTCTTGAAATTTCTGGTAGGCAGAGTTGATAAATGCAACAATTTCGTCGGGTAACTGCTTGACCTCTTTCAGGTGTTTTTGCAAGTAGGTGGAATGATGCGTCATCGTCGTCCCGGTATGCCCCAGAAAGATGCCAAAGTGGCTGGCTGTACCAAGTTGTCCGGCAGTCCCGTTCGTCGCCCCATTGGCTCCCCAAGCAAATTCTCGGAACAACTCACGTTTTTCCGGAGTTTGGATGATCAGCAGCTGCCAGGGTTCCATACCGAAAGAGCTGGGTGACAGCCGTGCGGTTTCAAGAATAGTGTTGAACTCACCGGCATCAATTTTGCGATGTGGATCAAACACCTTGGTCGCATGCCGGAAATTGAAAGCTTCGATGATCTGGCGTTGCACATTATGTTGAGAGTTGGATTTGTCGATGGTCTTAGTTTGCATCATTTTTATCTCCGTTTTAGTGTCGAGTGTTGTGCCATTTATTATTTTCAGATCATAGCCCTTGATGAATTCCAGTTAAACAGTATAATGATTGAAATATTATCAAATTATTTTGGAGAATGGCAATGTTGGTAGAAGATCTTCAGTTTATCCTCAAGGTCGCTGAATTTCGTAGTATCACTGCAGCTGCAACTCATTTGGGGATGCGGACAGCGACCGCAAGTGCTGCTCTTAAGCGGGTGGAAAGTGCCTTGGGGGTGGAGTTGTTTATCCGTACAACTCGGAGTCTTCGTTTGACCAGTGCGGGAGAAAGATACCTCCCACAGTGTGAACAGGCGCTGCTGATGCTCGATCAGGCTAAACTGAAAATTAAGGATGACCAGGATATTGTCGATGGGGAACTGCGGATCGCGGTGTCATCCGATCTAGGGAGAAATCTGGTGATGCCCTGGCTCGATGAATTTATGGAAAGTCATCCTCAGGTCACCTTGAGGGCCGATATTAGTGATCGAAAAATTGATTTTTATCGTGATCTCGTCGATATGGCATTGCGTTATGGGTCACCAACTGATGCGAGCTTGTATGGATTTAAGATCTGCAACGTTCCAGGAGTTTTGTGTGCGACCCAAGAGTATCTCGATCAGTCTGGGACCCCCAAACACCCTCATGATTTAACCTCACATAATGGACTTTTTTATCAACTTAACGGGATGACTCATGATGTCTGGGAGTTTTCACGGAATGGGACGGACTATAAAGTCAAGATGAGTGGAAATCGTGCCTCGAATGATGGTGATCTGGTCCGGCGTTGGTGTGTCACCGGGAAGGGGTTCGCGGTCAAGTCCTGTCTCGATATGTCTGCTGATTTACTCTCAGGCAAAGTGATAAGTGTCATGCCCGAGTTCATCCCCAGATCGACCGAACTCTGGCTTATTTGCCCGAGTCGGCAACTGATTACCCCGGCGGTTCGATTGTTACGAGATATGTTTCATGTAAAGTGTGGAGAAATTATGCAACAATTGATTGAACAGGGAATATTTGGTGATCATGTCCGGCAAAAAGGCTTATTGTCTGCTGATAACCTTTTTCCATAGATGTTACCCCCCTATATTTTATTTGAGAACTCAGGAAACCCGTTATGAAAATACTTGCTATCAATGGCAGTCGTAGAAAGCAGGGCAATACCAGCATCCTGCTGCAATCCATTTTGAAAGCTGCGGATCAGGCTCAGCATGCTATTGAGATGATATCTCTTGGTGATTACCGCATTGAAGCTTGTACCGGTTGTGAAGGTTGTAGTGGTTCCTGGGACTGTGTCATTAAAGACGATTATGCTGAACTGATTCATAAGTTGGATCAAGCTGACGCTGTCATTCTTGGCTCACCAACTTACTGGTACACCGTCACCTCAGACATGAAGCGATTTATTGACCGCTGTTACAGCTTGATCCAGTATCCGCACAATCGTCAGCAATGGATTGGTAAGTATCAGGATAGCCATAAGGTTTGTGTGACCGCAGCTGTTTGTGAGCAGCCAGAAGAGTCAATGATGGGTAATACCTTGACCCTTCTATCAGATTTTTCCCGTGATATCGGTTTGCAATTAATTGATTCTGTGGCGGCACTGCATTGTTTTGAAGCCGGAAGGGTAAGAGGGGAAACTACGGTTCTGGAGAAAGCCGAGCAGGCCGGGACAATGATGCTACAAGCGCTGGAGCGTTAATCTATATCACCCACTGTTTAAGTCAAGAGATTCATCCGCTTTGCTTCGTTCCCGATCCAATCTCTGGACCACTTTATCTTTCGTCTGCGACATCCTTTGAGGTCATTCCACTTTATTTAATCCATTATGTGTATATGCACAAATATTTCTTGACAAGGGCCGCTTTCAGAGCTAGTCTTATTATGTGCATATGCACATAGTGGTTGCGGTTATTGAGTCTGTAACTGGGACTCCCGCAAGCAATACTTTCATAAACAACTTAATTTAAAGGAGGCAGTTATGCCAGGTAGAGATGGAACAGGACCACAAGGGCAAGGTGCAATGACCGGAAGAGGTTTAGGCGTTGCCGGTCAAGGGCAAGGTGTAAGGGCTGGAAATGGCCAAGGTCAACGCTTGGGCTTAGGTCAAAATCAAGGTCCCAATAATCAACAAGGGCGCGGGTTAGGTGCCAGACGCGGTGATGGCATGGCAACTGGTCGTGGCCAAGGTATGGGACGCGGCAGAGGCAGACGTTGATAGTTCTTCATTGGGGCAGCCGGTTGGCTGCCCCAATGGCGTAGCCTGCAGGCGAACCTGGAGGCACAAGCATTGGAGTACAAACGCATATGTTAATCGCAATAACCGCACAGGAAAATTCCTTGCAATCAGAGATCGATCCAAGGTTTGGCAGGGCCGCTTATTATCTGATTATTAATACTGAAACTGACGAAGTCACCGGGCACGATAACAGTGCCGGTATCAATGCGGCAAATGGTGCTGGAACCGGGGCCGCACAAACATTATCTGAATATGGAGTCGAAGCCCTTTATACGGGGAAAGTTGGCCCGAAAGCCGCTGAAGTTTTAAATCAGGCCAAGATCCCTTATTTTGAGGATATCTCAGGAACGGTTCAAGATGTCCTTGATCAAATAAAGGGGGGAGGCTCGCCCAAACAGGCTATTGCAAACAGTAATACGCCAACTGCAAGTCAAACCGTCATAAACCCAGATTCGGATGTTGCATCTCGATGCCCCGGGGCGTTGACTGGCGCCGGTCGGAGAATGGGAAATGGCTGTGGGCAGGGGCAGGGGAAGAGATGTGGTTCTGGTCGCGGGCAAGGACAAGGGCGTGGGGGCTGTCGACGTTAGCAATTTATCTCAAGGGTAGATTCAGTGGATAAAATTTTACTATAATGGGCTTCGTTGTGTTCACGATCGTCCCAATTTGAATCATACTGAGTTAGAGGGGTTGTCGTTTACAGTTTTATAATTCACTTAACAATGGAGCTAAGCATACTATGATTATCGCAGTAACTGCCAAGGAAGCGTCTTTACAATCAGAAGTTGATCCAAGGTTTGGCCGTGCCGCCTACTTTTTAATCGCCAACAGCGCAACGGGTGAGGTCTACGCTCACGACAACACTGAAGGGATTGAAGCTGACAACGGTGCTGGGACCGGTGCATCGCAACAGCTGGCAGAATTCAAAGTGGATGTCCTCTATACCGGTCATGTTGGACCCAAAGCTGCAGAGGTGCTAGATAAGGCGAAGATTGCCTACCACGAAAATACCACTGGAACGGTCGAAGAGGTTTTATCCCGGATTCCTCAGGAGTCTCAGCCACAGGAGGCCCCGAAAGAAACTGTCTCTGCTCCAGAAAATGGAGCATTCCGTTTGGCGATACCAGCGGATTCTGACGCGGGATTGACCGCACAACGGTCAGGCCATTTTGGTAAGTGTGCTTATTACACTTTGATAGATATTAAAGATCAAGAGGTGCAACAGGTTGTTGCCATGAAGAATGGTGGCCATGTTCAGGGTGGTTGCTCGGTTCCGGTGATATTGTTGAACGCCAATCATGTCGATAAGCTGATTGTTGCCGGAATTGGTGGTCGTCCCTTGCAGGGCTTCCGTGATGCCGGGATTGAAGTTTATGCCGGAGCAGGGCAAACGGTGCAGGAGTCGGTTGATTTGTTCCTGGCTGAGCAACTTGCACCAATCAGCAATGATCAGGTTTGCGGTGGGGGCGCATAGTGATCATCTCAGTTGTCAGTGGCAAAGGTGGTGCGGGAAAAACCACCCTTGCCGCATCAATTGCCCAGGTCTTTTCTGCGGAATTCTATGATCTGGATGTTGATGCCCCCAATGCGGAATATTTTCTGCAACCGAAATTTTCCCAAACAACCCCGGTCACTCAACCCGTGCCGGTGTTTGCAGAGGATCTTTGCGATGGCTGCGGTATTTGTACCAAAGAGTGTCGTTTTCATGCCCTCTATAAAATTCTTAAGACCGTCTATCTCACCGAAACTCTCTGTCATGGTTGTGGTCTCTGTGAAAAGGTCTGTCCACAACAAGCTATCAGTTATCAACAGGCTTCTGTCGGCAATATCCGAACGGGTTACTCGCAGAAAATTGACAATATGGTGCATATCGGTGACCTGACTATTGGTTCCACCCGTGGTACCTATCTGATTGGTGAGATGGTCAAAAAGATAGATCGGCAGAAGCTTTCGGTCATTGACGGTCCTCCCGGTAATTCTTGTGCCGCAGTTGCAGCGTTGAAGCCAGCGGATCTGGTTGTTCTGGTGGTTGAACCAACGCCATTCGGTTTTCATGACATGCAACAGACAGAGCAGATTGTGCAACAGATGGGAAAAAATTACCTGATTATCGCTAATAAAGCGATGGGTTCTGAGAGTGTCGATCAATTCTTTCAGGGTAAATCCAAACAGACGGCATTGACAATCCCCTTGGACGATCGTTATCACAAAGCGAATTTACGGGGAGAGATCCTGAGCCAGAAATTCAGTGAGATTCACCAGGGACTGCATACTGCAGTTAGTCGGGAGCTGGAAAAACTATGACACGCCAGATTGCCATCCTCAGTGGGAAGGGGGGGGCTGGAAAGACCTCAATCACCGCTTCGATAATTAAAATGATGGATTCAGTTGTTGCCGTTGATGCCGATGTCAACGCTTCAAACCTGCCTATTCTTCTCCCCTATGTTTCACAATCAAGCAGTGCCTATTATGGGATGGACATTGCTCAGGTTGATCATAATCAGTGTACCCGTTGTGGCCTCTGCCTCTCGACCTGCCAGTTTGACGCCATCAGTCAAGATGACGATGGTAAAATTTTCATTGATTCTGATTGTGAAGGTTGTGCCGCTTGTGCCTTTGTCTGTCCAGTCAATGCAATCAGCATGACTGATCGTAAAGGTGGCGATTGGTATGTCAGCACTATTGATAACGGTTTTCTGGTGCATGCTGACTTAATTCCAGGTGAAGATAATAGTGGAAAATTGATTACCAAGGTTCGGGGGGAAGCATCAACTCTTGCAAAAGCGAACAATATTGCCTACATTGTTATCGATGGACCGCCGGGGACCAGTTGTCAGGCGATTTCATCAATCACTGGAGTTGATCTGGTTCTGGCCGTTGTCGAAGAGAGCCTTTCTGGTCTTTCTGATTACCGCCGTCTGGCAGAGCTGATACAGAAATTTTCTATCCCCCATGTTGTCCTGCTTAATAAGGCCGGGTTCAACGCAGAGGTTGAAAATAAGATAGTTCAGGCTGTTGAAGAATTTAATGGAAAAATTATTGCCCGGATTCCTTTCGACCATAAAATTCCTCAAGCATTGCAACATCTGCAATCACTGGCAGACATGGATGGTTATCGAGAGATCATTGCTAAACTCCTTGAAAATATGAAAATATCCCTGAAAGACTAATCCCATACAAACCGACAAAGGATCTGGACGATGAAGGCTGTAAAAATTACCGATGGAATATACTGTTTACCTGTTAACCTGGAAAGCTATCAGTTGTTTGAAGGCATGTGGCCGATGCCTAATGGGATTTCAATTAATTCCTACATTGTCCAAGGTGATAAAACCGCCATAATTGATCTGGTCGAAGACACTGATGGCAAACCGGCAGAATTAGAGGCGGAAATTCATTCTATCCCGCTCGATCAAAAAAATATTGACTATATGATTATCAATCATATGGAGCCCGATCACACCAGTTGGCTCCCCGAGTTTTACCGAAAAAACCCGCAACTGCAATTTTATCTGACCGGGAAAGCCGCAGGCCTGTTGAAATCGTTTTGTGGTATTGAAGAGAATGTTCACATTGTTAAAGACGGTGACACCCTGGATCTGGGACAAGGCAAAGTGCTCAGCTTTCACGAAACCCCGAATATCCATTGGCCCGAAACGATGATGACCTTTGAACAGAGTAGCGGCACTTTGTTCTCTTGTGATGCCTTTGGTTCTTACGGGAAACTGGAAAGAGTCTTTTTCGATGATCGCCTCTCCACCGAACAGCACACCTTTTTCAGCAATGAAGCGCTGCGTTATTATGCCAATATTGTTGCGAGTTTTTCGACTTTTGTTACCAGAGGGATTGAAAAATTAAGCGCCTTGGACATCAAGGTGATAGCACCATCTCACGGCATCGTCTGGCGGGAAAACCCGAAACAGATCATCGACTCTTATGCCCGTTTTGCTGAATATATGAATGGCCCGGCCGAAGCTGAAGTGACGGTTATCTGGTCAAGTATGTACGGCAATACTGAAAAGCTGGTCAGCAATATTGTGCAGGGCGTGCGCAAAGAGGGCTTACCGGTGCATGTTCACCGTGTTCCCGATGAGCATGTTGGAATTCTCCTCGCCTCTGCCTGGCGATCCGCTGGCCTTATCCTCGGTATGCCAACATATGAATACGAAATGTTCCCACCTATGGCGTGGGTGCTTGATATGTTCCGGCGGAAAAAGGTCCTGAATAAAAAAGTTCTCCGCTTCGGTTCAGCTGGTTGGTCTGGCGGTGCCCAGCGTGAACTGGATAAGTTGACTGAGAAACTCAAGTGGGAATTTATCGATCCCATCGAATGGATGGGAGCTCCTGGCGAGCACGAGCTGGATCTGGCCTTGAGTCAGGGACAAGCTCTGGCAAGGCAGGTCAAGGATTTCTGCTCCAAGTAGAGATCGTCTGGAACAGTTAAGTTATAGAAACAGGGGAGTGGATCAAATAGGTCGACTCCCCTGTTTCGTCTTCCCTCCAAAGCCATTGATAGAGTTACCCTGTCCAGTATCGTGACGTTCTCGAGTTGTTATCATTGCCGTCATTGCTATACTTAAATCCTGGACACAATCATCTCGACGGTTTTTTAGTTCTGCGACTGAGGAATGAGAATTTCCTTGAGATGACAGTGAGTCCCGTGGATTTTGTCGCTGCGCTTTTGCGTCTCTGGAGCGGAACGGATCTGTTTTGAAATAGGGGTTATTTATGCAGGAAGCGCTTTTGTACCAGAAGTTGACAGGAGGTCAGGTTTGCTGTCACCTCTGTGCCCATTATTGTGTTATCGACGCAGGTCAAAGGGGGCTTTGTCAGGTTCGCGAAAATCAGAATGGGATCCTCTACACTTTGGTCTATGGTCGGACCATCAGTCAAGGTGTCGATCCCATTGAGAAGAAGCCTCTATACCATTTTTATCCTGGCAGCCAGTCTTTTTCAATTGCGACCCCCGGATGTAATTTTCGTTGCGCTTGGTGTCAGAACTGGGAGATTTCGCAAATGCCCCGAGAACAGCATTTTATCGCTGGAGACGACCTTCTCCCCGCTGATGTTGTTGCTGCTGCACAGAAATCTGCTTGTCGTTCGATCGCCTATACATACACTGAACCGACGATTTTCTTTGAATACAGCTATGATGTTGCAACTTTGGCACGCAATGCCGGGATCAATAATATTTATGTCAGTAATGGTTATATGTCGGAAGAGATGCTGGAATTGTTTCACCCTTGGCTTGATGCAGCCAATATCGACCTGAAAGCCTTTCGGGATGAGACCTATCGAAAATATGTGGGTGGCAGATTACAGCCGGTCCTTGACAGCTTGAAACGGCTTTCCTCTTATGGGGTTTGGTTGGAAGTGACGACACTGTTGATTCCAGGGATCAATGATGATCCTCATGAATTGCAGGATCTGGCGACATTTATCGCCACCGAACTGGGGACCGATACCCCTTGGCATGTGAGCAGATTTTTTCCGCAGTATCGCTTGCAACAAATCCCGAAGACCGCTCAGGAAGAGCTGTTACGGGCTGTAGCCATCGGGCATAAGGCCGGTCTTAAATATGTTTATATGGGGAATGTCGGTGAGGAGACAAACACTTATTGTCCGACTTGTCACCATCTCTTGATTCGCCGGAATCGTTATGAGATCAGCAATCAGTTGAATGTGAAGGGGGAATGTTGCCATTGTGGGGAACAGATTGCCGGGGTTGGTATGGCAGGGGCATGAGCGCGATATTATTTTTGCAGGTGGCGTAGATAATCGTCCCATTCCATGGGCAGGAGGTTTTTCTTTTGATTGTTGCAGTCCTTACAGGCTGGCACACAGTTGCCCTTGGTTGACCGTCCACCTCTGGCGACAGGAACAACATGATCAAGGGTCAGTTCTTTGGGCGGGACCGATTTGCCACAATAGTGACAAACGCCTCTTCCGATCCGGTTCTTCCACCAGCTCTGTTTGCGTAGCTCCCGGGCCTTGTTCCTTTCTCTGCGGATTTGCTCTTCGTCGATATCCAGTTCCCAATCCATCTCATCTCCTTTCACAGTGCCCAGATTATTGCACAATTTACCGATTTATGCGATCTTGTCGAATTGTTTTTCATCTAAAAACATATTGGAATGGAAGAGATAACTTATGAAAATCCTTGTTGTTGGCTCCGGTCAGGTCGGCTATTTTTTGTGTGACCGCTTGTCGCGTGAGGGGCATGAAGTGACTCTGGTTGATCAGGATGAAGCTGTTGTCGAACGGGCTCAGGATCGTTTGAATGTCCTTGGTGTCGTCGGCAATGGAGCGAGCGCCGAGGTCTTAGAGCAGGCTGGCATTAACAACGTAGATATCTTTATTGCCGTGACCAATATGGATGAGGTCAATATTCTTGCCTGTTTGCTAGCGCGTGAATATAAGGTCAAAATCCTCGTCGCACGGACCAAGAATATTGAGTACACCAGTCGAAAAGCTATACTTTCAAAAGAAAAACTCGGGATTGATCTATTGATCAACCCCGATGATGCGGTTGCTGAAGAACTCTCTAAATTGGCTTGTAATTCCAAAGCCTTTGATGTCGCTGAATTTGCCGATGGTCAGATTCTGTTTCAAGGTTACAGGATCGATGCAGAAAGCCCTCTGTGTGATTTAACCCTTGCAGAGCTTGGTGAATTACGAGGGATGTACCGTTTTCTTGTCGTTGCTATCAGTCGCGGGAATGATACGATTATCCCGCGAGGAGATGACATAATTCAGGCCGGCGATAGAATTTTTATCTTTGCACCGCAACAAGAACTCCCAGCGATCAATTACCTGTTACAATCTGAGCGATTAGAAGAAAAATCAAGCCGCAGGGTGTTTGTTCTTGGGGGCAGTCGGATTGGGTTGCAGGTCGCTCAGAATATGGAAAAGCTCCATTTTCAGATCAAGTTGATCGAAAAGGACGAGGATCGTTGCTACAAGTTAGCTGAACAGTTAAATAAGGCGGTTGTCATCAACGCTGAAGGGTTAGATGTTCAAACCCTGATTGATGAAGGTCTGACCGATGCCGATGTTTTTATTGCTGTCACTGAAAATGACCAAACAAATATCCTGACCTGTTTATTGGCGAGGCAACATAACGTTCGCCGTACATTGGCGTTGGTGAGTCAACCCGAGTTGATTGGGCTGGCTTCTGACTTGGGGATTGACGCCTGTATTTCACCCCGTCTGGCGGCAGCTGGAGCCATCCTGAAATTTGTACGGCGGGGCGATATTATTTCTCTGACGGCGGTTGAGGGGAGTAACTCCGAAGTTTTAGAATTGGAGATCGGCAAAGACAGTGGCCTGTTGACAACCCCTTTAAGTAGTTTACATTTTCCGCGTGGAGCTATTATTGGAGCGATTGTCCGGGGTGATAAATATGAGATCCCCAGCGGTGACAGTATGCTTGAAGTCGGGGATCGAGTTGTTGTCTTCACCCTTCCTGAAGCGTTGCAGAAAGTTGAAAGGTTTTTTGCCTGAATGAATCTTATTTTGACATTACGTATTCTGGGGGCGTTACTTCTCTTTCTTGGCGGATCGCTTTTTGTCCCACTCCCTTTTTCCTGGTACTACGCCGATGGTGTTTGGGCTGCTTTTCTTGTTTCCGCCGCGATCTGTTTTGGTGTCGGTGGACTGTTGTTCTGGTTTTGTAAGAGTCCAAAAGAGTTGACGTTGCGTGAAGGGTTTGCCGTTGTAACATTTGGATGGACTGTATTTGCGATCTTTGGTGCACTTCCTTATCTGTTTTCCGGAGCGATTGCTTCACCTCTCGATGCCATTTTTGAAACCATGAGTGGCTTCACGACAACGGGCTCCACCATCTTGACTGAAATCGAAGCGATGCCACAGAGTCTATTGTTTTGGCGCGCGTTGACCCATTGGCTTGGTGGTATGGGGATTATTGTCCTCTCTTTGGCAATTTTACCGATGTTGGGTGTTGGTGGTATGCAGCTATTTAAAGCTGAGGTCCCCGGACCCACTGCTGACCGCCTGAAGCCACGGATTCAAGATACCGCGAAAATGCTCTGGGGTGTCTATGTGTTGCTGACGGTGGTTGAAACCTTGTTGCTTATGTTTGGGGGGATGAGTTTTTTTGATGCTCTTTGTCACTCTTTTGCGACGTTGGCAACTGGTGGTTTTTCAACGAGAAATAGTTCCTTGGCCGCTTATGATAGCAGCTATATTGATGGTGTGGTGACCCTGTTTATGATCCTGGCTGGGATTAACTTTGCGCTCCACTTTCAGATATTACGGGGAAAAGGCAAAGATTTTTTTCAGAGTGAAGAGTTGCGGGTTTATCTTGGGATTATTCTGGCCGCTACCCTCACGATTATGTATTTCAATTGGTCTGGCGGGATTTATCAGCACATTGGCGATAATCTCCGTTACTCCATCTTTCAGGTCTCTTCCATCATGACCACAACAGGATTTGGCACAGCTGATTTTGAGTTGTGGCCGGTTGTGGTTCAATATATTTTATTATTGTTGATGTTTATCGGTGGCTGTGCGGGTTCGACAGGTGGCGGTATGAAAGTGGCTCGAATCTTACTGCTCTTTAAACATGCACAAGTTCAGGTTTTCCGCCTCATTCATCCTCGGGCAATCAGGTTGGTGAAGCTTGGAAATCGTCCCGTTGATAAAGAAGTTCTGCAAGCCATTTTGGGCTTTTTTGCTCTTTTTATCGGGGTTTTTGTGATTGGTTCCCTCTTGGTCGCTGCGAGTGGTATGGACCTTGTGTCTGCAGGTTCTGCGGTTGTCGCTTGCCTTGCGAATATTGGCCCAGGACTTGGTTCTGTCGGACCTGTCGATAACTTTGCTCATGTCCCCGGGTTTGGTAAAATTGTCCTGATCACCTGTATGTTGATGGGACGACTCGAACTTTTTACTGTTCTGGTTCTCTTTTTCCCATCGTTCTGGCGAAAATAAACCGCTTTAAAAATCGAAAGTCCCCATCATCGGCTACGATGATGGGGACTTCCCCCCTCCGGAACATCAAAATCGAAAAAATCAATAACATAAATCGTTTATGAGTATAGTCGATAATTCTGACAAAAATCTGAACTGACCCCCCTGATTCAATAAAAATTCAAAATTCTATATAATTTGTTAGCTTAATTTTAAAAAACTTATTTGCCGCCCGGTCACACCGTTGTCGCGTCGATGGGAAAAGAACAATTCTGGATGGCAGCAAGTGCACTGTTTTGCCGTTTCTATGTTTTCTACTTTAAGACCAGCTTGCTCAAGTTGCAGCTGACAACTAAGGGAGATATTGAGTTGCCAATGCCCCAAGCTGATCTCTTTGGAAATTTCCTTCCAGAATCCTGTTCCCTGTCTGAATGCATCACGCACGGGGCGATCAACTTCATAGGTATGGGCGCCAATTCCAGGGCCAATCGCAGCTTGAAGTTCCTCAATCGGGCAGTCGAAATGGGTATGGATTGTTTGTATCGTTTTAGCGATTAACCCATTTGCGGCCCCACGCCAGCCTATATGAACAGTTGAGATAATTTTTTTGTTTTCGTGCCAGATGAGCAAAGGAAAGCAATCTGCAGTCAAAATTCCGATCATGATTTCTGGTTGATTGGTAATAATCGCATCAACTTCTACGGCTAAAAAATGACTGAGATCCGCGTTATTTTCGTCAATCAGGAGGATATCGTCTCCATGAGCCTGTTTAACTGTCAGTAATTGGTGTGGGGAGAGGTCGAAGGCGCGTGTAAATGCGGCTCGGTTACTCTCCACATTTGTCGGTTGGTCTGCAGTATCTGTCCCCATATTCAAAGAATTAAAAGGGGGGCGACTGACACCACCATTCCGGGTGCTAAATCCCGCAACCATTCCGGTTGGCAGCTTGGTGGGTTGTAGATACGAGATTTTACCTTTGCGAACAAGTTTCATCAAAAACTCCGTGATTGAAAAGTGGCATAAATACACTTGCCAAGGCTGAATTATTGGTCCATTGAGAAAATTATGAAAAAGGTTTGATTATAGAAAAATATTATCTAAATAAGTGATGATATTAGAAAGAGTTTCAGGCATTTCACTGGAAAACTCCATATATTTTTCACTTCTTGGATGAATAAAACCAAGTTTTTGCGCGTGAAGAGCTTGGCCCGGCAACTGACTTATTAATTGTCGTAAGTGTCCATCCTTGATAGCCGTCGTTCTGGATTTGTTGCCATAGAGTGGGTCGCCGACAAGAGGACAATTTATCTCTGAAAAATGGACTCTGATTTGATGAGTCCGTCCTGTTTCCAGCTTCAGTTCAATCAGGGTTAATTTGCTGTTATTGTACTGCTTTATAGTTTTCCAGTGGGTGACCGCCCGTTTTCCATTTTTGGACTTTCCACTCATTTTTTTCCGTTGGGTTGGATGTCTGCCAATGGGATGGTCAATGGTCCCTGATGGTTGCACCGGGAAACCATGAACCAATGCCAGATAGCGTCTATTAATGGAGTGATCTTTGAACTGGGCGGCAAGATGGTGATGACTCAGGTCATTTTTAGTGGCGATGATGACTCCAGAGGTGTCCTTGTCAATCCGGTGGACGATGCCGGGACGTAACTCCCCACCGATGCCAGCAAGATCTTGGCAATGGTACAGCAGCGCGTTAACGAGAGTGCCGTTGAAGTGACCCGCTGCCGGGTGAACAACCATTCCCGCTGGTTTGTTGATGACGATGACGTCCTGATCTTCATAAAGAATGTGCAGAGGGATGTTTTCTGGACATGCTGTAACGGGTTCTGGTTCAGAGAAAACCACTTGAATGGATTCACCACCCCTTAATTTGTTGCTGGATTTGGTCGGAGATCCATTGAGGGTGATTTGACCGTTATCTATCAATTTTTTTAACTGAGAGCGGCTGATATTGGGAAAACACTCTGATAAAAAAGTATCGAGCCGCTCCGCAGGGCGATCTTCTGAAAAGAGTAGCTGCTGACTTTCTTCCATCTACCAAATCTGACTTTCAATCTTTCCCGCCTGTTTGATCATGACATCAACAATTGCGCGTTCGTACAGCTGGTCACGATTTTTCATTTCGGGGGAAACTCTAGTGAAAAAGTGCTCTCGCCCCTCTTCCAGTTCCTCATTCATCAACTCAAAGATACTATCACTTTTGATCCCTTCAGATACCTTGTCCTGATTGTACAAGGCGATATCTGAAACAATCGCACGTGCTAAACGGAATGCAAGATCGGGATTTTCAACCATTCTGGCCATAGGGTCAGCCTCCAACTCGCTGATAATTTATTGATTCGTATCGGGTATTGGATTTAAGTTTATTAATTTTTGCTCAAGATAGCAAGTACTAATCGGGTTTTCTCATTTTGATGTTAAATATTGTTGAGCATTAATGATTGATATGTTAATGTTTTTTTATTTTATCATGCTTTAGTTTCCTTTAGTTGTAACGTTGAAAATCAGGAACTGGAAATCGTTATGGCTCTGGTCAGTTTGCCAACCAATGCTATTAATTGTATTCATCGTTGATAGAATGCAGGGTATGGCGACACGGCGAGATGACTGTTAATTGTGGACTCGGACAAGAGACGTCATTCACGTAAAAACACCTCTTGATCTGAGAAGATAAAAATAATGGTGAAAATGATAAAAATTCTCTGTGTCAATAACGATCGAAGTGTCCTCAATGCTCTCAGTTCTCTTTTGGTGGAAAGGGGCAACTATGAAATTTTAGTTGCAGAATCAGCCGCAGCAGGGTTTAAAATCCTTGAGAATGAGGCTGATATCCACATGGTCATTGCTGCCCTGCGTACGCCGGAAATGTCAGGGGTTGAATTTTTGCGACAAGCCCATGAACGCTGGCCTGAAACCATGAGAATTGTGTTGTCTGATGCTGCTGACACGGGGGCGATGGTTGCGGCTGTGAATCAAGGTGAGATTGATAAATTTATTCTGCAACCTTGGAACGATGATGAGCTGTTACAGACGATCTCTTCGGCATTGGATTCTCAGGCGTTACGGTTCGAAAATAAACAGCTTAGCCAAAAATTGCAGTCGATTCATATCGAGTTGGAGCAAGCGCATAAAAGTTTAGAACAGCAGGTGGCTAAACGGACGGAAGCTTTGGATATCCGCAATCGCATATTGCAAGTATCTCAAGGGGTTTTGGATGTTCTTCCGGTCGTTGTTTTTGGTATTGACCCGGAAGATTTGATCGTCCACTGTAATGAATATGCGCGTGAATTGTTCCCGCATGGGGGGATGGGTCCGTTGGGAAATGAGCGCAAAGATGTGTTTCCAGATGAAATCAATGATTTAATTGATCGCTTGGAGACCGAGCGCTTGCCGAGGGCGGATATTACAGTGCGCAAGCAAATGTTTCGCGCTGAAGTGAGACGTCTGCATGATCCTCGGTTACAGGGTATTGTTCTGGTATTGATACCTGGTTTGTGACTCGTGTGTGGTTACCAAACGTCAAAGACGAGGGGTTTTATACATGTCTGGAGAATTAACTGGCACCACCAAGAAGCATATTCTTTATGTGGATGATGAGGAGTGTCTTGCCTTGCTGGGGGCGGAACTTCTGGATGATTGTGGTTATGCTGTCACCTGTGAATTTAATGGCACGGCGGCGTTGGAAAAGTTTCAGCAGCAGGTCGAAACTTTTGATCTGGTAGTCACCGATGAGTCAATGCCTGGAATGAGTGGGATTGAGTTGGCGCAGGCTATCTTCAAGATCTCTCCAGTAACGCCAGTCATCCTCTGTTCTGGCCATATGTTGACAATGGCGGAAGAAGGGATAGAGCAAACAAATATTGCGGCGGTATTGGCGAAAACAGAGGTCTGTGGTCTCCTTCCCGGGATGATCGAGAAACTGCTGTGATTTAAGGTGCTGGGCAATAAGCTGGCCTGATACCAGCGATTGATTTTTATGGGGGATGAGCGGTGCAAGGTGACCGTTACTGCCAATTAAACCATATAGGTAGCGAGCATTAACAGGATCACAAAAGCAATAATGACGATTGACAGTAACGAAATACCCGGCTCTGGTTTTTCTGCCCCGACAGTTTTCGATTCAATCTGACCGACCAGAGGGAAGCCCTCAATGACCGTTTTAAGATGTGGTGCCTGTCTCAACTCTGCGGTCAGATCTTGCCCTGCACGATGTTCCCCTTCATGAAGACCGTCTTGCCAATATGAGCTGGCGCTGACATCATAAACTTTTCCATTCACTGCAACATAGGCCGGTTGTCCATCACGACCATCAAACTTAGCTAACTCTGTTATTGTCATAGCTGTCACTCCGGGTAAAAATACTCCACTGCCAGGATATTCAAACGTTAAAGTATGTTTGACCGTTCAGTTGGGCTGAAAAATGGTTGAGAATCTGTTGTCGTTCTTTGACGTTGATCTTCTTTTTCTTCACCGCTAACTCAACTTTGTCCCGGAACCCTTTATAAAATAAGGTCGGGTTGTATTCTAAAATGCTGAGCACTTCTGAGATAGTGTCCCCTGATTGCTCCTTGGTAACATCGAATCCTCCCTCTTTATTAATGCGAATACTGATGACGTTGGTATAGCCAAAAAGATTATGAAGATCCCCCATTGTCTCTTGATATGCTCCCATTAAAAATGCACCAAGAATATAGTCTTCTTCAGCTTTTAGCGAATGCAGTGGCAGCGTTTTGCTTTCACCCCCAGCAAGAACAAAGCGATCGAGCTTGCCATCACAGTCACAGGTCAGATCGGATATGGTGGCATTTCTGTCTGGACATTCGTTGAGACGATGAACTGGCATGACCGGAAACATCTGCCCGATTGCCCAAGTGTCAGGCAAGGATTGAAAGACGCTGAAATTGCCATAATAGATGTCGGCCAGACTTTGCTTCAACGAGTCCAATGGCAGTGGTATTTTTTCCAGTTGATCCAACTTTTTAGCGATAGTCTGAGCAATCGCGAGAAAAAGATTCTCTGCCATAGCGCGCTCACGCAGATTGATGACGCCACTTCTGAACAGTTCTCTGATCTTGTCCCGGTTGGTGAGTGCTTCGACATAACCTTCGCTGGGAGAGATTACCTCTGCCTGCTGGTATAGCTGATATTGGCGTGTGACGAGGGGGTGACAATGTTCTGGACAATCCTCAGGCAGATCATTTGCTTCATAGCGAACGACGTTGAGGATCTCGAACAATAAAATCGACGTATGAGCAACCGTAGCACGACCTGATTCAGTGACAATCGTAGGATGATCAATGTTATGTGGTGCAAGAGTCTCTTTAATCGTCTCAACAAGACAGCGGCAATAGTCCGCTAAATTGTAGTTGGGAGAATGGCTATGAAGTGACTGATTGCCAATATAATCAACCGCCAGACCGCCACCGAGATCAAGATATTTCAAAGGGACGTTTTCTGTTGCCAGGTCGGCATAAAAACGGGCTGCTTCACGAACGGCAACCTTAATCTCTTCGATATCAGGAATTTGAGAACCGAGGTGGCAATGCAGTAACTGCAGACAATCGAGCATTTTTGCTTGGCGCAGTTGATCGACTGTTGCAATTAACTGAGCAGTGCTGAGGCCAAAACTGCTGCGATCACCACTGGTCTCAGTCCAAAGCCCACCGACCTTGGAGGAAATTTTGATCCGTAGTCCTATCAGTGGTTTGATCCCCAACTTCTGACTGCGTGCAATAATCAGAGGGAGTTCGCTTGGGGATTCGATGACAAAGAAACATTGATGCCCAAGCCTGTTTGCCCACAGCCCCAGATCAATAAAATTTTGATCTTTACTTCCATTACAGATCAGCAACCCGTTGTCATTCAGGTTGGCGAGACAAAGTAACAGTTCTGCTTTGCTTCCCGCTTCCAAACCATGACCGAAATCTGTGCCAAAGCGACTGATTTCTTCAATGACAGAGCATTGCTGGTTAACTTTGACTGGAAATACGCCCCGATATTCCGCCTTGTAGCCAGCGTGTTCGATCGCCTGTTGAAAGGTTTCATTGATTTCTGAAACTCGAGCATCCAAAAGGTTTTCTATCCGCAGAAGCAATGGTAGCTCATGATCGCGATCACGGGCTGCTTGAATGATGTCGACAATCGGAATAGCAACGTCACCGGTATCAAAAGGGATCGTCACGGTAACCTCACCGGCGCTGGAGATAGAAAAATTTTTCTGTCCCCAGCCGTCAATCCCGTAGAGACTCGCAGAATCTGCGACCTGCCAGCTTTTCACTTGTTGAGTCTTCATTCGGCAATATTATCCCGGGCAAAGGTGGGGAGCATAAACGCTCCGCGATGCAGTTCCTCATTGTAATAACGGGTTTTAAAATTTCTGTTTTTGGCGCGATCATGATCGAAGTCTTTCGTCGGATGATAGATTTTGCTGGAAAACGCGAAACTCCAGAAGCCGCTGGGGTAAGTGGGAATAAAGGCTTGATACATCTCGACAATAGGGAAGACCGCCCGTAAGTTGTGATACATGCTTTTTTGGATGTCGGCGTGATAAAAGGGAGACTCGCTCTGGGCGATCATGATCCCATCATCCTTTAATGCAGAAAAAACCAGCCGATAGAAGTTCTCTTCGAAAAGTCCCACGGCTGGACCGATTGGGTCGGTTGAATCCACCAGAATGACGTCAAATTCATTCTGATGATCACGAATATAGGCGAGGCCATCATCGACATGAAGTTTGACTCGTGGATTGCTGCCGTTAATTGCTGATGCCATCGTGGGGAGATATTCGATCGATTTTTCGATCACCAGACCGTCAATTTCACAGAGTACCGCAAGTTCAACTTCAGGGTGTTTCATGATTTCCCGGATACTCCCGCCGTCACCGCCACCAATGACGAGAACCTTTTTGGGATTGGGATGGGTGAACAATGCCGGGTGGGTGATCATATCGTGATAGATGAACTCGTCCCGTTCAGTGACCATGACTAAGCCATCCAGAAGCATCATTCGGCCAAATTCCAAAGTTTCGACGATATCCAATTGTTGATATTGACTCTTCCCTGAAAACAGGGTCTTGGTTGTTTTTATAGTGATCCCGACATTGTCGCTGTGTTTTTCGGTGTACCAGAGATCCATAATTGATTCCTTATCAGTATGCGAAGCAAATAATTATGCCACAATACCCTTTTCTGCAGATGAAATTTTTACCCTGCTGTGCTAAACAAATCAAGTCTGATGGTGACACCATCAGCGCTTTTTTAGAAAAACTGTTCGATTCCGTTTCTTACCATTGAAATAAAGGGGTAAATCATGACAAATGCTCATAAAATAGGTTTTATCGGTGGTGGCAATATGGCCGAAGCCCTGATTAAAGGTTTGCTGTCGGGAGTCCTCCCGGCTGACCACATTATGGCCTCAGAGCCAAGCGAACTTCGCCGTGAGCATCTTATCGAATCTTTTGGCATTAAGCTGGCCGACAACAACATGGCGTTGATGCAAGAGTGCGACATTGTGGTCCTGTCGATCAAGCCACAAATTGTGGTGGAAGTTTTGGAAGAGGTTGCCGGAACTTACAGTAACGACAAGCTGATTATTTCGATCCTTGCTGGAGTGACCACAGCGTCAATTGAGAAGTTTTTTCAGGGAGCTCCCAGAGTTGTCAGGGTGATGCCGAACACCCCGGCGTTGGTTGGAGAAGCTGCCAGCGCTATGTGTCGTGGGCATTATGCCAGTCAAGAAGATCTGATGCTGGTGAAGGAACTTTTCGAGTCTGTTGGCAAGGTGCAGCTCATCGATGAGCGGCAGATGGATGCTGCAACCGGTCTGTCCGGATCTGGACCGGCCTACATTTATACGGTCATTGAAGCACTGGCTGACGGAGGAGTTCGTGAAGGTTTACGACGCGATATTGCCCATGCCTTGGCGGTTCAAACAGTTGTCGGTGCGGCATTGATGGTTCGTGAAACGGGGGAACATCCGGCGATTTTGCGTGATCAGGTCTGTTCCCCTGGAGGGACGGCAATCGCCGGTATCAGCACTCTGGAAAAACATGGACTGCGCACGACTCTGATGGAAGCCGTCTCGGCGTCAGCTGCTCGTTCTCGTGAACTTGGTGACAATTGATCATCTCCTCTCCTTCTTCGGGTTTGTAATTGTAAAGATTATCCGACTGATACGGTTTTGTCATGATTGATCAATTTTGGACTTTTTTTATTGCCATAACGTTATTGACCTTATTCCCCGGAGTCGATTCGTTATTAGTTGTCAGAAACTCCTCCCGTGGTGGGTGGAAGGATGGCATTGCGACCAGCACCGGGATTTGTTCTGGCCTATTTGTTCACGCAACGGTCTCGGCTTTAGGCATTTCAGCACTGCTCTTGCAGTCAGCTATCGCTTTTAATCTCCTTAAATTGATCGGTGGTGGTTATCTCCTTTGGTTGGGAAGCTGTAGCTTATGGAATGCCCTGCATCGGAAAGAGGTGACCTTCTCGGCAGTGCAACCGGCAGTTCCACGCATATTTTTATGGTCACGGTCGCTACGTGAAGGGTTTGTCTGTAATGTGTTTAACCCGAAAACCCTCCTTTTTTATATGGCCTTTCTGCCACAATTTATTGATCCAAGCCGCTCACCAATAGTGCAGTCATTGTTTATGGCCGCGGTCCATTTCTGCATCGCTATGGTTTATCAGGGGGGGCTGGCCATCTTGGCCTGTCGAATTAGCGATTGGTTTAAGGGGAGTTCAACGGGGCGTTTGCTAGAGGGATTGGCCGGAGTGATCCTTGTTTCGTTCGGACTGAGAATTTTTCTGGAGAGACGGATATGAATTTATCGTGTCAACTTTTGATGTTGGACTTTTAGTGAAGAAGCTCCCTTTTCATTATGGCTGGCTGATCGTTTTCACCGGGACCCTGACCCTGTTCTCGTGTCTTGGTTTAGCGCGCTTTGCTTTTGGGATGTTGCTCCCGAGTATGGGCGCTGGACTTGAGTTGGCTTATGATCAAATGGGCTATCTGGGGACGGGGAATTTTTCCGGTTATCTTTTTGCGGTCGCTATCACTCCGACTGTTCTGAATAAACTCCGTCCCCGGACCACGATTAGCGTCGGATTGTTTCTGGTCGCCACGACTCTCGCAGGGATGTCTCAAGCCAATTTTTTCTGGCAGTTGTTACTTCTTTATGTTTTGACCGGGGTCGGTAGTGGCTTGGCGAATATCTCCACCATGGTTCTTATTGCTCATTGGTTCAGACGTGAAAAACGTGGATTAGCTGCTGGGTTGATGGTCTTTGGCAATGGCCTGGGGATTATCTTTTCAGGGCTGATGGTCCCCCTTCTGAACCAGAATTATGCTCATAACGGTTGGCGTGTCAGTTGGTTGTTGCTGGCAGGAATCACCTTCAGTATCAGCTTGCTTGCTGCCTTCCTGGTCAGGAATGAACCTGAATCCCTTGGCTTGGATCCGGTCGGTTCGAAGACCCCCTTTTCCGGGGAAGAACTTCGCTATTCAGGATCCACGAAGAGTAGTCGGGTGCTTATCTCTTTAGGTTTATTGTATATGGCTTTCGGGGCCACCTACATGGTTTACGGGACCTTTGTTGTGACCAGTATGGTTGAAGAGTATGGCTTCAGTGAAGTGGTTGCTGGTCGATTCTGGTCCTGGGTTGGTTTTTTCAGTCTTTTCTCTGGAGTTGTTTTTGGAACCCTCTCTGACCGGCTTGGACGTAAGAGTGGGCTTATCATTGTTTTTGCGGTTCAGACCTTGGCGTATCTGCTGGCGGGCTCAGGTCTGGGCGCTGCGGCTTTACTGCTGTCAGTTTTTTTGTATGGCATTGCGGTGTGGGCGGTTCCTGCGATTATGACTGCAGCAGTGGGCGATTACCTTGGAGTGACGAAAGCAGCGGCAGGGTTTTCTTTTATCACCTTCTTTTTTGCGGCCGGTCAAACTATCGGTCCCGCTATTGCCGGGATGCTGGCAGAACATTCTGGGAGCTTTTCCCCAGCATTCCTCCTCTCGGCACTCATTACCGGGGTGGCTATCTTGTTTGCACTCAGTTTACCGCAACCAGCAGAGAGTTAAATCATCCTTCAGAGCAGTTTTCCCCGAGTCGTGAAATAGCGTTGGTAGGGATTGAAGGTTTTACGGTGCTGACGGGTTGCGATAATGACAATATTGATGATGCTGGCAATTGGAACGCCGATGATCATCCCCAATATCCCGTAAAGCTTCCCGCCCATAACAATCGCTAAAATAACCCAGAGCGGGTGAAGGTTTGAGACTTTGGAGATAAGGATCGGAATGAGAATAAAATTATCAACAAGTATCTGCGCGATGAGCAGGTAAACACAAAGAATCCACCAGAACTCGCCCCCCATCCCTAAATCAGCCAGCGCAATCACCAGGCCGGGGATCATACCGACGATCGGTCCGATGTAAGGGATTAAATTGCTAGCTCCAGCAACGACGGCCAGAATTGGTGCGTAACGGATATCAGTGAGAGATAAACCCACCCAGACAACCAGACCAACGATCAATGCTTCGAGGACTCTGCCGCGAATAAAATGAGATAGCTGCCAACTTACAGTCGCGTAAATATCGAGCACCATTTCAAAGTAACGGTTTGGGGTCAGCGAAATCAGACTTCGCACGATCCGGCGACTATCGCGCAGGAAGAAGAAGGTGAATAGCGGTACAAGTAATAACAAGCTCCCGATACGCATAGCTGAACGTGGGGTTTCTTTAAGGATCATCCCCAAAAATGATTGGGATGCAGAGCTGATGCGCTCGGCGATATCATAGTGGACAATAAAAGGAAAGTGTTCCTGGGCAACGACTAACAATCGGTTCAAGAACTCAATGGCTTGTTCTATGTAGCGCGGAAAATCAGCTTTGAGGGCTTGAGCCATTCCTTTCCAATTGGGTGGGCCAATGATGAATAGAAGTAAACCGACGAACGAAAATATCAACAGATAGACAATGAAGATACTGAGGGTGCGATTGATCTTGTTGCCTTCAAAAAAATAAACCAGCGGATCAAGGAGAAAAGAGACAATCAGCGAAATTAACAACGGGAGAAACAAACCTGCTGTTGCTGTTTTTAACAATGCCGTAATTGTTGAAGCCGAAGAGTAAATCGCGATCCCAGAGGCGATCGCTGTCGTCAATATCAGATAAAGAACGGCAACTTGGGCACGGCTCATATTGTTTTGACTAAGCATCTGTTAGTTGCTCTCGATTATCATTAAGTTGAGTTTTTAATTTAGTCAGCTCGAGGCTGCATTGTAGTAGGCGATCACTGATGACCCGGTTCAAGCCCAGCATGATCTTGGCTGATGGGGCAGGGTGACGTCGCACCGCCTCCATCATGTCGGAGCGGAATAATCCAACCAATACAGTGGGTTCTGTTGTTCGGGCTGAGGCGCAACGTGGGCGCGATGCGGTCAAAGCAATCTCACCAAAAAAATCCCCGGGATTCAGTATCGCTTGCTCGGTTTCTTGACCTTGATCATCGAGGTTGTAGATCTGCACTTGTCCTGAGCGAATAGAATACATTCCTGAACCGATATCTCCTTCGTTGAAGACAATTTCATCAGCTTCATAGTTGCGCACATGAACGATATTTTCTAGAAAGGTCAACTCGCGTTTGTTCAGCATTTTAAACATCGGCATGGTGCTGAGAAAGTAGGTGAGAGTTTGTTCGTATCCGCTACGGCGGAAGATGTTGTCCCAGAATGGATTCACGCCTTATTCCTTCATGCAAGTGGAGCGTCGATTGAGTTTACGTTAGCTTGTTATTATAGCAATAAGTTCAGTAAGTGCCAGACAAAAAGGAATCGGTGTAAAGAGGACTTTATTTCGATATCATTCTTGATCTATCCTGTAAATATGATTTCCATTGATTTAAAAAAATACCCATTGGCTCCCGGTGTTTATCTAATGTTCGGTAAAGATGATGAGGTTCTTTACGTTGGCAAAGCCAAACTATTGCGCAATCGCTTGCGCAGTTATTTTTCAGCCCGTGGTGATGGTCGCTTACATATTCCTCTGTTGATGGAAAAGGTGCTGCGGATTGAGGTCATTATCACCGACACTGAAAAAGAAGCCTTGTTGCTGGAAAATACCCTGATTAAGAAATATCGCCCCCACTACAATATTGATTTGCGTGATGATAAGACCTATGTCTCGGTCAGAATTGACCTTAAGGATCCTTTTCCAATGTTGCAGGTCGTGCGTCAGGTCAAGAGTGATGGTGCTCACTATTTTGGCCCTTACTCCTCTGCTTCGGCGATTCGTGAAACGCTCAAGGAAATCTATCGAATTTTCCCTCTGCGCCACTCTTCCATCCAGCGCTGTAGCAAGCGGAGTCGGCCTTGTCTGTTTCATCAGATCGGGCAATGCAGCGCCCCCTGTCATGGTAAAATCACTCAAGACGATTATCGTAAACTGGTGGAAGGGGTGATTCAACTTCTGGAAGGGCGGGAGTCAGAAGTGATAGCTCAATTACAGCAACGGATGGGAATCGCTGCTGCAGAGATGCGTTTTGAGGATGCCGCGCGGTTACGTGATCAGATTAATGCCATTGAGAAAAGTGTCGAAAAACAAAAAGTGACTGAATATGGAGGTGGAAACCAAGATGTGATTGGTTTGCATGAAGATGGTGGTGAGGTTGAGGTGACGTTGCTGTTTGTCCGTCACGGCAGGCTGATTGGCCGGCGTAGCTATCCTCTTGAGTGGAAACTTGATCTGCCCGAATTGCTCAGTAGCTTTTTACAGGAATATTACTCACGCCAGGTGATTCTCCCCGATCAACTGTTGCTCCCTTTCACCTTAGAGGGAGCTGAATTGCTGGGCGAGTGGTTGAGTGAGAAACGGGGCAAAAAAGTGCGCTTACTGGCTCCACAACGGGGTGAAAAAAAGCGGCTCTGTGAAATGGCACAACGCAATGCTGCTGAATCCTATCGTCAAAGAGGGCAACGAAAGCACGCGCGTGAGCAGTTGCTTGAGGAGTTGCGGCTCAAATTTCATCTCCCCTGTTTGCCCGAACGGATTGAGTGTTATGACATCTCAAATGTGCAGGGGAATCAATCGGTTGGGAGTATGGTTGTCTTGCTCAATGGTGAGCCTGCCAAAGGAGAATATCGGCGTTTCAAAATTAAAACGGTTGCAGGAGCCGATGACTATGCCTCTTTACTGGAAGTCTTGCGCCGCCGCTTAGCGCGGGGCGTTGATGACGGTGTCCTTCCAAACATGATTTTGATCGATGGCGGCAAGGGACAGCTGGGGGTTTTAACCACGGTGTTGGCAGAATTCCAATTACAAGCCAGTATTGGTGCCGTCGGCATAGCTAAAAGCCGAGTGATGGCCAATGTCCGTGGCAAAGCTGTAGAACGCAGTGAAGAACGCTTTTTTCTGCCGGGAAGGAAAAATCCGGTCAGTTTTCGTCATGGGTCTGCCAGTTTGTTTTTATTGGAACGATTGCGTGACGAAGCTCATCGTTTTGCGATTACCTATCATCGCAAGTTGCGGGGTAAGGCAAGTTTACGATCGTCATTAGAAGATATCTCCGGTGTCGGTCCCAGTCGTCGTAAAACTCTATTGAAATACTTTGGGAGCTTGAAAAAAATCCGCGCTGCTTCCGTGGAGGAATTACAACAGATGCCTGGAATGCCTGCGGGGTTGGCTGA
Organism: Desulfuromusa kysingii; assembly: GCF_900107645.1. Lineage (GTDB taxonomy): Bacteria > Desulfobacterota > Desulfuromonadia > Desulfuromonadales > Geopsychrobacteraceae > Desulfuromusa > Desulfuromusa kysingii. The sequence continues at coordinate 577,809 of NZ_FNQN01000001.1, forward strand.
AACTATTTACCGCAGCTTGCGGGAAGAAAAACCATAATCTCTGCCACCAAGAAAACCAAGAAATGCCTTCAACGGAGAAGCCCTGAGCTGGAGAGAAACCTAGATTTTATTTAACATTTGAATGTAGTTTGTTCATCTCTGCAGCTCTCGAACTGTCCCTTAAGGTTTTTGTCTTTCTTGGTTTATAATAATATTTTTGACAAAAAAGCCCGATCATCTTGGCGATAATCGGGCTATATTTTCAGATCTATTATGATTGATTCTTAGAATTTGCCAAATTCATCATCGTCCAGAGCAATCGTTTGTCGTGGGCTGTTGTGAGCAGCTTGTCCCCAACCAGCGCTCAATCTGTTTTGGGGCGCAGGTGCTGTTACTGTTCGCTTGATGGCCTGCTGCTGAACTTGCCCTCTTAATTGAAAACGCTTCAACATACTGAGGAGTTCCTCGGCTTGACTGGATAACTCTTCAGCCGCAGCGGCACTTTCCTCTGCTGTAGCGGTATTCTGTTGGATCGCTTGGTCAATCTGACCTAACCCCTCATTGATCTGACCAATGCCGTCGGCCTGTTCGTTTGAAGCTGCAGCAATTTCCTCCGCGAGGACAGAAACCTTTAACACGCCGCCATACACTGATTCCAGCGATTCAGCGGTTTGATTCGCAATCAACGCGCCATTTTCTGTCTTCTTTACCGAGCCTTCGATTAATTCAGCCGTCTCTGAGGCGGCTTTGGCACTCCGGGCAGCAAGGTTTCGAACTTCTTCAGCGACAACTGCAAATCCTTTCCCATGTTGTCCGGCACGCGCCGCCTCAACGGCAGCGTTTAATGCCAATAGGTTGGTTTGGAAGGCGATTTCATCGATAACTTTAATGATTTTATTAATACTTTTTCCCGCATCACTGATATCGGTCATGGCGGCAACCATCTGTTCCATTTTGCTTTTTCCTTCTTCAGTTGCCTGCTTTGCTTCGCTGGAGAGAAGATTGACCTGGCTTGCATTGTCCGCATTGAGTTTAGTTTGGCTCGCCATTTGATTGAGTGAGCTGGATATCTCTTCCAATGACGCCGCTGATTCTGTCGCCCCTTCTGAAAGGGTTTGACTGGAGTCAGCTATCTGTTCGCTCGCCGAAGTTATTTGTTCCCCAGCTCTTTGGATTTGCTGCATTGTTTCATTGAGATTGTCGCTGACTTTTTTTAACGCAATGCGAGTGCCATCGTTATCATCTCGCGGCACCGGATTAAAGGTGATATCTCCATCGGCTAATCGATTTAAGGTGGGCAATAGAACGGTCTCAAAATTGTCGTTCAAATTGTCCATGGCTGCTCCGAGATGGCCAATTTCATCTTTCCTTTGCAGGTTGAGACGAATCTGATAATGCCCCTTCTCAATTTCGTCAATCATGTCGACGGTTTGTTTTATGGGGTGAGACAGCGAGCGTGCGAGCACATATGCCATTGCGACAGAAGCTAGAATTACCAACGACACAATTGCTAATATTGAATAGAATATCGCGTTAACTTTACTTCCCAAATCATCAATATAAACACCACAGCCGACAATCCAGTTCCAACTCTTGGTTCGCTGGACAAATGACATTTTAGGTTGGGGCTTATCCTTGCCAGGTTTTTCCCACATATAATTAACGAAACCTGCCCCGTCTTTTGCTGTAATTTTGACCATTTCCATGAATAGTTGTTTGCCGGTGGGATCAATTGATTGAGACAAGTCGCTACCGTCGAGTGCTGGATTAATCGGATGCATGATCATTTTGGGGTGCGTATCGTTGATCCAGAAATACAGTTTTCCCTGCTCAATACGTAATTTTTTAATTGTTTCTATCGCGTTGTTTTGCGCTTCTTCGGTAGTGATAAGACCTTCATCGGCCATTTGACTGTTATGATCAATGATCCCCACAGCCGTTTCAACTGCCGCTTTGAGTTTCAACTCAGCTGTTTTGTGGATCTGGTCGCGGTAGCCAGTGTAAATCCAGCTAATTCCGCAGGTGAAAACCAAGATTATCAAGGCAATAACCAAATATATTTTGGTGCTTATTTTAAGATTTTCAAAACCCATGAGTGCTCCTTTGACATGTTAACAAGCTGTTTGCACTCGGAATCTCTTCCGAGAATCTGGGTGCGTTGTGATAACTTTTATAATGATGTTTTGTTTGACGTTAGACTTGGCTAACTATATTGTCAACATGAAAATTATTTTACATCCCTAAGGACAAAAAAAGCCTCTGGACAATGCCAGAGGCTTTTGAAGGGTTGGAAATAGAGGGTGTGACTGTTATTCGACGGTGACGGCGGCATTCTCCATGATAAGGTTATATTTATAACCGTAACCGAAGTCTTTATCCAGAGTCAGAGGACCACTGGCAACGATAGTGTCACCCACATTTACCTGGATTCCACTGGTCACGGTCAGATCATTGGTCCCCGCAGCCTGATCGCCGCTGCCATCTTGGAGGTGGATCCAGTTGGTTCCCATGATCTGTGGGCTGAATTTAACCACTTTGCCGCGGAGGGTCACGGTCTTCCCAGACAGGTCCGCTTTGCTGGAGTAGATTTCACCAATGGTTAGTCCCCCCTCGGCTTTTTGAACCGCAGTTAGATCAACTTCAGGTGGTACTGAGGTCGTATCAATTGGTGGGTGACCTTCAGGCATCTGCATGCCGGCGGTAGAAGCGGCTGCTCCCATTGCCGCAGTCCCAACGTTTGGATTGCTGGCATTGAGGACAGCTTCAACAAAGTAGACAACATCAAAATCACGATCCAATGTTTGACTGTGATAGTTATGCATCGCCATCCCCTCCGGGATCATGACTTCATCACCAACGCTGACAGCAAATTCAGGTGCCGCTGCCCAGATTTTTTCTGTGCCATTATCCACATAAACGTAGGTATAACCGGCAGCATTCATTGTTTCAACGACAGTCCCGGCTGTTTGACCCGGCACATTGGCAGACCCTGGATTTGGGGCCGCTGCAGGAGCAGGAGATTCTGCTGCAGCAGAATTCTGGGCTGCAGGTTGTGCTGAATCAGTTTTGCTGCAGGCAATCAGAGGTGAAAACATAAACAATGCAATGAACAGGGTCGTTAGTTTTTTCATTATAGCTCTCCATATGAGTGGTGCAGAAAAGATTGTTGACCTTTTTTATCTACGATTGATGCTGCGAAAAATAGCATGGCTTTTTAAGGACAGACAAGTGGATTACGACCTCGGTGGCATTTCTGCGGGAATGCACAGGTTGCGTCCGTACAAATGTGACATGTTTTTTAAGCGGTTCATGATTGCTGTGGATATTGCTCCAGAATGATAACGCCATTGCCAATTTCCTGTTGCTGTCCCCGGGATATTCATGCGACTTGATGCTGGGAGGGAGAGTATGTCCTGCAGGGGAATAATGGCGAGGTTGGCTGCGCTTGACATGGCTGTTTCGATCAATGCCCATGGCATGTCATCACAGGAGGTCTGGAGAAAGTTGCGGACGCGTTGTTGCCCATCATTATCAAGTCCCTGCCACCAGCCGATGGTCGTGTTGTTGTCATGAGTCCCGGTATAGATGACAGCGTTAGCATTGATATTTTCCGGTAGATAGGGATTGTCCGCATCAGAATCAAAAGCAAATAAAAGTATTTTCATCCCCGGTAGACTGAATTTGTCGCGCAAGGTGATGACATCTTCAGTGAGGATTCCCAGATCCTCAGCGACAAGCGGCAAGCTGTTGCCGAGCTCATTTTGGAGCAGCGTAAATAATTGTTCACCGGGGATATCAATCCACGAACCATTTTCAGCTGTGGCTTCAGTCGCTGGAATAGCCCAACATGAAGAAAAACCCCGAAAATGATCGACTCGCAAAAAGTCAAATAATTCCAAATTCCACCGAAATCGTTTTAACCACCACGAATAGTTATCTTCTGCCATTTTATCCCAGCGGTAGAGTGGATTTCCCCAGCGCTGGCCGGTGCTGCTGAAATAGTCGGGTGGAACTCCGGCTACCAATGTGGCCTGGTCAGCATCATCCAGATAGAATAGTTCCCGATTCGTCCAGACATCAGCTGAATCTTCAGCGACAAAAATGGGCAGGTCACCAAAAATTTCAATTCCTCTGCTGTTCGCATACTCCTTGAGTGCCCGCCACTGCTCAAAAAATACAAACTGTAAATATTTATGCAGATTGATGTTGTCTTCCAGGGTCTCCGTCCATTCCTGTACGGCTGCGGGGATTCTCTGTCTGATGTCTTGGGGCCACTGTTGCCAGCTTTGTTCCGGGTAATATTCGCGTAGGGATTCGAACAACGCATAATCGTCCAACCAGTAGCTCTGATCGTTGCAAAACTGATCGAATTTGTCCTTGCGGGTTTGAGTTCCGCGCCGAGTGAAATTCTTATGGGCAAGACGTAGAACGGGGAATTGTCGCTGGGCCGCTGCAGCATAATCAGCAGTATCAACGGTATGATGCGATGTCGGGAGGTCTGACCGACGTAAGTCACCGGCGGTTATCAGCCGGCTCAGGTTGATTAATAACGGGCTTCCGGCAAAGGCAGAGAAACTACTGTAGGGACAGTTGCCGTAACCGATCGGTCCTAGGGGTAACAGCTGCCAGACTGATTGACCCGCAGCCAGAAGAGTGTCGACAAAATCATATGCTTCAGGGCCAAGAGAACCGATTGCTTGTTCTCCTGGGAGTGATGTCGGATGGAGCAATACTCCGCTTTGGCGTTGTGTAAGCATTTGAATTCCATGATTTTTTAAGAGCCACCAAGGCGCCTAAAGCGTTTAAAGAGTGCTTGGGATCAGAAGTAGTAAATCGTGAGTGAGGGCCTTCTGTTTGAATTTCCCCAGCATAACACAATTATTTGTTTGTGAAGGTTCGATCCTCTGCCGTAGCAATTTAGACGCCCTCTGGTGGCTGAATCTGAATCAATCTATTTACGGACAGATAATTCGTCCTGCTTGACATTGAACCTCAACCATTTCGAACATGTTGGTTGTCCGACCCACTTTTAGCAGGTCTTTTTTCTGATAGAAATCAAGGCACAGTCCACAGCTGGCAATATCAACTCCACGAGAGACAAGAGTCTGTAAAGCCTCCAAAATATCAGAGCCCTCAGTGGTGAGGTTAATGCCACTATTGACGAACAGAATAATGTCGGGAAGTGGTTCCATCTCCAGCAAGGTTGTCAGAAAATTGCGCATCAAGACCCGGCCAAATTCATCATCGCCTTGCCCCATTCGATCACTACCACAGTAAATAACCGTTTTCCCTGTGATGGCACTTTCATTGACCGCTTGGTTGACCGGTGTCACGTCGGATTCACCTGCGGCAGGAGTTAAATTGAGTCGGAAGTTGTTTCCTACAGCCGTAGCAGATGCCTGGTAGTTCATTTTCTCAGCTAATCGGGTGACGTTGTCTCGTCCTGCCTGGTCGCTGACAAGAACTTCAAGCGCTTGCCCGGGATTGGCGAGGATTTGTTTGCGGGTTTCGATAACGGGATAAGGGCATTGATGCTGACTGTAGTCAAGTTTGATCATGGTCTTTCCTCCTGAATTTTGAATGATAGCTAAGAGTATAATAACTACCAGATAAAGTACAATGGGGAGATCAAAATGATTGTCGATAAGAAATACTGTTCGACCGATAAGAAACACTTATTTGTTTCGGTATTTTGAACATTTACCTGAGGAGTGTCGACTAAACAACAGTAACCAACTTTGTAATATTAATCTTAATGTCAATATCTGAATAGATGTATAAGTCGCTGAAATAAAATATGAAACAGCAAAAGCCCATGAATTTATGAGAGTATAAGTAACTTATATATATAATTATTCGAAATATTGGTTGAAAAATGATTTGAAAACAATTAAATATAGGTGCCGCTGGATATATAAATATATCAGTGTTGATTGTTCGTATCGGTTGGGCACAAATGGAGTGCCGTGATTAAACCTCAACCAAGGAGATAGAGAAATGAATTGGAAAGCTTTTTTGATGATTGGCTTAATTTTGACCGCATTCACTGCGACAAGTGCTTTAGCGATCGAAGGTGGTAACGCCCGTAAAGGGAAACACTTATTTAAAAAGAGCTGTAAGAGTTGTCATGACTCTGGTGGTGAAGGTGGTGAACTGACTCCAATGTCAAAAACTATGTCTCAGTGGGACCGTTACTTCAAAAAGAAAACCGATGATCATCCAGGGGAAGTTTTTAAGACGATTTCAGACAAAGATAAAAAAGATATCAATCAGTTCTTGCATGATAGTGCCGCTGATTCACCTGCTCCTGCCACTTGCGGTTAAGTCCAACTATTTGCTCGTACAACTACTTTAGGAGGTAACCCTGTATGAATCGTTTTATCGTTCTATTGCTGGCATCATTGCTGGCATTACCAACCATCTCATTTGCTGCTCCGACGATTGAAGAGCTCCAAAAGCAGATCGCTGACATTGTAGAAGAACTGGATGATCTTAATGATCGCCTTGAGAAACCGGAGCGCCATTCTGCTTTGGATCGGATCAGCTTCTCTGGAGATTTGCGGACTACAGCAGATTCCCTCCACTACCAAGATATTACCTTTAATCCTGGGATTAAGGTTGATTTTGATGCGTTTAGTGCGGATATGATGGCTGGAACTTTTAGTACTCAACTAACTGATGCTGGTGGAAATGGTCTAACTTTCTTGGTTGGGGACCCGGGAACGAATTCAAATAATATTTATCAAATGCTTGGAGGTGATCTTAACCCTAATGCGAACCAGCTAACACCTTTAACTCAGATGATGCTTCAGAACTCAGAAATGGTTGATGGTTTTATGGCTGGACAATTGTCCGGTGTCATGCCCTTTGCCTTAGCTCAAGCTGCTCAAACTTCTGATATCAACAACGATATCATGTACACAACCCGCCTTCGTCTCAACATGAAAGCTGACATTGCCAGCAACATGAACTTTTCTGGTCGTCTCAATATGTACAAAGCTTGGGGAGATTCTTCTGGTTCTCGGGTGTTTGACTCTTGGGATGCCTTCGCAATGGACGGGACCAGTAGTGGACAACCTTCTGGCGATACCCTGCATGTAGAGCGTGCTTTCTTTAACTGGAAAGATATTGCTGGCAGTGATTTCTATTTTTCTGTTGGTCGGCGTCCATCAACTTATGGCCCTCCATCAAACTATCGTGAAAACGAACTGCGAGGTGGAACACCATCGGGGCATCTGGTTAACTTTAACTTTGATGGTTTTACTATTGGCTATCATCTCAGTGAAATCACCGGAATGGAAGGCCAATCAGTCCGTTTCTGTTATGGTCAGGGATTTGAATCTGAATATGGCAACGGTTCCTTGTTCAATGGTGATATCACCTCAAATCTGGATGATACCCATCTTGGCGGTTTCAATATTGATGTTTTCAATGATGGTAAGACTCTGGTTCAGGCAACTTTGTTCAGGGCTCAAGATGTTGTTGATGGTTTTACAGGTGTTTTTGCTTTTCCAACCCAGTTTGCTGAGCTATTTGCAGGTACCTTGTATACAGACATGCAAAAATTCTCCAATATGAACTTTAATGTCCGTTATACCCCAAGTACGGTTATTGGTAATATTAACTTGATCGCTCTTGGCTTAACCCGTGAAGAAGATAATGGCATTAACTGGTTTGCTTCTTTCGGCATGACCCAACTTGAGTCAAATGGTGAAGCTGGAATGTTTGGTGGTATGGGTACCGATGCTGTTTTTGAGGCGCAACTCAGTGACGATGGTTCAGAGATCTATATGATGCCAGCTCGCGCTGAAGATGATGATACCCAAGAAGGTTACGGAGTTTACGTTGGTATCCAGGTTCCTGCTCCTATGGGCAAGTTTGGTTTGGAGTATAACTATGGATCCAAGTACTGGACACCGTTCACCCAAGCACAAGATGATCTCGTCGGTAGTAAACTGTCGACTCGTGGCCATGTAGGCGAGGTTTACTATATCTTTGATATTAATCCACGCGCCTTTATCAAAATTGGTGGTCTATATTATGACTACGAATACACTGGTAGTGGCTCTCCAGTTGGCAAGCCGGTCAAAGTGTCGGATGTTCAGGATGGTGAAGCATATTCTTTACTACCAGTTGTTGATACTGCTTGGGATGCATACGCTAAAATTACCATGCAGTTTTAATTATAATAGCTAGAAGCTTCAAGAGAAGGGGAGAGGTCTTAAGATCTTTCCCTTTCTTTGGCTAAAATGCATCTAATAACCTGTATATTTAATTAATAAGATAAGGGCGGATTTGATGAAAAAGATATTATTATGCGTTTCAGTCGCGATGTTGTTATCAATAACAGCTTATGCAACTGATCACAGTGAGTTTATTGAGGGTCCATTTGCGGATGCCACTGAAGTCACAAAAACCTGCCTCGAATGTCATGAAGATGCTGCCATTGATTTCATGAAGACTCCCCACTGGACCTGGGAGCGGAAACAGGTTGCCAATGGTAAAGAGGTCACAATTGGTAAAAAGAATCTGCTAAACAACTACTGTGGTACTGTATCGAGTAATGAGGTTCACTGTATGGAGTGTCATGCCGGTTACGGGTGGAAAGATAAGAACTTCGATTTTACCGACAAAACGCGCGTTGACTGTTTGGTCTGTCACGATACGACTGGAACTTACCACAAGGATGGCGATAACGCCGGTTGGCCCAAAGAGCACGTAAATCTTGAAGAGGTTGCTAAAGAAGTTGGATTGCCTGTTCGTCAAAACTGTAATTCGTGTCACGCATTAGGTGGTGGTGGTAATAACGCCAAAAATGGTGATATCAGCCTAGTGCTTGATTATCCTGACCGTTCTATCGATGTTCATATGGATGCTGATGGTAATGACTTCCAGTGTCAGGAGTGTCACAAGACTGAGGACCACTATATCCCGGGTGCAAACCTACAGACCTCTCCTGATGGGTTCAATGCGATCAGTTGTGAAGGCTGTCACGATGCCGAGCCTCATGAGCAGTCACGGCTCAACGCCCACGCCAAGCGTGTCGCTTGTCAGACCTGTCATATTCCGGTTTATGCGAAAGAAGATCCTACTCAGATGGACTGGGATTGGTCAACAGGCGGTAAAGACGAGTCGCCAGCAGGTATTGACGGTAAAATTGTTCGGTACAAAAAAACAGTCGGAACACAGACCTGGAAAGCAGACCAAGAGCCAAGCTATGCTTGGTTTAACGGTAAAGCAGGAATCTACTTAGTGGGTGATAAGATTGACCCGAAAGTTCCAACTCCACTTGCTTGGCCGCTGGGTGATATCAATGACAAAACTGCTAAAATTCACCCATTTAAGATCCACACCGGTAAGCAGATTTACGATACAAAGAATAATTATTTAATTACCAACCACATTTATGGCCCGGATGCTTTCTGGACGACTGCCGATTGGGCACTGTCTGCAAAAATTGGTATGGAGACCAGTGGCCTGCCTTACAGTGGTGAGTACGGTTTTGCACCGACAACTATGCACTGGCGAATTGACCACATGGTCGCCCCGGCTGAAGAGGCTCTCGGGTGTCTGGATTGTCATGGAGACAACGGCCGGATGGACTGGGCTGCTCTGGGTTACAAAGGGGATCCCATTGACGGAAAATAAGATCTGATATGTAGATATGTATCGAGCGGGGCAGATTTAATTCTGTCCCGCTTTTTTTATGGATGAACGCTTGATCGCCACCAAGGACACCAAGGAAAACAATTCATTTAACGGAGAGACGCGGAGACGGAGAGCATGGAGAGAAAAGAAAACCGTTTTGTTTGAGTTTAAAGTAAATCAAAACTTGATCTTCTCATTTCGACTTTCTCTGCACCTCTGTGTCTCAGCGTTAAAGCCTTTGTTTTTCTTGGTGTCCTTGGTGGCTAATCATCCGTACAATAAAAAAGCCCGACTGTTTCCAGTCGGGCTAAAATAAATCATTTCAGTATTTAAGAATTAGAAATTAAAACCAACACCGACATAACCGTAATAAGCGGTTCCATCTTCGTCACCGTAGACATATTCTTCATCCATGTTGAAAATATCATAGGTGAAAGAGGCGGTTGTGTAGAAAGCCTCAGTGAAGTTGTAGGTACCACCAGTGGTCAGCTGATACTGCTCGTAAGAGAGATCAGAATAAGAGTCGATCAGGTTGTTTTGAACCCAGGTGTCATAACTGTAGCCAGCTGTGGAAAGGGCTGCACGCTCTGTGAAATTCCAATCCCAGGTGCTTTCAGCATTGTTGTAGGTCAGTCCTGCATTAAGATGCAGTTTTTTTGTGGCTTGGTAATTAACATCAAGAGAAAGTGTATGAACATCTGATTTATACTCGGCAACGCTGCAATACGAGCCAAACTGGCTCGATGAAACATTGTTCGCTCAGCCATGGTACCAGCCGACGCAGATCCGATTCTCTGTGTCCTGTTTATTGAATGTGTAGGACATCGTCAAATTGATTTTGTCACTTGGAGCGTAATAGAAAGAGATCCCTGGGACATAACTGTCCTGTTTGTATTTAACGGAATCATTGTCCTCCATGCGAACCCGTGCAAAAATGGTCGCAGCCATATTGGCTGAAGGCGCCCATGTTGAAGCCAATTTGATTTCATGAACGTTTTCGGGGTCAACAGAGGTTTCTAACATGCGGTTGGGGTAGACACTGTTCCAGTAGAAGACAAATCCAGTCCCGTCGCCATTGTCAGTATTTCCGGCATCACCTATAAAATCAGTGGTAGTTCCTGTGGCAAGGCCTGGATAGATAGAGCTCAAATAATCAGCTGATTGCAATATACCGGTATGAGCACCGTTGAGTGGATCGCTGATATCCTGATATTGATAACTGACTCTACCGGAGAGTTTTCTATTGAAGCGTGATTTGATAGAAACCTTGAAAGAGTTCGTTTTCGTGTCGTTAAGTTCTTCTTCTTGGCGGTCAATTTCCTCATATTCATAACCTAGGCGTAAAGTTGTCCCTCTTGCCAACCGATAAACACCATCAATCCCAAATTCGGTGACTTCGCGGGCTTCAGAAGATTCGTATTCAACTTCACCGGTCACGGTATCGTATCCGTCAATACCAATATTGGTTGCACCAATCAGTTCTGTATATGTCAGCGTATAGTCAGAGGTATCAACTTCATAGGTACCACCACGAACAGAGAGACGGAGGCCACCGATTTTTGTTGCCCCTTTGAGGAAAAAAGACTCAAATTCGCTGGTTAGGGTGTCGGTATCTATTGAATATGTTCCGTCTTCGCCCTCTTTATCGGATTCAACCTCAGCGTTGACATAAGCTGCAGTCACCGAAGAATTACTGTCAATGTCTACACGTGCTTTGAGATGATGCATATCTTTTTTGGAATCAGGAGTGACTTTGTAGGATTGTGATCCCGAGTACAGTAACTGATCAGCATCAGCGACGCCCCCATGAGTGCCTGGAGAACTGAGGAAGTTGTAAGTGGGGTCGGCCCCATCTTCAGTGAATTCGCGATGGAGGTAGTCGTACTCTACCGTTACCTGACCAAATTTCCCGGTTGCTCCAAAGGTGAAATCTTCAGTGCGTTCATCAATTTCATTTGCATTTGCTTGAACGTGACACTGGTTACATTTACTTGCAGTGATCGCTTGTTCCTGCCCTTGACGAGTTTCAATTCGCATTCCAGCGTGGAACTCGATATTCGGGAGCGCTGGCAGGTGTAGGCTTGATTCCGCTTCAGTTTCACGGCGGGTGACGATGTAATCGTTGTCCATCTCCTGAGCGTAGCGCTCATTGGCTTCCGCGATGGTATCAACGCCAAGCTGCCCGACGGTGGCATCTGTCGTGACTCGTGGCTGGTCCCCTCCAGCATCATTGCGGAGTGTAGCACCGAGATGCAGTAGGTTGTCGTGATCTTTCCAATGCTCTAGAACTTGGTGGTCAAATCCAAATTTGAAGATTCGACTGGCGTCAAATTCAAGATTGATTTCTTGGTCACGTGGTCCCATTAGATCAACATCTAATCCGAAACTTGATCCTTCACTAATTGATTCCAGAGACAGGCTTGGTGAAAAACTGAAGCCTTCCTCCGATCTTGTGTTTACATATTCGTTGACGCGTGCAGGACTGTCGTCAGTATCCATGCCGGAAATGCCGATCTCAATATGGCCGCTGGTTGCTGTTTCTTCAGCGCTTGCCATGGTTGAGGTCGTCATTAAAGTCAGGATTGACAGTAATGCAAGCAGCCAGATATGGCGTAGCTTCATTTTAATCCTCCTCATATTAACGGGTCAGACCGCCACCTGTGAGCGGTTGAGATGGTGAATCACTACCGTGAACGACTGCGTGGCAGGTTGTGCACTTGGTACCAAATGACATCTGAAAACCCTCTGTGCCATGTGGGTTTGCCGCAGTTGTTGTCGCATCCGACTCGTCATTTGCCTCATTTCCTAACCGCAACAAATGGAAATGGCCTTCATGGCATTGCAGACACAAAAATGGCTCATTCTGAACCAGCAGGTTGTTGGCAACTGAACCATGTGGATCGTGGCAGATCGTACAGTCGTCTTCAACCGGGGCATGACCGAATACAAATGGACCTTGATAGCGGGTGTGGCAGTCGAGGCACAGATCGTTGGTGCGTTCGTGGGTGGTTAACTCCCCATGGGGGTTGTGGCAGTCACCACAGCTCATCTTGCCCTCTTTGATCGGGTGATGAGATGGGAAGTTGGCTTTTGCCTGCATTTCCTGATGACAGGAGTAGCACAGCTCAGGATCTTCTTGCTTCAGGTTCGCTTTAAGGGGTTCTTCAGCGTGCATGCTGTGGCAGTCGGTACAGCTGAGGTCGGCTAATGCATGCTCACTGTGGGTCCAATCCATCAGACTGCCGTCCGTGTGACATTTGGCACAGATAGCGCCAACTTCTTCAGCGGCAAGCTCGGCTGGACGGAGAATCATATCGGTGTCTCCTTCACCATCAACGTGCAGGCTGCCGGGACCGTGGCAGGATTCGCAGCCTTTTTCTGCACCTAACATTTCAAAATCAGCCAGACGCCCGTGAACGTTGCGACTGAAATTTTCTGCCATATCATCATGGCATTCGAGACAGGTGTCCTGTCCCACGTAGCTGGCACCATCGACTTGCGGCATGCTAAGCATCTTCTCTCTGATTGCACCTGTCGCACATGCGGCCAAGAACATCACCAGGAGAAGGACACTCACCAGCCTGCCGGTTTTAATGCCGGTTGACTTGAATAACATGTTGCCTCCTTTAAAGTCTCAAAATGAGAGTTGAGCGGTTCAATCTTTTTTGCTCATTAATAACGTGCCCCACAGATAATATAAATCCTCCTTTCTTGCGGGGAAATATTCAACTTATTGAATATATGGTGTTTTTTTACACTGCATAGTACACCGCAAAAGAATTCAGTTGAAGTTAATCATTGTGATGGGTATATTGATTAGCCTAATAAGATAAGTTCCTGATATGTGGAACAATCTATCTATCTCCTTGTATTAGGAAAACTAATGGGCTCAGCCCTTGGTATTTAAATAATCATATGGATATACGATATCTTAAGACATTAGTGACGGTGGTTGAGGTGGGTAGCTTTTCCAAGGCGGCCCGAGCTTTACATTTGACCCAATCGGCGGTTTCCCAGCGGATCAAGTTTCTTGAAGAAGCCTATAATTATAGTCTTTTTGATCGATCCGCACCTTCTTTAACCCTGACATCTTCTGGAGAAATGGTTCTTGAGAGCGCCAAACAGATTCTCGGCATCCAAGATTCGTTGATGGAGAAGCTCAAGCGGATTAAAGACCGACCAAGGGTCTCTCTTTGTTGTACGCCAACGTTTGGAACGGTTTACCTCCCCGGAGTTCTGAACCGATTTATGTTGGAAAGTGGTTCCCCTGTTGATTTGAAGTTTCTTCTTCATAGCCCGGATCAAGCTCTTGAAGGGATTCAAAATAAGGAATTTGATCTCGCAATCGTCGAACATTGTGCGGGAGATAATCTCGGACGATTTCAGACCTATTCATTACCGCAGGATGAACTGGTGTTTGTCAGTTCTCCGAAATTAAATCTACCGACACCGAACCTGGATCTGGAAACATTATTGGATTTGTGTTTGTTTGCCCGTAAGGAAGGGTGCAGTTCGCGACAATTGATCACGCGAGGATTGCAAGAGCAGGGGCGGAGCCTGGATGATTTCTCCGGGGTGATCACATCCGATGATTTGAGGTTGACCTGTCAAACTGTTTTGTCCGGTGGTGGCATCTCTTTTATGTCAAGAAGTCTGGTTTGTGAATATTTGAAAACCGGACAAATGGTCGAACATTATGTCGAAGGTTTCCCCCATGCACGCTGCCGAACGGTCATTATTGAAAAGGGGCGAGAAAATGAACCCTTACTTCGATCTTTCGCCCGTTGCATATTCAAGGTTATGGATGTCCCTAGCCCGATTTAGGAATGGCGCAATTCAACTTAACGGCCATGTCGGTAGTAGCTGATCCCTTTCAACTCCTTAGATACTACGCTTTGTCGATCCTTTCCAGCTGCACAACCGTTTCAATGTGGGCTGTTTGTGGGAACATGTCGACGGGCTGCAGTTGCTTGATTTTGTAACCGTTTTCAGTCAACGTCTTCAAGTCGCGGGAGAGGCTGTCAGGGTCACAAGAGACATAAATGATCTGTTTGGGCTGTAACTTGTAGAGGGCCTCCAAAAGGTCATCAGAACACCCCTTGCGTGGTGGGTTGACGGTGATGAGGGTCGGGTTTCTCTGTTCGGATCGCTTTTGTAGCTCTTCAGCCGCATCTCCAGCAAAAAAATGACAGTTGTTGAGATTGTTCAGATGACTGTTTTCTGTTGCATTACGGACAGCACCGGCAAAATACTCAATCCCTTCGACTTGACCAGCATCTTTCGCCAGATGCAGGGCGATACCACCAATCCCGCAATAAAGATCAATCGCGGAGTCCTGCTTATTTAATTGGGCCCACTGCCGAACAAGAGCATAAATCCGCGCTGCTTGGGTGGTATTAATCTGGAAAAAGGCTTCGGGAGCGATGCGCAGGCGGATGTCACCGATCGTCTCAATCAAATCGGGGAGTCCTTGGAGTCGCATTGTTTGCTCTCCCAGGATGACATTCCCGCCAGAACTGTTGATATTCTGATGGACGCCGATAACCTCCGGGACTTTCCGCATCAACCATTTTGCCAGCTTTGGCAGCTGTTGCAGATCGCGGAAGTTGCTGACAAAGGTCACTAGCGCTTTGCCACTGTGGGGACTGACGCGAACCACCAGATAACGTAAGAGGCCGCGTTGGTGCCGGGAATTATAAACGGAGATGTTCTGTCGTTGAACCTCATCGCGAACGACGGCAGTAATCTTGTTAATCAGTGGGTGATGGACCGGACACTCAGGGCAATCGATCACCTCATGGCTGCCCCGTTTATATAGACCAATAAAAACTTTCTCCCGGTGACGAGAGAATGCAAGTTTGGCGCTGGCACGGTAACCAAATGGAGGATCAGAGGGGAATACTGCGGGGACATCGATGTCATCCAACAACCCCTGTTTTTGCAGTGCTGAGGTGACCCGTTGTTGTTTGAACAGCAGTTGATCGCTGTATTTCATGCTGATCAGTGGACACCCAAGACATTGATGTTCAACTTTACAAGCGACATTTGTGGTCCGTTGTTGAGCGTTGCGCAGGGTCCGGAGCAGCCGCGTGAAAATGTGGGTACGGCCAATATGTTCAACTTCTGCGATCACAGTTTCCCCTGGAAAGGCCCCTTGGACGACGGCAATTTTATTGTTATACGGAGCGAGGCCAATGCCATCGTGATCGAGTCTGTCAATTGTTAACTTCAGAGTTTCAGGCTGTTGTTTTTTGCTTGTTGAACGCTTTTGAGCCGGTTTTTTCATGCCGTGGTCCTTCATTTGATTGAGATTAGTTCCAAGGGCCGGCAGATTACCCTTAGTTCCCAGGTTCTGTCAATTTTTGCTGGTTGCCTGGTGCCGGTAACTTAGTTAAACTGCGCCACGAGAAATTGACTTGTTAAATTTAATCAGGAGTGAACCGTTGCGACATAGAACTCGTCAGCTTAAGCTTGGGCAACTTGCCATTGGTGGTGATGCACCGATCAGTGTGCAATCAATGTGTAACACCGATACTCGTAATGTGGCAGCAACCCTTGCCCAGATTGAAGCGTTGCAGGCGGCTAGATGTGAAATCATCCGTTGTGCGGTTCCGGATCAGGAAGCCGCCGAAGCTTTAGCTGCCATCAAGCAGGGCTGTCAAATACCGTTGATAGCCGATATCCATTTTGATTACAAGCTGGCATTGATGGCGGTCGCTAATGGCGTCGATGGCTTACGTCTGAACCCCGGCAATATCGGGGAACGATGGAAGGTCAAGGAGGTCGTCACGGCCTGTGCTGAACGTCAAGTACCGATTCGTATCGGGGTTAATGCTGGTTCGTTGGAGCGGGAATTATTGCAGAAATATGGCCATCCGACGGCTGAAGCGATGGTCGAGAGTGCGTTGAGGCATATCAGAATTCTCGAAGATCTGAACTATCAAAATATTAAAGTGAGCCTGAAGGCGTCTGATATCTCAAGAACAGTTGATGCGTATCGAGCTTTAGCGGCCCAGGTTGATTACCCCCTGCATATCGGAGTGACAGAGGCGGGGACAACCTGGAGTGGTACGATCAAGAGCGCTATTGGCCTAGGGTCTCTACTGTATGATGGGATTGGCGATACCTTGCGGGTTTCCCTCACCGGTGATCCTGTCGAAGAGGTACGGGTCGGTTGGGAAATTCTAAAAAGTCTGCGGTTGAGAGAAAAAGGGCCCATATTCGTCAGTTGTCCGACCTGTGGACGTTGCCAGATTAATCTCATTGCTATCGCTGAAGAGGTTGAGCAGCGGTTACACGACTTTCCACATCCCCTCACCATCGCTGTGATGGGATGTGTGGTCAACGGCCCGGGGGAGGCCCGAGAGGCCGATCTGGGGATTGCTGGGGGCTTAGGGCAGGGGATTCTCTTTCGTCACGGAGAAATTGTTCGCAAGGTGCCGCAGGCTGATTTGGCCGATGTTCTGGTTGAAGAAGCGTGGAAGTTAATTGACGATCAAGGTGAATATTGATCGTTAAACAAAGGATAAGGCGAATCTGGGGTTCTTAGTTTGGCCCAACGCTTTGACTTTTTCTCTAGAGTTGTTATTTCACGTAAGCACAATGACCATTGGTGGGGGGGGCTCATATGTCGGATGGGTACCCAGTTTATTTTCTTTTCGTACCTAATTTAAAAATATTGTGTTGATCGCCCCGTTTCTTAGTGCTGGGAGGGCAAAAGGTCAATAGAATGTTGCATCTTTTCTGCTGATAAAATGATTTTTGTCTGCTGGTGAGAGCTTGCTTTTCTGTATCAATCAGGTTAATTTTCAACACTTGATCATTTTACCCAATCACGCCCAATGAACAGGACCTTTTTATGCGTTATTCTCAGTATCTTTTGCCCACTTTGAAAGAAACCCCTGCCGAGGCTGAAGTCATAAGCCACCAATTAATGTTGCGGGCTGGCATGATCCGCAAGGTTGCAGCAGGTATTTATAGTTATTTGCCCTTTGGGTTGCGTTCTTTGCGCAAGATGGAGCAGATTATTCGTGAAGAGATGAACCGTGCCGGTGCGATTGAATGCTTGATGCCCATGGCGAACCCAGCGGAATTATGGCAGGAGTCGGGCCGCTGGGAGAAGTATGGCAAAGAACTGTTACGTTTCAAAGATCGCAAATCCGCTGATTTCTGCATGGGACCAACCCATGAAGAGGTTATCACTGATATTATCCGCAATACGGTGAACTCTTATAAGCAATTGCCCCTGAACCTCTATCAGATTCAAACGAAATTCCGGGATGAAATCCGTCCGCGCTTTGGTTTGATGCGGGGCCGAGAATTTATTATGAAAGATGCTTATTCTTTCGATCTGGAAGATTCTGGCGCTGATACGTCCTACCAGAAAATGTATCAAGCCTATCGAAATATTTTTAACCGTTGCGGACTTAAATATCGTTCTGTCGAAGCCGATAGCGGTGCTATTGGTGGGAACTTCTCACATGAATTTATGGTGCTGGCCGAATCGGGCGAAGATGGGATTGTCTCCTGCGATAGTTGTGAGTACGCTGCCAATGTAGAGAAGGCGGAACTGATTTATGCTGATTCAGTTCCCCCGGTTGCAACCCAGGAAGTCCAAAAGGTTGATACCCCTGGGCAAAAAACCATTGAAGATGTTGCGCGATTTTTGCAGGTCAACCCACAACAGATCGTGAAAACTCTGATTGTCCAAACCTCGAATGACGAGGTTCTGGCTGTGTTGCTGCGTGGTGATCGTGAGTTGAATCCGATTAAACTCGCTAATCTGCTTGGTGTTGACTGGGTTTTGATGGCCGAAGAAGAGGTTGTTCAGGAAGCTACGGGAGCACCGACTGGCTTTGCTGGACCTATTGGTTTGTCTATTCGGGTGGTTGCGGATGCTGAAGTTAAAACAATGGCTGACTTTGTGATTGGTGGTAATGCTGTTGATGTCCATGTTGTTGGTGCCAATCATGGCCGTGACTTCGAGGTCAGTCAGTTTGCTGATATCCGCCAAGCCGTCGCCGGTGATCCTTGCCCCCGCTGCAAAGAGGGTAAATTTGAGAGCTGGCGCGGGATTGAGGTCGGTCATATCTTTAAACTGGGTATCAGGTACTCTGAGGCTATGAATGCTACCGTTCTCGACGCCCAAGGGCAGGCCCAGCCGCTGGTCATGGGGTGTTATGGAATCGGTGTCGGCCGTACTGTGGCCGCAGCGATCGAGCAGAATCATGATGAAAATGGGATCATTCTGCCAATGCCGTTAGCACCGTTCCAAGTGCTGGTGACTCTCTTGAATCCGAAAGATGATCAAGTGCGTGAAGCGGCTGAAAAGCTCTATCAGCAACTGCTTGATCTGAATATTGAAGTTCTGTTGGATGATCGCGATGAACGTCCTGGGATTAAGTTTAAAGATGCTGATTTGATTGGTATCCCTCTGCGAGTGACCGTCGGTGCCAGAAGCTTGAAGGAGGGGAACGTTGAGCTGAAGGTCAGAGAAAGCGGTGCTGTGACGATGGTTTCTGTGGATGAGATCGTCGTGCAGTTACAGCAGCTGGTTGCTCAGGGGTTAGCATTTACACTGGAAAAGTAATGGCAGTTCCGAACCTCAAAATAGGTAGTGGCGGCACTATAAAATTACCGCCGGAAATTTATCGACCGTTGGGAGAGCAGCCGCTGACGGTTATCTCTGCTTCTTCAGCCCATCTGTTGCTCGGACGTCCGGACGCAGAAGGGCCGGTGATCATTTCAGGGATTCTGGAGGAAGGTGCGATTACCGACCTGCTCTCCTACTTCAATATGTTTCGCAAGACGGGCATCCTGAATATTCAGTTAGACGGCGGGATGAAATCTCTCTACTTTCAGCAGGGAGAGATTGTTTTTGCGACCAGCTCTTTTGCCAGCGAAGATTTGGGGGAAGTTTTATTTTCGCTAGGAAAGATTGAAAAAGATGCGTTACTGGAGTTGCGCTCACAGGTAAATCGACATAACTCTTTGGGTAAGTTACTTGTTGAACGTGGCATTGTTGCTCCCAAAGATCTCTGGTTGGCTGCACGCAGTCAGGTCGAATATATTATTTATACCCTCTTTTCTGCGAGTGCTGGTGGTTTCTATTTCCAGTCTATGCCGATTGAGCAAGAACAAATTCTCCGCCTGTCCATGAGCACTCAGAATATTATCATGGAGGGGTTGCGCAGGCTGGATGAAAAAGCGTTGTTTATGCGCAAAATTATTTCCCTGCAGCACTATCCGCAGGAAACAGGCAAGGAAGCTGCTGATCTCAGCCAGGCTGAAGCCAAATTAATGAATGCGGCTCAGAGTGGACAGCAAAATGCTCAAGATTTATTTCGTCAAATCGGGTTGCGTGAATTCGATGGGATGCGGATTCTGTTTGGTCTGATAGAGAGGCGACTGGTCAGAATGGAAGAGACCCCAACGACGGAGATTGAAGGGGTTCTTGGTCAGATCCTGGCAGCATATAATAGTTTGTTTAAGGTTATCTTTGTCCGGGTTCTTAAAGTGAGTCCGCAGTTTCCTCAGGAAGTTGCTCAATCCCTGCGGGATTTGCCACAACCTTACTCATTTGTGTTGAGAGATGTCGAATTGCAGGCTGATGGGACTCTGGATGGCCATCGGATTGTCGAGAATCTGGTTGGTCTTACCGAAGGGGATAAAAAGAAGTTACTGGCAGATTCGCTCTGTGAAGTCGCTTTTATGGAAACCATGGCTCTGCGACGGGAACTTGATGTTGAGCAAGCTAGACCATTGATTGCTCGGGTTCAGGAAGTAACAACTAAAATCCGCGAGATGATCGGGAGAAGTGAATGACGCACGAAGCTAAGGATCGGCTTATTTTTGCCCTGGACGTTGATGAGTTTGCTGCGGCTGAGGAGTGGGTTAAGACGCTGCACACTAATGTCGGTTTGTTTAAAATCGGAAAGCAGCTGTTTACCCGCTGTGGCCCCGAAGTCGTAAAGATGGTTCAGAAGCATGGTGGCCAGGTTTTTCTCGATTTGAAATATCATGATATCCCCAACACAGTCGCAAAGGCAGGGGTTGAAGCTTGTCGGCTTGGGGTTAAGATTTTTAATGTCCATGCTCTTGGTGGCGAAGAGATGATGCGGCGGACGGTTGCAGAAGTTGACGCATACTGTGCTAAGAGTGGTAGCGAAAGACCTCTGTTGTTGGCGGTGACAATTCTGACCTCATCGACTGCAGAAACGTTACGCGGGGTGGGGATTGATCGCCCCGTAGATGAGATGGTTGTGCGTTTGGCGCAGCTGGCCAAAACAGCTGGGTTTGATGGAGTCGTCGCTTCGCCGAAAGAAGCCGCTTTGATCAGGGCGGCTTGTGGTTCTGATTTTGCAATTGTCACCCCGGGGGTGCGCCCCTCTTTTGCCGCGCTGGATGATCAAAAAAGAGTTAGTACTCCAGCAGAGGCCATTGCCGCGGGAGCTACATCTCTGGTGATTGGCCGCCCCATCTCTGCTGCCAGGAACCCACTTGAGGCTGCCGGGAAAATTCTCCTTGAGATTGAGGCTGCATTGGCAACCTGATGGCTGATTATCTTTACGGAATCAATCCGATATATGAGGCGTTTCAGGGAGAAGGCCGTGAGCCTCTCGAGTTATTGGTTGTCGGTGGTGAACGCAATGATCGCCTCAATGATCTGGTCGCTCAAGCCCAGCAGCGAGGGCTACGAGTGAAGTTTTATGATCGCCGTGAGCTGGACAGACTGGCAGGACATAATAATCATCAAGGTGCTCTGCTGAAGCTCACTCCCTATCATTATTCTGACATTGATGCTCTTTTTCAGTGTTGGCGTGGTAGCGGCAAGCCGGCCTTTTTCCTCCTCCTTGACGGTGTGACCGATCCTCACAATTTTGGTGCAATTCTCCGGAGCGCGGAGGTGTCTGGATGTCATGGCGTCATTGTTGCCAAAGATCGATCCTGTCCGGTGACACCTGTCGTGGAAAAAACTGCAGCCGGCGCTCTTTCTCATCTGCCCCTCTGTCAGGTGACCAATCTGTCACGCACGATTGATGAATTGAAGAAAGCCGGTATCTGGTGTTATGGCTTGGCCGGTGATGAGGGGGCTCAAGATCTGTTCTCTGCCGATTTAAAAGGGGGCGTGGCGTTGGTGGTTGGCAGCGAAGGAAAGGGGTTGCGACTAAATGTCCGCAATCACTGTGATGGATTGTTGTCTATCCCTATGTTGGGACAAGTTAGTTCTTTGAATGCTTCAGTAGCCGCCGGCATTGCCTTATTTGAAGTGGTTCGCCAAAATCGTGGTGGATAACTGAGGCTGGCTTCTTCTCGGAAGGAAGATGGTTGGAAGATGAACTTGCTTAAAATAATTTTAGAACAAGAGGTGTATCCTGCACTTGGTTGTACTGAGCCAACAGCTGTAGCTTATGCAGCGAGCATTGCTGCGAGTAAGTTAGATCATCCCCTTGAGCATATTGCCATTAGTGTCGACCCTGGTGTCTATAAAAACGGTTTGGCGGTGACAGTTCCGAATACGGGCGGTGAGAAGGGTAATTTAATCGCCGGGGTTCTTGGCGCGTTGATTCGCCAACCTGAGCGGAAAATGCAAATCCTCGATGCTGGATCGCCCCAACTTGTTGAGCAGGCAAGAGCACTTATTTGCGCCAAAAAGGCGACGATTAGTTGTGATACGGCACAGAGCTGTTTGCATATTGAAGTTGTTGTTACGGATGGTGTTTCCACGGTAAAGTCGGTGCTGTCAGGCAATCATACAAATTTGGTTTGGTTGGAAAAAAATGGCGAAGTATTGATTAGCGCTGATCCAGCTCAAAAGGCATTGCAGCAATTTGATTATAAAAAAGTCCTTAAGGAAATGCGAATTGCAGATTTGGCTGATTTAGCAGCCCAAATTGATGACGATGATTATGCCTATCTTTTAGAGGGGGTTCGTTATAATCAGAAGATGGCGGATCAGGGGCTAGAGATTAAAAAAGTAGGCCATTATCTTGCTGATCTGAAGGCGAAAGGCTATCTTCAGGATGACGTTTTTTCTTCGAGCAAGATTTTAGCAGCAGCTGCCGCTGACGGGCGTATGGAAGGTCTTAATCTTCCGGTTATGTCAAGTGGTGGTAGTGGTAACCAGGGGATCGTGGCTATTCTTGTCCCCTATAATGTTGGTCTTTGGTTTAAGATTGAAGAACGAAAAATTGTTGAAAGTATTGCCTTATCTCATCTTGTGAATAGCTACATTAAATGCTATACAGGGAGCTTGTCGCCAATCTGTGGCTGTTCTATCGCAGCAGGCGTTGGAGCCGCTGTTGCCATTGTTTATCAGCAGGCAGGTCGAAACGTTGAGCAGATAACCTTGGCGGTCAACAACCTGATCAGTGATCTGGGCGGGATGTTGTGTGATGGTGCTAAAGGTGGGTGTGCCCTGAAAGTGGTCAGTTCGACCGACTCAGCAATACGTTCGGCCTATATGGCATTAAATGATCACGGAATTACCTCGATTGAGGGTTTTATTGGCCGGACAGCAGAAGAGACGATACAGAATTTAAGTCGTATTAGTGATGTTGGCATGGCTGCTGTGGATGCAACCATGATTCAAATTATGCAGGAAAAGAATAGTTAATTTTTCTCTTGCATTCCATCAACTCTTAAGATATAAATCCCGTCTTGTGCTGGCGTAGCTCAATTGGCAGAGCACCTCACTTGTAATGAGGATGTTGGGGGTTCAATTCCTCTCGCCAGCTCCAGTCGCTTTAATCGGGTTCGCCCGTTAGGAAAAATAGAAAATACCGGTTCCCCTGGAGGGGTTCCCGAGTGGCCAAAGGGATCAGACTGTAAATCTGACGTCGTAGACTTCGGAGGTTCGAATCCTCCCCCCTCCACCAATTTAGGCTTACCGGATAAAGCCCGGCTGCTGTACGCCAGGAGGCTGTAAGGCCGAAGGAACTGGGGCAGGGTCGTGTAGAGTCCTAAGAACATACATTTTGTGCGCTAGAGTTTGGGCGGGAGTAGCTCAGCTGGCTAGAGCATCAGCCTTCCAAGCTGAGGGTCGCGGGTTCGAATCCCGTTTCCCGCTCCATTTAGCTCTGCGCAAAAAAGGACGTTTGGCCCACATAGCTCAGTTGGTAGAGCGCATCCTTGGTAAGGATGAGGTCACCAGTTCAAATCTGGTTGTGGGCTCCATCTTTTTTTGAGGATGTTTGGCGTTAAAAGTGTATTTGAGATTATTATAGGTTCTGGTTGTTTTACACCAACAAACAATAAACGGTAGACGTTAAAGACAACAAAAGGGAGGTTTTATCATGTCCAAGGAAAAGTACGAAAGGACAAAGCCGCATGTTAACATCGGCACCATCGGTCACGTTGACCACGGCAAGACAACATTAACTGCCGCTATAACCAGTGTATTGGCTGCAAAGTCAGGGAGTGGCGAAGTTAAGGCATTTGATCAGATTGATAATGCCCCAGAAGAGCGTGAGCGTGGTATTACTATTGCAACCGCCCATGTTGAGTACGAGACAGACAATCGTCACTATGCCCACGTTGACTGCCCGGGTCATGCCGACTACGTTAAAAACATGATCACTGGAGCGGCTCAGATGGATGGAGCTATTCTGGTTGTTTCAGCTGCCGACGGTCCAATGCCTCAAACTCGTGAGCATATCCTTCTTGCTCGCCAGGTTGGTGTTCCCGCCATGGTTGTCTTCTTGAATAAAGCGGACATGGTTGATGACGAAGAGCTTCTGGAGCTCGTTGAGATGGAAATTCGCGAGTTGCTCTCCAGCTACGACTTCCCAGGTGATGATATTCCTGTGATTGCCGGTTCCGCCCTCGCTGCTCTTGAAGGTCGCGATGATGAAATCGGTAAAGACAAAGTCCTCGAGCTTATGGATGCTGTTGATAGTTATATCCCCGAGCCAGAGCGCGCTGTTGACCGCCCCTTCCTGATGCCAGTTGAAGATGTCTTCTCCATCTCTGGGCGTGGTACCGTTGCAACCGGACGTGTTGAACGTGGTGTCATCAAGGTACAGGAAGAAGTTGAGATTGTCGGCATGAAGCCCACCTTCAAGACCGTTGTTACTGGTGTTGAGATGTTCCGGAAGCTTCTGGATCAAGGTCAAGCAGGCGATAACTGCGGTATTTTGCTTCGTGGGATCAAGCGCGACGACATTGAGCGTGGACAAGTTCTCGCTAAGCCGGGAAGCATTACCCCGCATACTAAATTTAAGGCCGAAGCCTATATTCTGACCAAAGAAGAAGGTGGTCGTCATACACCATTCTTCAAGGGGTACCGTCCACAGTTCTACTTCCGGACCACCGATGTGACCGGTGTTGTAGAATTGCCTGAAGGTGTTGAGATGGTTATGCCTGGTGATAATATTGCGATGACCGCAGAATTGATCACTCCGATAGCTATGGATAAAGAACTGCGCTTTGCAATCCGTGAAGGTGGCCGTACCGTTGGCGCCGGAGTGGTCAGCGAAGTTATCGAGTAATACGAGGGAATAATTGATGTCTACTCAAAAGATTAGAATCCGCCTGAAAGCCTATGATCATAGTTTGCTGGACTTGGCTGTTGCAGAAATCGTTGATACTACGAAGCGAACTGGATCGCGTTTGGTTGGTCCAATTCCACTTCCTACTATCATCAACAAATACTGTGTGTTGCGTGGTCCTCATGTTGATAAGAAGAGCCGTGAACAATTTGAGGTTAGAACTCATAAACGGCTGCTTGATATTATGGAGCCGACACAACAGACTGTTGATGCTTTGATGAAGCTGGATCTTTCTGCGGGCGTTGATGTAGAGATCAAGCTTTAGGCGAACAATATAGCAATTTAAGGGCACGGTAATGACCAACGGATTATTAGGAAAAAAATTAGGCATGAGTCAGGTTTTTGCAGCTGACGGCCAGCGTATTCCAGTAACAGTGCTGGAAGTTGGCCCCTGCACAGTGCTGCAGAGAAAAACGACTGCTAGCGATGGATACGAAGCCGCTCAGTTAGGCTTTCAAGCTAAGGCGTCGCAACGGGTGAATAAGCCCGAGATGGGACACTTTAAGAATTCAGGCAAGGGCGCTTTTGCTTATGTTCGTGAGTTTAAGCTTACTGGCGATTGCTCTGTAGGTGATCAAGTGTGCTGTGATCTGTTTAGTCCTGGTGATAGGGTTGATATTACTGGTACAAGCAAAGGTAAAGGGTTTCAGGGGGTTATTAAACGCTGGGGCTTTTCGGGTGGTCGCGCAACACATGGGTCTATGTTTAAACGGCGGCCTGGTGCAATTGGACAATCTGCGTGGCCTGCTAAGGTTATTAAAGGTAAGAAAATGCCTGGTCAGTTGGGTAATGTTCGTGTAACGACACAGAATCTAATTGTAGTTGATGTTCGCCCTGAGCAAAATCTTGTCTTTGTGCGTGGTGCCGTTCCCGGGTCAAAGAATGGATTGATTGAAATCCGCAAAGGGATTAAAGCTTAGGCTCTACGGATTTAGGAGTAGGTAAATGGCAACTGTAACAATTTATAATCAGGATAATAAACAGGTTGGTGAGAGAGAACTCGCTGAGGCTGTTTTTAATACTGAAGTAAAAGAGTATCTTCTGCATGATATGGTTCGATATCAGCTGGCAGCAAGACGCCAAGGAACTGCGGCAACTAAAAACCGTAGCGCTGTTGCTGGTGGGGGCAAGAAGCCATATCGGCAAAAAGGGACGGGGAATGCCCGTCAAGGAACCACGCGTGCTCCACATTTCGTTGGTGGTGGTGCTGCGTTTGGTCCGTCACCGCGTTCATATGATTTTAAGCTTAACCGAAAAGTTAAGAAGGCTGCGTTGTGTAGTGCTCTTTCGGCCCGTTATCAAGCTGAGAAGCTTGTCGTTGTCGATAAACTTTCAATGGACAAAATCAGTACGAAGTCTTTTGCAGAACTTGTTAGCAGGTTCAAGCTTGATGGTGTGTTATTTATAATTGATCAAGCCAATTCTATGGTTGAACTTTCCGCAAGAAACCTGCATAATGTCAAGATTTTGCGAGCTGATGGTGCGAATGTCTACGATATTCTTAAATACCCACACCTTGTTCTGACTGATGCTGCTGTGACTGAGATTGAAGGAGCTTTGGAGAAATGAAACCCTTGCATGAAGTTATCCGCAGGCCGCTAATCTCTGAAAAAGCGAATGCATTGAAAGAGAGTTCTCGTATTGTCGCTTTTGAGGTTGGTAGAGATGCTAACAAGATTGAGATTAAACAAGCGGTTGAGAAAGCATTTGATGTAAAAGTCGAAGCTGTAAATACGATCCAGTTGCGAGGTAAAGTTAAGCGTGTTGGTGCTAATATGGGGCAACGCAACAATTGGAAAAAGGCATATGTGACTCTTGAAGAGGGTCAAAATATAGATTTTTATGGTGTGTAAGGCTGAGCGCTTTGCCGGTATGGAGTAGTTAACATGGGCATTAAGAAATATAATCCAACCTCAGATGGTCGGCGTCATATGACCTCTTCTACGTTTGAGGAGATCACTAAGGATAAGCCAGAAAAGTCTCTATTGGCTCCGCTGACACGTTCTGGTGGGCGCAACAATTCAGGTCGTATCACGAAGCGTCATACTGGCGGTGGACATAAGCGCCAGTATCGGGTGGTTGATTTTCGTCGTGATAAGCTTGAGGTTCCTGCTCGTGTTGCGGCAATCGAGTATGATCCTAACCGTAGTGCACGCATTGCATTGCTGTTTTACGCTGATGGGGAAAAACGTTATATCTTGGCTCCAAACGGTCTGCATGTCGGTGACAGTGTTATTGCGAGCGACTCAGCTGATATCCAGCCAGGCAATACGATGGCAATTCGTTCTATTCCCCTTGGCACTTGGGTTCATAATGTTGAACTGAAGGTTGGCAAAGGTGGGCAGTTGGCTCGGAGTGCGGGTGCTTATGCGATGATAGCTGCTAAAGAGGGGCGTTATGCTCAATTGCGCTTGCCTTCTGGTGAAGTTCGCCTAGTGATGCAGGAGTGCCGCGCTACTGTTGGCCAGGTTGGGAATCTCGATTTTGAAAAAATTAAGATTGGTAAGGCCGGTCGTAATCGCTGGTTAGGTAAAAGGCCTCAATCGCGTGGTGTTGCAATGAATCCCGTAGATCATCCGCATGGTGGTGGTGAAGGGAAGAGTTCTGGTGGGCGTCATCCTGTAACTCCGTGGGGTGTCCCTACGAAGGGCTATAAGACACGCACCAATCGACGTACCGATAAGTTTATTGTCCGTCGTAGGAATAAAAAGTAAACTAAGTCTTTAGGAGAAACTCGTGGCAAGATCAATAAAAAAAGGGCCATACATTCAAGATAGCCTGTTGCGTAATGTGAACCTTGAAGGGGAAGCAAGCCGTAATAAGGTTGTTAAGACTTGGTCTCGTCGTTCAACTATTATTCCTGAGTTTGTTGGTATGACTTTCGCTGTGCATAATGGCAAAAAATTCATCCCAGTTTTTGTCAGTGAAAATATGGTTGGTCATAAGTTAGGTGAATTTGCGCCGACCCGGACTTATTATGGGCACGGTAGCGATAAAAAGAGCAAAGTCAGATAAATCTTGTTTTCTGACAGGAGTACCAAGAGATGGAATCACAAGCCAAATTAAGGAATGTGCGGCTCTCGCCACGCAAGGCCAGACTCGTTGTTGATATGGTGCGCGGTAAGGGGATACAGGAGGCAATGAATATCTTGCAAGTTTCTCCTCAAAAAACCGCTCCAATATTGTCTAAACTGTTGAAGTCTGCTGTTGCTAATGCCGAGCAGGGTGGAGTTTCTGATGTCGACCAGCTGTTTGTAAAAACAGTGATGGTTGATCAAGGACCTGCGCTCAAGAGGTTTATGCCCCGCGCTCAGGGTCGTGCCAGTCGAATTCGTAAGCCAACCAGCCACATTACTGTGGTACTGGACGTTAAGTAAGTCGAGGAGGTGTCCCTTTGGGCCAGAAAGTTCATCCGATAGGTTTTCGTCTCGGAATTAACCGGACATGGGAGTCTCGCTGGTATGCGGATTCTGATTACGCTGAAAAATTACATGCAGATTTAAAGCTGCGTAATTTTATTAAAAAGCGTCTTTATCATGCCGGAATTTCTAAAATTGAACTGGAACGTGCTGCAAATAAAGTTAAAATAAATATTTATGCTGCACGTCCAGGAATAATCATTGGTAAAAAAGGTTCTGAGGTTGAGGTCTTAAAAAAAGATCTAGCTAAGATCACCGATGATGAGTGTTTCATCAATATTCAGGAGGTTCGTAAGCCTGAGGTCGACGCTCAGTTGGTTGCAGAGAATGTCGTTTTGCAGCTTGAGCGGCGGGTCGCATTTCGTCGTGCGATGAAACGCAGCGTGAGTATGGCTCTTAAGTTTGGTGCAAAAGGCATAAAAATTAATTGTGCTGGTCGTCTTGGCGGTGCCGAGATGAGTCGTACTGAATGGTATCGTGAGGGGCGTGTTCCTTTGCATACATTACGTGCTGATATTGACTATGGGTTTGCAGAGGCTATGACAACCTATGGAATTATTGGTGTCAAGGTGCTGATCTTTAAGGGTGAGGTACTAGGGAAAGAGAAAGTCCAGCCAGCTGGCTGATCAGGAGTAGTTTGTCATGTTAATGCCTAAAAAAGTTAAGCGTAGAAAGCAGTTTACTGGGCGGATGACCGGTCAGGCATCGCGTGGTACAGATGTCAATTTTGGCGATTATGGCTTGCAAGCCTTAGAATGTACTTGGCTTACCGCTCGTCAAATTGAAGCGGCACGTCGCGCAATGACTCGTTATATTAAGCGGGGTGGAAAAATCTGGATTCGTTCTTTTCCGCATAAGCCATTAACCAGTAAGCCTGCTGAAACTCGTATGGGTAAAGGTAAGGGGTCACCAGAGAAATGGGTTGCCGTTGTTAAGCCTGGTCATATCATGTATGAAATGCAGGGTGTGACAGAGGAGATAGCACGTGAAGCCTTCCGTCTTGGTGCTAGCAAGCTTCCAATAAAAACAAGATTTGTTAAGAGAGAGGTTGGCGATGAAAGTTGATGAAATCAAAGATCTCAGTGTTGAAGAATTGCAAGTTAAGACGCAAGAGCTGCAGCAGGAACTTTTTAATCTGAGATTTCAGTTGCATACTGGTCATCTGGAGAATTCAGCAAGGGTTTCTCAAGTTCGTAAGGATGTTGCCCGGGCCAAAACTATACTTTCAGGCAAGCTGAATGCTTAGTGTGTGTGAGGAAAAATGAGCGAAGAACGAGGTAGCAGAAGGACCCGTGTCGGTATTGTTGTCAGTGACAAGATGGACAAGACGGTAGTTGTTCGAGTTGACGATCTGGTCAAGCACAGCGTCTATAAGAAATTCATCAAGCGTAAAGTCAGTTGTAAGGCTCATGATGAGTTGAATGACTGTTCGATTGGTGACAAAGTTCTTATTGTCGAGTCCAGACCATTGTCAAAAGGTAAACGCTGGCGCGTACGACAGGTTTTGGAAAAAGCCGTTACCGCGTAGGAGAGTTAGTATGATTCAAATGCAAACCATGCTTAGCGTGGCAGATAACTCGGGTGC
Source organism: Desulfuromusa kysingii (assembly GCF_900107645.1). GTDB lineage: Bacteria > Desulfobacterota > Desulfuromonadia > Desulfuromonadales > Geopsychrobacteraceae > Desulfuromusa > Desulfuromusa kysingii. The sequence continues at coordinate 607,988 of NZ_FNQN01000001.1, forward strand.
AAAAAAACTCTGTTGTATTAAAGTCCCGGGTGGTTCTAAGCGCAAGTACGCCGGTATCGGCGATATCATTATTTGTAGCGTTAAGGAAGCATTGCCAAACTCTAAAGTTAAAAAAGGTGATGTTGTACGTGCGGTGATTGTTCGTACGGCCAAAGAAGTGCCTAGAACCGACGGATCTTTTGTTCGTTTTGATGGCAATTCAGCGGTGGTTGTTGGTACAGGTAATGAGCCACTGGGAACGCGTATCTTTGGTCCGGTTGCCAGAGAGTTGCGGGCTAAGCACTTCATGAAAATTGTTTCGCTAGCTCCTGAAGTTTTATAATTTTAGAGTGTTGGAGTATCAAGACGATGTCTATTGAAAAAACACATGTCAAGAAAAATGACATGGTAGAAATTATTGCCGGTAAAGAACGCGGTAAAACTGGAAAGGTTTTACGTGTTTTACCTGGTAAGGGACGCGTTGTTGTTGAAAGCCTAAACGTTATTAAGCGCCATACTCGACCTAATCAATTAAATCCTGAGGGTGGGATTGTTGAGAAGGAAGCGCCATTGAGTATATCTAACGTTATGCTGATTTGTGGTTCTTGTAATCAAGCAACTCGTACAGGTGTGCGTATGCTTGAAGATGGCAGCAAAACTCGTTATTGTAAAAAATGTAACGAGAGTGTCGATAAATAAACGGAGAGTTTGATGGCCAGGTTAAAGCAGGCATACATTCAAGAGCAGGTACCTGCTCTGATGAAGGAATTCCAGTACAAGACAGTTATGGAAGTTCCTCGTATTGAGAAAATTGTGCTTAATATGGGGCTTGGGGAAGCTATCCAGAACCCTAAACTTCTTGAATCTGCGGTTGATGAATTAGCGCGTATCAGCGGACAGAAGCCAGTTATTACCAAGTCAAAAAAAGCTATTGCAGGCTTTAAGTTGCGCGAAGATATGTCGATTGGTGCGTGTGTCACCTTAAGGCAGGATCGAGCTTGGGAATTCCTCGACCGTTTGGTCAATGTGGCTTTGCCTCGCGTCCGAGATTTCAAAGGTATTTCTGCCAAGGCTTTTGATGGTCGAGGTAACTATACTTTGGGAATTAGAGAGCAGTTGATATTCCCAGAAATTGATCTTGATAAGATTGCACAAGTGTCTGGGTTAAACGTTACTATTGTAACAACGGCTAAAACTGATGAGGAAGGTCGCGCATTGTTGACTGGACTCGGCATGCCGTTTAGAAAATAAAGCTGAAGAGCGGAGGATATTGTGGCGAAGAAATCGATGATTGCCAAAACAAAACGGCCTAATAAGTTTGCGGTTCGTAAATACAATCGCTGCCCGATATGTGGCCGTCCGCGCGCTTATTATCGTAAGTTTGATATGTGCAGAATATGTCTGCGGAAACTGGCATCCGAAGGTAAACTTCCTGGTGTTGTCAAGTCCAGCTGGTAACAGCAAGAAGGAGATTCATCCATGTCTATGACAGATCCGATGGCAGATTTGCTAACCCGCATTCGTAATGCTGGAATGGCGGGACACGCAAAACTAGATTTGCCTTCGAGTAATGCTAAGGTCGCTGTTGCGACAGTTTTAAAGGAACTCGGTTACGTTAAAAACGTAAAAGTTATCAGTGATAATAAGCAGGGTGTCCTGCGGATTTATCTGAAATACGATGATAACCAAGAACCGATCATCCATGAAATTAAGCGTATTTCTACTCCAGGTCGACGAGTTTATGTTAGCAAGGATGATATACCACGGGTAAAGAACGGCCTTGGTGCTTCGATTTTGTCGACATCTAAAGGGGTTCTTGATGATGTTTCTGCTCGCCAAGCTCAAGTAGGTGGCGAAGTTGTATGTACCGTTTGGTAATAGCAGAGCAAGGAGCTTCAAAAAATGTCACGTATCGGTAAATTACCAGTTGTAATCCCTGCGGGTGTGAAGATTTCACTCAACGGCAACCAGATGGTCGTCACTGGCCCTAAGGGTTCATTGACTCAAGAATTGCATGAGAGAATGACCGTCGCAGTTGAAACTGATCAGATTAATGTTACCAGACCCTCTGATAGTAAGCAGGACTCTGCTCTACATGGATTAACCAGGGCACTGATAAATAATATGGTTGTAGGTGTAACTGTTGGTTTTAAGAAAGATTTAGAAATTAATGGTGTCGGTTATCGTGCCGAAATCAGCGGTAAGGTTTTAACTTTGTCACTTGGGTATTCTCATCCAGTCGTTTATGAGCTTCCTGAGGGTATAAGTGTTGAAATTGATAAGCAGACCAAGCTTTCAGTTATTGGCATTGATAAGCAACTTGTCGGTTCTACCGCAGCTAAAATACGTTCATATCGCAAACCTGAACCCTACAAAGGTAAAGGAATTAAATATGCTGATGAACATATTTTGCGTAAGGCTGGGAAAACCGGTAAGTAAGTAAAATTTCAGCAAGGAGCATAATTGTGGATGTTTCCCAAAAGAGGCGTGCATCAAGATTAAAACGCCAGGCACGGGTTAGAAAAAAGATTAGAGGAACAACTGAAAGTCCAAGGCTTTCTGTCTTTCGGAGTGCAAAGCATATCTATGCTCAGATTATTGAAGATGTAACTGGTACGACTTTAGTTGCGGCTTCAACTCTTAGTAAGGATATTGATTTGAGCAATGGTGGAAACTTACTAGCAGCAAAAGCTGTAGGAACCGAGATTGCCAAAAAAGCTCTTGATCAGAATATCACTAATGTCGTTTTCGACCGTAACGGCTTCCTGTACCAAGGCCGCATTCAAGCAGTTGCTGATGCTGCCAGGGAAGCGGGTCTGAAGCTCTAGAGGAGAATGTTTGTGCTGCACATTGATCCCAATGAATTAGAATTGACCGACCGAGTCATTCATATTAACCGTAACTCTAAAGTTGTCAAAGGTGGACGGCGTTTTAGTTTTTCTGCCCTTGTTATAGTTGGCGATGGCAGCGGACATGTAGGCTACGGTCTGGGTAAGGCTAAAGAGGTTCCTGAAGCTATCCGTAAGGGCGTTGAGCAAGCAAAGAAAAGCTTGATCAAAGTACCTATTCAGGACGGCAGAACTATCCCATACGATGTTATCGGTAAGTTTGGTGCTGGTAGAGTCCTCTTGAAACCAGCTTCTGCCGGTACAGGTGTTATTGCCGGTGGTGCTGTTCGTCCCATTTTAGAAGCAGTTGGGATTGGTAATATCTTGACCAAGTGTCTGGGTTCTAATAATCCACACAATGTTGTCAAGGCAACAATGAATGCTCTCAAAATGCTTAAAAGCCCTGAAGAAATCAATGCTCGTAGAGGGATAGTTTAGGGTTAAGAGTTTTTGGATTTAGGAGAACGATAATGGCGACGGAAGTAAGGGTCACCCTCAAGAAAAGTCCGATTGGTCGTAAGGCTTATTTTGCTAAAGTGCTTAAAGGTCTAGGCTTAACACGTCTCCAGAAGACGGTCACCTTGCAGGATACTCCGGAAATTCGTGGTATGCTTCGTAAGGTTGAGCATATGGTTGCGATTGAAGACTGACAACACGCAGAGGACAGTAAGATGGATTTAAGTAATTTAAAGCCGGCCTCAGGGTCGACAAAAAATAGAAAGCGTATTGGACGTGGTCCTGGTTCGGGAACTGGTAAGACTTCCGGAAAGGGGCATAAGGGTCAGAATGCTCGTAGTGGTGGCGGTGTTAAGCCTGGTTTTGAAGGTGGGCAAATGCCTCTGCAACGAAGAATTCCGAAGCGTGGATTTGTTTCTAGAAATAGAAAAATTTATAATCTAGTCAATTTGCGTGATCTTGAGAATTTCGACTCAGGAACTGTCGTTGATCTTGAGTTGTACGGTAAGTCTGGTCTCGTTGTCGGCCTTAAGGATGGGATTAAGATCCTTGCTGATGGTGAGTTAACAAAGTCTTTGACCGTTTATGCACATAAATTCAGTAAATCTGCTACTGCCAAGATTGAAGCTGCTGGTGGCAAGGTTGAGGTTCTTTAGACTATGTCTACGCTGCAGAATATTTTAGCTATCCCTGAGCTGCGGCGGAGGATTCTCTTCACCTTGGCTATGCTGGCAGTCTATCGGGTTGGGTGTCACGTTCCGACTCCTGGAATAGATGCGCACGTTCTGGCTAAATTTTTTGAAGGAACTGAAGGCACTCTACTTGGTCTTGTGAGTTCTTTTACTGGTGGTGCATTACAGCAAATGGCGGTATTTGCCTTGGGTATAATGCCGTACATCAGTGCGTCGATAATTTTACAACTTTTAACGGTGGTTTTTGAGCCGATTGAGAAGTTATCCAAAGACGGTGAACAGGGCCGGAAGAAGATTACCGAATATACACGCTATGGGACCATCGTTCTGGCTGTTATTCAAGGTGCTGGGATAGCTGTCGGTTTGCAGTCGATGTTGGGACCTGCCGGTGAGCCAGTTGTGCCTAATCCTGGAATCGGCTTTATCCTGATGACAGTGATTACGTTGACGGCTGGTACTGCTTTTATTATGTGGCTTGGTGAGCAGATCACAGAGCGCGGCATTGGTAATGGTATTTCATTGATCATCTTTGCTGGCATTGTTGCTGGAATGCCTGCGGCAATTGTTAACTCAATCCGTTTAGTGCAAACCGGTGCTATGACACCGACGATTGTGGTCTTTATTTTGGCTCTGATGTTAGTGACTGTTGGAGCGATTGTTTTTATGGAACGGGCTCAACGCCGCGTACCGATTCACTATGCTAAACGTGTCGTTGGTATGCGCAATATGGGTGGACAAGCAAGTCATTTGCCGCTGAAAATTAATATGAGTGGTGTTATTCCCCCGATCTTTGCTAGTTCAATCATGATGTTCCCTGCAACTATTGCAAATTTTATTGATGCCCCATGGGTTAGGACTATGTCGACTTATCTGTCGCCATCGCATTGGGTCTATAACGTTTTTTATATTGCTTTTATTGTTTTCTTTTGCTACTTCTACACGGCTATAACGTTTAACCCTGTCAATGTGGCTGATAATATAAAAAATCAGGGTGGGTTTGTCCCTGGTATCCGTCCGGGTAAAGAAACTGCGGATTATCTAGACATGGTTTTAAGCCGTTTGACATTTGTAGGTGCTATTTATATATCGGTAGTTTGTGTGTTGCCAACACTTTTGATCAGTCAATTGAATACACCATTTTTCTTTGGTGGCACTTCTCTACTGATTGTTGTGGGTGTCGGTATGGACACTGCCTCGCAAATTGAAGCCCATCTGATCTCACGGTCATATGAGGGCTTTATGAAGGGCGTTACTCTTAAGGGTCGTCACGGTTAGGATTGTTTTTCAATGAAAATTGTTTTACTTGGACCCCCGGGTGCTGGAAAAGGTACGCAAGCAGCGATGCTTGTAAAGCGTTTTGGTATACCTCAGATTTCTACTGGTGACATGTTGCGTTTGGCTGTCTCCGAAAAATCTCCGATGGGGATCAAAGCAAAAGAATATATGGACGCAGGTGATTTAGTCCCTGATGAGGTTGTTATTGGGATTGTGCGCGAGCGTTTACAAGCAGATGATTGTGCTGCAGGTTTTATACTTGATGGTTTTCCGCGCACACTGCAACAAGCAGATGCGTTAAAGCAAGTCCTTGCTGATCTTGATAAACAGCTTGATGCTGTTGTTTCTTTGCAGGTTGAGGTTGAGGCCTTGGTAGCACGTTTGACCGGCAGACGTTCATGTGTCGAATGTGGAAAAGGTTTTCATCTGCAATACGATCCACCAGCTGCTGATGGGAGTTGTACTGAGTGCGGAGGTAAGTTGATTCAGCGCGATGATGATTGCGAAGCGACTATCCGCAACCGGATGCAAGTTTATCAACAGCAGACGGCACCGCTTGAGGATTATTATTCCAAGCAGGGGTTACTGACCGTCGTTGATGGTATGGCTGATATTTCAACTGTACAAAGCGAGATTGTCGCTGCTCTCAGTGGTTCCTGAAATCATTGATTTGTGCGGTTGTGCAGGGTAGTCATGTTTGATTTTACCCTAATATGATTATTGTTCATAACTGATGTATCAGTGGACTTAGCAATAACAGAAAATGGCTCTGAGATAACAACTTGTCTCTGGGATATATGTCTATAAGGTAGGTCTATCACTGTTGGTAGATGAATTTGATAGGAAAAGGGTCTCACAATGAAGGTTAGAGCTTCGGTTAAGAAGATCTGTGATAAATGCAAGGTTATTAAACGAAAAGGTGTTATCAGGATCATTTGCGAGAATCCGAAACACAAGCAAAGGCAGGGATAACGCCCTAGGAGGAAAAATTGGCACGTATTGCTGGAGTCGATTTACCGCGTAATAAACGCATTGAAGTGGCCATGACCTATATCTATGGGATCGGGCGTACTACATCCAAAAATATACTTTCACAGGCTGGTGTTGACTGCAATGCCCGAACTGATGATTTGACTGAATCTGAACTTCTTAAGATTCGTGAGTTGATTGATAAAGATTGCCATGTGGAAGGTGATTTGCGTCGGGAACTCTCTATGAATATTAAGCGTTTAATGGATCTTGGCTGTTACCGTGGTTTAAGACATCGTAAAGGTTTACCTGTGCGCGGTCAAAATACCAAAAATAATTCACGGACTCGTAAGGGGCCGAAGAAGACTGTTGCCGGTAAGAAGAAATAAAGCGGAGTTATCATGGCTAAATCAGGTAAAAAAGTCGTTCGTAAAAAAGTTGAGAAGAAGAACATTGCCAGGGGCGTTGTTCACATTCAATCTACTTTTAATAATACCATCGTCACAATTTGTGATCCGATGGGTAATGTCGTTGCTTGGTCAACCTCTGGAGCTAAAGGTTTCAAGGGGTCTCGTAAAAGCACACCATTTGCAGCACAAATTGCAGCTGAGGATGCAGCAACAAAGGCGATGGAACATGGGATGCGTTCAGTTGAAGCCTATGTAAAAGGTCCTGGCAGTGGTCGTGAATCAGCTCTGCGTGCACTTTCACTCGCAGGTTTGACAGTGACCATGATTAAAGACGTCACCCCAATTCCGCATAATGGTTGTCGTCCACCTAAGCGTCGTCGCGTATAAGCATCGAGGAGGAAGAAGTTGTCTAGATACTCTGGTCCAGTCTGCCGTCAATGCAGAAGAGAAAATACCAAGCTGTTTCTGAAAGGGGACAGATGTTATACCGATAAGTGCGCTTTGGAACGTCGTAATTACGCTCCTGGTCAGCATGGTCAACGTCGTACCAAGGTTTCAGATTATGGAACTCAATTGCGCGAAAAGCAAAAGGTAAAACGTACTTATGGTTTGCAGGAAAAACAGTTTAGACTGTATTTTGCTAAAGCAGATCGTATGAAAGGCGTTACCGGTGAGAACCTGTTGATCCTTTTGGAGCGTCGGCTTGATAGTGCTATTTATCGCCTTGGCTTCTCGGCATCACGTGCTCAAGCAAGAACTTTGGTGCGTCATGGTCACTTCCAAGTGAATGGTCAAAAGGTTAATATTCCTTCATACCTGGTTCGTCCAAATGATGTTGTCACTTTACGTGAGAAAAGTCGTGAAGTTGTATGCATTAATGAATCTTTGGATAGTGTCATGCGTCGTGGTTTGCCTTCTTGGGTTGAGCTTGAGCGAGACACTTTCAAGGGGACCATTAAGACGTTACCTGTTAGAAGTGAATTAACTAACCCAGAGTTCCAAGAGCAACTGATAGTTGAACTTTATTCTAAGTAATTGATCATCTCATCAGGATCTCTTGAGAGGGAGTAAGAATATATGTACAAAAACTGGAGAGATTTGATCAAGCCGATGCGTTTGGAGGCGACAGAATTAACCAATAATTATGGTAAATTTGTTGCTGAACCGTTCGAGCGTGGTTTTGGTACAACCCTTGGTAATTCTTTGCGTCGCATCCTCCTGTCTTCACTTCAGGGTGCTGCGATTACATCTGTTCGTATTAAGAATGTTCAGCACGAATTTTCAAGTGTTGTTGGTGTCACTGAAGATGTCACTGACATTATTCTGAACCTGAAGGGTGTTAAAGTGCGTTTGCATGACGGTCATGATGACCGTAATATCAGGATCGTTCAAAAAGGTGCTGGTATTGTTAGGGCAGGTGATATTATCACCGATCAAAACGTTGAGATATTGAACCCTGACCATCACATTGCTACCTGTGGGGACGAAACAGATCTAGAAATAGATATGACCGTTGCTATGGGTAAGGGATACGTTTTTGCTGAAAAAAACCGTGATGATAATGCGCCAGTAGGAACGATTCCTATTGATGCTATTTTTTCACCAATTACTAAGGTGAACTATACGGTTTCCAATGCACGTGTTGAGCAAATTACTGATTATGACAAGCTGACGCTTGAAGTTTCAACTGATGGTAGCGTTAAGCCCGAAGATGCAATCGCTTATGCAGCAAAGATTTATAAAGAGCAGTTGCAGATATTCATTAATTTTGATGAAACTGAAGAACCGGTTGTTGAAGAAGAAAGTAACGAAAAGCATAAAATTAACGAAAACCTTTACCGATCTGTTGAAGAGTTGGAGTTGTCGGTTCGAAGTGCTAACTGTCTAAAGAATGCTCAGATTAATCTTATTGGTGAGCTGGTTCAAAAGTCTGAAGCTGAAATGTTGAAAACTCAGAACTTCGGTAGGAAATCTCTTAACGAAATAAAAGATATTCTTGCTGAAATGGGCTTGGGGCTTGGAGTAAAGTTAGACAATTTTCCAGATCCTGATTATTTGAAGTTGATTCAAAAGGGTCATGACGACGAATAGTCTCCCTTAGATTGGTTTTTAGAAAGGAACATTAGTAATGCGCCACAATAAATCAGGCAGACGTCTCGGTCGGAAACCGGATCACCGTCAGCATATGATGCGGAATATGGTAACATCATTTTTTGAAAATGAGAAAATTACCACTACGGTGACTCGTGCTAAAGAGTTACGTAAGCTTGTTGACAAAATGATTACTCTTGGAAAGCGTGGCGATTTACACGCTCGGAGACAAGCGCTTCAAGTCATCACCGATCAGAACGTTGTTGCTAAACTGTTTGATATGGTTGCACCACGCTTTTCAGAACGTCCTGGTGGTTATACGCGGATTATCCGGCTTGTGAACCGACAAGGTGATAATGCCCCAATGGCGATCATTGAGTTAGTCGAAGAGGGTTTTGTTGCTAAAGATACAACGACTGAACCAGCTCCTGTGTCGGCTGAAGTATCAGAGGTTGCAACCGCATAAGCGTCTTTTATAGGTCAGGTTAAATAGGGGGGCAGAGATTTGAATCTTTGCCCCCCTATTTTTGTTTTAAGAGTGTGATCTAATTGACTCTGTTGGTGCTGAATGTTAATTTTCATTTGATTCTATAACTCTTTATAAGTGTTGCTGGGCGTTATTTATGCATGAGCAAAAAATTCAGGTTTTACAGGGTACTGTCAGTAAGCTATTGCGACGTAATGCAACATCAAACCTGAAAAAAGCGCTCGGCAAAATACACCCCGCAGATATTGCCCACCTGTTGCGTTATTTTGACGTTCACGAACAGAAAACTCTTCTTGAGTTAACCCCTGATTTACAGCGAGTTGCTGACGTTTTAGCTGAATTGGAGCCTGATTCTTGGCCGCAAATTGCTGAACTTCTTGATCGTGATTATCTTATCTCAATTATCCATGAAATGGCCGACGACGACAGTGCGGTATTTATAAGAAGCCTTCCTGATGATCTCGGAGAGCAAATCCTCATAGCTTTGCATGACGATCAGTCAGATGACGTTGAGTACTTGCTGGGTTATGAGGAAGAGACAGCCGGTAGTATCATGTCGACCGACGTGTTTTTTCTCAACCAAGATATAAGTGTTCGACATGCTATCGAAGCGCTTCAGGATTCTGAAGATTATGAGATGGTTTTTTATGTTTATGTCACAGATGAACATAACCATCTAGTCGGGGTTTTATCATTACGTCAGTTATTGACTGTTCCACCAACGACCAAATTAGCCGATATCATGTCTACGAATGTCATGCGTGTCAGGTCGGATATGGACCAGGAAGAAGTCGCTCAGATGGTTGCCAAGTACAACCTATTGGCCATCCCAGTGGTTGATGATCAGGGGAAATTACTGGGACTAATCACTGTAGATGATGTCATAGATGTCATGCGTGATGAAGCAACTGAAGATATTCTGAGGATGGCTGGTACCAGTGAAGAAGAACTTTTGCTAGGCTATAAATCTTTTCAGATTGCTAGGTTGCGTCTCCCTTGGTTGTTGACAACCCTTGTTGGTGGTGTCGTTACTGGGACACTGATGTGGTATTATCGGGCCACCCTGGAACAAGTGATTATGCTGATCTCTTTTATTCCTGTGATTACCGGGATGGGGGGGAATGTCGGAGGGCAAACCTCAACAATTCTAGTCCGTGGATTTGCCACCGGGCGGATTGATTTTTCTATGATTCGGCAGGTTTTTTTGAAAGAATTGAGGGTTGGGCTGATCATGGGCTTAGTCTGTGGAATTGTTATTGCCGGAGTCGCATCAATCTGGCATCAAAATTTATACCTAGGATTGGTTGTCGGGGTTGCTATGGTTACTGCGATTACGGTCGCAGCTTGTATGGGTGTTGTTGTTACTGCTTTTTTTAAGAAAATAGGCGTGGACCCCGCTATCGCTTCAAGTCCATTTGTCCAGACAGTGAATGATATTACTGGGATTATGATTTATTTCAGTACCGCTACACTGTTTCTTCCCTATTTAACCTAAACATTAATGACGAGGGTGTTGGTAAAATCTGTTAGCCGGAGAGATGTCGATGCGTCAGTTGATTTCCTTACCCTAAGCCGATAACTTTATGGTTTCCGACTTACATAGCTGTGAAGCATTGGTTTTACGCCATATAAATTATGGTGAAGCAGATGTTATTCTGTCCCTTTTTACCCCTGACTATGGGTTGCAAAAAGGATTTGCAAAGTCTGCGCGTAAGAGCCGCAAACGCTTCGCTGCTGTCTTGGATCCATTTACCCAAGCTATCTTTCAGTGGAAATCAGGACGTGGCAATTTCTGGTTGTTGCAAGACTCAGAGCTTCTTACGGCACGAGTCGGGTTGCGTGCTGATTTGCAACGCCTCGCTCTTGCCAGTTATGGTGTTGAGTTAGTTGAATTGCTGTTGGAGGAAGGACAACTCCATTCAGTTATATATGAATTACTTTGCAGTTTTTTGGACTATCTTGATCGGGGTGGGGACCATTTAAGCGCTAAGCTATTATTTGAATTGCGGTTGATTTATCTGCTCGGGTATATGCCCCATCTGCTCCACTGTAGTGAATGTCTTAAAATTTTTGATGACGAACCGATCCGATTTGATGCAATTCGTGGTGGGAGCCTTTGTCTCCAATGTGCTGGGTCAGCTGGAGTGCCAATTGGATTGGGCACAGTCGGTTCTCTAGCGCGATCTTTAAATGTTGGTCATCAGCAGTTTGATGCTTTTTCTTTTGGTCGAAAGACAATTCAAGAAGCAAGTTTGATCCTGACACAGGTATTGCAACAGGTTTTGCCTAGAGAGCCAAAGTCGCAGCAGTTTCTGTGTTGATGATAGCTTGTTGCAAATCTTGACAACATTAGAGGTGGGAGCTAAACTCGCGGCTCCTTTTTACAACTACTACGCCATTATTTATATGATTGATTATGGTTTTATGGAGGTACCGTGACATTTCAGAATTTAATTCTATCATTACAGAACTACTGGGCAGCGCAAGGTTGTATTATTCAACAACCGTATGATATCGAGAAAGGGGCCGGTACGTTTAATCCGGCAACATTTTTGCGAGCACTCGGACCGGAACCCTGGAATGTTGCTTACGTTGAGCCTTCCCGCCGTCCTACTGATGGGCGCTATGGCGAAAATCCAAACCGATTACAACATTACTATCAGTTTCAGGTATTGTTAAAACCATCCCCGCAAAATATTCAGGATCTCTATCTTGATTCGCTTAAGAGCTTTGGCGTTGATCCCTTAGCTCATGATATCCGTTTTGTTGAAGATGACTGGGAATCACCAACCTTGGGTGCTTGGGGGCTTGGCTGGGAAGTATGGTTGGATGGAATGGAAATTACCCAATTCACCTATTTTCAACAGTGTGGTGGTTTTGAGCTGAAACCGATACCCGGTGAAATTACCTATGGAATAGAACGTATTGCTATGTACCTGCAGGGTGTGGATAACGTCTATGATCTCGAATGGGTCAAAGGGATCAAATACGGAGACATACATCATCAGACTGAGGTCCAGTTTTCCCACTATAATTTCGAAGAAGCGGATACCAAAATGCTTTTTCAACTGTTTGATATGTATGAAAAGGAATCTCTCAACTTAGTCGCAAAAGATCTCGTTTTTCCTGCGTATGATTTTGTTTTGAAATGCTCCCATGCTTTTAATTTGCTGGATGCAAGAAGTGCTATCTCGGTGACTGAACGTGCAAGTTATATTGGCAGAGTCCGTCATATGTCAAAACTTTGTGCAGCAGCCTATATTGACCAGCGAGAGAAACTTGGTCATCCATTGCTGAAAAAGTGATTTATATCTTACGACTGAATCTATCAATACTTAATTAACTGGAGTAATACATGTCTGCAGAACTATTTCTCGAACTGGGGACTGAAGAGATCCCAGCCGGGTTTATTGCGCTGGCTTTAAAGGATATTCAGAAGCAACTCAGCCAAGAGTTAGAACGTGCGCACATCTCATTTGGTGAAATATCAACTTTTGCGACGCCACGACGGTTGGCAGTGTCAGTTAAGGATGTCGCAACCCAACAGCAACGCCAAGAGTTGGAAATTACTGGTCCCCCAGCGCGGATCGCGTATGATGATTCAGGTAATCCAACAAAAGCAGCCGTAGGGTTCGCCCGGACAAATGGGGTTGACGTAGAACAATTGCAGACAATCGAGACCGCAAAGGGCAAATATTTATTTATTTCCAAGGTGATTGAAGGCGGCGAGACCAAAATAGAACTACAACAAATTTTGCCGCGGATCATCAGCAAAATATCTTTTAAGAAATCAATGCGCTGGAAAAATCTCGACGTCCGCTTTGTCAGACCGATGCATTGGATTGTTGCTGTTTTTGCTGGCGAGGTTGTCCCTTTCATTTTTGGTGATCTGCACAGTGGCAATATGTCCAGAGGACATCGCTTTATGGCGCCAGAAGAATTTAGTGTGACAGGTGTCGATGATTATTTATTGAAGGCTGAAGAGCACCATGTTATCCCTGAGATCAGTAAACGGCGTCAACTTATCCAAGAGCAGCTAGCTGTCTTAGCTGAGCGCTTGGGGGGGACAATTAACCCTGATGATGAGCTTTTAAACGAGGTCAGCTGTCTGGTTGAATCGCCCCAAGCTTTGGCTGGCACCATCGAGGATCAATTCCTCCAATTACCCCCTGAACTTTTGATTACCAGTATGCGAGAGCATCAGCGTTACTTTACTCTGGTCGATGCCCAGGGAAAATTATTACCCCACTTTATTACGATAGCAAACACCCATGCGAAAGATTCGCGTGTCGTTGTTGCTGGAAATGAACGGGTGCTGAGGGCACGTCTATCTGATGCCATGTTCTTTTGGCGTGAGGATCAGAAGAGTAAACTCGAATCACGGTTGGAGCTGTTGAAGAAGGTCGTATATCAAGCAAAGCTGGGGACCAGTTATGAAAAAATAGAAAGGTTTACCCAGTTGGCGACCGGCTTAGCTAAGCGCATTGCCCCACAAGATGTAGACAAGACAAAACGGGCCGCAACTTTAGCTAAGTGTGATCTGGAAACTGGGATGGTCTACGAATTCCCAGAACTGCAAGGTATTATGGGGCGTGAATATGCCTTGATAGAGGGAGAAGATAGGCGCGTTGCAGCGGCAATCTATGAACACTATTTGCCTACTCAGGCTGGAGGAGATTTACCCAGTGATGACATTGGTGCATTTGTCTCCATAGCTGATAAAATTGATACCATTTGTGGCTGCTTTAGTGTTGGCTTAATTCCGACTGGAACTGCAGACCCTTATGCTTTGCGACGTAATGCCATCGGAATTCTGGCGATTATTCTGGATCGTGGCTATGCTATATCGATTCCCGATCTGGTTGTTCAAAGCGTAGAGCTGTTAGAAGAAAAACGACAACGTACGGCTCTAGAAATCACAAATGATGTTGTCGAATTTATTCGCTTACGATTTGTCAATATGTTGTCTGCTGGCGACTATCCTGCTGATGTCATTGATGCCGTCCTTAGTGCCTCTTTTGATGAGCCTCTTGATGCGCTTAAAAGGATCGAAGCGCTCTCAAAACTCAAAAAAATGGATGATTTTGCTCCATTAGCGGTTGCATTTAAACGGGTTGGGAATATTATTAAAGAAGGATTAGATCAACCTGTCGAGGAAGATCTGTTAGTCGAGGAGAGTGAAAAAACGCTCTATGCCGATCTGCAAAACGTACAAGCAAAGGTTTCAGCATCTATTGTCGAACATGATTATGATCAAGCACTGGCGTTAGTCGCAGGATTACGTCAGCCTGTCGATGCGTTTTTTGATAATGTGATGGTTATGGTAGAGGATTTGGCAGTTCAGAATAACCGGCTGGCTTTATTGACCGCTGTCGCTGGTTTGTTCAAGGGGATTGCTGATTTTCGTCGGATTTCCTGATTTTGTAAATTGTTTTGATCCCGTGTGAGAAGGAGCAACAAAATGTCTAAATTTGTATATGCCTTTGGTGTCGGTAAGGCTGACGGTGATGGGTCAATGAAAGAACTTTTGGGGGGAAAAGGAGCCAACCTGGCCGAAATGACTTCCATTGGGCTTCCAGTCCCACCCGGTTTTACCCTTACTACAGAAGTTTGTACGGCCTATTATGATAATAAGCATGCCTATCCCGATAGCTTAGCCGCTGAAGTCGATCAGGCATTGAAGGTGCTTGAACAACGGATGGACAAGACTTTTGGCGGCAGTGAGAATCCGTTACTGGTTTCAGTCCGTTCAGGAGCGCGGGCGTCAATGCCGGGGATGATGGATACAGTTTTGAACCTGGGTTTGAATGACCAGACTGTTCAAGGGGTTATCAAGCAAAGTAACGATCCACGCTTTGCTTACGATTCTTATCGTCGTTTCATCCAGATGTATGCCAATGTTGTTAAGGGGATGAACGGCGAAGTTTTTGCCAAAATACTGGTGCAGAAAAAAGAGGAAAAAGGTGTCGAGCTTGATACTGAGCTTGAGGCCGACGATCTGCAACAACTGGTCAAAGAGTTTAAGGCCAGCTATAAGGAACATCTAGACGAAGATTTTCCCGAAGATCCCATGCAGCAGCTTTGGGAGGCTATTGGTGCGGTGTTTGGCTCATGGATGACCCCACGTGCAGTCACCTATCGTAAGCTCCATGGCATTCCGAGTGATTGGGGAACGGCAGTTAATGTTCAGGGGATGGTTTTTGGTAACATGGGCGATGATTGTGCAACGGGTGTTGCCTTTACTCGCGATCCTGCTACCGGAGAAAACTATTTCTATGGTGAATATCTGGTCAATGCTCAAGGAGAGGATGTTGTTGCCGGAATCAGAACACCACAACCGATCAATTTGGCTAAGCATAAAGAGGGTGACCTTCCATCGATGGAAGAGGTCATACCAGAGGGCTATGCCCAGTTGGTCAAAATCCGAGAAATTTTGGAAAAGCACTACAAAGATATGCAAGACATTGAGTTTACCGTGGAAAAAGGGAAACTCTATATGTTGCAAACCAGAACCGGGAAACGGACAGCGCAAGCTGCTATCCGGGTTGCGGTCGACATGGTTGCTGAAGGATTAATTACGGAAAGAGAAGCCGTATTACGCGTCGAACCAGAACAGCTAGATCAACTTTTACACCCATCTCTTGATCCTAACGCTGAAAAAAATGTGATTGCCAGAGGGCTTCCAGCTTCCCCAGGCGCTGCCAGTGGGCAGGTGGTATTTACTGCCGACGAAGCAGAAGAACAAAACCGACTGAAGAAAAAAGTCATTCTCGTGCGGATTGAAACCAGTCCCGAAGACATCCATGGGATGAATGCTGCTCAAGGTATTTTAACCGCTCGTGGTGGTATGACTTCTCATGCAGCTGTTGTTGCACGTGGCATGGGGAAATGTTGTGTCTCTGGTTGTGGCGAAATAAAAATAGACTATGAAAAACAGCAAATAAAAACCAAATCTGGAGAGATTGTTAAACGGGGAGACTATATCACTCTGGACGGCTCTGCCGGTGAGGTTATGCTTGGTGTGGTGCCGAAGGTTGAGCCGGAAGTCAGTGGCAACTTTGCCACTTTTATGGGCTGGGCTGATAAGTTCAGGCGTCTCAAAGTAAGGACGAATGCTGATACTCCTCATGATTCTAAAATCGCTAGAGATTTCGGAGCTGAAGGGATTGGTTTATGTCGGACCGAACACATGTTTTTTGAAGGGGACCGCATTCAAGCTGTCCGTGAAATGATTCTCGCTGAAAATGTCGAAGGGCGTAAGTTGGCGCTGGATAAGATTTTACCGATGCAAAAAGGGGATTTCATCGGCCTTTTCCGTGAAATGAAAGGTCTCCCTGTTACGATTCGCTTACTTGATCCTCCGTTGCATGAGTTCCTGCCGCAAAATGATGATGATATTTCAGAACTCGCCAATGTCGTGGGTATCCGCTTCTCTGAGGTTAAGGAACATGTCGCAAATCTGCACGAATTTAACCCTATGCTTGGACATCGTGGGTGTCGTTTAGGGATCACTTACCCTGAAGTTTATGATATGCAAGTACGGGCAATTATGGAAGCGGCCTGTGAACTGGTAAAGAATGAAGGATTTAAAATCATCCCAGAGATCATGATTCCGTTGATCAGTCATGTCAATGAGTTGAAAATATTACGCGCGAATGCTGTCCGGGTGGCAGAGGAAGTGTGTGCTGATTATGGGATTAAAATCGATTATCTGATAGGCACGATGATTGAGCTACCACGTGCTGCTTTGACCGCCGATGCAATTGCCACTGAAGCTGAATTCTTCTCTTTTGGAACGAATGATTTAACGCAGACGACTTATGGGTTATCGCGTGATGATGCCGGACATTTTCTGCCGGAATATATTGAACGTGGCGTTCTGAATAAAGATCCCTTTATCGCTTTGGATCAACGTGGGGTCGGAGAGCTGGTGAAAATTGGTTTTGAGCGAGGACGAAGTACTCGCCCTGGTTTGAAGGTTGGGATTTGTGGCGAGCACGGTGGCGAACCGTCCAGTGTCATCTTTTGCCATAAACTGGGTTTAGATTATGTTTCATGCTCCCCTTATCGGGTCCCAATCGCCCGCTTGGCTGCAGCACATGCGGCATTGACTGACGAATAGTCTCAGCAGTAAACAAAAAGCCCCGTTAGTCACTAACGGGGCTTTATTTCCCTTCTGTGTCCAAATATTATTTTATCCCATATTTATTAATAAAGCTTATCAGCTGATTTTTTTCAATCGGTCGACTATAGTAAAATCCTTGCGCAATACAAGAACCTTGATCTATTAAATATTGGTGTTGTGCCGGGGTTTCGACCCCTTCAGCAATGAAGTCGAGTTGCAAACCCTTTGCGACATTGAGGATGGCAGGGATAATCGTGTCCTGCATGTTTTCCGACGTAATTTTTTGCATGAAAGAACGATCCAGTTTTAGAGTATTTAACGGCAGATGATTCAGATAACTAAGGGATGAATAGCCGGTGCCAAAATCGTCAATGGCAATTTTAATCCCTGTATCGGTTAATTTTACAATATTTGACAAGGTTCTATTCAGGTTCTTAACCAGAATGTTTTCTGTTATTTCGAGTTCAACCTCTTTAGGATTAACGTTGTAACTATTCAGGGTTTCGATGACGTATTCGGCAAAGTTATCCATTGCCAGTTCTATTGCAGATATATTGATACAAATTTGCAGATGTATCCCTTTTTTATTCCAACAATGAATATCATGACAGACTTTCTTAAGGACAATTTCGCCGATATCAATGATGAGGGATGTCTCCTCCGCGATATCAATAAATTTACCGGGGAGAACGAGAGTATTCTCGGGAGAGATGATTCTTACCAGCGCCTCAGCTGCATGGAGCTTGCCGGAGGTTAAATCCATCTGCGGTTGATATAAAACCAGAAACCGATCTTTTTTAATTGCATCTCGGACAAAATTTTCAACAAATACGGTATGACTGTGTTTGTTTTTTAGTTTGTTACTGTAGAGGCAATGCCTGCTTCTTGTGTTTGTCTTGGCGTAGCAGACCGCCGTATCGGCGTTCTTGATGAGTTCTTCTTTTGTCACCCCGTGCTCTGGATAAATGACAATACCAACACTTAGGGTGATGTGAATTTCATGGCCGTTGTGCTTGAAGGGCAGGGCCGTCTCATTGGCGATTTTATTGGCCGTCGTCATCGCGTCATCAACGGATTCTATTTCCGGTAAAAGGAGGATGAATTCGTCACTTCCCAGTCTAGCGAGAGTATCTTCTTCACGAGTACAGCGTCTCAATTTTTCAGCTAGGTTCCGGAGTATTTCGTCACCAATACTCTGCCCATAGCTATCATTAATCAGCTTGAAACGGTTAATGTCGATGAACAACAGGGCAAACTTTACCATGGATTTGTGTGAATGTGCGATCAGGGAGGTCAAGTGGTCATTCAATAATGATCTGTTTGGAAGTCCGGTGAGTAAGTCATGGTTGTGCTGAAAGCGAATGATTTCTTCGGCTTTTTTTCGTTCTGAGACATCTCGTGCTACACCATAGGTGCCAATGAAATTTTCTTTTCTTTTGTCGTTTCTGCCAAGTTTATATCCCCCAGAAACCTTTTTTTCTATATTGATGGCTCGAATTTCAACGTGTAAGAGTGTCCCTTTTCTTTTGCCTTGTAACCTTATCTCCTGACTTTCACTGTTCTTAGGAAACTGTTTTTTCGTAAAGAAAAGATTGGCCCGATCTCGATCCTGAGGGTGGACCACGTCCCGGTAATGTTTGCCGATAATTTCTTTTCTGCTGTAACCAAGTAATTTTATGGTATTTCTATTCACAAAAACGAAATAACCATCTCGATCCAGCATATACAAAAGATCTGGCGAATTGTGAACGATGAAGCGGTGAAGAGCTTCAGACTCTTCTAACATGCCAATCATCTCTTTATTGTCTTGCTCCAGGTAGATTTTCTCCAGAACATTTTTGATTGAAAACAGCAGTTCGTCTGCAGAATAGGGCTTACGAATAAAATCTCGTGCACCATTTTTGAGGACATGAATGGCTTTCTTTATTTCAGATTCGCCACTGATAACGATAACATTTGTATTAATAGCGTTATTGTTGATGTATTCAAGAACCTTTTCGCCACCCATATCGGGCATATTCAAGTCAAGGAGAGTCAACACGTAGTCATTGTGGTTCAGCT
Organism: Desulfuromusa kysingii; assembly: GCF_900107645.1. Lineage (GTDB taxonomy): Bacteria > Desulfobacterota > Desulfuromonadia > Desulfuromonadales > Geopsychrobacteraceae > Desulfuromusa > Desulfuromusa kysingii. Next base: position 627,421 of record NZ_FNQN01000001.1, read on the forward strand.
CTTCAATCGCAGCGTGCCCACCCGCGACGGTATGAGCACTCATCCCGTTGAATGCAAGTATCCCCTTAACACTTTGCCCTACTGCAACGTCATCATCGACAATCAGAATCTTGCCATTTTTTGCTTCTAGATGATCATGTTGACTTTTGTTGAAATGACCAATATCAATCATTTCAGTTCAATCTCACTCTCTTTGAGTTTGCGAGGGATAAGAACTTTGAATTCGGTCCCCTGATCTTGATTTGAATAGCAAAAGATACTTCCTGAAAGCTCTTTTACCAAGGTGTTGACAATGGTTAATCCCAAACCAGAGTGTCCTTCTTTGGTACTTGTGACTGGTTTGAATAGATTCTTCAAGATTTCAGCATCGATCCCCGGACCATTGTCTTTAATCGTGATTTCAACATATTGTTTGCCATTTTGATAAACATTATCTCTCCCTGTGATTGTTACCGTGCCACCGTTCTGCATCGCCTCAACACCATTCTTAATAATATTTATCAGTATTTGCTTGAGCTTGTCTTTTGGACAACAGAGAACTGGAACCTGTTGATCCAGATGTAAGGTTGATTGTATTTGATTCGTTTTGTAGAGCGAATTTTTAAACAGTGTATCCAGTTCCGTTAGTAGTTTATTAATGTTGACCGTTTTATCATTTTCTCTGGCGGGTGCCTCAGGGTCTTTAGCGCGTAGCAGGATGTTGCCAACACGTTCAATTTCTTCGCTGATAAAGGTTAACTCTTCCTGCGCTGGGTGATCGGTGTCGATCTTTTTCCCCAACATATATAAATAATTATTGATAATCGTCAGCGGGTTGCTGATTTCGTGAGCCACTTTTTTGAAATCAACCAAAGGCATCCCGATCGGTTGTGATTTCCCTTGTTCCAGTGAAAAATAGTTTTTGGCAATTTCACTGCTGATTAATTTCAGTAAGGACGACTTGCTTTTCAGCGTTAGCCACTCCTGTGCAGAGGTACCGAGGGCAAGGACACCGATACCAATACCATTATGGTGGACAGGTAAGAAGTAACAGGCCTCTGCATTTAATAGCCTGATAACTTGCTGATCTGCGATAGAACAACGCGCGGATGAGGATAGAAGGGCTTTTTTATCGGTGAATGACTTCACTAAAAGACTGTTTTTATCTTCGACCTTGAATTCGATCTCTGAAAGTTGATTGATTTTCAGATCGTTGACCGCACAGAGTGTTGTCTGGTCTTCTGCGAGTTTAAAAAAGAAAAGTTGGTTCAGGTTGAAAACCGCATTGAAATAGATTCTGACCTCTTTTGTGAATTCTAGCAGTTCAGCTTTTTCACTTTTGCCGATGCTGTTACTGAGGGTGATATCATGGATTTTTTCTGCCAATTTTTTGCGGTTACTCTCATTTTCCGTCGCGCTAAAAGCCCCCATTTCATCTTCTGTTATTCTGAGGCGATGACTAAAACCAAGATCGGTGATCATCTTTTCACTTTTTTGGGAGGCCATAGTCAGGCAATCCAGGATGGAATCTTCAGTTAGATCAAACAAGAGCCCCGCTTTTTCTCTGAGGAGAGAGTTGTCACGAGCGCTATTATTCGCACTGAGAGGGCTGGCAACGGCAAGAATTTTCAATAAGGTCGGAGAATTGTAGAGTTCGTCAGCAGGGGCGTTTTGGAACTGGATGGCATCAGCAAGAAAAGAGTCTAGATTCCAGCTCTGGACAAGTGCAGCACCTAGCTCACAATGCTCAACACCAAGGATTTCCTGTTCCAGATTATGAAAGTTTGCGGTCTCCTGGTAGTAACGTTCTAACAGGGGGACATAGTCCTCTTCACGGTTCAGGATTAATAACAGCATGCCAACCTGATGTAGCAGGCCAGAAAGAAACGCCTCGCCAGGGTTGTCATAGCCTACGAGTTTGGCAAGCCGTTCAGCAAGGTTAGCGCAGTTCAACGCTCGTAACCATATAAGTTGAACATGCTTATTGAAATCTTGGGTGAAATTAGAAAAAAATTGTTGGATGGCGCAGGTGGTAATAATATTGCGAACATTCGTCATTCCCAAGACAATCAACATTCTGCGGATATCGGTTATTTCATTCCATTGTCGATAAATAGGGGAGTTTGCCACCTGTAATATCTTGGTCGTTAAGCTGATATCTTTTTTGATTGCGGTTGAGAACATTTCAAAATTAGCATTGTCGTTATGACACAGTTCCAGTAACTCAACCAAAAGACTGGGCTCTGAAGGGAGGTTTTCAACGGCATAACTCTTATCTCTTAAGTAGAGACACTGCATGTCTATCGTAACCCTTTCTTCGGACGATAATTGAATGCTCGAGTAATTGATCTTTATTTAAGATGATCTATATCCCAGTATTTTACTCTAAAAATAAAATAAAACAAATAATTTTAATTATTTGTCTCCCTTGAAGGGTTTTCTCCATTAAAAGCTATGAGCTTTTTGATTGCTGTGGCTTTCCTCTGCTCAAGACGGCCTGACTCCAGGCTGATATCCACTGTCAGTTTTCCCAGTTGTAGATAGAGTGGTAAAAGATCTGGTGCTTCATCTTTTAAGGCTTTTATGTGGGCAGCAACAGTCCCGATATCACCACGGACAAGCGGTCCGCTCAGGCCTTGTTCCGGGCCAAGATCTTTGACATTGTCGAGGGATGTTTGCACTAACGGCAACAACATGGGCAGCGCCTTGTCGGATGATATTCCACACTTCACCAGCAGATCCCGGGCAACGGCAAGCAACGTTACGAGGTAGTTTGAAGCCATACTGGCAGCAGTGTGGTAAAGGGGTTTTGTCCTCGCATCAAGAATAAAAGGTTGACCACCCATGGCAGAGACCAGTTCGTGACCTAAGGTCAATGCCTGTGAGCTGTTAGATTCGATGGCACATGGGCACAGATGGAGGGTCTTGAAAGCTTTTTGTCGGTCAGCAAAGGGGAGCAGGGGGTGGAGAGACAAAAGCATCGCAGACGAGGTTTTCTGCCGCATAATTTCAGCGCAATGAAGACCGCTGAAATGGATGAGTGTGGTCTGTTCTGGGTGTTGGCACAGGCGGAGAAATTTCGATGCTGTATTTTGAATATGATCATCCGGCACTGCCAGCAAGATGATCTGTGCGTCAGAGGCCGCTGTCAGCTGTGCAGATGCTGAAGCCTGTTCGCAACCAATATAGGAACAGGCCTCTTCTGCCCTTTCACGGCTACGGCTGATGATGGCTGTTAGCGGGTATCCAGCGAGGTGGAGACGTTTGCCGACGGCACAACCAACTCGGCCGGGACCGATGAGGGCAATACTTTGCTTCATGCAACCGAAACCTGTAGGGATCCAAGCTGCTCTATCTTGCCTTCAAGTTTGTCACCCGAGACGATTTGACTCACGCCAGCAGGGGTGCCAGTCAGGATAATATCACCAACTTCCAGGGTGTAGACAGTCGATATTTCTGCGATGATTTTTTCGATAGATCGCATCATTTGATTTGTATTCCCTTGTTGGCGAACTTCCCCATTGACCCGCAGTTCTAGTTCAAGATTATTGGGATCAATGTTTGCGTCAGTCGGGGTGAAAGCGGATATCGGACAGGAGGTGTCAAAGCCTTTGGCGATCTCCCAAGGTAAACCCTTCTTTTTTTGTTCACTCTGGATATCCCTAAGGGTCAGATCCAGAGCGATGCCATAGCCGATCACATGTGACAACGAATCTTCTTCCTGAATGTTTTTCCCTTGTTTACCAATCAAGAGTGCTAACTCCAGTTCATGGTGACACTCATTGGAATATGTCGGGATTTCAATTTTCCCGCCATCAGCAAGCAAGCTGCAGGGAGGTTTACAAAAAATCACAGCACGGTCAGGCATTTTACTGCCGAGTTCGCGGATATGATCCAGATAGTTTTGTCCCAAACAAACGATTTTGCCGACAATATAGTTGTCTTTTGCCCCTTTTAGCTGCACTTGATGCATGTTTGTATCTCCTTGAATGTCCCATTCTATGGAAGTAGCCTATTTTGCAGTTCAGAGTAGAAAGATAGCGGCTTTTGTCTCTTAAATGCAAGTTCTGTTGTTGTTCATTTGGAGCCTTTTTCTATGTTAGGATAATGTTTGCCGAAAAAGGAGAGCCGATGTCCTATTTTAACTACAACGAGCCGGTCTTCAGACCACCCTCTGAAGCACGATCATTGATTTTGCAAATCACGATAGGTTGCAGCCAGAATCAATGTAAATTTTGTGGCATGTATAAGATGAAGACGTTTGCCCTGCGCCGAGTGGCCGATATTGCTGCGGAGATCGAGATGATACCTCAGGAGCACCGTAACCACTATCAGCGTATCTTTCTCGCAGATGGGGATGCTCTGGTCTATCCACAACAAGAATTGATTGCCATTCTTGATCTTTTGAAGCAAAAATTCCCCAATTTGAACCGCGTTGGAATTTATGCTTCGCCTAAAAGTCTGACAACTAAGGATGTGGCTGAATTACAACAGCTGAAATTACGCAAGTTGCGCATCCTTTATTTTGGACTTGAAAGCGGGGACGCGTTAACACTGCAGGCGGTTAACAAGGGTTATTCTCCAGACGAGATGCTGCATCTTTGCCGGAAGGCGCAAGCGGCTGGTTTGAAATTGTCAGTGACTGCTATTTTGGGATTGGCAGGGCGCGGTCGCAGCCATGAACATGCTTTGGCCACAGCGAAATGGATCAATCAGCTTTCCCCCGAGTATTTTTCCTTATTAACGTTGTTCCAGCGCCACAATGATGCATACTTTGCTCAGATTGAACCGTTAAGTAATGAGGGAATTCTTGAAGAAGCGTTGACTCTGGTGCAGCACTTACGACCGCACAAAACGATTTTGCGCTCGAATCACGTGTCAAACATGCTGAATCTGGCCGGGAGCTATCCTAAAGACAGAGAGCGAATTATCATGCAAACAGAAGCGACGCTCGAAAAAGCCCGCTCTTATCCCGATTGGTGTGCCATGGTGCCGGATTATGGTGAGGCGTACTTTTAACTTTGTTCCTCTTCGTTGAGTATTTTTCTGAGCTGGATCCTGTGGTTGATCAAGCACAAGGTCAGCAAGTGGGGACTGACCTGTGCTCTTTAATGGACCTTTGTGACCCTTATTTACGCTGAAAAGTTCTTTTGGCAAATGAATATTGAAAATTCATGTGATCAGTGTAAGTCCCTTCCATGATGGCCACAACGTCTTCCGTAAAAACTAACTCTTCATCTGTTGGAATGACGAAAACTTTGACCGGTGAATCATCCGTGGTGATGGTGGTTTCTCTCTTGCGGGTCATTGTTCTGCGGTTTTTGTCCTTATCGAGTTTGATGCCGATATGCTCCAGATCTTCAAGAGCTTTTTCGCGGATAAGCCAACCCATTTCACCAACTCCTGCAGTAAAGACAACGGCGTCAAGGCGACCCAGAACCGCACAGTAAGAGCCGATATATTTTTTTAATCGGTAGCCCTCAATGGCCAATGCCAGAACACAGCGTTCATTTCCAGCCTCAGCTGCTTCGATGACGTCACGGCGGTCGATAAATTCACCCGTAATCCCTAAGATCCCTGATTTTTTGTTGAGGATGCTATCGATTTCATGAGGAGAAAGGTGTTCCCGTTCCATAATAAATGCTGGAATTGCCGGGTCAATATCGCCGCAGCGGGTCCCCATAACGGCCCCTTCCAGCGGGGTGAGTCCCATTGAGGTATCGATTGATAGCCCATTTTTGATTGCCGTGTGAGAAACACCATTGCCAATATGCATGGTAATCAGGTTGCAGTCTTGCGGATCTTTCTCTAAAAGAGCTGCGGCTCGCTTGGAAACATAGAGGTGACTTGTGCCATGGAAGCCGTATCGGCGGACCCCATAATCTTGATACCATTGATGCGGAACAGGGTAAGTATATGCATATTCGGGCATAGATTGATGGAATGCCGTGTCAAAAATTGCAATGTGGGGCACATCAGGGAGATTTGCCTGAGCCGCTTCAATCCCTGCAATATTGGGTGGGTTGTGCAACGGAGCCAGGTGTTGTACTTCTTTGATGGCATCGAGAACTGTTGCGTCGATACGTACCGATTTCGTGAATTTTTCCCCCCCGTGGACAACCCGATGACCTACGGCTGAAATGCTGGTGATATCCTCCAGAACCCCGTGAGTCTTGTCCGTGAGGATTTTGACAATCAGATGAACAGCGGTTTTATGATCAGGACATTCATATTCTTCATGATAAGTGTCGCGACCAGAGACTTCATGAATGATGTAAGAATCACCAATAGTGACACGTTCCACCATCCCCTTAGCGATAACCTCTTTTTTCGCCCAGTCAAAAAGTTGATATTTTACCGAAGAACTACCGCAGTTTAGTGCCAGAATGTCCATAGCCACCTCTCCTTAGAATCTATTCTATCTGGTTATTTACAATTGACAAGCTGGAGCCAACCTCTTTCGAAAGAAGAGGTTATCTAGGAAATTGATCAACAAACTAGCCTAAATAATGGTTTTGTGGCAAGGTCTTTTCTGCTCTGGACAGGGGATTGAATATCTGTTAAAAGACAGAACAATGCATCCGATAGTCGGGTGGCCAATCTACATTTTTAGGAGGAAAGACCTATGGCTCATGTAATTTCAGACGAGTGTATTGCTTGTGGTGCTTGCCTGCCCACTTGCCCTGTTGAAGCAATCAGCGAAGGTGATATTTACAGCATTGATCCTGATGTTTGCACTGATTGTGGTTCTTGTGTTGATGCTTGCCCGGTAGAAGCTATTTCTGCAGGTTGATCAACGCGGATTTACAACAAATTAAAGCGGTAGCTGTCTTGGATGGTTACCGTTTTTTTTTATGGACATTGGGGAGGAAATATTTCGCTGGAAGGTTAAGTGTTTATTCTGTAGCAGGCTTAGAGGATGTGACTTTGACGCTGAATTCTGATAGATTTTTGGGCAGATCTTTAAAGACAATATCAAAGGGAATTGCTTGTTGATTGGCAATATTCATATTGCTGAGTTCATTGCCAAACTGGTTTCCCATGATTTTTTCCAACTCTAGGAAAGACAATGATTGAATTTTCTCATCGTCGATCGGGTTACCACAAAAGACCGTTTTTTGCAGTAACGGTTTACCATTTTGATCAAAGATAACCCCTCTCACCTGGATTGCCGCTCGTGCTTCAGCAAATTCATTCACGGCTAGACCACGGATCAGAAAGAATTCTCCATCGATTTGATTCTGAATAAATTTACCCTCTAATTGCTTAAGGGTAATCTGGCCGGTTTGCACCGGCCGATCACTTTGTTGTCCGAAAAATTGTTGCATTGTTTGATTAAGTTGCTCTGTCCCATTCATGTAGATAAACACTCCACCGACAATCAGAATCCCCAGAATCAAGAGCAATAGAATTCTGATGAGGCTGGAAGCCGCTCCAGACTTTTTCTCCGGGATGGTTGGGGCCGGAAATTCTGGCTCTGCCGGAGCTTCGAAAGCGGCTTTTGTCTCGTCGCTAACATGTTCATCTGTCGTTGGGGCGGAAGCCGTCTCTTCGTTGTTTGTCGCGTTCACTATTTTTTCAATGGTGCTGACCTGCTCCGTCGTCGTGTCAGTGAAAGTGAACTCTTCTTCTGCATCGTCTGGTGCCGAGAAAGAGAAGGTTTCCTCCGCCGTGACACTGGAATCAAGTTCTTGGAATTTGTCGTAGCTGAAGTCATTGTCTCCTGACATCGGTTCACTGGGGGGTTCTTCAGTGATGATCTCTTGCTGCGAAGGCTCTGCAGAATCGGCGGGACGCAGGTCTTGTTCCAGAGGTTTTTCAGCAAGAAAAATGTTCTTGCAACGGGCACAACGGACCTTCGCTCCTCCGTCTGGAATCCGATCGGAGTCAATATTAAATCTGGTCGAACACTTGGGACAGGTAATGATCATCAGGCGTCCTCCTTTGTCGGGGTAACCTCTTTATTGGTTGCCACTTTGCTAATATCTTACACTCAGCTCATACGGTTTCTTTAGTTTTTGACCTCGACCCGGCTTAGATGGGTCAAGCCTCTTCAACGATATATATATCCGGTAAATTCCGGTATTTTTCGTCATGATCAAGGCCATAACCGATAATGAAACCATCGTCCATACTTATTCCAATATAGTCCGCTTCAATTGCCACTTCACGCCGAGCTCTTTTATCGATCAACGTACATATCTTTAAGGAGCGGGGCTTCTGGAGGAGTAATTTATTATACAGGCATTCTAGGGTATAGCCACTGTCAACAATATCCTCAATGACGATGACGTGACGATCTGTGATCGGCATCTCCAGTTCTTTGCGGAACTCGATAATCCCGGATGTTTGGGTGCCCGATCCATAGCTAGCTAAGCGGACAAAATCGACGACCGATGGTGACTTGATTTCTCTGATCAAGTCCGCGATAAATAAAAAGGAGCCTTTCAAGACCCCAACCAGCATGATTTCCTCATCGCCATAGTCTTGACTGATTTCTTGTCCAAGACGCTTAATTTCAGCAGCAATTCTTTCGCGCGAAAAAAGAATTTTGCGGTTTTGCTCCGCCATATTATTTATAACTCCATAATCGGTTTAATTTGTCAGCAACCTAGCAGGAAAAAAGGCGTCCTGTCAATTGCAACTGCAGTTAGAAGAGGTGTTTTGACGATAGAAAATATGCTATGATTCAGCGTTGTTATAAAATCAATCAGGAAAAGAAGGACTTTCTATGCGTGCTTATTGTCTATTGTTACTGTTGCTCCTTTTATCGACGCCGGTATTTGCCGCTCCCGAACTCGTTGTGGAGGGCTTGAATCATGATTTTGGCGAGATCAAGCAGGGGGGTGAGGTTGCCCATACCTTCCGTTTTCGTAACGCCGGTGACGAGATACTAAATATCAGCAATTTGCACAGTTCCTGTGGTTGTACAGCAGCATTATTGACAACCCGCAAGCTGGCTCCAGGAGCTATCGGAGAGTTACAGTTAATATTCAATTCGCAGGGGTTTCGTGGTGAAGTGCAAAAAATGGTGACCTTTGAAACAAATGACCCCAAACATCCGGCGATCACCTTTAATCTGCGTGGCAAAGTGAAGGCAGAATTATTTTTGCAGCCCGAGCGAATTAATTGGGGACTCGTGAAAAAAGGGGCGACTTTGCAGACCGAAGTTGAGATTGTTAACAGATCAAAGCAATCAATTACCTTGCAGCAACCCCAAATAACCAGTGACCAAATTTATGCTGAACTCTCAGCGCGAATCATCGCACCCGGTGAGCAAGTTCGTTTAACTGTTTCGGCAAAGTTTCCTGACGGTAAAAAACGCCTGGCTGGTTATGTCGTAATTAACAGCGACTTTACCACACTCCCTCAACTAAAAATTCCTGTTTCTGCCCGCTTGTCACAGAAATAAAAGGGTTAATTGCCTTCCCCCCAGTCAGAGCTTTATTTAGATCGGGAGAAGGAATTGTTTGTGCTAAAAGGAACTCATTGTGTCTGGGATTTCCAGTTGCAATAACAACCGGGATAGCGTATACATTACAGCTTATGCGCCCGTGGCTCAGCTGGATAGAGCGCTGCCCTCCGGAGGCAGAGGTCATAGGTTCGAATCCTATCGGGCGCGCCAATAAAATCAAAAGGTTAGCAGTTATCTGCTGACCTTTTTTTGTCTTTGTGACGTTTTTGTGACGATTCTGTGACAGTCATGTGACGGTTTTGACGATTGGACACCCGAAAACGGCTGTTTTCCCCTGCCAAGGGTATTGTCAACTTAACGAATACAGAGCATAAATAGGCTGCTTTGCCGAGCAAATCACATTACAACCACGTTGGATTGCGGGCGCAGGTATCCTGCTCCCAAATTGCAAAGGCTCGATCACGAAGGGTGCGGGAGCTTTTTGCGCTCAGTAAATGGCGTTGATGACGAAAAAGGCTATCTACCAGACTATGAAAGGAGAGAAATTGTTGGGCTTGTCTTTGTGACTTGAAACGCCTCATTTTTCGTTCACGCTGTCGGGCGGGTTGGTGCGAAAGTTCCGCTCGATTATTTTGATACCGACCCGTCTCATGTGGTGCCCGGTTGATAACTCTTTCAACGCGGCTCGGTAGCTACGGAGTTTATCGGTTACGATTTTGTATGGACGTACGCCTGTTTTTCGAAACAGCTTGCGGAAGAAAAGAAGCGCCGCTAGTTTGTTGCGCTTATGTTGAACCAAGATGTCGATTTCATCACCATCCTGATCGACTGCTCGCCAAAGGGTGTGCTGTTCGCCCCGTATTTTGATAAAAACCTCATCCAGATACCACCAGCCTGACCAGCAGACTTGTGCAGATTTTTTGCGTAAGAGGATGGAAATTTAAGGCACCACTTCCAGATGGATTCGTAACTGACTTCCACGACTCGGACAGCGAGTAACTCTTCCACTTCTCTATAGCTCAGCGAGAATCTGTAGTAGAGCCATA
>NZ_FNQN01000011.1 GCF_900107645.1 Desulfuromusa kysingii
AGACCGACACTGGCACCAACACCCACAGCAGCGGGTTCGTCTCCACCTGAGTTTTTAACACTGGCTTTTGACTCAACAGTGGCTTCGGTATTGTTGTTAGACTCCAGATTGACGTGACCAGATCCCGCATCGACCTGTGCTCCGGTCTTAATTGCTGCTTCTGTGGTATTAACAGAAACATTCAACCCCAGAGCGCCAGCAACACCAACATTCTTTGATCCAGAACCCGAAGTCGCTGTGGCAAGATATGAAGACGCCGTATCAGCATCTCCTTCAGACGTCGTATAATCGGCCATCGTCGCAGCAACATCGACGCTCGTCGCAGCAATATCGGTATTTTCACCGATATAAGCCCGATTATTTTCATTGCCGATATTCACCGCAACGGCAACTCCGACACCAACATCACCTTGCGTTGCCGAACCATCAGCGTTGGCTGAAGAGTTGGAAAGAGATTTTGCACTCACTGTTAGTGCACCCATCCCCGTTTGAACATTTGAATCATCATCAGTGGTGAGATCAACGTAGGCCTGAGTATTGGCATTGGCCATATCAGTTACAGCTAAAGCACCGGCCAGAGTAACCTTGCTCGAACCTTGATCGTCAGTCTCAGTTGTTTCAGGACCGTACTTATCTAAATTATCCTGAGTCCCCTCACTGTTCTCACTCGCCCCTTTAGAGGTCGATTTTGCCACAGTTTTGATATTGTTGAGCGACTCGGCGGTGACATTAATATCGGGCTGATTGATCAGTTCGGCGTTACCGTCGATATAGGCTTTTGCTTCGCTGCGCTTGACAACAGTGACGGCAGCAGAACCACCAGCGGCTAGATCACCGCCAGTAGAGCCATCCGCAGTCGTATTTACGGTGACCTTGTTATTGGATGAAAGATCCAATTCTTGAGCGAGATTCAAGATTGTATCGCCACCGATATGAGACACCGCCGAAGAATCAACAATCGTCGTCGCCACAGCAGCATCACCCGAAACCGGCAACGACGTTGAACTCGCATCCGCTTGAGTATCTGCGGCAACAGTTGATGTCGCAGCAACAGTTAACGCTCCAGTTTCAGTCGTCAAGTGACTATCATTAAGCTCAACGCTAGCAACGGAAGAGACGTCAACGATCGCCGCATCAACAGCAAGATCAACGGGTGTCCCGGCGGCACTGGCCGTCATGGACGAATCAGCTGAGATCGCGATGGAGCCGGCACGAATCGTGGTGTCAGTTATGGCAACAGCAGCGTTTGTGGAATCAATTACAGCTATTTGTTCATGATCGGCCTGATCAACTGCAGCCAGAGTCACATCACCCGCCTGCAATTGGGCATCATCATTATAGGAATAGAGCTCTGCACCGGATGAAAGGGTAACGGCTTGAGCGTGAATATCGATGTCACCAGCTTTGTTTGATTCCCCTACGCCATTGGCAGCGATGGTCCCGCCATCAACGGTCACGGCATTTTCGGCACGGATATAGATATCACCACCAACAACCTCGATCTTTGCCGCGCTTTGCAGATCGTTGACATTGACGACGTCGCTGAACGTTGGCGCAGAACCGCTAAAAGACGCACCCGAAGCGATCACACCACTATTATTGACGCTCCCACCCAAGAGAGTGATATCACCAATACTATTAAGTTCTCCAGCAACAGAAATAAGACCATTACCATTTAATGGCACGCTGCCATCGAGCAACATATCAACAGATTCTTGCTGGGGATCACCTGCACCAAGAAAGAAACTATCCATAAAACTCTGCGTCGGGGTACTGATCGATAAGGCACCAACGTTAATAATGCCTTGATTACCAATAATGACTCCATGCGGATTAGCAAAAAAAACATGGCCACCTATTTGTCCATCTTTAATCGAATTGAGGAGACCATTGATCGTGCTCTGTTCAGAATGGACCAGATTCATCAGATTGGTCGTTGTCCCTGGCAGGTACAGATTCACGACATCGCCAGAACTGACGTTGAAGGTTGAAAATGAATTGAATGCGGTATTATTACGGATTGTCGCAGTCGTCACATCCGTAACATGATCGACAGTCGCCAGACTGGTTGCTGTCTGGCCGTCAATAACAATTTCAGCAGCCCAGGCAAAATTAGCAAAAAAGAAGTGACACAGAGTCAAAAGAGTCACTAATTTTCTTCGTTTACTTGTGTTGAATTGAAAAAAGATCCCTCGATATTGAACCTTGCCTGTTTTACCCATTTCGATATCCCTCTCACCAGATATGAAGATGACTACAATTCTGTAGCGTGATCAAATTAGTTTATGCCGATACTGAACGTCATAATCCTCAGCGCATGAACCCAGAGATTCACAGCAATTATCCAATCAGTAAACAGATATAGGGCTTTTCATTTGGTGGTAACGGCCCCTCCATAGGTTCATATGCATATTTGAAGGGTCATGTTAAGATTGGTACAGCTACAGTGGCAGGTGCAGCAGATCAATGTAATGTTACTAGCATATAACTAATTACAAAAAAATCCAGAAAATCAATGCATAATACTTATAAATAATGATTAAATTCAAGTTCTTATTGAAAAATATTGATTAGGTTCAAGCTGTTATCAGTCAACGATAAGATTAAATCGGCTACCCTGCTAACAAAGATCAAAATCAACTTTAGGGTCGTGAAATCGGCAACCGACAAGCTGACAAACAACTGTCTTATTTAAAATTATGCTACTGTAAATTTGTCACTGGATTCTCTTTCTTAAGGTTGTCCCTCTAATCAATGGATTTACGTGGTGACAACATTCAACTTGAAGTGAAGATGTTACCATTTGAATATCAATCTATTGTTGTTGGCGAACAGAGATATCAATCTGGACAGATGATGAAGATTTTACTGATCATTATCGGCTTTATTTGCCTCACCACCCTTCCCTGCTCTGCTGATAATCTTCAGATTAATATTGAGATCGATCATTCTGAATTACACGAAATCCTGCAATCCGCTATTGTCATCCCTTCGGCCCTCAATAGTACCGACACCCTAAATCGTCATTGGTTAAGGTATTACCAGAAGCAACTTCCCAGACAGATCAGCAACGCGCTTCAACCTTATGGTTATTTCCATAGCGAGACAAAAATTAAAAGTGAACAGACTGCTGAAAATGAATTTTTGCTTAAAATTAAAGTCAAACCAGGTGAACCGGTTAAAATTACGTTACTGCAATTGTTATTATCTGATCAAAGCCAACAAACGGAGGAATTGCGACAACTGCTTAAAGAATTTCCCTTAAAAGAGGGGGACATTTTGCGTCAGGACCTGTACGAGCGGGGAAAATCTCTTCTACTTCAGGAGGTTGTCAAACGCGGATTTCTTGACGCACAATTTCAGACTCATCAGATACACGTATATCAGCAGGAAAATCGTGCAGAGATAACCCTTCTTTTGGCCCCTGGGCAACGTTACCGCTTCGGCCAGACAACGTTTATTGGTAACAGCAACTATCCAGACCGGTTCCTCAAACGTTATCTGAGCTATCGTCCTGGCAACAATTTTTCGCAACAACAACTAAATCAGACACAACTCAATTTGCTGAACACAGACCTGTTCAAGAAAGTCAATATCTCACCCGATAGCGAGCATGCCACCGATGAGCTGATGCCAGTCAGTATTGAGTTGCAACCCGCACCACGACACAGTCTGCGTCCAGGAATCGGCTATGGAACCGACACCGGTGCCAGATTCAGTTTGCGTTATCGTGAGTTGAACCTGTTCCAACTTGGTCACGAACTCAAGGGAGAGCTATTAGTTGCACAAAGAAAACAATCCTTGGTCACCACCTACATCATTCCCGATATAAAACGGCTTGACAGCCAGACTAAGCTCCGCATCGGTTATGACCGGGAAGAGAGTGACAGCTACCTGAGCCGGAAACTATTTACGGAAGCTGAATATCAGCGGTCTCTGGGGCGACCCCTGTTAGCTTCTGTTTTTCTCCGCTTGACTCAGGAATACTCAGAGGTAGCCGATGAAACCGACAATTCGCAAATGTTATTACCTGGCGCCCGGTTACAATGGCAAAAGGTGGACAATCTGATTATGCCCCGCTATGGATTCCAGGGGAATGTTGAAATCAAAGGGGCACATTCGGCCTTTTTATCCGACACCAGTTTGTTACAACTCAGCGCTCAGTCAACCAGCTTGATTCCGCTACCATATAACTCGTCCTTGATGATCCGATTACGCGCTGGTACGACTTGGCACAACGATTCATTCCAAGAGTTGCCCGCTTCATTACGTTTTTTTGCCGGTGGTGACCAAAGCGTCCGTGGTTATGCTTATCAATCTCTTGGCCCTAAAGATGATGAGGATCAGGTTATCGGTGGCAAGCACCTGCTAGTATCTAATTTAGAAATTGAAAAACGGTTGACCTCAAAGTGGGGCGGAGCACTTTTTTATGACGTCGGTAATGCTTTTGATTCACTCGACGAATATGAGCTTGAACAAGGAGCCGGAATCGGAATTCGCCGCTACACACCGATAGGTCCCATCCGTGTTGATCTGGCACGGCAAATCGGTACCAGTTCACCGCGTTGGCGAATTCATTTCAGCATGGGGTTTGGTTGGTGAAAATCGGGTTAATAACTACGTCACTTTTATTGCTGTTATTGTTGAGCCTCATCGGTGGTAGTCGCTGGCTATTATACTCGAGAGCTGGAAGCAACTGGGCCGTCAGGACGCTATTAAGCTCACAGCAAGGGCATATCGGCGAGATCAACGGAACCCTTATCGGCACGCTTCATTTACAGGATTTACAGCTTGGTCCAGCAGCAGATGGGATAAGCTGTGCTAATCTGCAAATTACGACTCAACTACAAAACCTCGTACCTTTGCGATTGCAGATTGACGTGCTCGATCTGCGTGGGCTCCAAGTCACACAAAAAACATCTGACCAGCAGAATCAACCACCAGAACTGCAATGGCCTCATCTTCCCTGGTGGTCAAAATTCATCCATATTGATCTCAATGAATTTCAACTTGTCGACTTCCAAATCCAGAAACAGAGCGAAGAATCCTTCAGAAGTGAACGGTTACAAGGACAAATCATCTGGGATGGGCAGCGCTTACTGATTTCTGACCTCCTGATGCAGTTGCCTGAATTAACGATTCAGGGTCAGTTGGAAGCAGATTTTGGTCAGCAGACACTGGTTTTAGCGTTAGAAGTGCAGCAGCGACAAAGTGAAACAAACTGGCAGACAATTGCTATAGCGACCGACCTCCAAGCGACGGACAAGCTGCTGTTAGCTGGACCAGTAACAGCCGATGTTCGCAACAATCAAGAACCGATACTTGCGATCACTGGATCAATAGGGTTGAGCAGTGCAACCATTGAATTTCAAACTTTGAAATTGCAACGCCCCGATAATACCGGCAGCCTGACAGCTTCGGGACAATTAAATTTCTCTCAACTCCCCCCGAACTTGAATAGTCATCTGCAATTCAACGAACTCGATCTGCAACCAGAAACAGGCCAGCAGATCAAGCTCTCCGGCGAATTAGATTTCAGTGGAGATTTGCATAATTATCATGGCGGATTCAATCTGACCAATCACGCAGATCCACCACTAAATATCAGCTTGACTGGGGACTACAGCGGTGACCAGAGACAAATACATCTCGATAAACTTACAGGTCGATTGCTAAATGGCACATTCGGTGGTCAGGCGCTGCTCAGCTGGATCAATGGTTGGCAGATTGAGTCACAACTCTGGAGCCGCAAATTGAACCCGCAACTTTTGAATGAGCAACTCAAGGGGGAACTGAATATTGATTTGCAAACACAGCTCATGTCTATTGACGGTAACCTCAATGGACGTTTAGCCCTGCAACTGCACGACTCTTCCCTCCACAATCAACCCCTGCATGGCAACGCAGAATTGCTGCTCAAAAATCGCCAGTTCGAGATGAGCCAGCTACAACTCCAGGGTGACGGAATCAGTCTACATGGAAACGGTAAGCTTAACGATAAGATTCAATTTACTGTGAATATTGAGCGACTGGAGCAATTGTTCGCTACATCTCAAGGAAAATTAACCGCTGGTGGTTGGTTCAGAATCGAGCCGAAAGGGTTAAAGGCTGAGTTTCATGCCGAAATGGAACAGCTGCGATATCAGGATTGGCAAATTGAAAAGGTAGATTTTAGCGGCAAAACTCTCGCCGACCAGAACAACTGGACAATACAATTTGACGGTCAGAATCTCTCGGGGTCTCATCTTCAGCTTGAGCTGGAACGGATCCATGGACAATTGCAAGGCTCGCTAGCAAAGCATGAGCTGCAGCTCAAAATCAACCAGCAAGGCAGTGACCTGCAAACGGATATGGCAGGCGGTTGGGCGGATATGGTCTGGCGAGGTCACTTGATCTCCCTGGTCGGTGTAGACCAACGACTCGGTCACTGGCAGGCACGTCATACTGTGCCGCTACTATTATCTTCTACACGTCTCGAACTTGATAATCTAGAGCTGACTAGTGACGATCATGGTGAGTTAGGAATTCATGGCTATTTTCTCCCTTCCAGCCAAACGGTAGAGGCCACTATCCAATGGGACAAGCTCGACCTTGCCATCCTGCAAACCTGGTTGAAAGACTGGGATATCGCTGCTAAAACGAGCGGTTCAGTCAGCTTAACTTCAGGAACGGAGCCACATCTGCGTGGGGTAGCATCGCTGACAGGCACCTTGAAAAAAGAGCATCTGGACCTCAACTTTCAGCAAGCCCGGTGGCAAGCTAACTGGGGTGATCAGGGGTTGAAAAGTGATTTGAAGCTGCAACTGGATGATGGCTCAAAGCTGCAAGTCCAATTCACATCAGCAGACGGAATGGATGGCCATTGGCCCCTTCATGGAACATTACAGTTTCAAGGACAGGATCTCCCTTTAATGCGATCTCGACCCTGGTTGCCTCCGGGTCTAAACCTAAGTGGAACGCTCGATTGGCAAGTGTTGGCGCATTGGCAGCCAGTACAACCATGGCAGATCACAGGTACAGCCAAAATCACCAACGGCCAAGTTTTCCGCCAGGAAGAGGACGACCTTATCAGCGCCCGACTCAACGCAGCCAAGCTAAGCTGGGACTGGGAGCAGCAACTCTCTGCAATACTTGAGCTGCAACTGGAGGACCACGGCACGATCAACACCGAACTCAGATTGCCAATTAAGGCTAATTGGCCCGTCAAGTGGGACACAATGCAACCTGTCAGCGGAGAGTTACATTCCAAATTAGAGGAACAGGGATTACTGTCAATCCTCCTCCCTGGACGGGTGCAACAGAGTCATGGCCAGATCAACCTGGACCTGTCGTTATCTGGAAACGGTGAACAACCTCTTCTGCATGGCGATGTTCAACTGTTAAATGCTGGGGCTTTTTTACCAACCCTCGGTATCCGACTCAACAATATAAATATGATCAGCACCATCGACACCAATGAAATCAAGATTAAATCTTTACTGCTGAACTCTGCCGAAGGAGATCTGAGTGCGCAAGGGACGTTGAACTTTGCACAATGGCGACCGCAGAACTATCAACTGCAAATCAAAGGTGAGCGGTTTCAATTGATCAATTTGCCAGAACTGCAAGTTCTGGTCACGCCGGAGCTGAATGTTAGCGGAGACATGAGTAACATCCAACTGCGTGGCACCCTGACCATTCCTGAGTTACTTATCAGTAAGCAGAAGAGAAACAGCCTGGCGGAAAACAGTCCTGACTTGTTAGTGGTCGATGACTCTTCTCCGGCTGAAACAGGTTTTAAATTAACTCATGATATTGATATACAATTGGTGCTCGGCGATCAGGTTCTGCTTAACAGTGTAGGGATTGATGCCAAACTTGATGGCCGCTTGCGCCTAAAATCGACGGTACGTCAGGAATTGGCAGCATTTGGGGCGATTCACGTCGTCAAAGGAAAGTATTCTAGCTATGGCGTCAGTCTTGACATCACCAAGGGGAACCTGTTTTTCAATGGAGGAGCACTCGATCAACCTGCTCTCGACATTCTAGCGTTACGTAAATCCGGTGAAGTCGAGGCCGGAGTGCAAGTCACCGGAACCCCCAAGCAACCCGTAGTACAGCTCTATTCGGAGCCAACGATGGCAGACACAGACATCCTCTCTTATATTGTTCTTGGCCGTCCAGTCGGGGGAAGCAACAGCCAGAGTAGCCTGTTGATGTCGGCCGCGGGAGCGCTCCTATCCCAGGGAGAATCGGCGGTGTTACAAGAAAAGCTTAAGGGACGCTTGGGGCTCGATGTCCTCGATATCAGTGCTGGCGATGGAGATGTCAGCTCCTCAATCATCACCACTGGAAAATATCTGAACCCCGACCTCTATATCAGTCTTGGGTATTCATTGTTCAGCAACAGCAACGTATTTAAACTCCGCTACAATCTCACCCCGGACTGGGAGGTTGAATCCAACATCGGTGACGAAAGTGGCATTGATCTATTTTACAAGATTAACAGTAAATAGTCTGACAGCTATAAAATCAGCGCTGGGAGCGCTCTGAACGGAATGTCTTAGGCTGTAAAGCTATCCTTGAATTTATTATAGACGTCTTGAACCTCACGACTCAGACCAGAAAATGTTTCAACTTGCCCCTCTGTCAGCTCATCCCAACTGATATAGTTAGCCCCAGATTCATTGATAATATTTACAAATACATCAGGAACTATTTCTACCGACTCTTTAGAGTTAACTTTGATCATCATAAGATTATGGTCTCCTTTTTGAATGTCTTAAACCTGAGAGATTAATTCCTCAGAGCATCAAGTTTTGCGCAGTTTCATACAAACTTGCAGAATTGTCAAAAAGAACTTTCTATTGCCCCTGAGGTGACTCTGGATGTCTTTCCAGTTGGTGAACTTTTAACATATTTGTTGTACCGGGTGCCGACAACGGTATCCCCATGGTGATGACAACCACGTCACCGGGTTGTAAAAGATGACCATCAAGAACTGCAGTCTCAACAGACAGAATTTGTGCTTCAGTATTTCCCTGATGCAGCACTAACAATGGATGGACTCCGCGATATAGGGCCAACTGACGTTTCACCTGTCTATTGGGAGTCACCGCAATAATCGGCAAGGAGGGTCTGTATTTAGCGATTAAAGCCGCTGTACTCCCCGTTTGTGTGAAAGCGAGGATTGCAGCTGCGCCAATAGTTTCAGACAAATGGCAAGCAACCTTCCCTATAGCATCCGAGTGGCTCAACGGACAAAGCGATTCTCCAGTCGCGGCGTTGACTCTTATTCCCAGAGCCGGTTCTGTTTCAACATCTCTGGCGATACGATCCATCACTCTAACCGCCTCAATGGGATAGAGTCCGGCGGCGGTCTCTCCTGAAAGCATGACGGCATCGGTGCCATCGAGAATAGCGTTGGCGACATCTGAGGTTTCGGCGCGAGTTGGACGGGGTTGGGAGATGATACTTTCCAACATTTGCGTGGCGGTAATAACCGGCTTACCCTGCTGATTACACTCGCGAATAATTCGTTTCTGAATCAAAGGGACATGCTCAGAAGGGACTTCAACTCCTAAATCCCCACGGGCAACCATGACCCCATCAGTCACGGCCAAAATGGCAGAGAAATTTGTGACGGCTTCAGGTTTTTCTATTTTTGCAATAACCTTCATCCCCGAATTTTGATCCTGCAATTTCTTTTTTAAGAGACTCACTTCAGATGCAGTACGGACAAAAGAGAGGGCAATCCAATCGAGTTCTTGTTCAATCGCAAATTGTAAATCATCAAAATCTTTTGTGGTCATAGCTGGAGCTGAAACTTTAACTCCAGGCAGATTAATCCCTTTCCGATCTTTTAGTAGCCCCCCGACCTTGACCAAACAGTGAACCTTCCCTGATAGAATCCTTAAAACTTCGAGTTCAAGTCGACCATCGTCAAGCAAAATCTGATCCCCGGGAACAACATCGTTAGGGAGATCCTCATACGAGGTAGGAATCAAACCATTTGCACCCTCAATATCGGCCGTAGTAATGATAACTTTTTGACCTGCATCCAATTTTTGACTACCATTTTGCATCATTCCCGTACGTATTTTTGGTCCTTGCAAGTCGCCTAAAATTGAGATAGTGATGTTAAGTTCAGCGGCAAATTGACGCAGTTGTCTGATCCAAACCTCTTTCTGCTCATAACCGCCATGAGAAAAATTCAATCTAAAAACATTAACGCCCGCTTTGAGCAGTTCTCGCAGTTGAGCTTTCTCGGAACAGGCAGGTCCCAGCGTGGCAACAATTTTTGTTCTGCGATACATTTTTCCTCCCGCAGGGTGATAGTCATCTTGACGTAATAACGGTAGATGACTGATAACGCAATAGTGGATGGGCTGTCGGTTTCAAGTCATCAGGACAATCCGTAGATCCATCACATTGGTATTGGTTGGTCCAGTCTTGTAAAGATCATTCAAACTGGCGAAAAAATGGTAAGAATCATTGTCTTCCAGATAAAGATGCGGATCTAAACCCGCCACTAACGCCCGTTGCCAAGTGGTCCCATCAACGATTGCGCCAGCAGCATCTGTGGGGCCGTCTGATCCGTCAGTCCCCGCACTGAAAATCGTACTGTTCTCCATTCCGGCCATTTTTATGGCTGCAGCTAAGGCAAATTCCTGGTTCCTGCCCCCCTTGCCGGTTCCCAGAATTTTGACAGTTGTTTCACCACCAGAAAGCAAACAAGCGGGTCTTTGCAAGGGTTGCCCATGAGTAGCCACTTCACGCGCAATGGCAACATGAGTCGCAGCAAGTTCCCGCGCCTCTCCTTCAAGCATAGAGGAGAGCAGCACCGTGTGATACCCCAAATCTTCAGCTTTCTCTTTAGCTTTGAGCAAGGCGTCAAAATTACTGGCGACTATCACATTTTGAGTGCGTTTAAAAAACTTCTGTCCGGCTTTAGGCGTCTCCGCAACAGTTCCGGCAATCCCCGCATCAATATGTCTTAATACATTCCGAGGGATGACATTGATGATAGCATAACGTTCAAATATTGACTTGCAATCTGCAAATGTTCGTGGATCGGGGACACAAGGACCAGAGGCAATACTGTCGAGATCGTCACCGACCACATCAGACAAAATCAAACTTATCAAGGTCGCCGGATAAACAGCTCTGGCCAACCCTCCCCCTTTGAGCAGAGACAAATGTTTTCTCACCGTATTGATCTCATGAATGGTGGCGCCACAGGAGAGGAGACTCTGGGTCGTTTTTTGCTTATCCTCAAGGGAGATGCCATCAACCGGCAATGGCAATAAGGCTGAACCTCCACCAGAAATCAAGCAGACAACAAGAGTCTGTTCATCGGCAGAAGTCGCAAGTTGATAGATTGCTCTGGCACCAGCTAATCCATTTTGATCCGGGATGGGGTGGCCCGCCTGGGAAATTTTAACCCTTTTCAGCTCTTCCAGATGGGCATATTTAACCGTGATAAGTCCTGCGGAAATGCGCTCCCCTAGAATTTCTTCGACAGCTTTAGCCATTGATGCAGCAGCTTTACCGGCACCGATGACAAACAGATTTCTAAATCGACTGAGATCATAACGATGATCAGCAACAGTAAAAATTTCATCTTCCAGGCGACAGAAGTTCTTGATAGCGATTCCTGGAGCAACAGCCTGCAAACCAGCATGGAATATTTTTATGGCATCTTGACGGTTTTTAGATAGCATATCGTTCATGAGATCTTCCAGTCGGTTGACGAAACATTTGTGCGAATAATGACATAATGCACCATTTACGATTCAGATTTCCACCTCATTTAATGCGCGGGGTTCGCACTTTTTTGAATCGGTCGATGAATAAACGATCGTTCCAGAGACACGACCGGTATAAATCATGACCCTATCGACTAACAACAGCAAAACTGACGCCAGCAATTAATTCACGATCTCTAACATTATGATTTCAAGTATTTTTTTTTAATCAAACAACAAATAATTGTTCGGAAAATGTTGATTTTACTTGAAACCAATGCCCGTTTTTAGTTTAATGTTTTTTAACTTTTGTGATTCAGGATCTATAGATGAGTTTATTGCAGACTGTCGAAAGGAACCTCAGCCGATGCCATTAACTGGCGAGCTTGAACACTTACCTATTGTTGATGTCATTCAACTTATCCATTCAACCCGTAAGTCGGGAACGCTCAATGTCTATAGCCGTAAAGGTGAAGGTCAGCTGGTCTTTAATAACGGCTATATTATCAGTGCGACCCATTCCAGTGAAAAGCTTAAAATTGGTAAGATCCTCCTTGAAAGCCACATTATCAGTCAGGCAGATCTGGACAAAGCCCTCGCCCTTCAAGAACAGACCGTTGAAGATCGCAAACCTCTTATCGTCACCCTTCTAGAGCACTGTGGCCTTTCCAAAGATGCCGCATACAAAGCCTTGGAAACGTTAATTGAGATGACCGTGGTCGAGATGATCTGCTGGACCCGAGGCATCTTTACCTTGGATATTGACGAAATTAATGTATCCGACGACTACCGGTTTTTACCCAAACAACTCCAGGCAGTCACTCTTGACACCCAGATGGTCTTGATGGATGCACTGCGTATTTTTGATGAAAAGGTTCACTCCGGAGAGATTCAAATTTCAGATGAACCCCTCGTCGAAAATCCACTTGAACAGTTCGTAGAAGAGGAAGAAGAACCGCAGGTAGAAGACAATAACGATGAAGAGATTGTTGTCTCTGAAGATCTATTAGGCTTGGCCGATCTGGACAAACTCGAAAGAAAGAAGCCTTATGTCTTTAAGGGGTTGGAAGCCTTTGATCCTGCTGACATTCACCGCCAGCTTATCACCAAAACGTTGGTAGAGATCCCTGATGAAGACAAAGAAAATCTAGTCGCTTTTCTCTCAAGCATATCAACATCTCACCTGTTAGAAGATGGAGCGACCGCGACAACCACAAAATCACAGGCCGTTATCATCTATACCTGTGACGAGTTCATACAACACACGATTATGACAGTCTGCAAAAAAGAGGGGATTCTTGTTTTTGCCACTGCCGATCGCAGCGAACTGGATAATTTGATTGATCGAGCGCTGTTTAAGTATCTTGAGCCGATTCTGGTGTTTGGTGGTCCCGTGCCACAAACAGAAGGTTTTAGCAAAGCCGAAATCATCAATGTTCGCTCGTTAAAAATGGCTCAATACCCGCACATCTCTATTATTCAACTTGCATCGCCTCTTGATTTCACCTTTTCGCTCCAATCTCTTAACGAAGGGGTTCGGGCTGTCTTTCCAACCCCTTATTTCTGCGAACGCAAAGAAACCTTCACCGCAGATATGATCCATTTTCTCAATACTTTCCAGAGTTATATCCGTGGCTGCTTTAACGAAGAGCGGAGACAGCAATTTGCCAAGTTACGCAATAGCCTATCCGGTCTGAGATTACTGCGTAAAGCTCCAGATATCTCTCTAATGGTCCTGCAATTTGTCAGTGAACTCTTCGAACGATCGTTGACACTTATTGTCGATAAAAAAGATTTAATTGCTGAACGAAGTGTAGGCATCGTTGCACCCAAAGATTTTGGCCCAGCAGCACCAATGAAATTCCGTATCCCGATACGTAAAGAATCGCTTTTTCTGGATATTATTAATTCGGGAGATAGTTTCTTTGGAAAACCCGAAGATGGAACGTTTGAAGACTTGATATACCCTGAAATTGGCGCGCCGAAGGACAGTACAATCTTGTTATTGCCGCTTAAAAGTAACGATCGCACCATTACCATAACCTATGCTGATTTTGGTAGCCGTGCAGCCAGTAAAGTATCACTCGATTTTCTAGAATTCTTTGTCGGGCAAGCGGGAATTGCCATGGAGAATGCACTCTTTCGCAAGCAGATTGACAGTTCAAATCAGCCTGAGATTATACGCTAGGATATTTTTATGGATAGTAAAATACTCAATCAGATTTTAGAAATTGCTTTTGCAAAAAGAGTCTCTGACGTCCACTTCGAAGTCGGCAGTCCACCGTTTTTCAGGGCTCACGGCCAACTTTTACGTTCTAAACTGGCCAACCTCACAGCTGAAGACACTCAGTTTATCGCTGCAACAATC
This sequence comes from Desulfuromusa kysingii, assembly GCF_900107645.1. Classification (GTDB taxonomy): domain Bacteria; phylum Desulfobacterota; class Desulfuromonadia; order Desulfuromonadales; family Geopsychrobacteraceae; genus Desulfuromusa; species Desulfuromusa kysingii. The sequence goes on from NZ_FNQN01000011.1 coordinate 14,095, forward strand.
ATGAAAAATAACAAGCGCAATCTCCCCGATGATTTTACTGAATTTGACGCTTCTTATTCATTAGCAAATAGTGGACGGTTCCGGGTCAGCGTATTTAAACAACGAGGTCATATCGGTATTGTTATGCGCGTCATTCCACCTGAAATCGGTAGTTTCAGTGATTTGAAATTGCCAAAGGTGCTCGGTGAAATTGTCAAAGCACCCAACGGTCTAGTCCTGGTCACTGGGCCGACCGGAAACGGCAAGTCAACAACGCTCGCATCAATGATTAATTATATCAATGAAAAGTATGCGTATAATATTATAACGATTGAAGATCCTATTGAATTTTTATTTTCATCAAGCAAGAGTTGTGTCATTCAACGAGAAGTGGGGATTGATACCACAGATTTTGGCTCAGCCTTAAAGGCTTCGCTACGGATGGACCCTGACGTCATCATGGTAGGAGAACTCAGAGATGTGGAAACGATTGACGCCTGCATCAAAGCATCAGAAACCGGTCATCTGGTTTTTTCCACACTGCATACTCAGAATGCCGCTTCAACAATAAACCGCATTGTTGGGAACTTCCCACCAGATTCACAAAAAATTATCCGTCAACGATTGGCAGACATCCTCGTCGCCACAGTCTCTTTACGTCTGGTTGAGTCAAAAGATGGAGAGAAATTACTTCCAGTCGTTGAGGTCATGCGGACAACAACGACGATTCAGGCCTGCATTCGTGAAGGCAACCTTAATGATATTGAAAGCCATATTGAAAAAGGGACCGCCCAATATCAGATGCAGTCGATGGATCAGCATTTAATCCAGCTCTGCAACAAAGGTTTGATTTCTATGCGGGAAGCAAAGCGAGTTTCAAATTCCATGGACCTGGAACGGAAGTTAACTTTCACTTAATCTCAAACGGGTCCGGGTGTCTTATCAACCGGACCCGTTGAAATTTGTTTTTCTTTATTTATAAGAGCCACAACCCCCTGATACAATTCTTGGACGCAATCAATTTCGGTTATTCCTAGACGTCTTGTGTTACTGATATCAAAAACTCCGTCCTCACTTGAAGAATGTTCACCATGGACTCCACGTATCTGCAAATGGTGTTCCTCAGCGACCAGATTGAAGGCAGGCAGGTCCAAAGCAAGTTTTGGCAAACGGATATGGACACTGGCGCGCATTGCAGTTCCCAAGTTGCTTGGACAGCTAGTGAGATAGCCGAGACGACGGTCATAGAGGTACGGAACAGTTTCAGCTATGGCATGAACACCAGTAAGTAAGCGCTCAAAAACAGCTTGAATATCACCACCCTGCTGCATTGAAATTATCCGTAACTGATCTTCTTCATTAACCCAAACAAGAAATGTTTTTTCTTGATTATGAAAAATTCCCCGGCCTTCAGGCCAGTGACGATTCAAACCAGCAGCGGCAAGAAACCGGTCGCCATCCTTAAATAAAAAATGATCTTTGATCAGCTGTCTTTGGACACCATCATCCATCCCTTTTAGGGGGTAATAGGTTCCGGCGAGCTCCCCCTTAAGATCACGTACAGAGTTGGCAACAAGCGTCTCTACTGAACATCTCTGGCTGCTGTTCATAGCGGCCCCTAAAGGGATATCCGCAACGTTGCGCCCCACCCTTATTCGTGTAGAAACAATAAACTCACCATCAGGGTCCGGGTTTGAGATTGAGAGCCGACTTAGATCAAAATCACTTCGATGCCGATCATCTTTGGAAAAACCATGATAATCCTCAATAACCAGATCAAGCAGCGGGGAAAAGAGATCATAGGATTCTGCATCTCCTGCATAGACACCGATTTGACTGTCTTGGTTAATGACACCCGAATTTATCGCTTGAAGGAATTTATAACCATTTTTTGTCGTTTTATCTTTCAAACGATCATACATCTGCCTTGATAAATAACGTGCCAGCAAGGAGGTGCAATCCGCGTTAAATTCCGGGAAAGAGGAACCATCCCAAGACATAGTCATTCACCTTTCTCAACCATGATTGTCGGTCGTCTCAGGACTTTCAGACTGATTTGTCTGAGTCCCTTCAGGTGATTTTTTTTTTGCTTTATTGACCATCCATAAAATTGCGAAGGTAATGCTCAGGGTCACAAGAATAAATAAGATATCAGCAAAACGAATCGGTTCCATTGATCCTCCATAGTGTCAATGTCAGTATTTCACAGCGGATGAATTGCAGTAAATCCAGCATCTGACTTATTTTGATAATGAATTTAACATTGGCAAAGAGCAATAGAAATAAAAAAAGGACAATGCAATTGCATCATCCTTTTTTATTGTTACCCCTCAGGGCAACTAACATTCAATGGCTGGGGCGCCAGGAATCGAACCTGGGAATGCCGGAATCAAAATCCGGTGCCTTACCGCTTGGCGACGCCCCATTGAAATGAGATGGATTTTCTAACAAAGTTCGCTTCTTCCGTCAAGCAGAAATCGACCCTGACAGTGGATTCTTGTCAGAGTCGATGAATAATCAACGGGTAAGCAGTCTAAACGACAGCTTTGATAGCTTCGCAGAGTCGATCCATATTGCTGGGGGTCATTCCTGCGACATTAATTCGACCAGATCCAACGATATAGATTGAGTACTCGTCGCGCAAGCGCGCAACTTGTTCTTTAGTCAGACCGGAAAAGCTGAACATGCCGCGTTGCTCAATGATTGAGTTAAAATCCTGCTTCACCCCTTTTTCTTTGAGGGTTTTGACAAACAGGTGGCGCATTTCATTAATCCGGCTACGAATTCCAGCAACCTCCTTGTACCATTTGGCCTTAAGCTCTTTATCACTTAAAACAACGGCAACAATCTGCCCTCCATGTGAAGGTGGATTCGAATAATTATAACGGATCCGTAATTTTACCTGGCTCATAACGGTATTCGCTTGTTGCGCATCATCAGCAACAATAGTCAAGGCACCGGTTCTTTCACGGTAAAGACCAAAGTTCTTAGAAAAACTGGAGCAGATGAGCATTTGCTTAACTTTTTTCACCAGTTCAAGCAGACCGGTGCGATCTTCTTCGATACCATTGGCCAAACCTTGATAGGCAAAATCGACCAACGGGAGAACTTCTTGTTTAGCAAGCAGATCGCCGATGATGGCCCATTGTTCCGGGGTGGGATCAATACCCGTCGGGTTATGGCAACAACCGTGGAGAAGGATGACATCCCCCTTTGGAATGGTCTTGATCGATTCGCACATTGCGTCAAAATCAAGACCGTTAGTTTCAGGATTACGGTAAGCATATTGTTCACAGGTTAAACCTGCGGCACCAAAGATGGTGTTATGATTGGCCCAAGTCGGGTTACTCAACCAGATCTTAGCTCCTGGATGGACAAAATGAAGGTAATCGCCTGCGACACGTAGAGCACCGGTACCACCTGGGCATTGAGCCGTAGCAGCTCGCTTGCTGTCGATGATTTCGTGACCAGCGCCAAACAGAAGTTCCTGAACCACTGCACAGTAGACAGGCGCACCGGTCATCGACAAATAGCCCTTGGAATCTTCCTGCTCAAGAATGCGTTTTTCAGCTTCTTTTACGGTCTCAAGAACAGGCGTACGACCACTAGAATCTTGATACACACCAACAGAAAGATTGATTTTATCCGGGTTTGGATCTGCCTTGAACGTTTCGGTTAGACCGAGAATTGGGTCTGGTGGGGCAATTTGAACCTTTTCAAACATACCAGTAGCCTTTCATACATTATGGGTTAACGGGTGCTCAAATACGTAAAATCAACAGGATATAACAAAGAAATGAAAGTGATTTCACCTATTATTGCGCAAATGATACCACATATAATTCTGTTACTTTCTTCTACATTAAGCGTCATTGCTTGTCAAACGCAAAACCAGCAAGAATAAAAAATGTTAAAATTTACGGTTAATTAGACATGTTTTTGAGGGTAAAACTTGTTCCGCGCAGACTCTGCCAATGAGTATAAAACCGGAACGACAACCAGAGTTAACAAGGTTGCAAATGCGAGCCCGAAGATCACAGCCACGGCCATTGGCCCCCACCAGTCAGCCGATTCCCCACCAATGATCCAATGCAAGGATTTGAAATCAAAGCTGACCCCGATTGCCATTGGCAAGAGTCCCAAAATGGTGGTTGTAGCCGTCAGCATAACAGGTCGAAAGCGAACGGTCCCAGCCCGAATCAGGGCTTTATTCAGTTCCATCCCTTCTGCTAGCAACTGATTGATATAATCGATCAAAACAATTGCATTATTGACCACAACACCTGCCAGAGAAATGACACCGATCCCGGTCATGATGATTCCAAAAGGCGTTGAGGTGATCATCAATCCCAGAAAGACCCCCGTTAACGAAAGCAAAACTGAGGTCATGACAATCAGGGTTTGCAGTAACGAGTTAAACTGAGTAACCAAAACAAGCATAATCAATAAAATCGCACCAACAAAGGCTTTGGATAAAAATGCGGCAGCCTTCTGTTGCTCTTCCTGTTCCCCTGAATAGGTTATCTGGTAGCCGGGAGGAAACTGCATGGATGATAGTTTATCTTGGACCTCTAAAAGGACTTCGTTGCTATTGCGGCCGTAGGTCTCAGCCGAGATCGTTACCACCCTCTTTTGGTCAATATGACGGATAGAACCAAAGCCAACCCCGAGTTCTACGTCAGCAATAGTAGACAACGGTACCGGGTCCCCATTGGATGAAGGGATCAAAAGGTTTTTGATGTCAGCAACGGACTGTCTCCGTTCCTCGGTCATCCGTGCAACAATATCGTACTCATCCTCCCCCTCCCGATAGACCCCGAGCTTAGTGCCACTAATAGCGGCCTTGACCATCTCAGATATCTCAGCCGTAGAAAGGTTCAGCAAACTTGCTTTTTCACGATCAACATTAATCCTTATTTCAGGTTTTGCCTTGGCAAAATCATCTTTAAGATCAACAAGACCATCAACATCCTTTATTCTTTGTCGAGCTGCAGCAACTAATTGGTCAATAACCGCTATTTCATTACCACTGATCTCGATACTAACCGGCGGGCCTGTAGGAGGACCCTCCTCCTTTTTTTCAACCTTGAACTCCGCTCCAGATATCGGAATCAGGGCGGTTCTGATCCGATCAAGGACCTGACGAGAGTCTTCACTGCGGTCATCACGATCAATGAAATCAAGGGAAATTTTCGTCAAATTTGATTGCGGATTACCACCTGTGCCACTCACACCAACCTCAGCAACGACATGCACGATGTCCTGTTCTTTGGCGGTAACGGCTTCAACACGTTGGGACAAAGCATTACTCGCCGCAAGGTTGGCACCTTCGGGAGCCGTTATTTCGACAAATGCGTTATTGGGCTCAATTTCCGGAAAAAGTTCAATGCCATGACCAAGGACGGCGTAAGTTCCCCCGATGCCAATCAGCAGCATGAAGGAAGCAACAACAACCAGCAGTCGATGTTTAAGAGCATACTCCAGGGTCAAACCATAGAGCGTGATAATTTGACTCGGGGCTTTTTCGCTGTGCCGCTGTTTTTTAGGCAGCGACATGAAGTGGCCACAAACAGAAGGATTTATAACCAGGGCGACAAACAACGAGGCCGTCAGGGTAATGATCAGGGTCAGAGGTAAAAACCTCATAAACTCCCCCATAATACCCGGCCAGAAGGTCATCGGAAAAAAAGCACACAGAGTTGTCGCCGTCGAACTGATCACCGGCCAACCAACTTCAGAAGCAGCCATTTTTGCCGCTTTTATTGCCGCAAACCCTTCTTGCATGTGACGATAAATATTTTCGACGATAACAATGGCGTTGTCAACGAGCATCCCAAGCGCCAAGATCAGACTGAACAAGACCACCATATTGAGAGTCATGCCAAAAAGTTGGAGCACCGAAAATGACAACAACATGGAAAACGGAATGGCGATAGCCACAAAAAGTGAATTGCGCAAACCAAGGAACATAAAGAGCACGAGAACAACCAGAATAAGGCCGGTGATAATATTATTTTCAAGTTCTGAGACCATCTTCCTAATGTCTTTTGACTGGTTGAATGTCACTGACAACTGAATCCCTTGGGGGACAAGCTCGTCAGCAGCATTCAGCAGGGCAAAGACACGATCAGCCACTTCAATAATATTTGCCCCGGTCCTTTTTTTTATTGCCAAAGAGACACTTTGACTGCCATTCAAGCGGGCATAACTGGTGCGATCCTCAAAGGAGTCGACAATCCGGGCAACATCTTTAAAATAGATGACCTGATTGTCTCGTTCCAATAGGACTAAATTATCAATTTCATCGGGATCAGAAAATTCGCCGGGGATGCGGATCAGGTATTTCCCCTGACCGATATCAATACTTCCGCCGGGAATATTGACATTTTCCTGGCGAATAGCTTGGACAATTTCACCCAGCGAAATACGATAAGCGTAGAGACGATCAGGATCAAATTCAACCCGTATCTGGCGTTCACGTCCGCCAGTCAAAACGACATCAAGAACCCCGGATATCTCTTCGATACGATCTTCGAGTTTTTCACCAACGGCCTTCAAGACCGCTTCGTCCACTTCACCTGAGACCGCAACCATGAGAATGGGAAATTCCGACAGGTTTATTTCCAGCACGGAAGGATCATTTTCCAAGTCCTTCGGCAAATCCCCTTTGGCTTGGTCAACCTTATCCCTTACCCACTGCAAGGCATTATCAATATTGACGTCAGGGACAAATTCAATGGTGATCATAGAAGAGCCTTCAGCGCTCACTGAAGTAATTTTTTCAACATCCTTGAGCCCCTTGAGCTTACGTTCGATTGGATAAGTGATCAAACTTTCAATATCGTCGGGGGTCACCCCTTCATAAGTCGTAATAACCAAGACATAAGGAACGGTAATATCAGGGGTCGATTCACGTGGCAAGACCATATAGCTGTAGGTCCCAACAATCAGAATAATCAGCATGAGTGCAAAAACGGTACTGCGCCGATCAATGGCTGCATCTGATATCAACATCGCCTAGTTAACCCCCACTTCAACCTTATTGCCATCAATTAATAGTTGCTGTCCGGCAACAATGAGAGATTGATTGACCTCTAATCCGTCTTCAATAACAATTCTCTGACCGATAGATCGCCCGATGACCACGGCAGTCTTCTTTGCCCGGCCATTGTCATTAATATAAACGAACTTCTCTCCTTCGCGATCAATAACGGCAAACAGGGGAACCGAAATAACTTGTTGTAATTGTTGTCGAACAAACTTTGCGCGAACAATCATGCCGGGGCGCAATTTGGCAGAACGATTATCAATGATAATCTTAGTACGATAGGTTCGAGTGGTCGGATTGGCGGTGATAGCAATATGCTCGATAACACCAATAAAAGGGGAAGCAGATGAAGGTTCGATAGAAGCCGCAATAATTTGGACTTGATCACCAATATGGAGAAACTGAACATCTTTTTCAGGAATATCGGCTATCACCTTGAGTTGATCCACCTGAACCAACTGCAGCAACGGCATTCCCGGAGAAACATATTCACCACGATCGACATAAATCCGATCGATTGTGCCGTTCACAGGGGCCTGAGGGAAGCTTTTTTGCAGTTGAAGCTCCGTTGCCAGAAGTGTGGATTTTGCTGTGACCAAACGATTTTCAAGGTCTTCCAGTTCCTGTTGACTGACCAAACCATCGGCGATCAACTGTTGATATCGATGAATCTTACTTTGGACCAGGTTGACATCGTTTTGAGCTTTTAACTGTTGTGTTTTGACCGTTTCTGGATCAATCTCCAATAAAACTTGACCTGCAGCAACCTGATCGCCTTCTGCAAAGTTGATTTTGTATAGGCCCCCCGAAACTTCGGCAGATAAGGTGATATCCTCCCAGGCCTCAAGATTTGCTGGTAATGTGAAGGTATCAGTAAGATCGCCAAGGACGACCGGTTCTACCGCGACAGAAATAATTTTCTCAGCCCTGACAGATTCGGCAGGGAGTTTATCTTCACGACTACAACCTGAAACCAGCCCCAAAAGAACAAAGATAACAACAAATTTACACATAGATTTTTCAAATATCTTCAAGAGTCAACTCCTCAGCATTGTTTCTCAGAACAATATTGTGCCGTTCAAAGGTCTGCCCCAGAGCATAGTCCATCTGTGCTAGGGCCAGATGATACCGAGTGATAGCATTAATTCGATCAATCTTGGCTGCAACCATTCGTTGTTGAAAAATTATGATCCGGAAAGTGTCAGATAATCCCTCCTGCAAGCGCTGCTGTTCTTGTTCTAGCGCTTTTTTTGCCAGGGATTCAAATCGTTCGGTTATTGCTAACTGCTCTTTGGTGTGGAAAATATTGATTTTTTGTTGCAGCAGATCATTTTTGATCATGGACTCAAGATCCTTATGACGATAGCGATCTTGTTTAAGCTGTAATTCTGCTTGTCGGTATCGCGATTTTGCCGCTCGATTTCCCAGTGGCATAGTCAATTCAACACCGGCAAGCCATTGATAACCATCGGCATTACTCATACTGGAAAAGGAGTTAAGCCAATCACCAGAGTACTGACTTTGTAGCGACGATGCGCGCTCCTTACCTGCAAGTCCATTGATCCCAAACTGAAGCTTTAAATCAAGTTGGGGTTGTAACTGATTGCGTAAATAATCATGTTGCAGAGAACTGCTTTGAATTACATAATTATTAATTTTCAGTTCAAGTCGTTGCTGCAACGCCCTATCAAAAAGGGTTTCGTTATCAGCGACCGTAAAGGTTCCAAGACTGGATGGAGAAGCGATAAGACTCTCAGGATTAAATTTTGCTGTTAAGCGATGATCAAGCTGGCGGTTCAATTCTTCCAACAACAAATTTTGTTCTTGAATGGCTAGAGAGAGGCTTAATTGTCGCGCCGCAACCTCTGTCTCTGCTTCTTGAATTTCGGTAACGGCTATAATTCCAGCGTCAAAACGTTTTTTATTAGCGAGATATAAATCATTGGCAAGAGTGAGGGACTGCTGACGTAATTGAATAATTTCTACTTTTGCAGCGAGTTGTCTTGCTGTCACTTCCAATTGCAAGATCAGGTTCTGTGCCTGCAATAAATAGCTGAGTGCGGTCTGACGCTGTTGACTTTTCGATATTTCCAGACGAGTTGAGTTGACTGCGGTTCCAAAGTTCTTCAGTAATGGCTGGTTTAACTCAAGGACCAAAGCTGTCCTGTAGCGGGGATCAAGGTTTTCACTTGAATCGTTGCCAGATAACCACTGAGAATCAAAAGCAACGGTCGTACTCAGCCCTGTCATAAAACTCTTACTCAGTCCGACCTGCCCTGAGAGGGACTCTGCCCGACTCTCTGAGATAGAGGGACTATAACTCGAATCATAGGGGGTCGAAGAACGTTCATATCCGGCAGTTGCAAAGAAGGTACTGTCGAAAACAGACTGTTCTTGTTTAATCGACTCTTTATTTTTTGCAACCTCCAAGCCCTCTAATTGCAACCCCAGATTGGCCTCTAAACCAAGGACGATCAAATCACGAATATTCATCAGATTCTGTTGATCGGCAACGGATGGCGTCGAATAAAGACAACAAATGAAGACAAGGATACTGACACATCTCATCTTATATTCCTTCAAAGTTGACAGACATTTTTTTACTTAAACAACGGTCATAAACATGACAAATCTGAACCTTCATTATGTAAATTTTGTATTCATTGCGACCGCAAACAGTCTGAGTTTAATAACTTTCAATGACAAGTCAATACAACCAAGAGGGTTGAGACTCTTAATTTATAGTTTTACAAACTCAAATGTTGCACTATAAGGTAAGATGGAATAACTTACCTGTACTATAAAAAGTGGGGCAATTATGGAAGAAAACCAAGATCGACCCAAAGCTGATTCAAGAAAAAACTTACGTTCGCCTTTAATAATTCAAAAGGTTCATATTAATAGTGATCGTCCGGTTTTTTTTGGCTACAGCAAAAATATCAGTAAAAGCGGGATGTTTATTGCGACAACGAACCCGATTCAAGCGGGAGAGCAAATTGACCTTGAATTTCCACTTCCCGCCCCTCTCACTGGAACCGCCCGTTGCCGCTGTGAAGTCGTCTGGAAGAGACCACGAGGGACCCACCTTCCGTTTGAACCCGGCATGGGGATAAAGTTTATCGATATGCCAGCAGAGATTTCTGAACGTTTAGATGAGTGGATCAAAGAACAATTATAAATTTTACCCCATCTAAAAATATAAAGGCTCGGCAATTACTATCCTGCCGAGCCTCCCATTATCAACCTGCCAATGAGTTGAGGGCTTGATCAATTCTCTGTAGAGAAACACCCTTCCCTAATACCTGAAGGATCTCATAAATCCCAGGACTGGGGACACCACCTGTCAAGGCGACCCGCAAAGGTTGCGCGATTTTACCAAACTTGACCTCGGTGACCGCCATGATATCAGCAAAGACAGCTTCAAGTTTCTCTTCAGAAAAAACGTCACAACTATCTAATTTTTCGTAAATAATTTCAAACATATACTTCTGTTCGGGTTTCAGGAATTTGGTTTTGGCTTTTTCCTGATAAACGACGGGGTCAGCGTAATAGAACTCAGCACCATCGGCCATTTCGACCAGCGTCCCGGACCGCTCTTGTAAGCTTTTTACCACCGCAACTAGATCTGGACCTTTTACAACATCAATACCTTTTTGCTGTAGGAAGGGGGTCACCAGTTCAGCCAATCGTTGCGGATCCCCAGTTTTGATATAATGGCTGTTGAGCCAGAGAAGTTTTTCAGGATTGAAGACCCCTGCCGAACGTCCAACATTTTTCAGGCTGAATTTTTCAATCAACTCATCCATGCTGAATATTTCTTCATCACCAAAAGACCAACCCAAACGGACCAGGTAATTCACCAAGGCTTCGGGGAGGTAACCCATCTCTTTATAAGCCATCACCGATGTTGCCCCGTGCCGCTTGGACAAGCGTTTTTTGTCAGCCCCTAGAATCATCGGAACATGGGCAAATTGCGGTACGGGATAACCAAGTGCCTCATAAAGCAAAATTTGTCGCGGTGTATTATTGATATGATCATCACCGCGAATGACGAGATTAATGCCCATCTCAGCATCATCAATAACAACAACAAAGTTATATGTAGGCGTTCCGTCAGTGCGTTGAATAATCAAGTCGTCCAACTCTTCATGGCGAAACGTGATTGAACCCTTAATCTGATCAACAAAAACTGTCTCAGCGCGATCTTCGGGGAGCTTGAAACGGACAACATAAGGGGCATCAGGCTGATCCGTACGCCGACGGCAAGTTCCATCATACTTGGGTTTCAGACCATCCCGTTTTGCTTTTTCACGCTTTTCATCCAACTCTTCAGGGGTACAGTAGCAGCGATAAGCCTTCCCTTCATCAAGCAGTTGTTGAACTTTTTGTTGGTACAGATCAAACCGGTCTGACTGATAAAAAGGACCTTCATCACACGACAATCCTAGCCATTGCATCGCATTTAATATGGCATCGACCGATTCCTGGGTCGATCGGGCGACATCAGTATCTTCAATCCGTAAAATAAACGATCCAGCCTCTTTTTTAGCCAGCAAATAATTAAAGAGAGCCGTTCTGGCACCACCGATATGAAGATAACCCGTAGGGCTGGGGGCAAAACGGACACGTAGTTCAGACATGGAAACTCCTTCAATATAAAAAATATCCTTCTCCCTCATGGAGAAGTTCGTCATCACTCTAAAATAAAACCGGCATAACCAACAACTCGACTCTGATCACCGTTCACCTGTCCTGAATGGGCATATCGGATCAGCTTGCAGCTTCGGGCTCCCAGTTCATACGCAGCCTGCATGACGATGATCGCCGGGATCACCCCACACATGCTGATCTGATTCTCTCTGACAACGCGGAATAACCGTGGGAGGTCATATTCCGTCATCGCATTGATTGCCAGAGCGTCAAGCTCTTGGGTTTCTGCAGCACTGCTGAAATGGTTCATATCACTACTGGCGAGAAGAAGGACTTCGTCCTGCAACCCCTGCAACACATCCGCAAGAGCAACACCCAGATGAAGAGATTCTTCCAGAGTTAATAGTCCTAAAGAGATAGGAACAATGTGCAGATCTGGTTGCAATCGCAATAAAAAAGGCAACATCACCTCGAGGGAATGTTCATATTTATGGGCGCGATCATCGATTGAGAGATCCGCGATACGGGCGATCAACTGCTGACGTAAAGCATCGGCAACCGGGATATTGCCTAGGGGGGTCGCCCATGCGTCAGCGCCACTGACGGCAACATTATCACCGACGCCGTGATGGTTTGGACCAAGTAAAATCACCTGTTTGGGAACTTCAATCTCAGCAAAAACTGCTCCCGCTACGGCACCAGAATAAACATATCCAGCGTGTGGAACAACAATCCCCTTAACAGGTTTGGGCACACGCTTACTGTTAAGCAAAGCATCAAGTTGAGAGGATAAAACATCAGGTTCGGCCGGATAAAAACTTCCAGCGACAGTTGACTGGCGTAACATCTTTTCCCCGTTCATTTTAGAACTTGAATAAAATTTTAAGACCAACAAACATTAGCAACACAGCAAATATCTTCACCAACTTTTCCTGGCTGGTACGACTTGCTAATTTGACTCCGATTCTGGCAAAAATAATGGCGAGAGGAGCAACCAGCAAAGCAACTAATAAGTTCACATAACCAAGAGAATATGGCATCCCACCCGGGACATTTAAGCCATACCAGATATAACAGATCACTGCGGCAAAAGAGGAAACCACAATCAGTGCAGAGGAATTAGCGACAGCTTTATGAATGGGCAGGCGGAGAAATACCAGCATCAACGGGACAGCGATGACGCCCCCACCAATGCCAAAAAAAGCAGAGAAAAAGCCTCCGATAAAGCCCACCAATGCTAACGACTTATTCTGTACCTGATTCTGACTTTCTATAAGCACATGTGTCTTATACAAGAGCAATTTTAAACTGACAAAAATTTGCATCAAGCCAAAAAAGAGCTTTAACATCCCGCCCGGTATGACCGCCGCAGCTGATGATCCCAGAATCGAACCTAACGCTCCACCCAAAGCTAAAAATGCAACCATGTGCCAATCAACATTGCCGTTCTTACGGTGAGCCAGAGTGCTACCTATTGCGGTCGGTAAAATGATAGCAAGGCTGGTTCCAAAAGCAGTGTGAACGACGAGATCAGAAGAAAAGCCGGCCAAAGGAAAGAGCCAGAGGAAGAGGGGAACGAGTATAACTCCACCACCGATTCCCAGGAGCCCCGCTAAAAAGCCAGCAAAAGCCCCCATAAAGAGAGTCAATATAATTATTTGTGGAGATAAGAGATCCATAAACAGATGGTCTCACAAAAAATTGTTGCCGATAAGAAAAAAATAAAAAAAGAGTGCCAACCGTAGACGGATTGGCACTCTGAATTATTTGGAGGCCCCGAGCAGATTCGAACTGCTGATAAAGGTGTTGCAGACCTCTGCCTTACCACTTGGCGACGGGGCCAATAAACGCCGATTTAGCGTGGGCAATGAAGTACCAAATCAGCTTGAGAGTGTCAAGAAAAAACCATCATTGTCAATTTTATTCACAACCGGTTTGTCTGGATACATGAGGTTTTAGTGTTTCCAGCTGATCCGATAGATCGCATTGGCTCGATCATCACTCAAATAGAGATTACCATCTGGACCAACGACCGGATCAACAGGTCGGCCCCAAACCTTCCCCTGAGACAACCAGCCAGATAAAAATTTTTCGCCATGCTTTTGCAGCAAATGTTGATCATAAGGGATCCTGATCAATTCATAACCTTTGGGTTCAGTCGCGTCCCACGACCCGTGTAACGCCACATAGAGGCTATTTTTATATTCTTCGGGAGCATCTAATCGATCGCCAAAGGTAATCCCCAAAGGGGCGGAATGGGCGGGTAAATCGACCTGACTCGCAACAGTCTGTTGACATCTTTCAAAGGATCCAAGCTCAGGATCGATTAACTGCTGACCGAAGCAAAAAGGCCAACCATAGTCACCACTTTCAACGATCTGATTAATCTCATCCGGAGGAATTTCATCTCCCAGTCGATCACGCCCGTTATCGCTACCCCAGAGGGTTTCTCCATCGGCGGAAAAACTTAAACCGACTGTATTTCTTAACCCTCTGGCAAATATTGAGGTGCGCCCTGTCTCTGGATTCACTTTAAGAATGGTGGCACGCCAAGGATTGATTTCTTCACAAGCATTACAACGGGAACCAATCGACAAATACAAAAAACCATCTTGACCCATGGCCAAAGAACGGGTCAGATGACCGCCATCGTCCGGTAAATCATCGACAACAATACGAATGTTATCGGCCTGATCATCCTGATTGGTATCTCGAAGCTCTAACACTTGGGAGGTCTCAGCAACATAAAGCTTGTCATCGCTCCAAATCAGACCATGCGGGTAATCCATACCGACATGAAATAGAACCGGCTGTTCAGAATAACCATCGTTATCTGCATCGGTCAGTTGGTAAATGGCTCCAAGCTTTGGGATAGTGACATACAGATGCCCGCGTGAATCGAAAGCCATCATCCGGGGCGGACCGGGCAATCTGGCAAAAAGTTGAATATCGACATCAGCAAAGGTTTCCATCCAGCGGGGAACTGCAAAGGGATCAACACGATCTGCTTCACGGATCATGATGGACGTCAGTTCCCCAGTAAGGGCAGGAACATCGTTATCTCTTTGAATCGCAGATAGGTTCAGAGCTTTGTCAGGATTCAGCTGGTTCATGGCGAGTAAGGCGGCTAGAGCTGTCAGTCCCATAGTAACAACCGTCAACTTGACCCCAGCTGTTTTACGGATAACTGCCATGCCAATACCCAGCAGCAGTGTCGGTCCGATAATATACAATGAGCTATACTGGGGCACGGTATTCAACAGAAAAGCACTAAACCAGCCTGCCAATAACATGCTACAGCCACTGGCGAGGAGAAGCTGTCTTTTCATCCGTACCAACTTTCGAAAATATATTTCATTTGTTAAAGGATACTACAGTGTTGCCCGCTTATATCATTGTAGAGCTCCATGCCGGATGATTACCAAGAGAGGGTTTTCATCTCAGGATCAAACAGTAAACCACGAACCAAGTCAGGATTTCCCATGGTGACACCGTCAATAAAATCATCCTTGGTCAGCCCTGCGGCTTTTGAGCAAGCTTGACAGGCAATCACGATACCACCGTCTTTCATGAAAGCTGTCAACATATCTTGGACGGACATTCCCTGCTCTTTCATGAGCCCATGAACATGAGATGGCCGTTTTTTATCGATAAGGTAGATCCCTCTCACATTTAACCAGATCGCGACAGGACTGTGTCCGGCTTTAAGAACTTTTTGATGGGCAAATAAAATGGCCTTACTGGCAGCCCAGGTATCATCTGTCGTGAGGTTGACAAATAATCCGCCTTTATTGTCTGCAGCAAAAGAATGGGTAGAGACACAGAGCAAGGCAATAAATAAAAATACCATCAAACAACGAGGAACCTTTTGCATAGATGAACTTCTCCTTATCAAAACTGATCATAAAATAAATCTGTGTCAGATAAATGAATCCTTCTTATCTGCGCGATTTCCCCTTTAAATGCAACTGAACACATATATGCAGCAGCCAAGGGGAAGGTCATGAACTCGATAGATCCGTCATTATTCTGGGGATCGGTTCTGAATCCGGTTCCTAGTAATTTTAACATAGCTTCTTTCTGTGTCCAGAGACGAAAAAAACCACGGCGCTTGCGCAGTGGTGAATACTGGTTTAATAAGAATTGTTCATGCTCATTGTAATAGTTCTGAGCTAACTGAAGACATTGCAAATCAGGATCGATTCGTTCTACATCGACACCAACAGCCACTTCTCTGGCGACAACAAGAACACCCCACTCTCCAGAATGACTCAAATTAAACGAAATTGCTTGCTGCTGTCCTGCAAGCGCAGGTTTGCCATACTGGTTATATTGGAACTGAATTTGATCGGGGCTGACCTGAAGATATTTTCCCAGGATTAACCTGAGAGACCCTCTTGCAGTGATGAACTGATTTCTTTTGTCTAATGTCAAAAGCCGTTCAGCTCGCGTGAGTTCGTCTGGCGACAAGACACCATGAAAGCAATAACCGGATTCGGCCATCGCACCCAGACGAAATCGCCAGAGATGAAGTTGATTATTCCCGAGATAAAAGTTGCTCGGAGGAGACCGCCAAAGGGTAATTCCAGCGCGCATATCAATGCTTGCCTTGAAGCCACTCCTGTAAATGACCGAGACCTTCCGCAATTGATACGTCAGGACGATAACCCAAGTCATTCTTGGCAGCGGTAAGGTTGAACCAATGTGAAGTCGAAAGTTCTTTAGCAACAAATCGGGTCAGCCGCGGCTCTGTCGAGATTCTCAACCCTTGATAACAGCGCTCCAAAAACCATCCAGCAGCATAAGCGATTGAAGGAGATACAGTTTTGTTAATCGGTTCCACACCGCCGACAGCGAGAATCTTGTTAATCATATCCCAAAGCGGCAAAGGCTCGTCATTAGCAATAAAATATGCCTTTCCAGCACAGGAAGAGTCAGCGACAAGGTGTTTAGCGGCAAGGAGATGCGCCTTTGCCGCATTATCAATATAAACCGTATCCACAAGACAGGGACGATCACCGATGCGTCGAAGTGACCCCGCCCTGCCCCGTTCCAAGATACGTGGGACCAGATGGTTATCGTCCGGGCCCCATATCAGATGTGGCCGTAGCGCTACAGTTGCTAAAGAGGTGTCATTTGCAGCGAGTACAAGCTGCTCTGCTTCAGCTTTGGTTTGCGGATAAGCAGACAGGAAATGGTCAGGATAGGGAGCTGATTCGTCGATATTTTCCATATCAGAACCATCAAAAACAACGCTGGGAGAACTGGTATAAACCAAGCGGGTAATAGCACACTTACGACAGGCCTGAATAACGTTTCTAGTCCCCACGACATTGGGTTGATAAAACTGCTCATATCGTCCCCAAACTCCGGCTTTAGCAGCGACATGAAAGACCAGATCACAACCATCAGCCGCATGAACAACAGCGGACTGGTCAGCTAAGTCACCCACAAACTGTTCCACCCCTAAACGGGTAAGTTGCGGATAAATATTACGAGAAAAGGAGCAGACTTCATCTCCTTGCTGGAGGAGCTGCATCACTATGGCTTTACCGAGAAAACCGCCTCCACCGGTAACCAGAACCTTCATAACATCCTCTCATTGGCCCAGAGAGAGAGTTTCTCTCGGAATATCTTAGCATTGTGACGGATATCGACCGGGAATCCTGGATGAATCAAGAAATGCTCAATATTTTTGGTCATCACATGGTTCTTGGCAATCTCTTTCAACTCCGCTATAAGCCGCTTCTGTTCAGCACGATTAAGTTTCTGTTCCGTCTCGACACAGATGACTGGCTGTTGTTCCCCGTCTGGACCGACAGCGACAACCAGTGCGCTGCGGAAAACGTCATTGTGGTGGTTGAAAATGGCTTCACAAGGGATGGTAAAGAGGGTCCCCTGTGGCGTGACAACGCGGTGTGCCTTGCGCCCACAAAACCAGATTCTCCCCTGCTGATCCCGATAACCAAGATCTCCCATCCGATGAAAAAAATCATCTCCACCAGCGACAGGGATTTTTGCTAACCGGGTGGAATCGGGGCGATTAAAGTAACTTCGGGTGACTTGCGGCCCTTTGACGACGATCTCACCAATCTCGCCATCAGGGGTTTTTAAATTTTCCTGCCAAGATGAGATTTCATCATCGTTAATGTCGATAATTTCAAGTTGAATATTGTCCACAGGGTGACCAACACAAACCCCTCTCCCCTGCTCCGTAGCAAAACGTGTTTCGTGAAGGATCATCTCACTGCCGATAGAGCAGACCGGAAGTGATTCCGTTGCTCCATAGGGGGTAAAAATCTGCACACCGGGGTTAAGCATGAGCGTAAATCGCTCCAACTCTCTAGCGGGAACCGGAGCCCCGGCAGAAATCACTCTTTTCAACGATGGCAATTTGACACCCTGTTTTTCACCATACAGACCAACGCGACGAATCAGGGCCGGCGAACCGAACATGGTGGTCGCATTAAAACGCTTGATGGCATTAATAATGTTTTCAGGATCAACAGCACCTGGACGGGTAAAATCCATTTCTGGGATCACAGATGTCATTCCTAATGCTGGCGCAAACAAGGCAAACAACGGAAAGGTTGGTAAATCGACCTCTCCAGATGTAATCTGGTAAGCATGTTTTAAAGCATCAACCTGCGCAATGAAGTTCCCGTGGCTATACACTGCACCTTTAGGGACTCCTGTACTGCCACTGGTGAACAGAATCGCGGCCGTTTCAGATTTTTCGGTGTTGACTGTTTCAAAGTGATGACTTTTTGCAATGGGGGCAATCATTTTCTCTAAGTTCGTCCCCCCCCAAAACAACCGTGGCCCAATCGTAAGAATGATCTTCAGACTTGCTTTTCCCCAACCGAGTAACAATCGAGCAACTTGCGCTTTCGGGATACCGATAAAGGCCTCGGGTTCCGCCTCCTCCAGGCAAACCTTCAGATTCTTAACCCCCATGCCGGGATCGATGAGGATAGGAACAGCGCCAACCTTAAACAGGGCGAAAGTCAAAGCAAAAAAGTCAAGACTGGGCTTAACCATAAGAACAGTGCGAACACCGCGCTTAATCCCGATGGACTCCAACCCTGCAGCGGTCCGATTGCTTTGCTGTTCAAGCTCAGCATAGGTCAGGCTCTGATAAAGAGGCTGATTGTTTTTATTGCGTTTATAAGGAAAATGAACGGCCACTGTGGTGGGTTGCTTTGCAGCCATAGCCGGCAAATGGGCCGCAATGTTAAAACTTTGAGATCCAGACATAACTTATCTGCCTGATGCTTGTAACGGGTTATCCTGCAAAAACTTGCTGATTATGGGTAAAACATCGTCTTTTGCATCTTCAAGAATGTAGTGACCGCAATCGGCAAAGGAATGAACCTCTGCCCGAGGAAACAACCGCTCCCATTCGCTGAGAAAGTTACGATCAAAAACAAAATCCTTTTCCCCCCAGCAAATACACATAGGGACATCCCTAAACAAAGACAATCCGGCTTCAACCTGACGAATCAAATCGAACCCAACGTCACCTTCATGTAACGGAATATCCTGAATAAAGCGCAAAGTCGCGACACGATGCTGCCAGTTATCGTAGGGACTACAATAAATCTTTCGTAGCTCGGAAGACATCCGTTTGCGCTTGCAACCGACAAAGGCTGCCCCACGTGCAAAGATGTTAAATCCCTGGACAAGAAACGGTCCCAATTGAGTATCTCTGCAAAGTTTCAGGGCAAAGGGGAATTTTTTCGTTGTCGGTAGATGAAATGCCGCCGTATTAAGGACAACCAAACGGGCAATTTTCTCAGGATAACGTATCGCCCAAGCCATGCCAATCATCCCCCCCCAATCGTGAAGAACCAGAGTGATCTTCTTTTTCAACTTGAGGCTTTGGAGGAAGTTATCAAGGTCGTCTACCCGTTGCTTTAAGGTGAAAGAATATTGTGAATCAACAGGTTTGTCAGATAAACCACAACCTATATGGTCGGGGACAATAACCCGATAATCACTCCGCAACTGGCGTACAAGGTGACGATAATAAAAAGACCAGGACGGATTCCCATGCAACATCACCACGGGATCGCCTCGCCCCTCATCCAAGTAGTGATATTTCAATCCGTTAAGATCAAAATAATGATTTTCAAACGGGTATTCAGATTTAAACAAAGGCGAGTTCATAATATTCAATCGTCATCCAGTTATTCATGCCGTCTGACTAAATTGTTTAATCATCCGGCAAAGCGTCATATCTCATAAAAAGGCAGCAACACGACAAGGCGATTTTTATTGCAGCGTCATGATCACCATTGGATTGCCATCATCAGACAATTAAGGCCGCTACCAATCCCGAGGAAGCCAACCAGATCGCCCGGTCGTAACTCATCACGTTCTTTGGCAATCGCAGCCGTAATCGGTAAAGAGACCGTTCCCATATTGCCTAAGAACTCAAAGGTTGGAAAGTCCTTCGCAGGGTCAACACCTATTGTTTGCAAAATGAGTTTCTGGTGCGCTTCACCCACCTGATGGCAAATCACTTTATCAATCCGGTCTGCGGTGATTCCAAGTTCCTTGGAAAATGCTTCCCAGGTACGCTTCCCAAGTTCAACGCCATGCTTCATCACAGCGACAGCATCGGTTTGCATATATGGGATATGGTTCTCAGGTGAAACAGCGTTGATTCCCCATCGACACAGCTTATGATATTGCGGTTCAGCGATATTGACGCCACCGAGTAACTTCGGTCGTCGCGAAGGCGAAAAAGAGCCATCAGTCAGCAACACGGCAGCAGCCCCAGAGCCACCTGTCAAGGTCGCCAGTGAGGTCGTGAACAGTTCCATTGAGGGGTTATCCAGCATCTTCTGGATCATGATCTCGTTGATTTCTCTTGAACTTTCACACGCAACAACCAGCCCCGCACGAATCTGCCCCAGTTCAATCCGATTGGCAAGATCGAGAACCCCATTGAGAACCCCAAGGCAGGCATTTGAGGTATCGTATATAGCAGCATTCCCCTGGACGCCAAGAGCGGCGGCAATTTGACATGCGGTAGCTGGCTCAAAATGCTCACGACAAACCCCGGCATAAACAACGGCACCAATATCCTGAGCTGAAATATTGCGCTCTTGTAAAGCTTTTTTTGCGGCAGATATAGCACCCTGGGAAATAGGTGTATTGGGTTTCCACCAGCGTCTCTCACGAATTCCAGTCAAAGCTTCCAGCTGTCCCGGAGAGATATGCAAAGCCTCATACATTGGACGCAAACGGCTTTCAAGTTCCGTTGAGGTTATGACAATCGGAGCCAGTTCATAACCGACAGATTCTATATATACTCTTGAATACTTCATCTCATCTTTTCTTCTATTGCAAAAACGATAATAATGTCAGGGCGTTCTTGTAACACATAAACACCCAACAGGTGAAGTACCTGCCTCAACAAGAAACAGAAGGTCGTGAATACCAAGCTACTTTAATTGAAACAGTGCATGGTTCAAGGCCGCCTTCATCACCTCTTCCAGAGAAGGATGATAAACCGGCATCTGTAGAATCTCAGCGACGGTCAGGTCATGCTCAATCGCCAATACCAGAGTCTGAGCCATGTGCTCAGCGCCTCGGCCAAAGATTTCTGCACCCAACAAGGAACCATTGGTTTTATCGACATAAACCTGAATCATGCCACGGTGGTCATTATAAATTTCGTGACGTGGTCCTTTAGACATCCGGGCGCGTCCGATGACGATCTGTTCAGGATCAAGATCAGCATAAACGGTTCCAACAGAGGCCATTTGAGGGTCGGTGAAATAGATACCAAGGGCTGATGTTCTCTTCCCCTCTTTTCGCTGTGGATAATTGATCGCGCTGTCTGCGGCGATGCGACCTTCAATGTAAGCCTCGTGCCACAAAGGGAGATCTTCAGTCGCATCTCCAGCAATAAAAACTGGAGCATCACCACACTGCATGGTCAACGGATCATAATGAGGCAACCCCCGATCATCAAGAGTGAGTCCAGAATTCTTCAGGTTCATAGTCCGCAAATTTGAGGCTCTGCCGCTGGCAAGAAGGACCCGTTCATAGGTTCTAACGATGGTTTCGCCCGCTGCGGTCACATAAGTGAGTTCATAGCCTGCCGTCACTTTTTCTGCTTTGGTAAAGTTTCCCTGCGGGATAATGTCAAGTTCCTGTTGCAGCGTTTGCAGAACATCATGTTGCATATCGGGATGGGTAAAAGAGCCAATACGACCACTACGACCATAAAGCGTAGTCTTCACCCCAAGGCGGTGAAATGCCTGTCCAAGTTCCAGAGCGATAACCCCAAGGCCAACCACTGCCAACGATTTGGGGAGATCATCGAGCTCAAAAACAGTGTCGCTGGTATCAAGTTCATCTTGTAAGGGTTCAAATACTGGAGAAATATAAGGGGTTGAACCGCAGGCGAGGATGATTTTATCAGCCTTGACTTGCAACTTGCCATCGACATCAATTGTATGCCCATCAACAAAGGTCGATTTTCCTTCAAGCTTAAATTGATCACCGATGCTATTGACATATTTCAACACGCCACCGACAAATTTATCGGCACGATCTTGCTTTATCCGTTCAAATACCCGCTTGCCGTTAACTTGATAATGGCCATCAATACCAAAATAGCCTCCTTCATCAATGGCGTGGGCTAAGTCTCCTGCGGCAATCAACATTTTACTCGGCATACAACCAACTCTGGCACATGTTGTGCCGTAAGGTCCGTGTTGAATCAGCAGCAAGCTATCGGTCTTTTTCCTGATGCGGCTGAAAGCGCCAAGACCTGCCGTTCCAACTCCAAGTATGACATATTCTACTTCACGTATTTCCATCTGTATCTCCCCATATTTTCAATTTAACGGAATAGAAATATTGACTTTGCCACCATCGACCTTATCGACTAAAACCTCATTATCGGCGTCCAGCAAAACTCCGCCGCTTATTTTTACTTTACGCTTTTCTGCCGCTTCATCTTCACCCTGAGGCGGTAACTGAGTAAGAAATTCATCTTCTGCATCAGCATCTATTTGTTTTAAAAAACCATCAGACAGAGTCAAATCAACCGCGGGCTGAGAGCTCTCCTCTATAGTAACGGGCTCCGCCACAACAGGAACAGAGTTAACAACCTCTAGCGGCTGTTGCACTTCTTCAACGCTAGCCTCAACTTTAACCGGTTGCTCAGCGGTAGTAGTGACTGCTTTGGGCGAGTCAACTTTAGCAGCAGCTGGTTGCTGTACGGTTGGTGTCGGTGGTGAGGTTTCTTCCCCCTGACAACCCAAAACAGACAGAGCTACCAAAACCACCATCAATAATTTAAAGATATTGTTCGTCATCTTCAGCACCTTCTTTAATTCTGAACTAAGCTCGTAAACAGATTGTGAAATCTTTAAGCTGATAAATAATTTTACTATCTACAGAGAGGAAACCATCAGCATGCAGTATGCGTCTATCATTATCAATTGCGGTAATCACCGCCTCAACCTTGACCTGGCGGTTCGTTGGGATAATTTGACCACGATAATTCCAGCTATGCTGCTCGCCGCAAACAACTGATTCAAACTGTGATTTTTCGTCAACACCCCATTGCTTAGCAGCGACAACCTTTAGCAACTGTAAAAACGATTCAAGCCCTAGAGACCCTGGGCAAACAGGATCTTGATAGAAATGGGCCTTAAAAAACCACTCCTCGGGGTTAACTTTTTTGACCCCACGGATATAGCCTAAACCATGAGGACCACCCTGGGGTGAAAAGCACTCTATAGCATCAATCATCCGCATTTTCTCATCAGGATAAGGGAGTTTATGAGGAAAACTGAACTGTTCTGTGCCATCTTCCTCTGCACTGGTCACCTGATAGAGAGTTGCGCCCTGCACACCCACTTGCTGAGCTAAAGATTGCTTAGAAAAGAAGCCAAATACGGTATCACCGCTATAGACAGGACCCTTGCTATCACTGACGGTAAAATCATAAGCCTGGATAATCATTCCACCACTGCTGGATATCCGGGTAATCTTAACATCGATCGTCAAGGTTCCTGATTGTGCAGTCACTGGACGGTGTTGCACCGCATTACCATCGAGATTACGGAACGAAAGATCCGTCTCGCTAGTCAAAGCAGAGCCCAGATAAGCCGCCAGCCAACCACAGGGTTGCAGTCCAATTTCCAAGAGGACACAGAACGGCATATAACTCTGTCGGTTAGCAGCAAAATACCAGGCATCCGCAGGGACATCATATTCGGCTGTTACGGTAACGCCTTCAACCAACTTCCAAGGTTCACCATTGATAGCGACAATCCGATCCAGAAACTGAAAAGGTGGTCCCGGCAACCGGGCAATTTTTCGTTCAGTATCAAAGACACGATAAGGCTCACCAAATGCTTCCGATGGCTTGCCAATGGCAAACGCAGTAATCCGCTCTGTATCATAGAGAATTTTCTTTGATAGAGAACGCGTGCGGTCAGAATCATTCGATAGCCAGAGCGATTCGACCTTGTGTCGATCCAACCCTGCCAGACGGGCGGACATATCAGGGATCTCAACAATGGGATGACCATCAGCAAACATCAACGCATCGACAATGGCAAAGGGTTCAGGGCGATAACCAAGCTCTTTGATGCTGACCTGATAGGTAACAGTTTTTGTCGTTGCGATCACTTGCCCTCGACACTTTAACCCACTATCGACACCAGGAACCGGTTCACACCAGGTTTCTCCTTCAGGCCCGACCCATCCCATGCGTAACAAGAATATTCGCAACGTATGCATACAGCATTCATACATTAAAGTGCCAGGCATGACCTGATCATCAACAAAATGACAGGTCAAAAACCAATCATCGGGGTGGATATCCATCTCTGCAGTGATTTGGCCGAGGCCGTAACGCCCCCCCTGCGGGTCCAACTTAATGACCCGATCGACCAGCTTCAATTGACCTCCGGGTAAGGTATAGGGACGGAACGGTAAAGTCGCAAATTGACGGCCAAAACAGCCTTGCAAATCGCCAGCATACAGGGCGTTAACTTGCGCTTCGTTATAGGATTCCAAGGCTAAGGAGAGCGGTTGTTGCCAATTCTCCGGTAATCGTCCTGGTTGTGGAGCTAAATCCAGTTTGGTATGGACAATGCCCTTCCCTGCCGCCAAATCCTCTGCAGTGAAAAAACCGGCACAACCATTGCGCATCGACAGTAACGGTTCACCGTTAACGGTGCCTTCAAAATTGAAACGAAACAGATAGGTTTGATCCTGACGGAAGAACTCTTCAATCTTAATATCGTAACGAATCGTATCGCCGACAACCGGTAAGCCACGGTGGAAAGTGACAACCGCATCGAGGAGACGATAGACAGCCAACCCCTTACTGATAAAGTCTATTCCCAGATAAGCTGAAAGGAAGAGGTCGGCCTGTCCTGCTTCGACTGCGACACAGGTAGGGATACGACCGCCATCCAGATACCAGCGGTCTGCCGTGACGTCATGCTCAGTGACAACTCGACCATGGGTCATCGACCGGGGTACCCCTTCAACTTCGAGGATGCGATCCACCAGCATCAGCGGTCCATCAGGAAGACGCACTCGCGTTGGATAAGTATCGACCTCAGCAAAATCAGGTCCAAGCATCTTGGCAACAGAGCCAATAGCAAACTCCATACACATGGAACGGTCAAAAGCGACTTGCGGCAAAAGAGGTGGCGTTTTCACAGCAGCTGGAGCAGTGGGGGCAGATAACGGGAGAGCTGCGCTAAATGAAGATGAAGACGAGATGGGCTCACCCTGATCAACCAACTGTTGCAATAATGAAGATTGCAAAGAGATATTATCCGCTAAGGCCTCTTCCATCGACTTTGAAAAACCAAGATAGGCTTCGTGAGCAGCTATATTGGCCGTCAGATTCAATTGAAATTGCGCCACAGCAGAAGTTGAGACGTCTGCAGCAAGAATCGGTTCAGAAGCAGTCTCAGGGGCAGGATCAGGATCCGTTGTTTCTTCAACTGTTACATTAATGTTTGGTTGATAGTCGACTTCATTTAAAGGAGTATTCATTTTTTTAATTGCAACGAGATCAAAATCATCACCACCAATAGTGGTGTCGATACGGTATGCTGATATTTCATCCTGTTGGGGAACTCTCGCGAGTGCGGGGTAAAGTTTATTCAGGTCAACCTTGACCCTTTCAGCAAGACAACTACCTAACAACCTGAGCACTTGCGTCGTCGCTTCCAGACCAGGAGCACAAATAGATCTTGTCAAATGGGGTTGTCCTTCAAGAATACTATCGATCATCCGACAACAGGAAGATCCCGGCCCAACTTCAAGGAAGATCCGCGCACCATCAGCATAAAGTTGTTCGATCACGCGAGGGTAGTCAATGGTGTCAAGGGCTTGTGCGAGAATAACATCGGCAGCATTAGCTGAGGTCAGAGGATACTTTTTACCCAATGCGCAACTATAAAAATCAATATTTTGTGGAACAGTGACATCAAAAAGGTGCAGATTTCGATAAGCATCCGCGACCGCCTGTGTCACTTCACAATGGACAGTCGTCACGCCGTGAAGCGGGATAAAGTGACAACCAAGCTCAGCAACGAGTTGTTCCACCTGATCGCGATTCCCACCGATCACAGATTCCCGGTGCGTATTAACAATGAGGAGATAGACCTGCTTTTTCCCTTGCAAACATTCACGGACCTTATGCGCAGGCAGATTCACCATCCCCAAGACCCAATCAACAGACTGGTCAGATCGAAGCCCCCAGGTCCGCTTCGCGGCACGGCATTCCCCGGCGAGTTCTTCAGTAAACAGGGGCGATTCATGCAGCCGCTGTAACATGCCATCACGGTCCTTCCAGGCGCCAGAAGAAAACAGACCAGCGGATTCCCCTAAGCTATAACCACTGATCATCTGCGGTTGAATACCGAATTGGCGGAGTAAATCGTTAAGGGCAGTGCACTGAGCAACGTGAGAAATCACCAAAGCGTTGTGATTATCCTGAGTTGCTTCTGCAAGTTCCTGTTTCCAGAAATATTCAGGGAGATATTGATCTGCAAGGTACTGGTTGTGCTTATCTTGTTGCCGGTAAATTTCAGGCCAGAGAGCCGATAATTCACGTCCCATACCGGCATAATGATTTCCTGAGCCAGGAAAAACAAAAGCGACTTTACCGGTGACACCAATAGGCTTTGGTGAATAAAAGATTCGGTCTCTAGCAACGGCATCAAGAGTCAAACCCTTTTCAACACCAATTGGTTGGGAGGGGTTTGCTGTGATCGCTTTATGCGCATAAGTGAGCTGAGAATCAAGGGCCGTCGTACTGGCAGCAACAAAGCTCAAACAAAGAGGCTGAGCCTGGTCCAGAGGATTTTGTACAAACCATAAACGGGCGAGATGATCAATCGGGAGATCTTGGTTTTTCTGAGTAAATTGACGTAATAAATCAACTTCATGTAGAAGCTCTTTAACCGATGCCGCTTCAACAACAAATAAACCTTCCGGCAGCATTCCCAGCGATCGACCAGACGACTTGAAAATCTCATGGTCAGAGTCGCCACCCGCCTCCTGGAGGAGAACTTGCGAGCACGAACCATCACCACCAATACCACTCACTAAAGCCCGTCGCGGACCATCTGCATTATTGTGCAACCAATATTGTGGCGCGGGTGAAAGTAATGATTGTGCAGAATTTAAAAAGGTTAAATTCTGCTCTGGGGGTAAAATCCTCTGCTGTAAACAAAGTGCTGTCTTGATTAAAGAAGCCAATCCAGCAGCTGCGCCAGCGTGACCAATAGCCGCCTTGACACTCCCTACTTTACAGCGGTAGCTGTGTGGATTTTGGCGGCTCAGGGCTTTAATCACGTTTAATTCAAGATGGTCATTTGCCGGCTGACCACTCCCGTCGGCTTCAAAATAAGAGATTGTATCAGCTGAAACATTGCTGTTCTGACAGGCAATCTCAATCGACTTGGAGTAGCTGCTTTCATCAGGAGCACAGTTATAGATTTCACCACCAATAGCTGAGCCGGTACCATTGATGACAGCATAGATCTGATCGCCATCCTGCCGTGCATCATCGAGACGCTTTAAAATAACAGCAGCAGCACCCTCACCGATTAATGATCCCTGAAAAGATCCCTCACGGTACTTGCTCAGAACCGCACGGAGATCTCCCGCCAAGTCAACCGCCCCGACAATGGCACGATTAATTGAACCTTCCTGAAGCGAATGGATTCCAACTTCGAGTGCTTTGAGACCTGAATTTTCTTCAGCGGAAAGAGTGAAGCTAGGACCGCCGATACGGAACTCTTTGGCGATACGACTGGCAACGACACTTCCCAGCGCTCCCATGGTCCGATTAGCCGTTAAGGCCGGTCCAGCCTTTTCACGGAGTTCCTTGAGCCATACAGCAAATTCCTGCTCATCAAGCTGAAGCCCTAGATCTGCAGCCCACTTTCGAGCATACTTTTGCAATCCCCACCGGAAACTGAAATTTGTTGCATTCAAGTCGAGCCCACTGCCGATATAGACGCCGGAAAACAGCAGATCTTTATCGGTTAAATGTGCATCTTTGAGCGCCGCTGCGGCAATTTTCAACATCAGCAGTTGCCGTGGCAGCATCTCCTCCTGTTCCTTTGGAGGAATACGGAAATCTCCGGGAGCAGCGAATACTTCGGGGACAAAATAACCACGGAAATTGATTTTATCGAATCCTGCTCGATGATACCAATCACATTGCTGTGCCCCCCACCAATGTTTCGGAGTTTCAGGCTGATGACGATCACCGCCACCCAAGACCCGGTGCTGAAACTTTTCTAGATTGTCCCAAGGGCCGAATTGTGCGGCCATCCCCACAATAGCGACAGGTTGACGCTTTTGCTTAAATGACGGATGTAGTCGCACTGTCGTTTT
Source organism: Desulfuromusa kysingii (assembly GCF_900107645.1). Taxonomy (GTDB): domain Bacteria; phylum Desulfobacterota; class Desulfuromonadia; order Desulfuromonadales; family Geopsychrobacteraceae; genus Desulfuromusa; species Desulfuromusa kysingii. The sequence continues at coordinate 42,680 of NZ_FNQN01000011.1, forward strand.
GGGGATATCCTGAGTCGTCCACTCTTCAAGTAATAAATGCGCATTGATCCCACCAAAACCGAAAGCACTCACGGCGGCGCGACGTGGCAAACCACCTTTTCTGGCCTCCCAGCGCTTCGCTTTACTCAGGATTTGGAATGGACTCTTAGCAAAGGAAATACCCGTAGCCGGTTGATTAAAGTTGGCCGTCGGTGGCAAAGTCTGCTTGTCCATGGCAAGGAGAGTTTTGACCATAGCAGCCGAGCCCGCAGCGGTCAGTAAGTGGCCGATATTTGCTTTGACCGAGCCGATCACACACTGTCCCGAACGCCAGCCGCGCTCCTGCCACAACTGTTGTAAGCTGGAGAATTCAACTGCATCACCAACCGGAGTCCCCGTAGCATGGCACTCGATCAGATCAACATCATCAGGCTCCCATCCTGCCTGCTGATAAGCTGCCTTCATCGCTCTTAACTGCCCCTCAGCAGCCGGAGCCAGAAGATTCCCACCAAGATCATTGGATAGTCCTATGCCACGAATAACTGCATGTATGTGATCACCATCACGAATCGCATCCTGTACCCGTTTGAGCATCACCAAACCGCAACCTTCGCCAACCACGAGACCATTTCCAGCCCGATCAAAGGGGGAGCAAGTACCATTAGGAGACAAAGCACGCAACTGTGAGAAACCCATTTGCGTATACAATGAATCGGGGCGAGAAAGACCACCCGCTAGCATGGCATCGGCCCGGCCAGATTGCAGCTCATCGACCGCGAGTTTGATCGCATAGAGGGAAGAGGCACAAGCCGCATCCACGGTGAAACAGGTCCCTTCAAAGCCTAGTGTCTTTGCAAGCAGTCCTGCCGGAAGACCAGCGACATAATGATTGATAGGGGCGACAGGAGATTCATCCAGAGTGAGCTTTTGATCGGTCAGTTTTTCCAGAAAAGTGTGCCCGAGAAAATCCCTTGCCAAGGCTGACGACTTTTCAGTCGGCAGAGCAAGATTACCAATAATAATACCAGCACGACTGCGATCGATCTTGCTGCCATTCACGGAAGCGAAAGTGTCGTGCCCAACTCGCAAGAGGAGCCGAAACATCGGGTCTAATGCTGACAAAAAGGTGGGATCTAGCTCCAGCCCCGGGATTTTTGTTGTATCGACCTCATCATCAATAAAGCAGGCTTTTTGCGAATAAACCTTGTCTGCAGCGCCCACCTGTGGATCGTAGATTTCATCAGGTGAGAGCAGCCAACGACCCTCTGGTGGTTTCCGGGAGGTATTAACATTGCCGACGATATTATCCCAAAAACGTTCCAGGGTCGGTGAGCTTGGAAACATCCCACCGACCCCGACGATAGCAACAGATTTTGCGTGCAACATTTTCAAGCAACTCCAGTCAACTTATTGCGCTGGAACGTTAGATTCAAAGATGCGTCAATGACACATTCATATTTTTCTAACCTGGCAACCAACAGACCACTGAGAGGATCAACGAAGTCAATATTAGCTATGGCTCGTTGTTGATTCTGTTTAATGATATGGACTCTCACTTCAACATCGTTCTCAGGGAACTTCTGTTGATACTGTCGATAACGGCCAGCATAAACAGGTAGTGAGCCAGCTTGATATTGTTCAAAACCCCACAGGATCAGCATTTGAAAACTACCATCCAAAGTCAGCGGATCTGCCAACCAGGAGTTGCGCAGCGGTTCTGCAATCCAACGACTGGGCAACGGGGCCGTATCCACTAAGGCACTGATCCCATCATCGGAGCAGCCAATAACCTTGCGGATCCCCTGAAAATCATCGCCATGAAAAAGGCGTTCAGGCTGATAGACCTGACCGATTGGGTGGGGATATGAAGATAAGGACAATGGCTCAGCTGCTTTCTGCCGTGCAGGCAAGCGAGAAGCCAGGACAATTTTTGCCCGGGCATGAGGAATGATGTGACCGTGGGAATCAGAACTTGCTAGTTCAACCGGAACGACGTGAACTCCGTCACCCTTAATGGCCTTACCGGTCATGACTTGCAAATGAAGGCTTTGTTGTGACTCGAGAATGACACCTTTAAGAATACGTAGGTCATTGAAGCCCTGGAATGTGAGACCGGGGTTATTATGGATAGCACCATGAGCCAGCCATTCAATAATCACAGCCATCGGCAAGACGGCTTTTCCATCCATAACATGTGACTTCAGAAATGGATATTGTTGCACATCAAGTTCCAGGTCAAAAGCCTTTGAAACACAAAGGTTTTGTGGTGGTTCAGTGGCTTCTTCAATCTGCGACTCGGCATCGCCGCCAGAGATGACAAGTTCGACAGGCCCACTCGTAGGGGTGGCTAATTCGTGGATCAGATATTCAGAACCAGCGCCAAGATCAATGACATCAATCCCTTCCTGAGAGAAGACTTTTTTCAAAGCCGCAGTGACCATTCCTCCATCCCAAGGCCCCCAGTTCAAAGATAAAACTTTACAATCTGGCCGTTGTTGAGCTTGCTGATCGGCCATCTTATTGAGGACTTCATTGGCGACAGCGTAGTCGATTTGCCCCACCCTGCCAAAGCGTCCTGTTGAAGATGAGAACATGACCATTAATTTCAGATCATCATCACCTATCGCATTGAGTAGGTTACGTAAACCTTCAACCTTCGTTGAATAGACGCGCTCAAATTGCTCAAGGGTTTTTTCTGTTATCAGTTTATCTGCAAGGACACCGGCCCCGTGGATAAATCCCTTAACTGGCCCATATTGTTCTCTAAACTCATCAATAAGTGCATTGACCGCCTGTTGTTGACGTAAATCAACTGAGCGATAAATAGCGGTTCCTCCAGCATTAGTGACCCTTTCGAGGGTCTTCCTGATTTCTCGTGCAGCCATAATCTGATTAAATTGGCTTGCAACTTCAAGAGGCTTAAGCGCCATATTTGCTTGTGCCAGGATCGCCTTTTTGATCTCGGCTTCCTTTTTCAACCCCGACAACCACGCCGGTTCAGTCTCAGGGACGCCACTCCGCCCTAGCAACAATAACGTTGCCTTGGTTGAGGCGCTGAGCGCAACGGCCACTTCTGCTGTCACACCACGACCACCACCGCTGATAACAACCAGATCATCAGCGCCGACCGGAACCGGGTCCAAACTGTCGGCAAGTGGTTCTGAAACTAACTCCAAGGCATGTAAACCTTGGGTACTAATCCCTACCTCTATTGGGCTGAGGTGGAAAATTTCATCGACAATTGCTGTGGCCGTTGACAGGATTTCCATCCCCATCGCGAGATCAAGAGCTTTACAATGGATGGCAGGCCATTCCAGCGCTACAGTCTTGCTCAATCCGGCTAAACCACCAGAGAGAGCATCGTTGATCGTTTCGGCGGTTCCCAAACCAAAATAGCCATTAACCCGCGAAACGGTGACCAGAAAAGAGCCACCATCATTGCTACTGGTTTGCAGAGCAACCGCGACTTTTTGTAACAACCTGAAAGAGTCACGATAGAACTGATCGCTGGCCCCAGACAACGGCGCAAGAATAACAAGCCCAGCCAATGTTGCTGGTAGAGAAATTTTATCGACCTCAGAAACTTTAATCTTTCGTGGGATCAGTTGCCGTCCGGTTAAACGTGAACAAACGGCATCAGCCAGAGAAGAACCGTCATCCGTTATCCAGACTTCAGCACCAGCAGGAAATGAAAACTCCTTGACAGTCCGTTTCTGTGGAATGGTCACAGGGCTGAGAACCTGCCTGATAATCCCCTTGCCACCCTCAACTTCATGACTGTCGATATGAGTTTCTTCTTGTTCAGAACCGGATATCGTCGCAAGAAAGTCAATAATCTGCCCCACAGTTTGCATGGTCCCAAGGTGTTCAGGTTTAATTGCCGGGGCACCGGGTAAGCGCTCCTGTAATGTCGAGAGAATTTCAACCCGCTTGATAGAGTCGATCCCAAGGTCAGTATCCAGAGCCATGTCAAGCTCCAGCATTTCTACGGGATATCCGGTCTTCTCAGCGATCACGTCGAGAAGCACGGTCGATACTTGCTCCCGGTCAAGTTGACCTAATTGCGGTGGTTGTGACTGAGGGGCCGACGCTGTAGTCTCACTTTGATCCGCCTGCTGGCACAAATGATCGATAATCTGTCCCAACGTTTGGAGTACGCCGAGATCTTCCGGGCGGACCGCTGGCAACTGTGGTAATTCCTCCTGTAGAGCAGAGAGAATTTCAACCCGCTTGATAGAATCGATCCCGAGGTCTGTATCGAGCGCCATCTCCAATTCCAGCATATCCACGGGATAACCGGTCTTTTCAGCCACAACATTCAACAAGGCCGACGCAACCGCTGCACTGTCAATACCAGCGACCGGTACAGCAGCAGTGATCGGGGCAACTGTCTGCGCCGCTCCCAAAGACAAGTGTTCGATGATTTGCCCCAGCGTTTGTAAAACTCCGAGGTCCTCAGGACGAACTGCCGGTAATTGCGGTAGTTGTTCCTGTAGTGCAGAGAGAATTTCAACCCGCTTAATAGAGTCAATTCCGAGATCAGTGTCTAGCGCCATCTCCAATTCCAGCATTTCCACTGGGTAGCCAGTTTTCTCAGCCACAACCGCCAACAAGACGGAAGCAATAGCTTCTTGACCGACAGCAGAGACAGAAGCCGGGGGTGTCGTCGATTCTGGCATCCCTGAGACCAGATAATCAACAATCTGCCCTAAAGTCTGTAATGCGCCGAGATCTTCTGGACGAATGGTTGGCGCGGCTGGAAGCTGTTCCTGGAGGGCAGAAAGAATTTCGACCCGCTTGATAGAATCGATACCCAGATCACTATCCAGAGCCATCTCCAGCTCGAGCATTTCAACCGGATAACCGGTTTTCTCAGCAATGATATTGAGGAGCAAAGGTTCCACTGTTGCCGTCGGCGCAGCTTGTTGAGGCGTTTCGACAATCGGTTCGGATGGAGCAGCCGCAATAGCAACCTTAGGTTGTGAAGCTGCAGGAGGGGCAACTTCGGCCTTGGGAGTCATCGGTGATGGTGATACGAATGCAACAGAGTTGGAACCCTGTGAACCTTGGAGCAATTCACGTTGCTGCCCAATAAGCTGCATAAATGATCGGGTTGCGGACTGTTGCCCTTCCAGAAATTGTTGATGAAGTTTCGATGTTTGTTCTTGTAACGACTGTAAAGCCTGCATGCTTTGCTGTGAAATACGTAATGCTTCTTGCAAGTTGTTATTAACAACTGGCGCAACCGAAGGTTGCTGTTGTGCAGGTAAGACAGCAGCGGACCGGTCATCAGCAGGTGGAGTTAGAGAATGGTCAACAACCTGATTGTGTTTAATTTTTAAAGGGGGACGCTTTTCTGGTCGCTTGTAAAAGTTAGCGCCACAGATAGAAACGGATATCCCTCTCTTCTTTGTGCACGAATTGGTTTGGGTCGCAGCATAATTTTCGTCCCAGAGGGATAAACGAACCGGCATACCTAACGCAGCCAATTTTGCTAAAACCCGTGCCAGATCATAACTGCCAGAACGCTTACCATTCGATGAATCGAGGGCTATCGCAGTATAAGGGCGATGACCAAGGATCGCTTTCACCATTCCGGTAAGACGACCGCCGGGACCAACCTCGATAAAGGTTCTAACCCCTGACGCATACATGGCTTCGATTTCAGAAACAAAGTTGACGGGACTCGCTAATTGATCAGCCAACAACGCTTTGATCGCAGCAGCGGTACCTGGATAAGCTGCCCCAGTCGTATTCGAAAACACGTTTTTTGTGGAATCGTTAAAAACAACCTTTTCAAGCCTCTCTGAAAAAGGTTGTGCCGCAGCAGCAATCAACGGGCTGTGAAACGCAGCAGAGACGTCTAACTTTTTATGGCTGATGCCTCTGCGGGTGAGCAATTCAACAGCCTTTTCAATTTCTAAAGTAGCTCCAGAAAGGACGGCCTGGACCGGGGTATTCCGATTTGCCAGGACGAGGTCCAGAGATTCTTCTCGTAGAAAACTTTCAACTTCTTCCAGAGGGGCAGAAACCGCAACCATAGAACCTCGATCACCAACACCCGAAGCCATAAGTTCACCACGTAAACGTGACAGTTGATGTAAGCTCTGCGGGGTAAAAACATCTGCCGCGCAAAGAGCCGTAAGCTCCCCATAACTATGGCCAGCAACGGCGTCAGCAGCCACTCCGAACCTAGCCATAACCCGCTCCGCTGCCAAACTGACAGCTCCAAGTGCTGGTTGAGCAACCTCAGTTGCTTGCAAAGCGGAAACGGCTTTTTGTTGATCCTCAGGAGTAAATTGTGGATGGGGGTAAATTTTATCCGCCAAGAATCCAGGGGGTAAATTGGCACTACTGGAAAATGTCAGATCGGCAGATTCAAAAGCATTTAGGAATTCGGGAAATTGCAGCGCCAGATCTTTCAACATTCCAGGATATTGCGCCCCTTGACCGGGGAACAAAAATGCGCTGGCACCTGTAAACTCACCTTCTGCATAAAAAATTCCGTCAGGAGTCTCCCAAGAGGGTTGACCTTGATTTTTCTCCAACATCATAACGGCATTTTTCAACTGACCGGCACGATCCGTCTGTTCCCTGTCTATTACCAGTAGCAAACGTTTGGAGGCGGACGGTTGATATTTTTTCCGCTGAATGCTCGCATTTAAGCGCAATTGGGACCAATCTTCAATCGTAGAAAAGTCTTTTAATGCGCCCATCAAACCGGCATCATCAGCAGCCGAAAACGGTACAATTTGAACCTCGCCGTCCCAATCTACGATTTGCTTGTCAGACTGGTACTCTTCGAGTAAACAGTGAAAGTTACTCCCACCAAAACCCAGAGCACTGACGCCAGCACGGCGCGGATGGTCAGCCTTGGAAATCCAGGGACGAGCTTCGGTATTGACATAAAAAGGGGTATCCGCAGCCGCCAGGCTTTTTTGCGGATGATCCACCTTAATCGTCGGGGGCAAAATTTTATGATACAGAGCTAAAGATGCTTTGATTAATCCGGCGACCCCGGCCGCAGCTTTGGTATGACCGATCTGCGATTTGATTGAACCTAAAGCACACCAGGGTTTCTCCGCTGTGCCGAAGACGCTGTGTAATGCCGAAACCTCAACCGCGTCACCAACCCGAGTTCCGGTCCCATGGCCTTCAATGAGTTCGATTGTATCTGGAGTCACTCCGCCTTGCTGATACGCCCTTAGCAATGATTTAGCCTGTCCATCCGCATTCGGCTCATAGATAGCAGAACCGCGACCATCACTGGAAGCACCAAGGCCCTTAATTACAGCATAAATATTATCACCGTCACGTTCAGCATCCTCTAACCGCTTTAACACCACAATCCCCAAGCCTTCACCCAGGGTCGTACCATCAGTCTCAGCATCAAAAGGACGAGCGTGTCCGGATGGTGATAATGCGGGTGTTTTACTGAAACAGGTGTACATAAAAATATCGTTAAAAGTGTCTATACCACCAGTAACAACCATGTCAGATCGGCCAGAAGCGAGCTCTAACATGGCAAGGTTTACGGCACTCAGAGAACTCCCACAGGCAGCATCAACGGTGCAGTTCGTTCCACCAAAGTCAAAATGTTTACTGATTCGACCAGCGACAACATTGCCGAGCAGTCCAGGAAAAGAATTTTCCTGCCAAGGGACGTAGGAATCGGAGATTCTTTTGATAACATCCTCAGCCAGCTCTTTTTCCACTCCGGCATCAGCTAAAGCTTCTTTCCAGCGCGGATAACCAAGCCTTGCGCCCAACGGCACAACAAGCTCTAAGGTTCCGGTAATTCCAAGAATAACGCTGACTTGATCACGGTCAAAAGACTTTTCACCAGCGTATCCGGCATCCTTAAGCGCTTGATCAACGGTTAAGAGTCCTAGCAACTGCGAGGTGTCAATCGCCTCAATGGCATTCGGTAAAATGCCATAGTCCATTGGATTAAACTCAACCGGAGACAAGAATCCACCGAGCTTTGCATAGACCTTATCAGCAACTTTCGGATCCTGATCATAATAATCTTCAGCTCGCCAATGGCTGGCAGGGACTTCCGTAATAGCATCGACCCGGTTTTTAATGTTGGTCCAGAACTTCGCTGTATTATCCGCTTGCGGATACATAGAACCAATACCAATAATTGCAACGGGTGCACTGTTTGCTGGCGCATGCGTTGTTTTTACTTTTCCACTGTCAGTATTCAACTGAGAAACTCCTCGATCTCTTCAATTTTCATAGGTATCAACATACTTGAATCAAATTGGAATTGGCGATATTGCGGCTTTAATTGATTCACTCGTGTAAGCACAGCAGCACCAAAAAGAATATTATAGCCAACGCTCACAACTTCACGTTGGGAGACATCTTCTAAAAAAGAACCACGGGTCCACTCATTGAAGGCCCCCATGGATGGACCACACCAGATTTGATAGTCAATCTTTCGTGAGGAATCACCACTATTTGCCCACACGGGTGATTGCCCTAGATACCAGCGAAAGACCAGTGCCATCTTATATTTAGGGTCACTCTCCGCCTTTTCAACTTGGCGTGGGTCACGGACAAGAAAATAACTCCGAGTCTGTTGCCAGATCTCTTCTAGTGGGCTCCGGAAAAAGGTGTTTTCCAATTTTTCCCGCTCCGCAGCGGGAAGTTCATCGATGCTATTGTGTGCACGATAGAGGTCATAAAGTTTTTGTGCCCGGATAGAGAACATAGTGCCACGTTTAATGACCTGAACCTTGACCCCCATCTCGAACATGTCACCAGAGGGTGCCATAGTAATATCAGCCTGACGCGTTTCAGCTAACAGTTGCCTGACCTCATCACAGGTCCCTGATTCGATACAAGCCTGGTTGACAGATCCGGTGACCAAGTAAGCTGCGCCCATAGAAAAAGCTGCGGCCGCAGAGGCTGGGGTTGAGATACCGCCTCCCAAACCAACACGCAGTTTCTGACGATATCGATATTGTTCCTGAAAACGTACTTTTTGATTCAATATGGTTGGAAACAGCGACAATGCCGGACGATTATCCGTATGACCACCAGAATCGGCTTCAACAGTGATATCTTGCGCAACTGGGATCTCCCCTGCCATCTCTGCTTGATCAACGGTTAAATGACCGGCCTCAACCAACTGTCGCAAATATTTTTGTGGCGGCGGCGCAAAAAAGCGGGCGGCAACCTCTTCCCGTGATATTTTGGCAATCACCCGATTCGGAGTAATCACCTCACCTTGTTGATTGCGATAAATTCCATGGGTCCGGTAGCGAACAATTGGAAGGGTTAAAGAGAGAAAAGCAGAAGCCTCAATGAGATGGACATCGCGACGGAGATAAAGTTCAACCAAAGCTTTCTCTAGCTCAGGTTCCGCAGGACTGTGAATGAGATTAAAACCATGGGGAAAGCCACTCTGAGACAACGTCTCAATAGCTTTTTCAACGGTCTCAAGCCCGAGCCCTGCTGCACCAAAAAAACCTAGCATCCCGGCTCGGCCAAACGCTTGCACCATTGGGACTGAACTAATCCCCTTGGCCATGGATCCACCAACATACGGCAAATTAATTTTGTGATCAGAACAGAAACTGGGGTCGCCGAGACTCTCAAGAGGACAAGGAAGAACCATGCCTGAGAAATGCCTACCAGGTTGAAAATGATCAGCATCCGAACTGATCACTCCAGATTGCAACGAAATGTCATCGCCAGCGACACCGTTAACAACATACAGGGGTTTCTGAATATGACGTAATTGGGTTAAAACATCAGTAATGTTCATTGGCCCGACATTATCGGGTTGAAAAGTTCCCAACAAAGGAACTCCCTTCGTAGTGCCTCTCAACAAACGCTCCTATAATGACTCTAAAGTCCGCTGTATTTCATCGACAATTTTTTTCGGGGTCGAAGCCCCGGCGGTCAAACCAATTTTTTTGAACTTGCGTAATTCATCCAGAGGCAAGTCGGCAGCAGTCTCAATATGCAAAGCTTTAGTCCCGTGAGCTTCAATCACCTGAGCAAGCCGTCGGGTATTACTACTATTGTAACCACCCGCAACAATGACAAAATCAGTATCGTCAGCAATAGTCGTTGCTTCATCCTGGCGCGTCTTCGTTGCGTTACAGATTGTATGCAAGACGACTAGATTAAGCCCTTTACGTTTTAACAGGTCGCGGCTGATCTCATCAAAAATATGTTTATCCTGTGTCGTCTGAGCTGCAAGGCAATATTTTAAGCTTGGATCAAAGTCACAGGCCTTGCACTTCTCAAAGCTATTAAAAACAACCGTCTTCCCAGCAGCATAACTTAACAAACACTTGACTTCTGGGTGGAACTCTTCACCAAACAATAAGAGGACCCTGTCATCAGCCGTATTTTTTTCGATGAGGAGACAGGCATCTTTAACTTTTGGACAGGTGGCATCAATAACGTGAATACCTCTCTGTGACAGGGTTTTCTGAACCTGCTTGGTAATGCCATGGGCACGGATAACGACAATCGATCCCGAAGGTATTTCTTCTGGAGAATCCGCGCTAATGATACCCTTATCAGCGTACTCTTGTACAACCTGCGGATTGTGGATGATAGAGCCGAGAATGTAAATATCCCCGGAAATGGACTTCCTATCTATAATATTATCCAGTTTATGTAATGCCAGACTGACCCCCATGCAAAATCCAGCACTTTTGGCACGGACAAACTCCATTCTATCTCCCCTTTGAGGTTTATATGTCTATATTCAAACTTTATATTTTGTCACTAAACCCAGCTCTAAAGCAAGTATTTTGAGAGAAATATCAATCAACATAAATCAGCATTGACTTGATTTTAAATAAACGATGGTCAGCCCTTTCAGATTGACGTTTATGTTGCGTGGTGTCAAACAAGGGCAGCTCATAAACACACGAATCAAACAGTTTAAAAAAATCCCGACAAAATTGATGTAGATCAAAGTTTTTCACTATATCGACGCTATAATAAAATGAACTTGGGTTCAACAAGGCCTTTTAGTTCTAAATAAACCTCTTTTGAAAGGATAGAAACAATGGCAAAAACCGCTTTTGTAGATACTGATGAATGTATAGGTTGTGAACTCTGCGCGACCAATTGTCCTGGTGCCTTTCGCATGAACGATGATGGGAAAGCCGAGTGCTATGACTCCAGTGGTGCAAGCGAAGAGGAAATCCAAAGTGAAGCCATTGACGTCTGTCCAGTCGGATGCATTCATTGGCAGGATTAGCTTCTACTAAAGATGCTGTTTTAAAAACATAAAAGGGGAAGCGCTACCACAGAACTCCCGACACACTGGACCATGTTACAAAGATGTAACAGGAGGTTGACTGATGACGCCCATACCCGACGTTTTTCGTGCCATTATCTCCCACATGTGCGAAGGAGTTCTGTTCCTCAACAGCCAGCACGTGATTCAAATCTGCAATCCGGCCGCAGAAAAAATTCGTAAAGTTAAAGCTGAACAAATCATCGGCCGCTCAATCTATGACATCCATCCGCGTCGTGCACACCCGCAAATCAGTGAACTCTTGGGTAATATGCAAGCCGGAACGCTCCCTTCCAGTCATCGAATCATTCAAGCCCAAGGCAGCTACTTCGAAAACTCCTACACCTCAGTTCAGGATTCACAAGGACGGTTTCTCGGGACACTTTTAATCAGTCGCGATATCACTGAGCAGCGAAGACTATCGGAGGAGATCAATCAACTTAAAAACGTCCTTGCAGCAAAACAAAAAGGTGCACCACTGATCTTCAATAGTCAGACAATGCAAAAAATATTGGAGACCATTGAGTCGATTGCCCCTTTGGAGTCAACGGTCCTCATTACCGGTGAAAGTGGGACAGGTAAAGAATGTATTGTTGATCTGATCCATAAGCTCAGCCCCCGCAACAAGGCTCCGCTCATCAAAGTTAATTGTGGAGCTCTTCCCGTGAACCTGATTGAGTCTGAACTTTTCGGTCACGTAAAGGGGGCATTCACTGGCGCACATACCGATAATAAGGGGAAATTTTTCGCTGCGTCTGGGGGAACCCTTTTCCTTGACGAAATCGGCGAGCTGCCACTATCCGCTCAAGTTAAATTACTGCGGGTTATTCAAGATAAAATTATTCAACCTGTTGGTGGACATAAAGAGACACATGTTGACGTCAGAATCATTGCCGCAACAAACACTGACCTAGGTAAAGCGGTCAATAACGGTAGTTTCCGTGAAGATTTTTTTTACCGCTTAAATGTGATAGCGGTCGAGATCCCTCCTCTGCGAGAACGTCAGGAAGACATCATCCCGCTGGCAGAAACTTTCATCAAACACTTTGCACGGAAAATGAAAAAACCGATTCCGGCACTATCTGACCCCGCTCGCGATTATCTCCTTTCCAGTCCCATGCCCGGAAATGTTCGCCAGCTTAAGCACGCAATAGAACGTGCTGTCGCCTTAGGTTGTGGCAACACGATTATGCCATCTGACCTTCCCGACGACCTGATCAAAAAAACTGGGGTTAAACTCCCGATTTATCACATAGAAAGAAGTAACCTTAAAGAGGCAATGGCGGGTGTTGAACGGGAGTTCATACTGCAAAAACTTGCCAGCAATGAAGGCCGAAAAATACCCACGGCTAAAGCGCTTGGAATTTCCAGAAAAACCCTCTGGGAAAAAATGCAACGATACCAACTCAATGCCTAGGTAACGAAATCGAAACACAGGCCTGAATATGTCACGTTTAGGTAACCTTTTTGCTGACTTGTCTTTGATCCGTGACCATTGGAATACATTTTATCCTTTTATTTCTGGCAGTTAACGAACTTTTTACAGATTGGCATAATCGATGAAACAAGGGACAGGGAAAACATGACGATGAACTAATTTTTTCTTTTGACTGCAAACAACCTGTTTGTACCCCGTAAAGGAGTGTTTATGTCGGTAAATAGATTTATCGGTCGGTGCATGATCACCCTGATCATGTTGACTTTCTTTACTAGTCTTGGGTTTTCAGCGGAGGGGGATCCTGCCCGCGGCAAAGCTCTATTTATTGGCAATATCTCTTTTGAGGAGGGGGGAGCCCCTTGCCTGGCATGTCATGGCATTGCCGGGGTCGGATTTGCGGGTCATTCAAATTATGGTCCTGATCTAACTGCCGTTCACGAGAACTTTGGAGCAGAAGGTGTCGCTGGAATCCTTCAAAGCCTGCCATTTCCGAGCATGGAAGCAATCTACATTAATCGACCTCTGACAGAAGCTGAGCAACTCGATCTGGCCGCTTATTTTTCACAAACATCACAACTTTCAGTCGTACCAAGCAACGCTATATTGGCATTACAAGTCAGCTGTCTGGTGATCGCTATTCTCGGGATAACCTTCCTGATTGGCTTAAGACGCATGCGCGCAACACGTCAACCGCTGATCGACAATCAACGTAACCTCGTCAACAAAGGTGGCCTGCAATGAGCTGGATTAAAGACATCATCAACCCCAAAGCCAGAGCATGGGAAGAATTTTACCGTAACCGTAATCAAAGTGACAAGGTGGTCAGAAGTACTCATGGGGTCAACTGTACAGGAAGTTGTTCATGGAATGTCCATGTTAAGGATGGCATCGTCGGTTGGGAATTACAGGCAACAGATTACCCTGCTCTCGAAGACGGGATTCCACCTTATGAGCCCCGTGGCTGCCCTCGTGGCATCTCCTTTTCCTGGTATCTCTATAGCCCCCTGAGAGTCAAATATCCTTATGTGCGTGGAGTATTGGTAGATCTCTGGCGTAAAGCCAAAGAAGAACACGAAGACTCCGTTGCCGCTTGGGCATCGATCGTCGAAGATCCGGTGAAACGTAAAAGCTATCAAATAGCCCGTGGTAAGGGCGGATTCCGACGGGCCAGTTGGGCTGAGGCGGAAGAGATTGTTGCCGCATCAACTATTTATACGATCAAGAAGCACGGAGCGGATCGCTTGGTCGGATTCTCACCGATTCCAGCGATGTCGATGCTCAGCTTTGCCGCCGGCACCCGATTTCTACAGCTACTGGGGGGAGTCAACCTGAGTTTTTACGACTGGTATTGTGATCTGCCAAACGCCTCTCCTGAAGTCTGGGGCGAACAGACGGATGTCTCGGAAAGTGCCGATTGGTATAATAGTAAATATATTGCCGTGATGGGTTCGAATGTCAATATGACCCGAACACCAGATGCCCACTTTCTGGTCGAAGCCCGACACAATGGCTCCAAAGTCACGGTCCTTTCACCTGATTTCAACATGACATCAAAACACGCTGACTGGTGGATACCTGTTCACACGGGACAGGACGGAGCGTTCTGGATGGCGGTCAACCATGTCATTCTCAGCGAATTTCACCATAAAGCTGAAACAGCTTATTTCATTGATTATCTTAAACGTTATACAGATACCCCCTTTTTGATCCACCTCACCGAGAAAGACGGCATCTACCGTGCTGGACGTATGGCGACTGCAGCCAACATAGAACAGTACGCTGCAGTGGAGAATGCAGGATTCAAATATCTTGTGTGGGATGAAGACCTTGACCAACCCAAAATGCCTCTGGGGACCCTCGGTTTCCGTTGGCAAAAGAAAAAAGGGGAATGGAACTTACAAATGAAGGATGGGCTCGACGGCAGTGACATTGCCCCGAAACTCTCCTTACTGAATGACTCTGCTGACGTTCTATTGGTCAGCTTTGATGATTTCTCCAGCGAAACCAGCTCCGTTCGCGGAGTTCCAATTCAATACCTCGAAACAATTGACGGTCCGGTTCCTGTCACCACAGTTTTCGATTTGCTGATGGCCCAGTTCGGTGTCGATCGTGGGTTAGGCGGAGATTATCCTGAAAATTACGACGATGATCGCCAAACATACACCCCAGCCTGGCAGGAAAAATTCACCGGAATTGACCGTGAGAATGTCATCCAATTTGCTAGAGAATGGGCTGCAACAGCTGAAAAAACCGAAGGAAAATGTTCAATTATTATCGGTACCGGAATCAACCACTGGTACCACGCCAACCTGCTTTATCGGGCCGGCATCTCTGCATTGATGTTGTGCGGTTGTGTCGGTAAGAACGGCGGTGGTCTTAATCACTATGTGGGTCAGGAAAAACTAGCTCCAATTGCCCCCTGGTCGACCATTATGGGTGCCCTTGACTGGTCAAAACCACCACGTTTTCAAAATGCTCCCTCTTACCATTATGTCCACAGTGACCAGTGGCGTTATGAACGTACAGCAGATGAGATGCGTGTCAACCCTGTCGCTAAAAGCAATAAAATTACCGAAGGACACACTATTGACCAGCAAATCCGTGCTGTGCGCAACGGTTGGCTCCCCTTCTATCCCCAATTTGACCGTAACCCGTGCGAGGTCATCAAACAAGCGGAAGCGGATGGCGCCAAAAATGATCAGGACATCATCGATTGGACCGTCAAGCAACTCACTGACAAAAAGATGAAGTTCTCTGTTGAAGACCCTGATGCCCCGGAAAACTGGCCAAGGATCTGGTTCATCTGGCGTGGTAACGCGTTGATGTCAAGCGCTAAAGGACATGAGTATTTCCTCAAACATTACCTTGGAACCCATACCAATAGCGTCGCTCCAGAAACGGCTGAAGACTCTGTGAAGGACGTGGTCTGGCACAAGCAAGCTCCAGAAGGAAAACTCGACCTTGTCGTTGATATCAACTTCAGGATGGACACCTCAGCAGTCTATTCAGATATCGTCTTACCCACTGCAACCTGGTACGAAAAGGATGATTTGAACACCACAGACATGCACTCCTTTATCCATCCGTTCCAAGAAGTCGTCCCTCCTTGTTGGGAGTCAAAGAGTGATTGGGAT
The DNA here is from genome assembly GCF_900107645.1 of Desulfuromusa kysingii. GTDB lineage: Bacteria > Desulfobacterota > Desulfuromonadia > Desulfuromonadales > Geopsychrobacteraceae > Desulfuromusa > Desulfuromusa kysingii. The sequence continues at coordinate 58,506 of NZ_FNQN01000011.1, forward strand.
ATTTTTAAAGGATTGGCAAAAAAAGTCAGTCAGTTGTCTGAGACCCATCTCCCGGCTCCGGTCCGTGAAATTGTTTCAACCCCCCTTGCCCACGATACTCCGGCAGAGATGTCCCAGCCAGAGATCAAAGAGTGGATCAAGGGTGAATGTGCGGCAATTCCAGGCAAAACCATGCCGGGACTGACAGTTGTCGAACGTGATTATGTCAATTTATATAAACGTTACATCTCCTTGGGACCGGGAGCGCGCAAGAACGGCATCGGCGCACATGGTCTTTCATGGCAGATTGAGGACTTTTACGATGAATTGATTAAAACCAACCCGAGCGTTGCCTGGAACGGGCAGTGCTATCCCTCGCTCGAAAACGCCAAAGATGCTGCCAACGTCATTCTCCAGCTAGCTCCTGAGACCAACGGTGAACTCGCCTTCAGGGCATTTCAGGCTAAGGAAGAAAAAGTTGGCATGCCGCTGGTCGATCTAGCAGCAGATACCCGTGCGATTGGCACCACTTTCAGCGATCTCGATCGCCAGCCTAGACGGCTTCTGACCAGCCCTTGTTGGAGTGGTTTGACAAATAACGGTCGTGCTTATGCTGCCTATTGTCTCAATGTTGAACGCCTGGTTCCCTGGCACACTTTGACGGGAAGACAACATTTTTATCTTGACCATGAGGGTTATATTGCCTACGGCGAGAATCTGCCAACTTACAAGCCGAAACCCGATCCGAGTTCGTTACAGGATCTGGTCGTCACCCATTCCGACGAGCAAAGCATCATGCTTAACTACCTGACTCCGCACGGAAAATGGGGAATTCACTCCACCTATGGTGATAACCACAGGATGTTGACACTGTCACGTGGCTGCCATCCATTCTGGATCAACGACAAGGACGCAGTAAAAATCGGTGTCATCGATAATGACTGGGTCGAAGTGTACAACGACCACGGCGTTGTCGTCACCAGGGCCGTCGTCAGCGCCCGCCTGCCACAAGGGATATGTTTCCTTTATCACGCACCGGAACGGACCATCGGCGTTCCCAAATCACCATTACGCGGTAACAAACGTGCCGGCAGTCATAACAGCCTCAACCGGATTCGGCTCAAACCAAATCTGATGCTCGGTGGCTACGGGCAGTTTACCTACGGGTGGAACTATTGGGGGCCACCTGGGGCCAATCGCGATACTTTTATTTTGGTGCGTAAACTCAAAGATGAACCGAGCTGGTAAACCCGGTACAGGATTTAAGGAGCTATGAACTATGAATATACGTGCACAGGTGTCGTCGGTATTCCACCTCGATAAATGTATCGGTTGTCATACTTGCAGCATCGCCTGCAAAAACCTCTGGACTGACCGTAAAGGGGTCGAATACATGTGGTGGAATAATGTTGAAACCAAACCGGGAACCGGTTATCCGACCCAATGGGAAGATCAGCAGCACCATCAAGGAGGCTGGCAAAAAAAAGGCAATGATCTACAGTTAAGAATGGGCAGTAAAGGAGCATCATTAGGGAGGATATTTCATAATCCAGACCTGCCGACGATGGACGATTACTACGAACCTTTCACCTTTAAGTATCAGGATCTGACCAATGCTCCCGCCGGTGATGACCAACCGACCGCCCGACCGGTATCCATGGTCAGTGGCAAGCCGATAAAGATTGAATCTGGTCCCAACTGGGACGATGATCTGTCGGGATCAAACATCTATGCCGCCAATGATCCAGGTGTCCTCCAGTTGAGTGAGAAAGAACAGCAACAGATGTTCGCCATCGAAAAGATGGTGATGTTTTACCTGCCGCGCATCTGTAACCACTGTCTGAATGCTGCCTGCGTGGCCGCATGCCCTTCCGGGGCGATCTACAAGCGTGGTGAAGACGGCATCGTGCTGATTAATCAGGATAAATGCCGTGGCTGGCGGATGTGCGTATCGGCATGCCCTTATAAGAAGACCTATTACGGCTGGACCAGTGGTAAATCAGAAAAATGCATTCATTGCTATCCACGTCTGGAAGTTGGAGAAGCCCCAGCCTGTTTTCATTCATGCGTCGGTCGCATTCGTTACCTTGGTGTTCTCCTTTATGATGCCGACCGTATTGAGGACGTTGCTAAACTTGAAGATACAGAACTCGCAGCAGCTCAACGTGACATGATCCTTGACCCATTCGATCCACGGGTACAGGAAGAAGCTCTAAAGTGTGGAATTGCCGCTGAAGTTCTGGAAGCAGCACAGAAATCCCCAACCTACAAATTTGTCAAAGAATGGGGCATTGCGTTACCTCTACATCCAGAATATCGGACTCTGCCGATGCTGTTTTATGTTCCGCCATTGCTACCAGTTATATCAAAAGAGACCTTAAACGTTCAAAAATTGGCAGATGATTTTTTTACCAGCTTGGAAAAAGCCCGCTTGCCCCTGAAATATCTTGCTGGTCTCTTCAGTGGCGGCAATGAAGAAGAAATCAAGGCCGTGTATCGTAAGCTGATCGCTGTACGCATCCAACGTCGCAATACCACCGTTGGAGATATGTCAGCAGAAGAGGCACAAAAGGCTCGCGACATTGCCGGGGTCGACAGTGACATGATCGAGGCTATTTTCCGGATGACAACAATAACCAGCATCAAAGAACGAATCGTGATTCCCCCCATGTTACGCGAGCAGGCAATTGAAGCCGGGATGGATACTGAAACCTATAAACAAGAAATGGGATTTGGCAAGAGACAACCACCCAAGAGACGCTGGTAATTATGATGAATGAACCCATCAATAAAAACTTATGTCATCAATTCTCTGTGCTCCTGAGTTACCCCGTTTCAGGTTTACAAAATACGGCTATTATGTGCAGAGATTCGCTTGCAAGAATATCTCCTGATGCCGCCTGTCAGCTGCATGAATTCATCGATTTCGTGGATACTGCCGATCGGGCCCAGATCGAGGAAATATACACCTCAACCTTCGACCTCCAACCTGTTTGCCATCCCTATGTTGGCTACCAACTCTGCGGAGAGAATCAGAAACGTGCCATGTTTCTGATGAAGATGCAGCAGATCTATCGTCATTATGATTACACTCCGGGAAACGAATTACCTGATCATTTATGTGAAATTCTTCGCTTTATCAGCAGAACAAACGCCCCGGACTGTTGTCAGGAACTGATTGACGATGGAGTATTACCGGCACTGGAAAAGATCATTCAAGCGATTGAAAATGATGATCATCCCTATAAAAGACTTCTCATGACCCTGCAATGCTTTCTCAGTGAAAGCCGTACGGAAAATGGAGCATTATTATGATGGATCTGATTTTATTCGGCGTGTTCCCCTATGTAGCCATGACCCTCGCGATTGCTGTCGGTTTTTATCGCTACTGTTTTGATCGTTACTCTTATTCATCACAATCTTCCCAGTTTCTTGAAAGTCGCACCCTTTTCTGGGGATCGGTTCCTTGGCACTACGCTATTCTCCTGATCCTGTCGGCCCACCTTTTGGCGTTTCTTTTTCCGTCTCTTTGGGGGTCTCTGCTCGGGGCCCCAGGCCGACTGTATTTATTGGAGATAACAGGTATCGCTCTCGGGGTGGTCACGACGATCGCGATGCTGGTTTTGCTGCTCCGCCGCGCTAGTAATGCCCGGGTCAACGTAGTCACCACGACCATCGACTGGGTCCTTTTAATTTCTTTATTACTTCAGGTGATCACTGGCGTTTATATCGCTATCACCATGCGTTGGGGGGGCTTCTGGTACGTCCATACGGTCACACCTTGGCTCTGGTCACTAGTCTCCTTCAGCCCGAAAATTGATTTTCTGGTGAACATGCCATTTGTCGTCAAGCTGCATGCCGTCAATGCCTTTTTTCTCGTGGCATTGTTCCCTTTTTCCCGCTTGGTTCACGTTGTCAGCATCCCTCTTGCCTATGTCACCCGCCCCTATCAGCTGGTGATCTGGTATCGGCAACGCAATAACCAGCTTTGATATAAATTTATTTGCCGTGTTCTAGCAACAAACTGAATTATGACCTGAAGGGTGTGACCATGCAAGACGTTGCCACAGGTAAATCTCACAAAATGCTCTTCCTTAACACCCTGGCATTCACGATCTGTTTCGCCGCGTGGATGTTCAATGGTGTTCTGGTAACCTTTCTAGTTGATAATCAGGTTTTCGATTGGGGACCGGTCCAGATTGGTTGGCTGATGGGGATTCCAGTCCTGACCGGATCAATTTTCAGATTGCCAGCTGGGATGCTGACCGATAAATTTGGCGGTAAACCGATCTACGGCACCCTGTTACTCGTCTGTGCAATACCGATGTATTTACTCTCCAAGGCAGATAGTCTCACAACATTCGCCCTTTGCAGCTTCGGTTTCGGTCTGGCCGGAGTCAGTTTTTCTATCGGTATTGCGTTTACATCAGTCTGGTATCCACAGAAGCGACAGGGAACTGTTCTCGGAATCTTTGGAGCCGGCAATGCCGGTGCAGCACTGACAACACTGTTTGCCCCAACTTTGCTAAATCGTCTGACAGATAATGGCGCCCATATCGAGGGGTGGCGGCAGCTACCGGTTTATTACGCAATGATGCTGGCATCGATGGGAATTCTGTTCTTCATCTTTGCTGAGAACAAGAAACCTGAATCGTCAACCAAAAACCTTATCCAAATGCTTAAACCATTATCAAATATCCGCGTTTGGCGTTTTGGACTTTATTATTTTCTCGTTTTTGGCTGCTTTGTTGCCTTTTCGCAGTGGCTGGTTTCTTATTTTGTCAATGTCTACTATCTGTCTTTAGTTACCGCCGGAATTTTTGCTGCAGCCTTCAGTCTTCCGTCCGGAGTGATCCGGGCACTGGGGGGCTGGTTATCGGACAAGTTTGGGGGACGCACGGTGATGTACTGGGTTTTGAGCGCTTCGGTGCTGCTCAGTTTTATGGTCATTATTCCCAAAATGGACATCTACTCTCCTGGCCGGGGAGTGATGGCGCAGCGAGCCGGGAGTGTGACCGAGGTAACGTCCACAGTAATTGGCATCGGTGACAAGCGCTACAGTCTAAAAGCAAAACCCGATGAGCTTAACAACTTTGATGACAGAATGTTGATTCTGCCAAGCAAGCAGACTTGGCAGGAACCAGCGGTCGAAGTCGGTCAGCAGGTTAAGAAAAAGGAACTTTTGGCCAAGGGCGTCACACGCATATTTTTTCAGGCCAATGTTTGGATTTTCGCTGGAATTGTTGTACTGCTCGGCAGCATCTGGGGGATTGGCAGCGCGGCTGTCTATAAACTGATCCCTGATTACTTTCCTGAAGAAGTCGGAGTGGTGGGCGGTATGGTCGGTGTTCTCGGCGGGCTCGGTGGTTTTTTCTGCCCGATCGTATTCGGATATCTGCTTGAATGGACCGGGCTCTGGACCAGCTGCTGGATGTTCATGTTCGCCCTGTCACTTTTGTGTTTACTCTGGATGCATCTGGTTGCGACCCGAATGATGAAGAGTAAACACCCGAAAGATATGCAGAAATTTGAAATTAGCAGCTAGTCAACTGTCTTTAACTGGAGAGATAAAATATGTCGGCTAACCTCGATAAATGGGACGTTGAAGACGAAGAGTTCTGGAATTCCACAGGTAAGAAAATTGCCACTCGGAATCTGTGGATCTCTATTCCCAAACTGCTCTGCGGCTTTGCTGTCTGGCTTTATTGGAGCATCATCACCGTCCAGATGATCAATCTTGGCTACCCCTTCAGCCAATCGCAGCTGTTTACCCTCTCGGCGATCGCTGGACTAACCGGGGCAACCCTGCGCATTCCCAGTTCATTCTTGATTCGCATAGCCGGTGGCCGTAACACCATCTTCTTTACTACCGCGCTACTGATCATCCCAGCACTTGGAACCGGCATCGCTTTACAAAATAAAACCACACCGATAGAAATCTACTACCTGCTGGCACTGCTATCGGGGATCGGCGGTGGCAACTTTGCTTCGTCAATGTCCAACATCAGTTTCTTCTTCCCCAAGCGGGTTCAAGGGACGTCACTCGGACTGAACGCCGGTCTGGGTAACTTTGGTGTCACCACCATGCAGATTCTGATTCCTCTGGTAATGACCTTTGGATTGTTTGGTGGTGAGTCACAGACGCTTATAAACACTAGCGGAACCCTGATCGGCAAGATTCCGGCTGGCACTGAAACCTATATCCAAAATGGCGGCTACGTCTGGTTAATTTTGTTGATTCCACTGGTCATTGTCGGCTACTTCGGCATGCACAACATCAGAACCGAAGCGGTCTCACCTGATGTCAACTCGACCACCCATGCGTTTATTAAAATTACCGGCTTGCTGATGATCGCCTTTGTTACCGCCAGCATCGGCCTCTATCTTTTATTGCCACCTCCTGTCGGGTTAGGGATGCTGAGCAAGTGGATTGTCCTGCCACTCATTATTGCCGCAACAGTGTTCGGCATGAAATACCTGACTCGGGGAGAATTGCGCGCTAATCTCGAAAGACAATATCGGATTTTCAATAATAAGCATACCTGGGTGATGACCATCATCTACACAATGACTTTCGGCTCGTTTATTGGCTATTCTGCGGCTTTTGCTCTCTCAATCAAGGTCATTTTCGGCTTTTCACACATCATGATTGACGGCATTATGACGCACACTACGGCCAATGCCAACGGACCCAGTGCCTTGATGTTCGCCTGGATGGGACCATTCATCGGTGCACTGATCCGTCCGATTGGAGGAAAGATTGCTGACAAGCTCGGTGGAGCACTGGTCACTCAGTGGGTTTCTATCGTCATGATCGCCTCAGCACTTGGTTGTGCCTATTTTATGCAGGCGGCATACTCCTCACCTACTCCGGAAAATTACTTTGTCCCCTTTTTACTCCTATTTATTATTCTATTCGCCGCTACGGGAGTTGGTAACGGCTCTACTTTTCGTTCAATAGCGATGATTTTTGATAAAGAACAAGCAGGACCAGCCCTCGGCTGGACATCAGCAGTCGCCGCTTACGGCGCTTTTATTATTCCGCAGGTTTTTGGCGAGCAGATCAAAGCCACTACACCTGAATACGCGCTCTACGGTTTTGCCGTTTTTTACCTCTTTTGCCTGGTTCTGAATTGGTGGTTTTATCTCAGCAAAAATGCCTCCATCAAGAACCCATGACTGCTATCGATACACCTCTTTTAATCTGATGACAGCGCCCTCTTAGCGAAAGGAAATTTAATATGGAAATAAAAATCAAACAACATATTTACGCAATGATTTGTGAACAAGCCCCAGATGCCATCCTCTATGCCGATCGAGAGGGAGTTATTCAACGATGGAACCGCGGTGCGGAAATGATTTTTGGATATACAGCAAAGGAAGCGATCGGTCAGCCTCTCGATATCATCATCCCGGAAAGGCTCCAGCAGAGACATAATGATGGATATCGACGAGTCATGGTTGAGGGGACGACCAAATATGGCGCAGATTTACTTTCAGTTCCGGCCCGTGACAAAGACAACCACTCACTGTTCAGTGACTTTTCCATTATTATGATTAAAGATGACAACGGTCAGATGCAAGGAATTGCGGCGATAATGAGAGACTCTACGGCCCAAAAAGCAAAAGAAAAAGAGTTGAGAGAACAGATAAAAACACTGACATCAACACAGCAATCAGAATGATTAAAGCGGCAATAAAAGAGCCAAAACTTTCGAAAACTGAGCGTAAAATTACAAGTATTATCGATTTTTTCAATCTGCTGGCTGTACCTATAAGTTGAGAAGTTTTATGATGGAACAAAAATCAACAATGGACTGTTTACAACCGTGGGATTGAAATCATATGAGTGATAAACTTCTTGATCAACTTAACGCACATTTAGAAACATTTCTGCAACTCTGGACCCAGCAAATGTCAGATGCCGGATACCTCGCTCATACAACGGCGAAGCGGGATGATTGTATTGAGTCATTTAATGGGGTCATAGAATCGATTCGGAAAATGGTTCCTGCTGCGGAAATACCAACATTTGCTCCGTTGATGAGAAGGGCCCAAGATGGGGCCTGCTACATGCTTCAAACGGCAAAAAACCATCGTCATCGAGGCATTACCGCAGGAATGTTTCTGGGATGTTTCAAAACCCTGATCCATTCATTGGAAGATATTGTCTTAACCCTGGGATTGAAAGACGGAGAAAAGCTGGAAGCGGTCCTGCGAATTCGCCGTGTCTGTGATGTCCTGGAAACAACCTTTATCAGTGACTGGGAGCAGTCCAGCGATCATGATATGACCGAAAGGTTACAAGGGGTCAACCGTCAGCTCACCTTGAAAAAAAACCGCTACGAAAATATATATCGGAGCACTTCAGATCTGGTTATTTTAACAGATGACCAGGGATTGGTTATCGAGGTGAATCCAGAAACCGAAAAATATGTTTCTGCGGAACTTTTACACGGAAAACCCCTTTGTCAATTCCTGCGCATAGATTGTCAGGATATGGGACAAATGTTGACGAAGTTTACCGCGGGTGAATCTCATGAGGTCTCCTCTCTGGACAATCAGCATGTTTTTAGTCTGCGCATTGTCCCCCTCTCAAGAGTTTCTCTGGCTGCACAAGAGTACATGTTGATTCTCAGCGATATCACTTTGCTAGTCAACCACAGACAAGAGCTTGAACAACGGGTCGCTGAACGGACAGCAGATTTAAGCCATTCCCAAAATTTGTTACAGCAGGAGAAAGCCCAAACCGATGAAATGAACGTGACCTTAAGAAACGTGATGAAAAGCATCGAATCGGAACGACGAGACCTCGAGCAAAAGATCTCTTGTCGTATTTCCACCCACCTGCTCCCAGCTCTGGAAAAAATACGCCATGAAACCGCGCATACAAATCGATCCAGTTTTCTCGATCTGATTCAAGAGCAACTGATTTCCCTGACGTCAGGTTTTGATTCAGAACTCGATGCCGGGATGCTCAAGTTGAGTAAAACTGAAATCAGGATCTGTAATTTCATCCAAGCCGGATGTTCCTCCAAAGAGATCTCTGAAGCCATGAATCTGGCTTTTGATACCGTGAGAACTCACCGCAAAAATATCCGCACTAAACTTGGGTTGAAGGGGAAAGATGTCAACCTGCACCTGTTTCTCGCAAGTCGTAATTGCCCCCCTCCAGAAAAAATATAACCCTTGAATTGGCCCATTATGGGGTAGACAAAGATACCCCATAATGCCCCCACAACTCACCTTTTCATGATTTAATCAGATCGCTATTCTACCTGAAATCACGCCACAGGAGGATTGCGATGACCCAAAACAACACCACCACACCTCAAGAACCCTCTTATGAAACACAGGTCGGCTGCAACTTACGGGATTTTTTCTTCGCTGCTAACAGCCATGAAATTCAACATAGTTATAATCAATTACGCAGCCTGGTTAAAGAGCTTCCTGAGGCAGAAGATCTTGATCAGCTTGAGTTTTCCTTTAATCGTCTGTTCATCGGCCCCAAAGCACTCGTCGCCCCTCCCTATGCTTCAGTCTATCTGGAAAAAGACGAACTTGTTATGGGAACCACGACCCTTGATGCTCGGGATCTTTACTCTTCTCTGGGATTGAGTTTTCCATCACAGGGGACCTTCCCCGATGATCATATTTCACTTGAAATTGATGCCTGCCTACATTTACGCCAACTGCAAACACAGTCACAGGATCAAAACATAACCGCACTCTATCAACAATTTTTGCGGGACCATCTTTTAGTGTGGGCCCCCAAATTTGCTACACGTATCGCGTCCGCAGAGAATGGTTCCGAAACTATTCAAGCGACTGCTGACTTATTAATCGACTGGTTGGAACAAGAACTCTCTGATCACCACTAACAAGGAGACAGGTGATGAACGATTCATGTCAAGGTATGGTGGAGAAAGTCTTAAGGAACCCCTTAAGCCGCCGCAAATTTTTAAAGACGCTGGCTTTAAGCGGCGCAATGGCAATGGTCCCTGGAAGTTTGCTGCAAGCAGCAACGGCAGGGAAAGACATCAGCTATGAAGATGCTTTTGAGATCTTTCGTAACGCTTGTCCCCGCAACTGCTACGACACCTGCAGTATTAAGACTTTCGTCAAGGACGGCGTGATTCAATTCATTGAAGGGGCTTCGGAGTCGACCTTCACTGATGGGGGGCTCTGTGTTAAGGGGTTTTCTTACCCACGCCGCGTTTATAGTCCTGATCGGATTAAGTACCCGATGATGCAAGTCGGCCGTGGCAGCGGCAACTGGAAGCGACTCTCTTGGGACGAAGCGATTGATCGGATTGCCGAAAAGATTCTGGAAATCAACGAAAAAGATGGCAACCTTCTCGGCTTAGCTCTGGATAAATATTCTGGAAACTTTGGCATTACCCATTATGGTGTTGAAGGGATGATGTCTTCACTTGGCTACACGACCCGTTTCGTTGGGACCCCGTGCTGGCCAGCAGGTATCGATGCCCAGAATTTTGACATGGGTGAAATGTGGTGTAATGACCCTGAAGACATGGTCGAAAGTAAGTACATCATTGTCTGGGGAGCTAATCCCGCCTGGTGTTCAGTTCACAGCATGAAATACATATTTGAAGCCAAAAAACGGGGTGCCAAAATCGTGGTTATCGACCCAGTGATGACCCAGACCGCCGCCAAGGCCGATATGTATCTACAAGTGGACACTGCAACGGATGGCGCACTTGCCCTCGGCATGGCACGACACCTGCTCGATCAGGGAATGATCGATCGCGAATTTGTCAATAACCATTCTCTCGGATTTGAAGAATTCAGTCAGTACCTGAAAAAGAATGTCACCGTGACATGGGCAGCAAAAGAGACCGGTATTCCAGCACAAGTTATCAAGCAGATTGCGGAAGAATTTGCACAAGCAGACCCGGCAACAATCTGGATCGGTTATGGCATGCAACGGCATGTCAATGGTGGAGCCATGGTGCGCGCTATTGACGCTCTGGTTGCCATGACTGGTAACGTCGGAAAAGTGGGTGGTGGAGCCCGTTACGGTCACCTGCGGACCTGGGGTTTTAATTATAACGCCATGGTCAATGCAGCTCCAGAGGGTGCCGTTGGTATGATGGACGGCGCTGCGATCAAAGGAGATTTTCATTTTATTGGTGAAGGAAATGCCAAATTTACCGATCGTCCTCTCAATATGAACCAACTGGGACGCGAAATTCTACAGACACAGGATCCCAAAATTCGCATGTTGTGGCTCGCTTGCCGAAACCCATTCAGTCAAGATCCAGATACAGCGTTGCTAAAGAAGGCTTTCGATACTCTTGAAATGGTTGTCGTCGTTGATCAGTTTTTCACTAAGAGTGTGGAGCAAGCCGATATTGTTCTTCCACATACCACTCTCTTTGAAGAGAATACCGTCAATGTTGGTTATTGGCATTACTGGTTGAGCCTCAATGAGCAAGCGATCAAGCCTATGTATGAATCGCGTTCAGATGTGCAAATCGCCGCAATGCTTTCTAAACGGATGAATGAACGCCAGCCTGGATCCTGTACTTTCCCGACCGAACTGGATACCCGCAAGTGGATGGAAAAAGAATTCAACAAGGGTATTTACGATCTGTTTGGTCTTAACTCATGGAAAGATCTGCGCAACGGTCCCGCTAAAGCAAAACTGGTTTCCAGTGCGGCTTGGCACGACTTTAAATTCAAGACTCCTTCTGGGAAATACGAATTCAAGTCTGAATTAGCTGCGCAAAACGGTCATAAGGCGCTCCCTGAGTTCAAGCAGAAAAGAGCTGCCACTGGGCCCTTACGACTATTGACACCACACAGTAAATTCAGCCTCCATTCGCAGTTTCAAAATCTGGATTTCATGGAGGACTTTAATCCTGAGCCGATAGTCTACCTGCATCCAACGACAGCCAAAACAAGGGATATTGAAGAAGGTGTCCAAGTCCGTGTTTTTAATCAGAGAGGTCAAGTCGAACTGATGGCCAGATTGACGGACAACGTTCCACCTGATGTGCTGCTGATGTATGAAGCCTGGTTTAAAAACAGTGACTTCAATGTCCAGAACCTTCTCGATGATGAGTCAGCTGATATGGGTTCCTTTAAAACTGGAGCACCAGGGATAGCAACTCACGATCAATTTGCCAACATTCAGAAGGCCTGAGGAGAAATAGCATGAAAAGTCAATATGGATTTAAAATTGATGCAGAGCTGTGTATCGGTTGTTTTACCTGTGCCATGGCCTGCAAAAACCAAAACCAGTTAGAGCCGGGAGTTAAATGGCGTCAGGTTCATCCTTTGGATGAGGCTATTTATCCCCATACGGACAGAGCATTTTATTCCCTCTCATGCAATCACTGTGAGACCCCATGTTGCGTAGAGTCCTGTCCTGTTGGAGCCTATAGTAAGCGGGAAAAAGACGGAGTTGTCATCCATAACCAGGCAAAATGTATCGGTTGCAAAAATTGTATCCGCTCCTGCCCATTTGGTGCTCCCGTTTACAATGCCAGCCTGAAAAAAGCAGAAAAATGTAGCTTCTGTTTTCAGCGATTGGATGCCAACCGCACACCAGCTTGTGCTCAGGGCTGCCCGACAGGGGCATTAAAGGTTGTGGATCTCGCCACTGAAGATGTCAGTGACTTGGTGCAATACCCCCAAGGATTTCCTCAAGCCAAAAGACTGAACCCTTCAGTCCGTTTCCGTAATCCGCAACAGCCTCAAATTATAAGGAGAGAATCCTGATGAATGAGATGGAACTTCCATTGGTGTTTTTTACCGTACTGGCCCAGACATCTATCGGTCTGGTCCTCTTCAGCACCTTACGCAGCTTGACCTTTGCCGAAGGCCCCGACAAGCCGTTGTTTAACGAACAGATTGTCGCCATGGCCCTGATCAGTGTCGCTTTGTTAGCTTCACTGGCCCATTTAGGCCATCCGTTTGGTGCGATTCGAACTCTGACAGGTCTCAAGCATGCATGGTTAAGCCGCGAGATTCTGATTTTCGGACTGTTATCGTCTGCTCTGCTGGTCTCGGTGGTATTGCGATTAAGAGGAACAAACGACCGACGATTACAAGTTGTGACAGCTATTTTGGGACTGATTGCCCTTGTGGTGCAGGGATTTACCTATGCCCCGCCAAGTGAACCGACATTAGCTAATGGTGTTCCACTGGTGCTGTTCTTGTTCACTGCCGTTACTTTAGGAACAGCCTTTGGTTCCTGGTTTGTCTCTACAGAAAAACAACCAATATTGACTGCTGTGCTAGCAGCCGTTCTGCTGACAGGGCTCCTCATCAATCTGCTGTTACCCAATATCTGGTTGACCGGTGGATTTATTGCAGAGATGACGGGACATGCCTACCTGGATTCTCCGCTTTATTGGGGGCGTCTGCTTATCGGCTTTGTTGTGCCTCTTCTCATCCTGATCCGCATTCGTCGTATCCCCGTGTGGTTACCACTGCTGATTTTGTCAGGAGAGTTGATTGGTCGGATTGCATTTTTCAGCCTTGCTGTCAGCACGGCTCAGCATATCGGAATGCCACTATGAAAAGAATGCGTTGGTGTCGAGTTGAGATCACTCTGGTTACAATAATTCTCATCTATTGTACCCTGAGTGGATGGGCTGCAGAACCTGCCAGAGAGATCCGGCTCGACTCCAACAGCATCACCGGGGTGGTTGATAAACCGTTACAGATTCTGGTCGAAGGTGTTGCTGAACAACTTCCCAGTGGCCACATGTATAGCGTTGTCGCTGATACTTTAGCCTATCCAGGACCGACTCCCCCTGCGATTCTCACCGGCATTCCAGACACAACTATTGATTGTAAGGATGCCGGTGATTATCGTATTCGTATCAGGGTCAATGTCGTCAATAAAAGTTCATGCGGTGGTGCATCAGTGCGAACACTTCTGGATCAGGAGGTCACTCTGCACGTGCTTCAAAGGACTTTTTAGTTCACTATATAAACAGAATCATGGAGATTGTTGACAAAATCACAAAACATCCATCAATGTCATGTTTTTCCCTTGAATATGATGCACTTATAGTTTTACTATAGCTTCGAAAATTGATCATTATTGACGTTAATTTGATTGACGTTTTTTTTAGGATAGCGTTATGCAGATTTCGCAGGTCGGGATTACAGACAACGATCAAAACAATGTCACCGGGGTTTTGCTTGCTGGTGGTAAAAGTCGCCGCATGGGTCAGGACAAAGCTGCTATAAAGCTGGCAGGGTCTACCATGTTTGAACGCACATTAAAGCTCTTACAGAACAATTTCAAGCATGTACTAATCGCTGGTGATCGTCCTGATCTAGCTCGCCCACAGATCCCTGCATTCCCTGACATTTATCCCGGCAGTGCACTGGGCGGACTCTACACAGGGTTAAAGACGGCAACAACGGATTGGATTTTTGTCGCCCCTTGCGACATGCCTTTCCCAGACGAACGTATCGTCCATTTATTACTTCAATACCGTGCCAACTTTGACGCCGTTGTCCCACGAACTAATCAGGGTTACGAACCCGTCTTCGCTCTTTACCACAAGAACTGTCTGCCACAAATGGAGAAGATGCTGCAACAGGGTCAATATCGCATCTACGCATTTTATCAACGTATCAAGATCCGTTACTTAGATTCGTCTGAACTTCCCGATGGTTGGCAACAAGCTCTGCTCAACGTGAACACCCCAGACGATCTGGCCCGGATCAAGGAGAAAAACATGGCCCCACCAGTTGTTTCTATCGTTGCAAAAAGCGGCACGGGGAAAACCACCTTGCTGGAAAAATTAATTTCTGAACTGAAACAACGTGGTTACCGCGTTGCTGCGGTTAAACATGATGCCCACAGTTTCAGTATCGACCATGAGGGCAAAGATTCCTGGCGTCTGACCGCAGCCGGGGCAGACACGATGATTATCACTTCTCCGGAAAAACTGGCGATGGTTAAGCGTAATCCAGCGGATCAAGAACCGGACCTGAAAGATACTCTCGAAAAATATACGACTGATGTGGATATTGTTCTCACCGAAGGGTTCAAACGCAACACGATGCCGAAAATCGAGGTCCATCGCCAACAACGTAGCGAACAACTGCTTTGCCGTGGACTGGAACATGACCCGAAACTGCTTGCCGTCGCTTCTGACAGCTCACTTGATTTAGATGTTCCAGTTTATAACATAAATGATTCCAGTGGTTTATGTGATTTAATAGTCGCCAGGTTTCTGTCATGAATACGATCAGAATACGTTCCAAAATCTGGCTTGAAGTGGATGGTGAGCCGTTTCTTGGCGATGGTCGTTATCATATGCTGACTGCAATTGAGCGCTGTGGATCAATTAACGGTGCAGCAAAGGTTCTGGGGATTTCCTATCGCAAAATTTGGGCTCAGCTCCAAGCGATGGAAGAACACGCTCCGTTTAAGCTGCTAGAGCGCCGTACCGGCGGCATTGGCGGAGGAGAGACGAAGCTGACACCAGCAATCCAAGATTTACTGCGGCACTATCAACTCTTGCGGAAACAGGTCAATCAAGCCGCAGATCTTGGTTTTAAAGAAATTTATATCCCCTAATTGTCAGGAGTTCTTATGCTGACTTATGCTGATGCGCTAAAAATAGTCAAAGAGACGGTATCTCCACTCCCGTCGCAGATTCAACCGTTAACCACAGCGATCGGGCAAGTCATAGCTAAACCAGTGTGTGCCCGCTGGGATATGCCACGTTGGGACAATTCCGCAATGGATGGTTTTGCTGTTTCTTCACAGGCTTTGGATTCTACTGCTGGCCTTGATATTGTCGGCAGTTCATTTGCCGGTCACCCTTATAACAAAACTCTGCAACGAAACGAAGCGATCCAAATCACAACAGGGGCTCCTCTCCCCTGCGGTGCAGACACTGTAATTCCCGTTGAGGACACCAGCGTCAATGACAACTGTCTGAGTTGGACAGGCACAATCCGGGCAAAGCAACATGTCCGTTATCAGGGAGAAGAATACTGCGAAGGAGAACGACTTGTTAATGCTGGAACAGTGGTGGACGCCGGAACTATCGGCTTATTGACCGGAGCTGGAATAACCGAGGTTGCTGTCTATCCTCGACCTCGTGTAGCCATATTTTCTACCGGTGATGAATTGCTCAATCCCGGTCAAGATCCGGGGCCAGGACAGATCATCAACTCCAACCTCCAGTACCTTCAGGCTCGCTTGCAAGAATGTGGCTGTACCGTTCTACCCTTGGGAATAGGAGCAGATCAAAGGGATAATCTGGGCTTGATTTACAAACAAGCCAAAGAAGCTGATCTGATTGTTTCTACAGGGGGTGTCTCCGTCGGAGAAAAAGATCTGGTTCAGCAAACATTGCTTGATAACGGATTTGAACGCAAATTTTGGAAAGTCGCCATCAAACCAGGAAAACCGCTGTTATTTGGACTTCTCAACCATAAACCTTGCTTCGGTCTACCCGGCAACCCCGCAGCCACCGCTTCAACTTTTGAACTCTTCGTCCTTCCGGCACTGCGTATCCTCGCAGGTCATGGGACAACTGATCGAAAAATGACAGCAAGATTGAAACATGGAGTTAAAGCCGGTGGCAGTCGACACGCGTTTCTCTGGTCACGTTGTGAATGGCAGGGCGACGGTTACCATGTCGAGGTTCCACAACGACAGGGTTCCGGTCAAACCCGCAGCATCCAAGGAGCCAATGCACTCCTAAGTCTCGCAGTTGGATCGCCAGATCTAAAAACCGGGGATAAAGTCGAGATCTTCCCGTTATACTCACTTTAAGGATATCGTTATGCAGGATTTACACGGACGTAACATCAATTACCTTCGCCTCTCAATCACAGACCGCTGCAATCTACGTTGTCGTTATTGCATGCCAGCAGATGGGGTGCCACAGACAGATTGCGATGGAATCCTGCGCTTCGAAGATTTCTTGCAGATTGTCCGGGCCGCGACCCATCTCGGCATCCGTAAAGTCCGCATCACCGGTGGTGAGCCCTTAGTCCGCAAAGGGGTCATAGATTTTCTTGGAAAGCTTTCAAGTATTCCGGGCATTGAGGAAGTCGCTTTGACCACCAACGGTATTTTGCTCGCTGACAATGCTAACGCTTTAAAAGATGCCGGGATTAAACGTTTGAATATCAGTCTTGATTCTTTAAATCCTAAAACTTTCACAGAAATAACTCGTGGAGGTTCACTCGAAGCCGTGTTGAAAGGGATAGCGGCAGCAGAAAAAGCCGGTCTCAAGATCAAACTCAATATGGTTGTCATGCGTGGCGTCAACGATCATGAGGTCTTGTCTTTTGCTGCGATGAGCATCAACAATCCTTGGTCTGTACGCTATATCGAATATATGCCGACGATTCAGGAAAGCGACTGGCGCAGCCGGATTGTCAGCGGTGCTGAGATTTTGACCCAGCTACAGGAGAAACATACCTTGGAGCCACTGGGTCATAGCCGCTATTGTGGTCCAGCCAAGCCCTACCGCATCGCCGGCGCAAAAGGATCTATTGGCATCATCACCCCGATGAGTAGCCATTTTTGTAGCTCATGCAACCGCATCCGCGTCGATTCGATGGGGTGGGCCAAGAGCTGTCTGCTCAGTGATGATAGGTTGGATCTGAAACCATATTTGGAATTGCCGCAGCCCCATCTTATTGGCGCATTACAACAAGTCATTGAAAACAAACAACTCGAACATCATCTGGGCTGTGAGCAGGACGTAATGACACCGTTCAGTATGTCGAGTATCGGAGGATAAATCATGCCAAAACAACTTATAGCTGTCTGTATCAGTAAAAATAAAGGTGAACGCAAAACCCCGGTCGAGCAAGTCGAACTCAGAGAAAACCACGGTATTGTCAGTGATGCCCACGCTGGAGACTGGCACCGTCAAGTCAGCCTGCTGGCAAAAGAGAGCGTCGACAAGATGCGGGCTTTAGGGTTGGATGTGGACAATGGCGATTTTGCAGAGAATCTGACCACGACAGGGGTAGATTTACCCAAGCTCCCAATTGGAACCCACTTGCAAATCGGTGATGTGTTGCTGGAGATCACTCAGATCGGCAAAGAGTGCCACCACCACTGTGCTATCTATCATCAGGCCGGAGACTGCATCATGCCGAAGGAGGGAGTTTTTGCCCGCGTTCTTACGGGTGGATCGCTTCGTCCCGGAGACCAGATCAATTTACCGAGCTAAATAGATCCACCTTTAACTGTTTAAACCTTTTAACGGTTGAATGGCCTGCTGAATTCAACAGTTTCCGGCCATTCAACCGTTAATATAAACTCACAAGTATTTTTGAGACACAAGCGCGATATGAAGACAGTTGTCTGCACTCACTGCAAAAAAAAACATCAACTAAAAAACCTGAAAAGGCTTTGCGGTAACTGTTTTGCGTGTACCGGTTGTGAAATTTATCAATGTCCTGACTGTCGAAAAAAAATCGTTATTGTCCCAATCCGCGATCCAGATATCTGATCTCTCAAATAGAAGGGAATAATAATTCTGGTTAAACAAATCCCTGTTCTTGGTGTTTTGACGCTATTGCTTCGGCCAAAACGTCAAGAGCTTGAAAGTCTTGCTCCGACGGAAATCCTTTCGCAAACACGGGATCAATAATTTCAACATTAAGGTTGGGAATCATCCCCGCCAACGTTTCGACTGTTTTCCCACCCCAGCCATAAGAACCGATAATCGATAAGTACTGTGCTCGCGGACGTAACATGTTGGCAAGAAAAGTACAGTAAGCGACCGCAGGATGAGGTCCGTATAGAACTGTTGGCGTTCCAACCACAATGGTCGCGGCATCAACAAGGGCAATTGCCAACTTACCAATATCAGTCACAGATAAATTAAAAAGCTCGACCCTGACCCCTTTTTCCGTCAGCATTGATGCAAGATAGTCCACCATTTTTTTAGTACTGTGATGCATAGAGACATACGGGAGAATGACAACATTTTTCAGCGGGCCGGCGACCCAATCCTTATGAGCATTGATGATAAAAGACGGATTCCTATGGATTGGTCCGTGACTGGGTGCCACAATATCAATGTCGTAAGGGGTCAGTTTTTCCAAATGTTTTTCGATAATTTTCGCGAATGGCATCATAACTTCAGAGAAATAACGTTTTGATGCTTCGTAGACACGTGCTTCATCGACGGCGAAAAGATCCGACGTCGCAATGTGCGAACCAAAAAGATCACAACTGAAGAGAATTTTCTCCTCTTGCAGATAAGCAACCATCGTTTCAGGCCAATGAACCCATGGGGTATAAATAAACTCCAGAGTTTTATCACCAAGAGAGAGGGTTTCGCCATCAACTACGGTAATTATGGAATCCGCTGATATAGCAAGAAGATCCATGAGGATTTCTTTGGCTTTTGGGGTGGTAATCAGCTTTGCATCGGGATATTTGGAGAGAACCTTTGGAATACTCCCGGAATGATCCTGCTCTGCGTGCAACGAGACCAGATAATCAAGTTGAGTGACATTTTCCAGTTGTTCTTCAAGTTCACCAAAGAATTCGGGTTCAACAGTATCGATCAACACCGTCTTTTCACTACCTTCAACCAAATAGGCATTGTAGCTGGTTCCATCGGGCAACGGAATGAGCTGATCAAACAGACGCGCATCCCAATCGATATAACCCATCCAATAAATATTATCCTTTATTTTGCGTGGCTTCATCTCATGCTCCTATGCTGAATAAATTGATTGATCAACACCATGATAACGGAAGATTAAAGTTGTAAGACTATCATACCATCTCTGCAGAATTGTGCCGGTCCCTTAGCGACAACTCACTGTCTATCTGTCTACTTGCAGGATATAGGTCTAATCGGAACCCATCAAGTTTTCAATGTGTTGAATAAGTTCACCTGGGAAACGCGTCACAACATCAGCTGTTGATATTTCCACCTCTTCACCAAATCCCCAAGCAACTCCAATGGAGAAGATGCCATTCTGTTGCGCAGCGTGGATATCGTAATGAGTATCACCTATCATGACGCTTTTATCATGTAAGCAATGATGCTCGGTCAGAATGTGCCGGACTAATTCCGGTTTCGGTATTGTCGATGACCCGCCATAGACTCCTTGGAAATAGTGATCTAAGCGAAAATGTCGCAGCACATCACAGGCCGTTGCAGTCTTTTTAGTTGTCGCAATAAAAAGACGATAACCATTGGCAGCCAGCTGCAACAGGACATTGTCAATACCTGCGTATAGATCATTAATTTTATAACCAACAGTAGTGTAGTCGTGCCGAAAGAATTCCACTGCTGCGTTGACAATATCTTCATCATTCGTTTCCAGCAAGCTACGGAAGGACTCGTCGAGAGGGGGGCCAATATAACGATTCACATCTGTCCGCAACATGGTCGCAGCATTCATCTTATGCAAAGCGTAATTGAATGATTGAAAGATTCCTTCACTGGAATCACTGATTGTGCCGTCAAGATCAAATATGACTGTCTTCATACCTCATTCCTCAAATCCGATGCTGATCAACTAGAAGCGGTTAAGCATCGGAATCAACTGCATATAGTCACGATAACTGAGCGTGCTATGCCAATGGCCGCTGAACATCCCGGCGGCCACACCAAAGGTAAACACCAGCAAAACCAGAGCAGGAAACAGCCAAACGGGCAACACCCGGGGGCTGCCAAACAGCCCCATCTGCAAGACTTGATGCTCGGGGCAACTTTGCACACAACTTAAACAGCCGGTACATTCCATAGAATAGACCTGTTTTTTTCTGGAGACGTTGATTGATGCCGGACAGGCACGATCACAACTTCCACAACCAGTACAACCATTGATGTCACGGGTAATCCGACTGGGGCTTAAAAAACTAAAAAAACCAAGCAAAGCTCCATAGGGACATAGATAACGACACCAGAACTGGCGAATAAAAAAAGATAAGACCGCTAAAGTCAAAACAATCACAATGCTAAGCGTTGAGGGGTTAGTGAAGAAGTGGAGCATCTTCACATCACTGAGAGCCCAGTAGGGACTGGATAAAAACCCCTTAAGTGCAGGGCCAGGCATTCCGAACAGAATCAACTTGACGAAAAAAAACAGCAACAGATATTTGGCACTGCGCAGCACAAGATCCAACCAGCGCCACGGTTTTATCCTGCGACCGATCAGCCGTTCACTACTGCGCCAGAGCCATTCTGACAACGTTCCCACCGGGCAAATCCACGAACAGAACGATTTTCGGGTCAGCAATGCTAAGGCCAGGAAGGTCAAAAACAAGACCAAAGCAGCCGGATGAACCGGATCAATAATCCCGTTTAAAATCCAATTTTTTAAACTGACCAAAGCTCCAATGGGCAAAAAGGCTTCGATTCCCGGTGGCCTTGTGACCAGCGGGCTCTTTCCTTGACTGACAAAGTGTGCAACAAAACGTGAGAACTGAAACCCCAGATAGATGCACCAGAGAAGAAAACCACCTTGAACCAGATTGCGCCAGAACACTGGCTTGTGGCTATATTGACTAATTTGTTTCATAATTGCATTTCCATTCAGGTCACTGTTTTAATCCTGAAGCCTTGTCAACAGATTATTTGTCTCTTGCACAGCTTCAACCACTCCAAAGCATTTAACAGTCATAATTTGCCCTCCCCTGTTGGACATTCCGATAGAGAGACAATATTCTTATAACTGGAGATCAAGCATACCGACCATAGCAAATGAACTCGGTATAAAAATTGATTGATATCAAAGTTTTAAAAACAATCTTTGTTTCTATAACACTTTCCCGACAAAGACATAAAATAAAACCTTCAAGGATCAAAACGCTCCGCAGTTAAGGATCTTTCGTCGTCCAGATAAAAATCAACGGAATAAAGACCAGAGTCAAAAGGGTTCCGACCAGTAAACCACCTATAGCGACCGCTCCAAGAGGTGCCAATCGTTCCAACCCGATAGCGGAACCAAGAGCCACTGGAAGCATACCAGCAGCAACGGCAAAAGCGGTCATCAGGACCGGTCGCGTCCGAATGCGGATACTTTCAAGCATGGCCGATTTTTTATCTATCCCTTCGCCAATCTTTTCCTGAGCGAAGTGAATCAGCAGGATGGCATTATTGACGATAATCCCTGAGAGGAGAATAAAACCCATCATGGCAGGCATCGAGACATGGTAACCAAGCAACAACAAAAACCAGGAGGCTCCGATAATAGTCAGTGGAATTGAGAGGATAATCAACAATGAAATTCGCACCGAATTAAACAGGGTGATCAGAGTAAAAAACAAAAGAATCACAGCAAAACCAATTGCCCCCACCATGCGACCAGCTGAATTATTGAATTCTTTAATATCCCCAACTTGTTCCATCTTCACTGAGGGAGGCAGATTGACGTCCTGAAAATTCTTCTCAAAACCTTCCATGATATGAGAAATCGCCGATTTCTCTCGAAAGCCATAGACATTGAGGGTGTAGTTCAGCCCTTCCCTATTGATGATTCCCGGCTCCAAGGCACGAACCACTTCGGCAATAGCGAACAGTGGGAGCTTTTCCCCTTTCGGAGTGTCAAGCAACAGGTTTGATAGAATTTCAAGCCGATCTCTTTGTGCTGCGGGGAGCCAAACACGAACCCCAAAATCAAGGTTGTTGACAGCAGGAAATGTCGCGACCTGAACACCGCGAAGCAATGCTTGCAGCTGAGAAACAATATCTTCATGAGTCATCCCGTAAAGGGCGGCTTTTTCTCTATCTATAGCCAGATCATAGACCCGTTTATCTATATCCCAGGTGCGAGAAACTGAGATGATACCACGAGTGGCATAGAGAGCCTTCGCAACTTTATCACCGGCGATGACGAGATCTTCAAATTCTGGTCCAGAGAGGAGAATGTCGATGTTTGCCCGGATACTGGAGAGGGCTGTTGCACCATAATCAACGACCTCCAACTGTTTGATATTTTCAATCTGTGCCAACTGTTCTCTTAATTTGCGGCCTATATCCCAAACCGAATCATGCCGTTCATAACGATTGACATAGGTCGCAATAATGACAATATGGTCTGTTGCCGAACCACTGCCGATACTCAGAATTCCCGCTTCACTACCGATGGCAGAAGAGAGATATTTAAGCGTGCCGTTTGCGGCAATGATTTTATCAACTTCGCGGACAATCTTCCGACTTGCGTCAATCGGCAGATTGGGATCTGTTGTAATGCTGATGCGAATTCCACCGGTATCCATCGGCGGCATCAATTCCCTGCCGACAGTCGGCATTACACCTTTGACACTGACGACAAACAGCAGAAACAAGACAACAAAATAAACAACTGCCACAGACTTATGTCCCAAGGCTGCTGCGACCGCCTGCCTGAAAAACCCCTGAATCGCGCCATTAGCCCTGCTGGTCAACTTATGAAAAAAAGCTTCCGTCCGTAACAACCATGGATATTTTAAAGTCAAAATCTTAAGCGAAAGCAATGGCACAGCGGTTATGGAAATGACGTAGGAAGCCGTAAGCGCCAGTAATAATGTCGCCGCCAATGGCCGAAACACCGTCTGCGGGTAACCGCCGACAAACAAGATCGGAGCCAGTGCAATCATGGTTGTGATGGTCCCGGAAAGGTCGGCAAACATAATTTCCTTAGTCCCATCCATAACCGCTTTACGGATATCCGCGCCCAATTCTCGATAATGGCGCTCAATATTTTCCATAACCACAACGGCATCATCAAGAAGCAATCCCAGCGCCAGAATAATGGCCGTGAGAGTGACAACGTTAAACTCAATGCCGACAATCCACATCAGAGCAATTGTTGAGGTGTAAACCAGTGGAATAGTAATGAGAACAACAAGAACCTGCCTGAAACTGGCCAAAAAGAGAAAAACGATAAATATCGACATGAGAATGGCATCACGCAGCGACTCAAACATATTATCCGTCGATTGAATGATCGTATCTTTCTGGGTGTCGGTCGTCTCAAATCGCAGTTGCGGATACTCTCTCTGAAGTTTTTCAACCTCAGCCTCGACACTTTCAACGGTGCTAACGACATCACTGTCACGTCCCCGTTGGACCGCCAGAGCGATCGACTCATTGCCATTACCATAGTAAATCGCACTATTTTCATAGTGACCAAAATAGATATCGGCAACATCAGCTAAAGTGATATCTGCACTTAAACGTAATGATTGCAGACCGGCAATGTTCTCTTCTCGAGAGGATGAACGCAGTAAGTAACGACTCTGTTCATTGGTGAGAAAGCCAATCGCATAATCTCGGTTATTAGCCTGTAATCCTGCCAGCACGGAACCGATACTCAACTGAAAACGATCGAGCTTTTCTTTATCTAAAACAATCTGGATCTCTTTTTTATAACCACCAAACACATCCACATTGGCAACCCCTGGAAGCTTTATCAGTCTCCGCTGCAATTGCTGCTCGGCAATTTGACGGACGTCAACAAGTGGCAAGCTATTTTTGGGACTGACAGCAACAATAATCACTGGAGCGGTTGCGGCAGAAATCTTATGAATCTGCGGTTCTAAAATATCACTTGGAAGTAAAGAACGAATTTTACTGATGGAATTATTGACGTCGCTAGCAGCCATGTCGAGATTTTTACTGTACTCGAACTCAGCCCGGATGACGGAAACCTCATCAATGGTCGAAGAATAAACCCGACGCACCTGATCAAGAGTATAGAGTTCTTCTTCCATGGGGACGCTGACATTGGCGGCAATATTTTTTGCTGATGCACCCGGCTGAACGACGACAACGGCAACCTCAGGATAATTGGATTCAGGGAACAGTTTCCGGTCGATTCGGTTATACCCCAACAGTCCCAGCAACAAAAATAAAGCCAGGAAGGAATAGATAAAAAAAGGCCGCCCCAACAACCGCTCAACCCAGTTATTTTTCATCAGTCGACCCCGAGGAAATTCTGACTTCACCATAAACGGGAAGTAAACTCAGCTTTGCCTCTGTTGCCAAAGCGACCGGGTGGTTGACACAGGGGGAAATTATAGCAAAACTGTCATCCTTTACTTGGACACTCACTGCGATTTCACTGAAATGATCTTCCTGATAGGTCATGATGCTGCTCCCTTGGTCTCGATGTAACAGACTCTGGAGCGGGATAGAACACCCGGTTGCAGTTTTTGTAACAATTGAAACAGTCAGATAGCTACCACTGGGTAGGTTTAATTGTTTATCGGGAACGATCTCGGCCACCGCTAAACCATTTTGCGCATCATTATATATACGACTTATCCGACCGACCCTCTCCCCTTGGTACAGAACCATCTGCCCGGTCTGTAGCTCTGCTGATTCAGGGACAAAACTCACAATAAGTTTCTGCGACAGGGAATTAAGGGTAAGGATAGATCGCCCTGGTGAAGCTAGGTCGCCGGGATGGAGTAAAATGGTTCCAACGATCGCATCAAAAGGAGCCTTAATATTCATATACTTAAGTTGACTCTTTAAACCGATGATCTTTTGTTGCAGATCGTTTACTGCGGCCTGCGCTGTACTCCTGGTCACGTCTGAGGCCTCAAGCTCTTGTTGCGATAAACCACCGATATCGTAGAGAGAAAGGTTACGTTCATATAGCCCCTGATCGTATTCATACTTCTTCAACGCGGCATTAAGTTGGGCCTGCACAGACTTGAGATTGGCAACAATTTCCTCCTCATCGAGCTTAACCAGCAGATCACCTACTTTAATTCGCTGACTCTCATGGATTGGTAACTGACGAATCCAAGCAGAATATTTTGAAGAGATCGCCGTAGTTTCAGCAGCTTTAAGCTCAGCCAGATAACTGTGCGTTTGCATCAGCGTTCGCTCGACAGGAAGAGTTGTCCTCACAGAATGAATCATCGGTTGCGCGACCGGAATGGCAGCATTTTCATGACGACGCTTCGTTAGCAGCATGGCCCCAGCCACAATCATGACAATGACAAAAAGGATGATAAAGAGTTTTTTTTTCACCTTGATTCTCCAGTTTCCAACAAATATTGAAGATAATAGCCTGCGACTTCATAAGCATAACCCGCAGCAATAAAACGACTTTCAGCTAATTGATGCCGCGCTTTGGCGTACAATAAGTCGTTAAGAGATGTCGCCCCCTTATCAAAACGTACTTGTTCGATCGCCGCAGTTCTCTGTGTCAGTTCCCGCTCACTTTGAGCACTTTGATAGTCGCTGACACTGGTATTAATTTTCGTCACCGCTTCCTTCACCGCACGTTTTAATTCAAGCTTCGCTTGCGTCTGTTGGTGACGGCTATGTTGTTCAACAAATCGAGCTTTTCTGATTTTGCTTTGTGTACTGCCGAAATCAAAAACCGTCCATTTGAGACTTAATCCCCCCTGCCAAAGGTCTTGATTGTTCCAGTTGCCACTATCAGCATGACTACTGTCATTAGGGCCAAAGTTCTGCCCATAGGCAACATTTAAAGCGATCTGAGGATAAAGACCTGCTGCCGCTTTCTGAACTAACTTGGCATCTTTGCGAACGGTCAATTCAGCAGCCCGCAATCGCTCGGTGGTCTTTAATTGATCGACAAAATCACCCTGTAAAGGTTGAGGATTGTCCACCGTCAGGTCAAATTTCTGCAGGGGAGGAATCGCCTCAATGTTGAGCTGACTTGCTAATGATCCACTTAGAATGTCGATGTCTGCATTGATCTGCACCAGTCTCGCACGCGCATTTTGCAGATCGGCAGCAGCCTTTAGTTGATCAACAAGTGCTTTCCTCCCGAAAGTTAACTCATGAGAAATCTGTTCGTAGAGTTGTTGCGACGATCGGACATATGCCGCCTGAGCAGATGCTTGTTCCTGCAATGAAAGAATGTTGACGTAGAGGCTTTTAACGTTATAGATCAATTGCTCTTTACTTAATGTCAACGCCGCAGCAGCCAACTCTCTTTGCAAAGCAGCAACTTCAACTGACCGCGTTTGTGCAAAACCGGTAAACAGTTGCACTTCGTAGTTGATTCCTGCGACGAAAAGATCCTCAGTGGTCGGCACGGCCAGAGGATTAGAAGCAATGGCCCCCGGCGTCAAAGGTGCTAACGTATGTGGCAGATTATAATGGGTGTAGCTGGAGACAAGATTCAACTTCCCGTATTTTTGCCCCTGTCGGTCAGCTAAGTCAGCTTGGGTAGTCTCCAAATTGACCTTCTGCTTTGCCATCTCCGGATTGTTCCTTAAAGCGAGTTCCACACATTCATTCAGGGTCATGGCTGAAGCCTGACTCATCGGCTGAAAAACAAGCAGACAAAGGAAGACTAAAATTGGATTTACAGATAATGTTTTCATCGAATTATCTCACAAAATTCATACTGCAGTTACACAGGTTGAGGGTTAAGCATTAGTGATCCCGCGCTGATAAATAGCAAACACCTTTGAGGCATTCTGTTTGATACGCTTAATTTCTCCAGCAAGCAGTGATTGCACCACTAGACCTTGAAGCGTACCAATGAAAAGAATGGTTGCCGCTTCGGTATCGAGTTTGATATCGAAATCCTGCCTCTCTTTCCCCTCCTCAAACAGTTGCTGCAAACACGCACGATAACGATGAAGCAACCTCTGCACCACCAACTTAGATCCGGTTTCTTCAGGCCGTTGTAATTCTGCAAAGAGGATACGTGGCACTCCAGGAAACTCACTGACAAAATCGACGTGGGTCATAAATACCGCTCGCAACACAGCATGGGGCGATAATCCAACTTGGAACTGTGCTTCGACCTGTCCCACCAATAGCTCCTCTACCCACTCCATCACCGCTTCAAATATTGCTGACTTATTAGCAAAATGGCGAAACAGTGCTCCTTGTGTAAGGCCCATGCGTTTGGCAATTGCCGCTGTTGTTATGGTGTTTGGGTCCTGTTCACCAGCGAGTTCGATGACTGTTGCAACAATGATCTTTTTACGTTCATCAGCAGGTAGATGTTTTGCATTCACTTTCATACAACCCCCAAAAGATAGTAATTAATTACTATCTTCATGTGGATAATATTTTTTGTCAAGAGGGAATCTAAATTTAATAAGTTTAACAACAGGATTAAATTGAATGTACGGAGAGAATGGAGCTCTGTTTCACGGATTAACAGATCCAGTCAAAAGCTTTAAGGAAGAGAAAAGAGAATCTAACGCCTTATTCCGCTTCGATAAGTTCTTTGTTTGCGACAATCTTCGCATTGAGAGAAACTTGTTGTTTTTGCAGTTGACTCAACGCTACAGAGATTTTTTCTTGATGATCATCGTCAGCTTTTTCTAAAGCCTCTTGCAGCGTTTCAATACGCGCGGTGATTTCATCAAGACTGGTTGTCTGCTCTTCCAAGGTTGCCGCGTTTTCTGCTTTATCAAAGATAATTTCCTCTGGGTCTTTGGTGTTTTCAACAGAATCTTGCGTAGCAATAGGTTGTGCCCTAAAGTTCTGATGAGCAACATCGCGAGTGTTCATGAAATTCGGAGAAACAATCTCAATCCCAGCCCCATGCAACGAATCAAGGATGGCTCCATTCAAAACTGAGCGAACGGAGAGTAATTGTTTAACATCTTTCAACATACCATTGATTCGATAAAGAACGGAAAAGTCACCAAGCTTGATGATATAGACAAACGGATCTTCTAAACTAGCGGTAATGGCAGCCTGTTTAAGTAGATGTTCAACCTGGGTATGAGAGATATCATAACCAAGAGAGACTTCAGCTGAAATTATCGTTCCAGATGCTCGGGTGACCTTCACAGGATTGGTGGTGACATACAGATTGGGGAGAGTGACCAGATCACGATCCTGAGTTTGTAATTCGATATGAAACAGACTACGGCCGGAAACACGTCCGAAATGTTCATTGATATAGATGAAATCACCGGTACTGAAACTTCGAACATTACGCAACAAGATCCCTGCAAGAGCATTACCGAGAAAAGTTGTCGAACTCAAAGCGATCGTCGCACTGACCAGAATCCCCAGAAGACTGAGAATTTGACCACGCAAGGTTTCACTGATGGGTAACATAATCACAGTGAAAAATAGGGCAATCAGGGTTGCCACTAACATCAAAACCTGACGGTGAAGTGCGCGCTCGGGATGCTTTGCCTGCATCCTGCTTAGGAGAATATTAAGCCCGACAAGGGAGGCAACCATAATTGCTACAATGGTTATAGGCCCCAAAAAATACTCCAATAACATTTCACCTGTGCTCATAATCCCTCTGAAATCTGCAAAAGCTTTAATCCTATGTATGGAATGAGTAACGACAAAATTAATTCGCTACGAACTTCTTCTGACTGAATGAATTATATAGTGAAGCTAGAGAAGATCAAGGTAGGTAGCCGCATTATGCTTTGAGAAAGAAAACATAATTGACAAGGAGCACAGACGGGGGAGATCTAACACCTTTCAGGTCTGAGATATTGCGCAATTAGACTTTCATCAAACAAATAGAGAAGATGAAAAGAACTGCCATTATCATCATAAAAAACCCCAAAAATATCAGTTTCATACATGCTTTTCATGCCATTACCGGCGTTATAAAAGTAATTTTTTTTATTTAGATATTTAGCTAGCATTTCGCCATAGTCAAAACCTTTTCCGGTATCATAAATTCGCAATAATATTCCTTGGTTGCCCTGATATATGTTCACTCCAATGGGGAGCTTCGCCTGACGTTTATGGCCGTGACAATAAGCATTTGATAAAGCTTCACTGATAAGACCACTGGAGCCAATCAACTGTTTGCGGTGTTTCTTCAACCAGGGATCCAAAAAACGGGCCAGTTTCCGTTCTAAAAGAAATAACCAGTCATATTCAGGGAGGTAGCAACTGTGAGAAGCACAGGGCGCTGTCTTGGGAACAATTGTTTCATCAAAGATCAATTGTGGTTCCTCACCCAGTGTAGATAATGCTTGAGCAAATGTTAAAGATAAAAACATGTCGTTATCCGCTTCTTTTGGCTAAGCCAGTATTCGCTTTGATGGCTTGAGCGAGAGACATTTCATTATCAGGCAGATGAGTAAATTCAGTATACGCCCGACCCAACATAGCCAGACAATGGGCATCACTCCCTGCAACCATGGGAAGATCAGCTCTACTGGCTAAATTTCTCGCATCAGCTTCATACTCACCTATGGTCACAGTACTCGCGATCTCAATGGCATCAACCTGGTCAGTCCAACCAAAATGTTGAGTAATGATCCCCCCACGATGTGGATGGGCTAATATCATAGTAGCGCTGGCAGCTTTTGTTATCATGTGCAGTTCAGTCGCGGGAATTCCAACTTGAATACCATGCATATCACGTAGACCAATGACGACAAAATGACCGTCGATACTGCTAACTTCAACACCGCGATAAATTTTTATCCTTTGCCTACTGCGATCTTCTAAAGCCAACACTTCATCTTCTGACCACATCGCATCGTGCTCGGTCAGAACAACTCCGTGCAGCCCTGCTTCTCTAGCAGCAAGACTTAATTTTTCTGGATCCAAGGTCTCTGCACAAGGAGAGTAACGCCTTGTATGGACATGCAGATCAATACAATATTTCCCCATATTCTTTTCCAGCTGGAAACAAGAGCTCTGAAAGTGTCCAGAGCTCTTGTTGAATATCCGTTAATGGACAATAAAATTTTTAGCGAACTTCTTCAGCAATATCGAGAATCACTTTTTCAAGTTGCATTTTAGCCAATGCCACATTCGCATCAGCTTCGAGAACAACCAACATATGTATATGTGCCCGTCCGGCTTCAGAATTATGGAAGTCAGTATTTTCATTTAAACAGCGCATCAACAAGTTCGCTTTAGGAGCAACAATATGAACCATTGAGCCCCGACCAACGCCCATAATGTCTGTCTCTTCTTGAGCTTTGAGGAGAATGTCGTTTGCTAATGCGCCAACTTCAGCTAATCGCAGAGTACTGGAGACAGAGACTTCAGCCATAATTTCACCATCTGCGGAGAAAGCCCCTGCCGCAATAAATCCTTTGATCTTTTTTAAGACCTCCATTTTTTCTTCCATCATTTGAACTCCTTTTGGTGTGGTTAAGTGGTTCTGTTCTGAATCATTTTCCAGAGCAGAGGTTTTGGCATTATTGCCATCTGTTGACGTGTTTATATGGTCTGCTCCTACTTCTTCTCCCTGAGTAGCAGCAGTCTTACAACAATCTCGATCAGAACCGTTGACAATGGATTTGAGTTGCTTGTTCGCTTTTATGCCGTGATTGGCTTCATCGATAGCCCTGAATGCCTCCATCAACAAATGTTCCATAGAGAAATTAATAACGTTCTCCCGCCGTTCACAGACTGAACACATAACTATCTCTGCGTTGTCCCAACCAATAATGCTCAAAGCGGCTTCAATGCCACTGATATCTCCAATTTCAGCATTGACCAATTCTCCAGCAAAGAGATACAAATGACCACATTTGCCCGCTGAAGTGACTGTCAGAGTGCAGGTTTTTCTTTCGACATGCATCAATTGCAAAAATGTCGCCAAAGTGATCCCACGAATAAAACTATTCGTTCCAGTCGATAACCCTTCAAAAATTGCACTTTCTACCGTCTCCAGATCTAAGGGCTTATTTAAAAACTGAAGGGCATTCATGGCTTCGGCACGTTCTTCAATCTCTGGAGTTCCAAATGCTGACATGACAATGACTGACAGTTTGGGTTGATATCTTAAAACCCAAGCCAAAATCTCAAAACCATTCATCTCAGGCATTTTCAAATCAGTCAGTAGCAAGTTGACCTTGGTTGTCCGCAGAATATCAATGGCCTCTCGTCCATTGTCTGCACATAGCACTTCAAATTTCTCTTTGTGCTTGCTCAAGCCATCGTGAAGAGAAAGCAAAAATGATTTTTCATCGTCAACTATTAGGACTTTATCCATGTTTATGTAACCGCCTTTAGAGCACATACTTGACACAGGATAACCACAGAGATTGAACGCTGGTGAATGGTTTTGACGCTCCTGCAAAACCTTATTTATCTGTCATATCAGGGGTTTAAAATATTTATTGTTTAAAAATAAAAGACCCAATGAACGTGGATACTGTTCATCATTTCATAATCCAGATTAACTTAAGGTCATGGCCTGCGTTTAACAGTGTGCAAGAAAACATGCAAAGCAAATTGTTCAGCACAAACAAAACAAGCTTTTTTGTTTATTCTGAACATTGTTTACATGCTCATATAGATGGGATGCTTCCAGGTTTGCATGGCACTATGTTGCTAGCCAAGCATCAAGTATAGCCCCCCCCCAAAAAAACAAGACTTTTAATCCTGTCAAACTAAAAAGCCCCTTTTCTGGCCGAAAAGGGGCTTTGGTACCATCCTTCGGCAACCCGGCTATCCGCATAGGACCCGTGGCTTTGCGTCCCCAAGTCTCCTTGGGTTTGCTATTTCAATAGATGTTAATTATTAACAGAAGAGATAATAATGGATAAGCGCTATAAAATCAATATAAGTTATCGGTTTTATAGAATTACTTTAAATACAATATCAATGGGTGTATTAAAATCTCTAATCCCCTGCAATTAAAGGAATTTTAGTTCCATAAATAGGACTGATGAAAGATGTGAATATGAAGTTGACTAAATTAAATTCTAGAATCAGCCTTCTAGAAACCATTAAATTAATGTATGTGGCGGTTAATCAGAAATCCTGCCGCAAAAATAACTAGAGAGACACAGAGGCCAAAATAAAGTGGCGATATCGAGACTCGTTGCATCATCCCCACCACGATGACAGAAGTCGGAGCAATAAAAATCGACAAGGCCCCTGCCCTGCGGAGATGATATTTATGCAGGAAAACCGCAAATAATAGTGGGAAAAAGAGGGTTGCACCACGTAACCCCATGGAGAGAAAACTCCAATCCATAATCGCTGAACCTAAATTTAACAGCAACAAAACAAACGCCATTAACACCACCACAGTGGTAAGCACTCGGAAATATAATAATTCAGCTACGTTACCAGTCAACCAACTACGCAATATATCAAT
Organism: Desulfuromusa kysingii; assembly: GCF_900107645.1. Taxonomy (GTDB): domain Bacteria; phylum Desulfobacterota; class Desulfuromonadia; order Desulfuromonadales; family Geopsychrobacteraceae; genus Desulfuromusa; species Desulfuromusa kysingii. Next base: position 91,470 of record NZ_FNQN01000011.1, read on the forward strand.
CTTCAGGGTCGTTGACACGCCAAGCGCTAATCCTGATGCCGTACCTACAGCAGCAATTAATAGAGCCGCAAAGGCAATCCCGGCAAAACTGGCTGGAAAATTCTCTGAGATAAACGCCGGTAACGCTAAAGCACTGATCATAGTCGGGGAGCTTTGCCGCATATACAGACCCACCAGCACACCGAGCAACCCAAGGGGGAAAATCATCAACGCACTGATAAATGATCCATTGCGAGCGGTCGCCCCATTGGCTGCAGAGAATATTGCCTGTAGATAAGTCTGGGTGGAAATAACTCCGACCAACATCGATAACAGGTCTGATAAGCCTTCCTGAACTCCATATCCGAAGAAACTGAACCAAGGATAGTCAGGGAATGTTTCGTGCAATCCGTGCCATCCTCCGGCATGATTCAACGCCAGAAAACCGGCATAAAGCATGGTCGCATAGATCAATCCCATCTTAATCAAGCCGATTCTTCCAGCAGCTTTCATCCCGCCACCAAGGGTAAAAAGGATCACCAGTAACGTTGAAATAGTTGCACTCCATTGCAATGACAGTTGAAACATGACCGCCAGGATGGAACCACAAGCCAACAACTGCGCAACGATCTGGACAAACATTCCTAGCCCAGTGAAAAGACTGGCGGCAACCCGGGCGGGTTCACCATAATAGCGTGAGATATACTGAGGGATGGTTTCGACATTACTTTCACGTAAGGGCCGGGCTAGAAATAGTCCGAGGAACAGACAGGCCAATCCTGCTCCCAAGGTGAACCACCACGCCGAAAGGCCATAGAGGAACGCCAGTTGAGCGGTCCCTATCGTTGACGCTCCCCCCACCAGGGTTCCGGTAATAGCACCTGAAACGGCCCACGAATTAGCTTTTCTCCCACCAAGCGTAAATTCATTGCGACTATGGGCTTTAACTTTAGCTCCATAGGCAAAGTAAATGATTCCGATTATGGTCATCGCAAAAGAGATAAAAAAAAGTGGCATGATTTTTCTGTATAGTTAAATAGGGTTGACCACCTATGGCTCCACAGATGCAGGCCGGTATTAGGTGGCATTAAATATTTGCGTATTCATTTAGAGTTTAGGTGATAGTTAGAGTTGATTTGCCAGCTTGAATTGGACTCACTGAACAAGCGATCCGTTGAGAGAAGCGCTCAAAAGCATCGGGGGTCAACATCAATGGTGCTAGCAATCAAACGGCCAACCGCTCAGCAAGAGTAATACGTTTTGCTTGAATTGTCTTCCAAATTTGAATCTTTTTTCTAAACAACACAGGATGCAAACTTTAATACCGCTTTCAATCTTAGTCTGCCGTTGCCCAAGAGGAGATAACTGAAGTGTGGTTGATATGGTTCAAAGACAAACAGGAGCTCTTTTCGATTGATCCTACAATCACAGGACTATCTTCTCTATCGTTTGACAAAGTCATAAAAGAACTTGATACTAGAGACGATTTTATGAAGGCCTACACTAAAAAGGTGCAGAATGAGACAACCATCGGAACAGATGACCTCACAAGGAGTTGCAATGAGAACACAGAAATCACTGGGTGAATTTATCATTGAGAAACAAGCAGACTTTCCCCATGCAAAAGGTGAGTTAAGTGCGTTGTTAGGCGCGATCAAGCTTGCTTCAAAAATTGTGAACCGCGAAATTAACAAGGCAGGCTTGGTCGATATTACCGGCTCAAATGGCGTAAAGAACATTCAAGGTGAACAGCAACAAAAACTTGATATTTACGCCAATGATATCTTTAAGAATGCTTTAATCGCCCGTGGTGAAGTCTGTGGAATCGCATCGGAAGAAGAAGATAATTTCGTGTTTTTTGATAACAAAAATAGTCGAAATGCCAGCTATGTTGTTCTTATGGATCCCCTCGATGGCTCATCAAACATTGATGTCAATGTCTCAGTGGGGACAATTTTCTCCATCTACCGCCGAGTCTCCCCAAATGATGGTCCCGTAGAATTAGACGATTTCATCCAGGTGGGTCGAAAACAAGTCGCCGCTGGTTATGTGATTTATGGTTCTTCAACCATGCTTGTTTTCACCACGGGTAATGGGGTTCACGGTTTCACCTATGATCCATCGATTGGCATGTTCTGCCTCTCCCATGAATCTCTCAAAATTCCGAAAACAGGTAAGATTTATTCAATCAATGAAGGGAATTATATCAAATTCCCATTAGGGGTAAAAAAATACCTGAAATATTGCCAAGAAGAGGATAAGACAACAAACCGTCCTTATACGTCACGTTACATTGGTTCTTTAGTTGCTGACTTTCACCGCAATTTACTCAAAGGCGGTATATATATCTACCCGCAAACAGCACAGGCGCCATCAGGGAAATTACGCTTACTCTATGAATGCAATCCGATCGCCTTCTTAGCTGAGCAAGCTGGTGCACTGGCTACAGATGGTTATAACCCCATCCTTGACTTAAAACCAACTGAGTTGCATCAACGTGTTCCTTTCTTTACAGGGTCGCCTGAGATGATGGAGACCGCACACCAATTTATGGAAAAGTATAAGGACGAATAATATCCCACAAAAGCATTTCGGACCGGACTGAGTCTTTGCCTATTTCGGTCACTGATCGATCGTTTTCAAAACGTTTATCCTGAATAAGTTCTAACCGTGGGTGCTCTCCACCCTTTGAACCGGTTAGAACACAAAAGAGACAGATCACCAGTGACCGATAGGCTTGGCCTCTAACCAGTTGGAATTCTTAATTTAATATATTCCTACCACCACGCATATTTGCTGTTTCATGGACATAATATCCACACTGGAAAAAACACGCGACTCAGGCGTGTGCCCCTATCCATGCTGACGGATCTTAACTTATAATAGATCATACCTCTTAAATACGGAGGGCTTATGCATGGCTAAAGGTGACACCCCGGCAACAGACTGGTTTCTGTCCATCCTGTTGAAACTGGTCAAAGTAAAGCAGGAAGAGATTCAACCACTGTTGTGGTCGTTCAGTTACTTTTTTGTCCTCCTTTGCTCGTATTATATCTTGCGTCCACTTCGAGATGAAATGGGCATCGCTGGTGGCGTCGAAAACCTGCAATGGCTTTTCACTGGTACTTTCGTGGCTATGCTTGTGGCGGTACCGATGTTTGGTTGGATTTCATCCCGCTATCCACGTAAACAATTCTTGCCTCTCGTTTATCTTTTCTTCATCAGCAACCTCCTGATTTTTTATTTTCTGTTCTATTTTGGATGGAGTTACACCTGGATCGCCCGGTCTTTTTTCATCTGGACAAGTGTATTTAATCTGTTCATTGTTTCGGTTTTCTGGAGCTTTATGGCCGACCTTTTCAATGATAATCAGGCGAGGCGCCTATTTGGCTTTGTTGCTGCGGGCGGCACAGCTGGAGCACTTGCTGGACCGACAATCACCGTCATTTTAGCGGCCCCCCTGGGGACAACAAACCTGCTGCTGATTTCTGTAATAGGGCTGGTTTGGGCGATTCTGTCAATTCATCGTCTCAATTCCTGGAACGATAAGAACACAGCTTCGGTGACTTCCCCATCGCCTCAGATCTTGAAATCCGTCAAGGATACAAATCCTGCTTTAGGGGGCGGTGTTTTTGACGGGCTACGAATGATCATGACTTCACCTTACTTATTTGGAATCTGTCTGTTAATTCTCCTTTACACAACACTTTCCACTTTCCTCTATTTTCAACAGGCCCAAATCATTCACGATAGCTTTAGTGATGCGGCACAACGCACCACTGTTTTTGCTGCCATGGATTTAGCCACCAATGCTCTTACTATTTTTTTTCAGTTTTTTTTAACCAGTCGCATCATCAAACTCTTAGGACTGGGATGGGCCTTGGCGCTGATCCCCTTACTGCTTAGTGTCGGTTTTCTTGCATTGGCATTTGTCCCCACACTTGGAGTCATGGTTTGCGTCCAGGTGGCACGGCGGTCTGGGAACTATGCGCTGATGAAACCAGCGCGGGAGATACTCTTTGTCGTTCTCGACAAAGAACAAAAATACAAAGCAAAAAACATCATCGATACTGTCATTTATCGCAGTGGCGATGTTGTCAGCGCATGGGTCTATGCTGGCCTGCAGGCCCTCGGTCTTGGTTTAGCGGCAATTGCATTGATCGCAGTCCCGCTCTGTGGAGCATGGGCTTGGATCAGCTACCGGCTGGGCAAGCAACAGAAACTTCAAGCCAATGAAAAGGAAATGACAACATGAATATAAATAAACGTTGGTTAAACAGGCGGGAATTTATCACCCTTATGAATGTGGCGCTGGCCTCCTTCATACTCGCCCCTTGGCAACTGAAAGCAGCAAACTCAACGATCTTACGAAAAATCATTCCGGGGACTTCTGAAAGCTTACCAGTGATTGGGCTGGGGAGTTCACGAACTTTTGACGTCAATCCTAACGCTGCGGTAATGACAGAGTTTGTGGCATTGATGCGGGATTTTTTTACCCTAGGAGGCGAACTTATAGATTCTTCTCCGATGTATGGTGCCGCCGAACAGATCATCGGGAAGCTGTTGACGCAGTCCGGTGGACGGGATCGCTTATTTGCGGCAACCAAGGTGTGGACCAATGGAGAACAGGCAGGAATCCAACAAATGGAGAGCTCAGCAAAAAAATGGGGTGTTGACAGGTTCGACCTGATCCAGATCCATAACCTGCGCGATTGGCAGACACAACTAAAAACCCTCAAAGCATGGAAGTCAGAAGGTAAACTCCGCTATCTGGGAATCACCACTTCACATGGACGTAATCATCGTGAGTTGGAAACCATTTTACGTCAGGAACCTTTCGATTTTGTGCAACTCAGTTACAACATTGAGGATCGAACAATCGAAAACAGATTACTTCCAATTGCCGCTGATCGGGGTATCGCTGTCCTGGTCAATCGTCCGTATCAACGTGGATCATTGTTCCGTGCTGTCAAAGGCAAACCCTTACCTGAGTGGGCTGCCGAATTTGATTGCCAAAGCTGGGGACAATTTTTCCTTAAATATATTGTTTCTCATCCGGCGGTAACCTGCGTCATTCCTGCGACAACTAAACGACATCACCTTCAGGACAACATGGCAGCTGGAATAGGTCGTCAACCCGATGCTACACAACGTAAAGACATGGAAAAATTTATATCTAAGCTATTATATTGATCAGCAGTGATTTAAAGATGAGGATTATATTTGATGGAATGGGTAGCAGCCCTGGCGGGATTTCCATGCATAGACTCACATCCATCAGAGCTACAGTGACACAGCAACAAGCCTCAGCCCACAATCATAGACTGGGGCTTGTTGGTTCAGCATCATAAATTCATACGCCTTGTTAGACTAAGCTGGAGTCCAATAACAACGCTTGGGCGAAACGATCTTTTCCTCTTTTTTTAATTGAGTCATTGCCTTGTCGACTGCTTTGCGTTCAAGACCACCAAGCTCAGCAATTTTACCGGCATTTAAAGGTTGCCCTTCGGCACGCATCACTTCTAAAACCTTTTCTGTGACATCCATCCTACTGCTCCTTTTTGTCTTATATGTTCTAACTACTACCACGAGAAAACCATACAGAATGACAACGTTCCTGTGGTCGCCCAGAATTTCATACTAAGAACAAGGGCAAACACCACCTTCTGGATAACTTTTGGTGGAGCTGATGAGGATCGAACTCACGACCTTCGCGTTGCGAACGCGACGCTCTCCCAACTGAGCTACAGCCCCTAATTTAAAAGCTACGACGAACCCGTCTTTCAGACCATAGCAGAAAAGTAGTTCAGCTACAAAGAAATGTAGAACAACACTATCCGCTATGGGTCTTAGAAAGCTATTTTCAAATCAAATCAGACTATTTGATAACAATACATCTCTGCTTTTACCCTTTTCAACCTCAATCCGGGTGTCATAAAAGGTACTTCCTCCCCCGTCATCTGTGAGGCGTTGCGAAGTCAAAGCGTTGACCGAACGCACTCCCGGAGCAAATTCAATCCACCAAACTCCTTCAGCGACAACCACTCCGGCTGGAGTCTTGTCGGTCACATCCAAAATAAAATCCACTTCGCCACGTTCGTTACGCGCGGTTACCTGTTCACCAGCTACCAAGTTTCTGGATTCAGCATCAGCTGGATTCATCATCAAAAGCATCTTCTGCTGTTGACGACGCAGGTCGTCTTGTTCGTAAAAGCTGGAATTGAGCGCATAAAGCGAAGGGGCAGTCATCAGTTGCAACGGAAGATCACCACCATGTGGAGCCATATAGATTGGGAGAGGATGTTCTAAACGGGGATTAAAAATCTCAATTTTCCCAGATGGCGTCTGGTACAACTTGTCTCCATTCGGAATGGGTAATTCCAGCGGTTGTCCTGATCTAAGGGCAGAAAAGTCGACCTCGTGGAGGCGATGAGCGGATTTAAGCAGAAATGCTTCAAGCATCTCACTTTCACTCTGTTGAAAGAAACTCTCCTTAAACCCCATAGCATGAGCTAACAGGGAAAATACCTGCCAGTTTGATTTGCTTTCACCGACTGGAAGAATGACCGGAAAGGCTCGCTGGACACAATAAGAACCATAAGCTCGATAGATATCTTCATGTTCAAGCGATGAAGTTGCCGGCAGGACAATGTCGGCATAGCGAGCAGTGTCAGTCATAAACCGTTCATGCACGACTGTGAACAAATCTTCTCGTTCCAGCCCCTTGATGACTTGATTCTGATCGGGCGCGGCCACCGCGGGGTTGGCTGCATAAACGTAAAGAGAGCGAATCGGCGGATGATTCTCAACAGTCAGAGCATGCCCCAGCTGATTCATATTGATAATACGCGTGGGACGATCAATAAAGTCCTCACGATGGACTGACGCCTTATCGAAATAGCAACCGGTACTTGTATCGGCAAAACACCCGCCGCCCGGTTTGCCATAAGCTCCGACCAGTGCGGGCAAAGCAACAATGCTCCGCGCTGTCATCGCACCATTTCCATAACGGGTCAAGCCACTACCCAAACGAATAAAGGGGGCCCGAGCATGGCCGTAAGCAGTTGCCATTGCCTCCAACGTAGCGATGGGCAGGCCAGTCAGATGACTGACAATCGGTGGTGGATAGTTTGGTAAAATCTGCTCTTTAAGTTCGGAAAAACCCTGCACCTGCTGATCTAAAAATGTTCTGTCAAGCAACCCATCCCGATCCAGAAGGTGCATCAATCCTAAGGCCAGCGCTCCATCAGTCCCGGGACGAATCAAAAAAAACTCATCACTGATAGCCGCAGTTGGAGTCTGATAGGTATCTATCACCCAGACTTTACCACCGTTTTTTTTGGCTTTATTGACGCCGTGGAGAAAATGTATATTAGTAGAAACGGTATTCGCTCCCCAAATAATGACCAAGTCACTTTGAGCTGCAACATCTGGAGATACGGTTGGGGTAGCCCCCATGACCGCCATCCACCCTTTTGATTTAGCCGGAGAGCAGATAGTACGATCAAGTCTTGAAGCCCCCAAGCGGTAGAAAAATGGGTGTCCAGCTTCCTTTTGAATCATCCCCATGGTTCCAGCATAAGAGTAAGGAAGAATCGCTTCAGCACCACAAGTATCAATAATCGCTTGCCAACTCCTGGCAATACGCGCAATCGCATATTCCCAAGAAACCGGCTTAAATTCGCCGCTTCCTTTGGGCCCTATCCGCAACAAAGGGGTGGTTAATCGACGCTTAGAGTGAACGGTCTTTTCATAATGGTTCATCTTTGGGCAGAGAGTTCCGCGTGTAAAAGGGTGATCAGGATCACCTTTTACGTTGCAGGCCTTGCCATCTCTCACTTCGACCAACAAAGAGCAGGCATCGGGACAGTCATAGGGGCAAACAGAGCGTTTTATCTCACGACACATAATGAATTTCCAAGTCAGCCTGTTACAGGCACAAGATGCAATTCTTTGATTGACAAATGGTGATGAATTAGCTTAGAACTAAAAAACGAATTGAGTTCTCCCCTTTCGAGGGGGGAAGAAAGCTCCTGATGGTCACCCCCCCTCCGACCTTCAGGAGCTTTTTTTTATTCGTTCAGCTAAACGGGGCCGCGTTTTCGCTTTAATTGATTCCAAACTGCTATTCTAATTTTTTATCTAAATATCTGTTAAATAGAGGATTGAAGGATTTTATTTTGTAGCTTCGTTAACTTTATCTTTTGCAGAATCAAGCATCTTATCAAAAGTTTTTCCTGCTTTTTCAGCTGTCCCCTCTTTCTCACATCCAGCTACTGTTAAGACAAAAACCATTAAAATCAAAACGATGAAACATCTCTTCATAAAAATCTCCTTGAGGCTAGATTCATTATTATTACAATAAGCGACTTCACTAATGATTATTGGAACCAATCAGTTTTAAGTATATTATTATTATAGACTTTTCCAGATTTGTCAAAACCGGAATATACAGGATAAACAACTTAGGCTGCAACAATTGGTGAGAATATTTGGAATCAGTATTTCCTTAATGAGGATCTCAACATTGATGAAGCATTGCAGACCCTCATCAACCCATCCTAGTGGGGGAATCTATTTTCTCATCCAAGACATCTCTCACGATCTGGAGCAACTTGGAAGATTCCAAAGGTTTCATTAAAAAAGCATCCGCACCAAGCTCTCGTGCTTGGTCTTCATTGACCTTACTACTGTAGCCTGTGCAAATAATCGTTTTCATCTCAGGTTTAATCTGCTTAACTCTACGAATCAAATCACTCCCTGTTATTCCTGGCATTGTCTGGTCAGTGATCAACAACTGAATATCTTCAGCATGAGCAGTAAAGAACTTGAATGCTTCTTGACTGTCCGTCATAGGTGTCACCTGATATCCCATATCCGTCAAAATTTGCTTTGCAAGCAGGACAAGCATCTCCTCATCATCGACATAGAGAATGGTCTCATTCCCACGATAAAGCGTTGTCTCGGGCGGTACTGGTGAGGTTGTTGCCGGCTCTAATTTTTTCTCGATAATCGGAAAATAAAGATGAAAGGTGCACCCCTCTCCAGCGACGCTCTCAACATCAATCATGCCGCTATGCTGCTCGATAGCTCCCTGAACAGTCGAAAGCCCCATGCCAGTTCCTTCATGCAGGTCTTTTGTGGTGAAAAAAGGATCGAATATTTTATCCCTGATCTCAGCAGAGATACCACATCCATTATCCTCAATGCTGAGACGCAAGTAAGCCCCTGGCTGATACTCATACCCCATCAAAACCCCCGCTTGAGGAAAATCGACCCGCTTCAACGTCAAGGTCAACTTCCCCTCTTCTTCCATCGCCTGAACAGAATTATTACTCAGATTGAACAGACATTCTTGAATCTGGGAGGCATCAGCATTAATAAAACAACGACTATTCGCACTGATGTTTGTCTGTAGTTGTATGGTTGTTGGAATTGTAGACCGTAACAGTGCGACGGTCTCTTCAACGATCAAATGCAGCTGCAACGGGACCTTTTTCTGCGGGCCTTTATGGCTATAAGTCATCAGTTGACCCACCAGATCACGCGAACGCAAAACCGCAGTTCTAGCATTATTGAGGTGCTTTTCAACTTCGGCAGATTGGCCTTTTTTCCGGCTCGCCATCTCCAGGCTACCAAGAATAATTGCCAAGCTGTTATTGAAGTTATGAGCCATGCCGCCAGCCATAATACCAACAGCTTCCATCTTGAATTTTTGCCGCAACTGGATTTCAAGCTCTCGACGCTGCTCCTCAGATTTGATTCTTTCAGTAATATCTCTAGTCACAGCAAGAATGTGTTTTTCACCTTCCATCACGATAATTCCTGCAGATATCAAACCATAAATAATGACACCGTTCTTGGTTACAAATTCTGTAGCGTAATTATCGACAAAACCTTTGCTCAGAAAGTCATTGAAGACTTTTTCTCTATCTGATTGATTTTTCCAGATCTTTAAATCGATGGCCGAAACACCGATGATCTCTGCCGCTGAGTAACCCAACAATTTAATAAAACTATCGTTCACCTCGATAAATACAGCGTCACTTTTCCGGCTCAGACTTATTGCATCAGGACTGGTTTTAAACGACAACCGGAACCTTTCTTCACTGCGTTGCAAATCTTCCTGACTAAGCGCAAGAGCCCCTGCCATATGATGGAAAGAGTCCGTCAATTGCCCAAATTCATCGATCCGTTCAGTGGGTTCAATACGAGTGTGGAGATTTCCACGCGCTATTTCACCAGTCATGGAGATCAACTGTTTTATCGGAGTGATAAAGGTCTTACGACCAATCCCCCAGGAAATAAAAAGTGCCATCGTTGTCGTCAATAAAATACTGAGCAGGTTACGTTTTAAAATAGCGTTGGCGGGAGCAAGAATAAAATTTTCAGGAACTCCTGCCCACACGTACATATAAGGCTCTTTGTCTGACTCAAGAGCCACTTGTTCAAACGCAGAGATCCGCACGACTCCATCAGAACCAGGGCTGGTAACAATTCTGTTTTCTGGATTTTGCAGAGCATTATCCCAAACACTGGCTTTAATTGTGGAACCAACAGGATTAGTTGTGGAGTTATCGGGAAAGTAAAATAGACGCAGTCCGGTATGATCGGTAACAGCAATGTAAGATTCCGGAGGTAGATAGGACCCCTTATACAGCCTGGAAAAAAGTTCCAGATTGATCGTTACAGTTAAAACGGCCTTTGGCTCACCTGTTGCGTCCAAGACGGGATAAGCAAAAGGAAAAGCCGGTTCAGCACCACCAACCCGAGCAATGATATATTCACCAGCAACAAAGTCTTTAGTCGATAATGCAGCACGGAAATGTTTTCGATCCGCAATGTTGACCCCGGTGTTCGTAAAACCAGAGGCGATAACATTTCCGTTTAAATCAGCTAACAGAATATTTCTGTAGTTGCTGTTCATTTTTAGAATATTTTTTATGATGGCTTCAATCTTAGGGGGATCAAACGACTGTATTTCTGTTGTCAGAGCTAAAACAGAGAGAGTTTCATGGACAGAGATGGCAATATCTTTCTGTACTTGAGCCATCGAATCGGTGATCAGTAATACATCTTGTTTGGCCGCCTCAATCGTACTCTTTCGTTGTTCCATTCCCGAATAAAAAAGGATCGCGATAGCAGGAAGAACGGCGAGGCACATCAATAACGCAAGATTTTTCCTTATTGATCCCAGATTGAAAAGGCTCATACTCGTTTCCCGTTAAGACATGTTTATTTTTTTGAATCCTGATCTAAAGATCAGGAAGTATTGACATTTAAAAAGGTGGCAATTTAGACGATAATGTTTATCGTAGATAAATAATCTTACATATTTCTGAATCAAATTCAAAAAACAGATTAACAACTTACATTTTTTCAATTCTCATCGATAATGTTCCGATGTTTGTTGTAAAAATTGGGACAACGACAGATCTCCCCTCCCCCTCCTTTCACAAAAACTTGCCGGCAGGAAGATCTTCACCCTTGACTTCCATCCGCATACACGGATATTGTAGCCTCATGAAGAAATTAGCCAAGAACTTTAAAGCTCTCTCTGACGAAACCCGATTGCGGATCATTGCGCTCTTAAGCTACAGCGAACTCTGTGTCTGTGATTTGATGGCGGTTTTACAACTTCCACAATCAACTGTTTCGCGGCATTTGGCTTATCTCAAATCTGTCGAAATGGTTGATGATCGCCGTGAAGGGGTATGGATGTATTATCGGCTGATGAACGAAAGTGAATTTGGCCTTGGTAAATTACTTCCTGCATTATTAGAGCAACTCTCTGCTGTCGATAAAACCCAGCATGACTTGATATCACTTCGAAGCTATCTTAAGCAGAGAGAATCAAACAGCTGTACTTGATTTTTTTTGGCTTTACGCATCCGCACATGCGGATTAGCACATATCGCAAATAGGTCTGTCCATCATTTAATCCAAAGGTTTTCTCATGACTGTTAAACGCGTTCTTTTTCTCTGTACTGGTAATTCCTGCCGCAGCCAAATGGCCGAAGGTCTAGTTAATAACGATTTTAAGGGGCAAATTGAAGCCTTCTCTGCCGGCACAGATCCCCATGGTTTGAACCAGAAGGCGGTTGAAGTTATGGCAGAAATCGGTGTCGATATCGCTAACAATAGTTCCGACCACCTCAGCCTCTATGAAAAACAACATTTTGACTACGTCATTACTTTGTGTGGTGATGCCAACGAAAAGTGTCCGCTGTTTTTTGGTGGCACGAAACGACTGCACATGGGGTTCGATGATCCACCTCAAGCAAAAGGCAGCGACAAAGAGATCATGGAGACATATCGCCGAGTTCGAGATGAGATCCGCAACCAAATGGGATCATTTTTCCAATCCGAATTAGATAGCTAAACTCAGGAGCTGACACATGGCACAAACACTCATTAAAAAACTTTCCTTCCTTGATCGTTATCTAACTTTGTGGATTTTTCTGGCTATGTTTATCGGTGTTGGCACTGGCTGGCTGTTTCCACTGATCAAGGATGTCGTCAACACTTTTACGGTTGGCACCACAAACATCCCCATTGCCATCGGCTTGATCCTGATGATGTACCCGCCCTTGGCCAAAGTTCGTTATGAAGAATTGGGCGAAGTCTTCGCCAATAAAAAAATCCTTGGCATTTCATTGCTTCAGAACTGGCTAATCGGTCCAGTCCTGATGTTCTTTCTTGCCATTGTCTTTTTACATAATTACCCGGAGTACATGGTTGGCCTGATTTTAATCGGCTTGGCACGTTGTATCGCTATGGTCATCGTTTGGAATGAATTAGCCAAAGGCAATACCGAATATTGCGCAGGGTTAGTCGCATTTAACTCGGTGTTTCAAGTTATTTTCTATTCCGTTTATGCCTGGTTCTTCGTGACCGTATTACCACCTCTTTTTGGTCTACAAGGGACAGTTGTGCAAATCTCGATCGGACAGATTGCCGAAAGCGTCGCTATCTATCTCGGCATCCCATTTGTTGCTGGAATGATCACCCGCGTGATCCTGATTAAAGCGAAAGGACGAGACTGGTACGAACAGGTCTTTATCCCGAAGATCAGTCCGATCACCTTAATCGCATTGCTATTTACTATCCTCGTCATGTTCAGCCTCAAAGGGGACCTGATCGTTTCAATACCTCTTGATGTCGTACGCATCGCCATCCCGCTGTTGATCTATTTTGTCATCATGTTCCTGGTCAGTTTCTGGCTGGGGATCAAGGCCGGAGCTGATTATTCCAAGACAGCAACTCTCGCTTTTACTGCGTCAGGAAATAATTTTGAGTTGGCTATTGCTGTCGCAGTCGCAGTTTTCGGGATCGACTCAGCAGCCGCATTCACTGCTGTCATCGGACCATTGGTCGAGGTTCCTGCGTTAATAGGTTTGGTCAATGTTGCTTTCTGGCTCCAGAAAAAATACTTCAAAACGTCAGCAGCCATCTAAAAAGAGGCTTGGCTTCTCCACCGCAGAACTGAGTGGATAGATAGCAAAACCATGGCAAATAACCGGATCAAGACGAATGGGTTACAATTGCCATCAACACAAAAAGGGCCGTTGATAACGGATAAAGATTCCGCGGCCCTCAAGTTAAACTATCGCTATTTCATACGGTCAATGATCTCCTATAATTTCAGCTTGTTAGCTCAGTTTCTACATCAAATGAGCAGACTTTGGAGTTCTTTTTTAATTTTGTTTATCGATTGATCTTGAGTTTTCGCAAGGGAGAAAAGCATGACGATTGAAGTGATCATTCCGATGATCAAAGATGCTTTAGGATTTTTTCTTTACACAGTGACCGAACTTGCCATCCTTTTTATTGGTATCAGCATCATCGTCGGCGTCCTCCAGGAATTTATCCCTCCAGAAAAAATCAAGGTATTGCTCTGTGCCAGCAAAGGGAGAGGATATTTCATTGGGGCGGGACTGGGAGCACTAACTCCATTTTGCAGTTGCTCTACAATTCCGATCATGGTCGGTCTACTCAAAGCTCAGGCTGGTTTTGGACCAACTCTGGCCTTCCTGTTCACATCGCCACTGGTCAACCCTGTCATAGTGGGTCTTTTCTTCATAACTTTCGGATTTAAACCAACCATTATCTATTCGATACTGGCCTTGCTTATGGCTATTGTAATCAGCTACATACTTGAGAAGTTTAATTATCAACGCTTCATCAAGAAGGATGTCCTTGAAGATCAACAACAACATTGTTGCAGCAAACCAACAATGGACACAAATCTAAAGGCTTCAGGTTATCCAAGAGGTGAAAAGACCCAGACCAATAACTGTTGTGATCAGGCATCACCCAGCTTAGAAACCTCTCCGAAAAGTCGATGGAGGCGTATTTTTAAAGATGCGGTCAATGAATTCAAGACATTTTTACCCTACATTCTTTTCGGCGTAGCGCTCGGTGCTATCGCTTACGGCTTTGTCCCCAAAGAGCTTATTATAAAGTATGCGGGACCCGACAACCTGTTCGCCATCCCGATTGCTGCTGTGATTGGGGTGCCTCTGTATGTACGGGTTGAAACAATGATCCCAATCACTGTTGCATTGATGGGCAAAGGGATGAGCATGGGGGCAGTCGTTGCTCTGGTCATCGGCGGAGCAGGTGCAAGCATTCCCGAAGTAATCATGCTCAAACGGATTTTCAAAGGTCCTATGCTCGGTGTCTTCTTAGGTGCAATTTTTTTAATCGCAGTGACATCGGGATTCCTATTCAACGCCGCCTTTTAAGCAAAGGGAAGCAATACTTAACGGGAATCAGGATCTATTGATCAAACATATTATTGTGAAGGTTTTACAACAGAGAAGGCAGAGAGCCGTGGGCTGCAATCATAATCGATCAGAAAGATCCTTATGTCCAGACCACTTAGGTAAGTTATCACTGATGTCAATAACCCGCTGGCCATAAAAAAGATGGCAGGTTGGTTTGAATGAATCTGGCACCTGAGTCCCAGGCTCAAAATCAAATAATGAGGGAAAAGCGAGCCACATCCTACGCCCTTCATCTGCAATCGGAGTCCCACACAGACTGCAACTGACCTTACAGGGTAATATGCGCTCATTTTTGTCCAGTTCATTATTGTAAAAACGGAGGAGATTCACACCGGCAGTAAATCGCACCTGATATTTGTGGAAGATAGCGGCCCATTGCATCGGCGCACCATGCAATCGCTGACAGGTTTTACAGTGACAAAGTTTGGCATCGACAGGATCTGCACTCACCTCGTATTGGACTTTGCCACAAAAACATGCAGCCCGATACTTTGGGACAAAAGTCAAATCATCAACAGAGGCATAGTCAGGGCCAAAGTTATTCTTGGCAGAGAGCATAAAAATCCCTTCATTTTATAATCATCCTGAGGTTCAATTTTCCTCCATCAAAAGCAATTATCGTCGAAGATATTTAGACAATGGGTGTCAGGAGGAAGTAGAGTCGTCATGGACAGTCAACACTTCACGAATATATCGTTCGACATACCTCTGGCTATTCAGGCAGGTTTTAATCACCCAAAATACGAGCAAAACTCCGGCCGCCAGAACAAACAAGCGCCCCTCCGGAAGCACCAACGCAAGGAGTAAAGCAACTGGGATAATAACAGCCAGGCTCCAGATACCACGCTTGCGAACTTTCACCAAAAGATCCTGAGCGGAAGCCCGGGTTGTGAAGCCCGCTTTGTGTAAAGAAAGACACAATGATTCGTAATTCCGTTGATGCTTATCGTGCATTCTTCCGAATGGGTCACTGAGATTCATAGGTTCATTTCTGTAAAAGGGTTAAAGGTTAACAGAGCAATTATCTCTGCCTGATTTGATTTTGTCAAAACAAACCGTGATCAGGGTTAACTATTCCTCTTACAGTTTGTCGGGACATGCGCAACCCGTTGCTTCTTATAAATAACACGTCTTTAACCAGAGCTTTCCCAATCCAGCTCTTCAGGATCAAAGCCGGCTTCAATTTGCGGTTTGATAATCTGAAAATAAGGTGAAACATCAAAATCACCTGGGACAAAAAGGCTATGATGCCGGATTTTCAATATCTGCTTACAGAAGATTTGTCCGTTACGGTCCATAGACTTCTGATAACGGATATTTGGCAAAATCGGATAGCGGACAGAGTGAAAGGCTTGAGCAATCAGGGATGAGCAAATTGCCCTTGTCGGGTCCCCACTCCCAAACGCTAGCAAGCTGCGGCGCCACTTAGCAGGTACAGGGGTGGGGAGAACGAAGTATCGAGCCAGGTCAAAGATATTTTTCAGATCGTAACTGTGACCGAGACGTTCCATAGCATAATCGAGAATTTGATCGATGGCGACCGCCGATAATCCGATCGGACGACAGATTCGGGTATGCTTATGAACATAGTCACTCAGTGGCACTAAACGCACTCCCTCAATCACATCAGCTTCAAGCAGGACTTTGGCCTCCTCCCCTGGTCCACTCAGCGTTTTTTCGGGGCCAAGGTAAAGCGCTGCATGCGACCATCCAGACTGGGTCAGATATTTAATGACGGCACCGACCCGTGAATTACTATCGATCAGCAATACATCTCCAGGTCGCAGGCATTTTGCCAACAATTCCGGATCACTGGTCGCCAATTGAGCCGGACCGCTGCGTGGCTTGGTCAGATATATGGAAAGTTGATGACCAATTTTTTCCAGTATGCGTCGTGCGATATTCAAAAATCGAGTCCTTCCTTCAAAAGTAACTCCATGATAACCCAGTTTTTATCAGATTGGCAGTAGGATTCATTGGCCACAGTCGAGCATTAACATGAGCTCAGTAACAAAATTGGAGTTTCTGTTACAATGTCATTATAACTTTTGAGCATCTTTTTGTTATTACAGCTGGTTTCGTGCATGCCATTGACACTTTAGCTGGAGGTAACACATGATCTCTATCCTACTGTTTCTGTTCGCTTTTTGGATTATGTTGGTGTTTCAGGCCTCCCGCCTTGTGCATACCCTTGTAGCAGCAGTTTTTTTGATTGTAGCCAGTTGGTCTCTGAACAGCATTACCCTATGGCTCCTTTGGCCTCTCTTCGTCATCACCACCCTATTGCTTCATATTGCCAAGATCCGTAAACCATTGCTGACTCAACCAATTCTGTCAGTTTTTCGTAAAATCAAACCAAAACTTTCTGCGACCGAGCAGGCAGCCTTGAATGCCGGAGATGTCTGGTGGGATGGAGACCTGTTTAGTGGGCGACCAAACTGGAACAAATTACTATCATATCCACCTGCGGTCCTTAGCGATGAGGAACAAGCCTTTATTAATGGTCCAGTTGAAAATCTCTGCGAGTTGCTTGATGACTGGAAAATCACCCACGAATTAAAAGATCTGCCACCGGAGGCGTGGGAATTTATCAAATCCAATGGGTTCTTTGCGCTGATTATCCCTAAGCAGTATGGTGGATTGGAATTTTCCGCCATGGCCAATTCCTGCTTGATTTCCAAGTTGGCAGCACGAAGCCTGTCGGCAGCAGTAACGGTCATGGTACCCAACTCACTCGGTCCAGCAGAACTATTGTTGCATTACGGCACAGAAGATCAACGAAATTACTACCTACCCAGATTGGCCCGGGGAGAGGAAATTCCCTGCTTCGCTTTAACTGGTCCAGAAGCAGGCAGCGATGCAGCCTCCCTACCCGACAGCGGCGTGATTTGCCGGGGAGATTGGCAAGGAAAAAACGTGTTGGGAATCAGACTTAACTGGGAAAAACGCTATATCACCCTCGGCCCGGTAGCAACCCTCCTTGGTCTCGCTTTTCGTCTTTACGATCCTGATCATCTGCTCGGTGATGTGACCGATATCGGCATCACTTGCGCACTTGTTCCGGTGAACACTCCAGGTATCGATATCGGCAAACGGCACAATCCGCTCAATGTTCCCTTTATGAATGGGCCGAATAGCGGTCGAGACGTCTTTATTCCTGTTGATCAAATTATCGGTGGTGTCACAGGGGCAGGTAAAGGCTGGCAGATGCTAATGGATTGCCTTTCCGCCGGACGGGCAATCTCGCTTCCTGCTTTAAGCCTCGGTGCGGCAAAACTCGTAGCGCGGAATACTGGTGCCTATGCCCGAGTCCGCCGCCAATTTAATCTTCCTATCGGACATTTTGAAGGGATAGAAGAAGTTCTGACCCGAATTGCCGGAGAAACCTGGGTCATGACGGCAGCCCGCAACTTAACCTGTAGTGCTCTCGATCAGGGATTTCAGCCATCGGTAATTTCTGCCATTGTCAAGCTGAACCTCACTGAGCGCATGCGCTTGATCGTCAATGATGGCATGGATATTGAGGGCGGCAAAGGGATATGTACAGGACCCAGCAATCATCTGGCCTCAGCCTATCAGGCGATACCGATTGGAATTACCGTTGAAGGAGCTAATATCCTCACTCGCACCATGATCATCTTTGGCCAAGGGGCAATCCGTTGTCATCCTTGGATTTTAAAAGAGTTACAGGCTGCGGATAACAAAAATCAAGACCAAGCCATCGATGAATTTGACTTTGCGTTTTTCGGTCATATCGCTTTTAGCTTGCGCAATGCGGCATCAGCTCTGTTTTATGGTCTGACCTCGTCACGGTTTGTCGCTTCACCAACAAGTCCAAACAAGCGTTTTTATCAGCATTCCACGCGCTTCAGTACCGCCTTCGCCCTCACCAGCGACCTCCTCATGGGCAGTTTGGGTGGAAACCTGAAACGGAAGGAAAAGCAGACCGGTCGTATGGCTGATATCCTGAGCGAACTGTACATGCTCTCCGCTGCGCTCAAATATGCTGAGGATCATCAAAATTCTACGACCGAAACGGCACTGCTTCACTGGAATGTTCAGCGCTCCCTGGCGCGGATACAAGAAAGCCTTTTGGCGATTATGCGAAATTTACCCTTGCCGCTACACTTACTGTTGCGCGGCCTTATCTTCCCTCTTGGGGCACACTTTACCCCACCAAATGACACTCTGGGGCGTGACGTTGCCACAACAATTTTAGAACCAGGGGAACAACGGGATCAATTAACCGCCGGTCTTTATTCTCCAACAGGAGAAAATGACCCTGAAAAACTGTTGGAAGAAGCTTTCATACTGGCGGTTGCAACCGATCCATTAGAAAAAAAACTTCGTCAGCAGATCAAGAAAGGAAATCTGGATATCCAAGACCCGGACCTTCTAACCAAGGCCGTTGCTAAAACCATCATCTCGGCAGATGAATCTGAGCTGCTGATAAAAGCACGTGAACTCCGTCGGCGCATCATTGCAGTAGATGCCTTCTAAGGAGAAACAAATTGCTGATTTGCTGGCAGAAGATCTGCAGGAAATTAAACCAACGATATTGATCACCGTTCCACCCATTTTGAGTGAATTTATAGTAAATTAGCCCTTAAACTAGCGGATGAATCCTGGTTTGCACGAAAGATTTTCCAATTGGCAGTCGAGTATTGACTCTGGATTGATTACCACAGCACTAAAGGTGCGTCAGAAAACGGTCATTGAACAATTTTTCCAAAGAAATTGAGGGCATGTATGCTGGGCACCAATAAATTACTGCATTTCCAATACAACAAAATCCAGGATTAAATGGCAGTTTTTGAAAAGGGCTTTTGAAATGAATCTTTTTAGCATTATTGAATAGCAGAGAGGTTTTCTTTAATCCATTGTTCCATCTTCAGTTCGTTGAGACATCTTATCGCGGACGTTCTGACATTTAAATCATCACTGTAAAACAGCTCTTTTAAAGTCTTTATGGATTCTGGTGCAAGGTTCACGAACGACTGTGCTGCTGCAGCCCTGACCTGCCATTGAGGGTGAGAAAAATACCCAGAAATCAGTGGGATCAGTTCATGATCAGTGGATATTTTTAATAGGATATTCGCAATAACCACCGGAGATTTTTCATTATCCAATATCCCCAACAAAGCCGTATCCTCTTGGTAGCAGAAGACTGCTTGCGCCCGCAACTTTTCGTTTTCGTGTTTTAAAAGTATGCTGATAACATCATTGAACACATCGGTGTTGGATGAGTTCTGAATACAACTGAGAGCACAAGAAAGCACCGTCACTGATGTTTCACGCTGCAAAATAGTTGTCAACAAGACTTCATAACCGGATGGGGAGTCTTTAATCAGTTTGATAAGAACCCATTCTTTAAGTGAATCGCTAAGGGTTTCCCAATCTGTTAACAGCAGATTCACTGGTCTGTCTCTCAAAGTCAGAAATTTTTTTCGGATCGATTGAGTATATGGACCCTGCATTTCAGCAATCCAGCTATTTACTGTTTCCTTATTAAAAGGGGGTAAATCACATTTTTTGTCGGCTATTGCGCAGATCCGGATTGCTACATTAGTTGAAATTTGACGATTTCCTGCTAATAAATTGGCGCACAGTCTGGTGCGATTATTGTTATTATCTGCGAGCAATATAGGAGATAAAAATGCAGCTTTCTCAATATCTGTCAACAAAGAGATTCGGTTTGCAGCCATCACCAGATAATGACTTTCAACAGACGCAACGAAAATCTCTTTTGCCAATTCGGCAGTCCTTTGATCTGCAAAGCTGAGAGCCGTAAAAACATGCTCCCACTTTTCAGATGAATTGGAAAACTGGATACACAACTCCAACAGTCGCCCAATCAAGTCCCTACCCGCTTCAGTGCAAGCCTTCTCTGCGCGTGCAGGACGCTGTCTGATAGCCCGGGTTACGGAGATCCTTTCTGCACTTAGAGGGCTATTCAACCCTTTGAAAATACTTACTGCATTCATTAGTTGACAACATTTTCCAGATAGCCTTTATCCACAGACGAACCATCCAGGTCTTGAGCACCGACAGTATTGTAAAATGTTGAATCTCTAACTGATTCACCCTCATTGACGATCGTCTTTACAACTCTTTTTTCCAGCGAAAGGACTTTCAGCCAGGAGATCTGGATAAAGCCTCCTCCGAGCAAATCATACTCTGAATGGGCATGAAAAGAGACGGAGACATCTTTATCACTTAGGTCTGCTGGCAGGGCTCCGTTACCATCACCTTGGCCATATAATATTGTTGTGTCAGCATTTATATCTGCATCTTGGACGGTGAAGCTGCTGTCAGCAACAGAAAAGTCCGTTATGTTGATATCAACAGGAGAAGCAAAGCCAAAGCTTGGGCCAAATGCCAACTGAGGATTGACAAAGTCAACAAGAGTCAACACCACATCTCCAAGTGCGAGAATCAGATCGACGACTAATTCTCCTGGACCTGTTGGCAGAAATATCGCACGGATAACGTCCTCTGAAATGGTTAACACTAAACCGACAAGGTCGACATCTCCCACAACCTTGGGGGCTAGCGAAACCTTGCCATTTTTTGCGCCAATACCTGAAGTTTTGTCATAATAAGCCCCCGTATCTACATTTTCTGGAAGAAGAGCGGCGATGATGTCTCCCAAAGGAATAGCATCCCCAAGAGTAACCAGCTTGCCAACAATCAATGCGATGAACGCAACGGCATTAAACTGATACGGACCCTTGTCAAACGTTTTTATGTGATCCCATGAATGTGATAACCAATGATAATGAATATGGCTTACATCGATATGAAATTCAGGGCTAAGATCCAGACCGATAACTCTCCCTGCGACAAAGGTATCATCTGTAATAGTCAAGGCGGCACTATCAGGGTCATCGTCATCAACTTCTATCTCTGCCTGCAATGTCGCACCCCAGGCTGTTTTACCAAAACCTATAGAACCAGGCATATCCAGCGTGGTTTTAATTTTGAAGACTCCCTCTAAGGGATAATTATTCTCTGTGTGCTTTACCCTGAAAGAGACCGTGCCAGCAGAAAGGCTGTCTTCATCATCGTAAGGGATACTGCCTTCATCATCGGCAATGCTTGCAGGATCATGTGTGGCCAATATTGTTTTGCTGATAGATGTCATTAATCTTTCCGTTTATTAAGCGGGGATACCCACGACCAGAGATCTAGTGCCATCGGCAAAAGTGCAGTAAAAAACAATCCGATCCTGACTGTCAGCTTGAAGTGTTGTTCCACCAAAATAGATGGTTTCCACTGGTGCTCCACCATCAGAAAGGGTGTCGCCGGTCGCCAAAAGGACAGAATGCTGAGCTCCGTTATAGTGAAGCAGTTCCTGAACCGCATGCCCCTCATCGTCTATTGCGGAAAGGGAATAAAAGAGCGAATCATCATGACTTACCGTGCCCGTGCTCAGATATAGAGCTTGATTACCCAGCGGAGTGGTGTCGCCTGATGCTATTATCTTATCAGCGCCAAGAGATAAGCTCATGTGGTCTTCAGTTTCGTCCCAGGTTATGCCGTAAACATCACCTGTGCTTGTCGTTCGTGGTCCATAAAAACATGGAGCAGTCAGTTCTCCACCACCAATATCCGAAGCAGCCCCAAGTAAAAGGGTTTCAGATGTGGCAACATTACCAGTGACTAATAAAGCTGAACTAGAAGGTTCATCTATATTCGAGTTGGTTGCCGCTCCTAAAGCAGTTGCGTGGCCACTAACGGCATAGTGGCCGTTGTCGTGCATGTCAATCAGTCCAAAAGTCTCCATTGCGTGGTTGGAAAACGGGACAAAGTCACCTGTTGTCATAACCAGTTCGGATGAATTCAATGATGCAGCAGGCAGATAGAGGACCCCATAACCGTGCATATTTTCATTGTCAACATATTTTAGATGGCTCGAAAACATAATGTCATTATCTTCATGCAGGTCAATATCGCCGAGTTGCCCGGTTGTATAAACGCTGTTATCAGCTAATTGCTGGCCATAGGTTAATACAGGTTGAAAGCTGCCATTGTCTGTTTGCAAATAGATTCCTGATAACTGATGATTAATTCTTTCACCAGAAGGGGTCTTAGCAACGATATCAACGGCAACAGAGCCTTGTCTGTTGACATCCATAGCTTTAAAATTACCAACATAACGCCCATCATCAAGATACTCATTTGTCATTACAGGGATATTTTCCCATTCGATTTTAGGGGTGCCAGAATCAAAATCGACTGCAATCTGGACGATACCGACCCTCTTTGAGCTGTCGGCAGCATCAAATGTAATGACATTATTATCGCTGAGATGAACTGATCCTCTGAAGATATCCAGTTCCAGTGACCGGTTGTTAGTCCCAACAGCGTCACCACCGTTTTTTATCCTGTAAAAACGGTACCCATTAGGAAAAGAGGCTCCGCTTCCATCTGATCCCATACAACCAATGAAACCAGAAGAAAGGACCGTGCCACCAACAACTCCACTCACAAGTTTTATAAAATGACGTCTACTGAAGTTAGAAATGATAAGCCTCCATTCAAGGTAGAATATAAATAAAATAAGGAAAGCTGAAATTATTTTTATCCATAATTCGGCAAACACAACTAATTTTAAGAGGCGAGTATACGCTGATATGTGTCGATCATCAGCTTTGCAACTCTCATAAGACCTTTATATTCCTCAACTTTATTATTAGCAAAAATAGATTAAGAAAATCAATAAAAAAACAGTTCGAAATGAGATTTTGCAGGAATAAGCGGTACACGCTGAGGCAAAACTATATAAGAATTTTATGACCAGAATGAAGTAACTTGATAACATGGAGACCGCCCCTCTTTTGCCAAGCTATCTCCATAGCAATCATAAGTTTCGAGAGACAAAAAAAGCTATCAATAACCAACCAAGCAGGAAGGTCATGCCACCGATAGGCGTGACCATACCAAGCACACGAACGCCGCTGAGGACCATCACATAAAGGCTGCCAGAAAATAAAATAATTCCACTGAAAAGTAACCACCCAGAGAGTCGAAGTTGCCCTATTTGAGGGAGTAAATGTATCAATATTCCAAGTAAGATCAGTCCCAGAGCATGAAACATGTGATATTGCACACCAGTTTGCCAGACCGTTAACATCTCTACTGAAACTTTACTTTTAAGACCATGAGCTCCAAAAGCACCTAAAGCAACTGCGAGAAAAGCGTTAAGACTCCCTAGAACAACAAACAATTTCATATCAACTCCTTGATTCCAATCACTATTTTCGTAAATAGAAATTTTTGAATGCAGAAAGCATAACCCATAATATCCACCATTATTGGAGAGAAAACCGGGGAAAAGTCTCGTTCAAAGCAACCTAGGCCAGTTTCAACCGCGGCACGTCTTAAGTTCTGTGAGCCAGTATATAAAGGCAAGGCCTCCGAACATGCCACCCAGCCAGGAAACTCCTACCCATCCGCCAAACTCGAACACATAGCCCGACGACGCGGAGCCAATCACACCGCCAAAGAAAAAACAGGTCATGTACGCAGTTGTGATGCGGCTTCGTGCCTCGTGATTGAGCGTATAAATGACGCTCTGATTAAGAATGTGTGTGCCCTGTTGACCGATATCAAGCAGCACGACGCCGATAATAATAGCGGTAAGGTGGGTACTGTAAACACCCATGATGACAAACGCAATCACCACCAGCGCCAACAGCACCCCGGTAGCCGGCCGTGTGCTACCACGGTCATGGAAGTGGCCGGCAAGACTTGCACTCAAGGCACCGGCAGCACCGACCACGCCAAACAAACCGATGACCGAATCACTGTAACTATAGGGGGGCCGAGCGAGGAGAAAGGCAAGTGAAGTCCAGAAGACACTAAACGCTGCAAAGCCCAAAGTCCCATAGACTATGCGCCGTCTGAGCAATGGTTCCTCACGGAACAAAAGAAATACAGAACCAATCAAGGCCGGATAGGACAAACGTGTCCCGCCTCGACTCTGCGGTAGCATCCGCCATAACACGATGGATTGGACAATCATGCTTACAGTCGCTATCCAAAAAACTGCACGCCAACCATAGACGTCAGCAATGAATCCCGAAATGGTACGAGCCAGCAGAATACCCAGCAGCAGGCCGGACATGACGCGACCAATGACCGCACCACGCTGTCCGTCCGCGGCTAACACGGCGGCAAAAGGCACCAGCACTTGTGCAACCACTGCCGTAAAACCGATTCCCAAGCATGCCATCAGGAACGAACCTATCCCTGGCGAGATTGCGGCACCTGCCAGGGCTACCGCTGTTCCCGCAGAGACAACTGTGATCAATCGGCGTCGTTCGAACAGGTCACCAAGAGGCACGATCAGCGCGAGGCCGATGACATAACCCAACTGCGTCATCGTGACAATAAGACCAGTTGTCCCCTCGGATATGCCAAATTGCTGTGCCAGGGTGTGCAACAAGGGTTGCGCATAATAAAGATTAGCCACAGCCACCCCGCAAGCGACAGCCATAACATAAACAAGCACGTTTCCTGGTTTTAACGGGGGCGTTTTCGTAGAAGGATGACTGTTGTTATCACCCGGTTGAATCGTCAAGTTGGTTTCACCTCCATGGGACATAACATTCAAGCTCAACAACGCACTTAGATAACGTCCTCTGGAGCATTTTGTTCGTTACGTGTCGCTTTGATTCTATCTTCTTCAAGCAGAAAACGTGGCAAGGTTAGATTCCAATGCAGCGCAGCAACCCGAATCGCCAGTGTCGTCATGATAGATGCCGATACCGCGAAGAGGCTAGGTTGTTGTAAATGGGTGAGTAGCGCAAGTAGAACACCACCACATAGACTGGCAGATGCGTAAATTTCGCGGTGAAAGATCAGAGGAACTTCACCCGAAAGGACATCACGAATAATTCCACCAGCAACACCTGTAGACATACCCATGACGATTGCAATGCTGTACATATTGGTAACCTGGAAACCTTTTTGAAAACCAATGGCCGTGAAAACAGCTAACCCAACCGCATCTGCATAGAGGATAACAATCTCTGGTAGTCTTCTACTCCGTGCCACGACAAATGTACCGATCGCCGTAGCCACAGGGATTGCAAGATACATCGTGTCCTCGATCCAGAAGACTGGACGACTCCCAAGGATCAAGTCGCGGAGAGTCCCACCGCCGATAGCAGTGACACAGCCAAGCACAACCACGCCAAAGACATCCATCCTTTTCCGGCCTGCCGCAAGCGCACCTGTTATAGCAAAGACAGCTGTGCCAATAAGATCAAGTAAATGTATTATGAAATCCATATCTATCCTGAAAAAACAGTTCATGATAACTGGCAACAACGGGAGATTGCGTGAACCATCGAACCGTCAACGTTATTACAAAAAGGTTTTCTACCACGATTTGTGTTGATTAAGCCTCGGTTAAATTTAAAGTTTCGATTTTACAAATTCTCATCTATCCAACCCCAAAATAATGATGGAATAGATTGAAAAGACAAACCGCCCCTCCCCGTTACCAAACTTCGAAAATGACCACATCATTGCCGAACATGTCATTCAAATAATGACAGCAACAAAATTAATAATTCAATTAATAATTCCAATGAGGTTTTCGCGGCAACGTTTATCTCCTGATTGTTATCGAATAAAACCATCCACAGAGATGGAGGATTGTAAAGTAGCGACATCCTCCCATCAAGCATGAGCGATAACTTGTTCAACGCCGATCATCTATCGGTGGATCGGTATTGTCTATTTCTTGAAGATATTCTGCAACACTAAATACAGCAATGTGATCATTGATTCATTGTTAGAGAATGCATGCCGGGGACTTTCTTGAGATTATCCATAATGACACCGACGGCCGGATCATCTGGGTATCAATAAAGTTTTGACGCCTTCGGTGTCTCTGCTTACGTCTATTTTAAAAAAAAAATTCGAGGAGATTACCGGATCATCAGGATTAAACACTTCTGTGAAGACAAGGCCACGAGATCGACTTTCTCTGCTGTCGCTTCTTTAACTGCAGCGACAGCCTGTCATCAACACTGCAGACCGAGCCACTCCGCAGAATGCTTTCTTTCTCTTTTCTATCCAAACCAAATGACCAAACTAACCTTGAACCTTCTTAAGGATATGATCAATAACCTGACTATGTTCAAGTTGGGGGCTAAACAGAACCATTTCGGTCCCTCGGTCAGCCTTGATCGTATGGCCTGGAGGCCAGTAAAACAGGTCATTGCCACTGACAACTTCTACATGCCCATCGCTAAAAGTCACTGATAATTGTCCAGATAAAACATATCCCCAGTGGGGACACTGACACAGATCGCCCTCTAGCCCTTTAAGAAGGCCAGTAATATCTATTCCTTCAGCTAGTGAAAAATACTCACCGCTAATTTTTCCATAACCCGTGACATCGCCAAAATCTGTCTTTTGACGAGCAACGGACCCAGGTACATTGATTCTAACTGGCACATCTTCTTTCGCTATTCTCATAATATTATCTCCTTAGACGGGATTGGTGTCTGCTCCTTCGGTATTAACTGTCGTGTCGATAGCCATTTTCAAAATAAAAAACCGAGTCCACCGAAGAAATAATTATCCTTAGGTAGCTCGGCTATCTTGCGAAGTTTTAGAGGAAAGACCCGGAGCTTTCCGTCTCTGCTTTTCAACAGGTTTGGCATTAGCTGGGATGACGTCCTTCAACTGTAACACACATTGAAGACTCAACTAGTTATCTATAAATATTTAAAATAGAAAGTCACCCTTTTTTAACAGTCACCAGTTATAAACAAACTCACGAACCAGCAGAGAAAAAGTTATGTCTTCAATTGTGAAAGAGAGGTTCACATGCCTAAAGACATTTTTTTGTTAATCGTTCTCCGTTATAAAGTCATATTGTCCAACCCCTTGAACAAGTAGGTATTTTGATGATTCATTGTTGAGGTTATTCATGACTTTATGGCTTCTACCTTGTTCAATTTTGCAATGGACTCCAGGCTTGAGAATGACTTTTTCAATTGGTTTTCTCATGCTTACCGTGATCTCACCAGAAATGCCAAACATGTTGTCAATAATCTCTGTGTGAAAATGAAAAGGCCCCTCTTCCTTCGGATGGAGTTCAATGACCCTGACTTTGACATCTTCGGTTTGAATTATAATTTCTTCTTTTTTCAATTTTGACACCTCACTTGATTTGAGGGGATCCTGACGGCTTGACTCAACAGGGTGTAGTTAGAAAGATGGTAACCTCAGAGTTCTATTATACTTCATAAAATCTTTTTCGATTAACATGCCTGTGCATTAACAACAGGATCTTCATCAAAATCAGACTTGTTTATAGAAAGTGCCGTCAACAGACTTTCATCCCGTAAAGTTTCTCCTTGATGGTATGACATCATAAAATTGAAACATAACTCGCTTGAGAGTGGAGGGCTGAAATAATACCCTTGGAAAAGTGAACACCCCATCTTTTTGAATCGTTCGCATTGCTCAACAGTTTCAACACCTTCCACGATGGTGCGAAGATGCATATTCTCTCCCAGGTTCATAATGCTCCCGACGATATGATCATTGACTTTATCTTCTGTTTCCTCGGTCAGAGAGCGATCAAGCTTGACGGTATCGATGGGAAAAGCTTTAAGATAGCGCAAAGAAGTATGCCCCATACCAAAATCATCAATCGCTACATGGGCTCCCATAGATCGAAGGGCGAATAAGGTGTCAAAGATTGCTTCATTGGGGGTAACGGCAACAGTCTCCGTAATCTCTAATTCGAGATAGTGCGCAGGGACCCCTGTGGCCTTAAGGGTATTAGCGACTTGCTTAACTAAATTGAAATTGTTCAATTCTTTCCCTGATAAATTCACGGAAATTCGGAAGTCTTTTCTGACCGACGGTTGCCACACTTTAAAAGTTGTACAAGCGGACTTCAACACAAAAGTGCCGAGGTCATCAATAACACCACTGTCCTCAGCAAGAGCCACTGTCAGAGGTGGTGGGATGAGGCCATAGACCGGATGCTGCCAGCGCAAAAGAGCTTCAACGCCTGCCACTTGGTTATCAAGTGTATTGATCTGCGGTTGGTAGACAAGAAAGAGTTGCTTTTTTTCGTCCAAAGCTCTAATCAGATCATCGGCCAGTGAGCGGGCCAAATACCCCTCGATTCCAGGGCGGCTGAGACATTTTTTGCCATCGGGACCTGGAATGACCTCCTCGGAATAAGCGGCCAGCGTTTTGACGGATCTGTGTAATTGCTTCTTATGGGTCTTTTCGGCAAGCAGGATAAATGGACAATAAACAAAAGTACCGATCACCAGATTCACCACCTGAAGCATGGTCCCTGCGATTGAACCTGTTGAGATGTATCCACTGATAAAAGCCGGCGTTGTCCAGTGGACACTTTGAGAGACGTTAGGAACCAAATCCAAAGTCGTTGCCAGATATGCCGTAACAATATTGATTAAGGGCACCAACAAAAACGGAATAAAATATAATGGATTAAAAATTAGCGGGATTCCAAAGAGAAGCGGTTCGTTGACATTGCACAAAGCTGGGATCAGAGCCAAATAGCATAAGCGACGATTCCCTGGGTCAGTGCCTTTGAGATACACGGCGAGAATCAAGCTCAAGGTGCATCCGG
Source organism: Desulfuromusa kysingii (assembly GCF_900107645.1). Lineage (GTDB taxonomy): Bacteria > Desulfobacterota > Desulfuromonadia > Desulfuromonadales > Geopsychrobacteraceae > Desulfuromusa > Desulfuromusa kysingii. The sequence continues at coordinate 120,879 of NZ_FNQN01000011.1, forward strand.
ATCCACCCATAAAAGCAAAAGCATCCAGAAACTCTTTCGTCAAAATATGAGAAGGATCAACATGATTTAAAATATCGTGTGCGTTTTCGAGCATTGATAGGTTCAGCTTTTCCTCAATGAGAGGAAACAGCATATTTGGACCATGAATCCCAAAAAACCAGAAGATCTGTGACAAACCGACGAATAGGAGGCCCAATCCAAGGTCCCCGATAGGTTGAGCAAACAGGTAACCTTGAATGAATCCTGTGATGAGATCTCCCTCGGGAAAAACGGATTCAAACGTAACCTGCCCGACAGCACAAACAAAAATAGTTAGTATTCCCGCCGGCATTAGTGACAGTATCTGAAATGTTGAAGGGTCACGGCCGATTATAGAGAACGAAAAACGAAGGGACTTTATAGAAGCAAGCCACAAAAATATCCTGCTGGCAATGACGGAAGAAACAACGGCTAAAAACAACCCAGAGCCTAATGAAAACTGAGAGGTCCAAAGATTGGGGGAACCAACAATAATTATGTAGCAGGACAGTGCCACCATAGTGGTCATTCCGGGGCTGACAAAACCTTGCCTATCCGAATCATTGAGTAACAGCGCAAGATTGAGCGCGACACCGCAGACAACGGCTAAAGAGGCCACACCAAAAGACCCCTGAACAATGGTTTCCAGAACTGATCGCCAAGCAACTCCGAATAGTTCAGTGAGAAAATTTTGTAAGGTTAAATAGGGAAAATGTAGCAAACATAGAGACATTGCGCCGGCAACAATTAACGGTAGAGGGAATATCAACCCACGCTGGATCGCTCGCAGAGTCATGTTGTTCTCAAGTCGCTCCAAACCTTTTGCAACGAAAGAAGTGGTCCGGTCCACTGATCTTGGCTTAAGGGCATTCATTTTCTACGGTATGTTCCATTGATAAGCGGTTAACAAAAGTGGATTTATTTAAAATGCTTACAACAACATTCTGCCGAATAAGCTACAAACATATTATTATTTCTTCATAAACACAAGATAATATAACGCCGATTGATCTGCTATCTTTGACAGTACAGATTTTTAAACAAGCGAGTTACGAACTGTTCAACGTTGGCTCACAGCTTGAGGAATTTTTTATGGGGTAAATCCAGCCAGAAGAAAAACACCTATGATTGTTGTGATGGAGAAAGTGGTCTGATTCTTATATTTTTTGCCAAAAATTTGAAAAGGCAAAAGGTCTGCCACTGTTTGGGCATCAAATCAAGTTCGCATAAAAAGGCAAATCGTCCTTTCGAAGAAAAAGCTAAATCTGATATTTTTGGATCTACCTTATTAAATGGATAATTTCAATATCACCATGGGCATCCCTAAGATACTGGGCCTGTAAAGTAAATTGTGTAAATAGCCCGCCGGTTAAAGTAGCGGCATCCGCCCTTCAAACATAATCGAAAACTGATTCAGTGCCGATCGCCAGTTGCGGATCGGCATTGTCCATTTCTTGGATATATTCTGCAGAGCCAAATACATCAGTTTAATCATCGACTCGTCGTTTGGAAACGAGCCCCGATTCTTCGTCACCTTTCGCAGCGACATATTGACCGACTCAATGGCGTTAGTCGTATAGATCGCCTTGCGGATATCCGGTGGATACGAAAACAGCGGTGTAATTCGTTCCCAGTTGTTCC
>NZ_FNQN01000007.1 GCF_900107645.1 Desulfuromusa kysingii
CCTTCTGTGAAATTTTTCATACGTGTGTAACGGCGGTGAGCTTCTCCGATGGAGCGTGCCAGAGAATTTTCGTTTTCAGGGACAGCAATGAGGTGAACATGGTTGGTCATCAGACACCAGGCCAGGAAGGTCACGCCTGAGAGTTCAGCATGCTCGGCCATCACTTGCAAATAAGTGAGTCGGTCTTGATCGTCAGAAAAGATGTCCATAGAGCGGACACCACGTTGAGTGATGTGATGTGGATAGGTAAGAATAACCAGACGAGCAAAACGTGCCATCAATCCCCCTCCGGATCGGTGTCATCCATGTTATTGGTTAGTGGCTATCAGCCTAACGAATTCATTTTTCCATTGCAAGTTCTTTAAATTGGTATTATGTCCCCGGAATTTCTCGTCTGGTGAGCTTGAGGAGTTTATGCGCCAGCAGGATCTGCAGAAAATAGAAAATAGCTAGTGCTCTCGAAGCCATATTTAGCTGCAGCTATCCCCCGGTGATACCGAGGGATAGCTGCCGTATCTAATCGAGATAAGCGCTAACCGCACTAGCCCGACTGTGCGCATGCGCTTTGAGTATGTTAATAGCGTTGTAAAAATCACTGGTACTCTCTAAAAAGCTATATCCAGTCCGTTCCGCAATTGCATAGTCCTCTATCAGCTCAGCATAGTAATCATAGGTCGCTTGAATTTTAGCGGTTGCAAACGCATCATCAATGACATCTTGCAGATACCCATCGTAGCGCTCTCTATAGACATCATCCGCATACAATTGTGCAATAAGCGGCCAACTAGCGGAGTTAAGGTTAGCGAAATCAAGATCTAGGGCACCGCCCATATTGCCATCCTGCAGAGCTTCGTTATTGTCCCAAGGAATCCAGACCAGTTTAGCTGTGTCGGGATCGTTGTAGAGATAGTAGTTGTGCGCCATTAACCCATAGGTATCCCAGTTTTGAATGATACCGTTGACCGCCAGATATTTGAGGAAAGCGTCAACATCGAAAGTAGCTTCAAGATTGGCCCGCCAAGTTGCCGCAGAACTAGTATCGTCATGCAAGGCGATAAACATATCCTCGATGTCAGACCAGTCCTCATCGTCTTCGTTAGTTTTCTTCTCAAAATATTCGGCAATGCTGTCGTACTCATCCTCGACAAAGGTTGCCGCGCCATCTTCAGGTTTATACAGATTACCCTTGTCACTGGTAAATTGTGTATCGATAACGGTGTCGTCCACCTCTTCAACTAGAGTGTAAAGACCAAAATATTCGGGGCCATCGCCGTGATCTATATACAGAGCATAGAAGGCCGTATGCGACACCGCGACTCCGGCATCTCTGAATACATCAGCAGCCACCTGCTCGCGCATCAAAGACTCGTCATTATAGTTGTTTTTTAAGCTTAATTTTTTGAAGCCATAAAAACGTTGGTTGTCGATTTGGGGATAATCATCTTCAAATTCATCAAAATCCAGCTTGAAAGGCAGCTTAAGAATGCCCTGTTGCCAGCTTGTCTGTAGCGAAGAGTTGCCCTTGAAGCGGATGCCCACCCGATACCACTGGATATCGTTATAATAGATATCAGCGGGGACAAAAATCGGATCCTCATCCGTATCTTGCACGCTCGTTGAGTGTTGGCCGAAGGTTCCATACTTTGTAGTCATATCGTCGAGCATACTCTGCCAGCGTGCTGAGGTGACGACAAAATCTAAACGCTTAACCTCAACATCTTCCGCAGCGACACCCACGTTAAATACCTCCGCAAAATCGGGATCGGCTCCTTTGCTATGGGTAGCATCGGTCCAATCAGGGGTCTCAAAATCACTATCATCGGTCTCAACAGTTGTCGTTACGTCATCATCCACGGTGCTATCGCTATCACTGCTTCCGCATCCACAGAGCAACACCAGCGAACAAAATATCATGAGAAGGACAGGATAGCGCAGCGCATGAGTAAACGGCTTCATACTGTGAAACAGGTGTAGATTGAACATAGATGCCTCCAAGAGTTTGATAAGTTTCCCCTAAAATTAATTAGGTGCGCAATGACGCTTATCGAAACTCTATAGGGCAAATGTGCAGAAACTGTACTTGAAATGTGCAAATAATAAGGAGATTGAACAGAGCATACTTGTGGACTTAACACTAATCTTGCCTTCATAGTCTATATGAGAATATGCAGGAGCTGCCCCGTATGTTGTCACTGGTCTAACTTCATATCACCATACTTTATCCAGCCAATGCGGCGTAACCACTCGGAGACGGCAAAAGCGATTAGCGCCGGCAAAAGAAAATGGATAAGGGCAATTTTGACAACAAGAATCCCTGGGTTCGCTGAGGTAATCATGGTGTTCCAAGTCATAATTTGACCGACGAGGCCAGCGGTGCCCATTCCGCCTCCGCTAGGGTTATTTTCCATCCCAAAGAGCACGGTGGCAATCGGTCCAGTGATAGCACTGGCGACGATAGCAGGGATCCATATGCGTGGATTTCTGACAATATTTGGCATCTGCAGCATGGAGGTTCCCAGCCCTTGAGCTAGCAATCCATTGAGCTTGTTTTCGCGGTAACTGGCGACAGCAAAACCCACCATCTGTGCAGCACAGCCAGCGGTTGCGGCTCCTGCCGCCAACCCTTTGAGCCCTAAAATAATAGAAATAGCGGCCGAACTGATCGGCAGAGTGAGAAAGATTCCCATAAATACCGAGACAATAATGCCCATACTCAAGGGGCGCTGCTGGGTGGCAAACAGGATAATATCCCCCAGATAGGTCATAAAGGTTGCGATCGCCGGGCCAATATAGATAGCCACCAGCCCACCACTGATCAGAGTGACCATAGGCGTAATGACAATATCGAGGGGAGTCCTGCCAAAGATCAACCGCCCCATCTCAATACCGACCAAAGTGGCGATAAACGCCCCCAGTGGCTCGCCGGGTCCCACCAGATGTACAGCGGGCCCCAGCAGAACGCTGCCACTAAGAATCTTGCCCGCATAGGCTCCAAACATTCCCGTCACCGCCGAAGCGTAGACGATCAGACTGGGGGCTTTAAGTTTGTGAGCGACCCCCACTCCAATGCCTGCTCCAGTTGTGACCAGAGCGATGCTACCGATCTGCAGTAACATGGTACCAAGAGAGCCGCCAATCCCCGCCCCGATCTGTTTAATGATGAGACCAACAATGAGGGTTGAGAACAGACCAAGGGCCATTCCGCTCAGCCCGTCAATTAAATAGCGATTGATAAACCGCCGAAACAAACTTACCTGTGACATATAACCGTCCGACCCCCTTGAGCAAAAACGATGGAAAACTGTATCAACAATCTAACTGGACTCAACAAACCGATTGAGCCATCAAGAGGTCAGGCTATCATTTCTCTCTTGTAAAAACGTCTTCCTGAACAACAATTCTATAAAATTCAAGCTTCATAATCTTTAAATAATAGACTGGTCTGAATCCCCAGATTGCCCTGATATTTACCGCAGGTATAGTTTTCATAGTCCCCTTCGATGCTGTGGTAATAGATCTGGCAAATCTCAACTCCGGCATAGATACGAATAGGTTGGACACAAAAAATTTCCAGGGTCCAGAAACCTCTAAAGCCGACATCACCAAATCCAGCTGTCACATGAACAAAAAGGCCTAAACGCCCAATAGAAGACCGACCTTCCAGCATGGGAACCAACCCTTTTGTCTCTGTAAACTCGACAGTTCTGCCAAGGTAGAGACGATTTGGCTCTAGCACCAAACCTTCCTTTGGTATCTGGATTTTTTGGTAGGGGTTGTCTCGCTTCATATCCAGCAAAGGTTCACTGTAAATAATCAGTTCGTCATGCAAAGAGAGATTATAACTGTTGGGATTGATGCGGTTTTTATCGTAGGGATCAATGACAATATCGCCACCAATGCGATTTTCTATTTCTTTACCAGAGAGTATCATGCCAAAAATCCAGTCTTTTAAAAACTACAAGGGGGAATTCAAATTAAAAACCACAACCGACACCACCGGCATAATCATCGTCATACTCGATAGCACCATGGGGACAAGCAGGGATGCAAAGACCATCAACAGTACATTTGGAGGCATCGATAGTCGCTTTACCGGCAATGAGACTGATTGCATTTTCTGGACAGATTTTGACACATGCTGCGTGACCGCAACAGAGAGTCTGGTCAACAATAATCCGCATAAAAAAACCTTTAAGGAATGAGAGTAAAAAAATCAAGGTTCGCTATATCCTAATAAAATGGACAACGTCTGGTCAAGAAGTGGGGCAGAAAAAAGCTCTGCGGGATGAACGCCATGACAAGGTCAAATCATTCCTCACGTAAAACCCCACAGGCCCAACAGGCTCCAAACTGGGCATCACAACGTTCTCCACAGGCAGGGCATATCCAAGAATCACCAGGAGTGATATCATTCTGTAGCCAGGATTGTAAAAACATTTGTGCTCGCGGAAAGACCTCATCATCAATCACCCAGAGCTCTGGTTGACATTCAATAAAAGGGATCTCCCCCAAAGCAGAAGACAATTGATCATTTTTGAGGATGCACTGAATCCCTTCGTTAGCCAGGATTTCTTGAATCAGCGACGCCTGCGAACGATCCCAGTAGTTAAAAACATGCAGCTTTTTCATGACAGGAAGTATATCATTTATTGGCAGGCATCAAAGTAAAGTTATTTTTTAACCAATAAGCGGAGTTTTAGCGCTTATTTTTCTCGTTAATAACAAGGAATGAAATCTATTATTATGCAAGAGATGATTCGCCACATCCTCACGTCCAAAGTTTATGAAGCCGCAATTGAAACCCCGCTTGAAGAGGCCGTTAACTTATCCACCGAACTTAAGAACCGAGTGTTCCTCAAACGTGAGGACCTCCAGCCGGTTTTTTCCTTCAAATTACGGGGAGCTTACAACAAGATTGCCCAACTCTCAGAAGCAGAAAAGAATAAAGGGGTCATTGCCGCTTCTGCGGGAAATCACGCCCAAGGGGTCGCTTTCTCAGCTCAAAAGCTCGGTCTAAAAGCTTTGATTGTGATGCCGGCAACAACACCGCAGATCAAAATTGACGCTGTGAAGGCTTTCGGTGCAAAAATTGTGCTTCATGGAGACAACTATTCAGAAGCAGCCGAACGTTGTAAAGCGATTCTCGCGGAAACAGGCATGACCTATATTCACCCTTTTGATGACAAGCTGGTGATTGCTGGCCAAGGGACCGTCGCAGACGAATTATTGCGGCAGAGCTCTGGAAAACTTGACGCAGTCTTTGTTCCGGTTGGAGGTGGTGGCCTCATTTCGGGCATTGGCGCTTACTTAAAAGCCTTGTCGCCACAAGTTAAAGTCATCGGGGTAGAACCAAATGACAGTGATGCCATGTATCAATCGTTACAAGCTAACAAACGGGTCATCTTACCATCCGTTGGTATTTTTGCTGACGGGGTCGCAGTGCAACAGGTTGGCAAACTCACTTTTGATTTATGCCGTCAACATGTGGATGAAATCATCCGCGTTAATACCGATGAACTTTGTAGCGCTATCAAGACGATCTATCAGGCAACTCGATCGATCGTTGAACCAGCCGGGGCCTTGGGCATGGCGGGCTTAAAACAATATATACAGAAATACAAGGTGACAGGACAAACCTTAGTCACGATTAATTCCGGCGCAAATATGAACTTTGAACGTTTGCGTTATGTCTCCGAACGGACACAAGCCGGCGAAGGGAGCGAATCATTATTTGCCGTTACCATCCCTGAAGAACCGGGCGCATTACGCTATTTCTGTCAACATATCCTCAATAAAACCAATATCACCGAATTCAATTACCGCTTATCCGATCGGACCCAGGCGCAACTTTTTATCGGGGTATCAATCGGTAACGGAGATATTCGCAATAATTTTGCCAACCGGTTGAATAAGGCCGGTTACAAAACCATTGATCTGAGCAATAACGAACTGGCAAAAACCCACCTCCGCTATATGATTGGAGGTCGCTCTGCTGAAGCAACCCGCGAACGGCTTTTCCGCTTCTGGTTCCCGGAACGTCCCGGAGCGCTGATCCGGTTTTTAGCTGATATGGGGGAAGACTGGAATATCTCTCTCTTTCACTACCGCAGCCAAGGTGGAGAGTTTGGGCGCGTCCTGATCGGTCTGGAGATTCCAGACAAGAATGAGAAGAAACTCAAGTCATTCCTCGACAATCTTGGATATCACTACATTGAGGAGACCGATGATTCAGCCTACAAGCTGTTTTTGTAATCTCAAAAAAGCCCCCGATTTCGCAAATGAAAACGGGGGCTTTTCGGGAAAATCAGTTCTTTAAAAATACAGATATTTTTAACATTCCTTCCAATCAGGTTTGCGTTTATCCAGAAAAGCCTGTACCCCTTCTTCTGCATCTTTGGTCGCACACAGGGTTGCAAATAGATCATCCATACTATCCAACCCTTGATGATATGGAACATCTTGAAGCCGCTTCAGCCCTTCTTTACCGATACGCAAAGCAATCGGGCTCTTAGAAACCAGTTTTTCTGCCAGTTTGAGGGTCTCAGCCGTCAGATCCGCATCCGCAACCACCTTGTTGACGAGACCAAGCCGCTCAGCTTCTGCTGCACCAATCATGTCCCCGGTTAAAACCATCTCCATCGTCTTCTTTTTGCCAATAATCTTTGCCATCGGTGCGGCAGGCCCCAGACAAATCAACCCGACATTAATGGCAGTCGTCCCAAAGGTGGCGGATTCTGCGGCAACAGTCAGATCACAAGCGAACGAAAGACCTGCCCCGTTCGCCAAGGCAAACCCCTGCACTGAGGCAATAGTCGGTTTATTCAACATGTCCAGCGTGTGGTAAAAGGCATCAATCCCATATAAAAATTTCCGGTATTGCTGATGGGTCTTGTTTTTGAATTGGTCCAGAGATATTCCGGTACAGAAGTTCTTGCCTGCAGCATTAATGACAATGACTCTAACATCATCATCTTTCTCCATTGCCCAGAGAGCCTGATCGAGTTGATCAGCAAACTCAGGGATAAAGGTGTTCATTGCCTCCGGTCGATTTAAGGTAATAAATCCGATACGGTTCTCTTTGCGGGTTAAAATCAGCTCTGCCATCGTTAATTCCTCCACTAGAAAAATAGAACGTTGTTTCCTTAGTTTAATTCACCCTTCTGATTGAGGAAACAATTATTTATAATTTTTTCTTGAAAGGAGATCTCGGTATTGATTTTTGCGCTGCACAGCTGCGCCAATTTCAGCCTGAAACAAAAATCGCCCACGAGTTAACAATCGTGGGCGATGGAGATAAGATCAAGGGAGAAAAATCAGTACTTCTTAATATAATTATTGGTTTCCCAGTCAGTTACGGCGGTCCGATAGGAATTCCATTCCTGCGTCTTCCCCTCGATGTATTTATTTAAAATGTGCTCACCCAGTGCTTCTTTAGAGATCGGGCTCTGTTTGAGTGCGACAAGGGCTTCTTCCAAACTACCGGGAAGACTGTCAATACCGGCAGTCTGCTTTTCTGCGGGGGTCATATGGAAAATATCTACATTGACCGATTCTGGAGCAACCAACTTGTTTTTCACCCCGTCAAGCCCTGCTTGTAGCATCATGGCTAAAGCAAGATAAGGATTGCATGAAGGATCTGGACTGCGTATCTCGGTTCTGGTCCCAAGACCACGAGATGCGGGAATACGCACCAGAGCAGAGCGATTTGATGCTGACCAGGCGACATAAACTGGCGCTTCATAGCCCGGCACCAACCGCTTATAAGAATTCACCAAAGGGTTCGTAACCGCAGTAAAGCCCCGGGCATTTTTGAGAATACCAGCGATATAATGATAAGCCGTCTCACTGAGTTTGAGCGGGCCATTTTCATCGAAAAAGGCGTTCTCCCCGTCAAGGGAGAACAACGACTGATTAGTATGCATCCCGGAACCGTTGATACCAAAAACGGGTTTGGGCATAAAAGTAGCGTGGAAGCCATGTTTAGCGGCAATTGAGCGGACCACCCATTTAAAGGTCAAAGTGTTATCGGCTGCGGTCAGGGCATCGGCATACTTGAAGTTAATCTCGTGCTGTCCTTCAGCCACTTCATGATGGGATGCTTCGATCTCGAAATTCATCGCTTCGAGGGTTTCAATAATTTCACGTCGACAACCGATGCCGGTATCTTCGGGGTCGACATCAAAATATCCCGCGACATCATTGGTTTCGATTTTCATTTTTCCTTGTTCGTCTTGTTGGAACAGAAAAAATTCGCACTCCGTTCCAACGTTCATCGTATAACCAAGCTCTTTAGCCTCGGCCAGAACACGCTTCAAATTGACTCGCGGACAACCAATAAACGGTGTCCCATCCGCTCTGTAAACATCACAAATAATCCGCGCAGCATTGATTCCGTCTCTTTTTCTCCAGGGGAGAACCAAAAAACTGTTGTAGTCCGGTTTCAAGTACATGTCCGACTCATTTATGCGGACAAACCCATCAATCGAAGAGCCATCAAACATCATCTGTCCATCAAGGGCTTTCTTAATCTGACTACGCGGGATAGCAACATTCTTCATAAATCCGAAGATATCGACAAACTGTAAACGAAAAAAGTTCACGTTTTTTTCTTCAATAATTTTCATGATGTCATCGCGTGTCATAGCCGGGCTCCTTGGTTATGGGTGAGGTAAGGAAAAGATTTTATCAATTTCACTCTATTGAAAGCCATGAGAGTCAAAAAATCGAGGACTCTGTTCGGGTGGTAAATAGTTCGAGAAATTTCATCCCCATGAAAGAGTTTCCCTTCGCATTCAGAGGCGGACTCCAGACAGCAATACTGTATTTATCGGGATGAACCGCGACAATTCCTCCTCCAACCCCACTTTTTCCCGGCAAGCCAACCTTGAAAGCGAACTCCCCAGCCTCGTCATAGAAGCCACAAAGTTGCATAATTGCGTTGATCCGCTTGGATTTTCTGGCACTGATCACCATCTCTCCATTGATAGGATTGACCCCATCTGTAGCCAGATATAAAAATGCTTGAGCCAACTGTTTACAACTCATCTCAATGGAGCAGAGGTCACAGTAAAAATCTAACACCTTATCAATGTCGTGAGTTATATTTCCATAAGACTTAATCAGGTTGATCATTGCCGCATTCTTATGCCCGGTCAGTCTTTCTGAGGTAGCCACTCTGGAGCAATAATCTATATCGGTATCACCCGCTAGACCTCTGACAAATTTGATAAAATCTTGCCGCGGATTGGGCAGATGATTGAGAAGAACATCGCAAACAACCATCGCTCCAGCATTGATCAACGGGTTACGTGGGATTCCTTGCTCATACTCTAACTGTACCAGAGAATTAAATGGTGACCCCGACGGTTCCACCCCGACGCGGTTCCAGAGATGATCTTCATCAAATCCACGGGCCAATGTCAAAGCCAACACTTTAAAAATACTTTGAATTGAGAACTTGGTCTGAGAATCTCCAAGAGAATAGTGTTCCTTGTTGATTGTGGTCAGATGGGCACCAAACTGACGTGGATCGACATGACTTAATTCGGGAATATAAGTGGCAATCTTCCCGGTGTTTTTGATCGTTTGCAGTTCGGTTTCAACTTCACAAAATGCCTCAGCATAATTCATATGCGTCTCCCTTGTATCCTCTCTCCGTCACTGGCATCAAAACCTTACTCCAAAAAATCCAAAAAGCTGAATCATGGTGCGTTCTGGAGCCACTCAACCTGTACCGCTAAATTGGTTAACACATCGCCAGCACCAAATTGATGAAAAATTGCGACGTCTGCAGCATCACGACCATACGCAATCGCAATCCGGCCATTACAGAGTTGATTCTGGGTTGGATCAAACGTATACCAACGACCTCCGACAAACGCTTCAAACCAGGCGTGTAGGTCCATCGGTTGTAAACCGACAAGATAGCCGACAACTAAACGTGCTGGGATACAGATACTCCGGCATAAAGCGATTCCCAGATGAGCCAGATCGCGGCAGACCCCTTCCCCTCTCGAATTGACTTCACTGGCTGAGATGGGGACATTGCTTGAACCTGGAGTGTAGCGGATGGTGTTCCGGATCCACGAATCAATCGTCGCCACCTGATCGTAACCCGGCTGCACCTCGGCAACGAGGCCCCAGGCTAGCTCACCAAAGCGGTCGGATTCGCAGTAACGGCTCGGCAGCAGATAAACAAGAGCCTGCTCGGGCAATCGCTGAACCTCAACCAGAGGTGCCCCTGGTCCCGCAATAATGACATCGGTGGTCTTAACTTCTGCCGATGTGGTGATAGAAAAAGCCCCCAACGGTGCGATTAAGCGTTGACAGAGATTACCGTAGGTATCTGAAAACTCGGTGACAGTCACATGGGGATTCAGAGTATAGGACTCCCGGGCGACCCATTGTTCCGCATTACTCCGTGGCCGTAACATCAGCACTAGAGGGGTAGCCGTTTCCATAAAGAAATCAAGCCTGCAACCAGCCTTAATCCATGGCATCTCTGCAATTCCTATTCTCTGTTATTCGAGGGCTCTCATCACCGTGGCACTATCATGATCAGCGATCTGCGGAGTGAAAAAAACTTCACGGATCGAGATTCCAACGTCAAGAATTTCGGCCTCAGTTTTAACCAGATACTCATGTAACCCCTGCTCGAAGATCTCTTCCAAAGAGGCAAAATCAAAGTCGGCAAGGAGGCGACCCAATACCTGTTCAGCCTTGTTTGAATAAGTGCCACGTCGGCCACCGGTAATATGCTGCAAGGAACTCATAGCAGCATCCAGACAGTAGTGAACCGCACGGGGAAAATGGAGATCTAGCAGTAGGAAATCGACAATTTTTTTCGGATCAATCCGACCATGGCGTTTACGATACATTTCAAACGCACTGCCTGAACGGAGCAGAGCCCCCCAGAGGATATTGTCGTACGGGCTACCGACATAATCGACTGATGGGAGCAGGATAAAGTATTTGACGTCAAGAATCCGCAGGGTTTTGTCTGCCCGCTCCAGCAAACGTCCCAAACGACCGAAGTGCCAACCTTCACCATGATTCATAGTGGAGTCGGTAATACCGATAAAAGTATGACTTGCAGTCATAATGTCGGCAAAAAACTGATGTGGCAGGTCCAGCGAATCTTCTTTAGCAGCACTGTTAATCATCAGATAAAAGGTGTTGAGCTGTTCCCACATCTCCGAGCTGATATACTCGCGGACAGAACGGGCGTTTTCGCGCGCAGCACGCACACAAGAATGAATTGAATTGGGATTATTCCGATCAAAAACCAGAAACTCAATAGCCTTCTCCCGGGTCACCTCACCATAGAGTTTTTCAAATAACTCATGATCTCCCGTAGTATTAATCAAAGGCTGCCACTGGCTGCTGGTACTCTCGGGGAGATCCAGAGCCATCTGATAATTGGCATCAATAAACCGAGCGACATTTTCTGCCCGTTCGCTGTAACGATTCAGCCAGTAGATAGAGCTTGCAACGCGACTTAACATTATAATCCCTCCTCTTTTGGCATAGGTGATTCAGGTGATCGTCCCCCTTCAGCATTCAGGACCCAAGTATCTTTACTCCCACCACCCTGCGAAGAATTGACCACCAGAGATCCCTTTTTCAAGGCCACCCGGGTCAAGCCCCCGGGCATGACGTAGATATCGCTGCTGCCATAAAGGATATAAGGGCGTAAATCGACATGGCGACCTTCAAAGTGATCCTCAACCATCACTGGAACCCGCGACAAATCAAGTGTCGGCTGGGCAATATAGGTTCGCGGACTAGCTTTGATCCGCTTGGCAAACTCTTCCTGCTCTGCTTTTGTAGAATGGGGGCCAACCAGCATCCCGTAACCACCGGATTCATTAACCGCCTTCACTACCAACTTATCCAAATTCTCTAACACATATTTACGCTCATCTTCACGCCAGCAGGCAAAGGTCTTGACGTTCTTGATGATGGGCTCTTCGTTAAGGTAGTAACGAATAATATCAGGGACGTAGGCGTATACAGCTTTGTCATCTGCAACGCCAGTACCGGGAGCGTTCGCCAAGGCAACTTTCCCGCGTCGGTAAGCTTCCATTAATCCCGGAACCCCGAGCATAGAATCTGACCGGAAAACCTTGGGATCCATAAAGTCATCATCGATCCGCCGATAAATGACATCCACCCGTTCCAGACCTTTGGTCGTCCGCATCATCACTTCACCGCGATGGACCACCAAGTCACTCCCTTCAACCAACGGAACCCCCATTTGCTGCGCCAAAAAGCTATGTTCAAAATAGGCGGAATTATACATTCCCGGAGTCCAGACCACCACCATTGGCGAGCGGACACCCAGCGGAGCAATTTCTTGGAGCATGTCCAGCAAACGGTTCGGATATTCATTCACCGGCTGGACGCTGCAGGCATCAAAAACCATCGGGAATATCCGTTTCATCAACAGACGGTTTTCCAAAACATAGGAGACCCCCGAAGGGCAACGCAAATTATCCTCGAGGACATAGAATTCCCCATCTCCGCCACGGACAAGATCGGTGCCGGTGATATGGCACCAGATACCACCAGGGGGCTTCAGGCCAATACAGGGTTTACGGAAACCGTCAGCTGAGAGGACCAGATCGGCGGGGATAATCTTATCTTTGAGAATCTTCTGTTCATTGTAAACATCATCAATAAAACAGTTCAGGGCTTTGATCCGCTGCTTTAATCCCGGCTCAAGGGTTTGCCACTCTTCTGCCTGAATGATGCGCGGCACCATATCGAAAGGAAAGATCTTTTCTGTTTGCGAATCGTTACCATAAACATTGAAGGTGATGCCAAGGTTCAGAAGAGAACTTTCTGCGGCTTTTTGACGCCTTTGGAGCTCGGCCTCCGGCAACGCGTTGATCCTCTCAATGAGGAGATCAGCCCCCGAACGGGGCTTCCCCTGGGGATCAAATAGCTCATCGTAAAACCCTTCGGTGTTGTAACCATCAAATTTCATCAGAGAATCCTTTCCTTATAGTTTTTATGGCTATCAGGCTATCTTCAACTTAGTCAACCAACAAGACCAGCGGGCTGCCGGGCGACATCCACGGAGACAGAAACTTTATGTTTCCCACCTCCGAGTGCCACACCTCGCAAAGGGGAAACATCGGAGAAGTCTCGTCCCCAGGCAACGGTGATATGTTGATCTGAAAGGAGTTTATTGTTGGTCGGATCAAAATCGACCCAGCCGAGATCAGCAACATAGACAGAAAACCATGCATGTGAAGCATCGGCCCCCACCAACCGCTCTTGTCCAGCCGGTGGGAGAGTCTCAATATAACCACTAACGTATCGAGCAGCCAGTCCTATTGACCGTAAACAGGCCACTCCAAGATGGGCAAAATCCTGACAGACGCCACGCCGTTCTGACAATACCTTAGAGAGAGGTGTGGAAATTGTGCTAAAGCCAGGATCATATTTAAACTCATGATAAATGCGTTGCATCAAATCAAATGTAGCCTCTCCGAGTGGACGGTCAGGCGGAAACGACGTCCGCGCATAAGCCTCCAACTGGGGAGAGCGCTGTGCAAAAGGTGAATCGTAAAGAAACGGCAGGGCTGCAAAGACCTCTTCGCTCCATTCACGATGCAATCGTGCTTTTGTTGTCTCCCAAGAAAATTGGTTTGCGGAAACTAAAATATTTGGATTTGAACACACCGAAACCTCACTGAGTGCTGTAACAACGAGCTTATTGTGCGGATGCTGGATGGCAAAATGGTTGATTCGGTTACCGAACGGATCCAGCCGCTGACGGAGATCCGAAGGGGCAGGATCAATCTGTAACTCACTGGAGATACAGTGTTGCCACGGGGTCTCCCGGATCAACAAACAGGCTTCGTTCCGGCAGAGTGAGACCGGTTCGCTGTAAGTATATTGAGTCGCATGTTTAACACGAAAATTCATGATGCTTTTTCCTGCTGCACAGAACCCAACCGTTGCGGAACTTGAGACGGACTGAAATAGAGCTGGATCAGAGTCTCTGACAGTTTTTCCAGTTGTTTTTTCTGCGCGCTGAGGAAAGTATCCAAAAATGGATAGCTCTGACCATCATCCGCAGACTGTGCAAGTTTTTTTGGATCAATGGTGTTGAGCTCTGCCAACGCCTCATTGATCAGCCTCTCATCGTCCAGCGCCCGTTCAGAGGGTTGATCGTGCGGTAACGCAACCACCAGCTGAGAGAGCTGGGTCAACTGGCACTTCAGAGCCCGGGGATAATTTTCATCCAACAACAGTAACTCAAGGATCGTCGGTAATTGCATAAATGAGCGATAACGGCGGCGATAAGTGATAAGGCTGTTACAGGTTGAAAGCACCGTTTCGAATATTTGCGCTTGCATTGATGGCTTGTAATAAGGAACCAACGTCGCCCGTAATAAGGCGATAAGTGCCAGCGCTCGTTCCAAACTGCGGCCGATTTTCAACATCCGCCAGTCGGTTTCGCGGGCCATATTGTCGTTATTAAGACCACTGAAGGCTGACAATTGCAGTAGCAGCTGGTTGACACTTTCTTGCAACCGTCCACTTCCAATCAAGCTGACTGAAAACTTCGGATTCCAGTTCTGCTGAATATTATCGACAATCCGCCAGGCGTCTTCAGGGAGGATATCCCGGACCGTATAAGCTGAATAACCGAATCCCCGCAACGAAGAACGCAAGCTCCCCGATCGCCCACTATCACTGGCAAGAGACATCAGTTCCACCCGGGGATCAGCCAGTTTTGTCTCTGCACCGGCACCGACAAATCCAGGATAGGATGAAGTGACATGGGTCAGGGCCTGTAACAAATTATTTAAGCCCAGCTGATCATCGGGGTCACGAAACTCTTTATATTCTCTAAGTTTGACCAGAATCGACCGGAACAACCGCGCCGTAGCCTCGGATCGTTCAGAATAACGCCCGGCCCAGAACAGGTTTTCTGCCGTACGACTCGGCAAAGATTTAGTCCGCGCTTCGATGAACTGATCCGGTTGAGCTTCGAGCCAGAGATTCACCTGCTTGTCCAGTTCTGGCGTCAACACCCAGGTATCCTTACTCCAACCACCATCCTTGACCACCAACAGGCTGCCTTCATTCTCGTTAATACGTGACAACCCTCCGGACATGGCAATATAGGATTGCTCATGAGCCGTCAGATAGGTGCTTAGAACACAGGGGCGTTGCTCAACCTTATCCGTCACGAAAGCCGGAACCATCGATAAGCTGGACATCTCTTGCCCCACATACAGATGGGGATTAGCGAGGATTCTATCTCTCCACACACAGATTTGCCCTTTATCCAATCGTCCCGGAATCATTTCAGGAAAGCCGGGAATCGGATAGATGGGCTTGATAATCAGCTCATTGATATTATCCAGAACAAACCTACGTTCCCGTGGTTGCCCACACCACCAGGTCGCGACCGATGGCAAGAGCAACTCTTCGCCGAGAAAATACCTGGAAATTCCAGGTAAAAATGCCAGCAATGCAGGATTTTTAATCACCCCACAGCCAATCGAATTGGCGGTCACAACGTTGCCACGACGCACCACTTCCAACAATCCGGGGACACCGAAGAGTGAATCACCACGCAGTTCCAGAGGATCACAGAGTTCATCCTCAAGTCGATGCAGCAGCACATCAATCTGCCGCAGTCCGCCCACCGATTTCAACCAGACACACCCATCACGTACGATCAGATCGCCCCCTTGAACCAAGGGGTAACCAAGGTAAGAAGCGAGATAAGCATGTTCAAAATAGAGTCGATGTTCAGGGCCAGGGGTCAGC
Organism: Desulfuromusa kysingii; assembly: GCF_900107645.1. Taxonomy (GTDB): domain Bacteria; phylum Desulfobacterota; class Desulfuromonadia; order Desulfuromonadales; family Geopsychrobacteraceae; genus Desulfuromusa; species Desulfuromusa kysingii. The sequence continues at coordinate 15,796 of NZ_FNQN01000007.1, forward strand.
ACCACAATACGTGGATCAGCCTGATTATTGCGCGCCAAGAGACTTAATTGATTCTTTAAAGCCCGAAAGTACATAGCCAAACGGTGGACTTGGAAATCCTGAAACAGGCGCGGAAAACTTCGCGTCATTACGATCCTATTTTCAACCGCGTAACCTGAACCATAGGGCGGTTGGGCATGATCCTCAAGCACCCAGAAACGGCCATCTTTTCCTTGAGCAAGGTTGGCCGAATAGAGATTCATATGGCGTCCACCCGACGTTGGGAGTCCGACACATGGCCAGAGGAACCCTTTGTGCGCATAAATCAATTCTGGCGGCAACAGCCCCTTCTTGATCAGTGTCTGTGGACCATAAACATCTGCAAGAATCAGATTTAGAAGTTGTGCCCGCTGAATAAGGCCCGCTTCAACCCGCGTCCATTCCTCACTCCCGATCACCAGAGGGATGGGATCAAACTGCCAGGAGTGTGAATCATCCGTGGGACCAAAAAAATTATGAGTTGCGCCATTTTCACGCAATAGTCGTTGCGCTTCTTTGCGCCGACTGGCTAACTTTTTAGTGCCCAGCTTTTGCAGCGTTTGCATGAGTTGTTGTTCATGCCGTGGCAGCGTTCCTTGAAGAGAGGAGCTTTCCCCATCTTGACTCAGTTCCCTTGCATAGGCTTGAGAGCCGATCCCCTGACTTTGACGCTGTTCAAACTTTATACTCACACTTATATCCCACTGTCCTGAACCGGTCAGGCATGCAAATCAAAATTGTTATTGACGCTGGCGACGCAGATCAAGAGTATAGGGAAATTCCACATTGTACTCTTCAATTGGCGGCGCCATAGGTCCTGGCACTGTTCCCTCAGGGAAGAATTTACCAAGACGTTTGAATTCAGGTTGTGGCTGAAGTAAGCCTTGGGTGTGTTCCGTATCTCGAAATAAAGAGACCCGGCGTGACTCAGCAGTGATCGCATTGACCGGAAAGTCTTCGTAACTTCGTCCTCCGGGATGGGCAACATGATAGGTACAACCACCAATCGAATGGCCGTTCCAAGTGTCGATAATATCAAAGACCAGAGGAGAATCAGATTTGATCGTTGGGTGAAGCGCAGAAGGGGGCTGCCAGGCCTTATAGCGAACGCCGGCGACAAACTCATCGTTGCGACCAGTATTGTGCAGCGGTAAACGGCGGCCATTACAAGTAATGACATGTCGCCCTTCTGTCAATCCGGTAACATGTAATTGTAACCGTTCCACAGAAGAATCAACGTAACGTGCTGTCCCCTGACTAGTGACCTCTTCACCAAGGACATGCCAAGGCTCGATTGCAAAGCGCAATTCCAGCTCAATACCTTCAATCTGGACAGTTCCATAGCGGGGAAAACGGAATTCGAAAAACGGATCAAACCAGTCTGCCTGAAACGGGTATCCCGCTGTCTGCAGCGCAGCAATAACATCTTTGATATCCTGCCGCACATAGTGAGGCAGCAAGAAACGGTCATGTAATGCCGTTCCCCAGCGGATCAGGTCATGTTTATACGGCTCTTTCCAGAACCAGGCAATCAGGGTCCGCAACAACAAATTTTGTACCAGACTCATCCGCGCGTGGGGCGGCATTTCAAAGGCCCGCAACTCCACGATCCCGAGACGTCCGGTAGAGCTGTCCGGTGAATAGAGTTTATCAATACAGAACTCAGAACGATGGGTGTTGCCGGTCACATCAATCAGAAGATTGCGCATCAATCGATCAACCAACCAGGGGGCAGCGACCTCCCCTTCCGGCATCTGTTGAAAAGCAATTTCGAGTTCATATAGAGAATCATCGCGGGCTTCATCTATGCGCGGCGCCTGACTGGTTGGCCCCATAAACATCCCGGAAAACAAATAAGAAAGTCCAGGATGATGTTGCCAGAAGGTCACCAAACTACGCAGTAAATCTGGGCGACGCAGCATCGGACTGTCAGCCGGGGTTGCCCCACCAAGGGTGATATGATTACCACCTCCGGTCCCGGTGTGGCGTCCATCAAGCATAAACTTCTCTGTCCCGAGACGACATTGCCGCGCATCTTCGTATAAACGTACGGTATTATCAACAATCTCCTGCCAACTGCCAACCGGATGAATATTGACCTCAATTACCCCCGGATCCGGAGTGACAGAAAAACGTTCGATGCGCCAATCTCTGGGAGGCTCATAGCCTTCAATCACCACGGGGAGACTAAGTTCTTCTGCGGTAAGTTCCAGAATACTGATCAGATGCAGATATTCTTCCAAAGAACTCAGTGGAGGCATGAAGATATACAACCGCCCCTGTCGCGCTTCGACACAGAGAGCGGTGTGCGTAACCTCAACCTGCTGCTCCTCTTCGTAAGCAGCCTTTTCAAGCTCTGGTTGTTGCTCTGAAATTAACCGACCAGACCAGAGACCTCGGTAGTTTTCCAGTGGTGGCAACGGTTGAAACTGATTCTGTTGAAAGAATGGTTCGCGCTTCTCCGGTGCGACCCAAGGGAGAGAATCCAACGGCAAACGTAACCCCATACCGGAATCACCCGGAATCAAAAACATCTGCTCACGCCTGAATTCCCAGTGACTACTGCTCCAACCCTCTCTCTCTGGATCCCATTTTAACGGCAGAGCATATCCCACCGGATCACCGAGCCCTTTTTCCAGAACCTGTGCCAGGGTGCGACGTTCCGAAGAATCTTTAAGATTAGCTTTTAGCGGGTCGACATTGGCAGGAACTGTGCCCTCTTTCCACAACCAGTAGAGGGTATCCTCATAACCAGGGACGAGATATTCTTGATTGATCGCCAGATGTTCAACCAAACGGTTAGCAAACTTCTCAGCGTCCTGATGGTCAACGTGATAATCTTTGTTAATATCGGCTAACAACTCAGGGTTGTGCCAGATCGGCTCTTTGTCTTTACGCCAGAAGCAACTATTGGCCCAACGCGGTAAAGGCTCTCCCGGATACCACTTCCCCTGGCCAAAGTGTAGCAAGCCACCGGTAGTAAAGGTGTCACGCAGACGCAGCGTCAAATTATAAGCCAATTCTCGCTTATGCGGTCCATCAGCACTGGTATTCCATTGCTCGCTTTCCATATCGTCAATGGAGACAAAGGTTGGTTCGCCGCCCATAGTCAGGCGGACATCGTCAGCGAGCAGATCTTCATCGACCTGCTGTCCGAGAGCATTAATCAACGCCCACTGGTCATCACTATAGGGCTTGGTGACCCGTGGGTCTTCGTGAATGCGGGTCACCGTATTACTGTGCTCAAACTCAACTTCACACAGATCCATCCCGCCAGTCACTGGTGCTGCGCTGGTGGGATGGGGCGTACAAGCCAATGGAATATGGCCTTCGCTGGCCAGCAAACCAGAGGTCGGATCAAGACCTATCCAACCGGCACCGGGGATATAGACTTCGGTCCAGGCATGTAGATCGGTAAAGTCGGCTTCAGGTCCAGAGGGACCATCAAGGGCTTTCTCATCGGCCGTCAATTGCACCAGATAACCGCTGACAAATCTCGCCGCAATGCCTAAATGTCTGAAGATCTGTACCAGCAACCAAGCAGAATCACGACAGGAACCAATCTGCCGCTGCAAGGTCGTTTCGCAACTCTGCACCCCCGCCTCCATCCGCACAGAATAATTGACTGTCTCCTGCACTTGACGATTGACCTCGACGAGAAAGTCGATAGTGAGAACTTCACTACGATCAATCCGCTCTAACCATTTTTGCAAATGGGGCCCGGTCACAACCTTCTGTAAGTAAGGAGCAAGTTCTGTATATTCGAGCTTGCTATAGTTGAAAGGGTATTTCTCCGCAGATTCTTCGATAAAGAAGTCAAACGGATTATAGACGGTCATATCAGCAATGACTTCAACTTCAAAACGCAACACATCGGTCTTTTCAGGAAAAACCAACCGCGCCACATAGTTACCAAAAGCATCCTGCTGCCAGTTCAAAAAGTGAGTCTCAGGGAGAACCTTCAAAGAATAAGCATGGATCGGGGTACGGCAGTGAGGTGCTGGCCGTAGCCTTAAAATGTGGGGGGATAATGATACCGGACGGTCAAACTTATAGCTGGTGACATGATTACAGGCAATACGAATGGGCATAAGGCATCCTGACATTGGTTGTTTATTAGATTACATGAGCTGAAATGCCACTAAAACACCTCCATAATCAATTGTTCAGGGCAAATACGCAAGATTATTGTTTTCCCACTTTCGTTTGTTGACAAAATAAGATAGAAAGCTCCCACAAAGATCGCAGCCCCCTTGTCTCCAGTGACAAAACAATATATGATTATTCGAATGTATTAGATCAACTCAGGTGGAGGTCAATGTTATGCCAATCTATGAATACCGTTGTGAACATTGCGGACAAACAGTTGAAAAAATCCAACGAAAGCCCGTCGCGCAAGTCCCTTGCCCTGCGTGTGGAAAAATCGCAACCCGATCCGTTTCTTTAACTTCAGCAGCCTCTTCTAGCGGTGGTGGTACCTGTAGCGCCCCAGCTGGTAGCGGATTTACCTGAGGTTAACAAAAGGATAGAGTCTCTATCCAAAAGGTTATCACATTCAGATGAACCTTATAACTCATAGTAAAAGGACAAAGGAGAGTAGTAAAGATGTTATCGATTACAGACACTGCACGTGACAAATTAAAAGAACTGATGAAAGAGCATTCCGGAAAGTATCTACGCGTCGTATTTGAAGGCTTTGGCTGAGGTGGCCCCAGCTTGGGCTTGACTCTGGATGAGTTAAAAAGTGATGAAAAAATTTATACCATTAACGAAATAGAGATCCTCATTGACAACACCGTTCTTCCTCACACCAAAGAGAACCAGATTGACTTCATCAGTAATACCTATGGGCAAGGCTTTTCCATTGCTCCGGTAACAGGAAGTAGCTGTTCAAGTAGTGGCTGTAGCGGTTGCTAGACCTTTTTTGACAAAGCATAAAAAAGGGCCTCGCAACACAAGAAGCGAGGCCCTTTAACCGATAAAGACTCTTCTCACCTGACTACAATAGATTCCACTTACTCAATAATTTAAGAGAACCAACGTAAGATGCAACAATGAGAATCAACCATAAAAATAACGGAATCATAATTTACTCCTGTTTAATAGCTTTTCTTATCAGTTACTAACTCTTCTAGCGTCAATTTCTTGCTGTCCATCTGTCTCCAGAACCAAATAATATAGGCAAGGACAACGGGAACCAGCAACGCGACATAACTCATCACCGTCAACGTATAATGGCTACTTGAAGCATTATAGATCGTCAGGCTACTCGCCAAATCAATTTTAGATGGATAAAAAGCGGTGTTGTTATAACCGGCGACAAAGAATATCGCCAGACACGTCATCACAGTCCCTAAACCTGCTGGCCAAATACCTCGCACAGATGCAGTAAAACGGTTCAGAGTCACGCCATAGACAACTAACACAAGACCGGCTAGAAGCAGAATCAGGTTCAGGGGCATCTGGATCAAGTTATAAAAATACTTATTTGCTTCCAGAGTCACAGTGTTATCAACCGGATTCACCGCGTAACCATCCATCATCACAAGACGGATCAACACATAAATGAGAAAAGGGAGTGCACAAAGAAGATTATTAAAAGAAGATATTTTCAACTTTGCAACGAGACTTTCGTGATCAAGATTGTTGGTTAGATACAAGGCCCCCAAGGTTCTCGCCAAAAAGACCATGAACAATCCAAAGCTGAGATTAAAAAAACTGAAGGCCGCTTCCAAGCCACGCAGAACATGCTGCCACTGCACCAGGTTGTATTCATTCAGGGTAAAATTAGAACCAGTAAAAAAGGTGCCAACGGCGGCACCGATCAGCAGAATACCAACGGAGCCATTGACAAACAAAAAAGCGTCAAAAATCCCTTTGCCAAGAAAATTATTGGGTTTACGGCGATATTCATAGCTGACGGCCTGAATGATAAAGGTAAACAAAATCAGAATCCAGACCCAGTAAGCCCCACCAAAGCTAGTGGCATAAAACAGTGGAAAGGCCGCAAAAAGAGCCCCACCAAAAAGGACCAGAGTGGTAAATGTGAGTTCCCATTTACGCCCCAGAGAGTTCACCACCAGAACCTTCTCATCTTCTGTCAGACCGAGAGTTGAAAGGAGGGTTTGACCACCCTGGACAAAGGTCAAGAACACGAACAAGGACCCGACCAGTGTCGTAATAAACCACCATAATTGTTGCAAAACAGATAAGTCTAAACTGCCAAACATAATCAATCTCCTTCCGGACCAATAGAAATTTGCTTGGCCATTATTTTGAGCTCGGCGATCAGCAAAGCAGAAAACAGAATAAGGAACATAAAGAAGGTCACTTCGACGGTTCCAGAATCAAGGTTAGATCTGGCGACGGTGACAGGCAGTAAACCCTGAATGGCCCAAGGTTGCCGTCCGACTTCCGTGACAATCCAACCTGCTTGTTGAGCGATAAGACCAAGGAAGAAAGTGAACATCCCAAGCTTCAATAACAACGGTTGCTTCAGCAACTGATCTTTATACAGAAAGTAGAGATAAACCATAAAAACGAGGATAAAGAATGTCCCCAATCCCACCATGACTCTAAAAGCATAGAAAATAATCGGCACATAGGGGACTGCTTGTTCAGCGTAGTCCAAATATCCATAACCAAGATAGTCACTATTTTCGTCAAACAGAGACAGCGCCTTACCTGCGGCAAGTTGATCGCCAGAGGTCTTGGCCGCTTTGTAGTCGCCAAGTCCCGCAACGGCGAGTTTGCCACGCACCATTTTCTCTTCGACCCCCATAACGTTTTCAGCTTCGTTACCATAAACCAGATCATTGATGCCGGGGACAAAGCTATTAATTTCACGGTTAGCTAACAATGACAAAACCATGGGGACCTTGACTTGAAAAATAAAGGAATCCTCATCATCCCCGGGAGCCTTACTCATATTCAATAAACCGGCTGCAACCAACCCGGCAGAGCGCTCGCCATCGTAAAGTCCTTCCATCGCGGCTAACTTCATCGGCTGGACATTAGCAGCGTGGTAAGCATGCTCATCACCCGTGTAAGCCACAAACAGAGAGGCGAGCAAACCAAAGGTACAGGCAACCGTCAAAGAACGCTTCGCAAACAGAAGGTGCCGTTTTCTCAGCAAATACCAACTGGAAACCGCAACAACAAACAATGACGCATACAAAAAGCCAGAACTGGTGACATGGACAAAGTGACTGATTGCGACAGGAGAGAAGACCAGAGCGCCAAAATCAACCATCTCAAAACGTGCCAAATCCGGATTGAATTTCATTCCGACCGGATGTTGCATCCAGCCGTTGGCGATCAGAATCCAGACAGCGGAAAGATTGGAGCCAACGGCCACCATCCAGGTCGCAAACAGGTGAGCTTTTTTTGAAACCCGATTCCAACCGAAAAACATAACAGCAAAAAAAGTCGCTTCAAGGAAAAATGCTGCAATCCCTTCGATCGCCAGTGGAGCGCCAAAAATATCGCCAACCATCCAGGAATAATTTGACCAGTTGGTGCCAAATTCAAACTCCAGAATGATACCGGTCGCAACCCCGATAGCAAAGTTAATACCAAATAAAGTCATCCAGAAACGGGTTAATCTCCTCCACTGCTCATCCCCGGTTTTCACATAAATAGATTCGAAAAATGCGCAGAGGAAAGAGAGGCCAAGCGTCAAAGGCACAAAAAGCCAATGATACATGGCGGTTAAAGCAAACGTGGCTCTCGCCCAGTTCACCATAGTCAAATCGACCTGTTCAATCACGTTCTACCTCCTATCCTTATTGTTGTGGTCAGGGTTACCCCAAAAAATATTTACTGAGTACTCGATGCAGGTTGAGTCAGATTATTCAACACATGATCTGCTCGTTCCGCATCCGTATCAAAGTTTGTTGCCAGGAAATCAGGAAAAAAGAAAAGTTTAAGAATAGCAAACATGATGAACAACTTTATGAGGATGATTTTCCACAGTGTCCGCCCAACAACCATCGAGCGAAAACCGTCGTAGTAAAAATTAAAAACATTTTTAATCATTATCTCAGCACCAATAACGTATGCAAAACAGGCCTCATATATATAACCATTGCGGTGATATTTACACCCAACATCAAATAAGAGTCAAGGACAATTATACCAGCAAGTATGATATATTCAATTTTCTAAAGATTTGTAATTGTTGATCATTTATAAAAAGATGTTAAAAATAATGTTGACTAAAAAGGTCGGATAAGCCACTCTTATTGCGATAACTACGGAGCTTGCATTGCAGGAGACGAAGGTTAAACGATCAACGTAATCAAATTAGAATTTTCCTCAACTGACTGTTTACCTATGCCACAAAAACAGAAATTAAATATGACAACTTTCTTACCAACCTGTCGCGCAGAAATGGTGGCAAAGGGATGGCAAGAGTTAGATATCCTGTTTATCAGCGGAGATGCATACATTGATCATCCAGCTTTCGGAACAGCACTATTAGCTCGACTTCTGGAGAGTTATGGCTTTCGTGTTGGTATCCTCGCGCAGCCCGACTGGAAAACCCCTGAAGCGTTCACCGTAATGGGACGGCCACGCCTATTTGCAGCCATCGCAGCCGGAGCCATGGACTCAATGGTGAATCACTATACAGCGGCCAAAAAACTTCGACACAATGACGCCTACACCCCCGGCGGAGTCGCAGGTAAGCGACCTAATCGAGCCGTCATCGCCTATACCGCCGCGGTCAAAGGGGCATTCAAAGGCTTACCAACGGTCATAGGCGGGATTGAAGCCAGCTTGCGACGGTTGGCACATTACGACTACTGGTCCGACAAAGTCAGAAGATCTATTCTGGTTGATAGCAAGGCGGATTTACTTCTTTATGGTATGGCGGAGACATCACTGCTGGAAATCGCGCAACGCTTAAAAGCAGGTGAATCGATTGACACTTTACAAGATATTAGAGGGACAGCTTTTGTCACCAAAGAGCCGCAAGACAATCCCCTCCCCCTCCCGTCATTTGAGCTAGTCTCTGAATCGCCCGATGCCTACAATCTGGCTTTTAAGCTCGCCAGTGAACAGGTCAATCCCTTTTCTGCCAAACCACTGGCGCAACAACATGGCATCCGAACTGTTATTATCAATCCGCCATCGTTGCCACTTTCAACCGAAAAGCTGGATCAAACCTACGATCTGCCCTTTCAGCGTCATCCCCACCCCAGTTATAGCCAGGAGATCCCCGCTTTTGAGCAGATCCGCACCTCTGTCACCAGTCATCGCGGCTGTTTTGGTGGCTGCGCCTTTTGTGCTATCACCCATCATCAAGGCAAAATTATTCAATCCCGTTCTGAACGCTCGATCCTACGGGAAATTGACACTATCTGTTCACAAGACGATTTTCGCGGCACCATTAGCGACGTCGGCGGCCCGACAGCCAACATGTACGGTCTGCATTGTAGCCATCCCATGGTGGAGAAAAGTTGCAAACGGGCAAGCTGTCTGTTCCCCGATGTGTGCAAAAATCTGATCACCGATGACCAACCCGCAACCAGACTACTCAAAAAGATACGTCAACACAAAAAGGTGAAACATACTTTTGTTGCTTCAGGGATTCGTTACGACCTACTACCAATGCAGAAACATTACTTTACAGACCTCATCCAGCATCATGTTGGTGGCTTACTCAAAGTTGCCCCCGAATCAACCAGCGACAAAGTTACCCAGGTCATGCGCAAACCTGGCGCCAGCGTATTCACCAACTTTCTTGATCAATTCCGCCAAAAAAGTCGTGAACTCGGATTACGCCAGGGGATTGTCCCCTACCTGATCAGCAGCCACCCGGGCTGTACGGTCAATGACATGATCGATGTCGCCCTCTACCTGAAGAAACACCAACTTAAAGTTGAACAGGTTCAGGATTTCACCCCCACACCGGGAAGCCTCTCCACTTGCATCTACCATACGGGCAAAGATCCATTCAGCGGACAGAAAATCCACATTCCACGTACAACAAAAGAGAGGCGTCTGCAAAAGGCTCTTTTACTTTGGCATCTACCAGAAAACCGACCGAACATACTTGAAGCATTGAAGCTTTGTGGGCGAGAAAAAGATTCAGGCATTCTCTTTGAGACAATCGTACGAAAAAAACACAGACATAAGAAATCAACGCAAAAAAGGTAAGACACGGCCTCGTTAGAGTGATAACAATTCGACTCAAGAACTGTCTAACTTAATGCGATGAAGAACTTGATAGGGACCTTGAAGATCTCTGGTTTCATATTGAGCGAAGACCAGTTCATTGGCTGTAAACTCAATATCATTTGAGCTGAGTGCAGAAAATTTCTTTACCATAGCGGCTGTTTTATAGGCTTTATTATAGAATCCCAGAGTGACGTGTGGAGTGTAGCGATCCGTGTCATATTCGGCTGAGATTTGATTCAAACATGCACGGATGGAATCCAATTTCCCCAGAGGGTCACGAACTGAAAGATAAGGACAAGCAGCAAAGCTATTACACCCAGACAACTGTAAAGAAAAGGATTCAAAATGGTTTTTCTCTATCTGGTCGACCTGCTGTGTCATTAAATCTTGATGGAAATGATGATCAGCAAGCAAGCCTGACGTGACCAAAGTCATATGCGGTTGACGCCTATAACAGGGATGTAATTTACCGGAGAGGTACTCCTGATACGCTCTGATTTTATCCTGGCAAGCCGGATCTGATATTTCAATCGCCCAGAATCCAAAGTACTTAATCCCCTTGTGCCACTCTGAAAAATCAAGCAGCTCTGTCGGGAAGGTTGTCTCAAAATTTAAAAAATCGGCAAACATGGGAATCCGTCAAACTCTTCTGGCAAAGGGGAAGTTATGATCAACACTGGGCTCGTATGGTGTCGCTAAATGTTGATCGAGCGCGTTTCACTGTATTCGAAAGACATCTTACCGATTTTTTGCTATGGAGACTATTCTTCTGTTCGTTTTTACTTCAACTGTAGATTTTCCCCCTTCTGTTTGATGTCGTCGGAATGGAGCAGTTGAGTTCTAATCAAAGAAAACCAGCGGGTCTCGTCCCGCCAGACGAGTGGCTTTTCTATCACGACATAGAAAAGTCACCAAAAGAGGTCACCCCAATCCCCGCGCCTGCCAAGGCAGGTTCCTTCCACTACACAAACCAGCGATGCGCTCGCAAAACTCGGGACTTGCAGCCCCTCAAACATTCCTCGCTTATTTCATCGCCGGTTTGCTCCGCTCCAGCGCGGGGATCAGGGGGGGGGAAGAGTAGACGTTTTGTCGTCAATTCCCGTGTGACGCAGCCGCAATGGAGCAGCTGGTTTGAGATTAGAGCGGCAAATGTTTGAGGGCGACAGCCCGAGTTTTTGCCGCTCCTCAAAGCAGCTGTGAAATGGAGGGAACTCGCAGGGCAAGGAGGTCGGGTGCCCTTTTTTGCTGACTTTTTTGTGGCACGACAAAAAAGTCAGGCGTCGAGCGGGGCCGCAACCCCGCGACCTTGCTCTTTTGACTTACAATCAAAGAGAACCAGCCATTTTACTAACAAACAACTTTATATTACACCACAAATCATTCATCAAAACGCGAGGCAACGAAGAGTTCACAAACAAAACGCAAATAAAGGACAAATGTTGTATTTACCGCCATACCTACTTAACTTTTAGTAATATTTTTTACCCTAAATAAAATTTCACTTGACAATATAGCCTATTTTTTGTTTGTTTGCGTTAGTAAACCAGCGTTTTAGTTATGCTCTATCTACTTTTAATCAAGCTTTAACGTCACTTAAGTTTAGTTCAGATTTGAAGCTCGTCCGGCCAAAGCCACTAACACCGACAGGTCGGATAAAATTTAATTTTTTTTGTAAAGGGATGCCCATATGTCAAAAACCAAAATTAAGCCCTCATTGCAAAATCCTCTCGCAACAGCGGAAGAAGTTGAGTTTAACATTCCGGGCGAAATCGCAGGGAAGACTGGTGCTTACGAAGAGGTCATGAAGGAAGGCTATGAACTGACCCAACGACCCATCAAATCGGTGGCGGTTGGCCAGATTGAAAAGCAACACTTCAAAAAACGAATGACGGTTTGGGAACGGATTAAAGTTCTCACGGATAATGACCCGAACATTCTGTTCCAGAACTGGGGAAAGAATTTAGACGGTGCATCACTGGTAACAGGAATTTTGAATATTGGCGGTCGCGATGTCGCCCTTTACGGTCATGACTTCACTGTTCGCGCTGGTTCAATCGATGCGACCAATGGTCAAAAACTGGCCCGACTGATGTACATGGCTGGGGAAAAAGGGATTCCGCTGATCGGCATGAATGACTCTGCCGGGGCGTTTGTCCCTGCGGGTGTTGGTGGACTCGACGGTTATGCTGAGGCTTTTACCGCTCTGCGTAAGATCAGTGGAGTGGTCCCAACGGTGATGTGCATGTTCGGATTCAACGCTGGTGGCGGTTCCTACCTGCCGAGGCAGGGAAGTTTTGTCATCCAACCCGAAGAAACTTTCTTCGGCTTAACCGGCCCCGGTGTTGTTAAATCGGTTCTGGGTGAGGACATCACGCCAGAGGACTTAGGTGGGCCAAAGGTGCATGCCGCGACAGGTGTGACCGATCTGACGGTCGCTGATGAAACTGCAGCGCTGCGGACAGCAGTCCGTCTTATCAGCTATATTCCCGACAACAACCATACAATGGCCCCCTTCCTGGAAACAAGTGATCCCATTGATCGCAAGACGTGGGAAATCAACACTTTGCTGAAAAAAGCATTCAATTCTCCGACGGGATTTAATACCCCCTTTGATGTCTCCATCATCATCCAGCAAATCTGTGACCACGGCGATTATTTTGAGATGCAACCAACCCGGGCTCGTGAAGCCATCACCGCTTTTGGTCGCTTAGGGGGCAACGTTGTCGGCTTTGTCGCTAACAATTCTGCGGTTTCCTCAGGGCAAATTGATTGTGATTCTGCAGTAAAGATTGCCCGCTTCGTCCGCTTCTGTAACATCTACAATATTCCTCTGATTTTCATGGAGGATACGACCGGTTTCTTGCCGGGCCGAGAACAGGAAGCGCGTGGCATCGTCCAAGCTGGGCGGACGATGCTAGATTCAATTGTTGATGTCCGGACCCCGAGAATTCTGTTGATACTCCGCAATGCCTACGGCGGCGCCTACGCTTCTTATAATAATTACCCAACAGGGGCTGATCTGGTTCTCGCTCTACCAACAACCCGCCTTGCCGTTATGGGCCCAGCAGGAAAAGAATTTGTCTATAAATCTGAACTGCGTAAGGTACGTGGAGCGGTTAAACAGCGCATAGCAGCGAATATTCTGGAACGGACGAAAGCAGGGATGGATGGTCTCGATGCAAAAAAAGACGCCGAAAAGGAAGCCGCTGAATGGCTGAAACTAGAAGAAGCAGCCCTGAACCAACGCTATGAAAAAGAGTTAATGAACCCCAAAGAAGGTCTGGCCCTGGGCTCGATCTCCTCACTGGTCATGCCAACAGACCTGCGTAAGGTCCTTGGCGAAAACCTCAACTTCTTCTTGCGTCACTACAAGCCATCAGCATGGCAAAGTGTACAGCGTGAATTCCATTAATTGTTGAGGACTGAAATATATTACATTTATATTTTCAACCACATAGAAAGTGGAGATTAAAACTATGACCCAGAAAACAGACTTCTATAACAATAATCCTTTGATCCATAAAGACCGCCGTCTAGGACAATCCCCATCAGCGTGGGTGCGCTCTTTCTCCTGTGAGGACCTTTGTCCACTGATTGTTTGCCGCGGCCCTATCCGCAAAGAGGCGATGGATGTTTACACGGAGATGGGGATCACTCATTTCGGCATCTTACTTTCTGAAAAAGATTCGATTGTTTACCCCAATGCTCTTTCTCCAGAGTTGCGACAATTAACCGATACTCGCCGTGTCCACAGGGTTCCTGACTATAGTGGTGCTTCAAAAGAAGAGCGGCTTGAACGAATCCAACAAATCATTGATATCGCTCTCGACAACGGCTACAACGCAGTCTTTTCCGGCTACGGATTCATGGCCGAAGATGATGAATTTGTTGCTGCTCTGGAAAACGCCGGCCTACTCTTTATCGGCCCGTGCTCTCGCACTCAGCAGGCAGCTGGTAAAAAAGATGAAGCCAAGCGGACAGCTCTCCAGGTTAATGTTTCTGTCACTCCAGGCATTGATAATGTCACCGCCCGAACCTTACTCAAAAAGCATAAAACCTTTGATCAGTTAGTGGCCTTAGCAAAAGCTGAAGATCTGAAGATTGACAAAAAAGTCCTCAACAACAAGAAAATTCCTCTGGAAGATCTTGCGGACATGATCCTCTTTGCCTCATACGACAAAGGAATTGATCTTTTTTCCATTGAAGAACTCTGTGTTCAAATCGAACAAGAGTGTGCCGAGATGTTCAGAAATTACCCTGGAGCACGCATTCGCCTCAAAGCGATCGGCGGCGGAGGAGGAAAAGGACAACGCATTCTTGGAGCCTCTTTATTGACCTCAAAGAATCCCTCAGACAAACAGATACACGAAGCTGCAGCAGATGCCCCTGGACTCGTGCGAGAGATCTTAAACGAGGTTAAAACCAACGGCATCGGTGACAACAAAAATATTTTGATCGAACTCAATATCGAACAAACACGCCATAATGAGATCCAGCTACTCGGAAACGGTCAATGGAGTATTGCTTTAGGTGGGCGTGATTGTTCATTGCAGATGCACGAACAAAAACTACTGGAAACATCAGTGACCCAAGAAGGTCTGCAACGGGAGATAGAAAAAGCGAAGCAAGCAAAACTGAAAGAACAACAGCAGGCGCTGGAAGCGGATCTTGAAGTCCTGAAACGGATGGAAGCTGAATCCGAACGCTTTGGTGAAGCCGTCGGTCTTGATTCGGCATCGACCTTTGAATGCATCGTTGACGGCAATCGCCACTATTTCATGGAAGTCAACACTCGAATTCAGGTTGAACACCGGGTGACCGAGCTGGTTTACAGTCTCAAGTTCGTAAACCCAGAAGATGAGAATGATTTTTTCATCGTTGAATCGTTGGTCGAAGCGATGGCCTTGCTGGCACAACACAAACAACGGCTCCCACGTCCAGTACGGATTCCACGCTTTGGTGCCGGAGCTGAAGCACGCCTGAACGCAACAGACTGTTCCTTATCACCGAGTGCCGGGGGATACATCCATTACTGGTCAAAACCGATTGAAGGCGAAATTCGCGATGATCAGGGGATTTGCACATTAAACCCCGACACTAACCACTTTATGAACTACCACCTTGCTGGTGCCTATGATTCCAACATAGCGCTGCTCTTGACCAAAGGTGAAGACCGCGAAAGCAGCTACCATAAGCTATCAGAAGTGTTGCGTAGCACGGTCCTTCGTGGCAGCAATCTGGCAACCAATCTAGAATTCCACTATGGTCTGGTCAACTGGTTTATTGGCAACAATATCATGGCGAAGCCAACCACCCGCTTTGTTGTCCCTTACCTGACACTAGTTGGAAAGCTCAAGGAAGAGGCGCAAAAGATAGAAATTGTCTATGCCTTTATGGTCATGAAAAAGAACTACGCCAAACTCTACGCGGGGAATCCTGAGGCGGCAAATGCAGTTTCTGAGACCCTCGATCGCAAAGGAACATTATTAACTCGCCCCATCGAAATTCTCCTAAATGATCCCCATTTACTGTCAGGATGGTTAAGTCTCAATCGAACCAAATTCAAATTTGAAAATAACCGCATAGTCTGGATCTGCAATCCGTTAATCATCCTTGAAGAAACCTACGAATATCTCCATATGACCTGGAGAGACCAAGCCCCGTCAACAGAGATCATTTGGACCCATGACCGGGATTTGCTCAACGATGCCCTAGCCTTTTATGCCGAGCTACAAGAAAAGTTTGCGATCAGCAAAAAAGACTATATCCAGCTCAATGACATCCTCCTCAACGACACTCCACAGGGAGGCTATGACGCAGACACCTGGGCAAAAATCCAAGAAGCTCATGTCGGCTATGAGATCGGCAATGAACTTCTTGGCCTGCTTTGTATGATCGCTGAAAAAACCAATTTCTATGATTTTAAAGTTGAAGAGAACCTTGAGGTGACAATCCCTGAATATCTTCATGATGCGGAACTACAGGCGGCAATGAAGAAAGTTCTAGTGCCACCTCCAGCGACTAAAGCTGATGAAGTTGTCACTCCGGGAGGCGGGATGTATTATGCGCAGGAAGCACCAGGATTACCTCCCTTTGTCACGGAAGGAATGCACTTTGACAAAGGGCAACCTCTGTTTATTCTGGAAGTCATGAAAATGTTTAACAAGGTTCCAGCGCCCTTTGCCGGAACAATTGATAAAATTATCATTGAGGGTGGCGACGGCACTATCGTTAAGAAAGGTCAGCCTCTCTTTAAGGTCACACCTGATGAAAAGTTTGTTGAAATTGATCCGAAAAAACTCGCAATACAGAGGCAAACCATAACCAAAGAGTATCTAAAAGCTATTTTATAGAGACATCTTAAGTTCGTAAATAAAAACGGGGCTCCAAAACATCGGAGCCCCGTTAACTTACAATGCAACAAACCAACTAACGTCCACCACCTGAGCCACCTGAATCACCTGAATCACCTGAGTTGGAATTTGATTGTTGCTGTTGACTAGATTTTGATATCTCTAAAGCGCGTCTAAAATTCAATTTCTGTTCGGCTGACATTTTTTGCCATTCAGCTTTGATTTGTGCTTTAGTCTTCGCAGGCAAACGATGAAATTGGTATTGAACTGCACGTAACTGTCTCTTTTTATCTGCGGACAATTGATTGAAAAGCTCAAACCTGCTCTTAGCTTTTTGTTGTTGCCGTGGAGATAAGTTTTTCCACATTTCCAATTGTTGTCTGGCTTGTGTCTGTTGAGTCGGAGTCATTGATAGCCACTTATCCACCCCTTTCAGAAGTCGCTGTTGCTTGTCAGCAGATAAGTCATCCCAACTATTAACATAGCTCCCTAGCAATTCTTGTTGTTGCTGATTCAATTCTGAAAAACCACTTGCCCATAACGAAGAAGTCAGTAACAAGAAAATCAACAAGAATGCAAACAATTGTTTCGCGTGCAAAAGAAATTTATTCTTCATCTGTTACCTCTGTTTGAGCGCTCTCCAAGTTTGCGTCATCCATGGATAAGAGCTGAAAGGGATTGATCCAACCTTCATCTTCATCCTCGAATGTTCCAAGAAACTCGATCAATTCCAGACTGGGCAAGTTTTTTTCTTCCCCCTCTCCAGCCATCAGGGAGTTGGGAATGAGTATTAGCAGGCACAGGAACAGCTTCATCAATAAGCGTAGGATCACTTTCCATGATTTCTGAAAGCCACTCATAAAATTCAATATCTTCAGCATAAAATTCAAGAGATTCCTCAGCTGTTAATAGGTCCAAATCAGTGAAATCGGGTGAAGTCAATGGTCCCCGATGTCCCTGAGGAAAGTTAAATAGCACAATAAAGAGTAAAGATGCAGCCATAAAGACGCTGCCCCAAAATGGTCTCCAGTGTTTTTCAGATTCAACAGAGGATAATGCCCGATACTTCAGACGACCTAACTTGGTATCAATGCCTACACCTAAATCATTAAGAGAATGGTCTAAGACTTTACAAATATTTTCCTGAAACTTATTATTCTTATCATTCATAGCCAATGCTCCCCAAGTTTTTTCTTCAGCTTCTCTGTCGCCCTGAAATAGTGAGTTTTGATAGTCCCCTCAGAACATTTCATGGCCAAGGCAGTTTCACCAACGCTCAAGCCTTCCCATGCACGCAGTAGAAACACTTGCTGTTGTTTCAAAGACAGCTTTTTCAACTCTTGCTGTAAATAAGTGAACATTTGCTGGTTTGCAGTTTCATGTTCTGGAGTTCGGTTCACAGGGTCAGGAAACTGTTCCAACGGCTCAGCATCAGCGTCTTCAAAATCTCTCTTCAGCCACATTCGCCACCGAGAACGAACAGACTGCTTACGATAAAAGTCACGGATTTTATTTTGCAGGATTTTGTAAAAAAGAACCTTCCACTCTTCTTCCGGCTTGTCCCGATATTTAGCGACAAACTTACACATGGAATCCTGAACAAGATCAAGAGCATCGTCCTGATTACTGCAGGCAAAAAGAGCCATTCGATAAGCTTGACGCTCTATGGATTTAAAAAAAAATTCCATTTAATATCTATTGACCCTTCATCTAGTGACTAAAATGACTAGAATGGAATGATTATTTTCAATATCTTACATCAGGTAAAACGGTTTGACAGGTAAACCGTTGACAAAAAAAATGGGTTGCCCAAATAGGCAACCCACTTTTTACCAACATGCATAAATAGATATCAGGCTTTTGCAGCCCAGAGCCCATGGAGGTTACAGTATGCACGGGCTGTAACCGCTGTTGCCGAGACATTGAATGTTGCTTCAGCAGGTTCACCAGCTTGCAGATATTGACGGTAAACTTTGTCATCTACCAAAATTTCAATCCACTCAATGTAGTGTTCGGCTATCATCGGGTGAGCGACATCACCAACTTTGACAGTGACAGTACCATTTGCCATTGTAATCACGGGGACATGTTTCTCCGTTGCGGCATCGGTAGTATTTTCTGTCATTTGGACCATATTCTTACCACAGCAAACCAATGCTCCGGCACCTTCGTGGGTCACTTCAACTATATTCCCGCAGATTTCACATTTGTAAACTTCTAAACGATTGGGCATTTTTGCTCTCCTTTTATAAGGGTTATAACGTTGTGCGTGATACACCTCTCAAATATTACCTATCCAGTAACAATAGCACCATTTTGCATAATTTCAAGAACTGAAATCATTTGCATTAATTTTACTGACCGGACCTAAAAAATTTCATATACTGACGATATATAAGGTTGACTCTCTACCCTTCAGGTGAGGCCAGAACGTCCACTCGGAATAGCAAAACCTTCGGGATCGTCTTAGGAATCCGGTGTGCAAACCCACATTTTCAGTGGGGAGCCTGATGGATTTACAGCCGAACCCACCTCATTGACACTCGATGTGAGGCCAATGGCCCACGGAAGTGGTGGAGAGTTTTACCAGCATAAGTATGAGTCCGGCAAAAGCTGGACTCTTTTATTATATTCACCAAAACGGTAGCTAGAAATCAATTTGCTGTGCTACTTTCAAACTTTATTTTCTTTTACCCTACGGAGGGAAAAATTGGCAGAGTTACCGGAAAACAGCGGTGATTATAAGCAGCTACAGGTTGATGATAAGATCATTATTCTCGTTGGTACCGCTCACATCTCACAAGATTCGGTTGATACCGTCATCCGTACAATTGACGAAGTCGTTCCAGATACAGTCTGTGTCGAACTTGATAGACAACGTTACCAATCGCTGATTAACAAGAAAGGGTGGGAATCACTCAACCTTAAAGAAGTGATCAAAAAGAAGCAGATCCCCTTTCTGCTCACCAATCTAGCACTGTCCTCGTACCAAAAACGGATGGGCCTACATACAGGAGTCAAACCGGGTGCTGAGTTGGCGGCGGCAGCCCAAACAGCAGAAGAACGGGGCATGATCGTCGAACTGGTTGATCGTAACATCCGCACCACACTTCTGCGTGTCTGGAGAAAAACCGGTTTTTGGAATAAGATGAAGGTCGTCGCATCACTGTTTGGCAGTATGTTCGAAAAACAGGAATTAGATGAGCAGGAGCTGGCAAAACTCCGCGAAAGCGATACCTTGTCAAGCATGCTCGATGAGATGGGAAAATTATTACCTTCGGTCAAACAAATCCTGGTTGATGAGCGGGACACCTACATGGCCTATCACATCCGTAATGCACCCGGAGAGAGGGTTCTTGCGGTTGTAGGTGCGGCACATCTACCCGGAATCATGCGTTTATTACAAGGGGAAGAGATCAGCCCTGAGACGATCGCGGATATATCCATCGTTCCACCAAAAACAACTTTCTCTAAACTCATCCCCTGGCTGATTCCGGGGATTGTCATTATCTTGTTTATCGGCGGATTTTTTTTTGGTAATCGAGACCAGCTGGCCAACGTCGCAACGGCCTGGATCCTCGCTAATGGTCTTTTCTCTGCGTTGGGGACATTATTAGCCTTGGGTCACCCCGCAACTGTGCTCAGCGCTTTTGTCGCAGCGCCGATCACATCACTCAATCCAACGATTGGTGCTGGCTTTGTGACCGGCCTGGTACAATCCTTTGTTGCAGCACCCACTGTCCGCGACATGGAACATGTTGGCGAGGATTTGATGACATTCAAGGGCTGGTGGCAAAATCGATTAGCCAGAGTTCTACTCGTCTTTCTATTTTCATCCATCGGCTCATCCATCGGAACCTTTGTGGCTCTGGGTTGGTTAAAGAACCTATTCTAATCAGCTCATTTAACAGGAGATACCGTCTTGAGTGGCTCATATCGCCGACAACAATTTTTTCTAAAATCATCTCTGCAGGGGAATACCCTTGTTCAAACCCTCATCTATGCCAATCTCATCCTTTTCACCCTGATGGTTTTACACGGCACAATTCTTGGCCTCGGCATGCAGGCCATCATGAACCCTCCACCACGATTGTTGGTTCATTGGGGGGCACAATATTGGCCGTTGGTTCTGGACCACAGTGAATGGTGGCGTTGTATCACCTATGCATTTACTCACGGTGGTCTGATTCACGTGGGATTTAATATGGTTGTTCTTTACCAGGTTGGTCCCCTTCTGGAGGCTGAACTTGGCTGGCATCGTCTGTTCACCGTTTATACTTTTGCAACGATTATCGCCACTGTGGCTGGTCTATTCTGGCATCCTGTCACTGTCGTCGTTGGTGCATCCGGGGCAATCTTTGGCTTGATTGGATTTTCTATCAGCTATTATCACCGTGTCGGAGGCGGCATTGGTCTACAACGACGCAATTTCATGCTACAATGGGCTCTGATGGCATTTGTTTTCGGGATTATTGTTGGTGCTGATAATGCCGCCCACCTTGGAGGTGCAATCGCAGGTGCGGCGCTTGGCTGGTTTATGCCTATCAATATTCGTGATCAACGCAAGACAGAGAAGCTTTTTAAGACCATTGCCATTGTTTGCGTCCTGATTACGGTTGTCAGCATTGCATTTATTCCTGCCTCCTGGCTGATCAATTAAAAGGAAGAGGAGATGGCAAGAGACAAAGTCCCAGCAACTCAGGCGATCAGGCTATTAAAAAAACATAAGGTGAAATTCACCCCGAAACCTTATAAATATGAAGACAAGGGCGGCACTCGAGCGAGTGCACGTGAATTACATATTGATGAACATCAGGTGATCAAGACCTTGATCATGGAAGATGATCAACAACACCCCCTTATTATCCTCATGCATGGTGATTGTGAAGTTTCTTTGAAACACCTGGCAAGGCAGTTAAACGTCAAAAAAATCACCCCTTGTACCAAAGAGAAAGCGGATGCATTAACAGGTTATCAAACCGGCGGCATCTCCCCTTTTGGCACGCGCCAGCAGCTCCCTGTATATATGGAGGAGACCATCGCTGATTTGGAAAAACTCTCCATCAACGGCGGCCGGCGCGGGCTTCTGGTTGAACTAGCCCCCAGAGATCTTATCAGCGTCCTTAATCCAACCCTTGTCTCTGTCGCCATCTAAGCATCATGGATGAATCACAAATTCAAGCAGCAGCAGAGACTATCCGCAACGCCAAAGCGATGATCATTACCGCGGGTGCGGGAATGGGTATTGACTCTGGATTACCAGACTTTCGTGGCGATCAGGGTTTCTGGAATGCCTACCCGATGTATGCACAGCTCGGACTTAGTTTTGTGCAAGCTGCGAATCCAGATCATTTTGAGACCGACCCTCATTTTGGTTGGGGATTCTATGGCCATCGCACCAATATCTACCGGGATACGGTCCCTCACGCAGGCTTCAGAATTCTACAGGAGTGGATCACAAAATTTGGACACAACGCCTTTGTCGTCACATCCAACGTGGATGGGCAATTCCAAAAGGCAGGCTTTGCAGACGATCAGATTTTTGAGGTTCATGGCTCAATCCATTATCTGCAATGCACCGCTCCGTGTACAGGTAACATCTGGATAAATGACGGTAGTTTCACTATTGATGAGTCCACCATGCGCTCAAGGGATGTTCCCAAGTGCCCACGATGTCAACGGATAGCAAGACCCAACATTCTGATGTTTGGTGATTACTCCTGGGTTTCCAAGCGTTCAGACAGGCAAGAAAGACACTTTAACGAGTTCATATATCTGAACAAGAATGTCCCTATGGTTGTTATTGAAATAGGGGCAGGATCAGCGATTCCGACCATCCGCCACCTCAGCGAGAACCTAGGGCATAAACAAAAAACCAGAGTTATCAGGATTAACCCACGTGAACCACAAATTCAAGCGCCACATTATTCTTTTGCTGCTGGTGCTGTCGAGATTCTAAGCCGAATCAACAACGTCTTGAGATTCCCTCCAGATTGTAAAAATGGCTAGTATATTCGTGCATATTTAAAACTCAGGTGCGTTATCCGGTTTCCAGAATAAGGTTCAGGATGATCCATCCTCGGTATTGAGTTATCAGCATATATAGCTACCTGTAGAAAATCATTACTTATTGACAAAACTCAAACACAATGTGACTATACCAACAATGTTAGAATATATTATTATCAATTTTCAATTAACATCTAAAGGGCAGATTCATGGCTAGAAAAAAAATGGGGGAAATATTGCTTGAGGGTGATGTTATCTCTCAAGACCAATTAGAACAAGCGCTCCTCCGGCAAAAAGGGTCTAGAAAGCCCTTGGGAAAAATTCTTGAAGATATGCAAGTCATCCTCGAAGAGGATATCGCAAAAGCCCTTTCGACTCAATTCAACTTCCCCTATGTCAAAAATTTTACCCGGCACCGATTTTCTCAGCAAGTTCTGGATAAGATCGATACAGAAACGGCTCTGACTCATCTGGTCTTCCCTTTAAAGGTCGAAAAAAAGACTCTTTACCTGGCCATGTCAAATCCATTGGACATGTCTCTTCAAAGTGATTTGGCCTTTAAGCTGGCAATGCGCATCTCACCTTGTGTCGCAACTCCCGATGAGATCAAATCGGCAATAAAGAAACACTACTTAACTGAGGTTCCTGCAACCCAAAATGATACTTCTGTCAACATCCTGCTGGTCGATAGTCAAGAGATAGTACTGCATGCAGCAGAAGCAGCACTGAAAAGAGAAGGGTTCACGATTTTTACAGCCCCAAATGGTGCAGAAGGTCTCAAGATTGCTTCCCAACTACATCCTCATCTCATTATCACCGATGTCGTCATGCCACGGATGAATGGCATTGAAATGTTTAAAGCATTACAGGCCAACGGGGAGATTGACGACATCCCTGTCATTGCTCTGTCTGCAAAAACCGCAGCGGAAGATGAATATAAACTTCTTGAAATGGGATTCTTTGATTTTATCGCCAAACCCGTCAATCCGATCCGTCTCCTTGCACGGGTTAAACGGGCACTGAGAGGTCTTGAGCACAAATAAAGACAATACAAATAGACAACGGCTCAATGTTTTTTTAAACATTTGACCCAATTTCAACCTAGATCTGCTGGCACAACAGCGGGTAGGATCTCTCTTAATCCCCTGCCTTCTGGCGACAGAAAACGGCCCAGATCAAGACCAAATCAGGTCCAGAAAAACTGCTCATTTTTTATGCAAAGAGGAAAAAGTAGGGAAACTTGGGGCCTCAATTCGGTAATTTGTTAGTTATACACAGCGCTATCCACAGCAATTGTTTACAGCCTCCTAAATACTCTTGAGCTCGTTTCCTTATCTAATGATTTCAAATAGTTAAAACCCACAAACAAAAAAGATAGAGATTAACTCAGGGCGCAGTCAGTGGTATCTCCGGTCAATTTATCCAGAGCATGTTGCAAAACGGGTAACAACACCTCAAAGTTCTCCTTGACCGACCTTGGACTCCCCGGAAGGTTAACAATCAATGTCTGGTGTCGGACCCCGACGATGGCACGTGAAAGCATTGCCCGGTCAGTTATTTTCATACTTGCAGCCCGCATCGCTTCTGCCATACCTGGAACCTGATAGTCAATTACTGCCAGTGTCGCCTGAGGAGTCACGTCACGCGGACTGAGTCCCGTCCCGCCTGTCGTTAAAATCAAATCTAAGCCAAGATCATCGACCCAACTGCTCAACATCATCATGATCTTATCCTGATCATCAGCAATAATCTGATAGCGTAAGACCTTGCCTATGCCTGAAACCATCTCCTTCAACAGAGGACCACTTTCATCTTCACGCTCACCACAAGCCCCTTTATCAGAAAGGGTCAGGATTCCAACTTGATAAGGTTTTGTTTCCATAACCTCTCCTTCATGTTATTACCGTTTTTTGGCAATCAACATCCGCCTGGCATTATTGACAATGGCCTGCCCGACCTCTCGGCTTTTGGACAGTTCTCGAATATCTTTTTCGGACAAAAAAGTCATGTAGCGCATCGCCGTCTGCAATGGGGTTCTCGGATGGACGACTAACGCCTTTTTCATCTCATAGAGTTTGACCCAATCACGATTCAACAAAATAATCCGAATCAGCTCATCGCTACTACTGCGATTTTTTGCGACAGCAATAACTTCCCCTTCAGAAATTCGGGGGTTATTCAAGACCGCTGTATTGACCTGTTTATTCGATTCACGGATGAGTAACGTGCGCCACTCTTTGTCCCCGGTCAAAGCCATTTTAATTTTATCAGCAACTGACATCTCCTGCAGCTCCTGATACTTAGTAAGAGACTCCTCTTCGAGATCTTCGTCTGAGTTGGTCTCAGCATCTTCTTCAGAATCCGCCTCGGACACAGAACCCTTTTCCTCATCAGGCTCCGGTTCAGGTTCCGGTTCAGGTTCCGGCTCTGGTTCAACCCAGCCAAGCCGCTGCTTTGTGGCTTTATCTGCATGGACATTATTGATGATTGCGGTTCGCAGAGAGTCTGTCTTACGCAGATTTTCATCATTGTGTGCCAACATATCCAAGACATCACCAGAACTGTTCTCCGCAAGAAACAGAAGGGTTTTGATTCCTATCATCCGGTGTGCCAACGCCGCCTGCATAACGACAGAGTCCTGATAACGCAGCCTGACAATGAAATCAATGATGGCAGGATGGAGTTCGGGTTGACTGAGGGCGCCTAATAAAATCTGTGCCGGTAACATTTGTAAAGTACTTAAAGACTCTTCTTTAAGTTCTTTATTCTCACCATTATAGAAAACAAACAGAACCGTCACCAGATGATGTCCTGACATTGGTAACGCACCACGAGCAGCGGCCAAACGGACATTATGCCCACCCCACTTACTCATAATCTTGGCAACTTCAGCTGGAATGACAATCTGAACTGTTGACGTATTTTTTTTCTTACCCGTCAAATCGACCTCAATTCTTCTTTAAAACCTGTGTTTGCAGTCCATAACTGGAGATATGCGTCGCAACTTCACGGGCAGTAGCTTCATCAGCCTGAAGCGCAAGCAGCATGGTACCGTCCATTGGAATCAAGCTATCAGCAAATGATACGTTGATGTTTTTCGCTGCCAAATCCGCCTGCAATCGCTGCGCACGCTCTTGTTGGTGAAATGAGCCCGCATAGACAGCCATGCCGTTACCAGAGGGCAAAATAAATGCTGATTCAACCACTTTCCGTAACTCAGCGAGACGTTGACGGGCTTCCTCAGGAGGGTAAATTCCATCCAGAAGGCGAATCATCGGCACCTCCCCACGCCCTTTTTTTTCTTCCGGTTTCAAACCTAATTCCTGCAGTTGTCTGATTGCCTGTTCCAGCTCATGAGTATTGAGCAGCGGGCCAACGATGACAGTAAACAGCGGCAAATCATTCATAGCGGTTGAGTCCGCGACTGGCGTCGTCTCTTGCTGTGCATCACTCACAGCAGGATCTTCAACCGGTATGCCAACAGGAAGAACTGCTTCAGGACGGACAGGAACCGGAATTTTAGGTGAATTATAGAGGAGCTTTGGCTCAGATTGAGGCTCCTGAGAGCGCGACACAAACAGGTAATAATATCCCGCCCCAAAAACAAAAATACAAAATAATAAACCAAGCAGCAGACTTAAATATCCCCGATTCTGACTCCCAACAGCCCTGACTTCCCGAACACTAATATGCTCTACAACCGGAACATGGTCTAGATTATCGAGAAGAAGGGACTCCAGACTTTCATTCTTCTCCTGAGCTTGCGCCGCAGCCGATTTGTTGTCCGATGTTGAGACATCCTGCCCATCCGCTACCATAGTCCAGACTCCTGTATAAAACGAAGACCAGAGCACCGACTTACAGTGGTGCTCTGGAGATTATTTATTCTTTTTCCATCTCTTCAAGAATTTTTGCAGTTTGGTGGGTTGGCACTTCTTCGTACTTACTGAACTCCATAGAAAACATCCCCCGGTCAGAAGTCATCGAACGGAGTTCAGGAGCGTATCTGAGAACCTCAGCCATTGGCACTTCGGCGCGAATCACCTGACTGTTTGCCTGCGGTTCGACACCAACAACTTTACCACGTCTGGAGTTCAGGTCCCCGATAACGTCCCCCATGCAATCATCTGGCACAGTAATATCCATTGCCATTATCGGCTCCAGAAGGACCGGCTTACAAACCTCCATAGCCTTTTTAAATGCGATTGATCCGGCTATTTTAAAAGCCATCTCAGAGGAGTCAACCGAGTGGTGAGAACCGTCATAAAGGGTGATCTGCACATCGACAACTTGATTCTTTGTCAGCGGTCCGGTCTTCATCGCCTCGATAATTCCCTTATCGACGGCAGGGATATAATTTCGCGGGATCACTCCACCGACAACCTTATCGACAAACTCATAACCACTGCCGCGTGGGAGAGGCTTCACTTCGATCCAGACATCTCCGAATTGTCCTTTACCACCAGATTGTTTCTTATGCTTACCTTGTACCTGAGTCGACAGCTTGATGGTTTCACGGTAAGGAACCTTGGGTTCTTTTAAAATAACGTCGGCTCCGTACTTCCGCTTGAGTCGTTCCACCGCAACTTCCAGGTGGATTTGCCCCATTCCTGACAGAACCATCTCCTTGGTTTCTTTATCTCGCGTTATCCGTAAGGTGGGATCTTCTTCCATCAGTCGTTGCAGCCCCGTATAGACCTTATCTTCATCTCCTGAACTCTTCCCTTCCAGAGCAAAAGAGATCACCGGTTTAAGCGGCACGAGGGGTTCATACATAACCTGATTTTTAACATCGCAAAGAGTGTCCCCCGTCGAGGTCACTTTGAGTTTGGGGACTGCGATAATATCTCCAGCAACGGCCAGATCAATCGGTGTCTGTTTTTTCCCTTCAAGTTTAAAGATATTGCTGATCCGTTCCTTTTCATCCTTATTGGGATTATAGACAACGGAATCCCCAGACAGGGTCCCCGAATAGAGCCGCATCAATGACAACTTACCCGCATAAGGATCATTGATCGTTTTAAACACCATGGCAGAAAAAGGCTCATCTTCACAGGGATGCCGCTCCACAGGTTCCTCAGTGGACGGATTGACACCAATCTGAGTCCCTTTATCAACAGGTGATGGCAGACAGGCCACAACATAGTTAAGCAACTGGCGCACACCAATATTTTCCGTCGCACTGCCACACAACACTACGGTAAAGACTCCGGTCAACGTTCCTTCACGTAACCCAGACAGGATCTCTTGTTCACTGAGAGACTCCCCGTCAAGATATTTTTCCATCAAGGTATCATCCGCTTCAGCAACCGCTTCCAGCAATTGCTCCCGCAAACGATCAGCTTCATCTTGATATTCGGCTGGAATCTCAACTTCGTCGTATGTTCCTTTGCCGTCAAACTTATAGATTTTTGCCTTCATACGGACCAGATCAATAATCCCCTTGAAGTTCTCTTCGGCACCTATGGGCATGGTTACAACGACGGCACGGGCACCAAGGGATTTCTCCATATCATCGACAGCTTTAAGAAAGTTCGCACGTTCTTTATCCATCTTGTTGACAAAGGCAATCCGTGGAACCTCAAAAGCATCACACCAATTCCAGATCTGTATCGTTTGTGACTTGACCCCGGAAATGGCAGAAACAATCACCACAGCACCACCAAGGACACGCAGGCAACGACGGGTATCATGCAGAAAGTTACTGACACCTGGAGTATCAACGATATGCAGACTATGGTTATCCCAAAGGCAGTGATTCAAACTGGCACTGAGCGTCGCTTTACGCTTAATCTCTTCTTCTTCAAAGTCCATAGAAGATGTGCCATTATCCACCTGACCCAGAGTATCGGTCATCCCGGTATTGAATAAGATAGCTTCAACTAAAGAAGTTTTACCGGCACTGTTATGTGCCACAATTCCAAGATTTCTCAGTTTATCGGTGTCGTACTTACCCATGAATCGCTCCTTTTCAAGAAAAAGCCTGCTACGGATATCCGCAACAGCAGCCCTCCATTTCAGAGACGTCAACACGTCCTAATAACAGGGTCTGAAGGTTAATTCCGGTTCCTTTCGTAGAGTATTCTTAATCCTTCCAAAGTTAAAAAAGGGTCAACCTGATCAATACAACGGGTCGCTTTGGCAATTGGTTCTGCCAAACCTCCTGTTGCAATCACCATGGTTTGTGCAGAGAGTTCTTTTTTCATCCGGTTGACAATGCCTTCGACCAGACCGACATAGCCAAAAAATATTCCCGCCTGCATACTGGCTACAGTGTTTTTAGCGATAATCTGTTCGGGCTGTGAAAACCCAACCCGAGGGAGCTTACTTGCCCGCTCAAACAGGGCATCGGCCGAGATGCGCACCCCTGGAGCGATCGCCCCTCCTTGGTAACAACCCTCAGGAGAGATCACATCAAAGGTCGTCGCAGTACCAAAGTCGACCGCAATCAACCCGCACTGATGTTTTTCAAAAGCGGCAATAGCGTTGACAATGCGATCGGCACCAACCTCGCGTGGATTGTCATATTGAATCGGCATACCGGTTTTCATCCCCGGCCCGACGACATACGGGGTCAACTGAAAATATTTCTGGCACAGACCCTCGATGGTATCTAACATCGGCGGCACAACACTTGAAACAATCACATCACTCAGATCGGCAAATCGCAACCCTGATAAAGAAAATAAATCGTTAATCAACATCGCATACTCATCAACGGTCCGATACTTATCGGTCCCAACCCGCCAGTCTTTGACCAGATCCAGCCCAGCATAGATCCCCAGGACCGTATTACTATTTCCAACATCGATAACCAACAGCATGTGACTTGTTACTCCTGCTTCATGTTATGACCGGGCGGACATCACCGGCCAGAATTTTCTTGATTTCCCCATTTTCCAGTTGCAACCGCAGGGCCCCTTCAGGGTCAAGACCAACAACAGTACCACGAAGAACTTCAGCCCCGAGATCAACATCAACTTGTCGATTTATAACATTGCACAGAGACTCCCAACGACGGCGAACCGGAGCAAATCCTTGGGTTAATAATTCGGCATAACAGGCGTCTAAACGTTGTAGAAATGTCCGCAGGAACAGTAGCCGATCAACCTTTTCCTCCGTCGCAAGAAGTACCGACGTGACCGGATAGTTAAGTTCCCGAGGGAATTGATCCGCAGCCATGTTCAGATTGATACCAACGCCGAGAATAACAAAATGGATCTGTTCTGTTTCGGCACTCATCTCATTGAGCAACCCGGAAATTTTAGCACCGTTTACAAGAATGTCATTTGGCCATTTAACTTCAGCCGTTAAGTTACAAATTTCATTTAAAGTTTCAGCGACGGCAACAGCAGAAAGGAACGTTAATTGAGGAGCTTGTTGAACGGGAATATCAGGACGTAAAATAATTGAACAGTAGAGATTCACACCGAAAGGTGATTCCCAACGCCGTCCCAGGCGACCTCGACCAGCACTTTGCTGATCTGCGACGACCACCGTCCCCTCAAGCGCACCCTCATCAGCTAGCCGCCTCGCCTGAACATTGGTGGAATCTATAACCGGGAAAGAGACAACAGACCGACCGATCAACGAACAATTCAACTCGTTTTCAATTTCGGCCGCCAGCAAAATATCGGGGGAAGAGAGCAAGCGATAACCTTGCGAATGTTTGGACTCAACCTCAAAACCCAGCTCACGCAACACCTTGATCTGTTTCCACACAGCCGCCCTAGAAACATGGAGCTGGTTACTGATTTCCTGCCCTGAAATATAGCCAGCGGAAGAAGTACGTAACAAACTAAGAATTTTTCCGTATGATGCCACCAGGTTTCCAGTCGTCGAAAACAGTCACTCAAAAGTGACGATGCTGTGACGTTAGCATCAGCGAAGCAACATTGAAATATCTGCCGCCTTCACTGAATGCGTTAATGCCCCCACAGAAATAATATCAACTCCTGTCTCAGCAATATCACGCACAGATTCTAGGTTAATTCCACCCGAAGCCTCAACCAGAGCTCCTCCGGCAATCAGATCGACCCCCTGTCGCATCTGTTCCAAGCTCATATTGTCAAGCATAATGACATCAGCCCCGGCAGTTAATGCCTCTTGCACCTCTTCTAAATCACGGGTTTCAACTTCAATTTTGAGGGTATGGGAAAGATTTTGTTTTGCCCGCTCAATCGCCGCACCAATACCGCCAGCAGCAGCAATATGGTTTTCTTTTATCAAGACACTGTCAAACAGTCCGATGCGATGGTTACGCCCGCCCCCCATCCGGACAGAATACTTATCAATCGCGCGCAACCCCGGCACCGTCTTCCGGGTATCGACGATTTGAGCTCCAGTCCCTTGCACCTCGGCGACATACCGGGCGGTCAGGCTGGCGATGCCGCACATCCGCTGTAGCAAGTTCAGAGCGACCCGCTCTCCCTGCAACAACACAGAGGCCTTGCCTCGCAACCAGGCAATGACCTCTCCCTTGCGGACAGGGTGGCCATCAGCAAAGAGTTTCTCAAATTTGACGTCGGCATTGAGGGCACGAAAAACCGCAGCAGCGACATCGAGACCAGCCAGAGTAAAATCTTCTTTAGCGACTAGGTCGGCACGGGCGACAGTATCAAATAACACGGTCGCTTCCGTCGTCACATCACCAAGACCGATATCTTCGATGAGTGCTGTACGTACAATTCTTTCAATTTCAAACTGCATCTGTGAGAACTCCAGAAGAGGTTGAACCCAGTAAAAATATTAGCTTGATTGGATAAAATGAAACCAATTTATAGCATATCGGTTATTCCCCCCGCAACTGAAAACACCTGCCTTAATGGTGCAAATCCCCTTTACATTTCCACAACTTGTGGTAAAAATAACTCTTTAATAATAAGCCTGCGATCACCATCTAAAAAAGGAGAAGCAAATGAAAAGTTTTTTGCTCGTTTTACTGCTTGGGCTCCCTCTGGTCCTAGGTGCCTGCGTCAGTAAAAATACCTATCAGCAAAAAGTGAATGAAACAGATTTACTGACTCGCGATGTCACGACCTTAACGGTCGCGAACGATGAACTACGTCACGACAAACAAGAGCTCCAGAATGACCTCTCTAACCTCAATGGTCGATTAGTCGAAGCGCTGCAACAAAACTCCAAACTGCAGCGAGACCTGTTAGCCGCCTACGCCACTCAGGAGCGGCAGGAGGGGGACCTGACCCTGCATCAGCAACAGATCGATGCCATGCATGCGCAACTCACCGATATGCAACAAACAAACGATCAGCTATTGGCCACCATTGAAGAATTAAACAGAGCTCTTGAAAAAGAGAAGATCGCCCGTGAAGCCCGGCTGGCAAAAGTTAAAAATACTTATAATCAGCTCGTCGGTGCGCTGGAAGAAGAGATTAAACGGGGAGAACTGACAATTTCTAATCTGGAAGGGCAATTGTCAGTTAATCTTCTCAACAAAATCCTCTTTGATTCAGGTAAAACCACCATCAAAAAAGAGGGGTTGAAGGTGCTCCAGAGTCTGGGCGATGTTTTGAGCAAATTCCCGGATAAAGCATTGCAAGTTGCGGGGCACACGGATAATGTTCAGATCAGTGAACGTTTGAAAGAGCGCTTCCCCTCCAACTGGGAGCTTTCAACCGCCAGAGCGACCAGCGTTGTTCACTTCCTGCAAGATAAGGTTGGGCTCCCAGGTGAGCGGATTATTGCTGCCGGCTACGGAGAATATCAACCCGTCGCCAGCAACGATGATGCCGAAGGACGGGCCTTGAACCGGCGTATTCAGATTCTGCTGGTGCCGTTTAAAGCTGTAGCGGAGAAAGAATAATAAGACGGGAACTACAAACAAACCGATAAAGCCCGGAAGGGGGTCTCACCTCCGGGCTATATCGGTAGTATTTTTCCGCCGGATACACCATCCGCAACAAACGTTGATTCACCGGTTGGCCCGTGTTAAAAGTGACTCCCTCCCCGATACAGATATTGGGCCCTGCGCAATCACCCCCCAACACATTTGACAACCCGATTACGGCCCCCTTGCTTAGCTTGATAGAGGGCGTTATCGACGCGCTTGAGTAAGGCATCAACACTGTCATCTTTCTGAAATTCAGCAACTCCGAGGCTGATCGTAATGTGACCAACTGTCGAGAATTTTTCAGCCTCGACATCCACACGAATACGCTCTGCAAAATGTTCCGCTTCGGCAATCTCGGTTGTCGGCAAAAGCAACATGAACTCTTCGCCTCCCCAACGGATCAATAAGTCCCCCTGCCGAATCACCCCCCGGATCAAATGACACAGATGCTTAAGAACATCGTCACCGGCACTATGGCCAAATCGGTCATTAACCTTCTTAAAGTAGTCAATATCCAACATAATCAGCGAAAATGGAGCCTTCTCACTACTGCCATGACCATGTTCCACAGCCACAACCTCGTCAAACTTACGCCGGTTATAGGTATTTGTCAGAGAATCGGTGACGGCCAGGGATTCAATCTGCTGCAGACTGGTATTTAACTGGAAAGCAAGATCGCCGACCTCAAGGAGAGCCCGGTTCAGGTCACGGGTGCGCTCCTCAACCCGAACCTCCAGTTCTTCCTTGGCCTTTTGTATTTCACTTTCAGCATGGAGACGTTTTTGATTTTCCGCTCCTAAACGTGTCAACAAATCAAAAAAGAGGGAAAAAAACCGCATCAGATGATCTACTCTTTGCTTGGAGACGACAGGAATTTTCTTCAATGCCTGTAAATAGGCTTCCACATCATAACCATAGGCAATCGCTTGGCGGCGGAAGTAGTCAATATCGGGGGGCTGATACAAAAATTGTCCCAGAAAAAAGAACCCGATGAGGGTCTCATGCAGCAGAATGGGGATAGCCACTTCAACCAACCCGTTCGGACACGGATAAGAGAGGTACTCTTTCGTGTTTAGATATTCACTAATTCGCTGTTCACTTAACAAACAGTTCTTGCGACTTGTGGGGTTGACCCGATGAAAATCGGTACAGATATGTTGCCAACCGATAGTGACCAGCCAGTTCTGCTTCTCATCCATCACCCCGACAGAGATCCCTGCCGCTTCATGAAAAAACAGCATCAACTCACGCAGGTCATCCACCGCAATTATTTCTTGCAAGCGCAAGTTCATTTTCCCTCCACGGGATAGAACCAGAGTTAGAGCATTGCAACAGCCCTGAACTTAAATTAAGTAACTATTAATACTGTAACAGGTTTTTGCCTTTATTCAACGCCCACCCAAGCGGCGGCGATAAATGTTAAATATGCATTCAAAACAAGAATAATTGAATGCCACGCCATCAATGTCACATCAGACTTATTGCAGTTATCACTTCAAAGGGGTAATCTTTCTCTGTATCTATCGGCAGTCCTGACCTCGTCGTTCTGTCACCACCATAAAATAGGAATAAGATCAGCAAGACAATAGTTCTAAAGGATGGGTTCATTATGTTTATTAAGCATCAAAATCTCCACCAGATCATGTTGAAAATTATCACCGCTGCAGGAAGTTCCCCTGAGGAGGCACAGATCGTTGCCGACCACCTCTTACGCGCCAACCTCACAGGTCATGACAGCCATGGTGTCGGCATGTTACCAACATACCTGCGCTCAATTGGCAACGGGTTGTTAATTCCCAATACCTCGGTCAAAGCGGTCAGTGATTCTGGAACCATCATGGTTTTTGATGGCCAGCGTGGATACGGCCAAAGGGTCGCTCGTGAAGCGATGGAACAGGCAATAAATCGTTGTCAGGAAACCGGACTGGTCCTCATGGCGTTGCGTCATGCTCATCATATCGGTCGCGTCGGCACTTACGGTGAACAAAGTATTGCTGCGGGGGTGCTTTCACTGCACTTTGTCAATGTCACTAATCACCCTCCAGTGGTTGCTGTCTACAATGGTGCTGACGCAAGGTTGCTGACAAATCCGATCTGTTTTGCAATGCCGGGTACCGAGAAAAATCCCGAAATCCTCCTTGACATGGCAACCAGCAAGATCGCCCTGGGGAAAGCCAGAGTCGCTATGAATTCGGGGAAAGACACCCCCGAGGGGGCGGTACTCGATGGTTACGGAAACCCTTCGAATGATCCGTCAGTTTTATTTCATCAACCGACAGGGGCTCTGAAGCCGTTTGGACGCCATAAAGGGTTTGGGATCGCCTTTTTCTGTGAACTTTTAGCCGGAGCGTTAAGCGGTGGCAATACGATTCAACCTGAACATCCCAAAGATGGCAGTATCATCAACAACATGATGACTATCATCATTGATCCTAAACGACTGGTCGATCAGGATTATCTCCATCATGAAATGGATGCACTCATTAAATATATCCTTGATTCGCCGCAGTCCTCCGATGCGGATGAAGACATTATGCTGGCTGGAGAACCGGAACGTCGCAGCATGTCTAATCGGTTGCAAACAGGAATCCCTGTTGACTCCAACACTTGGGACGAATTGCTGGCATCCGCTGCCTCGGTGGGGATAAACCCTGAAACTCTAAAACAATTCATTTAACGGTGCAGACATTGTCAATCCACTGCTATGATTTTCATAAGGAATAACTTTTCATGCCTGTCATCCCCTACACCCCCATAGATATTCAAGATCCCCGTGAACTGGTTGCTTCAATCCGCTCACGTCGTGGAGGAGCATTACTGAACCTTGACCGTATGCTTCTCCACAGTCCTGCTTTTGCCACCGGCTGGAACGGCTTTCTTGGCACGGTCAGAAACGACCTGAATCTCCCCCCTAAGTTGCGTGAACTGGCAATCTGTATCGTAGCAATACTCAACCGTGCCGAGTACGAATTGATTCAACATTCACCAGAATTCTTAAAAGCAGGCGGAACCAGAGCTCAACTGGATGCGCTGCAGAGAATCTCGTCATCCACCCGACAAAGTTCTCTTTTCGACACCACTGAACTGGCGGTGATTCAGCTGAGTATCGAAATGACGCAATCCGTACAGGTCAGTGAAGCGACTATGCATACGGTCAAGGCAGAGTTAAAAAGCGATCAGAACTTAGTCGAACTGATAGGTGTCATTGCAACCTACAATATGGTGTCCCGTTATCTGGTTGCCTTAGGAATCGAACCTGAATAAATGGCGTATAAGGAGCAGATTTATGTACGACGAAAATGCAACCCATCAAAAAGCCATTGGCTATATCCTCTGGATCTTCGGCTTCACCGGTTCGCATCGTTTTTACTACGGTAAGCCTCTTTCAGGAACAGTGTATTTTCTCACCCTGGGTCTCTTGGGTATTGGCTGGATTATCGATCTGTTTTTAATTCCGGCAATGGATCGTGATGCCAACATGCGCTTTGCCAGGGGCCCTTATGACTACACTGTTGCTTGGGTCCTCCTCACTTTCCTCGGCCTATTTGGATTCCATCGAATGTATCTGGGGAAGTGGATCACCGGTATTATCTACCTTTTTACCGGCGGGATTTTTGGTTTAGGATATCTGTACGATTTCTGGACCCTGAACGAACAAGTATCACAGCTCAACAATTAACCTACCCGTCCGGGAGTCAATAGATATTTTACTCCCGGATCCCCCAGACCAAATACACTTCAAACTGAACAAATTCCCCTCCCCGCTTGATAATTTTCTTGACCCAATAGCCGCCATCGCTTACGTTAACGTAATCTATTAACAAAACACTGTTTCCATTATTTGGAGTATCCCTATGTCGTATAAAAACTTGCAGATTGAAATTGAGGACAAACTGGCAGTTGTCACCCTGTGCCGCCCTGAAGTCATGAACGCTCTTAATGGAGAAACATTGCTGGAGTTGCGGGATGCATTCATCGGTCTGGCCGAAAACAACGCAGTCGCAGTCATTATTGTCACCGGTTATGGTGAAAAAGCCTTTGTCGCCGGTGCTGATATTGCTGCCATGCAAGCTCTGACAACCTTAGAAGCACGACAATTTGCCAAACTTGGCCATCAGGTTATGCGTCATATTGAGGCATGTACAAAGCCAGTGATCGCCGCAGTTAATGGTTTTGCATTGGGGGGCGGATGTGAATTGGCGCTCGGATGTGACCTCCGCATCGTCTCAGAAAATGCCCGCTTTGGACAGCCAGAAGTCGGTCTTGGCGTAATTCCAGGATTCGGCGGAACCCAACGGCTGGCCAGATTGATCGGAAAAGGACGTGCTCTGGAACTGATTCTGACCGGGAACATGATTGATGCTGCTGAAGCATATCGTATCGGTTTGGCGAATAAAATTGTCCCCCTTGAACAGTTACTTGATACCGCTAAAAATATGGCGGCGACGATTATCAGCAATGGTCCCTATTGCGTGCAGCTGGCTAAAGAAGCGATACGCAACGGTCTGGAACTTGACCTTGATCGTGCCAATCAATATGAAGCAGAGCTTTTTGGACTCTGTTTTGCCACCACCGACCAGAAAGAAGGGATGCAGGCTTTTCTTGATAAACGGCCAGCAAAATTCACCGGCGAATAATTTATTTATCCATGACAACAGCCCGGTAATGAACATTTGAGTCAAGGAGGACAACATGCATTTTGATCTAACCGATGAACATAAAGTAATGCGGCAGATGGTGCGTGAATTTGCCGAAAAAGAGATCAGCCCCGGGATTCAGGAAAGGGATGAAAGCGAATATTTTGATCGGACCATCATGTTTGATCGTCTTGCTGAACTGGGTCTCACCGGTATCGTTTTCCCAGAAAAATATGGTGGAGCTGAAGCCGATTACATCAGTTATGCCATTGCAGTAGAAGAACTGTCCCGTGTCTGTGCTTCGACCGGAGTCACCCTCTCCGCACATCTCTCTCTGGGAGCGAATCCAATTTATGAATTTGGCACTGAAGAACAAAAGCAACGTTATCTGAAACCTTTGGCTGCAGGGGACAAACTCGGAGCTTTTGCCTTAACAGAGAGTTCTGCAGGCTCAGATGCCGGGGGAACCAAAACCACCGCAACCCGTGACGGCAAACAGTGGATTCTGAACGGCAGCAAAATTTTCACCACCAATGGTGGAGATGCGGACACCTATATCGTTTTTGCCCGTAGCGATAAGGAAGCCCGGAAACATCATGGTATCAGCGCTTACATTGTCGAAAAAGATACGCCCGGATTCAGCTTTGGAAAAAAAGAATCAAAACTCGGCATCCGCGCTTCATCAACTCGGGAACTGGTTTTTGAAAATTGCAAGATTCCAGAGGAAAACCTGCTCGGCACTGAGAATGAAGGGTTCAAACTGGGAATGATGACTCTTGATGGTGGACGAATCGGCATTGCTGCTCAAGCCCTCGGGATTGCTCAGGGCGCGTTCGATGCAGCGGTCCAGTACATGAAAGAGCGGACTCAGTTTAATAAACCATTGAGTGCTTTTCAGGCACTACAGTTCAAAATCGCCGATATGGCAACCCAGATTGAAGCAGCCCGGCTCCTGATCTATCAATCAGCTTATAAGGCATCTAATAAACAGTCCTTCGGAAAAGAATCAGCGATGGCCAAGATGTACGCATCCGATGTTGCCATGCAGGTCACAACAGACGTCATACAAATTTTTGGTGGCTACGGATTTACGCGTGATTTTCCGGTAGAGCGGATGTTTCGCGATGCCAAAATCACCCAGATCTATGAAGGTACCAACGAAATCCAACGTATCGTCATCAGTTCGGCGCTCCTCCGCTAGACCCACTGGGGACGGGATAAAGCTCCGTCCCCAGTGAGCCATCACTCTTTAAAAAATCACCTTATTTTTCTGGACAGAACCCGACAAAACGTTTTTACTCATGACCATATTGAAGATTGGGAGGTTGAACATGTTTCGGAAAAATTCCTCGGATGGATACAAGCCGGCGGTCGATAAAATTACCATGAAGACTCTGGTCCATGGCGAGAAGACATTAATGGTCGAATTCCAGATGCAAAAAGGGGCCCTACTCCCCTGTCACAGTCACCCTCAAGAGCAAACCGGATACTTAGTGTCTGGCCGGATAGATTTAACCATTGGTGCTGAAACATTTCCGGTTTGGCCCGGTGATAGTTGGTGTATCGCCGGAAACATGGAACATCACGCGTTGTCCTGGAAGATAGCGTCGCCATTGAAGTCTTCTCCCCAGTTCGAGCCGATTACCTGCCTCAGCAGGCGTAAAATGAGTCAAAGATAAACGAGGAAAGATTATGCCTAAAATTTTTAGTTACAGCTTTATTATCCCCAGTGAAGCCAATGATGAAAACGGTCACGTCAATAATGTCGCTTATGTTCAGTGGATGCAGGATGTAGCCACGATGCACTCCGATGCTCAAGGTTGCACAAACGAACTTTATCATCGCCTTAACAGCAGCTGGATTGTCCGTTCCCATAACATCGATTATTTAAAGCCTGCGTTTGCCGGGGATGAAATTGAAATACAGACCTGGGTGTGCAGCTTAAAGCGTGCAAGTTCACTTCGTCGCTACCGTTTTATTAATCCAAAGGATCGTTCTGTTTTGGCTCGTGCCGAAACCGATTGGGTTTACGTTAAAGCTGATACTGGACGCCCATGTAAAATCGACCCACAAGTCAGTGAAGCCTTCATTCTCGTCTCTCCCGAAGAAGAACCATAACCTCACGATCAATG
This sequence comes from Desulfuromusa kysingii, assembly GCF_900107645.1. Taxonomy (GTDB): domain Bacteria; phylum Desulfobacterota; class Desulfuromonadia; order Desulfuromonadales; family Geopsychrobacteraceae; genus Desulfuromusa; species Desulfuromusa kysingii. The sequence goes on from NZ_FNQN01000007.1 coordinate 54,977, forward strand.
TTCAATCGTTTCCACGAATACGGTTCCTGACGGCAAGCACCGAACCGAAAAAATCCAGATCGATATAAAGAAAAGGCAGGGGTTAATCCCTGCCTTATTTTCTCAATGAATCACAGATTTAAAAATTCATTTGCGCCTTATTTCACCTTGATTTCGATTGCCTTAGGTTTTTGAACTTCGGTCTTAGGAATCGTCAAAGTGAGCAGGCCATCATTGAATGCAGCTTCAATTTTCTCTTCATCGACATTTTCCGGAAGAGAAAAACTCCGGTTGAACTGTCCATAGTAGCGTTCAACGCGATGAAATTTTTTCCCTTTTTCTTCCTTCTCCTGCTTGTTTTCACCACTGATATTCAGTACGTGATTCTCCAGGCTGATCTTGACATCCTCGCGTTTGATCCCGGGCACTTCAACTTTGACGTTGAAATTTTCATCCGTCTCACTGATATCAGCACGTGGAACCCAATCGGATCCTTTCATGTTCAGATCACGACCTCCACGAAAAGGCCAATCCAACGATCGGGAATACGGATCCAGCATTGATTCCATCTCTCTAAACGGATCCCATTTTGCCAATTTCATAGCACTTCTCCTTTGCTCGACACGGGATGATCACCACCTAACGGACCGCCCGTATTCGATCCGTCAGAACACATCGGAAAGCTTCTGTCGTCAATCACACTTGACCTTTTAATAATATCTCCTTTTGACTGTTTTTCAAGGAGTTGCACTGACATCATTAGCAAATAAAACCACTTCATATTTTATTTTCTGGTAGATATAAATCCGCAACTTCAATAGTCTTAAAAAGACAATAATCTCAGGGTAAAGGAGCAGCATATGAGCCAGTTATTTTCACCTTTAAAACTGCGGCAGCTCGTGATTCCAAATCGAATTTTCGTCTCCCCGATGTGTCAATATTCAAGTTTAAACGGGAGACCAGATGATTGGCATCTGGTCCATTATGGCAGTCGTGCAGTTGGTAAGAGTGGGCTTGTGATTACTGAAGCGACCGCTGTGACTCCTGATGGTCGAATTAGTCCAGAAGACCTCGGTATCTGGAGTGATGACCATGCTGAAGCTTTTATGCCAATGGTTGATTTTATCAAAGCGCAAGGCTCTATTGCCGGGATTCAACTGGCTCACGCTGGACGCAAAGCATCAGTCGCTGCTCCCTGGTTGGGAGGAGCGCCGCTGAACTCACAGAATCGAGGCTGGCAATCAGTGGCTCCCAGTCCGATACCTTTTACAACCAGCTTTCAGACACCCAGAGTAGCTACAGTTGAAGATCTGGACCAGATCGACGATCAATTTGCGAAAGCGACGTGCCGCTCCATGCAAGCTGGGTTTCAAGTCGTCGAATTACATGCGGCCCACGGATACTTGTTACATCAGTTTTTGTCGCCATTAAGTAACTGTAGAACGGATGAATTCGGCGGCTCATTGGAAAACCGAATGCGTTTTCCACTACGTATTGCTGCAACCGTCCGTAAAAACTGGCCAGAGAAATTACCGGTGTTTATGAGAATTTCGACAACAGACTGGGTGGAAGGGGGTTGGGATTTGGCGCAGTCACTGGTATTCTGCCGACGGTTGAAAAAACTTGGCATTGATCTGATCGATTGTTCATCTGGCGGGTTGGTTGCTGATGCAGTCATACCTGTTGGGCCAGGATTCCAAACACCAATGGCGACAGCGATAAAAAATAAGCTAAAAATTAAAACCGCTGCGGTGGGTATGATCACCACTCCTGCTCAGGCTGAACAAGTGATCGCAACCGGACTTGCGGACGCGGTATTACTTGGTCGAGAGCTTTTACGTGATCCATACTGGCCGCTACATGCCGCACAGGTTCTCAAAGATGATGTCTCCTGGCCGGCACAATATACGCGGGCAAAAGGCTGATGCGAGTTCCAACGATGCAGGCACTCTGAAAGATTATTGCAGATGTTGCTCCGTTTGAATCAATAGACTTTTGAATTGTTCCAACTTTTCTGTCAATTGTTGATTCTGGGCATCCAATTGTTCAATTTCAAGTGCCTGTTGCTGTACCGTTTCCCTGAGTTCTCCATTTAGGGCTTTTTGCTGCTCAAGCTCTTGCGAAGAAAAAATAATTGTTTCGGCGCGGGCAGCCCAAACGCTGCCAGGAAAATCCACCACGACTTTCTGCAGAGGTTCCAAGCTGTGCGCTGTCTGAAATTCATCAAACGCCAAGATAAAACTTTGCTGATCCGGTAATAAAACCTGCTTTGGTTGCGGATATAAATAGGCACAACTACATAGAAAAGTGGCAACCAGCAGAATAGAAAAATTTTTCACAGTCACTTTCGTCTTTCCAGCATATAGTTACTTCCTTCCTGTATTTTCAGGTATTCCTTAACTCTGGCACAGTCCTGACTAATCGCCAGACGAGAGGGATATTCATAACGATCTGATGATATCACAGCTATTGAGATCGTCATCAACGGAAATGTCCGTTTGACACCATAACGATCTTCGCCAGCGAAAGATCCAGTTTCACGATCTTCAGCATTGTAAAATGAGGGGACTACCGCGGTAAATCCGTCGATAATTTTCTGCGCTAAGAGTTCTCCGGTCTTAATACTGCACAGGACCACATAATCATCACCACCAATATGTCCCACCAAATCTTGCGCACTGCCATACTCACCGACAACCTGTTTCAGCAACTCTCCCACTTTCGCGAGGACATCACTGCCCGCCTTATAACCGTAGCGGTCGCTGTACACTTTGAAATTATCCAGATCAATATACAGATGGGAGAAAGGCTGATTGTTGCTGATACGCATTTCAATTTCGCGATCAATGGCCAGATTACCCGGCAACAAAGTCAACGGATTAGCATCCAGATGCAATTGTTCAAGTTCAGTGAGCTTCTGTCCCATCAGGGTAAAATCATTGGCTAACTGGGCAAACTCATCATTGCCTGAAATTTCGGGATAGTGATCAAATCTCCCCGCTGAAATTTTATGGGTCGCTTTTTTTAACTCTTTGACGGAGCGGTGGATATTCAAAATAACCGCAAGAGAGACAGGTGCGGAGAGACAAATCCCCAATAAACTGAGGATCACTGTCATTTGAAAAGCCGCTTGTGTATGCTCAGGAAGCCGAGCGAGTTCGGTGTTAATCTTCTGTTGTTGGTTCTGTCTGAATTCAGCTAGAGAACCAATCAATTGAACCCGTAGGGGGACAGTTTTCTCAGTGGAGAGTTGCTGTGCTTCGGGCCAATCCTCTTGATACAACACCGCGGTTAATTGACTTACAGCCTGGCGGTAGTTCTGCAACAACTTGATTAAATCTTGAACCTCAGGAGTGGACTGAAAACGGTTGAGGCCGAGGAGAGAGCGGGTAAATTCATTATTCCGATTGATCCGCAACTCACTGATGGCCGGGTCACGCAGAATCAATAGTTGCTTTTCAATGTTTTCCTGCGCTAGTAAGTTCTGTTGCAAATCACGGGCGAGTTCAAATGTGCGAAATTCAACATTAACCAGATTTTCGGTATCTCGTGTTTGCTGATGTAGCTTGGATAATGCATAACCTACTGCCAACAAGCTAAATAGAACAATGACTAAGTAACCAATGATTACCTTTTTGGTTACGGTTGAAAATAGATTTCTCACCTATCTTCCGTCTCCGTTAAATGAAAGGGTTACTGAATAGTACTATAAAACCCCTGCTTACGCAAAGCTCTACCAGGAGATGACACAGGTATGAAGTTGAAACAAAAAGCGCCCCCAAAGGGCGCTATATAGGTCAAGGTCAAATAAAGTTCTTACATGCCTAAATATGCTTTACGGACATCATCATTCGCGAGCAGTTTATCCGCTGAATCGACAAGAGTGATACGTCCATTTTCCATAACATAACCACGGTCAGCTAACTTTAATGCTTGATTCGCATTTTGCTCGACCAGGAAGATCGTTGTATTACTTTCCTTGTTTATCTTACGAATAATTTCAAATATTTGCTTAATTATCAGCGGGGCCAGCCCCAAGGAAGGTTCATCAAGCAGCAAGACCCGAGGACGAGCCATAAGCGCCCGGGAAATTGCCAACATTTGTTGCTCACCACCGGAGAGGGTGCCACCAAGTTGATGACGGCGGCTTTCCAGTATTGGAAAAAGGGTCATGACATAATTTAAATCCTGCTGGATCAAGCTCTTATTTGTACGCAGAAACGCACCCATTTCGAGATTTTCAAGAACTGTCAAGTCAGGAAAAATTCTCCGTCCTTCAGGCACCTGGACAATCCCTCGTTGTACAATCTTATCAGCCGAGACCCCTTTAAGCGAATCACCATCCAACAATATCTCCCCTGAACGGGGTGGAGTGATGCCACAAATCGACATCAGAGTTGTGGTTTTCCCTGCGCCGTTTGCACCGATAAGGGCGACGATCTCACCCTCTTTGATCTCGATAGTCACGTCTTTGAGCGCTTGAATATTGCCATAATAGGTCTGGATATTCTGTAATTTAAGCATCGGTCTCTTCTCCCAGATAAGCCTCAACAACTTTTGGATTGTCTTTGATTTCCTGAGGACTCCCTTCGGCGATTTTCTTACCGTATTCCATCACATAAATGGGATTAGAAATATGCATAACTAACTTCATATCATGCTCAATTAACAGAATAGCGATCTTCTCTTCTTCACTGATCTTACGGATCAACTGATCCAAGTCAGCGGTTTCCTGCGGGTTCATCCCTGCTGCGGGTTCATCTAATAACAATAAGAATGGGTCCGTTGCCATCGCTCTGGCAATCTCTAAGCGCCTCTGTGCTCCATAAGGGAGATTCTTGGAAAATTCGTTAGCAAAGTCTTCAAGACCTACTTTTTCAAGCAGTTGGTAACTTGATTCGACGATAAGCTGCTCTTCTTCACGAACCCCTTTGTCCCTGAGAATTGCCCTGAAAATTCCAGCCTTGGTGCGACAATGGCGTCCAATCATAACATTTTCAAGAACCGTCATATCTGGGAACAGGCGAATATTCTGAAACGTTCTCGCTAAGCCCATCTCGGTAACTTTATTTGGTTTCAAGCCGTTTAAACGCCGCGTCTCTAAACCCTTAGGGTGCAAAAGAATATCCCCTTTAGTGGGATTATATATTCCGGTGACACAGTTAAAAAAGGTGGTCTTGCCAGCTCCATTGGGGCCGATCAATGCCGCAATTTCACCTTCGTGAACTTCAAGTGAGACACTGTCGACTGCCCGTAGGCCGCCGAAGTCCATCGTCAACCCCTTAACTTCCAATAACTTATGTTTTTTATCAGCCATTGTTCGTTTTACCCTTCAAACCTTTATATTGGTAAGTCTGTCGCAGATTACTGATAATTCCCTGCGGACGGAAGATCATCATAATCACCATCGCTGCACCAAATGCGAGCATCCGATATTCAGAGAATGCGCGCATATATTCAGGCAGGAGAATCAGTATAAACGCCCCAAGAATAACCCCAAGGATAGAACCCATGCCACCGAGAACAACAATCGACAGAATGATCGCTGACTCCATAAAAGTAAAACTGGCGGGATTAATAAAAGTTGTCTTTGACGCAAACAGAACACCGACCATCCCAGCCCAGAATGCGCCAAGAGCGTACGCAGACAGCTTAGTCCGAGCCATATCAATCCCCATGGCGACACAAGCAATCTCATCTTCGCGCATGGCAATCCAGGCACGCCCAATCCGGCTATTCTTCAGACGGTTGGTGACGAGGATTGTAAAGATCACCAAAGCAATCATAATGTAATAGATATAGATGGTCGAATCAGCCAAGCTCAAGTCCATTCCAAAGAAACTTGGCTTGTCGATATTGGCGATACCACTGGGTCCAAACGACAAGCTGCTCCAGTTTTCCATGACAACCTTAAAGATCATCCCGAAACCCAAGGTCACTATAGCCAGATAATCGCCTCGTAAACGGAGAATCGGGAACCCCAGTACGACACCGAAGAGACAACCTATAATGCCACCAATCGGCAATGTTATCCAGAAACCAAGGTCAAAGTGGTGATTCAAAAGAGCGTAGGAATATGCGCCAACGCCAAAGAACGCAACATAGCCAAGATCCAATAATCCCGCCAAACCAACACTGATATTCAAACCCAGTCCTAAAACGACATAGATGAGCGCTGAAATCATAATGGTGCTTTGGTAAGTATCAAAGACCTGTGGGAATATCAGCGCGGCAAGCAGCAGAACACCCATTGCTTTATAACGAAATGACATATCCTCAAGAAGCAACTGCAACTTACTACGGGTTTCTCCCCCTTCTTCGGCTACCGCTTTACGCATTTGTTGCCGCGTCAGCATATAGCGCCACAGATAGGAGAGAATAAAGCTTGCCAATGCCACCCAGAGCATATTCATCCAGCGCCAAACAACGACTTGGTCCATGGTATTCACCCGAATAACCATGAGTGGAAATGTCAAGAAGACAAACCAGAGTGAAACGATTAATGATTGTTTTAAATTTTGTAACATATCCTTCCCCTTTATACTTTTTGCTTACGCGCCTTGCCTAGAATTCCGGCAGGTCGCAAGGTTAGGATAAGAACGAGCAGTCCAAAAGTGAAAACATCTTCATAATCACTGGAGATATAACCGGCAGCAAAGCTTTCAGCCCAGCCAAGAACCAGTCCTCCGAGTACTGCACCAGGAATTGAGCCAATACCTCCCAGAACCGCTGCGGTGAAAGCCTTAACACCAGCAAGAAAACCAATATAAAAGTTGACCTGACCGATATACGAAGCCACCAGAACACCACCAATAGCAGCTAAGGCTGAGCCGATAATAAATGTCAGGGAAATAATCCGGTCGACATTAACACCAACCAGACGCGCCATATCCATATCTTGTTGGGTCGCCCGCATTGCCTTGCCGACTTTGGTTTTTTTAATCAACAAGGTCAGGAGAATCATCGTCACCATTGTGGTCACCAGAATCACCAGTTCAGGGGAACCAATGATATGGGCGACGGGCTCCATAAAGGCAAAATCGGGGATTAAACGGGGAAAAGGGAGAAAGTCTGGGGTCTGAGCCAGCAGGACATAATTCTGCAGGAAAATTGACATACCAATCGCACTGATTAAAGGAGATAAACGTGGTGCTCCCCGCAGTGGACGATAAGCAACTTTTTCCAAGGTATATCCGTAAGCACTGGCATAAATCACCGCAATGATCGCAGCCAGAATCAGAATAGAAATACCACTGAGTCCATAAATCGTACAGACACCCGCAACAATCAAGGCGACAAAGGCGCCAATCATGTAAATTTCACCATGGGCAAAGTTAATCAATTGGATGATGCCGTAGACCATCGTATAACCCAGAGCAATCAAGGCATAGATACTTCCCCGGGTTAAGCCACCAAAGAAAAGTTCTAGAAAATATTCCATAGGATGTGAGTCTCGCAAAAATTAATCAATGAAAGGGACGATTTATGACTGGGGATTAAAAGATCGTCCTGCTACAACAAAATTTCAGGGGACTGGCAAAGCATACCAGCCCCCTGAGGGATCAGAAAGCAGCGCACAAGAAACGATACTAACGCTGTCCGTCGGACAATCTTCTATTGAAGTTCTTTGAAAGCACCATTTTCAACGGTATAAACCGAGAAACCAACACCTTCAGCGTCACCTTTGCTATCAAATTTAATTTTACCCACTGGAGTCTCAACATACTCCGTACGTAAGGCGTTAGTTACCGCTTCGTAATCAGTGGAACCGGCTTTTTCAATAGCGTTCAGTAATGCCAGAGCGGCAGAATAACCTTCTTGGAAGAAAGCGCCAGGTTCTGCACCATATTCAGCTTGGAACTCTGCAGTTGCGGCGGCATTGAGAGCAATTTTCGAAAGGTCCCGAGGTCCGGTCATATAAGCGCCATTTGCAGCATCACCAGCAACCTTGAGGAAGCTGTCATCTTTAACTCCGTCGTCAGAAATAAAGACTGTTTTTAGACGTTTACGGCTCATTTGTGATACCAGTTTGGAAGCTTCAGGGTGATAACCACCAAAAATCAGAGCTTCAGCTTTGTTTCTGCGGACTTTCTGGACGATAGAAGAGTAATCCATCGCGCCAGGGGTAATACCTTCGAACAGGACAACTTCAACTTTTCCTGATTCGTCCAGATATTGCTTGGCAAAGTCGGCAAATCCTTTGCCATAATCACCTTTGTCATGAATCACGGCAACTTTTTTAACACCAAGAGTATTGATCGCAAAATCCACAGCTAATTTAGCCTGCATATCATCAGAAGCTATGGTTCTGAAGAAGTTTGGATAATCACCACTTTGGGTTAATGGTGGATTTGTTGCGGAAGGAGACATAACAGGAATTTTTGCATCTTTGTAGATACCGAGAGCAGCTTTGGTCGCTCCGGAACAAATATGTCCAAGAACAACATCAGCGCCATCAGTGACCAATTTTGTTGCTGTATTCGTCGCAATTTCAGGTTTACATTGATCATCTTGAATTAACAATTCAACTTGCTTCCCAAGAATGCCACCGTTAGCATTGACTTGCTTGACAACCAACTGAGCCGCTTTCATCGCAGGGATTCCGTAGGGAGCAAGGTCACCACTGTGGGGACCAGCGACACCAAGCTTAATGGTATCAGCAGCAAAACCAACCGTGATCATGCTGAGAGCAAGAGTTAATGTTGATATTAAAACTGTTATTTTTTTCATGCGTGTGCCTCCTGTTTTTTATGGTTGGATAAATAAACAATGATTTATAGAGCTGCTAGATATAATTCAAAGCACCGAAGTGGTCAAGAATAAACAGCATTTTATCCAGGCTTGGAGCAGAAAAACGGTAAAACATCAAATACTGTTTCTAACCGTTCTATCCGTTACCAATCAGCGGTCATGCTCATGTTGCTTTTTCATTTCTGCAATCATTGTTGAGATTTTCGTTTGCCCTGCGACTAACCGGGCAAGATGTTGAAGATCAAGGTAGAATTTTTCTAAATCTGCAGAGGTCATCTCTGCGCTCACTGCCGCAAAGGCTTTTTCAACCTGGGATACACCAAACTTACCAATATGATTCGCCGCGATGGTTTTAAAAACCGCTAACGTATGTTGACGCCGACTCGACTGGTCCTGCTCTTGAGAACGGATAGCTGTTTCTTCACGTTTACGTCTCTCTTCCATGAGGAGCTTACGAGTGCGTTGCCAGATAGGTCCCAAGTCTGCAGAACCCATCAGATCCGCCAGAACAATTTCATCAGCACTACGAATCTCTAATACATCCAATCGAGCCCCAGGTAACAGAGCGACAGATCTTTCAATATCGGCTGAGGCTTCCATCTCAAGCCTGCCATCAAAACAAAAACCCAAGGCATAGCCCTGATCATAAAAAATAAGCGCCGTCTTGTCTTCCGCATAAACTCTTAGACAGGCGGTAAGACCCTCGTTTTTGATGTTTTCTAGCAGCGACCCTACGTCAAAATGGTTTAAATCCTCTCCCTTTTGCAAGTAACGACCATGGAGAAGAGCATGAAAACACAACACAAGATCCGGCGATAGCCGGTAGATATTCAAGACAGCGTTACCCAAAATCGAAATTTCAAAGACTTTTGCGATCGCATCATACGCAATCAAACACTTTTCCCCATCTGTCCCGGCAAAGACCGCACTGATTAATTGTCCCCCCTGGAACAGGATAACCCCTGATCCCTGAGTGGCGTCAAACCGGAGATAGCCTGTAAAGTCCCCTTTCCGCAACTTTTCCATAGCTTCAGGGAGATTGATTCGTGCAGGATTAACTTTCTGCCTTACTGGGATGCCACGCGGCAAAAATATCATTTTTTACAACTCCAGCCAACAATCAAGAGACGCAATATTCAGACAATCATACTTGCAATTTTTCCCATTGTTGATACCAATTATCCAAACTGTCCTTTAACTTAGCATAATCGGCGCTGACCTGTCGCCAGTGGTCTTGATCCTGATAGGTCAACGGATCGGCCATTAATTGTTCCAATTTTACAAGCTGCTGCTCTAAAGTTTCAATCTTATTTTCTATTTTCGTGAGTTCTTTTTTCTGCTTCTGCTCTCGGCGTTGTTGCTCCTTACGCTCAGAGTGGGCCTGAATTCTACTTTGTTTATCGGTTGATGAATCGTCTTCGTCTGTTTTAGCGCTATGTTGTTCGACCCGCTGGCTGCTGTGACTAGAGTCCCCCAGCAATTGTTTTGCGCGGAGAAAATCTTCATAATTACCAAGATAGGATTCAACCTGGCCATGACCGACCTCTAGTATCCGGGTGGCCAACGCATCAACAAAGTAACGATCATGGGAAACAAAAATAATTGTCCCCTGATACTTCTTCAATGAATCAAGCAAAATTTCTTTGGATTGTAAATCAAGGTGGTTCGTAGGCTCATCCAGCAGCAGCAGGTTTGCCGGACGCAGGAGTAATTTTGCCAACGCTAAACGATTACGTTCGCCACCAGACAGCACCTTAACCGATTTTTCAATATCATCACCTGAAAAGAGAAAGGAACCCAGAATATTACGCAGTTTTGGCACCATTGCGACTGGCGACTCAGCCATTATTTCGGTATATACATTGCGTTCTGGATTCAGTTCATCCGCCTGATTCTGAGCAAAATACGCTTGCTGCATATTATGACCTTCCAGTCTTTCCCCAGAAACAGGTGCTTCAACTCCGGCAAGCAGACGCATTAAAGTCGACTTCCCCGCACCGTTCGGTCCTACCAGTGCAAGTCGTTCCCCCTGTTCCACCTGAACATCGACATGCTGTAAAACTTTAAGAGAGCCATAATGTTGCGACGCCCGCTGCAAACCGACGATGATCCGTCCACCCTTTGGAGGGGTGGGAAAACTGAAAGCGATTTTTTTCCTCTGCGGAGGGAGAGATATCCGTTCAATCTTCTCTAACTGCTTAACCCGGCTCTGTACCTGTGATGCCTTGTTGGCCTGATAACGAAACCGACTGATAAAGGCTTCAATCTTGGCGATCTCCTCATCCTGCTGTTGCTTGGCCGCCTTCAAAGCCATGATCCTTTCATCTCTGGCTTGAATGTAACGGCTATAATTCCCCGGATAGGTTGTCAATTGGCCGTTCCAGATTTCAACAATGCGGGAGACAACCGAATCGAGAAAAAAACGGTCATGAGAAACCAGCACGATGGCATATGGGTAACTCAACAGATACTCTTCAAGCCAATCCCGTGCCGGCAGGTCAAGATGATTTGTCGGCTCATCCAGCAACAACAGATTGGGCTTTTGCAGGAGCAACTTGGCTAAGGCAATGCGCATCTGCCAGCCACCTGAAAAATTGTCACAAGGCTTATTAAAGTCTTCAGTACTAAATCCAAGGCCATGAAGAACCCGACCAACCTCAGACTCCATCTGATAGCCGCCACGCTGTTCAAATAACTGCTGTAACTCTGCGTAGCGCTCCAATTCCTCAGCATCTGCTGACTCTGCTATCGTACTTTCCAACTGACGCAACGTAGATTCCATCTGTTGCAAATCCGCCAAGGCACTCTGAGTTTCGATAAACAAGGAACTTCCCTTGTGTTCCAAGCCGTCCTGCGGCAAATACCCAAAGGTTGTCCCCTTAGCAATCTGCAGCACCCCACCATCGCTTTCGACTAACCCCGCCAACAACTTAAGAAGTGTTGATTTACCCGCTCCGTTTTCACCACAGAGACCAATTCTGTCAGTAGGACGGATATGCCAGTCTATTGCTGCAAAAATTCTTCTGTCAGCAAAAAACTTATCAATATTTTTCAGTTGCAGCATGGTCACAATCTCGCGGAGAATGAATATGAGTCTAGGTTTTTGAATCTGCAGGTTACCAACAATCGGAACTTGGTCTTATAGCACAACATCGCGGCAACCAAAAGAGCCGATAAAAAAAGAGGCTCCATAATTCATGGGAGCCTCAAAAAAATCCACAAGGATGAAACGGCAATACCAGGGGGACTAATTTACATAACGAACCATATATTCTTCCACCAACTCAGCGATTTTCTTCACCCCCAGATGGGCGTTATTTATGAGCAGATGATAAAGTAGCGGATCGGCAATATTGCCTTTAGCAAAACGGCGGATAAAGTCATCCCGCTGCTGTTGATGAGAAGCAATATACTTAGCCGCTTCCGTCTTGTTGAGCTGTTGTGATTTCATAATCTTTTGCACACGAAATTCAAGTGGCGCAACCAGCCTCAGATTAATGCAATTGGATAAATCCTGGGTAACGAGAACACTCCCCCGTCCCACAAGAACACATTGACCACGCTTGGCGAAACTGCGGATGACTTCCCGCATATGGGTAAAAACCTCCGTCTCTTCAGCCCGGCTACTGTCCAAAAACATAGAAAAGATAGCTTTAAGAGAAGACGGTGTGTCTTGTGATTTTTGTATCTGCTCAACTGAATATCCCGAAATTCTGGCAACCTCATCAATAATCTGCTGCCCAACAACAACCCAAGGTTCTCCCGCGACCTGGGCGTTGAGGCGTTTAATCAACTCTTCAGCCAAGGCATAGGCCTCACAACCAAATTCCCGCGTAATAGTAAAACACGGGGCGGGATGTCTCTGATCTGCGACTAATTGCACTTGATGCCATGCCTTAAGTTTTTCTTCTTGCTGTAATGACCATAATTGATTAAATCCCATAGACGCCTCCTTTGCGATCTTGACGATGTAAAACAAGCGAACAGCGTTTATTTTAATTATAACCAATATCAGATAAAAAATAGTTTATTGGCTAATTTTCTAACAAGTTTCGCTGTAAGCGTGAAAAATATAGGGCGCCTGCTGATTAACGATATCTACTATGAACAATATCTGGTATACTTCGAAGATTCAGTTGTAATGTATGCGTCTCCGCCTTATCAGCGTTGAGACCTGCAAAGTCAATACCTTTATAGAATTCAATACCTCCATATTTAAAAGAGTAGATATAGAGGTTGTTAGTACGTCATTAGACCGGACACTTTATTGACCCCGCTTGCAGCGGAGAGGTCTCTGATAAAGAAACCGGCTTGAACCGCGACACGAACGCGGACAGAAAGGTTTATAAAATGAGCAAGAAGATGCTGATTAACGCATCGCACCCGGAAGAAAACCGAGTCGCGATAGTCGTTGATGGAATTTTAAGCGAACTTGATATTGAGATCGCGGGACAAGAACAAAGCAAAGGAAACATTTATAAAGCAGTCGTTATCCGGGTTGAAACCGGACTTCAGGCTGCTTTTGTTGATTATGGTGCAGAAAAGCTCGGTTTTTTACAGATCGGCGAAGTTCACCCAGGAATTTATCCGCCGCGAGATGACACGAAAAGCCGCCCAAGGATCGCTGAGATTCTCCAACGCGGTCAAGAAATCCTGGTGCAAATCGTCAAAGAAGAGCGTGGCAACAAAGGTGCAGCGTTAACGACATTTCTGTCTATTCCCGGTCGCTATATGGTCTTGATGCCCGATAGTACGACGAAGGGAGTCTCCCGTAAAATCAGTGTTGATTCTGAGCGCAGAAGTCTGAAAAAGACTATGGCTGAACTTGAGCTACCAGAACAGATGGGTTACATCGTTCGTACAGCCGGGATCGGAAAAGACAAAGAGGAATTAAAACGTGACTTTGACTACCTGGTTCGCTTGTTTGAGGGGATCGTCGCGCGCAAAGATCAGATCAAAGCTCCAGCACAACTCTATCAGGAATCAAATCTGGCAATTCGTTCAATCAGAGATTACTTCAGTACTGAGATGGATGAAGTTCTTGTTGATGATCCCAAGGTTTTCCAAGACACCAGAGATTTCTTTTCGCTGGTTATGCCCGAGCTGAAATACCTGGTTAAACGGCATCGCGAACGGCGCCCGATCTTTTCACGTTATCAGATAGAAGAACAAATTGAAGGTCTCGCCAAAAACCAGGCACCTCTACCTTCCGGTGGTTCAATTGTTATTGATCAGACAGAAGCTCTGGTGGCTATCGATGTCAATTCCGGGAAAATGTCTGGTGAAAGTGGGATCGAAGCCACAGCGTTTAAAACCAACATGGAAGCAGCGACTGAGATCGGAAGACAACTACGGTTGCGAGATCTTGGTGGCTTAATTGTCATCGACTACATCGATATGCGCGATCGCAAAAACATTCGTGAAATTGAACAACAGATGCGTCGTGCATTAAAAGATGATAAAGCCAAAGTTTCGGTGGGAAGAATCAGTCAATTCGGGCTTTTGGAATTAAGTCGACAACGCCTGAAACCGGTGTTAAGTGTTGGAGCTTACCTTGAGTGTCCACACTGTAAAGGGATCGGCAAGATAAAAAGTGTCGAAGCTCAGGCGGTATCCTTTCTACGCCAAGCACATACCGCTGCCGCTAAAGGACAGATTGGTCATATTGAAGCAAATGTTCCTACTGAAGTTGCAAATTACTTGCTTAACCAGAAACGAGCGACAATCACCGAGTTGGAACGACAACTGAATTTAAAAATTTCCCTGTTGGGGCAATCAGACCTTCTCCCTGGTGACTTAGTCCTGAAAATTCATAAACGGGAAGCAGAAGCAGCGCCGTCAAGCGAGATCATGCCGGTTTCCCATGATAATCAAATTGAAAATGCCCTGGCAGCAGCTCAACTTGGAGAACAAGAGTCTCAAGAAGATCTTATTGCTGAGCCACCAAGTGAAACGACCAACCATGACGACAACGAAGTCGTCATCGATAAACCCAAAAAACGCCGTCGCCGTCGCCGTAAAAAACCGGCTTCCAGCAGTCAGGATCAACAAGAACAAAATAACTCAGAACAAACGGGAGGGGCACCAAAGGAACTGGTAACAACGGCAGAAACACCTGCGACAGAAACCAAGGTGACCACAAATACCCAGAGCACCGATTTAAAACAGGAAGAGAGTCAACAGCAACAAAGTGAAAAAGCGGTGGAAGAAAAACCGAAATCACGACCACGCAGACGCAGCAGAAAAAAACCCGTTGAACCTGCTGAAACAAACACATCCGCAGCAACTTCTCCTTCAGATCAACAGGTCAAAGTTGAAGAGGTCACAGCAATAACAGCAGAAGTCACTGACACAACGCTGCAAACAGCCCCGGTCTCTGCTCCAGTTGAACAAAAACCAAAGCGCCGGCCACGCAGAACAACCAAAAAAGCAGCGACTACCGCGACTGACTCGCCTGAAATATCCAAAGCAGATAATGATTCACAAGAAACAACACCGGTTGTGACGAAGAACGAGTCAGCAACCACAGAAACTGCCCCTATAGAGCAAAAACCGAAACCACGTCGCAGCCCTAGAAAGACAGTCAAAAAAGCAGATAACGAAGCAGAAGCTGTCCCAGCAAAAGCAGAAGACGTGACCGAAGAAAAACCGAAGCCTCGTCGCAGAAGAACCACCAAGAAAGCAGCAGAAACGGGTCCAGACACCACAGAGGCTACTTCTGAGGACAAACCCGTTGAGGTAGAAAAACCCAAACGACGGCCTCGGAGAACAACAATAAAAGTTGTCGAGGCTGAAACGACAACCAGCACTGAACCAGAAAAACCCACAGCAACAGAAGAAAAACCGCAACCAAAACCACGCAAACGCCGGGCTCCATCCAAGAAAAAGACAGTGGAAGTTGACACCCCGGTTGATTAAAGCATAGCCCCGGATTCCAATTGGATTCGGGGCCTTTTATTGGGTCAATACTGACCTGACACTAAAACCTTCATCCAAATATTTAAGCAGCGGATAAATAAAGCAGAGATGTCCATAGAGCGAACACCACGTTGAGTGATGTGATGTTGATAGGTAGGAATAACCAGACGAACAAAACGTACCATCACCCCCCTCTGAATTGACATCATTTTAGATATGGTGACAAGTGATCGATAGGTTAACGAAATCGTTCTGTTCCTACAAGTTTTTTAAATTGGTATTATGTTCCCGGAATATCTCGGTTGAACCCCCTGTTGAACAATAAAAAGCCCGAAATCCAAATGGAAATCGGGCTTTTTATTGTTTAAGTTTCTGAGATTCTTATTCTCCCAGTTCACCACGAAGCTTCTGGATTTCTGCCTGAGCTTGCTTGAGCTTAATCTCACGACTCGCGGTTTCGTGAGCACTTGATTCACTTTTTTGCAAGGCGACTTCCATTGCTTTACGCGTTGCGGTGATGGTTCTCCCCAGTTGCTCAGATAACTCTACCCCAAACTGGCAAAAGTTTTCGTCCAACCCGCGGCGTAGAGCCCAGTTAATCTGCTCAACATTCTGATTGAGCAATTTTAAACCCTCTTCCCGTAACCTCTTCACGGTTCTTTTCCGGCGATATTTCTGGGTTAAAAATTTGCGCGATAATTTCTGCCCTAATGGGTCCATGTCAGAAATAAAAAGGTCATGGCTCCAACCCGAAATCTCAAATTTTGTGTAGGAACGGCTGACACTTGGAGCATGATAAGGGATATCAAACAGCTCTGCAGCAATCCTCCTGACTTGCTCGACTATGCGTTGACTACGTTGTTGATGCAAAGCCAACAACTCTGTCGCCTCTACTTGAATCACTTCAGCCACTTTGCGCATCGCTGGTGAGAAAAAAATTGGAAGCTCTTGCGCCAGCATTTCCCGGACCAAACGCTCAAGCTCTTCCGTATCGGCAACAGACTGAATAAGCTGATCCAGCTGGCTGATAATCTTCTGTTTAGCTTGAGATCGTACGGCTTCAACTTCCTGATTCAAACGTGCGACAACCCGCTTTAAATCACCAGACAAAACGTCGCTGGCGGCTTGTTTCTCCCGTTCTACATCGGGTAAAGATTGACGAAACTGCGTGATACGCTGCTTCAGTTCCTCTTCTGGCAACATCAGAGCTTTTAAAGATAGTTGCTGCTGCATATTGATATTATTGAGCTGATCGCTGGTACGACGTTGCAAGGATGCTTGCAGAATCTGTTGTTTCTCCCGCGCAAAAAAATCGATTAAATTCCTCTCAACTTGTTCCATCCCACTGGTTTGCCAGCCTTTGAAATCGCCCGCTAAGCGAGCAGTCAGTCCCAAGCGTGCCGAGATTGGTAGCACCAAAGGAGCACCGTCGCATAGGGGAGCTAACTGATTCGCCAAAAACGTTAAAGAAGCATCTTTCTCTTTATCATCAAGATAATCGATCTTATTGAGCAAAAAAAACGTCCGCGGCAGATATTGTTTGATCTCTTTGAGATAATCGAGCTCTATTGCCGTAATTGGTGGGTCGACCGAGACCAGAAAGATCGCTGCATCGCACTGAGGAAGCACTTGATAAGCCACGTCGGTATTGTGCTTATGAGTTGAACCGATTCCCGGAGTGTCTATTAACACAATCCCTTGCTTGAGAATATCAGCAGAATGACCAATATCAACCTGGGCAACATTACGATAATTTTCAGGATTACCTTTTTCAGTCACAAATTCAGTTAAAAAATCACCAACTGTCTGTCCAGATGAAGGGACAAAATTTACCGGTTCAGTTGCTGAATTAAAAACCACCTGGATAGTAATATCTTCTGCAGCGTTGATATAGGTTGGAATTGCAGTCGCTGGCAGGATGTCTGTTGGCAACAGTTCTTCCCCAAGCAAAGCATTCAAAAAAGTACTTTTCCCGCGTTTAAACTGACCGAGGACAGCAAGCCGGAACTTCCCTGCTAACAACCGTTGCTGAATGGATTCGATTTCTGTTCGTTCCTCAGCGTAATCACCTTCCATGCCATCCAGGCACAGAAGTGCCCGGGTTAAAACACTGTCAAGATCAACACGATCTGAAGAGTTGCCAGATTTCACACTTGCTTGTTGTTCGTCCATTTATAATCCCTATAATCAACTCAGACAACGTCCTATACAGGATATTGAGAATAGCATATTTGCCAACGAATCAAAATTTCAGAGAAATTTGAGACTATTTATAAATTAGAATGGATTTTCAAAGGCAAGATTATGATCCATGAAAGCAGGGCCGTCAACACCAGATGACGCGTGAAATCCTCGACTTTCTGATTTGATGATGAAGAACAACCCCTTTAGCTCAAATAAATAAATCACTACTTAGATAGCGTTCACCTGAATCTGGCAGGATAACAACAATATTCTTCCCTGCTAATTCAGGTTGTTTAGATAATCTGGCGGCTACCGCAGCAGCAGCACCACTCGAAATACCCGATAAGATTCCCTCTTCTCGGGCTAAGCGCCTGGCATATTCGTAAGCCTCATCATTGCTGACCAATTCCACATGATCAACCAGAGCTAGATCAAGGGTCTCCGGGATGAACCCAGCACCTATCCCCTGAATTTTGTGTGGACCGGGTTGGAGCATTTCTCCGGCTAGATGTTGACTGATGACTGGGCTATCTTCTGGCTCCACAGCAACCGTCATCAGGGCTTTATTTTTTTCTTCTTTTATAAACTTTGAAATTCCGCTTATGGTTCCGCCAGTGCCAACTCCAGCCACAAGAACATCAACGTTGCCATCCGTATCTTCCCAGATTTCAGGCCCAGTCGTTTTAGCGTGAATCTCAGGGTTTGCCGGATTTTTAAATTGGTGAAGCAGCAAATAACGCTCAGGGTACTCTTCTGCCATTTGTTCAGCTTCATGAACCGCTCCCGCCATCCCTTTACCGCCAGAGGTCAGAATCAATTTAGCTCCAAAGGCTTTGAGGACTTTACGGCGCTCTAAGCTCATCGTCTCAGGCATCGTTAAGGTTAAAGGTATCCCCTTGGCAGCGGCCACAAAAGCCAGAGCGATACCGGTGTTACCGCTGGTTGGCTCCACAATTTCCATGCCCGGCTTCAGAGTTCCTTTTTGTAGCGCGTCTTGAATCATTGAAACACCAATACGACACTTGACCGAATACGCGGGGTTACGACCTTCAATCTTCCCATAGACTTGAGCTCTGCCAGAGCCGATGATTTTATTCAATCTGACTAAGGGGGTTCGACCTATTGAGAGAGTATTATCTGCATAAATCATCGCTATTTTTTCTCCTGTAATTCTAATAGCCATTAATTCCTCGCTAACATAAAGACTTAGCGAATTTGGTACTGGCACTTATCATATGTATTTGAAATATAGGCTAACACACTATGTGAGTCAAGAAAGCAGAATGAGAATGTCGCAAAAGATACCATCTTTACCGGGGAGAGAGTCATTGTTTTATAACATTTTTGCAGAATACAATCTAAAGAGGTGAAACTTTTTTCGATCAGAGAAAGGTCCGATGGCGAGAATAAAATTGCCGTACGGCATTTAATCGTACCGTACGGTAAAATCATGAATTTATTCGTTGTAACTATAAAGCACTAACAGCCTCTACTGTTGTATCTACATGTGTCGTTGGATCCTGAACTTGGTCCTGAACTTGGTCCTGATCGTCATCAACAGCTGGCTCAAGTTGATTCTGATTTTGTACTCGAGCTTGAGTTCTGATTTGCGATTGAGTCTGACTCAATGATTGTGTTTGCAGACCTTGGACCTCAGCAGAGCTTCCACTCTGCATCCCTATTCCCGTTCCGTCACAACTGCCATCGGCAGATCCACCGCCATTGCCACCGCCATTGCCACCACCATTGCCACCACCATTGCCACCACCATTGCCACCACCATTGCCACCACCATTGCCACCACCATTGCCATTTTGAGCAAAAGCAATACTTGAGGACAGGTGCCCTGATGAGAAATCAAATGCAACCGGGGTCAACACAAACAACAGCATGACAGGCCATACGAGCAAGGACATTTTTAGAACGCTTCTCATTTTTTTCTCCTTCGTTTGGGTTTAGTAACGCGTCTATTTGATAACTACAACGTCCCCACGAAGAATAAGTTTACAAATGAGCTACATTTTCACCTTTTTTCGCAAAAATAAAACAATGGCCCCTTCTCCACCATATTGTTTTGGCGACCTTGTCCATTCAACGACATATTTTTTTCCCCCAGAAGACAAAAAATGCTCAACTTCATCACGCAAAACAGCTGTACCGCTCTCGGAGTGCAATCCTTTTCCAGTAATAACCAAAACAGTCTGCCGACCTTGGTGTAGGGAATCTTTGAGAAAGAGCGTTAACTTTTGAACCACTTCAGAGCGTTGACAACCATGTAGATCCAAAGAGGCTTCAGGAGACAACTTCCCCCGCTTAAGCTGTTTTATCCGGCGTTGTTCCGCCGTAGGCTGTAAATCATGGTCAGGAAGGTTATCGCGAAAGCTGACGGTTAATTCACTCATCGCAGTCAAAAAGATCTCTTCATCTGTCACCGGCTCTGAATGCAGAGGCGTTGAGCTTTCGGAAGAATCGGCAAAGGGTTCATTTTCAGAGTCAGTATCCATGTTGAGTTTTTTTACTCCCAGCATCTCCATCTCGTCAGAAAAAGTTCCAATAACCTCTGTCGATGACTGTTTTTTTTCAGGAATTTCCGTTTTATTTATTTCTGGAGCAGAAAAAACAAACCCCTTCAGATCACTAAAGGGGTCGCTATTATATTCACGTTTTTTCGATTTAACTTTGGTTCTTTTTTTAGCCATGCGTCACTCTCAGCGTAAAACTTGTTTGCGTCGCCCAGTCATAGCTTTGGTCTGCTTCTTAATAATTGCCCCCTGCTTTTCCAGATGGAACTGATACCACATATCTCCAAAGCCTTTCATCTTCATTTTCTTGCCGGCCTCCAGCAGAGCCATATTCTCCTGTAATCTTTCATCGCTGGTTTTAGCAATACCTTTTTTCAAAATTTCGATGGCTTTAGTCCGCTCACCAATACGATCCATACAAAAAGCGTAGACAGCATAGACCATGGGTTCTTTGCGATTCCCGGAAACAGCTTTACCGAACGTTTCAACCATTTTCGTCGGTTTGTTTTTCTTCATATAAGTAACAGCCAACATGGAGGTGCTGACCCAGTTACGGACAAAACCCTTTTCCAGAAAGGGGGTCGCCTCTTTAAACTCACGCTTGAGGTAATGAATAGTTCCAATTTGCGAATTGATCTGCTGCTTGACATAGATTTGCCACGGACCATATTTCATCCCGCTTTTCAGTTCGGTTATGGCTTTATCACTCCGATTGGCCATCATGTCCTTTTGAGCAACCTCCATCAACGCACCAACTTTTTTCATGACGATTCGAGTAATCAAAATGAACACGACCGCAAACACGACCGCAGAGACAACCATAATTATCCACTGATTGGGAGTGACAAAGCGCACCATCAAAGCGGCTGTAAGGGCAGAACAAGCAAGTGAAATCAAGATATTAAGCATTGAGACAATCCTTTTACAGATAGGCAGCAGATAAGATCGAAAACGCCATATTCAAGCGCTGAACCTTATCAATCTGCGTCGAAAATGTCA
The DNA here is from genome assembly GCF_900107645.1 of Desulfuromusa kysingii. Classification (GTDB taxonomy): domain Bacteria; phylum Desulfobacterota; class Desulfuromonadia; order Desulfuromonadales; family Geopsychrobacteraceae; genus Desulfuromusa; species Desulfuromusa kysingii. Next base: position 76,330 of record NZ_FNQN01000007.1, read on the forward strand.
AAACAAACAGAGCATTCATCTTTCAATATTATTGAGAATCGTCGCGGTTGGTATTAACTGGCTGACACCATTAAGGTCAGTTTTTGTCCTGGACGGAGAATGTGCTCTTGAGAGAGTTCATTCCAACGCAGAATTTGTTCTGTTGCAATATTAAATTGCCGACCAATATCCCAAAGAGTATCACCAGGAACAACATGGTAGATCATTTTCCGGGATGGCCCCTGCTGCGTTTGTGTTTTTGCGACAGTACGTGCCCCGGACTTGGACACGACAAGAATCTGGCCTGGACGGAGCAGGTTACTCCAACCCAGCTTATTCCAGATACGCAATTCTTTCTGAGTGACATTATTTTTTTGAGCGATTGACCACAGGCTGTCGCCCTTACGTACTTTATAAATTTTACGGCGACTGCGGACATAACTGTCCTGCAATGAATTTTTGGGGAGGTCTGTGTAACCTTGTTTCAGTGGCAAGATCAAGTTTTGACCAATTTGCAAAGCTCTGGGGTTACTAATATTATTCAATGCAATAATGTCATCGACACGAATATGATATTTACGCGCCAGAACCTGCAAGGTGTCCCCCGATTTAATTTGATGTCGATGGTAACTGGCGCGCTGGTCTTCAGGAAGCTGAGCGTAAGCTGATCGTACTTGTGTTGCGCTTCCAAACGGCACTCTGAGTTGATAATTTTTCACTCCTGGGGGGGTACACCAGCGCTTTAATTCAGGATTCAGTTCTTTCAATTCGGCATAGGTTATGCCACAAAATTCAGCAATTATTTCAAGATCAGTGCTTGTTTCCAGAGTAACGGTTTCATATTCAAGAGGTGGGCTTAATTTCAAATCTGTGAAACCATAAGCATACGGGTCCTTAACAATATAAAGCGCCGCCAATAATTTGGGTAAATAATTTTTGGTCTCTTCCCGCAACACAGCTCCTTCTGTTAACACCCAGAAGTCACGACTGCCGCTCTTTTTAATCGATCTGCGCACTTTCCCGCCGCCGGCATTATAGGCAGCGACCGCCAAAAACCAATCACCATCAAAGCGTTTATACAAATATTTTAGATGCTTAGCCGCTGCTCGTGTTGATTTTTCCAGATCTAAGCGTCCGTCTTGCCACCAATCATTCTGCAAGCCATAGAGCTGTCCAGTACTCTCAATAAACTGCCAAGGCCCAGCAGCATGAGCCCAACTATAAGCCCGCACGTTGAACCCTGATTCAATCATCGCCAAATAGGCTAAATCGAGGGGAATCCCCTCGTCAGCAAAAACAAGTTGGATTTTGGGTACATAGCGACTTGCCCTTTCAAGCCAGTGAGCAAAGGTTCTCTTGTTGGCGCCACTATACCTTTGAATCAACTTATCAACCCGAGGATGTGTCGCTAAAGGAAAGTCACCAAAATATGGGAGAGGGGTATTGACTTGTAAATAATCGGTGATTGGCTCTGGCAGAAAATCGGGACCAGATAACTCATATTTTTCTGAGACTGGCGCTGGATTCGGCACATGAACAGGAACAACGGCAACAACTTCCTGTGGTTTTTCTACTGTCACTTGCTTATTGGAAAGGTTCCCCAGCATCTGGGTCGAAGGCTGACAACCAAAGCAAAAAAACAACAAGAGATATGCAAACCATTTTTTCATTTAGGGCTCCAGACAACTTTACAACTATAAAAATTAATTCAAACTAATGGCAAGGTAGCGAAAAGATCATATTAAGTCAAGGCCATCAACATGACTACAGCATAGAGATCTCTTCTTCAGGCCAAAACCTTTGTTGCATTTCAGCTAACAAAGGACCAAAGCTGTCACGTTTCAACGCTGAAACGGCGATAGCATGATAACGGCGGCAAAAATGGGGTAAATCGTCTGCTGAGACATGATCAATCTTATTAAAAACCAAGAGCCGCTGGTGAATGCCAAGATCCAGAGAATCAAGAATTTTATCAACTGACTTAATCTGCTCATCAAACCGGGGATTAGAGAGGTCAACCAGATGGAGCAACAAGTCAGCATCTTCGAGCTCTTCCAATGTTGCTTTAAATGCTCCAATCAGGCTTGGTGGCAGATCGCGGATAAAGCCGACAGTATCAGTAATGATCACCTCTCTGTCGAGAGGAAAACGGAGCCGTCTGGTGGCCGTATCGAGGGTCGCAAACAGCAGATCTTCGGTCAGCACATCACTTTGGGTCAACGCATTGAGCAAAGTCGATTTTCCTGCATTGGTGTAACCGACGATAGAGACGATCGGCAACCCGGCACGAATCCTTTTCTGGCGTCTCTGCACACGACCACGCCCAAGGGAATCAAGCTGTTTTTCTAAACGCCTAATTTTGTCACGAATTCTTCGACGGTCGGTCTCTAACTTGGTTTCACCGGGGCCTCTCCCGCCGATCCCCCCCATGAGACGCGACATAGCCGTCCCTTTTCCTGACAAGCGCGGCAGGATATATTTTAATTGCGCCAGTTCAACCTGCACTTTTCCATCTCTGGACTGAGCCCGCTTGGCAAAAATGTCCAATATTAACTGACTGCGATCAATAACCTTCATTTCGGTGATTTCAGAAATGGATCGGACTTGATTCGGCGATAAATCTTGATCAAACACCAGCAATGTCGCACGTTGTTGGAGCGCCCGGATGATAATGTCCCGTAACTTCCCCTCACCGACAAGAAAGCGGGGATTCAATTTACGCGGGCGTTGAATCACCTTGTCAATAACAACCAGATTTGCTGTTTTCGCCAGTTCATCCAATTCAGCCATGGAATCTTCAACCTGCTGCCGACTCCCTTGCCCAACGGAAATAAGCAGTGCCCTCTCCCGCCCGTCTGCAAGATCAAATGTTTCGGCAGAGACGCGCTCCATCTCCTGATCCAACGCATGGATGAACGCCGAAAAATCAAGTTCAAAACGGTAAAAGTCTTTGTTGTCAACGATTTCAATTTGAGATTTTCTCTTTGTTGGCAGCAAGTGCGCATAGGAAAAATGGGTAGGCAAACCATCTTCACCGACGCCGATAATGGCCATCGCGTCTAAACGCAATAGCTCCAGATCGGTTAAATCGTCACGACTTAAGGGTTCTTGCTTTAAGTGTGTGTGGACACAGCGCAGGCCCCGCAAACCACTGCGGCCCAAGCTATAGCGGGATAGGTCAGGAATGACAATCTCCCGATCATCACCGACAATAACGCTGTGAATAACGCCACGACGGTCGATAATCAGCCCCAGTTGACGTTGTAATTCTCTGGATAGTTCGGTGAGGTAACGGGCCAACTCGACAGAAATCATCTCTGTTACAGCAATTTTACGCCGCAAAATTCGCTCCAGAGATTTAATTTGGCTGGCCTTTAAACCACCTGTTTTCCCTTCAATCATTAAAGCATCCTAAAACACAAAGAAGGGACAAACCAAGCATGACTTTGTCCCTTCTTCATTCTATCTTTTCATATCAAGCAGGCTGGATAAAGAGTCGTCCCCAACTTTGTTAACCCGCAGCAATATTGAATCCGGCATCGACATAATGAATTTCACCGGTAACCCCAGATGAAAGATCAGACAACATATAGAGCGCAGCCTTACCAACCTCATCTTGATTGACCAGACGCTTCAAAGGAGCCCGTTCTTCTGCAACACTGAGCTTTCTCTTAAAATCGGCAATACCTGCAGCAGCCAAGGTCTTAATCGGACCTGCAGAAATAGCATTGACCCGAATTCCTTTTTCACCTAACTCCGCAGCCAGATAACGGACGGAGGACTCCAAAGCCGCTTTCGCCACACCCATCACATTATACGCAGGGACTGCACGTACCGATCCAAGATAGGTCATGGTGACGATGCTCCCGCCCTCTTTCAAAACAGGGAGGGCACAGCGGGTCATAGAGACAAGTGAATAAGCGCTGACATCCAGTGCCAGACGGAAACCATCGCGACTGGTTTGACTGAAGGGGCGCTTCAAGTCTTCCCGGTTTGCAAAAGCCAGAGCATGAACGACAAAATCAATTTTCCCCCATTGCTTCTCTAACTCGCTAAAAACTGCGACTATTTCCTCTTCATTCTGCACATCACAAGGGAGGATAATTGAAGAATCGACACTTTCAGCCAAAGGTCGTACCCGTTTCTCTAATGCTTCATTGAGATAGGTAAATGCCAAGTCGGCACCCGCAGCACGCAACTGCTTGGCAACCCCCCAAGCAATGCTTTTTTCATTCGCTACCCCAAAAATAACACCCCGTTTTCCACTCATTAATCCCATAATTCTAATCTCTCCTAGATTATTTTTAAAATAACTTCTCTTTTTAACAAAAGAATAGAGAGAAGGCAAGTAGCTTGCAGGCAGGATAATCCCTTGGATAGCCATTGAAAATGACTTAATTTCGTTTCTCCCCGAGACAAAATAATAGAAATTGGTTTACAATATGTGAACACTACAAACAGGAGTACAACATGGACAAGACCCTTTATGACAAGCTCTGGGACAATCATATCGTTGATCAAGATAAAAACGGGACCTGCCTGCTCTATATTGACCGTCAGCTGTTACATGAGGTCACCTCACCTCAGGCTTTTGAAGGACTCCGTTTGGCGGACCGTAAACCCTGGAGGATTGATGCGAACCTTGCTGTGCCAGATCATAATGTGCCCACTGATGACCGCAGCCAAGAGATCGCTGACCCCATCTCCCGTCTTCAGGTTGAAACCCTCGATAACAATTGTCAGGAGTTTGGGATTACTGAGTTCACGATGAACGATCCACGTCAAGGAATCGTCCACGTGATCGGCCCGGAACAAGGAGCCACCCTCCCCGGCATGACTATTGTCTGCGGTGATTCACACACCGCGACCCATGGTGCCTTTGGAGCACTGGCCTTTGGTATCGGAACATCCGAAGTGGAACACGTGCTAGCAACCCAATGCCTGATTCAAAAAAAGTCCAAGGCAATGCTGATAGAGGTCAATGGTGATCTACCTCCTGGATTAACAGCAAAAGATATCGTTCTGGCTATTATTGGTCGCATCGGCACCGCTGGGGGAACCGGCTACACCATCGAATTTGGCGGCTCGACCATCCGTAGCCTATCCATGGAAGGACGTATGACTATCTGCAACATGGCGATCGAAGCTGGAGCACGGGCAGGGATCATGGGAGTCGATCAAACCACCATCGATTATATTAAAGGGCGTCCATTTGCTCCAACAGGTGCTCTTTGGGATCAAGCTGTCGACTCTTGGAAACAATTACACAGTGATCCAGGTGCCAGATTTGACCAGACAGTTCAGATTGATGCACGCGACTTGCAGCCTCAAGTCACTTGGGGAACATCACCCGAAATGGTCGTCTCCATTGATGGCAAAGTCCCAGACCCTGCGGCCGAAGCACAAAAGATGAAACAAGAGGGGTTTCAAGCGGCTCTCACCTACATGGGATTAACTCCCGGGACTCTGATGACAGATATCTATCCCGATAAAGTCTTCATTGGCTCCTGCACCAATGGCCGTATTGAAGACTTGCGTGCCGCGGCATCGATAGCGAAAGGACGGAAGCTGGCAAAGAATATCAAATTGGCTTTAGTTGTCCCTGGCTCAGGATTGGTCAAAAAACAGGCAGAAGCAGAAGGTCTGGACAAAATTTTTATCGCTGCGGGATTCGAATGGCGGGAACCGGGTTGCTCCATGTGTCTTGCCATGAACAATGATCGTCTTGATCCGGAAGAACGTTGCGCCTCGACATCAAACCGTAACTTTGAGGGCCGTCAAGGTCAAGGAGGCCGCACTCATTTGGTCAGCCCTGCCATGGCTGCAGCAGCAGCAGTCACGGGCCATTTTGTCGACGTTCGCCAACTGGAGGTGATGTAATGGAAAAGTTCACTCAACTCACAGGATTGGTTGCTCCTCTCGACCGATCCAACATTGATACAGATGCTATCATCCCAAAACAATTCTTGAAATCCATTAAAAGAACAGGCTTTGGCCCCTATCTTTTTGACGAATGGCGTTATCTCGATCATGGGGAACCAGACATGGACTGTTCTGACCGCCCCTTGAATCCCGATTTCATTCTCAATCACCCCCGTTATCAGGGCGCACAAATTTTACTGGCGCGTGATAATTTTGGTTGTGGGTCTTCTCGTGAGCATGCTCCCTGGGCACTGCTTGATTACGGCTTCAGAGTCATCATTGCTCCCAGCTTTGCGGATATATTTTATAACAACTGTTTCAAAAACGGGATCTTACCCATCGTCCTTGATACGGACAACATTGATGAACTTTTCACCGCAGTCATGGATCAACCCGGTTATAAAATCGAGGTCAACCTGGAAACGACTTCACTGACCTCGCCCAACGGCAAAATGTACAGCTTTGAAGTCGACCCTTTTCGTCGACACTGCCTCTTAAATGGCTTGGACGATATCGGTTTGACTTTGGAAAAAGTTGACAAAATCACCGCTTACGAAGATTCTCATCGTCTGGCCAACCCCTGGCTCTTTGGTCTCAACTCACACTGATAAAATCCTTCAAGCTGTCGCTCTAACAGGACAGCTTTTTTTACAGCCACGAACATTACCATTCTTGTCAAGTTTCTGCTAAAATCATCTGACCTGACAGTTTTCCTTTAGACAGCAAAGGGTTATATCGATGCTTGCCAAAGATTACCAGAGCTTTCATGATGCAATTTCTAAATCGATCGCGAAGCAGAATATCATCACGGATCCACTCTTGACGGTAGCTTTTGGGACCGATGCCAGTTTTTACCGCATGATTCCCCAAATTGTTGTCAATGTCGAAACAGAAGAGGAGGTCCAAATTATTCTTCAGGAGGCTAGCCGTCGCCAACTTGCGGTCACATTTCGTGCCGCGGGAACCAGCCTCTCGGGTCAAGCGATTACAGACAGTATTCTCGTCCGGCTGGGAAAAGGCTGGCAGAATTATAAGATCTTTGACAAAGCTCGAAAAATCCAACTGCAACCAGGAATTATCGGTAGCCAGGCAAATCGCTTTCTTGCCGAATTTGGTAAAAAGATCGGCCCTGACCCCGCCTCAATTGATAGCGCCAAGATTGGCGGAATCCTGGCTAACAACGCGAGCGGCATGTGCTGTGGCGTTGCTGAAAACAGCTACCAGACCCTCGACAGCTTGCGCATGATCCTTGCGGATGGCACCGTTGTTGACACCGCCGATGACACAAGTCGCGCGCAATTCAAACGCAGTCATGCACATATTCTAGAAGGTCTGACCACACTGCGTCATAACGTGTTGAGTGATCAGAATCTAACTGATCGAATCCGTTACAAATACAAAATTAAAAACACCACTGGCTACAGCTTGAATGCTTTGATCGACTTCAAAGATCCCTTCGCCATTATGCAACAGCTCATGGTTGGTTCAGAAGGAACTCTGGGTTTTATCTCTGAAGTGATCTACAAAACCGTGATCGAACACAAACACAAAGCCAGCGCGCTGATTCTCTTCCCCGATGTCCCCACCGCTTGTAGCGCTGTGCCGCTTCTGCGTGATGGGCTACCTGTCGCAGCAGCCGAGTTGATGGATCGTGCCGGGTTGGCTTCAGTCGAACATGAACCGGGCATGCCGGACTATCTCGCCGGACTGGGTGAAACAGTCACTGCACTGTTAGTCGAAACACGCGCAAACAGCGCCAGTCAACTCAGAAAACAAATTCAACAGATTCAGGCATCGCTGGCTAAAATCAAGACGATCGGCTCCATTGAATTCACTGATGACCCGCTAAAATATAAAGTTTATTGGAATATTCGCAAAGGACTCTTCCCGGCGGTTGGAGCTGTCCGTGACACTGGAAAGACCGTTATCATTGAAGATGTCGCCTTTCCGGCTCAACATCTGGCCGCAGCGGCTCTTGATCTGCAATCGCTATTCAAAAAATATCAATACCACGAGGCCATCATCTTTGGCCATGCCCTGGAAGGCAATCTGCACTTTGTCTTTACGCAAGATTTCTCTATTACAGACGAAGTGATCCGCTATCGCAACTTTATGGATGAAGTTGTCACCATGGTCGTAGAAAAATATGACGGATCGCTGAAAGCGGAACATGGCACTGGCCGGAATATGGCTCCATTTGTAGAGAAAGAATGGGGCACCGCAGCATATCAGCTCATGCGACAGATTAAGTCTTTATTTGATCCTGATGGTCTTCTGAATCCGGGCGTCATTATCAATGAAGATGCCGAAGCCCATATCAAGAACCTGAAGCCATTACCCGCCACCCATGAATTGGTGGATAAATGCATTGAGTGCGGTTTCTGTGAACCGGTCTGCCCATCACGCAACCTCTCTTTTACTCCCCGGCAACGGATTGTTAGCCGCCGTGAAATTAGTCGTCAGATGACTGCAAATGCCTCCTCCAGTGAAGTCGGAGCGCTGCTCAAATCCTACCAATATCCAGGACAGGAAACCTGTGCTGCCGATGGTTTGTGTGGTACGAAATGCCCGGTCGGAATCGACACTGGAAAGATGGTCAAGGCACTGCGTGAAGAAGCCAATGGTGAGCTGGCCAACCTGGTTGCTGACTGGGTTGCTAGAAACTTTAAAGGGGTTGCTAGAACGATCAACACAACCCTGGTAGCTGTTGACAAAGTTCACCAGTTAACCGGGACGGCTTTCATGGAGCAAGCTTCATCAACAGCTCGTTCTCTGTCTGCAAACAAATTGCCACTGTGGAATAGGGAGATGCCATCGGGAGTGAAGAAAATTCAACCGGAAAAGGTGAATCCTGAGAACCCGTTGCAAGTGGTATATTTCCCGGCCTGTCCCAGTCGCTGCATGAGCGGTCCCGCCCGCGGAGAAACAGAAGTAGAAGATTTGCCACAGAAAACGGTATCACTTTTGAAGAAAGCCGGCTATCAAATCCTCTACCCTGAAAATCTGGAAGCCCTCTGTTGCGGACAAGCATTTGAAAGCAAAGGCTTCTATAAACAGGCAGCAGAAAAAAGTGAGCAGTTAAACCGTGCTCTGTTATCAGTATCGGCAGAAGGGGAAATCCCTGTCCTCTGCGACACCAGCCCCTGTTTGTTGCGGATGAAAGAGAATCTTGATCCCAAGTTGAAGCTCTACGAACCGATAGAGTTTGTTCTCGACTATCTGCTGGACAAGCTTAACTTTACCCCTATTGATGCCAAGGTTGCGTTGCATATCACCTGTAGTTCCCGAAAAATGGGGCTAGATCAGCAGCTCAAAATTCTCGCCCAATCATGCGCGACTGAGGTTGTGATTCCAGAGGATATCTATTGCTGTGGCTTTGCTGGTGATCGGGGATTTAATTATCCAGAATTGAATGCCACGGCATTAGAGGATTTAAAACGACAGGTTAAAGGCTGTGATGCCGGATACTCTACCAGTAAGACTTGTGAAATCGGGCTATCAGTTCACGGGAACATCCCCTATCGTTCAATCCTCTATCTGGTCGATGCGGCGACAACTGCACGGAGAAAAAACAAAGAGACAGCCGTCAATAACACTCTATGACAAAATGGCATCGAGACAGAGTGCGCAACAGTTGAATATCGTTTCAGGCTTCAGAGATCAACTCTGGGATGAGGTCACCGCACCTTTTGATGCCGAAGAGACAAGTTTAGCGTACTTGCCCAAGACTCCATGGTTATAACGCTGCGGTGGTTCCTGCCAGTTTTTTTGCCGCAGCACGAACTCTTGCTCATCGATAACAAGGTTGAGTTCTTGTTTATCAAGATTGATCTCAATACAATCCCCCTCCTCGACCAAAGCTAGATTTCCTCCGGCCTGGGCTTCCGGAGCAACATGGCCGATCATGATCCCGTGAGTGCCACCGGAAAAACGGCCGTCGGTAATCAGGGCAACACTCTCACCTAGCCCGGCACCCATCAGTGCAGCTGACGGGGACAACATCTCCCTCATTCCCGGCCCACCTTTGGGGCCTTCATAACGAATGACAATGATATCTTTAGGGACGATGTGACCACTCAGAATCGCACTCAAAGCCTCTTCTTCACGATCAAAAACTCGCGCAGGCCCACTCATGCTGTTTAAATCTTTGCCGCTCTGCTTAAGGACACAACCTTCTGGGGCAAGATTGCCATAGAGGATCCGAATATGTCGGCCTGCTGGAGCATAGGGAGCGTCAATGGGGAAACAAACATCCTGGTCGGCAGGGAGATCAGGCGCTGAAACTAAATTCTCGGCAATTGTTTGACCTGTCACGGTTAAACAATCGCCGTGAAGAAAACCCGCATCCAAAAGAACTTTCATTACCATCGGCACACCACCAAGCTCATGGAGATCATTCATCAGATACCGCCCGAAGGGTTTAAAATTACCTAGCAAGGGGACCTTGGCAGTGATTTTTGAAATATCTTTGAGAGTCAAAGGCACATGAGCTTCATTGGCCAAAGCCAAAAGATGCAAAACCGCATTGGTCGATCCCCCCAGTGCCCAAGCAACTGTTAAGGCATTTTCAAAAGCTTTACGGGTCATGATCTGCCGAGCGGTGGTCCCCTTTTGGAGTAATTTTATCAGGGCCCGGGCACTGTCTCCGGCATCTTGACTCTTATCAGCAGAAATATGGTTGCTCCGATCAACCGCCATATTCGATGCAGAACCTGTCATGCTCATCCCTAGCGCTTCTATAGCTGAAGCCATCGTATTGGCGGTATACATTCCGCCACAAGAGCCGGCGCCAGGGCACGCTCGACACTCAATCTCATGCAGTTCTTCAGCGTCAATTTTTCCGGCCGAATGGGCACCAATACCTTCAAAAGCACTGACAATATTCAGTTCCTGCTTGCCATGTTGTCCCGGCAAAATACTGCCACCATACAGCGTCAAACCAACCAGATCATTGCGCGCGATAGGCATTAATGCCGCAGGAATAGTTTTGTCGCATCCAGACAGGGTCATGACACCATCAACTTGATAACCTTCAGTCATCAATTCAATCGCATCAGCAATCACTTCACGACTGACCAGCGAATATTTCATCGCCTCGGTTCCCATGGAGATTCCATCAGAAACCACGGGAGTTCCGAAAATAATCGCCTTACCTCCAGCAGCCTCTATTTCATGCTGTACCAGATCGCCTAAATCTCGAATATGATCGTTGCATGGCGTGCCGTTGGTATAAGGAACCGCCACCGCAATAACCGGCTTGGAAAAATCTTCTTCCGTGAACCGCACAGCTCGTAACATGGTCCGTGAAGCCGTCCGTTCCACCCAGCTTGATTTCCCCCGTTCCCCAATAATTTGACGACTGCGTCTTTTCATAGGTAGGCCTTTTAGGTCTTACTTCTATTTTTCCAGCGCTGTCACTCCAGTTCTGGCAATCTCAATGATATGCTCTTGTCCGACTTCATCAAGAAAGGCATCAATCCGACGTGTTGAACCGACAATCTGCAGGATATGAACATCCTCACCCTTTTGTTCTAAAATTTCAAAGTTATAACGTTCGGTAAAATCCTGGAGATGGGCGACATCGACTTCTAGCTTTACGATCGCAACCTCTCGCCAATAGCTATGATCGGTGTCCAGTTCCTTAGCAGAAATAACCTCAGTGAATTTTTCCAGTTGCTTGATAATCTGGGTGACACGGGTCTGATCATCTTCTCTTAAAGTGATTGTCATGCGACTGACTCCAGGAATACGCGAACGACAAACGGTTAAGGTATCAACATTATACATTTTTTTACGAATCAACATTGAGACCTTGTTCAATACTCCGGGGTTATCAAGTGTGAAAGCTAAAATAGCGCGTCTTTTCATGCTGCATCCCCCTCTCCGGCCAAGTCTTTATCTATTTTTTGCGGATGTTTGACAATCATATCCTCAAATCCGCCCCCTGAAGGGACCATCGGCAACACAACTTCTGTAGGGTCACAAATAAACTCAAGGACCATCGGCCCCTGATGATCAATAGCCTCTTGCAAAGCTGGGGTCACATCTTCCAAATTTTCAACTTTCCGATGGGGAATGCCATATGCCTGAGCTAGAAGCTTAAAATCAGGGCTTTGCATCGGAGTACCCGCATAACAACCATCAAAAAAGAAGGTCTGCCATTGCCGCACCATCCCCAGATAACCGTTATTGAGGATAATAATCTTTACGTCGATGTTGTGTTCCATAATGGTCCCCAGTTCCTGGGCATTCATCTGAAAACCACCATCACCACTGATCGACCAGACCCGTTCATCGGGACGAGCCAGTTTGACACCGACGGCCATCGGTAAGGAACAACCCATGGTTCCAGCTCCGCCGGAGGCATACCAACTGTTATTGGTCTGATAATTGTAAAAACGGGCTGCCATCATCTGATGCTGACCAACGTCTGACACAATCAGATCTCGCCCTTGAGTGACCTCTGAGAGTTGATGAATAATTGTCTTCATCAGTAATTTGTTACCAGTGCCGACACCATGGGCAATTTCAGCGGCAAGACTTTCTGCCATCACATTACGGAAAACGTCAATCGTCTCCAACCAACGTCGTCGCGGCTTGAAGGTTACCATCGGGTCATCAAGCAAAACATGCAGTGTTCGATAGACATCAGCGTTGATTGCCACTGAGGTCCTGACATTTTTATCAATCTCTGAAGGATCAATTTCAACATGAATGACATCTGCATTCTGAGCATATTCGTTCAGTTTTCCAGTCACCCGGTCATCAAAACGCATACCAAAAGAAATCAGCAGATCAGCTTCGAGAATAGCTCGGTTGGCTTCAACCGTACCGTGCATACCCATCATCCCCAGGCTCAAAGGGTGGTCGGCGGGCATTGCCGATAAGCCATGCAAGGTAAACGCCACAGGGATATTGACTTTTTCGGCAAACTTTTGCAGCAACTGACCGGCATTACTGTTAATCACCCCATGACCACAGAACATGACCGGACGTTCACTTCTGTTGATCAGCTCAATCGCCCGCTGCAAGGGTTCACGCTCGGGAGTTGGAGAATAGAAATAGCCAGGAAGATGGGGGCGAAAAGCAACCGGATCGAACTGATAGTCATGACTGACCTGTGCATTTTGCACATCTTTAGGAATATCAATCACCACCGGCCCACCCCGTCCGGTGGTAGCGACATAGAATCCTTCATGGATGGTCTTTTCAATGTCATCAGCATACAAAGGCATGTAGGTTTGTTTACAGATCGGCATCATCACCCCGACGACATCACTCTCCTGGAATGCGTCTGTTGCAATCACCCCAGTTGCAACCTGTCCGGTAATCGCCAGCATCGGGATTGAATCCATATGAGCATCAGCAATACCGGTCACCAGGTTCATCGCCCCAGGTCCGGATGTCGACATACAGACACCAATCTGCGGATGACCTGTTGACAATGATGCCCGTGAAACCCCCTGAGCCATAAATGCGGCCCCCTGTTCATGCCTGGACATAACAAAGGTAAAATTTTCAAGCTTCTCCATCTCGTCAAAAACCGGCATAATCGCACCACCAGTATAGCCAAAGATGTATTTAACTCCGCGATCTTTAAGCGCCTTGAGTAATAATTTTTTTCCTGTCATAGCAACCTCTGCTGACTTCTAGATAAATAAACAAATACAAACCTCAAAAGTTAACAAAAAAAGTAACATATCGCCCAATGTTTTTATATATTATTATTCTCCTATGTCCACCAATATTGACTTGATTGCTACTCAGCCATCAGATTCTGCATCGCTCTCAGCAAAAATTTCCGCCTCAATATTATTTGCCATGACCCGTATTGGACTTAAAGGGAGGTAACGAAGTTCTCCATCGCGGGTATTTTCGATAATTGAAATCGCTCCAGTGCGTTCAATTTTATTTTCAGCGGTGACCTTACCCAAGGTCATACAAACGCCCTCCATAATTTTTTTGGTGACATTGATTTTAGGGTTTTTGGTACTGAATTTCTGCGGTCTAGAAGCTTCAATTTCAGCTTGAAAGCGGTTTTTTTCTTGATGTAACCTGAGTAGTTTTTCCTTGAGTACAGTCAGCCTTAACCTGACGGTGTTGCTATTCCCCTGTTTTTTCAGGAGGAGCCGATTGAGCGGTTCCAACGCATTATTGATCGCCTTAATCTGTCGAACTACACTTCTCAACTGATCATGTAAGTAATCGAAACGGTCAGTATCGGGGAAATACACCCCCGCGACTAACTCGGTTTTCTGACCGGAACTGGTCCCTAGAATTTTTGCTTCGATTCCTTCCATCGCCGTACACTGACCACCAATAATCGCCCCTTGCTCAACGATAATCTTCCCTGTTGATTTAACCTGTGAATTGCGTAGCTCTCGAGTGACATAAACATCACCATAGCACTGAACCTTGACCTGATTAAGATAATTGACATACAGATCACCATGGCAAATAATCTGCCCGATCTCTTTTCCGGCCATGCTAAAGATCTCTACGGAACCCGACGATTCAATGTGACAGGCACCGACCGCACCAGCGATTTTTATCCCTTTCGTTGACCTGACATCAAAAGCATCGGGGACATCGCCTTTAATATCCACAAAGCCATTAAAATTAATATTGCCCACCGACAAATCGACATCACCGGGAATAATCAGCTGATCGACCACCGATAGGGTTTGTTTTTCAAATATTGCCCGCCCCGACTTTTGAGCAAAAGCCGCGCGATTGTCATATTTTAGAGTGACACCTTCTCCCGCGAGTAATTTAAAAGGCTTACCGCGCTCTGCGGCAACAGGGAGGCCGAAGACATTCATTCCAGTCACACCATCCTTGGGAGAATGGACCACACCGAGTTTTTGTCCGACTTCAATTTCACTATAAGCGTTTAAGTTCCGAAGATCGATATGCCCCTCTTCATCTTCTTTGAACTCTGTCTCTTCACCAGAGATTTTAACTGTTAATTCAAACCAGCCATTGGCTCCTGCAACGGGTTCGATCCCTCGCGCTAGAATGGCTGGTTCGGGCTCAATACCCATATCGATTGCTGCACAAAACAGGTACACCGCAGGATAATCAATGGTTTCTTTAATCTTATTTTGCTGCAGAAAGCCGATGAGATCAGGAGGGGTCAGCAGAGCCTTGGAACCGGGACCAATCCGGTCAGCCAGAGTTGAAATATCGTTAAGCTCGGCCTCTGAAAGGAGAATCTCAAACTGCGCCAGACAGCCAATCTTATTATTGACAAAACTGAAACTTAATTTATATTGCGAATTCTCTTCAACAAAAAAAAGCTCTGGGTCGGCACCGTTGTGAGAATTCTCTTTTCCGCGAGTGTCGCTCATACTCACCCCCCGATAGACAAAAACCTGGCAAACGATTTTATTTTTTCCTACCAACACATTAGAGTGGAATTTCGAAAGCTTAACAAAAAATCCGTATCTGATAATCACCAATATTAAGTCATTATCAGATACGGATCAATTATAACAGGCATTGAACAGTTTATCAGGGGGGCCAATCTTTACCCCCAACTACTTTTAAACTGACAAGGTTCAGAATTTGCCAAACTCATCATCATCCAGCTTAATTTCAAGCTTTCCTGCTGGGACTTCCATCGCTCCCCAACCTGATTGTGTCGTATGAGATGGCACAGCAGCAGGTGTTGTTTTCAATTGTGGTTTCACCTTTGGAGCAGGAGACACGTTTTGAGATATGCCGGTGAGGGTAAAACGGCTAAGCATATGCTTAAGGTGTGCCGATTGACTTGATAGTTCTTCAGCCGACGCAGCAGATTCTTCTGCGGTCGCCGTGCTTTGTTGCACCGCGGAATCAATCTGCCCTAAACCTTGATTGATTTGTGAGATACCCTGAGCTTGCTCATTGCTGGCAACAGCGATTTCCGCAACCAGGTCCGTGACTTTAGTGATTGAAGTCACAATGCCGTCCAGAGCTTCTGATGTTTTTTCAGCTATTTCAGCTCCATTTTTAGTTTTTTCAACCGATCCTTCAATTAATTGGGCAGTTTCTTCAGCAGCCTTAGCGCTACGGGCAGCAAGGTTGCGCACCTCCTCAGCGACGACCGCAAAACCTTTACCATGTTGACCGGCACGGGCGGCCTCAACCGCAGCATTCAGGGCCAAGAGATTGGTCTGAAAAGCGATCTCATCAATAACCTTGATGATCTTGCTGATATTCTGACCGGCAACATTGATTTCAGTCATGGCAGCCACCATCTCACCCATCCGCTCACTCCCGGCCCTGGCTGCATCCTGGGCACCCGTTGCAAGGGTACTAGCGGCACCAGCATTTTCTGCACTTTGCTGCGTTTGACTGCCGATTTCATTCATTGAGCTACTGATTTCTTCAAGTGAGGCCGCCGATTCAGTCGCCCCTTGAGATAGAGTCTGCGCTGTATCGGAAACTTGTACACTGCCGGAATCAATCTGATCAGAGGCCCTGTGAACTTCACCCAATACTTCATTCAAATTAACGACCATGTTCTGAAAGGCTTTCCCCATGGTATCCTGATCAGAGGCAACCAAAACTTGAACTTGCAGATTCCCTTGAGCAATCTGAGTCGCCTCTTCAGCTTTGATTTTCAAACTGTCGGTCATTTTGTTGATCGCATCTGACAAGACGCCCACCTCATCTTTGCTTTGATAGTCAATAGATTCTGACAAATCCCCCAAAGCAATCCGTTGTGCTGCATCTACTGCCATCTGTAACGGTCCGATGACAATCCGGGTCACATAAAAAATAGTTGCGAACAGAATCATAACCAGAACCAATGCACCAGCTCCGAAACTCCAGTTGATTGAACTCATACTTTTTGTCCCAGACTCGTGAACTCCAGCGATTAAGGACGTCAATTTGGACATATCGTAAACAAGAGCCGCGACACCCACAGTCTTTCCTGAAAAATCAGTAATGGGGAAGGTCGACACAAATTGGTTACCGACGGCTTTCTGACTTTCTTGGTTACGGCCGGAATCCAGCAGAGCCGATGTTAACACCGAATCGGTGATATTTTTGTCAGTTGATGAGGTGAAAACATATTTATCATCGAGGACCGGATTCTTCTTTGGATCCTGTAGTTTTGTGGCAATAGGTAATAGATCCGACAGCATATACACGGCTATCTGATAATCATTATTGACATGATTCGCTTCAAGGACATCTCCAAAAGAGACCAACACTTCACAAGATCCAAGATGATCACCGGAGTGATTTGAAACAGCTGAGAGGCCGCGAATCGCAAATCCACTTCGTCCAATTTCAATACCGCTGAGAGGCTTATGATCACCATCATTGATCAACAATACGGTTTTACGAAACGTTGTAAGATCATCAGAGATATCGATCTTCTTCCCGTTTCGCACTGTCTGCCAACCATCACGCCACAAGCGCACTAAACTACGTCCGTTAGGAGTATGGAAATGGACATTTAATGTGGGGTTACCTGTTTGTTTTTTATATCCAGCAATATAGGGGGCCATCACTTTGCGCAATTGTTCTCGTGCCATTTGCATTTCGTGATCGTTCTCATCATCCATGTTTCCCAGTCCAGCAAGTCGATAAGCCGTTTGTACGTCCGGTATCTCCGAGAAGATTGAAGCCATATCAAGCGCTTCTTTTCCTGACTCATCAATTCCCCTGTAGATGGTCTCTTTACGGGCTTTTGCGGTAGTGGACAAAACCTCATTTGCGTAACTGACAAAAGACTCTTCCTGTTGAGTAACGAGTCCTTTCACTGTCATATTTACGGCAATAAGAGCAATGACCACTGACACAACAACCAGGCAGGTTATCGGCAAAATAAATTTACTGCGTATTCTCATCATCTACCTCCGAGAAAGTTCAACATTAAGATATGCTACTATTCATAGCGCCTAGGTAAACTAACAAAAACAGCACTAAAATAACAGTATTTTAATTTTTCTCAGCTAATCATTCTTTAGCTGGAGAGATTCTCTGGCAAGATAATGTACAGGGAATTTTGGAGGTGGGATGCGTACTATCGGCCAAAACCATCAATGTCAGACACAATCTAACAAAAACAGGATAGAGACCATGACTGAGCCATCGTCTCTTTTAATTTTTAATCGCTTTGCCCCGTCGAGGACGCAACGGGCATAAACGGATAGACGGCGGGCATAATGAAAGAATCCTTCCACAAGCGCCTAATATGGTGTAAGCCTGAAATCTTTCGTTATGAAGATGCCATCGTTAAGCTGAAAGGGTTCAAACGGGTCGCCGGACATGAATTTCCCGTGCGAGGGTGTCATCTACAGCAAATTGAGACTGTCCGACTTTAAAAATATAACTAGGGAATTTTTGCACCAAAAGAAGCTGACTCCCTGGTAGAACCCCCATACTCATGAGTTTCTGCATTTTTTTGTCGTCGCTTGCGGAGAGGTAGGCGATTTCTCCGGACTCTCCGGACTTCAGCTCTGTCAGCGCAACAATTCCAGGCTCTCCCTGCTGGCGGGCTTTAATGCAACATTCACCCGGTGGAATGGGGTTTCCATGGGGACAAGTCGTGGGATGATTCAATAAGGTGCACAACTTCGTATCAACTCCCTGACGCAGGAGATGTTCAAATTCACAGGCTTGTTCATTGCCTTCATCACCAGAAATGCCAAGAATATCCATGGTTAAGCGTTCCGCCAGACGGTGTCGACGCACGGTCATCTGCGCATCTGGACGACCTTCTCTGCGGAGATAGACACGATCACCCTTGATTTCGACATAGGAGCGCTGGATTAATTCCACAAGTTCTTCAGTATCACGATTAAGATTTAGACTCGTCAGGAGACAACCGACATTATCCCCCTCAACTGTCATCACCCAGAGGGATTCAAGTATTTCTTCAGCGTTTTGTGAAAGTCTTGCCATGGCTATTTATCCTTTTCTTTCTTTGACAAAAAACGACCTAAAAACTTTCCTGGGGCGGGATTAGCATAACCACAATAAGGGCAATGAATTTTGCGACAACCGCCAAAACACTGGCCACAATTCGCCTGTCCTTCAGGTACGCCGACCACGTCATCAATGTTTTTGTGACAAAAACCACAAATCACGCCAAAAGACCTGTCATCAGCAAAAACTTGTTAAGAAACCAACCAGACGAAAATGCCATTATCGTCACAAAAATAAAGATCATCATCGCAACTTTAACCCCTCGCTCCTTGAGCATCACCAAAAACTGGGCCACACAAGGGACAAACAAGGTTAAAGTCACTGCCGCAACAGTTAATTGGGTAACAGATAATAAACCGGAAGACTGGAGATCATAAAGACCTGCGGCACCAAAATCACGACGAAAAAAACCGAAGACAAAGGCGGTGGTAACCTCCACGGGAAGACCAATAGCTCTGACAATCGGTGAGAATAGATGGATAACATTATCCAAAGTTCCAGTCATTTTACCAGCCCAGAGCACCACAGATGCGAACAAGAACAAAGGGAGGATTTCGACAAAGTAACTCTGCATCCGGGTTAGGGTTTTCACCATCACATTCCGTAACTGTGGCAGCCTGAGTGGAGGGATTTCCATATAAAAGACCGGACTCTCCCCGGGTAATATCTTCGCCGCCAGAAATCCGATGAAAAGAAAAAGAAAAGTCAGGAACACCGTCCAGACCAAAAGGGCGTGAGGTTCTGCAGAGAGGAGACCCAGGATAACTCCCAGTTGAGCGCTGCAAGGAATAGCTAGAGCTAAAAGCATGGTCGCAATAATTCGTTCACGTTTTGTTTCCAGAGTCCGCGTCACCAAAGTTGCCATGGTATCACAACCGAATCCGAGGACAATGGGAATGACAGCCCGGCCAGATAGTCCAATCTTTTTAAACAGCCGATCAACCAACAGGGCTAGGCGGGGAAAGTATCCAGTATCCTCCAGTAATGAAAATACCAGAAAAAAAGTTCCGACGATTGGCAACACTAAAGCCACAGCATAACGAATACCCAACGTCCAGACACCGTATTCACCTACCACCAGCTCAAATAACCAATGCGCCGTGAGATATTTTTCAGCTAAATGGACGATGGGTGGATTGACATAATTTTCAAAAACATTTCCTTCAAGAAAATCAACCAGAGTTCCCGCTCCAAAACCACCGACAAACTTATACAACCCCAGATAGACAACCAAAAGTAAAATGGGTGCCCCAGTCAGCGGATTCATCATCCAACTGGAAAGTTTTTCAGAAAAAGACTCTGTCTCCTCCTGTGATTGCGTGACCACCCCCTGAAGCACCTGTTTACACACTTTTCTCCGCTCTAAGCTGATTTGCAGGTTCAGGTCGGCCCTTCGACGAAAAGAAATTTCACGAGTGGCTTCTGTCAACAGCTGGAAGCTACTTTCTGTCTCTTCAACAGAAATCAAATCCTGGATGTCATCATCCTTCTGCATCAACAAAAGACTTGTTGCACGCCGACTTAAACGATAACGGCCACCAATCAAGTTGGCAATCTGACAAATATCCTGCTCCAGATCTTGAGCATAAATAAAAGGCTTATTCGCGACGACTGCATATTCAGAGATCGTCTGGCGCAATGCATCCAAGCCCATCTTCCGTTTCATGACCGCACCAACCACAGGAATACCGAGATTTTGTTGTAACAGGTTGAGATCGATTTGCATCCCGAGTCGTTCCGCCTCATCCAGAATATTGACAACAAGAATCACCGGCAAATCGGCTTCAATCAATTGCAATGTCATGGGCAACATGCGTTCAAGGTTGCGTGCATCGATGACATGAATCACAACATGTGGATCTTCTGTTAACAGAATTTTACGTGCTACCCGTTCCTCTTCAGTAATGGGCATCATTGAGTACATCCCTGGAGTATCCAGGATTTCATAAGACTGCCCGACGAGTGAACAATGGCCACGTGAAACTTCAACGGAAGTTCCGGGATAATTTGAGACTGTCGTGTAGGCTCCAGTAAGAGCATTAAAAACCACACTTTTACCAACGTTCGGGTTGCCAACAAGGACCACTTTAAGGGCAGAAGTTTGCGTATCAGGCATAAAACGGTAAACCTTTAATTATCAACGTTGTGAAGGATTCACAGATGAATCAGAGCACTTAGAACATAGGCCGTAGAGCTCATGACGGTGCCTTTCAATTTTAAAATTAAACTTGGCGGCAACTTCTTGCTGAAGTTGCTCGATTTGTGGATTCGTAAACTCAACAATCAGACCGCAGTTGGTACAAACCAAATGATCATGATGCTGATCAACATGCGAAGGCTCATAACGCATCTGCCCATCGCCAAAATCAACTTCAATAGCAATTCCACATTCAGCAAATAATTTGAGAGTGCGGTGGACTGTTGCATAACCAATCTGAGGATGTTTTTTTCGCAGTTTTAAATAGAGATCTTCGGTAGAATAATGAGATTTTGAGTTCAGGAAGTCCTCAAGAATCATCATCCTCTGGTTGGTATTTTTTAACCCTCGACGGCGTACATAATCTTTAAAAATAGAGACATTGTCCATCTTGACCACCTCCGCAGTGAGTGTTGAAAATGACATTCAGAAGCTAAAGGAAGAGCTGAGAAAGATCAAGAAGAAACTGGTAAACTGCGGAATCAGCAGGTTAAAAAGGCATCAGCCTAAAGCTGGTGGAAAAATCTGATAGAGGAAAGTAGCTATCCGGCTAAACATATCAAAAAACAACAAAACGCCGGCAACCATCAGCAAGACTCCGGTTAGGATCTCGACAATACGGATATATTTTTTAAATCTATCGAAAAAGCTCAGAAATGAATGGAACAACAACCCAGAGATTAAAAAAGGGACCCCCAAACCCGCTGAATAGCTGGTTAATAACAGGATTCCTTGACTGATCCCACCGGTACTGCCGGCAGCAATCGCCAGAATAGCTCCAAGAATCGGACCGATACAAGGGGTCCATCCTGCCGCAAACGCTATACCAACGAGAAAAGTACCAATAAAACCAGCAGGCTTATTGCGTAACTGAATCCGTTTTTCTCCTAATAAGAGACCAAAGTGAAACAACCCACTCAAATGAATTCCAAATAAAAAAATTAGCACACCACCGATTTTTTGGATAATGCCCAAGCCATCGAGTAGGTAAGCCTGAAAGGAGCTTGAAGCAAACCCTGCGAGACCACCGAGAGTGATAAATATTGCAGAAAAACCAGAGATAAAGACCAATGAATGGAACACAACGGTCCAACGAATTGCGGAGCTGCCACCAGGCTGGTTCAATTGCGCAAAAGATAGCCCGGAGATATAGGTCAGATAGGACGGTATCAGCGGCATGACACAGGGAGAAAAAAAAGAAAGTAATCCTGCTACAAACGCAATCCAAAGGGTCACATCAGTCCCAATTGCCATAGAAATTACGACCCCTTGTTAACCATTTAGAAGAAAATTGATGAGTTCGAAAGTTGCTCCTGATAACCAGTTGCGCCCGCCAATAATCTTTTCAACAACGACACCGTTGCGATCAATAATAAAGCTTTCTGGGTAGCGGAAAACACCATAAGTATTCTGGGCAACACTTTCACTGTCTAACAATATGGGAAAACTATAGGGTGTTTTTTGCAGAAATTGAGTCACGGCCTGTTGACCGTTCTCTTCGACATTGACTGCTAACAAAACTAACCCTTTGCTTTCCAAATCACGATGGAGTTGCTCCATAGAAGGCATCTCTTCACGACAAGGGGGACACCAGGTCGCCCAAAAATTGAGAATGACGACTTTCCCTTTAAACTGCGACAGGGTGACCGCCTCCCCTTGCATATTGGTCAAGGTCAAATCCGGTGCTACCTGGCCGATGAGTCCTCCTCTGGGTACAGGTTGTTCCGAACTTGAATTATCACAGCCGAGCAACAAAAAAGCGGTAAGAAGACAGACAATGGAAAGATGAAGTACGTGAGATATTTTCATTTTATTTCCTTTACGGGAGTTCAACGCGGTAGCCAACATTGCCCCTGACAACAGTAAATGTCAACGGTCGGCGTCCCAGACGATATTCAATAACTTGTTTATATTCGGTTAAGTTCGCAACTCTCACATTGTCGACTTTAATAATCTGATCACCCCGTTGCAAACCCACTTTATCAGCAACCGAACCGGCAATAACCTTATTAATATAGACCCCATCTCTGCGCTGATAGAGGTCAAAACCAAAAACCCGCCGAGTATAAGACAACTCATAACCTAGTGGCAATGATTCTAACTCAACAATCTTTGTTAACCGTTTTGCTCCACGCAACAAGGAGATCTTAAGACGATCTCCCGGGGTATAAGTTTGCCGCAAGGAAAAGTATTGTTCCGGAAAAGCAACGGCAACACCATCAATTTTTAAAATAACATCTGCCTCCAAGAGGCCGGCCTTTTGGGCGGGCGACCCTGCTTGGATCTCCTCGATCAAAACGCCCCCTGTACCATGTGATTTAACATAGGTGGGGCTAACAGCCCCGACAAGAAGCCCCATAAACCCAGGACGCACTCGGCCATGATTGATCAGATCACTCAGCACACGCTTTGCTGTATTAATCGGGATGGCAAAACCTATCCCCTGAGCCTGCGTAGCCATCGCAGTATTTATCCCAATGAGTTCACCATTAATGTTGATCAGAGGCCCCCCCGAATTTCCGGGATTAATCAAGGCATCCGATTGGATAAAAACCGCCGAGTGCTGCTGGTCAATCTGGATGCGTCGCTGCAGAGAACTAATGATGCCTGTGGTGATCGAGTGCCCCAATCCCAGCGGATTACCAATCGCGATTATGGTTTCCCCCAGTAATAAATCATCGGATCGACCTAGAGGCAGAAAGGGGTAATCCCCCGCTTCTACTATTTTTAAAATTGCCAGATCAATACGGTTATCCTTACCGATTAATTGCGCTTCAAGTTCAGGTTGATCATCGGACAGCGCAATAAAAATCTTTGAGGCCTTATCGACCACATGTGCATTGGTTAAGATATGGCCTTCGGCATCAATAATAACTCCTGAACCGAGAGATTGAGTTTTATAACTTTGCGCTGGTAGCAAATCTCGAAAATACTGCTCAAAGATTGAATCCCCAAAGCCAAAGAAGCGGCTATTTCGCCGTTGAACCAGTTTTTCAGTACGGATATTGACAACTGCTTCCCGGGCTTTTGAAACCGCATCAACGACCGGAGTCCGTCTCTGAGCAGCAAAACAACTCGTCGAAACAAAAGCGATAAGGGTTATTATAAATAGCATTCGGCGAATCATCATAATACTCACACCTTTAATCGTCAGGCATTGTTTTTCGAAATGGTAGTGGAACATATATCGGGGAATCTGCTATAATTTTACAGTTTTTCTGGTTTCTATAGGGCTGGTGAAACGTGGCTTTCATTCATATTGTTGTGGCATTCTGTAGAAGAACAACCACCCTTTTGAAGACACTTTTTCAAATACCAGTTACGTATAACATTCTACACAAAGGCAACTCCCGTGTCGATGGTAACAGAAAAACAGCTGGAGTAACGTCTAATCTCAAACAGATAATCCTCCGCCAACAATTATTAATACATTTCAACAAGATAGCAGCACCTGACGGGTTAAACTATCTGGATTGATTGCGCTTGGAGCCATAATGCAACCGTTTATTGAAACACTGACCATTGTCCTTCCTATTTTTATCGTTATTGGCCTAGGCACCCTGTTAAAACAGCTACGCCTCTTTGATGAAGCCTTTCTCCAACAAACCAACCGGCTGGTCTACGTTATCTTTTTGCCGCTGCTCCTTTTTCATAAAATCGGTAAAGCTGACTTTTCCAGCTCTTTTAATGCCCCCTTAGTCATCGGATCAACTCTGGTTGTGGCGCTAGGCTTCGCCCTCGCCTATTTCTATAGTGGTAAGTGTCAGTATTCACCAGCCATACGTGGCAGCTTTAGTCAGGGTGCTTTTCGTGGTAATTTGGCCTATATTGGCCTGGCGATATGCCTGAATGCGTACGGAGACGTCGGCCTGACTAAAGCAGGGGTTTTGATGGGATTTCTGGTTCCTGTTCTCAACCTATTTGCAATCCTTGCGCTCCTTTTACCTCACCATGGTCATGATGATAAAAAGACGCCAAACTTGGTTGTACAAGCGATCCTGAACCCACTGATTATTGCTTCATTCCTCGGAATTATCTGGAGCTACTGGCAACTGCCAATCCCGGTCATAATCGATCGGTCTATCGACATCACCACCGGGTTAGCGTTACCCTTAGCACTGCTTGCAATTGGTGGGAGCTTCTCCCTGAGAAGACTCAAGGGAGATCTAAAACTTGCGGGTATCGCCAGCATTATCAAACTTGCAGTACTGCCACTATTAACATTCTTGATCCTTGTCCCCATGCATGTTTCCGGTTCAGATCTGGGCATCGGGATTTTAATTGCAGGAACTCCTGCTGCAACAGCAACTTATATTATGGCACTGCAGATGAAGGGGGATGCGGAACTTGCCGGTTCAATCGTGATGTTATCAACATTGGCGTCCGCCTTCAGCTACACGGTGATCCTTTTGCTTTTTAAAAGCTACGGCCTCCTATAACCACAACTTCCGGGATTGACATGAAAGATCGTTACCACCCTTTTGATATCGGCAAACGCTTTTCAGTCGTACCAGCAGCCGAATTTCCAGTCGCAAACAACCGGATCAAACTGGTTATGGATAGGGGCGCTTTTGGATCCGGTGAGCATGAAACCACCCAAAGCTGCCTGGAAATTCTTGAGAACCTTCCTCTACAGGAAGCGCAGAAAAGTCTCGATCTTGGCAGTGGGACCGCAATCTTAACAATCGCAAAGCAATTGCTACATCCAGGTCAGGCATGGTGCATCGACATTGAGGAATCTGCCATCATAAGCGGTCGAAGAAATTGCCGACTGAATAAGGTCGATAATGATATTACTCACGTCTGCGGCACGTTAGAACAACTCGAGGAGACAAATTTCAATCTAATTCTCGCTAATATTTATGGGGATATCCTCTTGGATGTTGCCGGGCAGCTGGTCAACAAAGCTGAGACGGGAGCGCTGTTGTTGCTTTCAGGAATATTGTGGGAATACAACTTTGATGTCAGACAGAAATATCAGAAACTTGGGTGCAAGCTGATCAAAAACTGTTTATTAAGTGAATACAGCACTATTCTTATGCAGAAAACTTAACGACTTGCATTCCAGCATACAGTCTTGTTTCGACCCTGTTCTTTGGCATGGTAGAGAGCCTGATCAGCAAAATTGAAAAGCTTTTCCCGATCATCGGTGTCTTGCGGAAAAACTGAAACCCCTGCTGAAATATTCACCTGAACCTTAACCCCTTGCGAAAACAACTGTAACTCCGCCACTCCAATCCGTAACCGTTCAGCGACTTCATACGCGCCGGAAAGAGCGGTATCTTCAAGTAATACGGCAAACTCTTCTCCACCGATTCTGGCTGCCAAATCACCAGTCCTGACAATCGTGTTGAGTTGTTTGGCCACTTTCTGGATGACGACATCTCCAAAAGAATGTCCATAGGTATCATTCACCCTCTTAAAATAATCAATATCACACATAATGAGGCTAAAAGACCCTCCACGCCGCCGTGCTCGTTCGGACATGGCAACAAAGGCACGTTGAAATGCACGACGGTTGGCAATTCCAGTCAGAGTATCAGTTACAACAAGTTGTTGAATTTGCTCATGTGAACGGGCAAGATCAATTTTGATTGCGACCTGTGCAGCCACCATTTCCAGCATTTCACGGGTATTTCGGGTGATCAAATTTTCGTCATTAGCTGCAATAATCACCACTCCTGATACCGGCCTGTCATCCTGCAATAGTGGGACAACCAAGACCGAGCAGTAGCGATCAAAAAGCTTCAAACCATTAACCACAGGAGCACGTCCGCGATGAAAAGGTTTTTCTGGCAACGTTCGTCGATATTTAACCACTTGCCCAACCAGAGAATCCTCTAACACATACAGCTGCGGATCCTTATCTACGGAATCATCTTCCAAATCAGTCCCAGCAATATAACAAAACTGATGATGATCTTCATGAATCAGACTGATAGCGAAGATATCTGCGCTTACGATTAACCCGACTGCCTGCCTCGCAGCCAGAAAGACAGATTTCATATCTAATCCAGAATTGAGAGTTTTCAACCCATCAAAAACTAATTGCAGCGTCCGCCGTTCAATATCCGTAAACAACAAATCTCGTGACAGGGCTAAAGAACGCAAAATTTGTTCACCCGTCGCAGAGATTAATTGTTGCTGCATCAAAGTCCACTGGTCTGTGGAGACACGATCGACACATAAAATCCCAAAATCTCGCGCTTTATTATGCGAAACGCAACGATCCCCTAATGTCAGGCCATAAAAACTACCAACCGGATGAGGGGCTAAATAATATGGAATCGCTGGTGAACTCGACCGATATGGAGCCAATGAAATATGATCGCGATCTTTTAACGCACCAAGGATTCCAACTCCAAAGGGGATAACACCACGGATATTATCTCGTTGCTGGCTTGAAAGGGCATAGATTGAAACATCCCCAGTCTCAGGAACAGACCAGAGAAGGACGGCAGAGGTGGCATTCAGTGCTGAGCGTAATATCTGCAACTGGAGCTCAACACCTTTCTGAAACTGATGAACAACTTTGAGTCGATCGTCGCAAAGTAACGCGCTATTTTTAATCAGATAAAAGGGTAATGCATTATTGGCAACATAATCTTCATCATCGCAGGTCTTGTTGCCTTCCCCGATCAGCTTATTAAACCAATTCACCATCTATCAAATTCCAAATAAAAAAAAGGCGGATCACAATGATCCGCCCTTTATAACAAATTAACAATGTAGAAACTCGTTATTTATGCATCTGTAGATGTTGGGATCATAGTTTTCAGATATTCACGGTTCAGTTTCGCGATAAATTTGACACTGATCCCTTTAGGACACGCAGCTTCACATTCATAGTGATTAGTGCAGTTACCAAAGCCCTCATCAAGAATAGCCTGAGTCATAGCAAGAACACGTTTCCTCGCTTCAGGTTTACCTTGAGGCAAAGCAGCTAATTGAGCAACCTTAGCACTGGTAAAAAGCATAGCTGAACTATTTGGACATGCAGCAATACAAGCACCACAACCAATACATTCAGCGGCATCCATAGCATAATCTGCAGTGGGCTTAGGAATCAACATTGCGTTAGCATCATCAACACCACCAGTGTGACATGATGTGTAACCCCCAGCTTGCATAATAACGTCAAGTGATGAACGATCAACGATCAAATCTTTTTGAATCGGGAAAGCTTTAGCTCTCCATGGCTCGATAAAGATTTCATCACCATCGTTATACTGGCGCATATGCAATTGACAAACGGTGGTTTTCTCCTGCTTGCCATGTGGGCGACCATTAATGACCTGTGAACACATGCCGCAGATACCTTCACGACAATCATGATCAAACGCAATGGGATCTTTTCCAGATTTAATCAACCCATCATTAACCTCATCCAGCATTTCCAGAAACGACATGTCTGGACTGACATTCTTAGCTGGATAGGTCTCCAATTTACCTTTATCTTGTGGCCCTTTTTGGCGCCATACATGCAGTGTAAGATCCATTATTTATAACTCCTCACAGCAAGCTTAACTCGTTCAAATTTCAAAGGTTCTTTATGTAATTCAGGTTTAACCCCAACACCTTTGAACTCCCAGGCAGCAACATAACTGAAATTCTCATCGTCACGCATTGCTTCACCTTCATCGGTCTGATGCTCAGTACGGAAATGACCACCGCATGATTCCTCACGATTCAACGCATCCTCAGTCAGAACTTCTGCGAACTCTAGGAAATCTGCCAAGCGTCCGGCATTTTCCAATTGTTGGTTGAGATCTTTGCCACTTCCTGGCACGTTGACATTATTCCAGAACTCATCACGCAGCTCAGGGATAAGCTTGAGGGCATTCTTCAGGCTGGCATCATTACGTGCCATACCGACATTTTCCCACATAATGTTACCAAGCTGTTTGTGCAATTCACTGACAGTTTTCTTGCCTTTGATTGCCAACAATTTGTCAA
This sequence comes from Desulfuromusa kysingii, assembly GCF_900107645.1. Classification (GTDB taxonomy): domain Bacteria; phylum Desulfobacterota; class Desulfuromonadia; order Desulfuromonadales; family Geopsychrobacteraceae; genus Desulfuromusa; species Desulfuromusa kysingii. Next base: position 105,311 of record NZ_FNQN01000007.1, read on the forward strand.
TTTGAGTTTCAACACCTTCAACAGACTTTTTGAATTCGGGGTGATCCTCTTTGACAGCCCCCGGATTTCTGATTGAAGCCAGATATGGAGCAATAGTGTAAGGAATAACAAAATATCCATCAGCCAGGCCCTGCATCAGGGCTGAAGCACCAAGACGGTTCGCACCATGAACGGAGAAGTTCGCTTCACCGAGGACAAACAGGCCAGGGATATTGCTTTGACATTCATAATCAACCCACAGACCGCCCATATTATAGTGAGGAGCAGGGTAGATACGCATGGGACGCTCATAACCGTTTTCATCAGTGATTTTTTCGTACATATCAAACAAGTTGCCATAACGCTCTTGGATAGTTTTCTTACCAACACGCTTGATAGCTTCTTCAAAATCAAGAAATACTCCACGCTTACCTTCACCGACACCGCGACCATCATCACAGGCTTCTTTGGCTGAACGTGATGAAATATCCCGTGGAGCCAAGTTACCATAAGAAGGATACTTACGTTCCAGATAGTAATCACGGTCCTCTTCAGGAATCTCACTGGGGTGTTTTTCACAATCAGCGGCATTTTTCGGTACCCAGATACGACCATCATTACGCAAGGACTCTGACATTAGAGTCAGCTTGGATTGATGCTCACCGTGAACGGGGATACAGGTCGGATGGATCTGAGTGTAACAAGGGTTAGCTATATAGGCACCTTTTTTGACAGCTTTCCAAATCGCCGTAACACTACTGCCCATGGCATTTGTGGAAAGATTGAAGACGTTTACATAACCACCGGTTGCCAGAATCACTGCATCGCCCCAATGGGATTCGATTTCACCAGTCATCAGATTACGGACGGTAATCCCTTTAGCAACGCCATCAACAACAACCAGATCCAGCATCTCAGTCCGTGGATGCATGGTGACCGTTTTGTTTTTAATCTGCCGTGAAAGAGCTGAATAAGCGCCAAGTAGTAATTGCTGTCCGGTTTGACCACGAGCATAAAATGTCCGTGAAACTTGAGCACCACCGAAAGAGCGATTATCAAGATAACCAGCATAGTCACGAGCAAATGGAATACCCTGTGCGACACATTGATCTATGATGTTGTTGGACACTTGGGCCAGACGCCAGACATCGGCTTCACGGGAGCGAAAGTCACCACCCTTAACCGTATCATAAAAAAGTCGATAGATACTGTCGCCATCGCTAGGATAGTTTTTCGCAGCGTTGATCCCACCCTGAGCAGCGATACTGTGCGCCCGGCGAGGGCTATCCTGATAGCAGAAACAGTCGACATTATAACCAAGTTCACCAAGGCTTGCTGCCCCAGCGCCGCCGGCCAAGCCACTGCCGACAACAATAATTTTATACTTTCTTTTGTTGGATGGATTGACCAACTTCATTTCTTCGCGGTATCTATCCCACGAGGTATCTACCTGACCTGTAGGTGCTTTTCCGTCTAATATCACAATAAGCCCCCTATTTCACAATGCGAGCGAGAAGTAGTAATGGAATAGCGATATATGCCAGTCCGTAAGCGATAGCCACAATTTTGCCAATATAGGTCACTTTATCCTGGCTGGAACCAGTGCTCAGACCCAAGGTCTGCACCCAACTGGAAAGACCGTGGAATATGTGCAGAGTTAAAGCAATCATCGCCACAATGTAAACCAAGGAGATAAACACTTTCTGGAAACTCAGTGTCACCATAGTAAAAACATCCAGGTGACCATCAACCAATGGCAGGTTCTGTGCGGAGATTTCTGGGTTAGTAATCTGCACAGTGAAATGAAGGAGATGATAAAGCAAAAAAGCCAGAATAATCAGACCCGTGAAAACCATGGTTTTAGCTGAAAACGTAGTCACCAAAGTTTTTTGAATAGCATAGTTGTCTGGCGTAGCAGCGCGGTTTTCTAAATAAAGCTGCACACCAAAGGTAATGTGAACCGCAAACAAGAGCAACATGACTAGGCGAAATACCCAGACCAATGGACCCAAGTCATGCAGATGTTTAGCATAGGCATTAATCGCATCGGCACCAGCAAAGACCGACAAGTTGCCAAGGAGATGGACAGTTATAAAGCCAACCAGCATTAATCCGGTCACTGCCATCAGAATCTTTCTTCCCACAGTACTTTTAAACAGATTCATAGTTAAATATCCCTCGAGAATGTGAAACGATTGTCAATCAGGGTTTATCTCCCAAATTCAATCACCAAAGGTAGTAAGGTATTCTGGTCCAGCACGCCTCTCCTCCTGAAACTGAACCATGTAATGTTGCTCTGGCGGACCCCGCCACGAACTTATCCTCCCGCTCATTTTCGACATCCTTTCGGAGTCAAAGCAAAACTCCAGCTCTAAAACAGGGTTATCAGAACTCACAGTAAAATATAGATCGTATACTGTATACTAAATATCCCTATAAAATTAAACAAAAAAATCTATAAATATGGAATTTCTAATCCGTTATCGCGAAATGCAGTCCAGACGCTTCATACCCATTAAAATGACCGGAAAAGTCATAGCTTTTCCGGTCTCGGCTAGAATCTACCTCAGAGCCAATATTTTTTCCAAACTCTGTTGTAATACACCCATCTTCTCTTTGGCAGCTTGCAATTTTGCTCGATCTTTTTCGAGTACTTGAGCCGGGGCATTGGCAACAAATTTTTCATTTGCCAATTTCTTCTCAAAAAAGCTGACATCCTTCTGGACTTTCTCTATCTCTTTATTCAAACGTGATTCTTCTTCAGCGACATTAACTAAATCAGCCAATGAAATCAGGACTTCAACCTCTCCAGCAACTTGTGTAGACGCTTGCTTCGGCCGCTCCACGGCAACTCCAACGATAAGCTCTTCGACTCGTGCTAAGGAACAGATATAGTCCTGACCAGCCAGCATCGCCTGAACAACCGAATCAGATTTACAATCAAGGATCACTTTAATTCTTTTCCCGGGGGGGACGTCAAGCTCACCACGAACATTCCGGATGGCGCGAATGACTTCCATAATCCGTTCCATGTCGGCAACAATAGTGGCATCTGTCGCAATCAACGCTGTCGTTGGATAACTCGCCTGCATAATTGAATCATGACCACGCTCTCCGGGGAGGGCGTGCCAGATCTCTTCAGTGACAAACGGTAAAATTGGATGCAGCATGCGCAATAAACCCTCCAAGACAGTAAATAAGACCGTCTGTGTGCATTTGCGAACCGCAACGTTATCGCCATACAAATTATCTTTACTCAATTCAATGTACCAAGCACAGACTTCGTGCCAAGTGAAGGAATAAAGGATGCTGGCCGCATCATTAAACTTATAACTTTCAAGAGCCTTATTGACTTCTTCTGCAGCCACTCCATAGCGTTGCAAAATCCATTGATCGGCATGAGATAAGGGTAAATCAGCTAAACTGATTTCAGTTGGGGTAAAGTCTTCCAGATTCATCAAAGTAAAGCGACTGGCATTCCAGAGTTTGTTGACAAAATTCCGATAGCCACCGATTCGATCTGTTGACAGCTTGATATCTCGTCCCATCGCGGCAAAAGCACAGAGAGTATAACGAAAGGCATCGGCCCCATACTCATCAACAATAGTCAACGGATCAATCACGTTGCCCTTGCTCTTACTCATTTTCTGTCCATGTGCATCACGCACCAGAGCATGGATATAGACTTCTTTAAAGGGGACCTGCTGCATAAATTTAGTCCCCATCATCATCATTCGTGCAACCCAGAAAAAGAGGATATCAAACCCGGTGACCAGGCAACTGGTCGGATAAAATTTTTGCAGGGTTTGTGTCTGCTCAGGCCACCCCATGGTAGAAAACGGCCACAAAGCAGAGGAGAACCAGGTATCAAGGACATCCGTCTCCTGATGCAAATTAGTGCTGCCACAATGCTTACATTCAGAGACATCTTCCCGCGAGACGGTTATCTCTCCACAATCATCGCAAAACCAAGCCGGAATACGATGTCCCCACCAGATTTGCCGACTGACACACCAGTCTTGAATGTTGTACATCCATTCATAGTAGGTCTTCTCCCATTGTGGTGGAACGATCTTGGTTTCGCCAGACTCAACCGCCTTGATGGCTTCAGCGGCCAATGATTTTACTGCGACATACCACTGTTTACTCATATACGGTTCAATAGTGGTCCGACAGCGATAACATTCACCAACAGCATTCGTGTAATCCTCAATTTTCTCAACGAAACCCTGTGAATCCAGATCGGCGACAACTTTGTCCCGCGCGGCGAGGCTTGACATTCCGACATAAGACCCACCGTTCTCGTTGATCAACCCTGACTCATCAAGCACATTAATGAATTCAAGATTGTGTCGCTTGCCGATTTCAAAATCGTTAAAATCGTGAGCTGGCGTAATTTTAACGGCACCACTTCCAAACTCCATATCAACATATTCATCAGCTATAATTGGGATTTCTCGTCCCATCAGCGGCAACAAAATCTTCTTCCCGATCAGATGTTGATAGCGCTCATCATCTGGATGGACAGCGACTGCAGTATCCCCCAGCATGGTTTCTGGTCGCGTTGTTGCAACGATCAAATATTGATCTGTCCCCATCACAGGATATCGTAAATGCCACAAACTCCCCTTTTTGTCCTCATGCTCAACCTCGAGGTCAGACAGGGCAGTATGACAGCGGGGGCACCAGTTAATCAGACGATTATCCCGGTAAATCAAGCCATCATCGTAGAGGCTGACAAAAACCTCACGAACCGCCGTAGACAGCCCTTCGTCCATCGTAAAACGTTCCCGCTCCCAGTCACAGGAAGCGCCAAGACGTTTTAGCTGATTGATGATCTGGCCACCGGATTCTTCACGCCACTTCCAGACTCGCTGAATGAAGGCCTCACGGCCCAAATCATGTCGATCCTTATTTTCTGCAGCCAGCTGTTTTTCAACAATATTCTGTGTTGCGATCCCGGCATGGTCTGTCCCCGGCATCCAGAGGACTTCATAACCAGACATCCGTTTCCAACGGCAGAGGATATCTTGCAATGTATTATTTAGTGCGTGCCCCATATGCAGCACACCCGTGACATTAGGGGGAGGAATGACAATTGAATAAGGGGGTTTCTGAGACTTTTCATCCGCATGAAAGTCGCCCCGTTTTTCCCAAACATCAAACCATTTTTTTTCAACTTCGCCGGGGTCGTACCCCTTACTGAGTTCTATCTTCATTACGGGTAAATCCTTGAATAAATATGGAGTTAAAATATGGAGTTAGTTTGAACCTGTTACAAATAATTACAAAGAAAAGGGTGATGAGTCTTATCCCATTTCATCTGGGCAGAAACAATAAAGGGGGGCAGCAAGGAAGTCAAGATTTCCCTGCTGCCCCCCGTAGTGGAGGACCGTCAATAGCCCCATGAAGCTATGCGTTATTCACCTGCTTTAATTTTACGGATTTCTTCCTTAATCATCGCTTCAGCTAAATCAGGAACAACTTCCCATGCGATCTTTTCAACCATTTCACTGGCAATTTTCTCAATCATCGGTCCAGCGACCTGGGCGACAACCGCTTTTAATTCCTCTTCTGAAAGCTCGCGTAATTGTTGTTCAATATGCTCCGTAGCAGAAACTTCAGCTTCTGGAGCTAAATTATTAGCGGCAACGGCACTAACAACATCGGCGGTCACAGCGACATCGCTTTGATCATCCGCAGCGGCATCAAAATAGAAGCCTTCCTCTTCGACGACCTCTACAGCGTCCTCTAACTCAGCAACTTGTTCTACGTCTGGAACCTCTGCAATAGGGGGTTCGACCTCTTCAGCTACGCAAACTTCGGAAACCACAACCTCGTCTGCAACAATCTCATCCTCTTGGAGGTCAAGAATATCCTCCTCGCTAGAATTGTCGCTGCTCACCTCTGCAACAAAGGGCTCTTCTTCATCTGCCAACGCAGAATCGAGTTCTTCTTCCTGCAACTCGATAATGCCTGTGTCCTCATCTGCTAAATCGTCAGCCAACTCAAGAGGTTCAAACTCTTCTCCAAGATACGGATCTTCACTCTTAGGCTCTGCAGTAAAAGCAACTGGTTCATCTGTCACTGCTGCAGTTTCAAATCCCTGATCAACAATATCATCAGCAGCTAAATCAACTGGAGCAGCTTCGGTTTCTACAGAAGCGAAAGCATCCGCCCCTGCATTATCACGTACAGCTTCTACGGCAAGAGGATCCTCCTGCTGACTGTCTTCTTCAGCAGGTGAAGAGGACAACTCTTCAGCTCCCCCGGCGACTGCCACTTGAGGATCCACCTCGGGTTCGTTGTAAACTGAGAAATCTACCGCTTCAAAATCTTCCAGAGGTTCTTCTGAAACGACATCCGTCACTGCCTCCGGTTGTACCCCCAAGTCAGTACCAAAAGCTGGTTCCGAATGAGGTTCTTCAATAAAGCTTGATTCCTGCTGGACAACGGGATCTTCATGTATGTCAGCATCAGTTGCGGTTGCAGGGAAAGCCACTTCTTCATTTGCCTCAATACTGGCTTCAGCTGCAACTTCTGGAGCCATAACATCGGCGGCAAAAGAGACCTCCTCTTCAGTATCACTGCCGATTGGGGCTTCTGGGCTCTGAAGATCTTCTTCTGCAAAAGAGACAGTATCCCAAATATCATCGGGAGACTCTTCGGCAACCCCAGCGGCTGTGGCCCCCAACTCTTCAACAGCATCCAGACCAAGTATCGACTCATTGACGTCACCCTGATCCTGAATTTCGATATTGTCTTGCTCTTTTGCGTCTTCAACGGGAGCAGGAGCAATACCAGCCATCCTTACGGGTTCAGCTTCAAGAAGTTGAGAAACTTTATCGAGAAGAGCCTGTGATTCAAATGGTTTGGTCAGCCAACCATCGGCACAGACTTCACCGGCCTTGACCTCGTCAAAGTGGTCAAAAGCTCCAGGCAGAAGTAAAACAGAAGTATTTGCAAGTTTCGGCTCACTTTTAATCGCGCGACAGAGCTCAAAACCATCTTTACCCGGCATAGATATATCGGCAAGAACCAGATCAGGAGACTCTTCCAGAGCTTTACGGAAAGCACTGTCACCATTATCAGTCATTTCAAGCTGATATTCTTCCGTGGAGAAGATAATACCGACGACTTTCTGAATAGTAATACTATCATCGGCCAACAGTAATTTTTTCATCATTGATGCCTCCTCGCACCACCAGTATCAGACCGGCTGTTCCAAAAACCTTGGGTCAGTTCTATGGCTAGAAAATTAATATCCAAAATATTATATTCGATACGTTGATAAACGAACTTGGCTACAGTTCCAAACTCTTTTTCTTTAGCAGTCACAACCTCTGACAAGGTCCCCTTTTGTTCAGAGACAATCCGGCCAGTCACTTCAGCAGGAAGAGCAACCGTACCATATTCTGAATCAATAAGGACCTGGTAACCTTGTTTTGTCACTTCGTGACGCAAATCTTCTTTTTGTATCCAGCTCAAATCAAGCAACGGAACCAACTGGTCATCATCAACTAAGACCGCTGCAACCGCTCCGGGTAGACGGGGTAACGGGTAAGCCTCTAAGCCCTGCTTGATCTTTTGAATTTGCAATAGCGAAAGTGCATAATTCAGCGTCCCGAACCGGAAAAGACCATAGCGCTTCATACGGCAACAGCACTCGATCCATAGTAGCGTTCAGGCTCAAAAACAATAACAGGTTCCTGATTTAATAATTTAATCTGGGAGTAAAATCCCGTCGCAGAAGTCTTTAAAAGAAATGGGATTTCACAGGGCTTAAAACTTTCCGCAGCAAATAACTCATCGGCCTGATCAACTAACAGGGCCCAATTCCCCTCAAAACCACGTAAAATAACAGCGACCTTATCTTGTAACCTCAGAGTTGAAGAAATATCCAGAATTAATGCCGGGTCAACGGCAGGAATCCAAGACTTACGAAATTTCAATGCCGATACGATCCCCTGGCGCATGTCACTCCGCCCAGGATCAATGTCATTTTTTATTTGATCAACGACTTCAACAACATCAGTCAGTTCGAGCAAGAAACCCATCCTCCCCAAACGAAAAACAAGTCTCCGGTTACAGCTCATCAATGATATGCTCCCTAAAACTGATCGAACCCCTTGATTTTCCAAGGAAAGCGCCTCAAAAGCTAGCATAGAGATTAGAGACTGTCAAGTTTTATAATAAAGCTCCAATAAACTCTTACACATCAAATACTTTTCCATGGTTGCGGTAAAAAGCATTCTCGATACAAAGACAGCGCGAAACGATCTGTCATCCCGGCAATAAAATCAGCGACAGAGATCTCCAACGGATCACCTGGGAAGCGTCGCCCTCCATATTGCAGAAAGGCATCTGGATCATCACAAAAGTAATGAAACAGCTCACGTACCAGATGAGCAGCCTTATTAAACTCCGACTGGACCGATTCGGCACGGTACACATGCTCAAACAGCCAAGACCTTAACGCCCGAATCCCTTCATCCATCTCTCTTGAAAGGCGAATCTGGGAACCATCCTCAATCATTGATTGTCCAATCAAATCTTTGATCATCCGATCGATCCGGCAAGAATGACGCAATCCGATCAAGTTGGAAATATCGTTAGGGATATCTGCAGCCTCGATAACATGTCCGCGAATTGCATCATCAAGATCATGACTGGTGTAAGCAATAATATCGGCCAGCCTCACGACTTGCCCCTCCAATGTTTTCGCCCGGGAATGGACATCAGGGGTCAACAACCCCCCTTGCCCCTTAGAATGCTTTAAAATACCATCGCGGACCTCATAGGTTAGGTTAAGCCCCTTCCCCTCTTTCTCCAAGACATCGACAACCCTTAAACTTTGCTGCACATGGTGAAAGCCACCAGGGACTAATTCATTCAACACCCGCTCACCAACATGCCCAAATGGCGTGTGACCAAGATCGTGTCCCAGAGAAATCGCTTCAGTAAGATCTTCGTTTAACCGTAACGCCCTCGAGACAGTCCGTGCGACCTGAGACACTTCAAGTGTATGTGTCAAACGGGTCCGATAATGATCTCCTACTGGGGAGAGAAAAACCTGCGTTTTATACTTCAGCCGCCTGAAAGCCTTACAATGTAAAATGCGGTCTCTATCATGCTGAAAAACCGTCCTGATTGTACATTTCTTAGCTGGATACACCCTTCCAGAACTTTTTGAACTTAAGCAAGCATGAGATGAAAGAAATTGTCGCTCAGAATCTTCCAATGACTCTCGTATATCCATAAAGGAACCTATCATTATGTAATAAATCTGACCGTTACGAGTTAGAAATCTATTTGTTTAACTATGAGATTGTTATTCAACCGCGTAATAGGTTGACACTTATTTACTTTTATTGTTGCTTTACCTTAAATTCTATTCTAAGAATAATTTTCGTTAAGGTATTTAAGTGGGGTTACTTGTAACATATTCCACTATTCATCCTCACAGGAGAAAATAAGTATGACAACTATCATGGAAATGGCCGCGGATATTATTGCTGCTCATGCATCAACAACCCCTATGTCCAAAGAGGAACTCATTGCAGAACTAAACGAAGTCCATTCTGCCCTATCGGCTCTAGAAAAAGGGGAAACAATAGAGACGGAAACAACAATTGAAGAGACCCCCGCTGTCAGCAGAAAAAAAGCTTTCGGTAAAGATAAAATCTACTGCATGATCTGTGGTAAAGGATTTAAAACTCTCTCCCGACATCTAAAAACAGCTCACGAAATGACCGCCTCAGAGTACCGAAAACAATTTGACATTCCGCGCAGTCAATCGCTGGCATCAAAAAACTATTCGGAAAGCCGTCGGCAAATGGCCTTCGATCGTGACCTTGCCGGTAATCTGGCCAGGGCTCGCGCCGAAAAAAAACAAAAATAACCGTTCTGCCTATAAAAAAAGGCGACCATTATTGGGCGCCTTTTTTTATACAATACTTTCTACTCCAGCATGAATGGTATCGCTGCGATCTCATTTCCGCCACCATCGAGAATAACAACCCTCCATTGACCTGCCCACTGAGGTAAAAAACGCTTGGATGAATAAGTCCGCCAGTCAGAAGATCTAACGGGCAATGTGACCCGTGCCAGCTCGGCATCCTGATAGTACCAAACGTGGGTCACCTCGGTATCCTTTTGTGCCCCTATTATGCGGGTAAAACAAAACAATTTACCAAAATCGGCCCGGTAGGATTCAATCCTGTCAACCGGCAACTGATTCTCAATGGCCGAAGTAATCGTTCCATCAGCGACCCGCAGGCTATCCGCTTGTGCAAAAGACAATGTTGTCCCGATAAACACAAGGATTATCGATATAAATAGGTTTTTCAATGCCACAACCCCCTTATCTAAGGTTAGAGAGAAAACTTTGACCTGTCTGTAAAGCAATATGAAAGTTATCAGCCACCGTCGCACCGACATCAGCAAAAGACTGTCGGATACCTAAGTTCTGTGGAACTGAAATAGCAGCGGAATAAAGGAGCAATGGAACATACTCACGACTATGGTCGGTCCCTGAAGTTGTGGGATCACAACCATGATCGGCAGTAATGATCAATAAATCATCACTCTTCATTTTACCCAATAGCTCCGGCAACCAGGAATCAAACTCTTGCAACGCCGTGGCAAAACCGACACTATCTAAACGGTGTCCATACAGCATATCAAAATCTACCAGGTTGGTCATGATCAGCCCGCGATTTATTTCATCCAGAGCAGTTAGAGTCCTGCTCATCCCCTCGTGGTTGTTGCGGGTCGATAATGAATGTGTTATCCCCTCTCCGGCAAAAAGATCTCCAATTTTACCGATTGCGTAGGTGTTCAACCCTTTTCTCTTCAATAGTTCAAGCACTGTCTGACTTTTCGGTTTGCATGGAAAGTCATGGCGCCCTGAAGTGCGATAGAAATTGGTTGCGTCTGTCCCCCTGAATGGACGTGCAATGACCCGGCAAACATTGTAAGGGTGAAGAATTTTTTCTGCCTGCCGGCAAATGGTATAGAGACGTTCTGGCGAGACGACATCTTCGTGGGCAGCAATCTGAAACACTGAATCGGTACTGGTATAAACAATTGGGCGTCCGGTTTGCAAATGCTCTTCACCCAGAGAGATGAGGATATCTGTGCCACTAGAAGCAATATTACCGAGTGGTTTCAACCCTGTCTCGTCGATAAAAGCATTAATAATTGCTTCGGGAAAGCCATCAGGAAATACCGCAAACGGACGATCAAGAACGACACCAGTGAGTTCCCAATGGCCGGTAACAGAATCTTTCCCTGCACTCTTTTCAGCCATTTTCCCCCAACAACCAGCGGGAGATGACACCTTGGTAACGCCGGCAATTGACGTTACATGCCCCAGCCCCAGCTGTTCTAGATGGGGTAAGTTCAAACCACCAGCAACCTGAGCAACATGCTGCAGTGTCGCAGCGTCCTGATCACCATAATCACCAGAATCGGGAGATGCTCCGGCACCAACACCATCCAAGACGATCAGAATAACCCGTTTAAAGTTGTTATCCTGACGACTATTTTTCACATCAGCTAAAGGCATCATGACCGATAATCAGAATTTATTTTGACATATTCATAGCTAAGATCAGAGGTATAATAGCTGGCCTCAGCCTCACCTTGGTGCAGATCAATCGTGACAACAAATTCATCAAGTTGCAACACCTTGGTCGCTTCAGCTTCACTCTCTCCGCCGCAAGCCAGACCATTGACCGCAACAGGAACCTGGTTAAAGCTGATATCGATTCGATCAGGATTCACATCAACGCCAGAATAACCCACAGCAGCGATGATTCTGCCCCAATTCGCGTCCTCACCGAAAAAAGCTGTTTTCACCAGTGATGATGTCGCCACCGAGCGGGCAACCTTCCGAGCTGATTCTACATTTGAACCGCCAACAACCTTAATTTTAACTAATTTCGTCGCCCCTTCACCATCACGGACAATCATTTTCGCAAGGTCGAGAAGAACCTCATCAAGATGCTGACAGAATATCTCTGCCTCAGGCGTATCAGCTTCAATCCGTTTGCCATCAGAAGAGCCGTTGGCGAGTAATAGAACCATGTCGTTAGTAGAGGTATCGCCATCGACAGTAATTGAATTGAAGCTTTTTTTAACCGCCTGTTGGAGCGCCGAATTGAGTAAATCTAGGCTCACCTGTGCATCGGTTAAAACAAAACCGAGCATCGTTGCCATATTCGGATGAATCATCCCGGCCCCTTTTGCCATCCCCAGGACTTTATAACCTTGCTCTCCATATTCAGTTGCTGATGCAACCTTAGAGAAAGCATCCGTCGTCATGATCGCTTCTGCAACAACCTGAGCGTGGTCGGCAGACAAGCCAGCAACAAGCTCAGAAATGCCATCCACAAACGGGGACAGAGGGAGCAACTCACCAATCACTCCGGTAGAAGCAAGTGAGACAAGGTCGGTTGAAATTTGCAACTCTCCCGCCAGCAATTCCATGGTTGCTTCAGCCACGCGAAGCCCTTCAGCTCCTGTGCAAGCATTCGCGTTCCCACTATTAACGAGGATCGCTTGACATTTCCCTTTGGCGATTCTTGGTTTCGTCAGGATTAACGGCGCAGCGACCACTTTATTTTGGGTAAACACTCCGGCACAATTAGCAGGAGAATCAGAAACAATGAGACCTAAGTCCAGTTTTCCCGTTTTTTTAATCCCACTTGCCATTCCGGAGAAACGGAACCCGGCAGGGACATCGATAAGATCCATATCTTGCTCACATTCGTTCAGGGTAAAAGCGTTTAAATATCAACACCAACTAGAATAGAATGAATAACTATCAACAGTTCAACAATCTATTGTAAGTGTTCTCAGTCGGCAACATCAGCCCAAAACAAGTTCCCTCGTCAGTGACTTCTTCGAGGAAAATATCTCCCCTCATCCGGTCAACGACAACCTTGACTAAGGCTAGACCAATCCCGACGCCGTGGGGTTTTTCCGTATCAATATCCCCGAGCTGAGTATAAGAGTCAAAGATTGTCTCATGGGCCTTAATAGGCACAGTCTGGCCATCATTAAAGACTTGCAGATGAACATACTCCAGACCTTCAAGTTCTTCCACTGTCGCAGTAATTTTAACTCGTCCACCATCCCGATTAAATTTGACCGCATTATCAATCAGAGAATTAAAAGCCATGCCGAATTTTTCCTGATCACCATAAATCTCTGGCAAATCATCCTGTATATTGATTTCTGCGACGAGATTTCGTTCATTCATTTTGGAGTTAAAATACTGGAAAGAATCTGCAATAGACCAAGGAACCCCGAACGACTTCCAACGCCACACCTCACGTTCTGATTCGATGGAAAACAACCGCAACATTCCGGTAATTAACCTCTCCAGACGTTTTCCTTCACCGTGCACCTGCAGCAAATTATCCTTAACTTCCTCCTCCGAAAGTTTGTTGAAAAAAGTCAGAGAGAGGTCGATATAGCCCATAATAGAGGTTAACGGCGTTTTCAATTCATGAGACAGGTTACAAACCAGACGGGTGCGTGCTCTATTGACCCGAACCAGATCTTCATTCGTCCGCTCAAGCTCCAAGGCTTGCTGGCGTAAATTATTAACCAGTTCGAAGTTTTCCATCGCCAGTGACACCTGGTTGGCAATCGCCACCAGAAGGTTCTGATCTTCCAAATCAAAAGGTTCGCCAGATTTTTTATTGTTAACGTTGATCACCCCGACAAATTCATCACGAACATAAATTGGAACCGAGAGCAATGATTGATTCTTATAGCGTAAACCACCCTCAAGCCGTTTAAAACGACCGTCCTGATCGATATTCGGGACGAGAACCGCCTCCCCGGTAGCAAGGACATGGCCGGAGATCCCTTCGCCTGAGGCAACCTTGACAGAGCCGACAATCTCTGGAGTCAATCCATGAGCAGCAGCAATATGCAGCATCCCATCATCTTTAAGGAGCATCAGTGAAGCGACGTCAACTCCTGTAGAATGGACAATCGAGTCCAGTATCTGGTCAAATAGCTCCTGCAAACCATTCCCGGAGCTGGCGGTTTCCCCAACCTTTTTAAGGAGAATAAGATCGGCCATTCTCCGCTGCGCTTCAAGTCTGGATTCATTTTGATGAACTGCCTGGAAGTAGGAACTGATGCCGAGTTTCGCCGCCTGCAGTACTTCTTCTTGGGAAAAAGGCTTGACCAAGTAGTCGAGAGCCCGCTCCCGCAATACTTGACGAGCAACGTCAAAATCCTGTTGCCCGGAGATCATGATAACCTGAATTTCTGGTGTATGTTGCTTGATCATCCGCAACACATTGACGCCATGAATATCAGGTAAAGAGACATCACAAAAAACCACAGCAACTTTTTCCTGATCCAGCATCTTAGTGATGCCAGATCCTGATTCTGATCGGAGCACCGGGTATTCCAGAGGCTCAAGGATATCTTCCAAAAGGTCCAGAATCAGTGGAGCATCATCGATCAATAAAATTGCTGGTGTTAATGATTTCTCTGTCATAGAGTTATCTTATTCCTATTTTCCACAACATTTCTTATATTTCTTGCCGCTACCACAAGGACAGGGATCATTGCGGCCGATTTTGTCCTCTTCACGAATTGTCGGTTTCTTTGTCTTCTCTTCTTCATCGACCCGGTTCATCGATATTTTCTGCTGCTGCCGTTGCCGTTGAGCTTCGAGCTTTTCAACATCTTCCTCACGCGCTAACTGGATACGGAAAATCTTCTGCAGAACCTCCTCGCGCACCCGCCCCATCATCTCCATAAACAAAGCATAAGCTTCCCGCTTGTACTCTTCCTTGGGATTCTTCTGCCCATAACCTCGCAGACCGATCCCCTCTTTCAAGTAATCGACTGAAAGCAGATGATCTTTCCACTGAGAATCAATGGTCTGCAGCAATAATATCCGCATCAATTGCCCCATGACCGGGGTGGTGAACTCATCTTCTTTCTCTTGCAGACGGCGTTCTGCCTGATTTATCAGCAACTCTTCCAGTTCCTCACGTCTGGTTCGCGCCAGATCGACACTGCTTAAATCTGGGGTAAAATTGAACTGATTGAAAAAATCACTGCTCAGTCGAGTCAAATCCCAGTCCGCTGCGGCCCCTTTATCAGGGCAAAATGTCACAACCATATCGGCAACGGTATCGGCAACAATCCCCTTGAACGTATCCTGTAGCTGTTCTCCACCAAGAACCTCACGCCGCTGCGTATAAATAACATCCCGCTGCCGGTTCATGACGTCGTCATATTCAATAAGGTGCTTACGAATATCGAAGTTATGCCCCTCAACTTTTTTCTGCGCGTTCTCTATCGCCCGGCTGATAATCCCATGCTCAATCGGTTCTCCTTCGGGGATTTTCAGCTTATCCATAACAAATGCAACCCGCTGGGAACCAAAAATGCGCAGCAGATCATCTTCGAGGCTGAGATAAAAGTGGCTTTTCCCCGGGTCGCCCTGGCGGCCTGAACGGCCACGCAACTGATTATCAATCCGCCGGGATTCATGGCGTTCCGTCCCCAGGATATAAAGGCCACCGGCATCGAGGACATCTTGCCGATCGGCCTGGCAGCGTTCCACGAATTGCGGCAGAAGTTCATTGAAGCGCGCTTCCGGATCTTCAGCACCCGCAGCTTCCGCTCGCGCCATCATTTCCGGGTTACCACCAAGAACGATATCAGTCCCACGACCGGCCATATTGGTGGCGATTGTCACCGCCCCTTTACTCCCGGCCTGGGCAACGATATAAGCCTCACGTTCATGTTGCTTAGCGTTCAAAACATTGTGTGGAATGCCACGTTTTTTAAGCAGGGCGGAAAGAACTTCAGATTTGTCGATCGTTATTGTCCCAACCAGGACCGGCTGATCATTTTTGTGGCATGCGACGATATCTTCAACCACGGCAAGAAACTTTTCTTTTTCGGTCTTATAGATCACATCAGCTTTGTCGATCCGCTGCATCGGCCTATTGGTTGGAATGACAACCACATCAAGGCCATAAATTTCGTTAAATTCAACAGCTTCAGTTTCAGCAGTACCGGTCATCCCTGCCAGTTTTTCATACATCCGGAAATAGTTCTGGAAAGTGATCGTCGCCAACGTTTGGTTCTCACTGGCAATCTTCACCCCCTCTTTGGCTTCAACAGCCTGATGTAAACCATCACTCCAGCGCCGTCCGGGCATCAAACGTCCGGTAAACTCATCAACGATCTGCACCTCGCCATCCTGAACCACATAATCTACGTCGCGCTTAAACAGAGCATGGGCTTTCAACGCCTGATTCACATGATGCAGAATCTCAATATTTTGCGGCTCATATAAATTATCGATATGCAGGAGCTTTTCCACCTTGGAGACCCCTGCCTCAGTCAAAGCTGCTGACTTCGCTTTTTCATCGACAGTGAATTCACCCGTGTGCCGCTTAGTCGACTGACCGATTTTCCCATCCCGCTCTTCAATAACCTCACCTTTTTGCAAGTGGGGAATAATCTGGTCGACCTTCTCGTAGAGATCGCTGGAAGATTCGCTTGGTCCTGAAATAATTAACGGGGTTCTCGCTTCATCAATCAGAATGGAATCGACCTCATCGACGATGGCATAATGGAGATCTCTTTGGACATATTCATCCAGATCAAACTTCATATTGTCGCGTAAATAATCGAAGCCAAATTCATTATTTGTTCCATAGGTAATATCTGCGGCATAAGCAGCTTTACGCTGCACATCATTTAAGCCGTGGACAATGCAATCAACTGTCAGACCAAGAAATCGATAAAGTTTCCCCATCCATTCGGCATCACGCTTGGCGAGGTAATCATTGACGGTAACAACATGCACCCCTTTACCGGTCAAAGCATTGAGATATATCGGCAAGGTTGCCATCAGCGTTTTCCCCTCACCGGTTTTCATTTCCGCGATCTTGCCGCCGTTAAGCACCATCCCGCCAATCAACTGAACGTTGAAGGGGCGTAACCCAAGAACTCGCTTGCTGGCCTCACGAACGACAGCAAAAGCCTCGGGCAGTAACTGATCGAGAACCTCTCCAGCCGCCAACCGTTTGCGAAATTCTTCGGTTTTCGCTTTTAATTGTTCATCAGTTAAAACCTCAAATTCCGCCTCATGAGAATTAATCTGCTCGACCAGTGGCTGCATTTTTTTAAGATCACGGTCATTTTTACTGCCAACTACTTTCTTAATAAATTTACCAATCATTACAAAAAATACTCCCAAAATCCCTGCGGCCTAAAATACCGACAAGGCTGATTATTTAAAGTCAACTTATAAATGTCTGGCTACAAACCCACTGACTCATTAGCTACGCGGGCACGAATCGACGGCATAGTAGCACAGGAAAAGAAGCACCCACAAGTATTTAAGAAAGGGCAAAACGTTGGAATTATCAGAAGTTGTAGGACTATAGAGAGGAAGAATTAAAGGGTTTTACGTGGATCAATAGGAACTCCGTTCAAACGTAGCTCATAATGGAGATGCGAACCCGTCGAGCGGCCGGTGTTACCAACCTGAGAAATCATATCACCCCGCTTGACACGCTGCCCAGCCTTCACCAAGACTTTCGAATTATGAGCAAAAATAGTACGGTAACCATAACCATGGTCAATAACAACCATCTTGCCGTAATCACGAGAATAACGGACTCGCGAGACAATTCCATCGGCTGTCGCCACTACCGGCGTCCCGGTATTGGCTGCAATATCCAGCCCCTCATGCATAACCTGCCTGCCCGAAAAAGGTGACTTACGCATCCCAAAATAGGATGTTAACCAACCCTTGGTGGGCCAACCCTTAGGAGTGGCACGACTGAGCGAAACCTGATCATTTAACAGATTGCGGACACCCTCCTGACTTTGACGTCGGAGCTCGATTGCAACCTGCAGTTTGTTGATCTGACGTTGAATGGCATCAACGTCTTCCATAGGATCAAATTCTTGAATCCCACCGATAGCAACAGGAACATCTTCAGGCAATGCTTCTAACGCTGCCAGCTGTCTGACGCGCGCTTCAGATTCTGCAAGGTCATTCATTTGTTGCTGCACGTTATTTAAATCTGCGGTGAGGGATAATAAGGTTTGCTGCTGTTCGATGTTGGACAGTCGAAGTTGCTGCAATTCAGCATAATCCATATTGAAATTGAAATATTGGTAAGCAAAAAAGACAGAAAACCCCACAGACAAACAACAACCACAGATTGCTGCTTTGACCATCCCACTGTGGAGACGCAAACTGCTGACCTTGCGGTTTTCTTCGGGAATGATTATAAGCGAGAAACGTCTTGCCAAAACAACTGACTCCCAATAAATAGTGACAACGCTTTTAAAATTACCTTACACTAATAACACAACCCTAAGGTTTCCCCCAACCTTTTTATTACGCCACGTCGTTTAGCCGCGGCTGAATCGTTGCTATCGCCACTCAGTCGGCCACCAACGCCAGAGAACTCTCAATCAACTCACGGGCATGAACCAATGTTTGTGCGCTCACCTGAGAACCGCTGAGCATCCGCGCCATTTCAGCAACTCGGGCTTCCGGAGTCAACAGCATCAAACCTGTAGTTGTCCGACCATGTTTCTCCTCTTTGGCAACCTGATAGTGTTGATTTGCAAACGCAGCGACTTGCGGTAAATGGGTCACACAAAGCACTTGCAGATCCTTGCCTAAACGGCTGATTTTTTCACCCACTGCGGTTGCCGCTTCACCACCGATTCCGGCATCGACCTCATCAAAGATCAAAGTCCTGATCCCATCACCTTCAGGAATACTCCGTTTAAGGGCCAGCATAATCCGTGACAGTTCTCCGCCGGAAGCAATCTTGGCGAGTGGTTGAGCCTCCTCGCCGGGGTTTGCTGCCAAATAGAATTCTCCCCGCTCTAACCCGTCGAGAGACGGCTCCTCCAAAGGGAAAAACCGGATCTCAAAGTTAGCTCGTGCCATCGCCAGATCTGCAAGCTCTTGCTCTACTTTTTCAGTCAGCTTAAGCCCTGCTTTTTGTCGTTGCAAACTGAGGCGCTGACCAGCATCAAGGGTCACCTTGTTCTGGTCCGCCAATTGTCGCTGCAATTGCTCTCGCCGCCCTTCGATATCAGTTAAATCAGCCATCTCTGCAGTGATCTGGTCCAGATATTCAAATAATGCAGAAATCGTCGGCGCATACTTCATCTTCAAGCCAGACAATAATGCGAGCCGGTCCTCAACCTGTTGTTGCCGTTGTGGTTCAAAGTCCAATTTTTCGGCATATTCTCGTAATTCTGAAGCAATATCTTCCAGGCTATAGAGATTGGTCTGCAATGATTTCGCCAAAGCACCCAAGTGGGGATCAATGGTCTCAAGATTCTCAAGTTGTCCGGCAACAACGGCGATTCGCTCACACACCGCATCTTGTCCAGCATAAAGGTATTCATAACCGCTTGAGGTCGCAGCCGTTAACTTCCCGGCGTGAAGCAACAGGGTCCGCTCCTGTTCCAATGCTTCATCCTCATCGGGTTGAAGATTGGCCCCCTGAAGCTCCTGTTGTTGAAATCGGAGCATATCCAGCCGCTGCTGTCGCTCCCGTTCAGCAAGATCCAAACGGTCCAGGTCATTTTTAAGCTGCTGGTATGTGGCAAAAGCAGAGCGGTAATCTTGCAGTGGTCCCTGTAAACCGGCAAAATTGTCCAATAACTGCAGATGGGTTTCGTTGCGTTGTAAGTTTTGATGTTCATGCTGACCATAAATGTTGACCAGACTGCTGACAAATTCACGCAATTGTGCCAAAGAAACCGGAGACCCATTCATAAAGATCCGGTTTTTCCCGGAACGTGAAATAATCCTCCGAACCAACAGCTCATGACCATCTTCCAGGCCAGCGGCAACAAGTTTCGTTTCCAAATGGGGTGCGCCACTGAGATCAAATATTGCTTCGACGGATGCTTCTTTTTCTCCGGTACGAATTATCTCGCCGCGTGCCCGCCCGCCCAGCAAAAGATTAACAGCATCAACAATGATCGATTTGCCCGCACCTGTTTCCCCCGTTAACACATTGAAACCAGCGCTAAATGTGGCGTGCATGTTTTCAATAATAGCAAAGTTTTTTATGATCAGGTCGGTCAACATAGCTACAATTAACGCTCTCCCCAGCTCAGTTTGGTGCGTAATATCTCAAAATAATCCTTATTAGGGCTACTCACTAGTCGAGTACGAGATTCTGATCGGCGGACTTCAACCCGGTCGCCGGGAAACAGTTTATGTCCCACCTGACCATCCGCAGTGAAGAACACCACATCGTCTTCAAACTTGACTTCGATCTCAATAACTGAACGGCTCCAGACCATAATGGGACGGTTCGTCAACATATGTGGGCAGATAGGAGTGATGAGCAAGCTATTGATATCGGGATAGATAATTGGACCACCGGCAGCCAGATTGTAACCCGTTGAGCCAGTCGGGGTTGAAACAATCAGACCGTCTGCTTTATAGCAGCTCAAATAACGACCATCGACATGGGTTTCCATATCGATAATCCTGGCTAGAGCCCCCTTGTTAATAACAATATCGTTGACGACAGTATACTGACCGATAACTTTACCCGCGCGATGGATGAAGGCATCAATCATCATCCGATCAGAAACGTTATAATCTCCCGTGATCAAACGCTCCAGCATCTCAGGAAGTTCATCACGGGTGATCTCGGTTAAAAACCCCAGCTGCCCAAGGTTGACGCCGACAATCGGGACATTCCTCTGCCCAACCGAGCGGGCAACAGAAATGAGAGTTCCATCACCACCGAGGACGATAATCAGGTCAACAAGTTCCGGAATTTCTTCACTGGAATAACCGTTGACCTTCCCTATCTGTTCAGCCAAACTATCTTCGAGAAGAACCGCGATCCCTTCTGCTTGCAAACGTTTGCAGATACCAGCTGAGATAATCTCAACGTCCGGGTGATTCTTTTTTCCGTAAATACCAACTTTTTTCAGCATCAATCCACCAATGAAGGACCTTGTAAGTTAAGTGGTTAAAAAAGACTGCTGACCATTATCACAAACTCCGTGAAAAAGTCTATCTCATAGGAAGTTGTTGTGAACACATTTTGCGTGTTACATTGCGCCGAAATATTATTGCTGGAGTGAGCATGGATCTCTTTGAACAATCTGTACAGAACAACAGCCAGTCACCGTTGGCAGAGCGCTTACGACCCCAAACATTAAATGAGGTTGTTGGCCAGCAACACCTATTGGGGGAAGGGAAACTGTTACGGCGCTTGATTGAAACCGATCAATTGACATCAATTATCTTCTGGGGACCTCCAGGCACCGGAAAAACCACACTGGGCCGGGTCATTGCCAATTGCACCAGAAGCCGCTTCGTGTTCTTTTCAGCCGTCCTCGGGAGCATCAAAGAGGTCAGGGAAATTGTCGCTGAGGCAAAACAGCAACGCATTTACCATGCGCGAAAAACTCTTCTCTTTGTCGATGAAATCCATCGCTTTAACAAAGCCCAACAGGATGCTTTTCTCCCTTCGGTCGAAAACGGGGATATCACCCTGATTGGTGCCACGACTGAGAATCCCAGTTTTGAAGTGAATTCAGCCCTCCTCTCCCGTTCGCGGGTATTCACCCTTGAACCTCTGAATGAGGATGATTTAAAAGTGATCATCCAGCGCGCTATCCCCTCCCAGCAAGGACTAAACAAACCGGAGCTGCAAATTGAGGAGGCCGCGCTTAATTTCCTCGCTGCCCAATCGGGAGGAGATGCCCGGATTGCCCTGGGGGCATTGGAGGTTGCTGCCGCGACGGTACAGGACAATCTGGTTTCATTGGCAACAGCACAAGAGGCGTTGCAGAAAAAAGCTCTCCTGTATGATAAAAGTGGTGATGAGCACTACAACGTCATCTCCGCCTTCATCAAGAGTATGCGTGGTTCAGATCCCGATGCCGCCCTGTATTGGTTGGCACGCATGCTCGAAGCCGGGGAAGATCCGCTATTTCTCGTCCGGAGGATGGTGATTTTCGCTTCGGAAGATATTGGCAACGCCGACCCACGCGCCTTGCAAATGGCTTTGGCCGTACAACAAGCGATCCATTTTGTCGGCCTCCCGGAGGCCAGAATCAACCTAGCTCATGGAGTCACCTATTTGGCAACCGCCCCCAAAAGCAATGCCAGCTACGTCGGCATTAATGAAGCGCAGGCCGAAGTTCGCAAATCAGGGGCGCTACCGGTCCCCAAACATATCCGTAATGCACCAACAACATTGATGAAGCAGCTTGATTATGGCAAGGGGTACAAATATGCCCACAACTATCAGGATGGCTTTGCAGTACAAAACCATCTCCCTGAGCAGCTTTCAGGGAGACAATTTTATCGCTCTTCCAACCACGGCTATGAAAAAACCATCACCGAAAG
Organism: Desulfuromusa kysingii; assembly: GCF_900107645.1. GTDB lineage: Bacteria > Desulfobacterota > Desulfuromonadia > Desulfuromonadales > Geopsychrobacteraceae > Desulfuromusa > Desulfuromusa kysingii. The sequence goes on from NZ_FNQN01000007.1 coordinate 127,713, forward strand.
GATGAATTATTTACGCAACCAGGCTACAAAGGAGACTCCAGAATGAAACCTCTGTGGGCAATAGTCTTCCTGTTGCTATGTCTCAACACAACAACTGCCTTCACTGCAGACTGGGGTCCCTGGGAGGTCAAAAAAGCGGTCGACGTGCGACAGGAGACAACCACCTCGGTCCTGCAAACAGCCGTCCAGCTGTTTCAAAAATACATCTCTCCGGTGGACGGTCAGCGTTGTGCCATGTATCCCACCTGCTCAGCCTATTCATTACAAGCACTACGTCAGCATGGACCATTGCTGGGTGTCTTTCTGACAGTTGATCGTCTCTACCATGAAGGAGATCCCATCGAACAGCAGCATCCCATCAACAAATGGGGCTATATCAGATTTTATGATCCCTTGGAGAACAATGATTTCTGGCTCAATGACTGATTGAACCCTGCGAACAACTGCAAACGGCTAAAACCGACGGGTAGCGCCGCCTCACCATAAGTCAATCTGTTGCCGAATCAACTCACTACCACTATTTTCTCGCGTCCAACGCAACACCTCCTGAGCACGGCGGGTCTCCATATTTTTCAAGATAACAACTGCATTCCTACGCAGTTGCGTCACCCCGGCATAGGCAGTAGCGTTGCCTTTGATGGTCCGGCGAATTTCAGCCGCAGATGATTGCAGTAACCATTCAAGATCAATTGGAATCCGCATGTCAGTCTTGGGGCGGGGGGGGCAGGCCAGCGTACAGCCATCGCAGCCAAACAGCCAGCGACCAATCGATCTCCCCTCTGCCTGTGAAAGAGGTCCCCTTTTTTCGATGGTTAAATAGCTGATACATTTTCGGGCGTCAATCGGTTGGTCGACCTGAATCGCTCCAGTCGGGCAATTCTTCACACAAGCATGACAGGTGGCGCAAGCGAACGGCATTTGGGCTTCATGAATCACTTCAGGAAGTTCGATATCGACAAACAGGCAACCAATAAAGACCCGCGTGTTCCCCGAACCGGATACCCGCAAAAGGCTGTTTCCTCCAACAACGCCTAGCCCGGCAACGGTAGCGAACAACCGTTCATAGACGGCAGCAGTATCAACCGTCGCTGCAGCGCGGATATTCTCACCCAGCATCGAGGTCAACTTGGAGAGCATGGCCTGCCCGATGAAATGATAATCATCCTCTCTGGCATAAGCGGAAATATAACCGAGTAACGCATCCTTAGCGGGTTCAGGAAACGGGTGCTTTGCTGCAGGATCGCCCCAAAGATTATTGAAGCTGAGAACAATGACCGATTTAGCAAAGGGATAAGTGTTCCAAGGATTGGACTTCTCAGGAAACATCCGTTCGAGATATTCCATCTCGCCGTGCATCTCATTCTGTAGCCAAGCAGACACCTGAATATTGTTGTCAGCAATGGTACGTCGTAGTCGCGGGTTATCCATCCGCAGGCATGCGACCGAATGGGCCCCGATTTCACGACCAGCCTGTGTCAGCCATTCACGAAAATTATTTGGATTCATTCGACTCCATCAATGGGAAAGCATGACATCAGCACGGCAGTTCCGCTTTATCCAGCCGCGATCACGTAGTTGAGTTCATGCATATTGTAGAGACAGATAGCCTGGACAGGTCACCACATCGATCAAAACATAAATCGGCGCATACTCACGTTCATGAGTAAGCCAACACCGATCATTGTCGTCACCATACTCGTGCCACCGTAGGAAAACAGGGGCAACGGTACGCCAACAACTGGGAGCAGACCAATGACCATCCCCAAGTTGACCACAATATGCCAGAAAATCATGGCGGTAACCCCTACGGCGAGAAACAAACCAAACCTGTCAGCGGCACGTCTGGCAATATATAGCCCCCAGACGATCAGGAACAAGTACACAAACAACAAGGTAAAGCTACCGACAAATCCCCACTCTTCAGCAAACACTGAAAAAGCAAAATCGGTGTGCCGCTCAGGTAGAAACGATAACTGTGACTGAGTTCCCTGGACAAAACCTTTGCCCCAAAAACCGCCACTGCCGACCGCAATCTTGGATTGGATGATATGATAACCACTGCCGAGGGGATCGGCCTCAGGATTCATAAATGTGCGGATTCTCGCACGTTGATAGTCATGCAGGCCAAACCAGCCGGCAATCGCAACCAATACACCGATAATTCCTAAACTAATGAGGGTCGCCCGTTTAATCCCGGCAAACAACAACATTGTCCCAGCGATAAACAACACCATAACAGCGGTGCCAAGATCAGGTTCTTTCAGAATCAGGACAACGGGCAAAAACAGCCACAGAGCGGGCACCCAAAGTTCCACTAAATTGTAACCTAAGGGATTCGCAGTTTTGGCAAAAATTCGCGCCAGTAACAGAATCATCGCGATTTTAATCACCTCACCGGGCTGGACATTAAACACCCCGAGATCAATCCACCGCGCCGCCCCCATAGCCGTTTTACCCACGAGCAAGACATAAATCAGCATACCGACACTGAGTCCATAAAAGTGGACGGCAAAATGTTCCAGATGACGGTAATCAAACAGACAAATCAGCAAGGCGATAGTCACGCCACCCGACAACCAGAGGAGTTGCTTCAAATAGAGCGGTGTCGCCATGGAATGGAGACTGGAAGAGGCGCTAAACAAGTTGATGATGCCAGCTCCGGCCAAAAGAAGCACGGTAAACAATAAGACCCAGTCAAAGTTGGATACGAGGCGTCGATCAAACATCCATCATCCTTTCCCCTCAGCTTTTTGACTTTTAAGTTCCATATAGCGCTGGATAATCTGCTTCACAATAGGACCTGCGGCGCTCCCCCCTGATTGGCCGTGCTCAACAACAACGACGACAGCAATTTCTGGTTTTTCGGCAGGGGCATACGCGACAAACAGGGCATGAGGGCGAAAACGGTAGGGAATTTCCCCTTTTTCATCCAGCTCCTCTTCCTCGTCTGATTTCCTCCGGATGACCTGGGACGTTCCGGTCTTTCCAGCCACCAGAGTCGTATCGATATGAGCAGCGTGACCGGTTCCATGGGGTTCATTCACCACCGCAACCAAACCATCCCTGACCGCATCCCAGGCTTGGGCCGAATAATCAATCTGACGAATCATCTCCGGGGCCGTTTGTAGTAACAGATGACCATCCCAATCCTCAACCTGTCGCACAACTTGAGGCTTCAAAACCTGCCCCTTATTAGCGATAGCAGCCATCATCACCGCCAACTGGATCGGGGTGGTCAAAACAAACCCCTGGCCGATGGCAGCGATGACCGTTTCTCCAGCATACCAGGGCTTATTGTAACGCCGCTGCTTCCACTCTTGCGAGGGGATGGTTCCAGAACGCTCTCCAGGGAGAGGATAACCAACAGGCGAACCCAACCCGAATTCTTTCGCCGCTGCGGATAATTTATCAATCCCCAATCTCAAACCAACACTGTAGAACCAGACGTCACAGCTTTCGCGCAATGCTTTTTTAAGGTCGGTTGGACCATGGCCACTTTTTTTCCAGCAGCGATAACGTGAACCACCAACTTCAAAAGCGCCATCACAATCAACCGTTTCGGTGATCCCAATAGTTCCCGCTTTCAAGGCAGCTAAAGCAACGATCATTTTGAATGTCGACCCGGGTGGATACTGTCCGGCGATCACTTTATTCTGTAAGGGGTGGCGGCTATCTTTAGCCAGCTTATCCCACTCATCCCCAGCGATCCCCTGAGCAAACAGCGCGGGATTAAAGGTTGGCTGACTCACCATCGCCAACACCTCCCCGGTATGAACATCCAGGGCAACGGCAGCTCCCGATTGATCGGCAAAGGCTTCATCTGCAGCGCGTTGCAGGTCACGATCAATCGTCAAGTATATTTTATTGCCAGGGCTGGCGGGTTCCACCTTCAGTTGGCGGAACAACTTCCCCTGAACGTCGACCTCAACCAATCGACGCCCCTTTTCTCCCCGCAGATAGGGCTCAAAGGTCTTCTCCAAAGCGGTCTTGCCCACAAAGTCGCCACCGCGATAGTGGCTGAATTTTTCACTTTGCAGCTCTTCTTTAGTGATCTCACCGAGATAGCCAATAAGGTGGGCGGCCGATCCCTTCTCAAGATAGTCTCTGACCGGCCTTACTTCAGTCAACACCCCGGGCAGATCAACACTATGCTCCTGCACTCTCTCCATAATTTCACGGCTGACATCGTCTGCCAGGAGAACCGAACGATAGATAGGCAACTTTTTCCCCTGTTGCCAGCGCAATTCGAGCTCAGCGACATCAACTTCCAATAATGGTGCTAAACGCGCAAACAAGACAGAGGAATCTTCAACATCTTGACGCATAACCGAGATTCGAAATGAAGGTCGATTATCAACCAGCAACTCGCCATGCCGATCATAAATTGGTCCGCGTGGAGCATCCAGCGTGAGAACCCTAGTACGGTTGCGCACAGATCGTTCTTGCAAATCCTCATAACTGATGACTTGCAAGTACCACAGGCGTAAGAGCAGCAAGAGAAACACCATCGCCGCAGCCGCAGAATAAAACAGAAACCGGCTCTGCACCACGGGGAGTTCTTTCCAGTTCAGATTAAGAGCCATGAAGTTTACTCTGGTACATCAGGCCAGCGAGGCCGGAACGATAGCCAAACAGGCGTTGAAAGCGCAGCAACAAAGTCAACAAAATCGAGGCAGAAAGCATGTTTGCCATGAGCTGTTGCGGAATAGCCGCAAGAAGAATATGTAACACTGGAGCCGTTGCCGCAAAAATAGTCAGATAAAATCCGACCAGAAAATTCTGCAGCAGCGTGCCGCCAGCGATCAACAAGAGGAGCAAGGGGGGACTTTCGACATTGAGCTGGTCAGACAACAGCCGCGTCAACAAAATAATAATCAGATAAACAGAGAGATACAGTCCCAGGGTTGCCCCGCAAAAGCTATCTTGAATCGCCCCCAGCAACAGTCCGGCAATCAACGCTCGGGATAGATTCTCACTTAAACCCAGATACAGGATCAGGATCAGAATCAGATTCGGACGCCAGTTTGGTGAAAAAAATAGTGGCAGGACGCTACTCTGCAGTAAGGCAAACAAAACACCGGTGAAAAGGAACAGAAAAAAACCTCTCATCGATCCTCCCCGACAATAACCATAACTTCTTCAAGATGAGAAAAATCGACAGTTGGTGTTGCCGTCACTTGCTGAAACAAACCAAACTGGTCTTTGGTGACCGATTCAATCAACCCCAGAGGCAATCCTTTAGGAAATACTCCCCCCATCCCTGAAGTGACCAGTAAATCTCCGACCTGAATATCGGTATCTCGTAGGGCATATTCAATTGACAGGTCTTCTCCTTGTCCACGTGCAACGCCACGGGTCCGGGTTCTCTGGATCAAAGCCGCTATTGCTGAAGAAGCATCTGAGACCAACAACACACGTGAACTATCGGGCGCAGTTTTAATAACGCGGCCGACCACTCCGGAGGAAGCGACAACAGGGAAACCGGTCCGCAGTCCAGAACGGGTCCCTTTGTCGATAATAATTGTCCGGGCCCAGTTACTTCCATCTTCACCAATAACCTGAGCGGGCAAGGCAGAACGATCAAGCTCATCGACAAAAGCAAGGAGCTTGCGCAACCGCTCATTCTGTAGAGAAATTTCTTCGACTTGCTGTAACTGGGCACGCAATTCAAGATTCTCTTTTCCCAGTTCAATGTTGCGTTGCCGGGCATCGACCAACCAAAGATAATTCTTCCAGGTCGACGTTACAGCATCGACGATGTCATCAATACCGGACTGAAAAGGGGCCGCAAAAGTGAGGACAGCACGCTCAAAAAAAGTGGTCGCAGTTTTCTGGCGCAGATTATAAGAATAGAGAAGCACTGTCCCCAGCAGCAGGATCACTGCCAGCAACAAAAAACGATAACGCCCTAAAAACTCACGCACTGACATCTCCAACTGAAATAGCAACGCAAAACCACCAACACATTAAAATGCTGTGGGTTTTGGTTATCCTGTTCGTCACTATTTGCGATAACATCCAGCAGTTCCTGGGACAGGGAAAAGTCAATCAAGTCAATATAGCGAAAAAGGGAGAATCGGTCGATCCTCCCTGAAGAACAACACAACAATTGCGTGAGTCAATAATTCTGCAGATCAGGAAGAGATAGCAACCTGCCGTAGCAGATCCAGTTGATCCAAAACAGCACCAGAACCCAGAACCACACATGAGAGGGGATCTTCGGCCACAACCACTGGCAGACCGGTCTCTTCACGCAGGAGTATATCCAGATTTTTCAAGTATGCACCACCGCCCGCCAAGACAATCCCCTTGTCAACGATATCTGCGGCTAATTCTGGTGGAGTTCGCTCTAAAGAGATTCGGACCGCTTCTACAATGGTGTTGACCGGCTCTGACATCGCCTCACGAATTTCATTGGAGTTCACTTCCATCGTTTTGGGAATGCCACTAACCAGATCACGCCCTTTGATATCCATATAAACGGTCTCTTCACCGGTGTCAAAGACGTTGCCAATCCCAATCTTTACAGCTTCAGCGGTCCGTTCACCAATCAGGAGATTATATTTCCGTTTCATATACTGGACGATCGCCTCATCCATCTTATCACCACCGACCCGGACACTCTGCGCATAAACGATTCCGGCCAGAGAGATCACGGCAACTTCCGTTGTCCCCCCACCGATATCAACGATCATGTTCCCGGAAGCCTCAGTGATCGGCAGTCCGGCGCCGATAGCCGCAGCCATTGGCTCTTCAATCAGATAAACTTCACGGGCCCCGGCCGATTCAGCAGATTCACGGACAGCTCGCTTTTCAACCTGAGTGATTCCGGAAGGGACACAGATGACGATCCGGGGACGGATCAGATTTTTACGGTTATGGACCTTGCGGATAAAATAACGGAGCATCTCTTCAGTGTGGTCAAAATCAGCAATGACCCCATCTTTCATCGGCCGGATAGCAACAATGCTGCCAGGCGTACGTCCCAGCATTTCCTTGGCATCGGTACCAACCGCAAGCACTTTGCGTTGGCCCGCAGCACCAGTTTTCACCGCAACAACTGAAGGCTCACTGACAACGACTCCCTTGCCCTTCATAAAAACCAAGGTGTTAGCTGTCCCTAAATCAATGGCCAGGTCATTCGAAAACATACCCCATATCGCATTAAAAACATTAAACATAAATTGTCCTATCACTGCTGCACGCAGCGCTAATTATTAAGTTGAAGTTATCCGCAAAAGCTGGATCACTCTAGCAAAGCAACTATTTTTAAGCAAGAGTTAAGCGGGCAAAAAATGATTGCTTTTCAGTAAATTGCTGGTCTAACATGCGAGCCTGTTTTTTGTCTCAAATCAACCAAAAACATAATGAGGAGTCGCATCGAAATGCTTCAATTTGTTAGATCAAAACAAAAATCGGTACTAATCAAGATAGCCTTTGGCATTATCATTCTAAGTTTTGTTATTGGCTATACGATGCTCACTGCACCGTCAGACCAGAGGGGTGCGCAAAGTGCAGATATTGCTGCCCGTATTAACGGTGATGAGATCAGCTATGAAGCATATCAAAGCAGTTACAGTAATCTTTACAACCTCTATCAGAATATTTATCAGGGAAATTTCGACGCCAATCTGGAAAAACAGCTTAATTTGCCGCAACAGGCATTACAGCAATTGATTGAAGAGTCCCTTCTCATCCAGCAAGCCGACGAACTCAACCTGAGCGTCACCCGCGACGAACTGGTCAAGGCTATTGCTCAATATGATGCGTTTAAGGTCGATGGTAAATTCAATCGGGATCGTTACATTGAAGTCTTAAGTTATCAACGCATGAAACCGGAACAATTTGAAGCGATGCAAGAGCGGCAACTCCTGACGCAAAAAGTTCGCACTCAACTGCAGGCCGGAACCACCGTGAGCGAGGAAGAACTTCAAGCTGCGTTTCATAAAGAAAATGATAAGGTCAACCTCAATTACGTCTGGCTTACACCAGCTCTGGTTGAATCTAAAGTCAAAGTGACAGCCGATGGCCTAAAAGAGTTCTTTGATAAAAATATCGAAAACTTCAGGATCCCCGAAAAGGTATCGCTGCGCTACCTGCAGTTTGATCCCACCCGTTATGAGGATGATGTTGATGTGTCCGATGATGAAGAACTCCAGCGTTTTTATCGCAGAAACCTGGACCAGTATGAGGTCAAAGAACAGATTAAAGCCGCTCATATTCTCTTAAGTGTTCCACAAGACGCCGATGCAGAGACCGTCGCAAAAAGGCGTGAACTGGCCAATGAACTGCTCAAGCAGTTGCAGGACGGAGCTGACTTTACCCAACTGGCAAAAACCCAGTCTGACGATAAAAGTAACGCCGCACAAGGTGGAGATCTGGGAACTTTCGGCCGTGGAGTTATGGTCAAAGAGTTTGAGGACGCTGTCTTCAGCTTACGGCCAGGTCAACTGAGTGGAATCATCCAAACCCCATTCGGGTTTCATATTGCCAAAGTCAGTGACTATATTGAGCCGGGAGTCAAACCCTTTGTCGATGTCATTGCTGAGGTGAAAGCAGGGCTAAAGCTGGAGAAATCGCGTCAACTCGCTTACGAAAAAGCGATGGACGCCTACAATATCAATCGCAAAACTGCAGATCTGGATGCCGCTGCGACCAACAACGATCTGGGGATTAAAGAGACCGGATTATTCGCTGCCAATACCCCGATTGATGGTATTGGCAATGTTGCAGAGATCAGCCAGGCCGCCCTCACCTTAAAGCCTGGTGAACTCGCTAAGCCGATTCAAACCACCCAAGGGGTCTTTTTGTTTATGCTCAAAGAGCGAAAAGAGAGCCACCTCCCAGAACTGGCCGAAGTCAAGGCCATCGTTGAGCAGGAGTATCGCACCGAACAAGCACAAACGCTGGCCAAAGAGTTGGCGGATAAACTCCTGGAGCAGGCAACCACGCAAAAAAGTCTGAACCAAGCAGCTCGTGACCTCAAGCTGACAGTTGAAGAGTCAGGTGAGTTCAGCCGCAGCTTTGGTTTCTTCATCCCTCGCATCGGCACCTCTCAGGAACTCGCCGAAGAGGCCTTTGCTTTAACGACTGAAAAACCTGTCGCGCAGACGGTTTTCACCATCAATAACAAATATCTCGTTGCCAGCCTGAAAAACATGACCATTGCAAATTTTGATGAATTGAACAATGACGATCGCATGCAGCTTGAAAATCGGCTACTTGAAGAGAAAAAGGGGCAGATCGTTGCAGAAAAAATATCTCAATTGTTGCAACAAGCAGAAATTGAAATTATGATTCCAGATCTAATAAGTTCTTTCAACGATGGGAGCATCAAATCATGATACCAATTATCACCCAAACCAACTGCCCAGAACTCAACCTGATTAACCGTGGAAAAGTCAGAGATATTTACGATCTGGGAGAACACCTGTTGATCGTTGCCAGCGACCGCATCTCCGCCTTCGATGTTATTATGGACGAAGGGATTCCACAAAAGGGTTATGTTCTGACCCAGATTTCAAAATTCTGGTTCGAACAAATGAGCGACCTGATTCCTAACCATCTGATCTCAACGGACGTTGCTGACTTTCCAGCAATCACCCATCAATATCGGGATCAATTGGAAGGGCGCAGCATGTTAACCAAAAAAGCCAAGCCACTCCCCGTCGAGTGTATCGTTCGTGGATATATCTCTGGAAGTGGATGGAAAGAGTATCAACAGAACGGCTCTGTTTCCAGCATTCCTTTGCCTGCAGGCTTAGTTCAAAGTGATAAACTCCCCAAAACCCTGTTTACCCCTTCGACCAAAGCCGATTTGGGTCAGCATGATGAGAACATCTCCTTTGAGGAGACAATCAACCTGTGTGGCAAAGATATTGCCGAACAGGTTCGTGATTGCAGCATCAAAATCTATGAGCGGGCCCGTGATCTAGCCGATCAAAAAGGTTTGATCATTGCTGACACCAAGTTTGAATTTGGTATTCTCGATGATAAACTCATCTGGATTGACGAAGCCTTAACCCCGGATTCATCCCGTTTCTGGCCTAAAGATCAATACCATCCGGGAAGCGCTCAACCCAGCTTCGACAAACAGTTTTTACGTGACTACCTTGAAACCCTCGACTGGGGAAAACAAGCTCCGGCTCCAAAACTCCCCGAAGAAATCGTCCGTAAAACCGGAGAAAAATACCTGGAGGCCCTTAAACGCCTTACGGCTTAGCCCCTCCAACGCCTCGAATTATATTTTTTCAAAAGCCGTTGTCCTCTGTGGACAGCGGCTTTTTTATTGTTCCCAAAGTCTCATGATGCAAAAATACAACAATGTTTGCCATCCTTAGCTGATTGGCATATATTTGCTTTGTTTGTCATTTTATAAAGAAGCTAGAGAGCATAAGCCAACAATCGTTAGAACCAAACATCAAAGCACAGGATTTCAAGACGATGAAACCGAGCTTTAAATACTGGATTTTCCTCGGTGCGATCTACTTCGCTATCGTCAGTATTATTGTCGCCAGCCTCATTGGTTCATGGGCCAGCCTCAACGAGGCTCAGCAAACAACATTAAGCGCAATGCTCAGCACCTTGACCCCCTTTCCGCTGCTGGGAACGATCACCATTTTTTTTATCATTGGGGCGCTGATTAATCTGTTATTCAATGACTACATTGTCCCCATTCTCAAGCTGGCTGAAAGTGCCAGAATCATTTCGTCCGTCAATCCGAAACATCGGGCCCAGATCAAAAACTCATCAAAAGAGATTCAATATTTAGCTGATATTATTAACCAATCGGCAGATGCCTTCAGCGAACTACAAAAAGATGTCGCCGGCAAAATAGCCACGGCGCAAATGACCCTGGATGAAGAACGGACCCGCCTTGCCGCCCTGATGTCAGAACTGCCCCATGGGGTCATTGTCTGCAATACCGATGGACAGGTCCTGCTCTACAATCAGCAGGCCCAGGAACTGTTCAAGAGGGATGCGACAAAAGCATCAGATCCGCCGCCAACACGTGGACTTCTTGGTCTCGGTCGCTCTATTTTCAGTATACTGGACCGCGATCCCATCGTGCATGGTCTGGAGATGTTGCATAAGTGTCACATGTCAGGTCGCAAAAATATGGTCAATAACGCCATGATCACCCTGCGCACTGCTCTCTGCCTGCGGATCAACATGGCACCATTCTTTACCGAGCAGGAGGGGGTACAAACAATCTCCGGCTTCGTCCTCACCCTTGAAGACATGACTCGCCAGATTGAGTCAGATAGTCGCCGGGACCTGCTCATACAATCCCTCATCGACGAACAGCAAAAGGACGTCGATGCAATCCGTGACGCGATTAGTTCTATTCTCGACCGTCCCAACCTTGAGCATGAAGAGCTACAAAGCTACCGCCAGAGAATCGACCAGGCTTCCCAGTCATTACAAGCTCATGTCAATGAAGCAAAAATCAACTATGCCCATCATTTGCGGGCTTTAAACCAGAATGAGAATGTCCTCGCTCACAATCTGCTGGAGATTATCAGCACCAACATCAACAAACAATTCGCGATGAAAGTCACCCCGATTGCCCCTACAGGAGCTTGGTTACAACTCGATAGCTACTCTATGGTTCAGGCGCTATCTCATCTTGCAGGCCTGTTGCAGATGCACTACAACGTCTCAGAACTGTTAATGACCCTATCCTGTGACGCAAAATCTGTGTCGGAACTGGTAATTTCCTGGCCAGGGCAAGAAATCAGCTCTGAGTTGCTGACAACCTGGCAGCTCACCCCATTAACAACAGACACTAACGGCAACTCCTTGAACTTTCAGGACACGATCGCCAATCTATCTGGAGAGATCATTCCCATTCAAGCGGCAGAGGGCCTCTGTACTGGACTCACCATTGTCTTGCCCAGCAGCGATAAAGACCTTACCCCGGCAATCCATACAGAAATCGAACATCGCCCGATTTCCTACGAGTTTGACCTCTTCAAACGTGATGAATGGCAGGAGTTCAGCCAAATTTCCCTCCGCAAACTAACCTATGTTGTCTTTGACACAGAGACCACGGGGTTGAATCCGTCTAAGGGGGACGAGATCATTCAACTAGGTGCCATCAGGATCGTCAACGGCCAACTCCTCTATCATGAAGTCATTGACCAATTGATTGATCCGCAACGATTTGTCCCCCGTGAATCAGTCGCTATCCACGGAATTCAACCCGCATTATTGTTAGGCCAACCTACGCTTGACAAAGTTCTCCCTCACTTTCAAACCTTCGTTGAAAATTCGGTATTGGTCGCCCACAACGCCGCGTTTGATATGCGTTTTTTACAGTTACAGGAAATGAAAACCGGGATTGTTTTTGAGAACCCTGTCCTTGATACGCTGCTACTCTCATCCATTGTCCACCCGAATCAGGACTCTCACTCTCTGGATGATCTAGCGGAACGACTCAACGTGACCATTATTGGTCGCCATACCGCTCTTGGCGATGCGATCGTGACAGGGGAAATTATGCTGAAATTAATTCCACTCCTTGAAGCTCAGGGGATCCACACCCTGGCTGATGCTCTTGCGGCAACATCGCAATCACCTTTTGCCAAGGTATCGTACTAAGTTTTTCGGCTAAAATAAAAAAGGGCGATCGGGGAGTTTGTAAACTTACGGGACAACGCTGATGTTAAAATCACTGCTCAAAGGCTTCACGGGTAAAAAAAAGGAGTCAGCAGACCCATTATTGGCTTATGTCATAGAGGCATGCGGCAAAATTGAAGATCGCTCCTCCCTAAAACAAAGTATCCATGAAACCAGCTTCTGTGTTCTTGACCTGGAGACAACGGGGCTGGATATGATCAACGATGTCATTATTAATATCGGGGCGGTCAAGCTGAAAAAAGGGAAAATCACCAAACTGTTTGAAGCCTACACCAAGCCTCCCATCCCCATCCCTGCGGCATCAACTGAATTCCATGGCATGGTTGACTCTATGTTTGCTGATAAGCCGGTGGTCGGAGAGGTCTTGCCAGAACTGCTACAGTTTATAGGTGATAGTGTCATCGTCGGTCACCACATCAACTTTGATATCCGCATGTTGCATCGGCACCTTAAAGAATTCTACAACATCGGCATATCCCATACGGTCTGGCTGGACACCATGTTTCTCTACCAGATGGCCCACGAAGACCAGAAGCATCAACCTCTGGAGCACTTGCTGGAGCGCTACTGTGTGCAGTGTGATCAGCGGCATACAGCGCTCGGAGATGTTGTCGCAACGGCTAAAGTTTTCGTAAAAATCATGGACGAATTGCCACCATCCTACAAAACCATTGGGGATTTATTCCGTGCTCAAGATGAAATACGTCGAAAGGAATAGCGACTGATGTCCGAACCTGTCTGTAACTATGATCGTAAAATTATATCAGTTGACGAATATGAAGTTCTGCAGCAACTGGGGACGACCGAACTTGTCGATCGCCTGGCACAAAAATACCTGCAATGGCAAACCCCCTATAAACAGGTTCTCGACTCTTCACGCGCCCCCTTCTACCAATGGTTTAGTGGTGGTAAGGTTGATATCTGGCAAAACACCATAGGTCAACATCTCCATACCCGGAGACGCAACAAAGCTGCATTAATGTGGATTGGGGTTGATGGTCGTGAACGGATTTACACTTACCATACCCTCGCCTATGAAGTTGAACGACTGGCAATGGCTTTAATCAATCTAGGAGCAAAAAAAGGGGATAAAGTCCTCATATTCACCCCTAACTTACCTGAAACAATTGTCACGATGCTTGCCTGCGCCCAGATTGGTGCCATCCATATTAATTACCACATGGCCTATTCTTCTGAATCCCTGGCCGAACGACTGCAAGACTGTCAGGCCAACTACATCGTCACTGCAGACGGTTGCCCGCAGACATCCCACAAGCTGAAAGAAAAAGTGAATGATGCGTTAAACAAAATCGATCACCAGATCAAACATTGCATCGTTATCGAACGCACCGGTGAGCGGGTCCACATGCGCCCGAAACGGGATCTCTGGTATCAGGATCTGATCACCGACGAGAAATACTCTCGCGGGGCCACAGTTGACACTGTACGCGCGGCAAATCATCCCCTGTTTATGCTCTACACCTCGTCTAAAACTAAAACCGCAAAAGCCGTTGTCCATAACACTGCCGGCTTTCTTATGTGGGCACAGTTCACAACCGAACTGCTGTTCGACATGGATGATCGTGATATCTTCTGGTGTACCGCTGACCTCGCCTGGATCACCGGGCACACCTACGGGATCTATGGACCCCTCTCTCTCGGCAGTACCGTGTTCATTTATGAGGGGAGCATCAGTTATGCAAATACCTCTTTATTTTTTGATTTTCTGGAGCGCTTTCATATCACCAGAATGTTCAGCAACCCGGCACTACTACGCAGCGTCATGCGTGCCAAGAAAAGTCGCCGGGAGGAAGCCAAAGCAACGAATTCTCTGCGACTTATCGGCTGCGGTGGCGGTGAAATCAAAGCAGACCTCTACAACTGGGTTTTGCACGCACTGCCAAAACAGGGGGAGATCCCGTTGGTCAATATCTGGGGACAAACGGAATCTGGCGGCAGCTTGATGGCTAACGTCCCCGGCACAGTCGGCAGCAAACAGAATACCCGGTTGCGCCCCCTGCCCGGGGTCAAATGCCGCCTGGTGACAAAAAAAGGGGAAACCATCACCGGTCATGATGAACCAGGATTTTTGGTTTTGACCAATCCGCTACCCTCCCTTTGCAGCGACTTATACGGCGACACCAAGGCCTATCAATCCATCTACTGGGATAAGTTCAAAAGAAAAAACTACTATTCTACCGGCGATGAAGCCATCAGAAATATGGATGGCAGCTATATTTTGACCGGGCGCTCAGACATCGCTCTCAGTTCTGGAGCAGGGAATCGTAAGATCAATGAAATTGAAGCCGTGATCCTCTCACATGAACGGGTTAAAGAGTGTGCCGTCGTCTTTATTGATCACCCGACTTATGGCTACATGTTACTGGCCTTCTGTGTTTTAAAGTCTTACAAAGATGAAAGTTACAAGGACGAATCACTGCAGGCGATCAAGGAACATATCATTGAAGAGAGTGGAGAGATCGCCCTACCTGACGCAATCAGGCTGACAAAATTTCTACCCAAAACACCGGATAATGAAATTAACCGTCCGCTACTCAAAGAGATTTCTTTGCAGATGGAAGGTTTGTAGCGAAGAAGTTAAACACCAACCGGTGTGAAGCCGCCCAGCGAACAACTACGGCGAGGATTCAGAGGGGAGACATCATATCCATGTCCCCCGACCGAATACCGACAGAGACAGAGATTAAAAAAACCGTGATACCCAAGGCAACTTCTGTTTAAGTCGCAAACTCCAAGCATGCAGACGCCCTAACTCTCGAGCGGCTTTCGGCAACTGTTTCAAGCCGAAGATGGCACTGAACAAGATTGCCAGCAGAGCTAATTCCCAAGGGCCAAGACCAAGAATCATCGGTCCTCCAACAAGAGCCGTCCACTTGCACCGGAAACAACTTCTCCAACCCGATAAACAGGAAGGCCAGCTGCCGTCAACTCCTGCTCAAAGAGATCAACCTTTCCTTTGGCAACCGCGATTAACAGGCCGCCCGAGGTTTGCGCATCGCTGAGTAAATCAAGCGATAACGGATCACAGCCATCACGACCATCAAGACAGGGGGAATAAAAATCCCGGTTGCGGTGAGATCCGGCCGGAACCAGCCCCATTTCTGCCATATCTAAAGCTTGCGGATAGGCAGGGAGATCGTTGACGAAAATTTTGAGCCGGACACCACTAGCTTCAGCCATCTCAGAAGCGTGCCCGATCAGTCCAAATCCGGTAATGTCAGTACAAGCGGAAACACCAACCTTTAACATGACCTCGGCTGCCTCCTTGTTCAAACTCACCATTCCGGCAATCGCTACGGCGATATCCGTTTCGGTGAGGATCTCCCCGCGTAAAGCAGTGGTCAACAACCCCGTCCCCAAAGGCTTGGTTAGATAAAGTTGATCCCCAACCTGACAGCCACAGGTCGTGACCATCTTCTGCGGGTCAACAATACCTGTCACGCAGAGACCATACTTGGGTTCATCATCCTCGATGGAGTGACCGCCCGCGACGACCGCTCCAGCGGCATGAACCCGCTCGGCTCCGCCTTGAAGAATTTTGACCAGGATATCAGCATCCAGACAACCGACGGGAAAGGAGACCAGATTGAGCGCCGTCAATGGCCTCGAACCGATGGCAAACAGATCGGAGAGGGCATTGGCTGCCGCAATTTGCCCGTAGATATAGGGATCATCCACCACCGGGGTGAAGAAATCAACTGACTGCACCAATGCCTCAGAATCATTGAGGCGATAAATAGCGGCATCAGCAAAAGGGATCTCCTGAGATATCAAATCAGGATGATTAATTTGTGGTAGCTGACTCAGCACCTGAGTCAGGGTCTCTGGACCTATTTTGGCCGCTCAACCAGAGCTACGAGATAGAGACGTCAATCGAACTGTCATATCTATTAATCCCCTTTCTTAATTTTTAATCCCCAAAAAGCATCACACCGGACGGGGCAATTGCCACGCCACCCGGTTTTCTCCCGTTCGGCGGGTATATTTTTGACTATCAAATAATTCCAATATCGCTTGGGTCAACTTACGGCCACTGCCCAATTTGTCTCTGAACTCAGCTAGCGTCACCGTCTCCTGTTGTTGAAAGGTCGTCACCAGAAGCTGCTCGGCCTGCCGATAACTGTCCATATGCAGAGAACTTTCCTGGTTCAAACGGACCAGTGAACCCTCAAGAACAAGATAGGAAAAATAAGCCTCGCTGTCTAGCCCGTCAAAGCCCAAACTGAGCAAAACTTCTTTGTTGTTTTTCACCTGAAAACCAGCGGCCCGAAAACAATCGTCCAATTGCTTGAGAATTTTTAGCTCTGCAGATGTGGGTTGCGGTTGCCAGTCCGGGGTCGCCACCAGATCACGATTAAGGACGATCAGCTTCTCAGCAAGGGCCCACTGCAACAACACTTCAAATCCCTTTGGAGCCAATTTTTTCGATAGCTGCGCTTGCAATGTGGCACGCGGAATTCCATGCCTCAAGTGATGCTGTTGCTGATACTCAGCGACAATCCGCGGGAATTGCTGTTTCCAACTCCTGACCCTGTCAGCAAGCACCCATTGTTCAGCTAATAACTCAACCTGCCCCGCCTCTTGAAGTTTCTCCAACCCTTGCAATAGCTGCTGACGTCCGGTTCCGGTCTGTTTTTCCAGATCCTTGACCCGGGCAACTTCCAACTCGTCCAACTTCTGCAACCAGAAGCCCAGATCGCCCGAGGCAAGGTCATGTAACCGTTGCGTCACCTCAGCGCGAAAACGCTTATGTTTTTGCGGCTCGGCGTCAATAACCATCCCGCCACCAATAGTGATCATAGGAGAATAGGAGCGGATAATAAAGCGGTCGCCCCGATGAACCAACAAGGGGTGATCCAAGGTAATCTGCACCAGAGCTTCATCTCCGGGCACTAACTCGTCTCGATCCAGCAGGACGACCTGACCAACACTCCGGCCAGTACCGAGATGAAAGTGCACCGGGTCGCGAAACTTGATCGCTCGCGGAGCATCCTCAAGAAGTTGCACCCGGACATCAACCCTCTGGCTGGCGCGAAATAAACCCGGCGTACCGACAACCGAGCCGCGTGGAATCTGATCACGATTAACCCCGGAAAGATTCAGCGCCACCCGCTGTCCGGCAAAGACTTCTGGCGCCGGCTTATCATGAACCTGAGCTTCACGAACCCGCGCAAGGATAGCCGCAGGGAGAATTTCTAACGTGTCACCGGTCTTGATCTGACCGCTGGTCAAAGTCCCTGTGACAACAGTGCCAAAGCCACTGATACTGAAACAACGATCAACAGGCAAGCGCACCGCTCCTCCAGAATCGCGAGGAACGACATGACTTAATTGTTCCCGGACAACATCCATCAACGCAGATAGTCCCTCTCCGGTGACCGACGAAACCCGACAACAAGGAGCCTTCTCCAAAAACGTTCCCGCAACCTGCTCACGAACTTCTTCCTCGACAATATCGAGCCAATCAGGTTCAACCAGATCACACTTAGAAAGGACCAGAATCCCCTTCTGTAATTGCAACAGTTGCATAATCTGCAAATGTTCATGGGTCTGTGGCATCACCCCTTCATTGGCGTCAATGACCAACAAGACAAGATCAATCCCGGCAATCCCACTGAGCATTTGTGGAATAAACTTTTCATGTCCCGGAACATCGACGACCCCGGCAACCTGTCCACCCCCGAGATCTAAAGGGGCAAAACCTAACTCAATCGAAATCCCGCGCTCTTTTTCTTCTCCCAGACGATCGGTTTCGATCCCGGTCAGAGCACGGATCAGAGCTGACTTTCCGTGGTCAACATGACCAGCGGTGCCAATAATAAAGTGTCCTTCTGCCGCCACGTATTAACCCTCTTTTTTTAAAATGGTGATTAAGATCTGCGTCAACACGGCCTCTTCTTCGGCAAAAACAGCCCGTAAATTCACCAGCAGACGATCATTCTGGACCCTGACCACAACCGCCGGAGTAAAAGCTCGCAAACGCTTCGCCAGCTCGGCTGTTCGTTTCCCTGATGGATTGATTTCAACCGCCCAATCCGTCAATTCCGTCAGCGGCATGGCACCACCGCCGACACGGGAAACATCCTCTATCAATGCGATCTCCGCAGCCAATGATTCGGCCTTGAGTCGCTCATACAAACGTTGACAACGTTGCTTCTGCTCCTCTGGATCCGCCGAAAACATTTTCAACACCGGCAGTTCCCGCAGGGCTTGTTCCGGCTGAAGATAAAGTCGCAGTGTCGATTCAAGGGCTGCAAGGGTCAACTTATCAATCCGTAAAGCCCTGGCCAACGGATGTTTACGAATCTTCTTGATCAAGTCAGCACGGCCGACAATCAACCCCGCCTGAGGTCCTCCGAGCAATTTGTCGCCACTAAAGGTAATCACATCAACCCCAGCCTTGACCACCTCAGGAACCGTAGGCTCCCGTTCCAAGCCATAACCACTTAGGTCCAGCAACAACCCGCTCCCCAGATCCTCCATCAAAATCAAATCATGTTCACGGGCGACTGGCAGCAACTCCCGAGCGGTCACCTCCTTCGTGAAGCCGACAATGCGGTAATTACTAGTATGAACTTTCAGTAGAATTGCGGTTTCTGCGGTGATTGCCTGCTGGTAATCACGCAAATGGGTCCGATTGGACGAGCCAACTTCCCGCAGAATCACCCCCCCGGCCTCCATTACCTCAGGAATCCGAAATGCGCCGCCGATTTCAACCAGTTCCCCCCGTGAGACAATGGCTTCCCGCCCTTTCCCGAGCGCTGCTAAAGCAAGAAGAACCGCTCCAGAATTATTATTAACAACCAACGCCGCTTCAGCACCTGTCAATTGCTGCAATAAACTTTCGACATGGGAAAAACGTTCTCCCCGCTTACCACTGTCAAGTTCAAATTCCAGATTGGAATAGCCCACAGCAACGTCATTGATGGCTTCAATCGATTGTAAGGAGAGAGGAGCACGGCCCAGATTGGTATGCAAAAGTGTCCCTGTTGCGTTGATCACTTTACGTAACGAAGGTTGCAGAAACTTACGGCAATGAGCTGCAGCAACAGCTGCAAGCGACGACGGGTGAAGTCGTTCTGGAGGGATACTTTCCCCCGTATTCAGAATTTCCTGACGCAAAGACGCAATCAATTCCTGTACCGCCTGGGACAAAATATCTTGTGGTAACTGTTGAGCCAAATCCTGCATGGACTCTTCACGTAATATTCGATCGATCGCCGGAAGGGTTCGCAGCAAATCCTGTCGACCACTCATAGACAGACTCTCCTTTGTGCTTCTAAATATTTTTGAGATTTTTCGCACAGGAGTCTACCATGGCATTTCATCAATGAACAACCATAGAGATTAACAAGGAAAATTTTGATTGAGAAAAACTCGCGACCTTTTTCTGATTGACACATTAATCATAGTTTTGTTATAAATCGCCCACTCTATTAAGGGGCTGTAGCTCAGTTGGGAGAGCGTTTGACTGGCAGTCAAAAGGTCCGCGGTTCGATCCCGCGTAGCTCCACCAAAAAAATCAAGCACTTAGCGTTAATTCGTTAAGTGCTTTTTTGTTGAAATATCGATAAAAGATCTATTGTTTTTAGATTGGTGCATCGGTCATGGCTAGAACGCCACGGTTCCCTATCAAACCAGCATCATTCGCGTTTATCAAAAACTTCCCGGACCGCCTGACTTAATTCTAAGCTATTCACTGGCTTCATCAATAAGGCTTTCGCTCCGATCTCCATAGCCTTTGCCGCATCTAATACCGCACTATGCCCGGTACAAATGATAACCGGCAGGTCGGAACGGATCTGCAACGCTTTCTGGGTCAGAACATCGCCGGCCATTTCCGGCATGGTCTGATCTGTGACGATTAAGTCATAGCTGGCGGGATCCGCTTGAAACATGGCAAGAGCAGCGACCGCTGACGTTGTCGCCGTGACCCTGTAGCCCATATATTCAAGGATTTCCTTCCACAGTTCAACCAGCATTTTCTCATCGTCAATCAGGAGAATATGCTCCGTCCCCTGCCAGCCGTTATGGGAATCAACAGCTTCCTTACGCTCAGCCTCTTTGGTTGACAGAGGAAAGAAGACATTGAAAGTCGTCCCTTTTTCCGGAATACTCTCCACGCTGATAAAACCATCATGATTCTGGACAATTCCATGCACCACAGACAACCCCATCCCCGTCCCCTCGCCTTGTTTTTTTGTGGTGTAGAAAGGATCAAATATCCGCGTTAAAACTTCGGGGGACATTCCGGCGCCAGAATCAGAGATAGTCAATTGTCCGTATTCACCTGGTAATAGTCCCGGATACTTATGAGCCATGAGGTTATCAACCACTATCGGCTTTACCCTTATCAGAATTTCTCCACCCTGCTCCGGCATCGCGTGATAGGCATTGGTACAGAGGTTCATGACAACCTGCTGAACCTGAGTTGAGTCGGCTAAAATAACTCCGGTACTGTCATCAATTTCCGCGCGAATGGAGATGGTCGAAGGGATGGTCTGCTGCAGCAACTTGATACTCTCGCCAACCACGCTGGTCAGTTTGATGATTTCTCGGTTCTGCTCCCCTTTGCGGCTGAACATCAGGATCTGCTTGACCAGTTCCTTTGCCCGTTCTGTGGCTCGCAAGACATACTTAAGATTCTTTTTACATTTGTCATCACAGCTCGGATTGCGCAGGCTCAATTCCGTATAACCCAGAATAGCCGCGAGGATATTGTTAAAATCATGGGCAACGCCCCCTGCCAGAGTCCCGATGGCCTCCATTTTCTGAGATTGTCGCAAACGATCAGCCAACTCTTTCATTTCATTTTCAGCATTTTTAAGGGCGGTTATATCTTCGACACTGGACCAGATGAAGGGTTCTCCGTGCCGCATAACAACCATACAGTTCAGACGGACCGGAACAAAATGACCATCCTTGTGACGATACTCTTTTTCATAAGGCCCACATCTCCCCTCAACCTCTAGTTGCTGAAGTTGCTGCTGTTCCAACGGAACATATTCATCAGGGGTGACATCCCAGTATGACAGCTGCAGGGTTTCATCAATATTACGACCAAGGATGTTTGCGAAAGCGGAACTGACCTGAACATACACACCATCCATGGTGCACAAAGCAAGACCGATGGGAGATTGCTCAATAAGTTCACGGAATCGTTCCTTGCTCTCTTGCAGCTGCATTTCCATTTGCTTGCGTTCACTGATATCCCGTCCCTCTGGGATCAGGAGCGTCACCTCCCCTTTCTCGTTAAAAAGCGGGGTGATCGAACAATCGAGGGTACGGACTTCTCCGGACTTAGAGTAATTTGTGGTTTCAAACTGGACAATCTCTCCAACACCAGCACGCCGGATTGCTTCTTTCAGTTGCTTTCTAGCCGCTTCGGAATGTTGCCACCAGACAGTCTCCCAGAAAGGGAGGTTCAACAGGTTCTCTTTATCTTCACCGGAAAAGTTCAGGGCCGTCCGATTCACATCAAGCACGGTCCCGTCCGGCTTCATCAATCCGATAAACTCATAAGACTGATCAAAAATAGTCCTGAACTTCTGTTCACTTTCGCGCAGATCTCTAGTTTTCAACTCGACCGCCCGGCGCAAACGAAGGTTCCAGATGACAACAAACAGCACCAGACCCAGAACGGCCAACAGATAGGGCCAATATTTACCCCAGTAATCCGTACGGGTAGGATAAGTCGTCCCCAGCCATTTACCCGTTAACCGATCCAATACTCCGCTGTCGCGAGCGTGGGAAATCCCTTTATTCAAAATCGATTGTAAAACCCGGTCACCATCCTTGAGCCCCATGCAGTTAATCCCGCTGTAAAGGGGCACACCCACTTTTTTAACCTTATCAATCAAGCCATGGCTGTAAAGGTAATAAAGAACAATTTGTTCATCACCAATAAGCAAATCAGCGGTTCCGTCGATAACGGCATCGGCAGCTTCAGAAAAATTCTGGGTTGGAACCAGAGTAAAATCAATTCCCTTGGCATCAAGGAAATCTGCGGCATAATCACCCGCTTGGATAGCAACACGTTTACCATCCAGATCTTCCAGCCGGACAATATCCGGACGGTCAGCCAACACAAAGATAGAGGCGGGGACATTAAAAAGGGGTTGGGTAAAATCAAACTGTTGATCCCGTTTCTTACTGTAAAACAAGCTGGTAAGAACATCTGCCTGTCCAGACAAAACCGCTTGTTGAGCTTCGAGGAAGGACACATTTCTAAAACGACTGCGAAAACCGAGTTCAGTCGCAAGCCAACGGACCAACTCAATGGTCATGCCATCGGACATTCCATCATCATTGCTAAATTCAAACGGCGGATAACTGTTTTGACTGATAAAAACGATAGGATTGTGAGTTTCAAGGTACTGTTGTTCTTCTGCCGACAGCACTATCCCTGATGTTTGACCGTAAGCAACAGTCAGGGGAAACAAGCAAAGCAGCAAGCTGATCAATAGTTCCGGTAACGCAATCCGCATCCAACCTCCTCACAGTGTTAAACTCCTTGGAAAGCCCTCATCAGAATGAGGCTATCCACCTCCATAATCACGAACTATACAATTTTACAAGATCAGGCAAAAACAGTAAACGTTTATTAATCTCGTCCAACAAATAAAGTTCATTTCAAAGCTTTGAGTTCTGTTTCACGCCAAGGAGAAAACCTGCCAGGTTCTGCAATCAATCGTTGCAACGCCGAGCTGTTACATCACAACACCTATTCGATCCTTCGTGTTTGACGGTATGTGGTGAGAACAGAGATCAATTCGGCCAAAAGATCTGAGGCACTCTAACAATTTATCATAAAAATACTCCGACAACGGATAGACACTTGACAAACCGCTCTGGAACAATATAATCATCCATCCATGCCGAAGTGGTGGAATTGGTAGACACGACGGTCTCAAACACCGTTGCTTCACGGCGTGCCGGTTCGATTCCGGCCTTCGGTACCAAAAGAAGATAAAGCCTCTGATTTTTCAGGGGCTTTTTCTTTGTCCGGAGCCGTCCTAAACTGGGTAGACGAAAAATTACAATAAATACCGAGCGGTTACTTTGTTTACGCCGTGAAGGAAGGTTAAAGCTATTTCAGAAGAATTTGGGGTCTACACCAAAGAAAGGGGATGGACAAATATCCCGCCACTTAAACCGGATCTACACCAAAGAAAGGGGATGACCGATTCCCCTGCCATGAAAATTGATCAAAATTTCATTTTGTTTTAACCGCACAATACTCTAACTCGCAACCGATAATTTTCAAAGTTTCTGAATCCGTAGGCTCTGCGTTGAATCAATTTCATTTTTCGATGAAACCCTTTAACAATCAGGTGTCAGACTTCTTCCGGACGCCACTGTAAACCGCTACCTATTATCTGCCGAATACGTTATTTACGATCGTAGATATTTCAGGCATTAAACAACATCACTCCTATAAATATATTCGTTCATAGATTTTTATCTTGAATTTTCCTCTTTAGCACTATAAATATAAGAACGTAGATAACGTTGGAGGCATGATGAAAATCGATACAACACGAGACCTCGGGCTGACTATTCGAAAAAAACGCAAAGAGGATGGTCTGACGCTACAAGATGCGGCAGCCGTTTGTGGGGTCAGCTATGCCTTTCTTTCGGCTCTTGAGAACGGTAAAGAGAGTGTACAGTTGAACAAGGTTTTGCAGGTTCTCAATTGCCTCGGTATTGAATTAGATGCCCAGGTTCGAACATGGGCAGCAACGGATTATGAGCGATGAGAGATCATCTTCAGGTCAAAATTGATGGGAGGCTTGTCGGTCGGCTGTGGCTGGATAAGCACAAAAACTTTTGTTTTCAATATAACACCAGTTGGTTGCAATATTTCAGATTACCCCTATCTTTGTCGCTACCGTTACAAAAAGATCCATTTCTTGATGACCTGTCACACCCGTTCTTTGCGAATCTGCTCCCGGAAGAAAAAATTAAAGTGGTCCTGGCGCGGAACCTTGGGATCTCACTCCATAACGATTATGGGATATTGGAACGGATCGGTGGCGACTGTGCCGGTGCTGTCTCTCTCGATATAAAAACCGCAGAGTTAAAGACAACAACAGGAGAATATCGCCAACTATCTACAGAGGAACTGGCAACGATCATCAAAGAACTTTCTAAACGACCTTTTCTGGCGGGGGAAGAAGGAATCCGTCTTTCTCTGGCCGGTGCCCAGAAAAAATTACCGATCTATTATGATGAACACGACTTTCATCTTTCAATCGGCTCTGTCCCCAGCAACGCGATCATCAAGCCTCCCATTGAAGATTTTGACAGTACGGTAGAAAATGAAACTTTTTGCATGGCTTTAGCCAAGACTATCGGCCTCGATGTCCCTGAATCATTCATCTATCGATATGGCAAAGAAAAGGTTTTTGTCATTAAACGTTATGATCGGGTACAAAACGGCCCAACCGTTAAGCGTTTACATCAAGAGGATTTTTGCCAGGCGTTAGGCGTACTCCCTGAATACAAATATGAGGTGGAAGGTGGCCCTTCTTTGGCAGCATGCTTCAGCCTCGTTCGCAACAACAGTACGCGAGCTGCTAAGGATGTCTTGTCGCTGTTGAACTGGGTGATTTTCAATGTCCTGATTGGCAACTCCGATGCCCACGCCAAGAACATTTCCCTATTGCTTCTGGAAGCAGGCCCAGTACTCGCTCCATTTTACGATCTACTTTCGACCCGCATTTATAGTCATTATGGTTTGACCGAAAAGCTCGCCATGAAAATAGGGGGCGAAAGCAATCCAAATCTGATTCAAAAAAAGCAATGGCAAGCCTTCGCTGATGAAGTCAAAATCAAGCCGCATCTGGTGCTAAACCGTGTTGTTGATATTGCGAAACAAATTGAGGCAAATCGATTGCAGCTTTTCGAAAGGAATTTTGCTCAGGATCGTTGTGATGCTTTGTTCAGGCTGATGCAGTTAATGTCGGAGCAGTGCAAACAGGTCATAAAAAGGGTTTCTTAAGACCTCTCTCGGTTGATAACGCGATGGGATTCCCTTGCCGGAGACCACACATCTTGCTCATTTTTGTCTTGCAACTCCTTCATTTCTTTCAGTTGTCCAGATTTCGGAAGAAGGTCAGCCGTTAACACAAAAACTTTGACAGAACAGGCTTCAATCCGTTATAAATTGCTAATCCTTTCCACATAATTAATTCTTTTTATGTTCTTGTTTTCTTACCTTCTGGAGTCCACTTATGCACAATGTTGCTAAAAAACTACGTTCACTGTTGATCTTTTCAATATTTGTCCTTTTGAGTTGCACCAGTTGTGGTAGTTCCTCGTCGTCATCCCAATCTGTACGTATTATTGCAACGGCATCGGATCAAGTGGAGGGAGCGACCGTGACGTTATATGATTCAAGTGGCGCCCTGCTCTATCAGGAGATCAATGCAACTGACAGCTCCGGTTCGTGCAGCATAAGCATCGATGACCTTCCGCAAGCGTTTGTTATCACTGTCACTGATGGCACTGTAGATGGCGTCGCCTTCACCGACACACTGAAACTTATTGTCGATGACCATGATGCATCCCCGCACTCTTTTTACGCGATCAATGCCGCAACAACTCTCAGCGCAAAGCTTCAGGAGTATCAGGACTTTTCCTTTGCAAATGCCGTCGACGCGGTACAGAGCTGTTTTCATCTACCGGAGGAACTGAGTCTGGAGACAGACCTATACTTTTACTCGCATCTGTACGATAAAGCCGATTTTTATGCCGATGCCGAAGACGCTGGAGGATTGGATCTATACATCGAACAGTTGGCTGAGGAGATCTATGTGGCTTCGCAATCGGGGAGTCTTGCGACGTCCTGCCCCACACCGCTTATGGCTGTCTCTGGCGAAGAAGGGCTGGCAAAGTTCATGGCTTCGGAACTTGCCAAAAGCGCGGGCAAACAAATCGGAACGCAAGTCGCCGGTTGGGCGCTGAAAAACATTTTAGGAATGGATGACAATGAGGGGGTAGACGAAGAAATCTCAGCAGGATTTACAACTCTCAGCAACCAGCTAGAGCAGGTCAACAGCGCTCTGATTAGTCTGCAAACACAGATACAAGATCTCCACACAGAACTGGCGGCGCTGATGACCG
The DNA here is from genome assembly GCF_900107645.1 of Desulfuromusa kysingii. Taxonomy (GTDB): domain Bacteria; phylum Desulfobacterota; class Desulfuromonadia; order Desulfuromonadales; family Geopsychrobacteraceae; genus Desulfuromusa; species Desulfuromusa kysingii. The sequence continues at coordinate 154,503 of NZ_FNQN01000007.1, forward strand.
CAGTGCAAGTAAGTGAATATGACACCATCATTGACTTCATGAATGAGCATATCGTCCATTTGAAGGCGGCAAATGCAATGCTTTACCATTTGACCCAGCGGGACGATCTCTCCAGTCCGCAGGCCAAAAAAGATGCACAGGAACTCTATTCCACCCTCACCGACCTGAGCCTATACGAAGACCTGATTGAGATTCAAGACTATATGGCCACACCGAATGGGGCGCAGAATCAGCTGGATGCCCTGATTGATCTCTATGGGAAAACATTCGCCTGCGACTATGACAAACTGGAAAAAGCGCTGGCATATTTCTTCCACTATGAAACCATCGCCCTGAACCTTCTTTTGGAAAAGGCCCATGCGGACGATGACACAACCCTCGCATCCCAACATCTTGCCTTCTACCTTGGAACCGACGAAGTCTCACAAAACGGTATGGATACGCAAACAGCAATGGTGCGCCCGTATGTAGAACAGATCATGCTCTGTAGCGCATATGAAAGTGAATGGCTGCAAACCGGCGGGATAACCCCATCCCCGACGGTGTTGCGCATGCAAAACATGTTCTCCAGTTTGCAAAATAAAAGCGGGCTCCAGTTTGAGGTCTGGATCCGCAAGCGCGCGCTACATTATAATCCCGGAGGAGATGCGATCTTTTTCCAAAATGCCGCAACTAATCAATCCTATCTCGAAACTGAGGAATGTTGGGGGATGGGGAGCACGATTTGCGGCACATCTTTATCCGCTGCAGACTATACGCTTGAACCTCTTGCACCAACAGGCCAGATCATCCTCTGTAATCCCACTGTCGCCGGATACTTCGAGTCCACGCAACATATTCTGACGACAAGCACTCCCGATCTAACGCCCGGCACCTATAAGATCCTCGATACACACAATCTCTACAAAGGAGCAGAAGACATCCCTGAGCCCATCGGTTACTGCCAGTCAGGGACAACTTTCTATTATTATGTTTATTATTCTGACCGGTTTCTGGACTACGAATTCACCATACCGGAAGGTGACGTTATCACCAATCTGATGATCACCCCCTATCAACAGCGATATGACAAATAACGCACTTTGACTTGTCGGGGCAGCACCCATAGCGGAGGTTAAACCCCGACACGAGCAGGGCCACTATCCAATCAACTTGTTTCCACTCGTCGGGTGGGAACAGGTTGAGAGTCTCTCAAAATATTAGCAATATTCTCCACAGGGAGTGCCTTCCTACAAGATTTGAGATCAAGAACGGGAAATGTGTGCGGCTGACAACCCAAGTTTTTGTCGCTCCTCAAAGCAGCTGCGTAGAGGAAGGACCCCGCAAGGTTATGAATAATCAATGGATCGGTCATAGTCTACGAGCCTCTGTTAGCCCTTATAAGTGATCGTAGCCTGCGTTGTGTCGCCCAACTTGAAACGCTGGAGCATACCCAATAGCTCTGCGGCCTGGCTTGAAAGTTCTTCAGCAGATGCGGCACTTTCTTGTGCTGTTGAGGTATTCTGCTGAATAACCGTATCGATCTGCCCCAGACCCTGATTGATTTGACTGATCCCGCTAGCCTGTTCGTTTGATGCCGTGGCGATATCTTCAGCAAGGGCAGAAACCTTTGAGACTCCGGCATAGATTTTTTTCAATGAGCTGGCGGTGAGATGCGCAATCTTGACTCCATTCTGAGTTTTCTCCACCGATCCGGCAATCAACTCACTGGTTTCAGAAGCCGCTTTTGCACTGCGCGCTGCCAGATTACGCACCTCTTCGGCAACAACCGCGAAGCCTTTGCCATGTTGACCGGCTCGGGCAGCTTCAACGGCCGCATTCAAAGCCAGAAGATTTGTCTGGAACGCAATTTCATCAATAACCTTGATGATTTTATTGATGTTCTGACCCGCTTCGCTGATAGAGGCCATGGCGTCAACCATACTATCCATGTGAGAATTGCCTTCTTCTGCATCATTTTTGGCTTCGCTTGACAGGTCATTGACCTGGTTCGCATGTTCAGCATTGATTTTGGTCTGGTTCGACATTTCATTCAATGAACTGGAAATTTCTTCCAGCGAAGCGGCTGATTCTGTTGCCCCTTGCGACAAAGATTGAGAAAAGTCGCTGACGTTCACACTGCCTGAAGAAATCTGTTGGCTGGACATGATCTGTTGTCCAACCATCGAACTCAAATCATTGCGCACCTTCAGTAAAGTTTTCCTCAGTTCATCCTTTTTATGTTCATCAATTTCGATCTCAAAACTAAGGTCGCCATCAGCCAGTGACTCCAACGCTGAACACACTTGCTTGAGCTTTGCGACCATCGTCCCCATGGCCCCTAAGAGCATCCCAATCTCGTCCTGACGATCCGTTGCTACGTCCAGATAGATATCACCATCAGAAATCTGGTTGACAACACCAATCACTTTTTTCAAGGAACTTAAGAAATCGCGACTGATCCAAAGCAAGACCAAGCAGAGTAAAACCCCGATCACAACGGCACCGACAGTCATCATTGTTAAAGCCGACTGCTTGGCAGAGAGAGCCTCCTGGCTACTGGAATCAAGAAGTTGATTTCCATTTATTTTCATAACATCGCTGCGCTGCTTTATGGCTTCAAGCAAATGTTCAATGTTAGCTTCAACCGCATGTAACTCTGCTCTCGGCGCTATAACTGTTTTAAATACAGCGGTAAATTGATCAATTAAAGAGGCAAAGGTTTTTCCACTTTTCGTTTCAAAACTATCCATCTTTTTATCAACAAGAAGTTTTTTGAAAGCCTCAAGGTCAGCTGTGACCTTTGACGCCTCTTCGGGATTGCCCTCGATAACATAATTTTGACTTTCAACCTGCAGTTTCAAAATCGCTTCACTGAACGTCCCGAGGAAGATCTCTTTTTTCAGAGTCATTCCCTCGTTAATCAGTGTCTGCCATAGACCTTCTTTATTATTGAAACCCATCTTGGTTTTAAGTTCAGCATAACGATGGAGATTTTTTTGTATTTCTGCTCCTGAAGATTTGATCCAGGCAATATCCTTCGCCAGATCAGTTCCTTCGATCGCAGCAATTTCTCGGTCCAAATTGTTTTTATGTTCCTCGAAAAGGTTATCCATTGTCCTGAGGAATGAAGCCACTCCATCACGTTGGAGGTTGCGACTGTCATCAACAACTTTAAGCAACGTCAACTGAACCTGAGACGCTTCACCAATCGACCGAGCAACTGAATCCGCATTCACCAGAGCATCACTCATCTTCGACAGGCCAGTGATCGCCAGGGTGGTAACGACAACGAAACCGAGGACGGCCAAAACAAGAACCAAGATCATTTTGTGTTTAAATGTCAAACAGAACTTCACAGCGAACTCCTTTGCTGATTATCAACTTTCTCCACAAATCAACGGTGACAAAAGATTGTTACAATTGATCTATCGTCACAAGGACTGGAAACAAAAGGGATTTTTAACGGCACAATAGTTAACCAAAGCTAACGATATAGTATTGATGATAGTTCTTCAATCTTTTTCTGAGAACAAAAACACTTTTTTTATGTTTTGTAGATCCGGTGAAGAGAATGGGGTTTTTGATATTTATTGTTAGGTTTATTGTGTTTTCTGTGACTGGGAAGAAAATGGTTTCAGCCCATTGACACAGGAAAAACCAGGATTGGGGTTTCCAGCAAAAAATCGCTGTGTAGACAAACTCTGCAACTCGCACCGGGGCATAGCCGAGATTACGGGCACCAAAAGCCGCTGGGTTCCCAACCCTTGGCAACACGATGATCTCAATCGAAAAATTGACCATAAAAAAAAGGGGAACCCTGTGGGTTCCCCATGAAGGACGAAGGAGGTAGCGTCCTGTCATTTGTTGTGAGTTCACCTGGCGCTGAGCAGAGCGACGGGTCAACCGGGATGAAGCAGAATGATAACATCCTGTCATCCCCAAAAATGTTATATCAATCATTAATGCAGACAGCGTGCCAACCCCAGACACAGACAAAACGGGAGGTTAGGCAAATAATAAGCGGGGCAATATAACCCAGCGGGGCAAAATGTCCCACAGAGGTAAGAATCGCGACATCAACTTACGGAATCCGCTATACTCACACCAGCGGTGACACCTGAGAAATTAAGTGAAACAATAATGTGCCCGCCAAAGGAGATCGGAATAGATGAAATGGAGAGTCAACACCACCCCAGACGCGTTCACTCACAGCACAGTTGACCCTTGCAGGTTTGGCGCCCTGAATTCAGAGGTGATCTTCAGTTCACTTGAACTCGATGTCGGCAGTTGCCTTGTGGATGCTGGCTGCGGTCCGGGGGAGTATTCGGTTCTGGCAGCCAGGCTCATCGGTGAAACCGGCTCGGTTATCGCTCTTGATCGCGACCCCTGGATGATTGAGCAACTACGCCAGACCATCGCAGCACAAGCGATTACTAACATCCACTGTCAAGTTGCTGACCTCGGAGCGCCACTCCCCCTCAGAGACCAGCAGGCTGACGCTGTCATGATCTCCGCGGTTCTCCACATGCCCGGCCTGACTGACCGTTGGCAGATTCTCTTTTCAGAGCTGCAACGTGGTTTGCGAAAGGGGGGAAAACTGGCCATCATTGAGAAAAGCAATGCATCAGCCCCCGCAGATCATCCTTTACATTTGCGACTGTCACCGGAAACGATAGCCGCCAACGTCACTCCCCATGGATTTGAGCAGTGCGGATTGGTTGAATTGAGAGCGGACAAATTCCTGATCTTGTTTGAAAAATATTGATCGTTGAAATCCTAGAATCCCCTCTCCGGCGCAGGGTTAAAAAATCTTTGCGAGGATTTTTCCAGCGACAACATTCAGAGGATTGGCACGACTGAGAAAAGGGAACAGCCGTCTTCGCCGCACGTTAAGCATCTCCATGCGCCGCAACAATAGGGGGTGTTTTTGATACCGTAATCCCTGCCGGTAAAAATCCAAGGCCTTGTTCTTGTTCCCAGCGCTATAATAAATGCGCCCAAGATTCAAATAGATCAACGGATGGGTGCCATCATCTTGCAGGGCTTTAAGGCCCATATTGATCGCTTTAGGGATGGTCTTTTGTTCACAGGCCAAGCAGTAAGCTTGATAGGACGCCAGAAGTGGTGTCATGTCGGTCGTTTTGACCTGACTGAATAGCTCCAGTGCCAGCGCGGTATTACCTTGTTCGACAGCCTCTATTCCTTCGGCTATCGCGGCATGTTTCTGCAAAATCATACTCTGTCTCCATACTTTTCATTTAGTTTGACTCGGCGACGCTTCTAGCTTCTTTTTTTCCCATGCAAGAAAGCATACGATTGCCGATACGAGAATCAATCTTACATAAAACGGATCTTATGGTCTTACGGCCTCCTTTGTGTTGCACTCCGGTGACAGATCCATTTTACGCTGGCGTTTAATCTCATCCTTATGGCAATACATTCTTTTATCAGCACAGACCAGAAGATCTTTGGACGTTTCTCCATCCTCAGGGAAGTAAGCCTCACCAATAGCACCGCTGACAATTGAGATGGTTTTCTCTAAAGATATGAGGGGTTGCGCCAGAGCGACTTCAAGATTTTTACGAACCGGGATCAGATCAGATCTGGATTCGACCCCTGCCAACAACACCACAAACTCATCGCCAGCATAACGGGCAACAAAATCCTCCTGCCGAACATGGGTGCGTAAACGCAAAGCCAATTCGATCAAGGCCTGGTCACCAGCATCATGACCGTAGCAGTCATTCACCAATTTAAAGTCGTTGATATCAACGAAAAAAACGGCAAACTTCCCGCTTTCAGGGTTGGCTTTTGCTTTTTCAATCGCGGCATTGAGCATCTGTTCGAACGCATAACGGTTCGGAAGTCCCGTCAAATGATCAGTCTGCAATCGATACTGCATCGCCTGAAAACTTTTTGCCAGCATCCCGATCTCATCATTGCGACGGATGGTAATCGGCTCTTCGACAAACCCACTGCCCACTTTATCGACTGCGACAGACAAGGTATTGAGATCAGTGGTCACCCAAGCAAGGATACGTAAACCAATCAGCACCACAATAATCGTTGCCAGAACCGCGAGCATCACTGTGAGCATAAGATTCTGACTGATTCCACCCATAAAATCACGGTCTGGTAGAGCCACAACATTGATCCACTTGAGGCCGGCATTATCTTCAAACAGGTCAAACGCGACATTGATCCGCTCCCCTTTGTCATCCACAAAAAAGAACGTCTTAACGCTTAAATTATCGGTCCCTTCGCTGAGCTCCAATTGCAGCTGCTGATAGATCCTATTCAACAGAGGATGACCGCTATCCGCAGCATTAATGCGAACCCTTTGACCGTCTTCCAGAGTTCTGATGTTCGCGCTCACTGATGATGCAATCAGATCACCGTTCGGCTCAATAATAAAAGCAAGTCCGTTAGGTGAAATATTGAGGCTGCCAACAAACTCATTGAGAGAGCGTAACGACATATCAGTCGCGACAACGCCAGCTAGTGAGCCATCCGCACCGAGAACTCTGCGGGCTCGGGTTGAAACCAACTCCAGAGTTCCAAAATCGATATAAACAGAGGTCCAGATATCCTTTTGAGTCGTTGTAGCGACCTGAAACCAGGGACGGACCCGGGGATCAAACAGTTTCTCTTCAACCGATTGGAATTGCGGCACGCCACCAAGTCCGGCAATTTGAAAACGTTTCCGATGATCTTCAGCCCGATATTTGACTCTGAGTTCCCCGAGCTGATCCGAGTGGCGATAAAGCCCGATTGCCTGGCCGGCAACATTGCCATAATAGACGTAATTATTGGGGTCCGCATGCAGAGATGTCGCAATCCACAACCGGGTCAAAATATTATCAAAATCGCTCTCGATAGAAGTCGGGGCCGCTAACCCCTCAGGAAATGCTGTCTTCAGTGCCACCACCGATCCAACCACATGCCGATCCACGGCTTGACTGATCCGGCTGACCGTTTCTTGCAGTAAATGCTCGGAAACCGTCTTGACCGCATGAGTGCCAGTGCGGTATGAAAGCAACCCGATAGCAACCGCCAGACAGATCACCAGGGCGACATAGGGGCAGATCAGGATGACCTTCAGCGAAACTTTTTTCTTCCGACTCTCTTCCGTCATCTCATCACACATCAAAACAAAAGTTAAAAAAACGATAGCCCCAGCTAGAAAATGGCAACGGGCGACCATACAAGCGTAAAAACGGCATAAATATCCGCCGTCTACTTCCTGCTAAGGAGCCAGTTAAAACGGCTAATATTGATATAAATATAAAATTATTCCCTAGAAGCAACAGAGAGATAAAACAACAACCATCCACTGAGCCCCCCCAAAAAACAAAGCTAAAAGTTATCTTCAAGAAAGGCAAGTCGCCTTCCCCACCGTCTCTGCTGATGTCGCTGACGTTTGTTCTGGAGAATGCCCTACGGACATTAGAAGGATACGACGATCAATAACGCTAATAAGCATAGCATCGAAATAAAAAAATAAAACTATGAACTGGAAAAAATTACCCAGGCGGCTCTACACACTCAGAAAACATCGGTCAAACTCTAAACTGAAGCGTCGGGGCATCACCCAGATAATCGTTCAGCAGGGTCTGGAAATAAGCTGAGAAATGGTTAAACAACCTCAGGTTCAAAGCTTCAGCATACTCGGCATCAGAAATTCGTCCATCTTCCCAGTCGGCACGAAACATTTTAAATTGTTGCAGAATCTCTTGGTGATCAGCCAAGCTCTCTTCGGGTATTTCTAGCGGTAGTGATTGCACGCGTTCAAAATGGTTCTCAATTGCGTCAGTTATTCTGGTGAGGATTGCCGCTGCATTTTTTCCATCCTGCGCCAGTTCCAGCAAGGATTGGATATTGAGAGCATTGCTTCTTAAAGAGTTAAGGGCAGATTTCACTTTAATATTATCGTCCAACATCGTTTCTCCTCTGAGTACAATAGAAGACCAGAAGGGTAATAAATCATCAAAGAAAAGACAAGATAAAAGAAACCATTCTAGTCATCATTATAGGACAACGTCACAAAATTAAAGCCCAGCTCCTCCACTCAATTCCGAATCATGCAGAAAGGAAGTTATTTCAACTCATGACTTTTTCTGTCATTATAACCAAATACAACATCAACAACCAGAAGAAACAGTCACAGAGGTTACAACCAATGACAGTCACACAAATAGGCAAAAGTGGAAGCTTCTCCCCTTTAGACATCCCATTATTTCTCGATAATGTTCCGGCAGGCTTTCCGAGCCCGGCATCGGATTATTGCGAACGGAAACTGGACCTGAATGAACTCTGTATCAACAAGCCGGCAGCGACCTATTTTGTCCGGGCGCAGGGCGACTCCATGATTGATGCGGGGATCTTTCCCGGTGACGTTCTGGTGGTGGATCGTTCGCTCACAGCACAACATGGCGACATTGTGATTGCTGAGTTTAACGGCGAGCTGACGGTCAAGAAACTGGAGATGACCCCTGTCGTCAGGCTGATACCAATGAACAACCAACATGCTCCGATAGAGATCCCGGAAGAATCTGATTTGGAAATCTTCGGTGTCGTCACCACCTCAATTCACTCTCTGCACAAATCATGACAACGTTTGCCTTGGTCGATTGCAACAACTTTTACTGTAGCTGCGAACGGCTGTTTCGACCGGAGTTGAAGAAGCGCCCGGTTGCCGTATTGTCCAATAATGATGGCTGCATTGTCGCCCGTTCTCAGGAGGTCAAAGATCTGGGGATTTCGATGGCAACCCCTTTATTTAAAGTGGCCGATCAGCTTAAACAACATCAGGTACAGATCTTTTCATCCAACTATACGCTATATGCTGACATCTCTTCCCGGGTCATGCAGACACTGGAACAATTTTCTCCAAAGCTGGAAATCTACTCCATTGATGAAGCTTTTCTTGACCTGACGGGATTCAACCATCTGGAAAAATATGCTCAGCAGATCAAAACCACCGTCTACCAACATGTCGGGGTTCCAGTTTGTGTTGGTATGGCACCAACCAAAACATTAGCGAAACTCGCCAACTACGCTGCTAAAAAGTTTCAGGCCACCGGAGGTGTCGTTGATTTATCCGACCCCGTCCGACAAAAGAAATTGCTACAGATCACCCCCGTCGCAGAAGTCTGGGGTGTAGGTCGCAAACATACAGAAAAACTAAAGCGGATAGGGATCACAACGGCCCTGCAACTGGCGCAGATGGACAGCCGACGGGTGAGAAAGCTTTATTCCGTGGTGATGGAGCGGACCGTTCGGGAACTCAACGGCGAAGCTTGTATTGAGCTTGACCACAGCCCGGCAGCAAAACAGCAGATCATCTGCTCACGCTCCTTTGGTGAGAAAATTACCGACTACGCAACATTACGGGAAACCGTTTGTGAATTCGCTGCAAGAGCCGCAGAAAAACTCCGGGAGGAAAAACAATACACCCGCGCCGTTAATGTCTTTATCCGCACCAGCCCATTTATGAAAACAGATCCCCTCTACAGCAACTCTGCCACAGGAAAACTGGCTCAGCCCAGCTCTGACACCCGCGACATTCTTGCGTTAGCAGTCAGGCTGTTTGATGCCATCTGGAAAGAAGGTTACCGCTACGCCAAGGCTGGGGTAATGCTGGGGGATTTCTGTTCACCACGACAGTTACAGTACAACCTGTTTCACCTGCCGGCCGAAAACACACACCGGGACAAACTGATGCAAACGGTTGACGATATCAATCACAGCGGACAGGGGCAGATCTGGTTCGGCGGGCAACGTCCGAAGCAGGATTGGTTCATGAACCAATCCAATCTTTCGCCAGCGTATACAACGCGGTGGGATTGCCTGCCACTGGTATAGACTTCGATTATAAAAAAATGCCATGCCAGGGTCAGCAGCAGACAACTGAAGCTCAAGCAAAAATCAGCGGTTCTTCCATACAACTGGCCACGGGGCAAAAAGCATCCATCCCCTTCTTTTGATCGGCGGTCTTAAAACACATCCCGGACAATCTCTGCCTCATAATGAATCGCTTTGTCCATCTCCATATCGTTATTAACTTCTTCCTGTGCCTGATCACGGATTCAATCTGGAAACAGCGCGTCAACTTGATAGCAGCTGCTGCCTGTTGATATTGAGTTTTTTGATGCGACTCTGCAGGGTCGTCGGCTTCATTTGGAGTAAATCTGCAGCGCCATTCTCGCCGTATATTTTACCCGCAGTCCGGATGAGAGCAGCTTCAATGTGTCTCTTCTCCATACTGACCATGCTGGGAAACGGCGTCTGTGGTTCGGAACCTGCAGCCACAGGACGGTCAGGCGCTGAAATCTCTGCAGGGAGTGGAGTCTCTTTCAGCCCGAGATGACGACATTCTATCGTATTTCCTTTAGACAAAAGGACCGCACGGCTGATCGCACTCTGAAGTTCACGCACGTTACCGGGCCAAGGGTAGCTGAGTAGCCCCGCAACCGTCTCTTCGCTGATAGCGGCAGGGACAGTGCCCGACTTTTGAGCCTCTTTCTGAATAAAGTGATGGGCAAGAAGGATGATGTCTTCCTGCCGTTGGCGCAAAGGGGGAAGGAGCAGAGGATAGACACCGAGTCGGTAATAAAGATCTTCGCGAAACAACCCGTCCTGAACTCTTTGTTTTAAATCCATGTGGCTCGCCGCAATGATACGCACATCGCAAGAACGCGTGACCTCACCGCCGATCCGCTCGAAAGTCCCCTCCTGCAAGGTACGCAGAAGCTTAGGTTGAATCTCCATAGGCAAATCGGCGACTTCATCCAGAAACAAAGTGCCCCCGTCCGCAATTTCAAAACGCCCCTTACGTTGGACAATCGCCGTGGTGAACGCACCCTTCTCATGACCGAAGAGCTCACTTTCCGCCAGGCTGGCGTTCAACGCTGAGCAATTCAGAGCAATAAACGGCTTGTCACTTCGCGGGCTGAGTCGGTGAATGATGCGCGCCACCTGTTCTTTGCCTGTTCCGGTCTCCCCCTGAATCAGGACAGGGAGTTCGGATTCAGCGACAATTTTGACCTGATCGACGACACGTGCCCAAGCCGGTGAATTGCCCATCATGTTTTGAAAATGAGAAGCCTCCCGAGTGAGTAAAATATTTCGTTCCCGGGTCAGATCACGCCTGAGACTGTCGAGATACTGACTGGACTCATTCTGGGCAATAATCACGGCAATCAGACGTGAAATAGTCCCGATAAATTTGACGATAGCTGGTGAAAACATACTGCAAGCCGAATGATCCAGAGTCAAAAGTCCGATGGGAGTATCCTGAACATACAAGGGGGCGACCAGGCAGGAATGATCCTCGGGCAAAGCCAACAAGTCTTCGTAGGTATCTTCATGCTCCTCATGCTCATCGAACAAATAAGGTTGATCAAAGCGGAGGATATGGGCGAGATCTTTGCGACGGTTCAGATCGACACTGAAGCTTTCGATGCGTTCATTGACCAGCGGCCCCAGAGCTTTCTGTACTGTCAGAGTATTCGCTCCAGTTATTTTCAGGATAACGGCAAGATCGTAATCGACCAGATCCCGTAAAGCCGTGAGAATCAGTCCAAGAATTTTGTCAGCTGACCCCAGGGAAAGAAGCTGTCTATCCATATTTTCTCCGTAACCGATATTTCGTTACCAAACCACATTCACCGATATTTCGTTTATTTATCACCGAGATATCGGTGAATGTCAAGGCACAGATCACCCGTTCAAAACGAGCATTGAACTAAGCGCCTGTCTTTACTATGAATATTATTTTTTAACAAAAGTGGCATAGCCATTGCTAAATAGAAGCAGAAGAAGACAGCAACACAAAAGCAATCAAGTTGCAAAGGGCTAAAAAAGGATTTCCATCAAGACAGTCAGAGAGATGGATCGACGTCAACCTGGCTGGACTTGCAAATTGTCACCTTTTATCCGCGTGACTTGCCAAAACAGGAGTCAACGCAGAATTTACAACACACACATTAGCAGCAGATCTTATTCAGGAGGCCAGTCATGCCATGTGACACAACAAAAGTTATTGAAGACACAGAACCAATTGTTGCCGAAAACCAACCAAAACAGGAGGAAAAGAAAATGGGCTCAACTTTAGTTATGCGGCGTATGCCAGAATTTGAAATGGAGGCTTATGACGCTGCCACAGGTCATTACACAACGATTTCCAGTGAACAACTCAAAGGCAAGTGGGGTGTCATCTGCTTCTATCCCGCCGACTTCACCTTTGTCTGCCCAACTGAGATCGCGGCCATGAATTCACAACTTGACAAACTGAATGAGCTGGGAGTTGTCGTGGTACCTATTTCAGGAGATACAAAATTCAGCCACAAGCGTTTTGTTGAGACAGAACCTTTGCTCGAAGGGTTAAAACTGACCATGGGTGCCGACAATACCGGCAATGTCGCCCGTAAATTTGGGGTTTGGATTGAGCAAGAAGGCGTCGCCCTGCGTGGTCGCTTCATTATTAATCCTGACGGTGTTGTCGTGGCAGAAGAAACTGTCGCCGACAGTGTTGGCCGTAGCGTTATGGAATTGATCCGCCAACTGGAGGCATGGCAGCATGCTTACAGCACAGGAGAAGTCTGCCCCGCCAACTGGCATAAAGGGAAAAAGACACTGCCTGTTAACACCGACGTAGAACAAATGACAGGTAATGTTGGTAAATATATCACCATCGATGAAATTCTTGCATAACAGGTGTGACCGTCAGCAAAGTGATATTCCAATAAAATAAAACTGTCTTGTAGAACAAAAACGACGTAAGGCGCGACCGATATTTCATCGAGCTTTACGTCGTTTTTTATATTGTAGAAGACTCTCCCCAGACCTGAATTAACGCCCAAAAACGGCAAAGAACGAAGAAATAATCTGACCTAATCACCAAATTTGCTATGAGGCGATGGATCGACTACTCAGTTTGCCGATACGCTCTCCCCTTGCCTCCGATTGCGATATGAAAAGTCCTACGCTGCCGCAACTTGAAGTTTTGGTTACGCTGATATAAATCGGGTGCATTGATGATGTCCTTGTGCTAAAACCGAAAACTCATTTCTAAACAAAGAGAGGATAATCAATGCTACAGGCAAAAGAAGCAGATAAAGTCTCCATCCACTTTATTGGTAAGCTGGAAGACGGAACCATTATTGACACAACCCACGCAGATCCATGCCAAGACGATGAATGCTGTCACGAACATGGCCCACTGCAACTTGTGATTGGTGAGGGAGATTTTTACATGCCCATTGAAGAGGCATTAGTCGGGATGCGTGTCGGTGAAAAGAAAAGTATTGTTATCGCCCCCGATGACGCTTTTGGTGAGTACGATGCCGAAAATGTTTTCAGTATCAATCGCAGTGAATTTGCTGATGATATCACTCCAGAAATTGGTCTGGAACTCGAAGTTACCGGCGACGACGATGAAGTTTACATGGTGACAATTGTGAAAATGGACGATGAAGAGATCACTTTTGACACAAATCACCCCCTGGCCGGTGAAGAATTAACCTACGAATTTGAACTGGTTGAGATCCTTTAAAAAAAGATAGGGACATCCATGAATAAAGAGCATTTAGAAGAAATTATCAGTCGGGACGCTCACTGCTTTGGCTGCAACCCAAAAAAACATGACGAATGCTCGGTCTCTGAAACAAAATTTTGATTTTCTATTTAGATTAATAAATTCATTCCAAATCCTCATCGGAGGATACCACCTATAAAAAGCCCAAAGCCCTTTGGTCATCTGACCAAAGGGCTTACGTTATTAGGGAATACCGTCTACTGAATATTTCTTGATTAGCCTTTTAGGGGCCGTTTCATACTGATTTTTGATTCCATAAAGTTTTCAGCATCACCAGCAAAATTGAATATTAGAACCATTCCTAAAATAAAATCGATTGTGAAATTCTATTACCTCTATTTTATTGCGACTTCATAACAATTTTGTTTAGCACTAAAGCTTCTTCAAAAGGTTGACCATTTCGATTGCAGTAAGAGCAGCATCTTCTCCTTTGTTGCCCGATTTCGTTCCAGCACGCTCAATCGCCTGCTCAATTGAATTAGTGGTTAATACACCAAAGGAGATCGGCACACCTAATTCCAAAGAAACAGAAGCGATACCTTTGGCGACTTCCGCACAAACATAGTCAAAATGTGGTGTATCTCCTTTGATCACAGCACCAAGACAAATGATAGCATCATACGTGCATTGTTCTGCTAACTTCTTGGCCACAAGGGGAATTTCGAACGCACCAGGAACGCGGATGACTTTCAGATTAGTTTTTTCAGCACCATGACGACTCAGGGTATCAAGTGCTCCCTCGACAAGGCGTTCACAAATAAAACTATTAAAACGACTGACAACGATGGCAAACTTTTGTCCAGCAGCCCTAAGTTGTCCTTCTATAATTTCAGTCATTATCTAACTAACCTTACTCACGTTACTCGTTGTCTTTTGCAGATTTTCAAATATATGCCCCAGTTTTTCTTGTTTAGTCCTCAGATAGTGCAGATTAGTACTACAAGCATCCATCTCAATCGGAACCCGCTCAACAATTGATAGACCGTAACCCTCCAGCCCAATGATCTTTTTGGGGTTATTCGTCATCAAGCGAATCTTACGCACACCTAAATCAGCCAGTATTTGCGCACCCATGCCGTAGTCACGTAAATCAGCTTTAAAGCCCAGAGCCTCGTTCGCCTCAACCGTGTCACAGCCATTATCTTGAAGAGAATAAGCCTTTAGTTTATTGACCAGTCCGATTCCACGACCTTCCTGCCGCATATAAAGGATAACTCCAGTGCCTTCTTCATCAATCCGAGCCATAGCGGCATGTAGTTGTTGGCTACAATCACAACGTTGTGAACCAAAAACATCACTCGTCATACATTCGGAATGAACCCGAACAAGCACTGGTTGTTCCGAATTGATATTCCCCTTGACCAGAGCCAAATGGTTGCAGTTATCGACATCATTTTCATAAACCTTCAGTTGAAAATCACCTCCATAGGAAGTTGGCAGGATTGTCTCAGCAGCGCAGCGGACTATGCGTTCCTTATGCATCCGATAGCTAATCAGATCGGCAATAGTAACAATTTTCAAATTATGTTTTTTTGCGAAAACCATTAGTTGCGGCATGCGAGACATAGTGCCATCGTTATTCATAATTTCACAGATTACCCCAGCGGGCTTCAACCCTGCCAAACGGGCCAGATCAACAGACCCTTCGGTCTGGCCAGTACGGACCATAACACCGCCTTTTTTAGCTCGCAGCGGAAAAATGTGGCCCGGACGAGCCAAATCAGTAGCGGTGGTATTTTCATCAATAGCGGTTGCAATGGTGCAAGCACGGTCAGCCGCTGATATTCCTGTTGTTACTCCTACACGCGCTTCGATGGAAACAGTGAAGGCTGTCCCGAAGGAGGCAGTGTTGTTAGAAACCATCGGAGGCAAATCAAGTTGATCCGCTCGCTCTTCTGTCAAAGTCAGACAGATCAGACCTCGACCCTCTTTCGCCATAAAATTAATTGCGTGGGGGGTAACACATTCTGCAGCCAGCACTAAGTCTCCTTCGTTTTCACGGTCCTCATCATCACAAAGAATAACCATTTTACCATCACGAATATCCTTAATTGCTGCTTCTATCTTGGCGGTAGGCATAACTTACTCCATTTATATACGTTTATTTTCCAGCGGACATCATTTTGGTCTGTTTACCTTCATTCAGCAAAACATTGCTGAATGAGCCTTCCAAAGTCCCCACAATCTCACGCATTAACGTCGAAACATTCATCCCACTATCAAGGGAAAGTTGCTCAAGACTTTGCCTCTCCAAATCGGTGACCCGAAAAGAGACAATATTACGACAAGGATTTTTAGACTTTTTACACATGATTAAACATCCACTTCCTGCAAAAAGATTGATTGCAGTAAAAGACAGCCACCTTCACCATAGTTGGAGATACGGATCGCTGTTTTTCAATATAGTGATAACTCTTAACTTTTATACTTATCAACCAAATCGATACTCGACCCCGAAAGTCCCGACTGGATACTCCCACTTTTGCAGTATGGTTTTGCCGCAAAGAACTCGGCAGGTTCCGCACTCCAAGCAACCAGCATAGTCAAACTGAATACTGCCATCATCATCTTTTTTATAGAGACCGGCTGGGCAGGCGGCAATCAATTTGGCAAATTCAACCGAGTCAGGATTCTCAACCAGTTCAATATGGGCATTATTTTCATCTACAAAAAACTTATTGACACCCAGTTTTACATCGACATTCACTACATTTTTCATATCGACCTCACTCCTTTCACACCATCTTTGATCAGATTCATAAATCCTACTTTTTTCAAGTGGGGCAAGAAGGTTTTGCGCAACGGCATTGAAGGTCCGTTGACTGTAAAGAGATCATTCATCATTGCCGTGACCATTGTCGGATACTCATTGAACATGCGTGGATTATCGAGAAATTCCGGCAGAGCTTTGTAAAGTTTCATATCCTTCATGACAAAGCTGTTCGTTAGCTCAGTTGTGTAAGTCGACAAGGTTGCCTCACTGAAATCACCATCCTCTTTGGCTTTGATTGCGGCCTTTGCAGCGGCTGCCCCAGAAGCTATAGCCAAATCCATGCCACGTACTGTGTAACCGACGTTCAGGCAAAGGCCAGCGGCATCGCCGGTAATTATAACTCCGTCAGCAACCATTTTCGGCAACATTGCATAGCCACCCTCGGGAACAACATGTCCCGAATACTCAACAGACTTCCCTCCTTCGACGAGAGGCTTGACTGCTGAGTGATTTTTAAAATCCTCCAACATCTGCGGTACGCTCTTATCGGTAGTACCTGCGTTATGTAAACCAAATACAACACCAAGCGAGATACTGTCCTCGTTGGTATAAATGAAACCTCCACCCATCTGACCTGCCGATGGCATACCAGCAAAGAGCCAGGCAGCTCCTTCATTGTCGGAGCAACCGAAACGATCATTGATCTGTTGCTTGCTCAGCTGGATCACTTCCTTGACCCCGACAGCGCAATGGTGTGGTGTTACTTGAGAGACCATACCCAACTTTTCTCCGAGAATAGAGTTAACGCCATCAGCAAGAATCACCATGTCGGCCTCCATCTCTTCGTCACCAGCAATGATACCGCACACCTTGCCGTCACGAACGATAAGGTCATCGACCCGAATACCGGGGATGTAACCTGCTCCCTCATTTTCGGCCTTTTCTGCCAACCATTGATCAAATTTAGAGCGCAGAACAGTATATGATCGACTTTCCAGATCAGTTGCTACCGGTGTCGTATGCTCCATAGTGGTACAGCGTTCTTCATCGATAAAAGAAATCTTTTCATGCACGATACAACGTTCGATCGGAGCTTCCTCTGCAAAATTCGGTATGATTTTTTCCAGACTGTGACCATAAAGCCTGCCACCAGTCATATTTTTAGCTCCTGGAAAATTACCCCGATCAATGACAAGGCATTCCAACCCGGCCTGAGCCAACAAATACGCGCAGGTGGAACCTGCCAGACCGGCACCTACGATAATCGCGTCAAATTTTTCTTCAGACATATTTCACCTCGCAAACGGCCTGTGGCCAGATTGTTCTTATTCTTTTGAACACTGCCCAGAAAGAAAGCCAATCCTTATCAGGGCAGCGTCATTTATTTACTTATTCTTGAAATCAGGTGTGCGTTTTTCTTCAAAAGCCTTCATGCCTTCTTTAGAATCTTCTGACTCATAAGCAGCCCTGTCGAGCATACGCTCCAAATCCAGACCGTCATTGATCCCCTGATTCAGATAACAGTTAACACCTTGCTTTGTCAGTCGGTTGGCAACAGGAGAATTGGCCGCAATTTTTTGCGCCATTTCCATCGTTCGATCGATCAACTCTTCGGCTTTGTAAACTTCCTGAACCAAGCCGATCTGCAAAGCTTTTTCTGCACTGATCTTATCCGCGGTAAACATCATTTTTTTAGCCTGACCAGCTCCAATAGTACGAACCATCCGCTGCGAACCACCCCAGCCTGCAATCATGCCTAAAGATGTTTCAACCAGCCCCATTTTTGCAGTTTCACTTGCAACCCTAATATCACATGCAAGAGCAAGTTCAAGCCCGCCACCCAATGCATAACCATTAATGGCGGCAATCGTTGGAATTGGGAAATTTGCAAGTTTGGTTAAAATCCCTCTGGCCCAAACATCGACCTCTTCCAGATCATCAATAGTCGGATCGGTAAACTCTCCAACATCAGCTCCGGCGCAGAAAGCCCTGTCACCTTCTCCGGTAAAAATGGCACAACGCAAGTCGGCTTCTTGCTTAAGTTCGTTCATAACGTCGCGGATATCTCGCAACATCTGACCATTCAAAATGTTGTATTTCGGCAAGTTCAGTGTCACCAAAGCGATCTTATTATTTACTTCACACTTAATAGTCTCGTATTTATATGCCATGGTATTTTCCCTTTATTTATCTCGGTCGTTCCTGAAAATAACGCCTTTGTGATATAGCTCGTTAATTTGTTCTTCGGAGTAGCCCAAATCTTCTAGGATCACATCGTTGTCATAGCCGATATGTGGCATCGAACGCCAAATCTTGGTTGGATTGACCTTGAACCGAGGAACCACATTGACTCCTTTATATTTTTCTTCCGTAGTCATCGTGTCCCAATCAACCCACATGTCACGTGCTTTATATTGCGGATGCTCGACAACATCTTTGAATGACAATACTGGTGCAGCAGCAACCTTCATAGAATCGAAAATTTCAATATGTTCTTCGTTGGTTTTAGTTTTGAAATAAGCCTCAACCTTTGACTCAACATAATCTGCTTTGTCCCAGTTCAAATTGATGAAGGAGAAGCCTTCTTTGAAATCACCGACACCGTAAAGCTCTTCACAACCAATCATATTAAACAGCGTCTTCATCTGCTTTCGACCGAGAATATTGGTGAACAAAAAGCCATTTTTAGTTTTATAAATTCCGGTTGCCCCCTGAATAGGATCTTTTGCGCCAGGACGTGGGTACATTCGACCATCGTTCAAGTAATCGACCATATTATAGGTCGACAAGCGCATTAAAACTTCGGTCATGGCAATATCAACACTCTCCCCTTTACCCGTTTCACGGGCCCGGATCAGTGCTGCCAGAGTTGAAGACAAACTAAACATAGCCGTAAACAAGTCACCAACATAAGGATAAGCTGGCATCGGCGATTCTGGAGTCCCGTTTTGGCTCATATAACCAGACATCGCTTGGGCAATACCATCGTAACAAGGTCTATCAATATAGTTCGGATCTGCGTCCTCCTGGCCATAACCAGAGATACGGGTTATAACAAGCTTGGGATTGATCGCCCATAGGAACTCATCCGTAATCCCTTTACGGATGAAACTGGGCCCCTTGCCACCGACAAGAAAAACATCTGCCTCTTTAACGAGTTTTTTGAAAACTGCCATTCCGTCTTCAGAGAAGATATCGAGCGACATGGATCGGTCATTTCTATGCTCGTGCTCTGATGGTCGGTAGTTACGGTTAGTATCTCCACCGTTGACATTCTCCAACCAAATAACATCTGCTCCCCATTCAGCCATAAAATGGGGACCTAGAGGCCCAGCGACTTCAATAGCAGAGAAAACAACCTTTACGCCTTGCAATACACCAAACTTAGGAGGTCTGTGCTCAGAATTATCAAAAAACTCCTTCACGTCATTTTTCATAATAATATCCTTTTAATTGGTAGCAAAAACTTAGAGCTGCCGCTTTATAAGTAACCATTTAGACAATCTGGTAGTTTATATAAAATGATAGACTGCATGCCTCAAACCGAAGAGCATACCCTTCAGTAACTTCTCACAAAGCGCTGACCTCTTAAGCTCTACCTTTAAAGTTGAGGGATTCACGAGGAATCCCCCTTCTCGATATTTAAAATTGAAACTATTTGTTCCGGTATTCTTTAACTATGGATCTGCCCAAGGTAAGGATCATCATTTCGTCGGTACCACCAGAAATACGGGAAGCACGGATGTCTCTCCAAGCACGGCTAGCACGATGATCACCGCAGATACCTACACCGGCAAGAATCTGCAGTGCGTCATCAGTAACTTCCTGAGCAGCAACAACGCAGTAGTATTTACACATCGCAGCGTAACCTTTATCTAGGGTGCCATCATCCACCATCTCGGCACCGTCATAGATCATGTTGCGCATATTGGTGAGCTTGGCTTTCATATTTGCAAGCTTCAATTGAATCAGCTGTTGGCGTCCGATGGCCTCACCAAACTGTACCCGTTGGTTAGCGTATTTGGCAGCATCTTCGAATGCGCAAAGAGCATAGCCATAACAGTAAAGACCCGAAACAACACGTTCCGTGTTGAAATCGTTCTTTTGCATATCAAACCCTGCACCTTCAGCCCCTAACATGTCGTCTTCTTCTAGTTCGACATTGTCCAGGTAAATTTCGCCTGCACTATTAGTTTTAAGACCCAATTTTTCCAGACCAGCAATAGTGACACCTTCTGCATTTGTCGGAACAAACCAGTTTGTATATTTGGTTTTGGTTTCCGCATCAAGAGCTGTAACTATCAGGTAGTCGCTGTAAGTAGCATCGGTACAAAACGTTTTTTGGCCGTTCAGGTAAACCTTACCGTCTTTACGGGTATACGTGGTCTGCATAGCCCCTAGGTCAGATCCAGCTCCCGGCTCAGTAGCCGCGTTTCCAACCTTGGTCAAACCGGTTTCCATTAATTCCAAAGCAATTTTTTTCTGCTTCTCATTCCCTTCCCTTAAGATAACGGGATAAGTTGATGAGAACCAGATGCATGCTGCATTACCGCCAAGCCGAAGAACTTCCTCCCAAGCGGCAACAAATGTGACCATTGCATTTTCTTCAAGTCCGCCGTATTCAACAGGATTAACAATTTGGTGCAAGCCCAATTCAGATAATTCTTTGCAAAATCTTTCGGGAAATTTGTGCTCGTTATCACACTCCTTAAAATAATCATCCCAATTTTCCCTAGTCATCAACTCTCTCATACTTGCAACAATCAAATTTTGTTCTTCAGTTAGTTTTACAGACATCGCGCTTCTCCTTTTTTCATGTTTTATTACTGTAAATAATCAAGACGACTTACTCATAGAGCAATTAAAATGCCAACGCCCAACCATCTGATATAAGACGTTTATTTAAAAACAAAACATATTCCACATGGGTCTCATTGTTGACAGTTTCACAAAAGGTGTAAACACCTCTTTGACAATTTAGACCGAAACCCTAAAGAGAAAGCAGTCATGATTTTTCAGAGGAGAAAACTGAAGATTTATTTTTTTACGGCAAGGGAGTCAGCGCGGCATGGAACATTCGTTAACGTAAGCGAGGAAAGCTCACGGAGGGGCTCCAGGCTATAACTGACAACGATAGAAAGCTGGTAAAGATAGTCAGTTTTCGACTTTCAAAACGAGGAGAAGGGTGAAGCGCTCAACATCATGCCTGCAAGACAACGGCTTCGGTAACTCGAACCAACCTATTTTATGACCAAGAAGATTACGATCCAAAGAATTGACCCGGAGTACAACCTAACGACTTTCAGAACTTATGGATAAAGGCACTTACACTTTCACACCCAACATCTATGGCCACTTCTTGAACCGGCATCCCCCGCGCCAAGAGACAAAGAGCCTCAATGAGCCTTGCCTGTTGCCGCCATTGCCGAAAACTCATCCCTGTTCCTTTTGGAAAAAGTCGGGCCAGGGTTCTTTCCGTTGGTCCTGCTATTTTTGCCCAACTCTCGAGCGTACGGGTATCACAGGGATTTTCAGCAATGCTCCGGGTAATTTTCTGCAGACGACTGTCCGTAGGATGGGGAAGCAGTATCGGAGCCGTATCCAGAGGCTTAACCTGATCAATAATAACGTCCATCACTCTCGACTCATGACTGTTTTCTGCATAATCGGGAGATATTTCTGTCGCATGCTTGAAAAGTTCCCTCAATAGAGGGGTGACAGATACAACGCAACATTGGGTAGGGAATTCGGAAAAAAATCAGGCTTAAAATATGCATTACGCATCGCCAGAACACCAACAGCCTCGATCTTATGAAGAGTGTTCGACGGAATCCAAACCGCGGGATGGTTCGGAATCACCCAGAGACCTGTCACTGTTGTAACTTTCATCACTCCCTCGGAAGCGTATAAAAACTGTATGGGGATGTGCTGATGATAGGGACAACTTAAACCTTTATGGTAATTAAATGCTTTGGCTAGAACCTTCTGTGGCTTTTCCATAAATCGTTCAAGAAAATCATCCGGCTCAACAATTGTCTTCTTCTCTACACCATTCGGCTTCATTTCGATAACAGGACTCACCAAAAACTGTTAGAGTGATTTTTTAGACAAGCATAAATGAAAGCTATTCTACGACATGAACTATCGCATGCTGAATTTATTATCTTTAAGCCATCTGGCAAACGACATTAATCAGGGCGCACTTCCCGCGCTCTTACCGTTTTTGATTGTCAAACACACGCTGTCCTACAGTGCTGCTGCGGGAATCATGTTTGCTTTCACCATTACTTCAACCGTTATTCAGCCGCTGCTGGGCCATCTGGCCGATCGTTTTAATAATAGTTGGCTTATTCCTTCAGGGCTGATCATGGCCGGTGGCGGACTAGCTCTTACTGGGCTATCGCCCAACTATACTATGATCCTTTTGGCCGTCATCATGAGTGGAATCGGCAGCGCGGCTTTTCATCCTGAGGCCGCCCGGCACGTCGATCTATACAGTGATCATAAAAAAGCAACGGCCATGAGTTATTTTGGTGTCGGTGGTAGCATTGGTTTTTCTCTAGGCCCGTTGTTAATGACCGCCTCTATTCTTTATTTTGGGCTGAATGGTACAATGGTAATGTTTGTTCCTGTTGCAATTGTCGCGCTGATATTCCGTGCACAACTCAGGCAGTCAACAGCCTGTAATAAATCGCCCCAAACAGTACAAAAGATACAAACAAGAGCAGACCACAAGGACGATTGGGGAGCCTTCTGCAAACTCACTTTAACCATCGTTGGAAAATCAATTATTTTTTACGCCTTTCTCACCTTCATCCCACTTTATTGGACAACGGTTTTGCAACAAACCAAACTTGCCGGGGGAATGGCACTCACCCTCTTCTCAGTGGCGGGAATATTAGGAAATTTTCTCGGAGGAAAATTGGCAGACCGTTTTGGGTATAAGACAATTGTTGTTTCAGGATGTACGCTATTGGTTCCAACTATTCCCGCTTTTATTCTGACCAACAATGTATACTTTGCCGCTATATTGCTGGCGCTAACGGGAGCATTTCTCTTACTCACCTATGGGCCAACCGTCGTTATGGGGCAAAAATACATCCCCAACCATGTCGGCTTATCCTCGGGGATGACCCTTGGCGTCGCCTTTTCTATTGGAGGAGGGGTCACACCATTGTTAGGCTCCCTGGCTGATGCTCATGGCGTTGGCACTGCGCTGTCCACCATTACCATAATTCCGGTATTGATAATGTTCCTCTCTTTCACATTAAAACCCCTTGAATTACACGCTGTCGTAAAGTAACAAATCTTAACCATATTGTGACATTTTGTCTGTAAGGGTACCTGCCTTTACATGAATACTGCGGAGAACATGCGGACTGGGGGTTCAAAAGTACTTTTTAAACCCTAGTCGTTCACCCTCTTCATGTAAATATTTCCAAAAGGAAATAAGCATAAGAGCCATCAAAAAGGAAATGGGCAAGCCACCCACAACAGCTGCCGTTTGACAAGCTTTCAATCCACCGACCAAAATGAGAGTTACAGCGAGAATGACAATAGAAAAACCTGCGATCATTCGCACGAGTCGGCAAGGCTCTGCTGAACCATTTGTCAGTTGCATTGAACAAAAGAAAGCCGCTGAGTCAGCAGAAGTGATCATAAATACAAAAAGCATAAACATTGTGACTATTGAAAATAAATAACCAAGTGGCCATTGACTGACCATAACGTAAAAACCAGCACCAATATCTTTTTGAATCTCTGCCCATAAAGATACATTGCCTGCCATCTCAGTATAAACAGCGGAGACTCCAAAGGTTGTGTACCAAACGATACAAGTGAAAACAGGGACAAAGGTACAAACAAGAAGCATTTCCCGCAAACTTCTCCCTTTAGAAATCCTTGCCAAAAAACCTCCAACAAAAGGAACAAATGAAAACCACCACCCCCAATAAAAGACCTTCCACCATCCCATCCACTGACCATCAAAAGCCTGTTCTGTCGCATCTGTATATAAACTTAAATATATTAAGTTACCGAAATATTCACCAGGGATCTGGATCATCCAATCTAAAATATGCCGAGTGGGTCCTAAAAACAAAACATAACAAAAAACAGCTATTGCAATATATGCATTTACATGACTCAATGTTTTGATACCGGAGTCTAGTCCCCTCCAAACAGACCAGCAAAACCCCAATCCAATCAGACAGGTCACAAAGATCATCCGAGTTGTATCCAAATGAATACCAAATAAATAATTTATACCGAACCGTAATGAAATAAGCCCCAGCCCTATGGATGTAGAAATACCTAAAAAGTTAACAACCATAGCAATCAATTCAAAGATCGTGCTTGGAACTTTTGAATAAGCTTTATCTCCCATCAAACCATAAAATGCAGTAGAGTAATTAATAGGCAAACCACACCTGAAAGCCGGAAGTCCGATACAAGCACCTGCAACAGCAAAAATGCCGAAGCCACCCAACCCCGTATGCATAATTGTGATCTGGAACGACTGTCTTAATGCGTCCATAGTTCCCGCCTCAGCCCCTAGCGGCGGTTGCATCCAATGATACACAGGTTCAGCTACCGCCCAAACAACAACCGAGACGGCAAAAGAGCAACATATAAGCATAGTCATCCATGAAAAAATTGAATATTCCGGTTTGTCATCTGGCTTACCTAGCTTCAACGAACCATATTTAGTAAAAGGTATAATAAATATAGGAAGGCAAAAAACAGCATCTAAACCAATGTACCACCAACCAAAATACCTGGCGATAAACATCTTGACTGAACCCATATGGGCATTCATTAATGCTGGATCAATTGCAGCGTAAATAACAATGGAAAGCAAGGCAATGACACTTCCCCCCGCCAAAAGGAAATTAATCTTTTCTTTTTCCGGTTCACTATCACTCTCATTCACCACCTGCGTAGTTTTCTCACAACTCATGTCGTCTCCTGTTGCCCCTCAAAGGTAAGGTTAAATCAACAAAAGCAAGACATATTCCAATCGAAAAAAGCAACAATTTTCCATGGGTTAAATAAGGCTCAAACAAAACTTCGGGTTGACACCAATAAGCTACCCATCAGGTCGTTGGGGGACGGGTAAGGATGAGGGTGTGGTAAAATATTGAGTTAACATTGTTAGCTAATAATTTAGAGATCTGTTATCTACAAAAAGATATGAGTATTGAAAAAATCTGTAAAGCGCAAGACGACACACTCAACCCAGAATTGACACCCTAGCCCCTTTTAAGAGCAAAAAAAACGAACTCTTATCTCAAAGAGGCACTGGTTAATACCAAAGGTGTTTTTCATGCAAAAATACATAAATCAGACAAATCAACCCCTGTAACCTAATCTACGCAGAAGCGCGCAGCTTACGAGTATCAATTGATCTCTATTGAAAATAGAGATCAATCATCATCATAAATGAATAAAGAAAAATCTCTCCCGAATAAACTAGAATTACTTTAAAAATCTTAAAAGTTTAGACGTTGGTTTTCTTTCAGGGCCGTGCGGATTATTCTCAGGATAACCTATTGCGATAAGTGCAATAACATCTTCATCTGTAGGAAGGTCAATCAGTTCTCTGACTGCGGTCCCATCAAAATCGCCCAAAATTACCGAACCAACACCAACATCTTGAGCAGCTAAACAAAAACCGTAACTGGCAATTCCCGCATCGAACATTGTCCATTCTTTAGACGTATGATAATAAACTGTACCAGAACTATCGGCACCTGATAAATTTAAAACCGCACTGATAACAATAACAGCTGAAGATCGAGCCAAATAACGCCTATTATAATCAGATGTTTCTGAAAGTTTGGCTTTTATCTCTTTATTTAATATACAGTTATAACGAATCGGTTGATAATTAGCCCAAGAAGGGGAGTTTTTAGCAAGATCAACAATTTGCTTGATCGTTTCAACAGAAACAGATTTATCGGTATACCTTCTAACACTATGTCTCTCTATAACAACGTCTTTAAGCTCCATATGGTAACTCCTCCTGTTCAGTTTAGATTTGTCCTAAATAATAAAATATATATTGATGCATGCATCGTTAACACCAAGATCGACAATAATATTTGCCTCAATATTGGCTTCACAAACCGAAGTAGCTAACGAAAAAAAAGGCGTGCATCTTGTAGGTAGGACATGATAAAAACTGAGGCGCAAACAAGTCTCTGCTTTATAATAAATTTTGAGCTCACAGAAGACTAAAAGGCCCTGCAACACACAGCTTCAATGTAGAATAAAGGACGAATGATAAAACTATGTACATAGAAAAGTTAAAAGAATCAGACAGAGGACTTAAATTGAATAGCCAAACTCTTGCTTTTCTAGACTGCATTTCTGGTTTGGGGTACTTTCTCGAAGTTATAGATGAAAAGGGATATTATACCTATATCTCTTCAAACTGCACTTACGATTCTACAACAGCTGAAGAATTATTAGGGAAGCACACAACAGAAGCTTTTGATTTAACCTTAGAATCAAGTATCCTTTTAAATACTTTAAACACAGGAAAACCTTACAGAAACGTACATTTAAAATACAAATCAGCAAAAAAAAACAAAGAATTAAGTTTTCTTTACCATTCATTTCCCATAACAAGTAACAATATAATCATTGGTGCCATTGCAATTTACAAGTATTTAGACGAAGTAAAGAGAGCCATTCACTATATAGATACAGCAAATACAATTAAAGTTATAAACACAAAAGCAATTACGCAACCTCGAAGGGATGAGCTATTCACCTTTGATGATATAATTTGTTGCAGTGATCAGATGGCAAAAACAATAAAACTTGCTCAAAGAATTTCTAAAACAGACGCCTCTGTCTTAATTGTCGGTGAGACGGGTACGGGAAAAGAACTAATAGCTCAAAGTATACACTCTTTCTACAAGGACAAATCACAACCTTTTGTTGCAGTCAATTGTGCTGCTATACCAGAGACATTACTCGAAAGCATTCTGTTCGGATCAACAAAAGGCGCATATACTGACGCAGTGGACAAGCAAGGCTTATTTGAAGAAGCTCATGGAGGTACGATCTTCCTAGATGAATTACACACCCTGAGCATTGAAATGCAAGCGAAACTCTTGCGCGTATTAGAAACCAAAACAATCAGAAAAGTTGGTGGCGACAAGACTATTCCCGTCAATGTTCGGGTTATTTCCGCGATGAATACAAATCCAATAAAAGCCATAAAGGAGAGCAAATTAAAAGCAGACTTATTCTATCGTATTGCCGTTATCACAATTCAAATTCCACCTCTCAGTGAGAGAGGAATCACAGACATAAAACTCCTGTCAAATCACTTCATTAAACTAATGAACAACAAGTTGGGGTTATCTATTGAGGGTTGCTCTGAAGCCACTTTAAATATTTTTAGCAATTACAAATTTCCGGGCAATTGTCGAGAACTCAGTCACATAATAGAACACTCTGCGAATATGATTGATGAGAATGAGCGTTTAATTGAGCCCTATCACTTACCATATTATATCAGCGAATCGCTGTCAGGTGGGATAAACACTCCCTCATCACCCCACCCGCAACTTAAACCTAGTCAATATGAAATTGGGGATTACAAGATTATCCATCAAAAGGCGCTTAATGATTTTAACGACAAATTTAACACTGAGTACTTGACGTATGTGCTCAAAGAGTTTAGTGGCAACATATCAAAAGCAGCTCGAGCAATTAATGTTTCGAGACAGCACCTACATGGACTCGTTACAAAATACAAAATACAAGCATAAGCATGTTTTCTTAGTTAAATTTCCATCAGAAGCTATTCACCTTTGAGGTTTTTCTTCTGAATCTTCCCAGTACAGGTATGCTTAAAGTCTTCTACAATTTCGATAATTTCAGGGACTTTAAATGAAGCAAGCCTGTCGGAGCAAAACTGCCTAATGTCTTCAATCTCAAGGGATTTTCCCTCATAAAACTTCACATAAGCTTTTACTGCCTGTTCCCTAATAGGGTCCGGAACACCGACAACAGCCGCCTCCTCAATAAAACTGTGGGAGGTTAAAACATTTTCAACTTCGCTTGCAGAAATATTTTCCCCTGAGCGCTTAATCAAATTATTTTTCCTATCAACAAAATACAGCCACCCATCCTCATCCAAAAAGCCTTTATCACCAGTATGCAGCCAATCATTATCATCATACAATTTATAAGTTTCCTGTTCGTCGTTATAATACCCTAATATTAGATTTTCCCCTCTGACACCTTTAAGACAAATTTCACCAACACATGTTGCAGGCAAAGTATCATTATTATCATCTACAATTTTTATTTTGTATGGATCATATGTTTTCCCAACTGACGGCCACCTTGCTTCTCCCGTACACACATCTGCGATATTACAAACAATTGTTTCGGTCAAACCGTAACAATTGAAAAGTTTAACATTGTAACGATTTTCAAAAGATTCCTTTTCCTCGGTAGACATACAAAGTGAAAAGTACATTAAGCGTAAGCTATGTTTACGCTCATTTTCCGCTTTCGGTTGCAGCATCAAGGTTCTTATAATCATGGGGATTGCTTCAGCAATGGTGATTTTGTAATCACGAATTTGCTGCCAAAATTTGGTCGCGTGGTATTGCTCCTGCACAACCACGACAGCACCCTTAGTAAGGATTGGCATCACGGCAATAGCCTGCCAGTCGATATGAAAACAAGGAAAGACAGTAAAAAATCTATCGTCGGAAGTTAATGCCATTTGATTCGCGTGGAATTCCCCAGCATAAAGCAAGTTATAATGAGTAAACGTTGCCCCCTTAGGCATTGATGTTGTACCTGATGTAAACAATACTTCTGCGACATCGCCTGGGTGCAATTCACGATGCTCCTTCAATGTGTCTGTTTGTCGCGATAACTCCTTCGCAAAATTCAAGTAACCATCGACTTCTCTGTCGCTTCGAGCTAAAATTCTATGTTTTAGGTGTGAGCAATCTATTTTTTCGTGTAAGTCTAGAAATTTTTCTTCAGTCAGCAGAATACTGACCTTACACTTGTCCATGATATAGCGGCACTCAACATTCGTATAGTGCACATTCATCGGAACAATGATCGCTCCAATTCGCATCAGACCAAACATAGCATACAAAAATTCAGGGCTATTATAAAGTTGAACAGCAACCAGATCCCCCTTTTCAAGCCCCAAGCTCAAAAAAAGATTTGCTGCTTTAATTATATTTGTATAGGTATCACCATAGGTAAACTGAGAAACACTGCCTTCTCTTGTTTCATAGATCATAAAAAGGTTATCTTTATCAAGTTTGAAACGCTCTTCCCATAAATCACCAATATTTTTTTTATCTACCCTAGTGTTCATCTTGACAGTCATGATAATACCTGCTTTTTTCCCTTTAATCCGCAGCCTGATGGGAGCAAACGAATCAATAAAGAATTGAATATTCAATCTGACGATCTGTCTTTCAAATGAAGTGCTGACCCAATTTGCATCAAATTTGGAAGGGGAATATATTCGGCTTGAACTTGAAAATGTGAACTCCGATTTAACCATAGAAACAACATCTCTATGGTTAAATCAGAAAATTTCGTCCGTGATCCCTTTGCCAGCTTCAGACCAGAAGCTACCTAAGCTTCGCGATCAACTTAGGTAGAATTTCGTAAACATCTCCGACGAGACCGAGATCACAAGACTTAAAAATAGGGGAGTTTTCGTCCTTATTGATGGCAACAATAGTTTTTGCCTGATTGATACCGACCATATGCTGGACCTGCCCAGAAGTCGCCAGAGAAATGACAAGTTCCGGCTTCAGCATCATACCGGTTATACCGATAT
The DNA here is from genome assembly GCF_900107645.1 of Desulfuromusa kysingii. Taxonomy (GTDB): domain Bacteria; phylum Desulfobacterota; class Desulfuromonadia; order Desulfuromonadales; family Geopsychrobacteraceae; genus Desulfuromusa; species Desulfuromusa kysingii. Next base: position 184,638 of record NZ_FNQN01000007.1, read on the forward strand.
AAACAGCCTTCGGCAGCCAGCCGTTGTTTTCAGCCACAGGGCGGGAACAACCCAGATCAGCACCCAGCAGAGTTGCCAGTTCACGGCACATTTCAACATCGGCCTCTTCTTTGAATCCACGCCCCATGTCAACTACTTTCTTAGCAATAGCGAGATTGGATACAATTTCTTGCTTAGCCTGAGTTTCAATTTTTTTGATTTTGTTGCTTGGTACAACATCAACAAAATGTGTATCTGAAACTGAAGAAACAGCAGGATCAGTAATCTCGAAGACGCCTGCGCCACTGGTAATAACAGCTGTATTACTGGTAAGTTTTTCACTCCTGAACGCTGCACCACCATAAACCATTCTTTGAGTGGTTTTATCTTCAAGTGAAGAGATCCCGGAAACAACGCAGGTATCAAGGTAAACAGCAAGCTTGCCAGCCAACAACTTACCCCGCACAGAGTTATTCACCAAAACCAAGTCCGCATTATTTGATTGCAGTTTTTCAGAAATCATCTTAGCGGAATCTTCGATCATTGTTGACGCATCACACCTATAAACATAAACGTTTTTTGCCCCATATGAAGCCGCCAGATCCTTTAACTCTTCGTCAAATATAATAATAGAAAATTGTGTGGATAGATTAGATGCACCACTCGCAAGCTCTTTAATGCTCATTTCGGTATCAGCAATTATAAACGTATTGACATATGACATGATATGTACCTCCTATTTGTTCAAAAATTGGATAAGGGCATCAACCATTTCATCGGTATCGCCTTTAACAATTTGCAGTTTCCGATCTTTTTGCTCTGGAGCCAAATCGTTCAGAACTTCGGTACTCCCAGCTATTCCTGAGAGATCGACAGATAATTCATTTACCTTTTTTTTACCTGCAGACATGATGTCTCTCATGCCCGGAATTGTCGGTACGTTAATTTCGGAGGTAACAGAAATTACGGCAGGCAAGGGAATTTCAAGAACTTCAACTTCACCCTCTAGGACTCTCTCGACTCTAATGATTCCTTCTTGGAGGTTGATATCATTAATCTCATTGACAACTGGTAAATCCATGATAGCACCAACCTGATTACCAACCTGTTGAGAATACAAGTCAGAAGAACCAGTTCCAAAAATCAACAAATCAAACTCATTCATTGTTTTCACAGCTTTAACAATGGCTTTTGCAGTTACTAACGAATCGTTAAACTGTTGATCGGTTATGACCACATTTAATTCATCGGCGCCACGAGACAAAATGTCTTTCCTGATTTTCGTTTTACTCAATGCGTCTCCGCCAATAGTCAGGACCTTCATACTGCCACCGGTTTCTTTTGCCAATTGCTTCCCAGCTTCCAAAGCGCTCAAATCATATTGACCAATTTTCCACTGAGCTTTATCGAATGACAGTTCCTGATTAGGCAAAACCGCGATATCTTGCTCTTCTGGAACAACCTTAATACACGCAATAATGTTCATTTCTTCACCTCTTGTTTTAGATTAGTCTTCGTTACCATCCATGAATTTAAATTTCGCATGACACACTATTTAGCAATCAGTGTGCCATTGCGCGTGAGCATCACAACTAGCTGTTTTTAAATCATTTTTTTTCAGAACAGACATCATCGTGTAAACTGGCATGCGACAATTGACAATAGAGAACTAGCAATTGTCGAGCTGAAGTAAAATAAGAGGTGTTAAGAAAATGATAAGCAAATATGAGATGGCAAGTGAATGATAGGCTGTTTCACTGAAGAATCATTTAGTAGGTTTAGCAATAGTGTTTTTTGCTCGTTAATTTCCGCAAACCGAAAGAAGGCGACCAACATTCAACAATCTTTAGATTTAAACTTTTTTTGGCTTCGAGGCGTCAGGTTTAGACATTTTCTCTGCGACAATAAATCCATAGACGACAAAGCAGAGCGATAGTATTTGCTGAAATACCAGCAAACGCTTGCCCTGAATCATCATCAACAGTGCAATGCTGCCATTCATCAAAATAAAGCAGACCCAGCCATTGAGATTGTCTTTAGCTAATAGACTACTACCAACAAAAAAGGTGAATAAGATGGTCAACTCTAAGAATTGAGAAAAAGAATGAAGACCGCCAAAATCATAAAGGCTACAGGAGATACCGAAAACTAAGAAGAGATAAGTTGAGTACGTAATAACACGAGAAAAAGTCTTACTTGTTGCATCTGGTCCCTTTATGGAAGCATAAAGTCCTAAGTACATCGTAGGGAGACTGCCAACCTCGATCGAAGCAGCGATCCAACTATGGCTCCCAATATACAACACAGTCCAAGCAGGAACCCCCATCATATAAACAGACCAGCCTATAATCCTTAGACGCCGTTTTTTATTGTATTTTTTCCCTTCAGCTAACGCAAAAAAAACTTTACTTAAAAGGTAAAAAAGCCCTCCCCAAACTTGCAATATCAAATCCATAATAAATTCCTGAAATTGACTCTATCGCACCTCCCCACAACGGTTACAATATGATCCGGCTAAGGGGGGCCCACTCATGATCAAACTCATCTAGAGTGACAGAAATCACATTCAGCATAAAATGTTCCAATTCACATCCCAATAATTCTATAAAAGCAGGTGGGAGTCTGATTGGTTCAGAATTAGAGAAGAAATGAAAAATAAAAGGCAAGGACACCTAACAAACTCAATGCCAACCCGCAACTGGCGATCGGCATTGAGTTAATCTTCAATCATATTGGAAAAGACACACATAAGATTTTTTCAATTAATGGATTGTCTAGGCAGACTGCGGCACAACCAATGAAATATCTCTAACATTCACTTCATACCAACAAAAACAGAACGGAAACCGAATTCTATTTATTCTTAAACACTGGGATTCTTTTTTCGGAAAAAGCCCTTACTCCTTCGGCAGTATCTTCTGAATCAAAAGTCAACCGTGTATAGGTTGTCTCTAAATGATAACTTCCATCCTCAGTCATTCCACTTGCAGCTGAATCCAACAATGCCTTCAAGCACCGCACGCCAATAGGAGCTTTCGCAGCAATGGAGCCAGCGACCTCCATTGCTCTGGAAAGCAAATTTTCCTCAGCCACTACTTCCTGAACGATATCCCACTCTTTGGCGACCTCAGAAGTAATTCTCTCACCCGTATAAAGCCACTTTTTGATCTTAGGTATTGAAAATCTTTGACCTAGAACAAGCGTTGCCCCCCCAATTCGGAAACATTCCAAAATTGATTTCTGGAAACGCATATTTCGTATTATCTGCAGCAATGGCGTAGTCGCACGTTAAAGCGAGAACCATTCCACCACCCAATACATAGCCGTTGAGTGCCGCTATCATTGGGACAGGCAGGCTACTCATCTTTTTCAGAGCAGCCCTTGCAATTTCATTCTGTTTTACAGCTTCATCGGACGTTTTTGGCCCTTCCCTGACATCATCACCAGCAGAAAAAGCTTTCTCTACCGCAGAAGACAACACAACCACACGCACTTCATCCCTACCGACCAACCCTTTAAGATCTTCACTTATTTCGCTAAATTCTGCAAAGACACCTAAGGTAAAGAGGTTCAGTGGTGGGCGATTAAAAACCAAATGAGCTATTTTATTCTCAATGTCACAATACATAAATTGTTTTTCAATTTTCATCATTCCCTTCACCTCTACTCATAAAAAAAGACCACAACATGCGTAGTGGTCTTTGATTTGATTCGACGATCAATTATCTGTCCTTGCTAGGCAAACAGCATCCCCAACAGCAACAACGTCTCCATCTTGATTTATACCCTTAGTGCCAATAAACAGCCTGTTTCTTTCAACATTTATTTCATTGACTGTGCCCGTGACTGTCACAGTGTCACCAGCATAAACCGGTGCAGTATATTTAATGCTGAGTCTTGCATCAATGCCACCAGCGACAAGCTTTGAAAGCATCGCAGAAACCATACAATCGAGATAAACACCGTGTGCAATGCATTTGCCATAAATTGTTGTTTTTGCATATTCTGGATCCATATGAATCGGATCATGATCATCAATTGCATCCGCAAATGCGTGCAACGTCTTCTGCGTGATTTCCCTTACAACGCTGGCAGTATCTCCTACCTTAAATTGATCAATTGTTTTACCTAATTTTTCAGCCATGGCTCTCTCCTCATAGGAACATATTTTTTTGATATTCTACAAATAAGCAAGGGACATACCAAAAAAAACAGCCATATAGGGTCACTTGAAATCAACCTGTAACACTTCGCTAGCAAGAGTTTTACAGTTTCGTAAAGTCACTTCTGACAATCTATTTTACAAAGGAATTATTTCTTCTTTCATAATCAACTGTCGTTACTGGGCCATGGCCTGTATAGAGTTTTGTGTCTGGTGGAAATTTAAATATCTTACTCTTTATCGTCGTCATAAGCGTTTCATAATCACCACCGTTAAAATCGGATCGACCCACAGAGCCGGAAAAAATAACATCCCCTACGAAAGCAAGGGTATGATCGGGAAAGTGCAGGGTCAAACTTCCCGGAGTATGCCCTGGAGTGGCTATCACTTCACACTTTTCACCAAGGAACTCATACATACCCGGGTCAAATGGTTCATAATCCACCATTCCACAAGACTGTGAATACATGCACTCCTTCCATGTGTCGACTTCTTCCTTAATCAAATAACCATCGGCTGGATTAATGTAAATTTTTGCCCCAGTAAGTTTTGAGAATGCAGTAGCAGCGTAAAAGTGATCGAGATGAATATGAGTGATCAGGATGTGTGTCACCTGGAGATCTTCATTTCTTATAATATTGGCGATTTCCATAGAGTAGTCGCCTGGATCAATAAGAACAGCTTTCCCTTTATTTGAGATGAGATAGCAATTTGCTTCATAAGCGCTGAGCTGAAAGGGACGAATTTTCATAAAATCACCTTTTCCCTTAATCGTGTAACTTGAATTTATTAACGAAATACTGAAGGCTGAGAAGAGATACGAGGACTAACTTCTCAAGATTTTCATGCTATGAACCAGTATCAAGCATGGTCGTACATTTCATTGAGAGCGACATTCCTTCCTCTTATCAACCCCACAACCACAAAAAAAGCCCCTAAGAATAATTTATCTCAGGGGCTTTTTTCATTTTTTACAAACCCTTATTCTGTATCATCACCCCAATAGGTTTTAATATCCCGGAAGAAAGCACCAATAATTAATAGCGAAATGACAAATGCGGGGTAACCTGCCCACACCATCGCGTTCTTAACTGTTTGTATTCCGCCAATATAGAGGAAACCGATCGACAGGATACAAGTAACAACGCACCAGAACAGCCGGGTGAATTTTGAAGGGTCCTCATTAGCCGGAAGATTCGGTTGAGATACTAGAGCATTGCCGTAAACAGCACTCTGGATAAAAGTCCATGCTGAAACAAACGCATAGAACAGGAGAATGATCATAATCAGATTCGAGAACGGAAGTTGGTCAATAACATAGGTAATAGCAGAATAAGCATCTTGATCAACCAGAGCTTTATATTGTGCTGGGTCACCAAGATAAGTATCAAGGGCAAAATTACCCATTGTCCAGAAAAAGATTGCGCAACCTGCTGAACTCGCAAGCACAATACCAAGGACACATTGGCGGACGGTACGCCCCTTACAAAGCTTGCTGTAAAATTGCCCACCACCCAAAACAGAAGCAATGAAGAAAAGAGCATAAAAGATCGTCCAAGATTGTGACCACTGACTGGTATTCAAACTCATAGGAATAAAATTTTGTATCCACAGCGCTGTTGAAGCCACAATATTGTTACAATATTGGCTTGTATTTCCGACTAAAAAGATAAAAAAAGCGACACCGAAGAACATAAATAGCCTTGCGTTACTGATAAGAGTCATCCCCTTTTTCAAGCCTGTATACATAGCAATAGCCATACAAATAACAACGACTAATAAAATTAAAACATCAAGTGAAAGCGTATGCTTCACACCGAAAACTTTGCTGAAAAATGTTCCAACGATCGGCACACTAACAGCCAATGAGTAGCCTGCATTGGAGAAAATAATGCCCACTAAAAATACGCAGTCGATGACTTTACCAAGTTTCCCATTAGCTCTTTTTGCGCCGATCAAACTTTCACACGCAGCGCTAACCCGTGAAGTGTCTTTTTTCTTAACAAAAAGTAAAAAGGCTAAAGCAATCCCGATAATGGCATAAGACGAAAAGCCTAGAATACCCCAGTGGAATACCGGGTAAGCCATTGACCACTTCACCGCCTCTTCACTAAACGGCGTAATTCCAAATGGAGGTCCTGAGATATAGTAGTAAAATTCAATAAACACCCAATAGACAATACTGGCTGAGGAACTATAAGCAAAAAGCATTGCATAAAAAGAAAATGTGCTGCCATCTGGTTTCTCATCACCAAAGCGTTTATTGGCATATTTCCCAAATGCAAAATAAAGACACAACCCAACACAGGAAAACTCAAATACGAGGAGCATCCAGCCAAAATTCTGGTTCATAAAATGGAAGGTATCAGTCATAAAAATATTCATGCCTTCAGGATTCGTAAATAGCGCTCCTGCAAAACCAAGAACGATAAGAATTGCAGGAATACTTACCCAATAGTCGATACTACGATCGACTCCATCTTTACTTGCTGCCTTCTTCACTGACATATCCATTTCTTTCTGCATTACGTTCTCCTTTATTTATGATCGACTTAAATGAGAATCTCTCCGTTTAAGACAGAGAGATCGGACAGAACAATTCATCACGCATAAGTCACAAAAACTTACAGATATATAAACAAATGCCTATTCAATGACGTTGTTCTGATAGTCGTAAAAGACCTTAAAACCGCCTGAAAGATCTAAGTCGACACCCTCTTAAGGCATTCGACTTATCAGGATTAGCAGAATGCATGCCACTATGATTAATTTGATGAATTCAGGGGAAAAGAAGAAAATTTCAGGTATTTAGTCGTTAATTATGATTCTTATGCTGTAACCACGGCATGGTAATTGTCATATCAGTGCTTACACCTCTTAAAGTAAGTTTACAGTTTTACCGTCAGTCAAATTGAGTTGTTTGATCTCTGTAAAAAGTGCCAATTTCAAAGTATCAATACTTAAAACAGCGAGGAATCAGATATTCCTTCAATGGATTTTCTTATGTGGATTAGAATTATTAATTCAGTATAGATAACTATTAGGTCACCTCAAGGTTCTCTGTTTAAACGGATCAACATGCTGATCCAGCGTCAAACTGAAACCATATCAATCAGGCAATTACTAAAATAAAAATAAAGTTATTTCCATCCGAAGCGAAGGAACTGCTCGAAAAGCTTTCGGAGTGGAACGTAAAAGGTATACACAAGCGATTGGTTTTGATAAAAAGATTGTCCGAAGCACACACCAGATCAGGTCAAGCCTTGATAGACATAAAAGGAAGGGAAAAGATGAAGAACCTACCAAACTGCCCGGAATGTGGATCTGCATACACCTATGAAGACAGAGAGATGTATGTTTGTCCCGAATGCGCCCATGAATGGTTGCAGACCGCGGAGCCAGAAGCAACAGAGACAGAAGCAACCATAACCGATGCCAACGGCAACCCACTGCAAGACGGCGACACCATCACCGTGATCAAAGACCTGAAAATCAAGGGATCATCATTGGTGGTTAAGGTGGGGACAAAAGTGAAAAACATCCGTCTGGTTGATGGTGATCACGATATCGACTGCAAAATTGACGGGATCGGGGCGATGAAATTGAAATCAGAATTTGTAAAAAAACTGGGTTAACTTGCAGGACAGGGAACACGGTCGTCAGAAACACCGTTGATTAAAAAAAGGAGCGGCAAAGAGATGCGGGTAACAGCGCGACTTTTTGCCGCTCCTAAAAACTGTGGAGGGATGAAATGACCGGAACAGCGCAATGCAAAACTAATCCAGCAAAAGCCCCGGCTACGGATAAAGTTTATTCCAATCCAATGAAGATTCGGTCAACAGATCTTGTTCGTCATCAGGATGATTGAGAAGGTAACGGATCAAACCACTCAGCTGAAAACAGCGGCCATCTAAACCCGCCTGCTCCAACCCGTCGACAACCCCAGCGAATAATGTTTTGTACAGCTGTAACTGAAACTGATGCATCATCACCGGTTTAACCTCAGCAAACACTTGTCCGACGACTGCAGCGCGGCAACTCTCGACATCGGTCGAAGTGACGCTGCGGCAAAACAATGGCCGAACCGGATAAATAAGACACCAGCCCCGATCATCGAGAAAGGCACACTTACAACGGGCCAGCAACCGTTCTTCATCATTGAGACCCCGGACATCACGCCAGAGTTTATCAACTCTTGAGTGGACTTGTGCCAACACCGCAGGATCCAATTGACGCAAAAACCGGGCGATAGCGATCCCTTCAAGCAAAGTGGTCGAAACATTCACCACACAACAGAATTGACACCCCGGAGCACAAGCGATCAATTTCCGGTCTCCATCCTTGTGCTGTTCAATTTGCACTTCCGCGCTTGACCAGAGCGTGCTTAATTCTTCAAGCAACTGCGAAACAGTGATCGCTGTGTTTTTCAAAACTGAGAAGCGCTCCTCGGTTTGTTGTCGTAGTTGAGAAAAATCAAAATTAGCCATTGGTTTTAGTCTCCGATCCGCAACAACTCAAATAAGGTTATCCCTCCAGTGCACCATCTCGCTTGTCGATTCTGTAACGCTCTGCTATCGTACCCTCAATAGAAGCCTATCAATATATTGAAGGAATACAACCGTGCCTCTGACTGACAACATCTGGATACTGCCCGCAGCGACCCTTATCGTTGGCCTCTTTTGTGGTTGGTTAATCGCCCGCTTGCAAGCGCACCTCCTCCTGCACCGCGAACGGCACAAAGACCAGGTGGAGCGCGACCAGCTGCTTCAGCAGGTCGCCCGGGTTGAAGCACAACTTGAAGCAGAACGGCATGCAAATGCTGATAAACTGAGATTCCTGGACGAAACGAGGCAGCAAGTAGAAAAGAACTTTCAGGCTCTTTCAGCACAAGCGCTGGCAGCCAACAATCAAAGTTTTCTGGATCTGGCCAAGACCACTCTCGGATCGTTTCAGCAGCAGGCCAAGGGCGATCTGGACGCACGTCACCAGGCGATTGGACAACTGGTTCAGCCGCTGCAAGAGTCTCTCACCAAGGTCGATCACAAGATCGAACAATTGGAACAATCCCGCAGCGGCGCTTATGCCCGCTTGGATGAACAATTGAAGTCGTTACTGAACAGCCAGATTAAGCTTGAATCGGAAACCGGCAACCTTGTCCGTGCCCTGAGGACTCCCGCCGTGCGTGGCCGCTGGGGGGAGATTCAGTTGCGCAAAGTCGTCGAAATGGCTGGTATGGTCAATTATTGTGATTTTGTGGAACAGGAAACAGCCGATCATGGCCGCCTTCGCCCCGATATGATTATCAAACTCCCCAACGGACGCAATATTATCGTTGACTCTAAAGCCCCCCTGCAGGCTTACCTCGAATCACTAGAAGCAACAGATGACAAACAACGCAATGCTTGTCTGGCCCATCATGCCCGCCAGATTCATGATCACCTGCAAAAGTTATCAGCAAAAAACTACTGGGAACAGTTCCAACCGACACCGGAATTTGTCGTCCTGTTTCTTCCGGGGGAAACCTTCTTCTCTGCGGCGCTGACTCAAGATCCGGGATTGATTGAAGCCGGCGTAGATCAGAAAGTTCTGCTCGCCACCCCGACCACATTGATCGCTCTGCTCCGTTCAGTAGCCTACGGCTGGCGTCAGGAACAGCTGACCGAAAATGCTGAAGCCATCAGCCAGTTAGGACGGGAGATGTATGATCGCCTGGCGACCCTTAACCAACATTTTGCTCAGATGGGGAAGAACCTGGAACGCGCTGTCGACAGTTACAATAAGGCGATCGGCTCACTTGACAGCCGGGTCTTAACTTCGGCCCGCAAGTTTAAAGAGTTGGGGGCCGGAAGTCGTAAAGAGATTAACCCGATTGAACAGATTGACAAGAGACCTCGTTCTTTACAGCCGCCGGAAGCCTGACCATAAAACAAAGAGAACTCTCTGCGGATGGACACCTATATTTCTTCTTTTTATGTTATAATACCCGGATCAAAAAATTGATAAAACTAATCCTCTGGAGGAATACAATGAGAATTCGCACCCTGCTTATCTTGCTCTGTAGCAGTCTTTTACTCAGCAGTTGTGGCTATAACTCCATCCAAAAGAACGAAGAGACCGTTTTTGCTGCCTGGGGCGATGTTGAAGCCACCTATCAGCGCCGCGCCGATCTCATCCCGAATCTGGTCTCAACAGTAAAAGGCTATGCCGCTCACGAAAAAGAGACTCTGACTGAAGTTGTTAACGCCCGGGCTAAAGTCGGGCAGACCAACATCTCTACCGATAAATTAGGTGACGCAGCAGCAATGCAACAATTTCAACAAGCTCAGGGTGAACTTTCTGGAGCGTTGTCACGATTACTGGTCGTTGTTGAGCGTTACCCTGATCTGAAGGCCAATCAAAACTTCCTCGACTTACAGCACCAGTTGGAAGGAACCGAAAACCGCATCAACGTCGCTCGTCAGCGTTACAACGATGCGGTCAGAATATTCAACACCTCGATCCGCACCTTTCCAAATAGCCTGACCAATAATTTCCTCCTCCATCTGGAACGCAAAGAAGCTTTTAAGGCCGACGCCGGTGCTGAAGCCGCTCCTCAGGTGACATTCTAATGCGTAAGATTTTCTGTTTACTGTTTATTCTTCTGTTGACCTGTTCTGCAGCATTCGCACTGAACATCCCTGCGCCAACAGGCTATGTCAATGACAAGGCAGCTCTACTTGAGCAAACCACCAAGCTGAAGCTTGAAGAGTTTTTGCGCAATTTTGAGCAGAGCGATTCCACTCAGATTACCGTCCTCACCATCCCAACTTTGGATGGTGAAGTCTTGGAAGAGTATTCTATTAAAGTTTTTGAAAACTGGAAAATTGGTCAAAAAGGTAAAGACAATGGCGCCCTGCTCCTTATTGCCAAGGAGGAAAGAAAAATTCGCATCGAAGTCGGTTACGGTCTGGAAGGTCGCTTAACCGACCTGCTGGCAGGACGGATTATTGATAACGAGATCGCCCCGAAGTTCAAACAGAGGGACTTTGATGGTGGAATCGTCGCAGGAGTTATCGGTATTGCCGAAGCTGTCCGTGGTGAATACACAGGAACGGGTAAAGCCAGCAGCAGCAAAAAGAAAGGGAGCCCACTGGGGTTTCTTTTTCTCCTCTTTTTCCTTGGGCCATTTCTTAGCCGTATCGGTGGTCGTCGCAGCAGTCGTCGTAGTGGCGTTTTTATCGGCGGCCCCTTTATGGGTGGCGGCGGCGGTGGTTTTGGTGGCGGTGGTTTTTCTGGTGGCGGCGGCGGAGGCGGCGGTGGCGGTGCTTCCGGTGGTTGGTAAAACCGAGCACATTCACCATCGCAGACTAGAGAAACAGAGAAAACGGTCACATTCTCTGTCTGGCTTGAAAAACATTGTACTTTTCTGAGACTCCGTATCTCAGTGGGATGACAGGATGAAGATGAAATCAGCAAGTGAGTTCTTCAGTCATGAAGAACAGCAGAAAATAGAAGCAGCCGTCAGAAAGGCAGAAACAAAAACCAGCGGTGAAATTGTCCCCATGCTGGTCAACTCGTCTTATGAATACCCTCGTGCTGAACTCATTGGCGCCGGGACTCTGGCGTTAGCGGTGGGATTGATTTTCAGCTGGGCTGTGGGCGGTGAGTCAATCTGGTGGTTTTTACCCGCGTTTATCGTCAGTTTCTTCGTCTTTCAACTGCTGATCCGCAACCTTCCTGATCTGAAACGGAAACTGATCAATCCAGCAGAATTTGACCTTGAAGTGAAGGAAAAAGCGCTGGTCAGCTTTGTCGAACAGGGCTTACATGAAACCCGCGACAAAACCGGTATCCTGATTTTGATCTCACTGTTTGAACACCGCGTTCAGGTACTCGCTGACAGCGGTATCAACGCAAAGGTTCCTAAAAACACCTGGAATGAGCTCGTGGATACGATTATTCACGGACTGAAGACCGGCGACAGTTGCAACGCCATCTGTCAGGCAGTTGAGCGCTGTGGCGAGTTACTCGAAACACATTTCCCCAGAAAAGATGATGACAGTGATGAGTTACCCAACCTGATCATTGAATCAGAGCAGAATTCTTAACTGAGGCGATTCAGGTCATCGAGCAATTCATCTATTTCGGCATCACTATAATTTTTTAACCGTGCGGCCTCTTCGATGGTATCCCAAACCGGTTCGCCGCAACGAATACAGCGGATCTTCTTGTGGAAGAGATAAGCGACGGCGTCAGGTTTTAATTCGACCAGTTGCTCTATTTTCATGTCCCGGGTGATCGGTGTGTCTGCCATTTCAAGCTCCTTATCAAGTGTATCGGTCACGTCTTTATATTTTCAGTGACTCATAAAAATCGCGGTTGCGGCTGCCCCCCGTATAATCCTGGGACAGCAACGTATAGAGTTTCGTTGCTTTCAACTCCAGATTTAATTGTTCTAGTGCAAGGCGATAGGCTGCCGACTCAAAACCATAATGCCGCTTGAGGATTGCATAAACCCGTGAAAAATTCTGGACCAGCGGGATCGATCTCTGCTTGCGACGAGAAGCCAGGAATTTCTGCCCTTTGGCGCTGGCGGCCAGCAAGTGGAGATATTGCGGCCCAACAGCTAATAGCGGGGGGACAATATCCCGTTTCAGGCCCAACAGAACAGAGACAAGCAGCCGCTGAATTCGGGTACGGGTCAGTTGTCGGGATTTGAGACCGGACACCAATTCTGCCAAAGAAGTCGCATTTTCTGCAACCGTTAAAAGACGGTTCTCTATCCCATTTTCAACCAACCACAAGTCGGACAACTCTGTCGGGCTGCGAAAAATCTGCGCCAATAATAATTGATAATATTTATCGACCGATACCACCCGGCCATGCGCTGTCGCTTGATGCAATATTGATTGGACTGTTGGGGGAAGAAGGGTATCGACCGCCTCTGATTCCAGCATCTTCTGGCGGATTCCTGTCGCGCTAGCAATACCGTCAACCCCCGCGTCGACATCGTGATATCCAGCACCAATCCGCGCAATTGTCACGGGCTGAATAGTACTGGTCAGCTCTTTTAAAACTTTCAGGTATTCAATCCCGAGAATATTATTGGGCGCAGTGATGACAGTGGGATCAAGAAGTTCTGCGGATAATTCTGTGAGCACCTGGGCTCTCGCCTGAGGATAGTTCACCCCCTGACGCAACAATTCTGAGGTTTTCCCGGTCACAAAAGAGTCGTTATCATGGAGAAAATCGGCACAATACTGAAGCGGCTCAATCTCTCCGCACTCACTCCCGAAACAGAGGCTATCGACACCGAGAAGGGCTAACGATTTAACCCCTCCTCGAGAAAAATCGGGGGCACTGCTGCACGCCCAGGGCAGCGGTAACTCGACGACCACATCAACCCCGCTGCGCAAAGCCATCTCCGCCCTCCCCCACTTATCCAGCAAAGCAGGCTCCCCGCGCTGTAAAAAATGGCCACTCATGACCGCAACAGCAACCTCAGCACCGGTCACCCGAAGGCTCTCACGAAGATGATGTAAGTGGCCGTTATGGAACGGGTTATATTCAGTTATTAAACCAACTGCCTGCATAGATTAGAGACTCTCCATTGCGACTCTGAGATGTTGGGGAAAAGAACTCATTCACAAAATCATACGCCCCTCATAATACAACCGGAATCGGCTCTCCGACCCGATTCTCCTTCGGAGTGACGACGGTTTTATAAGCCAAGACTTCTACTCCTGCGGCAACAACTTCGCGCAACAGTCGGCCATATTCGGGATCAATAGCATCAGCTGGGGAAAATTTCTTCGCTTCGCTGCGTTGAACCAGAAAAAATATAATAGCCCGACACCCCTGTTGCTTAGCCAAGAGTAATTCGCGCAGATGCTTTTGCCCCCGGGTGGTCACGGCATCCGGGAAACAGGCGGTTTCGGGTTGGCAGCAGAGGGTGACATTTTTAACTTCAAGCAAAACATTGACATCCCCCTGATGTAGATAAAAATCAATGCGACTCTCTCCAAAGCGGTACTCTGGCTGCACCTGAAAATTTTCCAGCGATTGAATCTGGTTATGACGTAAAGCCTCTTCAACCACTCGATTGGTCCTCAAGGTATGGGTATCAACCCAACGACCAGAAATCATAATCAGCTCTAACGTATATTTCAGCTTCCGTTGCGGATTATCCGCTCGCGAAATTAATACCCGAGAGCCTGGGAGCGCACATTGTTTCATACTGCCCGTATTGGGTGTGTGCGCAGTGACGACACGACCATCGGCCAACTCAATATCGGTAAAAAATCTCTTGTAACGACGCAGCAAGGTCCCTTCTAACAAAGGCGCGGGTAAATCCATCTCATCTCCTGATCGGTATTCATCTCTCGAAAGTCGTCCGCAGACAGAACAATTCTTGCATCAAATCATAGTCATCGTATAGTCTCTTTTTCTTAACTGCCGATCTTTCTTCATAACCAAGGAGTTCTTTCATGTCCGAGAACCTGATACAGCGCACGGTGTCCGCATATACCTATCCCCTGCTGATAAAAAACCTTTTACAGGCTCCAGCAGTCAATGATCCCCAACAAGAGATTGTCTACCGCGATCAAGCTCGCTTCACCTATGGAGAATTCAGGCAACGAGTTTGCCAGTTGGCGAATGCACTGACCGAGATCGGGGTAAAATCTGGTGATACTGTGGCGGTCATGGATTGGGACAGTCACCGCTATCTGGAGTGCTTTTACGCCATCCCCATGTTGGGAGCGGTCCTGCACACGGTCAACATCCGCCTTTCACCTGAGCAGATCCTCTACACCATTGACCATGCTGAGGATGACTTCATCCTCGTCAATGAGGAGTTCCTCCCGCTACTGGAACAGATTAAAGGACGGATCGATACAGTCAAAGAGTATATCCTCCTGCAAGATGGTCAGCAGCAACCTGAAACAACGCTCACCTTTGCCGGGGAATACGAAAGCCTGCTCGCTGAAAGCAGCGACTCTTATGACTTTCCCGATTTCGATGAAAGTACCCGAGCGACAACATTTTACACCACGGGGACAACCGGAATGCCAAAGGGAGTCTATTTCAGTCATCGACAGCTGGTGCTGCATACCCTGTCCGGAATGGCTGCTCTGGGGACCGTCGTCAATCACGGCCGCTTCCATCAGCAGGATGTCTATATGCCGATCACCCCCATGTTCCATGTTCATGCCTGGGGAGTTCCCTATATCGCCACGTCACTGGGGATAAAACAAGTCTACCCGGGGAAATATACCCCAGACATGTTGCTCAAACTGATCGACAAAGAAAAAGTCACCTTCTCGCACTGCGTTCCGACAATCCTCCACCTGTTGATGAGCCACCCGCTGTTCAATGAGTTGGACCTGTCCAACTGGAAAATTCTGATTGGTGGTGCAGCGCTGCCCAAAGCGATGTGCAAAGCGGCAATGCAAAAAGGGATTGACATCTTTTCCGGTTATGGCATGTCAGAGACCTGCCCAGTCTTGACCCTTGCACACGTCACTGATGCAGATCTGAGCGACGACGAAGATCTGGATATCCGCTGTAAAACCGGCCGGCCGATCCCGCTGGTTGATATTAAAATTGTCGACGAAAAAATGGAAAATGTCCCTGTCGATGGTCAGAGTGTCGGGGAAATTGTCGTGCGTGCTCCCTGGTTAAGCCAGGGCTATCTGAAGGATCAGCGCAACTCCGAAAACCTCTGGCGCGGCGGTTATCTCCATACCGGGGATGTTGCCTGCAGAGATAAACATAATTACATCAAAATTACTGACCGGATCAAGGATGTGATCAAAATCGGCGGTGAATGGATATCATCACTTGGCGTCGAAGATCTGCTTTCGGCTTATCCTGGTATTGGGGAAGTTGCGGTTATCAGCCTACCCGATAATAAGTGGGGAGAGAAACCTCTGGCGCTGATTGTGACAAAGCCAGACTATGAAATCAACGAAAAGGATTTAGTCCAATATATCCGCAGTTTTATTGCTAAGGGGATGATTTCAAAGCAAATTATTCTATTAAAATTCAAGTTTGTCGAGGCGATTGATAAAACGAGCATTGGCAAGGTGAATAAACGGCTCTTGCGTGAAAAGTATATGCAACAAAGTTGCTGACGACGCAAAAGTCAGATCGAGACAGTTGCTATTGTTTGCAAGTGGGTTTTATCCCGAAGCAGCGGGATCTAACAGCTGAAAATATTGTGACTGCACAATGGCCATTTCGGGGCCATTGTGCAGTCACAGGCGACTATTCCATCACACATATCTCCTTCTTCAACATGTGATACACCGTCTTGTAGGCCACAAAAATGACCACGCAGGTTGCTAGCGTCAGTAATCCGATCGAGACATAATAACAAAACATCGATCCGGTCATATGGTGTGCCAAAATCGCAGCAATGGTCATCGCCGTGAGTGGGAAAGTAAACGCCCACCAGGAGATAAAAAATTCAAGCTTGATAAAGTTTTTGTACATAAATAACAACAGCAGGGTAAAAAACACGCCAACATTGAAGAGAAAGCTGGCAAACAGATCAAATTCACCCGTCAATTTAACATAAGAGATCGTCCCTACCGCCGGTGGAGCAATAAAAATGAATAAGGTGGGCATAAACTTCTGTGCCAGAAGATTATGAAAAATGATCCGATTCAGGATAATGGTCAGCAGAATGATCCAGAAGAATATCCCAACCGCGAAAAAATACATTAAGAAGTCGCGGTTGACAATATCCACGCCACCGACAGGGACAAGGACATTCCCGACAATAGGGATAAACCAGGCAGGATTCGATGACTGAATCTCAAGGTTTTTATTAATCCAAAAACTGATCGTATGCAAGGTCAGATAAGCCTGTAACAACATTCCAACCCACCATAAGCCCTCAGCAATCGGCAGATTTATCTCATGGTACATCACCGACATCAAGAGCAATGAGATCGGAATCGCGGCAAAGAAATTAATTCGAACCGGGTGGGTGAACTCGCTTTTGACCTCATCCCGATACTTGAAAAATTTACTCAGATAGGTCACTGCAATAGCAATAAACACCACTGTCGTCAGACCCGCAAGAAAATCTGGGATAAGCCGGGTAAAGTGAAAAAGGTGCGCAGCTTTTTGGTAAGCGATGCTCAACCCAGACAGCCCCATAACGATTGCAAACATCATAATCGGGAAGTTTTCTAATCTCGCCGTTTTTTTCATCTATCGTTCCTCACTCGGTAAAATTGATCCATAAGTCATGTCGATGCTTTTTAATTTTCCACAATAAGGCCGCCACAAAACAAATTGCAACCCGCAGAAAATGATTTCCTTCAGGTTAATTTGTGAGTATAGTATATAGATATCCATATATCTAACTTAATCGGAGGCTTTCATGAAAAAGGTCGTTATTATTGGTGGTGGTCCTGCGGGTCGATTGATCACTCATGTTTTGCATAAATCCCCTCAGGAGTTTGACGTCACCTTAATCAAAGATGAAGAAACCAATGTCAATCGCTGCGCTGTCCCCTACGGCATTTCTGACAAAAAGCCGGCAGAAAAATTTTATATCTCCAACCAGCTTATCACCGATTTCGGCGCTAAGCTGGTCCTTGATGACGTCCAGAAAATTGATACAAACGGACAATCCGTCACCACACGATCAGGCCAGACATTCAACTATGACGACCTGGTCATTGCCACAGGCTCACAACCCATCATCCCGCCGATCCCCAACATTGATCTGAATAACATCGTCAATGTTCGTTCAAAAACCGACATGGAACAGATGCGCGGATTTGCCAAAAAATATAAAAAGTGTGTTGTTGTCGGGGGTGGATATATTGGCATTGAAGTCGCGGTCGTGATGAAAAAGCTGGGAATTGAAGTCACTGTCGTCGAGATGCAACCTCATGTCCTGCAAACCACAATGGATGATGATTTTGCCGAAACGATTGAGGCCCATATCATCGACAACGGAGTCAAAGTCTACAACAACACTCAGGTCACAGCATTTGAAGGCCGTGATGGCGATGTCACTGGAGTGGTCCTTGATAATGGTAACGTTCTGCCGACCGATTTTGTAATTGTTTCGGTCGGTGTCAAGCCAAACACAGCTTTGGCTGAGAAATCCGGGATCGCAACCTCCAAGTTTGGCATCGTAACCAACGAACACATGGAAACGAACGTCAAGAATATCTATTCTGCGGGTGATTGCGCCGAGAAGAAATCTTTTGTCACCGGGGCCCCGAGTCTGGGAGAATTTGGAACCAACGCCGTGTTTATGGCAAAAGTCATTGCTGCAAATATCCTTGGTACCCCCACTGTCTTCCCAGGAATCATCAATGCCAATGCTTCCAGTGCTTTTGAGTACACTTTCGGCTCAGCCGGACTGATCGCCAAAGCGGCAGAACGTGAAGGACTCGACTATGTTACTGGCGCATCAGAAGTCATGGATATGTACCCAATGATGGATGGTGTGAGTATGATCAAAACCAAGCTGGTGTTTGCCAAGGGATCAAGAAAATTACTTGGAGGTTCAGTCTTAAGGAAGGGACATTGCACTGCAGCTAATGTTGACTTTATCTCTTTTGCGATCCAAATGGGGGCGACTATTGATGATATTTTAAAATATCAGTATGCAACCCATCCAGAACTGGCCGCTAAACCTTCAGATAATACCTACATGTTTGCCGCCCAGGATGCACTGAAAAAACTGTAACTGCGGCTTAACATCAAGAATAATCCAGTGAGCTCCACACCGAGAGGGGCTCACTGGTCCCCGGTGAAGACGCACTCAGCAAAAACAAAGATAACGAAAAGAACCCTTTGCCTCAGCTTTGTTTTTGCAACGCCATCAGCAGATTGGTTATGGTCTCCTTGGCGTCACCCAAAAGGAGAATGGTTTTATTGTTGTCATAAAGGGGGTTCGCAACCCCTGAATAGCCCGGATTGTCATCGAGATTGCAAACAATAATGTTTTTCGCCTCCTGAGCCCGTAAAATTGGCATCCCCGAAATAGGCGTCCCTTCACTTTCGATCGCAGCAGGATTCACCACGTCACAAGCACCAACCACCAGAGCAACATCCGTTGTCGCAAAAAGAGGATTGACATCGTCCATCTCCAGTAAGTCGTCATAATCCACATTCGCCTCTGCCAACAAAACATTCATATGTCCGGGCATTCTCCCGGCAACCGGATGGATGGCATACCGAACCTGTGCTCCTCCTTGAACCAATAATGTAGCTAATTCTACTAACTGGAACTGCGCTTTCGCCAGCGCCATCCCGTAACCAGGGATAACTACGATGCTTCTTGCTGCAGTAAGAACCTCAATTGCGTTTGGAGTCACGGCTGCATCGACAGCAGGAGACGTAACCGGGGCAGGCTCTGCAGACGACAAAGAGTTCAGCAGCGAGCGCACCGTTAATTTGGCATCGCCTGCGAGCAAGACCGCATTGTTCTGCCCATACAGAGAGTTGTCAACGCCTGAGTAGCCCGGATTGCTATCGAGATTACAGCAAATGATTTTTTGTGCCTCATAGGCCCTGAGAATCGGCATTCCTGAAATCGGGGTCCCTTCGTGTTCTACTGCCGCAGGATTCACGACATCGCAGGCACCAACAATAATGACCAGATCAGTGACATGAAATTCAGGGTTGATGTGATCCATCTCGACCAACATGTCATAATCCACACCGACCTCAGCTAACAGGACATTCATGTGACCAGGCATACGCCCAGCGACAGGGTGGATCGCATAGTGAACATCCTTGCCTATCGTTAGCAGTTCTGTGGCTAAAGCCGCCACCTCTTCCTGCGCCTTCGCCAGCGCCATTCCGTAACCAGGGACAATAATGACCTTGTGTGCTTCCCGTATGGCAGTAACCGCCCAGGCTTGATCATCGACGCCAGTAAAGGTTTCGGTGTCTCCCCGCGAAGAGAGGTTTGCAGGCGCTCTTTTCGGTTGATAGTCAGGAAAAATCACCTTGACGATATTGCGGTTCATCGCCTGACACATGAAATAGGTCAGGATGGATCCAGACGCAGCGACGGTCGCGCCGAATGCAATCAGCAGTTGATTCTCAATAACCATGCCGCACAAAGAAGCAGCCAACCCAGTCGTGGCATTGAGAGATGAGATCAACACCGGCATGTCTGCACCACCGATACGCATCGAAATGAGGATACCGAAACAGGTACCAAGCAGGATCTCAAGAATGAACAGATAAGGGGCAATATGGCTGGGAACCATCAGCGAGAGGCTGCCGACAACGATCAGAGCTGCGCCATTCACAAACACGCAATAGTTGTGGTGCGGCAATACCTGAGGAGACTGACGCATTTTATTAGCGAGCTTGGCACTGGCGATCATACTGCCGCTAAACGTCAAGGCTCCGATAGCAAGGCCAAAAACACCTGAAATTTGACTCTCTAGGCTCAACGTCTGAGCGGTCCGAGTCAACTCAACGAACGAGACTAAAAATGCGGCAACACCGCCAGCACCATTCTGAAAAGCGACCATCGCTGGAACCTGGATCATATTGATAACCCGGGCGAGGTAAAATCCCGCAACCCCACCCACCAGCAACGACACGACAACGGTGCCAATATCAATCACACCATGACGATACAGCACCAGAATAAAAGCCAGAGACAGTGCCAGTGCAGCGATCAAGTTACCGCGTTTCGCCCCGACAGGGTCACGAAACAGCCAGATACCGATGAAAAGAACGGCGATAATAGAAAAATCAAGAACCAATGCCATAGAGATGCATCCCTTCGTTCAGAGTGGAACTCGCCTACTTTTCCTTAAAAAATTTCAGCATCCTATCGGAGATGACAAAACCGCCTACAACGTTAAAGGTCGCAGCAATGATAGCGATGGAACCGAGAATTTTTTCTCCCGCTGTCGTCGGAACCGAAAAAAGAATGAGGGCCGCTAACAGGGTGATCGCGGAAATCGCATTGGTCATCGACATTAAAGGAGTATGCAACAGTTGTGGAATCCGCGAAATCAAGATGTAACCAAGGATAAAAGCGGCGATAAAAACCACGACCATCAAAAGCAGATTCGACATAGACACGCCTCCTGATGATGAGTCCCTGTCCAGGGACTCATATCACCGCAAATGATTGTTACTTCATGGCCTTGAGAGCGCCTTCATGGACAATTTTCGATTGGTAGGTGACCAGAGAACTGGTCACAATTTCATCGTCAAGATCAAGCTTATCAAGCCCCTTCTTAAAGAGGTTTTCGACGAAATAATAGAGATTGTTGGCGTATAACCAACTGGAGTGAACCGCCATTCGTCCAGGGATATTCTGAATGCCACAAAGATTAACCCCATGCTTCTGCATAAAGGTTCCCGGCTCTGTCAGCGCGCAGTTGCCGCCCTGATCCACCGAGACATCAATAATGACCGAACCGGGCTTCATCATTGCAACCATCTCTGCCGTAATGAGGAGCGGAGCAACTTCACCCGGCACCAGTGCACTGAGGATAACCACATCAATATCCTTGAGGACACTGGCAATCAACTGCTGCTCTTTCGCCAGCCAATCAGGATCCAGGGATTTGGCATAGCCACCGCGACCGGTGACGAGTTCCTGCGGGATATCAAAGTCGATAATTTTCGCTCCCAGACTGTCACCCTCAACGGTCGCAGTTTTTCGGATATCAAGAACTTTCACCACGGCTCCAAGGCGCTTTGCGGTAGCGATAGCTTGTAAACCCACAACACCGGCCCCGATCACCAGAAATGTTGCCGGCTTGATCGTGCCAATCGCGGTACCGATCATGGGGATAAATACCGGCAGAGTGTCGGCAGCCATAACCACAGACTTATAGCCAGTCACTGCGCTCATTGAGGACAAAGCGTCCATTCTTTGGGCACGGGAGATTCTGGGAATACCGTCCATGGTCAACGCCGTGATGTTTTTTTTCTGTAACCGTCTGACCATCTCATGACTGCCCGGTGCGGCAGGATGGAGAAAAGTAATCAGGATACTATCATCAGGATACATATCCACTTCATGCTTGTTCTTCTGCTCGTTGAAGATAGGTTGTTTTACCTTAAGGACAACATCAGCTTGGCCACACAGCTTTTCCACATCAGTTTCAATTGTCGCACCAGCATTCCGGTAATCGTCATCGGAGATAAAGACCCCTTCGCCTGCTCCGGCTTCGACACTAACCGTGAAGCCCAGATCAATATATTTCTTGATGATCTCAGGAGTCACTGCGACCCGTTTTTCAGCAGCTAAAATTTCTTTAGGTATTGCGATCAACATAAGCGGCCTCCCAGCAAGATTCAGGTTAATGGTTATATTTTAAAAGCATACCATCAGGTAAAATAAATTTTCCTGCAGAATTAAAAATATAAAGCTGTTATTTGCATGATTCCGTTGCTATTATCCAATTATGTCACGGATTTCACGAAAATATCAGATGGATGCCATTGATCAAAGAATCCTCTCGGCATTGCAACAGGATGGCCGGTTGACCTATGTCCAGCTCGCAGAAAAGGTTAGGCTCTCAGAATCTGCATGTTTGCGGCGGGTCCGTCTGCTTGAACAAAACGGAATTATAGAAAAGTATGTGATGCTTATCGATCAAGCAGCCATCGGTAAACCGGGAAATGTCTTTGTCAGGGTCACACTGGAAGGACAACAGCAGGAGAAGCTACAACTCTTCGAAAAAGAGATTGGCAAAGTTAAGGAGGTCATGGAGTGCTACCTGATGTCAGGCGACAGTGACTTTCTCTTACGCATCATCGTCCGTGATAACAATGACTACATGCGCTTGCACAACCAACTGACCAGCATTCCTGGAGTACTGCGGGTGCAATCGTCCTTCGCCCTGAAGACCGTGGTCAAAAAAACCGAAATTCCCATTTAATCATCAAGTGGCTCTTGAGCACAAAGAAACAATGATTTCAGCAAGACAAGAGAAATAAGCAGCTAACCTTGTCTTTATGATACCGATACAGCTAGAGTAACTTTATGGTGTTTAAAGCATAAATTCAATTGCTAGCCATAGGAGTCCGTTATGAAAAGTTTGCTCCTCTGCATCTGTCTGCTACTTGCTCCCCTCAACATTGCTGTTGCTGCTGAACTGAACAATCATGATGCACTTCAAGGTTTGACTGCAACCAAAGCGGTTTTCGACATTAACCAGGGAAATCCCAATATTCTGCTGTTGCGATTACAATTGGTTGAAAAAACTTACCAGCAACTTAAATCGACAGGAACAGTTCCAAAGTTCGTGCTGACGTTTCGCGGCGGAGCCAGCAATTTTATGACCACAGGTGAGACGTATATCGACCGGGAAGATTATGAGCAAAAACAACAGATTGAAACGCAACTGAAACACCTGAGTGAAATGGGTCTGAACTTGGAACAGTGCGCAATCGCCGCAGCTCTGGCCAAAATCGACACGGATGACTTTCTTCCCTATATCAAAGTTGTCGCCAACGGCTATACCTCTTTGATCGGTTATCAGAATCAAGGCTATGCGTTCGTGCCGATGGAATGAGAAGATTGAATCAAAAACTAAAAAATGCTTTTCCCGAACAACGATGCCGCCAGATCAACAGCAACCTTCGCGGTACAGTTTTCGTGGTCAAGTATCGGATTGATTTCAACAATATCCGCTGAGGTCAACTTTCCGCTATCAGCAATGATCTCCATCAGCAATTGTGCTTCCCGATAACTTAAACCTCCAGAAGATGGGGTTCCAACACCGGGGACGATATTGGGATCAAGAGCATCCATATCGAGACTGACATGAATCCGCGTGTGCCCGTGTAGAAAATCCAAAGCTTCGCGAGTCACAGATCCCATCCCCCGTTCATCAAGATCGCGCATGGTATAAACCTTAACACCGCTCTGCTTAAGCCAGTCACGCTCAGCACCATCCAGATCACGGATACCGATCATAACGATATCCTGCCCCGACAATTTTGCCCCTGCACGACCGATATTGATCAGCTCGGGATAACCTTCACCCAACAATGTCGCGATCGGCATACCATGGATATTTCCCGTAGGTGAAGTGGCCGGGGAATTTGCATCGCCATGGGCATCCACCCAGATCACCCCAACCCTGTCCTGAGCGGAGACACCACCGATGGTACCGATAGCTAACGAATGATCGCCCCCCAGAAAAAGCGGGATATCGCCAGCGGCAATAGCCTCCGTTGCGGCGTCATAGACCGACTGACAAACGTGCTGCACCGCCTCAAGAAAACCACCATTATTTTTCTCAGCGACAGAATCCCGCACCGGGACATAAAGGTTTCCCTCGTCGTGCAGTTGATAACCGAGAGACTTAAGCCGTGCCGACAGTCCGGCATAGCGAAGAGCACTCGGCCCCATATCGACACCACGTTGACTTTGTCCCAGATCGATGGGAACGCCGATAATACGGATGGTCTTATTCTTCATATTCATCCTTTTTCGGTGAAGAGAATAACGGTGATGACGTTCGTAGCAAAAAATTCATTATCAGTCACAGCAAAAATGGTTACTTTGCACCGAAGACTTTCTGCAAAATTTCTGTGGTTCGCTTCACTGGATCCTTGCGAATAGCGGCCTCCTCTTTCCCCAGATAAAAAAAGATTCCATCCATCCCCTTTTCGACCACATAGGCGGTTAAATCAGCCTTCACATCAGGGACAAAAGGGATAGAACGGTACTGCCCAATAGCGGCATCGTAGGCGCTGATCGCCCCAACTTCGGACATACTCTTTGAGATCAGCGGCTGCATCGCTGCAGCCAGGGGTTGACTCATTTTCTCCTGAAAGTATTGGGTCGCTGAATTTTCAGCACCTGAGTAGATGCGCTGAACATCATCAATGGTCATCTCCTCAATCGACTGCCAGAAAAGGGCTTTGGCCTGTGGCGTCGCCTGTTCCGCTGCACGATTTAATTTCAACTCCAGATCATCCATCATCGATGACATGCCAACCGTTTCCAGAACAGACCGAACTTTTTGCAAGTTCTCCGGGAGAGGGATATGGATCAGGTCATCAGCGCTGAAACCGTCCACCTGCCCAAGTTGGCTGACAACCCGCTCCGTTCCGACCCGTAATGCCTCTTGCAATCCCAGAGAAATATCACTGTTACTCAAAGTATTCACCGTTGTTTCCTGCGAGCTGGAGTCGGAGAAGAGATCTTTCCCCGCCTTTAACCAGTCAAAAGCCAAGGCCATGCAAGGCCAGACCAACATCAGGATAACCGCAATCGCTACCAACAGAGAGCGTCTTTTCTGCACCAATCGGAATCTGTCGTTAAAGTTCTTCACTGGAATACTCCTTTTGCAACACATAGGATAACTTTATGCTTTCATGAGTTAGAGTTAGTATAGATGGAATAGATGAAACAACAATAGTGGCAAGGTCGAGAAAATTTCAGAAATATCTGTTATTTTAAGCATCAACCTATATTCGCTGAAAAGATGAGAGGGATTATGGACAAAAATAAAATTGCTGAACACCGGGATTTTCTCAAGGATTCATTGCGACAAACCATCAATTTTCGCTTCACAGACCAACATCAAGGGGTTGAACCGCCTCCGGTCGAGAAGCCTCCCCGTCCAGAGCAGGTATCAATTCCACTGCCAAATCATGAAAAATGGAACCCGTTTCACGGTACCGACCTTTTGGATGCCATCAGCAACCGAAAAAGTCAGCGCCGTTTCAGCTCCGCCCCCCTCACGCTGGCAGAGCTGGCCTTTCTTCTCTGGTCAACCCAAGGGATAAAAAAGGAGCTGGCTCCAGGTACGGCTCTGCGCACTGTCCCTTCAGCTGGATGCCGCCACCCGTTTGAGACCTACCTGTTAGTTGCCAATGTGGAGGGTTTGGATGTTGGCGTCTATCGTTACCTTCCCCTTGAACATGCGTTAGTCATGGAGAAGAGAGATGAGGATCTGGTAGAGAAACTCGCACCAGCAACATTAGGGCAAGCATTTACCGCTGCCGCACCAGTCATATTTGTCTGGGCCGCAATCCCTTACCGTACCGAATGGCGCTACACCACCGCAGCTCACCGGGTTATTTTGCTGGATGCGGGGCATATCTGTCAGAATCTTTATCTGGCCTGCGAGGCAATCCATTGTGGGACCTGCGCAATCGCGGCGTTCAATCAAGACTTGATGGATCAACTTCTGGGAGTTGATGGGGTTGACGAATTTACAGTGTACATGGCTCCGGTGGGAAAACGCTAAAAATCATCTTGTCGTCATAAGATCATCATGGAGCAGGGGCACAATCTGTTTTTCCACCTGGCGCAGAAAGTCCTCCAAACGACCATCATTGGCAATCACAAGGTTCCAGTTGTCATAATGGTCAAGAGAGTTCTCACTGCTATGATTATTGGCACCATCGAACCCCGGTCGTTCTATTTTGATAAAGATTCCACCCTGTTTTTTAATCATCTCCAGTTCGTTCACAAAACGGACATCATCAACAATAATCGGAGTCTGCGTCAGATCATATTCTTGTAATTTTTGCGCCCACGCCTTGGTCCAATAGTCAGGGTCCTGGGCGCGGCGATATTCGGTTCCCCACCACTGAAGTATCCGTCGTACGGTGACAGCGGTCTGTCCGGGTCGATCCTGGATATCTGCGTTCAAAGTGACAAATCCAGTCCATAAGGGACAAAGTTTCAGCGCTTTTTGCGTATCCACATAAAAAACCCGAACCTTATCATCCTGATCGCCATAAATCAGTGGCACATTATCCTCGGCCCCAACCTGACGAATAAAACCTTCAACTTCCTGCCGTAACACCACAGCCATGGGCAGGATGACGATATTGGCATCCAACTCTTTAAGATATTTCGCAGCGGTTGTTTTCCCCGAAGCGGCCTTCCCAGCAAATCCGATGATCATAAAACCCAGTCCTCATAAAAAATAACATCAGCCGACGGCAGCGTCGAATGACAGATATCAAGGAGGAGAGTTTACTGTAATCGAAACAAATTTTGGAGTTTTTCTTTCTGCAGCAAGCAGAAATAAGATTCTCATAAAAACATTAAACGGTAACGCTGAGACGGAGAGGAGCTAAGAATTGTAAAAATGGGTTCTCTTTTGTCTATCTCTGGAAACAAAACGTTTATAAGACTTTTCTCGATCTCCGTGCTTCTCAGCGTCTCTCCGTGACAAATATTTTAGGCACTGTAGCAACAAACAGCCGGTGTTTTGTTTCAGGTTCGTTTTGTTCATCCCAGAAGATGACACTGAAAAATATTGCTTGAGCGGGAAATCAATGCTATAGATTCGCTACGCGAAGGCCACAGGGTTTGTTCCTGTGGTCTTTTATTTTTATATTTTCATTTCAGGAAATGACTCCCTCATGATCAGTGCTACAAATATTAGTCTGGCCTATGGCAAACGCACCATCTTTAAAGATGTCAACATCAAGTTCGTTCCCGGCAACTGTTATGGCCTGATCGGAGCTAATGGAGCGGGAAAATCGACCTTTCTCAAAATTTTGGCCAAGGAATCAGAGGCCGATAAAGGGACAATTTCGGTCGGAACGGGTGAACGGATCGCCATGTTGCGCCAGGACCACTTTGCTTTTGACGAGCACAGCGTTATCGACACGGTGATGATGGGACATGAGCGGTTATTCAAAGTGAAAGCCGAACGTGAAGCGATTTACGCCAAGGCAGAGTTCACAGATGAAGACGGCGTCCGTTCAGGAGAACTGGAAGCTGAATTCGCCGAAATGAACGGCTACGAAGCCGAATCGGAAGCGGCGGTGTTACTCAGTGGACTTGGCATCAGTGACGATCTTCTCAGCAAACAGATGAAGGAGCTCGAAGGCGGTGAAAAGGTTCGGGTATTGTTGGCTCAGGCGCTGTTTGGTAATCCTGATATCCTGCTCCTTGATGAGCCCACCAACCATCTTGATCTGAAATCGATTCAATGGCTGGAAGACTTCCTCGCCCGGTTTCAGAATACCGTGATTGTTGTCTCCCATGACCGTCACTTTCTCAATCAGGTCTGCACCCATGTCGCCGATATCGATTTTGGCAAAATCACCGTCTATGTTGGTAATTACGATTTCTGGTACGAAGCCAGCCAGTTAACCCTGCATCAGAAGCAGGAAGAGAACCGTAAAGCCAGCGACAAGGCCGAAGAGTTGAAAGCCTTTATTCAGCGCTTTTCGTCCAATGCCTCCAAAGCCAAGCAGGCCACTTCACGGAAAAAACTGTTGGAAAAATTGACCATCGAAGATATGCCAGTGTCTTCACGCCGTTACCCCTTCGTGGTGTTTAAACCGGAGCGCGCCTGTGGAGACATCATTCTTGAGATTAAAGATCTGAGCAAAAGTATCGATGGTGTCAAAGTGTTGGACAATTTCAGCCTGACCCTTAACAAGGGAGACAAGGTTGCCTTTATCGGTGGTGACAGTCTGACTAAAACCACCTTGTTTCAGATTCTCGAAGGTGTCATCAAACCGGATAGCGGCAGCTTCCGCTGGGGTGTGACCATCACCACAGCGTTTTTCCCGATTGATAACAGCAGCTATTTCGAAAAGGATCTAACCTTGGTTGACTGGTTGCTGCAGTTCGCCCCGACCGAAGGGGAAAGTTTCGCCCGTGGCTTTCTGGGGCGGATGTTGTTCTCCGGCGACGAAGCAAAAAAGCAAACGGCGGTTCTCTCCGGTGGCGAAAAGGTGCGCTGCATGCTTTCCAAAATGATGCTCACCGAGGCGAACGCGCTGATTTTTGATGAACCGACGAATCATCTCGATCTCGAGTCAATCACGGCCTTGAACAACGGTCTGATGGCTTTTCCGGAAGTGATCCTGTTTACCAGTCATGACCACAAATTTCTTTCGACCGTCGCCACCCGCATCATCGAATTTACCCCGGCTGGATTCATTGACCGGACGCTGACTTTTGACGAATATCTTGAAAGCACTGAAGTTTCTAAAATGCGCGCTGAGCATTATCAGGGCGAGACCTATCTGAATCTTTAATCCGCAACGGTTAGCGGGGCCGCAACCCCGCAACTTATTTGGTTGCTCAGCCGTAATTCAAGTTTATTGCAACGACCATTCTGGACAATCCTTCAGATTTGAGGAGCAAATATGGCTATTCCCTGGCAGGTTCTCGATCAATTCACGACAGAAGATGAGGGGATTCTCGAACTGCGTCAGCGTGGCGAAGGGGATTATCTCATCACTGTCGGCTCTCAGGTCTTGATGAACAGCAAAGCCCAGCGCTCCGAAATCGCTCTCGGAAAACTCGGTTGTCACGACCTGAGGAACCACCCGAAACCAAAAGTTCTGGTCGGTGGTTTGGGGATGGGGATTACCCTGCGTGCTGTTCTTGATACGCTGCCCGATACGGCGGAAGTCACTGTTGCTGAACTCAATCCGGTCATTCGTCAGTGGTGCCTCAAATTCCTCTCCAAGCTGACCGACGGAGCGGCAAGCGATCCCCGCGTCAACATCGAAATCATTGACGTCATTGAGCTGATCAGAAAAACCTCAGCCGCACACTTCGATGCCATCATCCTGGATCTCTACCGGGGGCCGCATCCACAAACAGATCCACAGCACGACCCGATTTATGGCAGTCGTTCCATCGCCCGCTCTTATGCCGCGATCAAACCCGGTGGGACCTTTTCGATCTGGGGCGAAAACCCTGATCCTAACTTTGAAAACCGTCTGCGCGCTGCCGGTTTTTTGGTCCGCTGTGAAAGGCCCGGAAAAGGTGGCTATCGGCATGCCGTCTGGGTCGCCACCAAGGACGACAAGACACTGAAGAATTCCCCACAACAGCAGAGGAGAGACGCATGAAAGAATTCATTCTGGAGGACCGGGAGTTCATAGAACTCTACAAAATTCTTAAAATTGCAGGATGGGCTTCCAGTGGCGGTGAGGCAAAAGCCGTTATTGCTGAAGGTCAGGTTCTGGTCAATGGAGTGACAGAAACACAGAAACGGAAAAAAATTATCGCTGGCGACAGCGTTGCATTTAAAAATGAGATAATCTCCGTCCACGCCAAATGAGCCCAGCAATCCGGTTATCCCTCCGCAAGAATAACATCCTTGCGGGAAACCTTACGCAACCGCAACCCCAGCAATACGGCTGCAACACTAAGACCAATCAGCAGACTCAGCCAAAAACCTTTTGCGCCCATGGGCGAACCGAAAACATTGGTCAGCGCTAAACTGTACCCCAACGGCAACCCAATCACCCAATAAGCAACGACAACCATCAACAACGGTACACGTGTATCCTTATAGCCACGCAGAGCGGCAGCAGCTCCAACCTGAAAGGCATCGGAGAACTGATAAAGGGCGTTGAGATACAATAGACCAACGGCAATGGCGATGACCTCCGGGTCATGTGTGTATATTTCAGCAATGTTCCGGGCAAAAACCATAGTCAATGTTGCCGTAAAGAGAGCAATCAATGAATTCAATGATATCCCCGCAACACTCACCAGTCGAGCCCGGTCAAAACGTTGCCGACCGATAGCGTGACCGACTCGAATCGTGATCGCGCTGGACAGACTTAATGGGATCATGAAGATCAGCGAAGAGTAGTTCAAAGTGATCTGATGCGAAGCAACGGTCATGGCTCCCAAGGGAGACAAAAATAGAGCAATCAGAGCAAAGATACTGGCTTCGACCAGCAGGGAGACACCAATCGGCAAGCCTAAACGAATAAACTGCGCCGCGCCTTCGACGCCACACTTTTTACCAAGATCGAAAAAGTGGGTCATATTGTAACGTCTGACTCGCCAGATAGTCAGCAACATGCAGCCACACATAAACCAGAGACTAAGAGCTGACGCCCAACCGCAACCGACTCCGCCCATCGCTGGAAAACCAAATTTTCCATAAATAAACAGATAATTGCCAACGACGTTGACCGGGATGCTGGCAAGGCCAATCAACATGCTCGGCCGTGCTAACCCGAGACCTTCACTCAAGTTGCGTAATAAAAAAAACAACGTCACCGCCGGGACGCCCCAGGAAATTGCTTTGAGATAGTTCGCAGCAATAACCGCAACCTGCGGTTCAACTCCCATAGGGTAAAAGATAATGCTGGCGTTGCGTAACAACAGGATAATGATCAATACCAAAGGGATAGAGACAAGCGCTCCGCGACGCGCCAGAGGTCCCGTCTCGGCAATTTTCCCAGCGCCATATAATTGTGCAACCATGGGGGTGATCGCCAGCAGGACGCCATAGAGAAACAGAAACAACGGTCCCCAGATACTGCCACCCACGGCAACACCAGCAAGGTCAGCAGTACTCACCCGACCGGCCATCACCGTATCGGTAAAGGCAAGGGCTTGCTGCGCCAGCTGTGCCGCCAGTATCGGTGCCGCCAGGGGTAGTAATAAGCCGGCCTCAGTGCGTAGCAGCTTGAATTGTCTTCTTTTAAAATGGCTCATAGCGGCTCAATAGAAGATAAGTAAAATTGGACGATATTTCGTAAGCGCTGTTGATACACTCTTGCCTTGAAAGGGTCAACAAGGAATTAACGTCTTCCTCCCATAGGCTCCACCAGCACAACAACGATGAAACTTGAAAAATCCGTTAACAAACGGCGGACAAAGTCGTGTTTATAAACTGGACAAATAACAAATTTTACGCGACAACAGTCTGCGGCCATTTCACCTTAAAGAAACTCTCCCGCTATGGTCCCCAAAGATACGCGCTAATCGGCACGACAGAGGAGTTAAGAAAAAGTGACACACACCATCCAGACACCATTGCCCCTGTTAAAACTACTACTTGGTTCCGTCTGTATCAGCTTTTCCCCCATTTTTATAAAAATTGCAGCCGTCCCCCCAGACAGTGCCGGGTTTTACCGGATGACGTTTGCTTCCATATCCTTAACCATCCTGATGTTTTTTCTCGGAGAGAACTTGAAAATGGCACTCAGGCCGAGACTACTTCTCGCCCTCGGTGGAGTATTTCTGGCCATAGATTTCATGGCTTGGCACCGTAGCATTGCACTGGTAGGACCGGGACTCTCAACCTTACTAGGCAATTTTCAAGTCTTTTTTACCGCCCTGTTCTCCTGGTTGTTTTTAAAACAGAAAATTTCCAAAATGTTTATTCTTGCCATCATCATGGCGCTCTGTGGACTATTATTTATCACAGGTGTCGATTGGAACAATCTCGCAGAAGGTTATAAATTAGGTATTTTTCTCGGGCTGGTCACAGCTATTTTCTATTCCTTCTATATCCTGCTGGTCAAAGCATCGATGGATGACTGTTCCGTGAACAGCGTTCCGGCAATGTTGATGGTTGCCATCCCCGGAGCTCTGGTTCTTGGCGTTGTGACCCCTCTGAATGGCGCAACCTTTGTGATCCCCAGCGGCAGTTCCCTCTTCGCCCTGATCGGTGTTGGCGTCATCAGTACCACCATCGGCTGGTCTTTAATCTCTTCGGCAATCCAGCGCATCCCAGCGACGGTCGCCGGGTTGATCCTGCTGTTACAACCGACCCTTGCTCTGATCTGGGACACCCTTTTATTTGACCGCCCAACCCAGGGAATCGAAGTTTTTGGTATCCTGCTGATTCTTTCGGCAATCTATATTGGTTCGTATCGCAGATAGCACGTTCAGACAGCAACACAACTTAACTTCAATATCAGGAGAACCGAAAATCCTGCGGTATCAAGCCCTCTCAGCAGATGGCAACAATCTCATATTCACGCGTCATGCGACCGTTCAGTTCAACCAGATCACCACACTGTTTTCCCAGCAGTTCCCGACCAAGAGGTGATGCAGGGGTGATGATCATCACCTCACCCCCGTCACTATCTAATAGCAATCCACCGGCAGCAGGTCCGAGGAAGACCAGTCGTGCTTGCCCTGCGTCATCTTCCAACTGCACCAGCGCTGTCAAACGGATGGCTGCATCTGCCGCGAAATCAATCAATGTCAACGTTTCAAAGGTCTGAATGGCCTGCAAAATTTCCTGTGCCCGGTTCGCCTGCCCTTGCGCAAGGTAGGAGGCTTCAAGGCCGAGGGTCGCATATTTATTATCAGGGATATTTTCCTCATGGGTCGCAGCGGCGTGGGAGCTTTTCGCTGCGTGCAGAAGCAATGCGTAATCAGCTTTTAATTGGGCAATAATCTGCTGACGCAAGGCATCTTTATCCACATTTTTCTGAATTAAAGGTTTCAAGAACGGTTATTTTCATCCTCAGTAAAAACCTGCTGCAACGCAAATTGAGCATGTAGAGCGGCGGTATTAAACAACGGCAGGTCAGTATCTTGCTGGCGAATCAACAGTGGGATTTCAGTACAACCAAGGATCACCCCCTCGGCTCCCTGAGTCCGCAGTTTGTCAATGATCGCCAGGTAATTCTGTCGCGTTGCAGAGGTAAATATCCCCTGGCACAGCTCGTTGAAAATCGTTGTATGGATATAATCCCGCTCATCGGCCTCAGGAATAAGGACATTGAGGTCAAAGTTATCCAGCAAGCGTTGCCGGTAGAAATCTTCCTCCATGGTGTAACGTGTCCCCAGCAACGCCACATTTTTTAGCCCTTGAGATGTAATCACGCTACCTGTGGCGTCGGCAATATGGAGCAATGGCACCTTGATCTGCGCAGCAATCACCGGGGCAACTTTATGCATCAGGTTGGTACAGAGTAACACCATATCTGCCCCAGATTTTTCCAGTCCTCGCGCCGCATCCGCGAGTTGAAGACCAGCCTGTTGCCATTGTCCGTTAACCTGCAACTGTTCAATCTCAGCAAAATCAACACTGTGCATTAAAATCTTGGCCGAATGGAGACCGCCTAACTGCTCCCGCACCCCCTGATTGAGCAGTTGATAATAGAGGACCGTTGATTCCCAACTCATCCCGCCGAGCAAGCCAATTGTTTTCATCATCTTCATCCTGACCTTGAAAAATTTTCGTCATAACCCATCACTCAACACCTGAAGCCCGCAACAGAGCAATCTGCACGGCATGAAAAAAAAGAGCATAACAGTTTTTTCTGATCAGATGAAAGTGCGCAGCGTCACAGGTTTAAAATAGATGGTTCCAACTGCAAGGCAGAGCAAAAAATCCATCTCGGTTTTCCGATGGAACGGAGCAGAAAGCTCAACCTAGCAGCTGTTTAAGCATGGCATTGTAGTGCTGGATATTCTCCAAATAAGCAACAATGATCCAAAAAATAATTGAAGACAGGATTCCTAACAGAAAGGCGGTGACGACTTTAGGCCACCACTTATTTTTAAAGTGACGGTTGATCGCCGCTTCGATGCTACCGGTTTCACTCAGGTCTATTGCCGCAAGCAACTCTTTGACGATATCTCCCTCGAGAGAGTTATTCTGCACGGCGGTGGATAATGATAATACCCGCTCTTTAAACTCCTTTTCGCAGTG
Organism: Desulfuromusa kysingii; assembly: GCF_900107645.1. Taxonomy (GTDB): domain Bacteria; phylum Desulfobacterota; class Desulfuromonadia; order Desulfuromonadales; family Geopsychrobacteraceae; genus Desulfuromusa; species Desulfuromusa kysingii. The sequence continues at coordinate 219,141 of NZ_FNQN01000007.1, forward strand.
TTCATAGTTGCTGATAACCTCTCGAAGATGATCAATTTCATCGGACGGCTCTTCCCCCTGTCGCTTAATTTCATCATTCAACCGCGCCAGCTCATCATTTAAAGTGGCTATCTCGTCGTTGAGTGCGGCATTGGCATGCTGTAGATCGGCAATTTTTGCTTTATTGATAAATTCAGACATCTAAACCCTCTGCAGTAAAACTCTTTACAACCTTCGTGTTGCCATACTTCATGTGGGGCACATAAGAACTGATAACAGTTGGCACCGCCAGGTTTTTGCTTTCACTTTGATTTTAGCAGATTATGATCTCAAAATGAGCTTCCGATAAATTTTCCGACAGCTTGTCGAACCATTATCGTGACCACCGGAAGCAGACGGTTTTAAACCTAAAAGGGAAAAGAAGGAGATAAACAGATTCTAGATGCTGTAGATACAGTCAAGGTACGCTCTTCTGGATCGCGGAAACAGCCCATCCCACACAATCAACAACTTAGCCCTTGGCTGAAAGTTTTTTCCTGACAACGGATAAATTGATCGCAAGAGTTTTATCGGCAGCATTCATATTTTCAGCTTTTTCCCAGTATTTCAGGGCCTCTGAATAGTTGCCGCTACAGTATTGATCATATCCGGCGTCATAAAGCTGGTGAAAATCCATCTTGCCCCCCAAACCGGGCTTAGTGGACTTGAGCAGAAGGTCATCCAGCTTGCCACGGACCTCTTCTTCAACAGACTGGTGTTGCTGCTCAATAATTTTCTCCTGTTCCCGTTTATCCATGGAAGGCGAAACTTTGTGGCTCCGTTTCAAGATAACCCGACCGTCCAGAACAACAATAGAAACAATCTGAGGATCTTGTTCATCTGTTGATTCCGTCTGAATTTGAAACAGCCGCTTGTGAATTTTAATCCCAGACAGCTTCCCCATCGGTTTTTCTTGTTGGACAGCCATAGCTTCTGCCCCAGCAGAAGAATCAAAGCTCGTGGTATGCAAACCGTGGTAGTCAACTTGTTGGACATTAATGGTAAAATGTCCGCTGTGAAGATCGAAAACTTTTTCGTAATCTTCATTTGAATCATCAAGTTGCAATTCACCACCGGCAAAATTAATTTTGGTACCATAACCATCGGCTAAGATATCAACCCAGCCGGTCAGTTTTTTGAGCTCACAAAACTGAAGAACTTTGGTAAAAGGGAGTTTTTCCAGATTCCCAGAAAAAAGCTGAGAGATATATTTTTGCCTCAACTTTAGAATGGATTGCACTTTTGCTTTAATAATTTGTGGATGAAGAGGTTTCTGCAAGTAATCGTCCACACCGCTATTCAAACCTTTAATGACCGTTTTCGGATCAGTAAGTGAAGAGAGAAAAACAAATGGGGTCTGGCGGTGAGAAAAACGATGTTGATATTCCTGATAGAACTGAAAGCCATCCATCTTTGGCATATTGATGTCAGAAATAATCAGCTGTGGATCGGTATGGACAACAAATTCAAGAGCTGGGACAGCAGAAATAAAAGTTTTAACTTCATAGCCTTCTGCAACCAGGGTTTCAGCCAACAGATCCAGATAAATGGGTTCATCATCAACGGCAACAATCACTGTTTCTTCTCCAGCTATTACGCTTATTTTTTATCCAGAATTGAGACAATCTGATCGATAGAGATTTCTATTTCACTGCGCTCATCTACCTCTTGCGGGCATATCACCAACAAAAAATAGGGCAACTCGTGGATCAAGAAACGTCGCAAAATAATCTTTTCTTCGTAATTGATATCTAACGACAGATATTCAGCTCCATGCTGTCCTAGCAACGATCCGGCACGTTCCAACGCACTCCCCAACACCGAAGTAAAAGCGGAAACGGCCTCCATCGATACAGGAGGATTTACCACCGCAAAAGGAAGTCCCGTAGCATCGGTGACAACAGCCCCGCCAAAATGACTCCGCAGGCACATATTCCGGAGCACCTGCTCAAGTTGGTCACCACGATAGGTTAAGCCAGCAGGATCGATTTCAGCGCTCGGTTTGGGAGTGGTCTTTTGAGCGATCTTCGCCGGAACATCAGCGACCGTGATGGCCCTGACTTTACCTGCATCAGTCGCAACAGGCAGGTTCAGAGTCGCAGTCAAGCCTGATGCCAGGGCGATCGCTTCACGGATTTCAGAAGAGTCCAGAATCAGCGCCATCGTCGGCTCCTTTCGACAGGGAACGTAACAACTCTCGTTCTTTATACTCGGTTGCCAATTGATGATAATTATGGGCGGCTACTTTTCCTGCTGACAACATTCCAACGGGAACAGAGCGCAGACTGGCCAGTTCAAAAACCGGATCAGACACAATATATTCAGAAAAAAACAGCCCCGCAGGAAAGCCGCTGTGGATTTCCTGAAACATTTCATTCTCGGTCTCATTGTCTGGATGACGCATGGTCAGAACGATGCCTTCCAGAGACAGGTCAGGATTGCTGCTCTTCTGCACCCAATCAATCACCCCCAACATTTTCGGCAAGCTCTTCAATGAGAGGCTTTGACACTGAGAAGTCAGGATGACTCCCTGACTGGCTTCCAGTAAGGCCACCGGGACACTTCCGAAACCGGTCGGGGCATCGATGACAATATAATCAAAGTGTTTGGAAAAACGCTTTAACGCTTTAGCAATAACCGCTTTTCTGGCCCAATCTTCAAGTTGACGAACGGAATCAGGATCAACGGTCCCAATCCCCATTATCGCCATTTTCTTTTCTTTGGTATAGAAAGCGACCTCTTTTAGTTGACACCTCCCAGCCAGATAGTCAATCAGCCCCGCCGGAGTTTTTCCCTTGATAGTCGTGGCAATCGTCATCCCTCCCTGAGGGTCGGCGTCAAGCAACAGGACTCGGTCACCCAAGCAGCTCAGACTATAGGACAGGTTGAGGGCTGTTGTCGTTTTAGCCGTTCCCCCTTTTTGACTTGCAATTGTCACAATCTTACCCATACAAACATTCTCCAATGTGGTTCACTGGTTTCAAATCAACGGAATTCTTTGACAAAAATTTCTGCATTGACGACGAGATCACCCGGCATCATAACCAGCAGATCTTTAAGCGCACAGGGCAACAATTCCGCCAGAGAGGTCAACCCCGCATCCGAAAGAGTTGGGGGGAACACGTCGATCATGGGATTTTCTCCCGGGAGAGCTGCCAATATATTTTTAGCTTTATCAATCTGTGTCAGGCAGTTAAGAACTTGATGTTGAATACTGATAGCTTGGTCATCGTCAGGCTCTGCCACGCGGCTAAAGTCAACAATGAAAGATCCTCGGTCAAGAAACAGTAACCTTGTCATCGCCGCTTCTCCAGAAAACCGTCCCTGTCTTGCATCGACGAGTATTCCAGAATCAACAACAACCTCACCATGCATCTCCGGCAATTTGATCCGGGCAATTTTTTTACCAATATCCAAAGTTTGCAGTAGCTCAGTTAAGCTGATATCAGCGAGATTGCCCTTCAAAATATTTTCTGTTTGCAGATAGCGTTCACTACGCCGCAAAGCGGCTTTAATCCGCGCGAAGAGTTCTGCACGCTCAAAAGGTTTGACAATGAAATCATCGGCACCAAGCTCCAACCCTTTTATCTTCAGGTTAGTCCGATCAAGAGAGGTGAGAAACAGAACCGGGATATCGCGAAGAGAGTTATCCCGACGCATCGTCTCCAAGAGCTGGAAACCATTCAGTTCCGGCATCTGGATATCCAAAAGGGCCAGATCGGGAGGGGCATTGCGCATCATATCCAACCCGGCACGGCCATCAAAAGCTGCCTGAACCCTAAATCCCGCCGATTTGAGATAGATGTTGAGGATCTCATAGGTCGTGGGATCATCATCAATAATATTAATACGATAACCCGTCATGCGTCTGTCCTGTTGATATGCCTGATCACGTCAGTCAAAAGGTTGTAGATTTCGACATCGAGTACCGGCATCTGCAAGGATTGATAATATTGGCCACTGTCTGCGGAAAGACAAACGTTATTCAAAATCACCTTGAGAGAAGGGGCTCCATCATCTGCCGAAGTTGATTGCGGATTACTATCAAGAAAAAAGACCAACTCTGGCTGTTCATTATCGAGAATCCGTTGCATCTCCTGTGGCGTCTTACAGACGTAACAACAGACATCACGATTTTTCAGAGCCGTTTCTAAATACGGGCAAATCTGATCTCTGGAATCAACCACCAAGGCAGCCAGATCGGCGCTTGAGGTGATCTGGCCACGGCCCTGTATCGTCACGGTAAACGTGCAGCCTTTATCCTCTCCATTGCGGACTGCGACCGTACCGTTGTGCATCTCAACATATTTCTGAACAATATTGAGACCCAACCCGGAGCCATGAGCCCGGATGGACAGGGCCCCCTTCTTCTTAACCTGAGAAAAGCGATCAAATATTCCTGCGATCTCTTCAGCAGGGATTCCCGGCCCCTGATCAGTCATCTCTATCTGTATCGCATCATCCAGCTTGCGACAGCTCACCCTGATAGATGATCCAGAGGGTGAATAGTTGATCGCGTTGGACAAAATATTATTAAACACCTGTTCCAGCTTCATCCGGTCCGCCCGGATAGGGAGAAACGTTCCTTCCTGCTGATAGTGAATATCAACCTGCTTGTCTGCAGCCGTCAGTCGGTTTAATTCAACGGTCGAATATAGCACCGCATCCAGATTTAACCGCTCAGTCTCAAATTGGACCCTGCCCGCTTCTATCCGTTCCATGTCGAGAAGCTGGTTGATGAATTCCCCCATCTTCTGGCCGGCACTCACCATCTTGTCCAAATGGGCAGAGATCTGCTCAGTCGTCATGGTATCTAAACTCGCTTTCACCAGATTGACCCTGCTGATGATGGCATTGATCGGCGCCTTCAGGTCATGAGAGGTGATCGCGGTCAATTCACTTTTTAACGCATTCAAATCTTTCAATTCGTTATTATAATTTTTAAGCTGCTGCTCCAACCGCTTTTGTTGGGAAATGTTAAATGCGCTGGCAATATAGCCCTGTAATGTTCCATTGGCGTGGCGCACAGCGGAGATTGAGAGCATGACGGTGACTTCGCCGCCGTCACTCGCTCGATTAACCACCTCGCCGGACCAGTGCCCCACCTGCGGATCTGCAATCTGCTGCCACATGCTCTCATAGAGTTGCGGGAAATGACGTCCCGACTTAAGGATACGTGGATTCTCTCCGAGAACATCTTTGAGCTCATAACCGTACAAGGTAAGAAACGACGGATTCACTTCAAGAATCTGCCCCTCGGAATCGGTCATAGCAATCGCAATGGGCGTACTCCGAAAATAGCGATAAAAAGTCGCTAACTTTTCAATAAACTGCAGAGATTCTGACAGATCACAATAAATCAGTTCGTAGTCCTGATCATTCCGCACGACTATAATCTCGCAGTGAGATTCTGCAAGCGTTGTTAATGTCAACGAAGCGACGTCATTGTTCTTCAGGTTCTCAACTGTTCGCCGTAACTTATCTTGATCTTCCTGACACAGGAGATCGCAAATATTACCCTGCCCCTCAATAGAGACACGCCCTGAACCATCATTGACTTCCCCTCGCATTTGCAAGTCATGATCAATGAGAATCCGGCGGTATTTTTTCAGTTCTAAAAGCGCTCCCCCCAGATCGTGCTGATGAATCATCCCGACTCCCCCATAAAACGATTGACCACACAAATATCAGGCTGGAATGGCATATTTATCCGGGAGAAAATCAGTTCCACAGGACAGTCCATCGATCCAATCAATAAATCGCTGACTGAGTTCTTTATTGGGAAACATTGCCCCATGTTGAGGAGCTATAATCTCAATATCGAGTTGTCTGACGGTGTTTACCCAGGTTTTTAGCGCCTTTGAATTTGCCATATAACGCTTGTGAAATCCCTCCATATAGGGGACGTGGGCTGCAAAATCTTCCACAAAGGAATAAGGCATATCCAGAGATGCGCCAAGGTCACCGGTATAGAGAATCTTTGCGACAGGATCATAGAGTTGAAAATTCCCCGGCGAATGTAAGAAATGGGCAGGAATAACCTTCAACGGGACGTCACCAACAGTGATAATCATCCCCTCATCGGGAATGGGTTTAATCCGCTCAACGACCAGTTCATCAACACCAAAATGGGGGATAAAGCGCATCCATAGCTCAGACAGATAAGCATCGGCATTGGTGACCATCAACCAACCGTTGGTCGAAGCAATAATGTCAGGATCCTGGTGGGAGAAAAAGATGTGCTTCAATGCACTAATTTCCATCTCCGATGACAGCATCGAGAACAGCTTGGTATAAACCTTGTGCCCTCCGGGATCAAGAACCATCCCGATGCCATTACTAACGATCACATGCTGATTAGCCTGTACCATGTGACCGCTGCTTAAATTATCAACAAAAACATTCTTATGCTGTGCTGTTTCAAATAACGTTAGCATGCTCGCTCCCTATTCAACCGGTCAGACAAGACAATTTTTGATTTCAGAAGCGGCCTTATTCAGGTCGAAAAAAATCAATCCAAGCTTGGCGTTCTGTCGGGCCATAGCGATCAAGACTGCATGCGGGCCGGCATATTGGCTTAAAAAGTACCCCTCTTGTCCCTTGACATAGAGCTGATCCAAATCTCCCCGCTTCAACTCTGCGGCTATCCGCTCCCCCATAGACAATAAGGCAGCACTCATGGCTGCAATTCTTTCTTCCTCAAGACCTTGCGGCAGAGAACTGGCAATGATCAAACCATCCACTGAAACAACAGCGCTGGCTTCGATATCGCTGGAACTCGCTTGCAGATCTGCAAGAGATTTATTCATCTGCTCAATTCTGGACACGATTTATCTCCTGTAGATATTTTCCACATCAATGTTTTTGTAAAACGTTGCAACATTAAACAATGTCTATGTAAATTTCAACTTTTAAACCATATCTAATAAAAAAAACTCAACCTTACCTTATGAAATATGCGACATTGACATAGAAGAACAACTTAATGCGTAGCAAATAATGGGATCAAGCTCATAGCACCATTGACATTAGCGCACCCTAAACATAATATTCTAAAATAATTTGCTTTGTTACCCATTCAATGAAAAGGATCAGATACGATGATTATGACCAACGTCAATACCGTTCCCGGCAAGAAAATTGTCGAACATTTCGGCATTGTGCAGGGCAGTACCGTCCGCGCAAAACATTTTGGCCGGGACTTTATGGCTGGCTTAAAAAATCTGGTTGGCGGTGAACTCAAGGGCTACACTGAACTCCTTCAGGATTCGCGTCAAGAAGCGATGAAACGGATGGAAGAACAAGCCCGGCAAATGGGGGCGAATGCGGTTGTCAACATTCGCTTTGCCACCTCTTCTGTTGCTCAGGGAGCAGCAGAATTATTTGCCTATGGAACTGCTGTCAGAGTTGAATAGAGGTCAATAATGGAAATTCTGCTACAGAACTTTGATCTGCTCATCTTTCTCATCCTGATAGTCTTGGGGTATTCTGCTGGGACGTGGGCAGAAAAACGACATTATCGCTCAATCAATAAACGGGAAAAAGAGTTGATCAAGCTTGCAGTTGTCACCGCTGAAGGGAACTTCCCTCCCGGACGTGTTGCTGACTCGACGCTGGTCTCTGGAAGTGTCGTCGTTTCGATTGATTATTTTAAGCGACTGTTGGCCATTCTGCGCAACATTTTCGGCGGTCGGGTCAAATCCTACGAATCTCTAGTTGATCGTGCCCGCAGAGAAGCCATTCTGAGGATGAAAGAGAGCGCAAAAAAACAGGGGGCCAGCATGATCATCAATATGCGCCTGGAAACTGCGACCATCGGTAGAAGTGCCAATAAAAAGAAAAGTGTCGGCAGCGTTGAAGCGATTGCCTATGGAACTGCTATCGTCATGAACAAATAATGAAATTCACTCCGATACAACTGGAAGACAATATCAATGTCTCCAAATCTCACCCACTGAGTGAGCTTCTCTGGCTGGTTGGTGGATTGATTTTACTGGTCGGCTTGACCTTTATCGTCCTTGGGGTCACTGCCGATTGGGCCGTTTCAAAAACGCCGGTAAAAATTGAAACATGGATGGGAAAGCTGGCGCTTAATCAGTTCCCTGCCACAGAAAGTGCAGCGCTGCAACAGCGCCTACAGCCCCTTCTTGACCAGTTACCACTGGACTCTCCCTTACGCCAATACCGATTCAGGATATTTCTGTCTGAGACGCCGGAAGTGAATGCCATCGCGCTGCCGGGAGGAAACATTGTGGTGTTTTCCGGATTATTACAACAGGTCAAATCGGAGAATGAGCTGGCGATGGTGCTGGCTCATGAGTTGGGCCATTTCGCCCATCGCGATCACATGCGCAGCCTTGGACGCGGTTTAGGACTTGCCGTCGCGACCGCCTTGCTCTTCGGTGAAAACAACGCTGCCAGTGAACTGGCCTCGAAAGCGCTGCTCTCCTTTCAGGTCAGATATTCTCAGGCTCAGGAATCGGCGGCCGATCAATTCGGTCTGGATCTGCTCACCAAACGTTACGGCCATGCCGGAGGAGCAACGGATTTCTTTTCCCGCCTGGCAAAAGATGCTGGCAACAAGCTGCCCTACATCCTTGCGTCACACCCCCATCCGCAGGACAGGATAGAGGCGTTGCAGCGACACATCAAAAATCAACACTATCATCTTAAAAAGACCCTCCCCCTCGAGGAAGATTTAGCAGAACCCCAATAAGATCTATTTCGCCACCCTGACCACACGGACAGTACTTTCAGTGGAATTTGCAGCTTCGTCCCACAAGATAACTTTGTAGAAATATCGCTTCCCCTTCTTGACCCGCGCATCAACAAATTTATCTGCCATAATCCGCGCATGGCTGATTTTCAAAAAGTCGCGCTTGTTATGACTACGCAAGACATCAAATCCGGCGAGATCGGTCGCCTTAGAATGCACGGTAAGAATAACCTCACCATTGACCACCGCGGCTTTGAACGACGAAATTTGCGGTTTGATGTGATCGCGAACACTGAGATTCACGGAGGAGGAAGGGTCTGACTCGTTGCCGCTTTCATCAACAGCAACAACGGTATAAATAACAGGAACAGCCACAGGCGGTTGAGCATCAACATAAGAGGTGTGAACAAAGCTGTTTTCATTAATCTTAGCCCGCTGCCCGGCAACCTCACGATAGACATTAAAGCCTGCCAAGTCATAGGTATGCACCTGTGACCAGGTTAATGCCACCTGCCCCTCACGCACCGAAGATCCGGTGATGGATGGAGGTCGTGGTGGCGTCACATCAGGCAGTTGCACCTTCACCTGAGGGGATGGAGCCGATTCGTTAAAGTGGGTATCAACCGAGGTGATCCGATAATAATAGGGATAACGTGACAAATTCTTCGTCAGCACATCAGCGTACATTGGTTTCGGAACAGGGTCCTGAGTCAGCAGTTGCCAATCAATATTTGTCAGATCCATGGTGCGATAGACGCGGTACCCCAGTAAATCATCGGCGACAACCTCAGACCAAGTCGTATTCACCGTTGCTTGATCTAAAGCAAACGTCAACTCTTGGACAATTGGTGGTGGAGTGACATCCACAGGTACACCTAAAACAGCCAGAGAACGCAACGACTCATAGCCACCAGCATTAATAGCGGTGATCACGTAAAAATAATTGTGGTCGACTGTTACGGTGTCGTCTCGATAGCTAGTATCATTCACCATGGTTTTATTTAGTCGCGTATAGGGGCCATCTGAATTGGGAGCCCGATAGACATTATAGCCCACGGTTTTTCCATCATTCTTGTTCCATGACAAGCTAATGCTATCTTCACTAATCTCAAGCTCTGGCCGTGATGGCGGCGCTGGCTTATGGTCTATCTTGACCTGCCCAATGGCCACCTCGGAATAAGGGCCAAGGTCACCGAACAGATCTAATGCCTGAATTTTGTAATAGTAGATCTCCCCTTCCCTGACCGTTTTATCGGTGTAAAAATAGGGGGCAACATCAACAGTTCCATCAGGGTTGGCTGCTTCCTGGACTTGTACCGGAGAGCGATTGATTTTTTTATATTCACCGTTTAAATGTTCAGAACGAAAAACATTAAAACCCAAGAATCCAGCGTAACCCTCCCACTTTAATCCGACCCCCCATGGAAACTTATTCGCCTGCACCCCCCAAACACCAGTGGGGATATACGGATTTTTGGTAGAAACTCTGATCTCTCTCGATGAGATTTCCTGGCCTTGTGAATAGGTCTTTATCGTATAGAAATAAACCTTGTCCTTTTCTATCTGCTCATCCAGATAGTATTGCCCTATGAGTTCAGCTATCTCCGGCTTTTGCATAGAGATAAAGACAACCATATTAAGTCGATTCTCCATCTGAGTGAGGTAGGCATTTTTTTCTTGACCATTTTTCGCAGTTTCAAATGGATAGAGGAGTTTCAAAGCATAAGAGCCATCATCACTGACCTTCTCCTTAGCCTCTTGGTAGGAGGCCATCTTTAAGGAACGCAATAATACGGGTTCAGTTTTTGTCTTATCTCCTTCAGAGCGGTAAAGTTTATATTCATAGTTTAAGTTTTTATCCATAGGATACCAACGAAGCTTAACAACGCTACCATCGAACTTCGCTTTAAGAGCTATTTCAACCTCACAACTCGCAGAACTGGCAAAAAGGAATATGCTGAGAAATATAATAAACCCAATTTTTTTCATACTAGCTTTCTCCAAGCTTCTTCTTCATAAGAAGCGATTCCTGTTTCATTTATATGAAATACACATGACTTTTCAAAACTGAATGACCACTATATTAAAATGATAAACTCGTAAAGTCGGTCGTTCCGCGGCTTGTCTCTAGCTCCAATATTTGAAATTGGGAAAAATTATTCCCTTGATACTGGGTCGTGTTACCAATCGCCTCATCCTGTGCATAGTTATAGTCGGCCCCGATAAGAGACTCGGTAAAATCTCGGGTAAACACTTTGACACCACCAAAATAATCCACAACATGATATCCATAAGTAGAGTTAGAAATTCGAAATAACAGTCTTTCCATTAGCTGTCTTTCATAGTCGCTTGTAAACTTCATTTCGATACGATGGTTGATACTATCACTCTTGCTTCTCACGATATATTGACCTTTTCTGAAAGTAATAGAATAACTTCCTTCATCAACTGCTGGGTCAAATTCAATTTCGAGTTCGATTTCATTCCAGTTAATCGGTGCCTTGGTTGTAAATCTTAGTTCGAGAGTTTGAAAATTTACCGTGCTAAAAGTAAGCGCTAATTCTTCTTTTGCCAGATTAACTCTTCCCTCTATCTCTTCAATAACACTTGCTGCAGGCGCACACTGCTCGAGATCATTTTGTACATTTTGTTCATTATTATCAAAGGCATTTCTTAAATTAGTCAAAGAGACCATTTCAGGCGGTTGACACAAAGATCCAACGCTACTGAATTCTCCATTGATGTATCGCTCCCATAATGCCCGCAACTCTTCTCGCTTAGCAGCATAAGGGCCTGCAGCAAGGGCCTCTTGATAACCGGCCTGATCAAGGGAATACTTAACAAAATAGTTGAGATTTTCTAGGCCTCCATCAGCAATAACATCTTTAGAGCCTGAATACATGGCCGATGGCTCCTCACCATTTTCGGGAAGAGTTAAATAGAAATTTGCTCCATATATTTTTTGGTTGCCCTCGTCCAATATTTCGACTGTATATTTATTTTGATAACCATCGCTAGCAACGACGGCACCAACTCTATCGTTGGCAAGAACATACTCATTGGCGGCGCCTCCTATGCCATTTCCAATGTATGTAGGGCCAGCCGCAACCTGCATCACACCACCGCCAACGACCGTTACGCCACCTTCTGCTGAGTTCTCATCAACATCGGCTTCATCTGCGCCACTTCCAGCTCGGTTACGTCTCTTACTCGTTTGACCTCTTTGTTTTTGATTTGTACCTTTTTCAATTTGTGCGACATAACGTTCAAGTTGTTTTCCTTGCGTAGTGCTTCCTGCTTGAGTTTGGCTCGTATCCCCCTCATTCGTCTCTGGTTCTGTGATAAACGGATAAGGCCATACTCCATTTGGCAATTGCTTGGAATACTTGGTAACCCCTTCTGCATTTGTATAAGATTTCATTATGTACAGTGGTTCCGTCGACTTAAAGACAAAGATCGACCGTTGACTACCACCCTGATCATCGGTCACAGCACCACCGAAATCCCAAGCTCCCGACACTGGCGTACCACTGGGGTCTAAGACATTTATTTTAATTTTGTTTCTTTCTTGCCCATCTCTGAGAGCCTCTGCAGCTAAAGCATTTTTCATCTCCAAATATACATTGGTATCAGCATAGACAGGAGCGGTTGACACTGAGGGGTAAACCCCCAAAACCATCTCGCGAAAATTGGTGGGTTCGTCTGTGGTTGTGAATGAAACCGTCACAACCTCTTCTTTCACCAGAGAGCCCCAATTTCTATCAGCACCATAAGTGATGGTGGAACCAGAGGTTGTCGGATTAAATGTGCGTAACTGCAACACTGTACTTATGCTGTGTTCTTGACCTTTCGATAGAGGTGCAAGCGGGCTATAAACCATTTTTTTCAACCCGAGCAAACCACCACGCATTGCTCCAGAATAACCATCAAGTAGAAGGCCCTTATTGCCGTCCTCAATCTCGGTAAAATTGACGATATCCCCATCTCTTTCAGGATGTTTTACTGTCAACACATACCAATTATCATCGTCATACACAAAAGGGTGCATCAGCGGAATCGTGGTGCTTATTTCGAGTTCATTAACCAGTCTAACCTTGGTTGCATTGTTTTGGGGCCGAGTCATGGCAAGCAAAGGGAGATCAGCAATATTCGCCTCCATGGTTGCCCCTTCAGTCCCCTCTGGAATGACGAAATCCATCTCCCAGCTTCCACTTATTACGCCCATAAGGAAGGAATAACTGACTTCTCCATGCATCATCACATAGGTTGGGTTTGGTGCTCTGAAATGGGCATCAAGTTCGGCGTATGCAGCCATAATTTCATAATTTTCACCACCAACTCTGACCCCGGCTTCAAGTCCAATCCAGACCCTGCCACTGGCATCGATATAAAAAGGTGCAAAGCCACCCTCAACCGCTACTTCTGCACCCCCATAAATCCTGCCATAAAAGATCCACCATTCGCCGCCTAAATCAAAGGTTTGCTTAACCCCCAGCGCCAAGCCATCAGAACTAAGCTGGATATAACCTGAACCCGTAATATATTCTAACGCAGTGACATTAAGGCGCTGATCCTGGGAACCAAACCAGATATGCCAATCACCATCGGCAAACAGCAGGTCAACCGTGCCATCGACACCGAGCATGGTCAAACTTCCAAGCTTTTTAGATAGCTTTGCTTCTGCCTCAACGTGGAATAATGGCGGACTGGAACCAAGAGTGATCGTTGCTTCTAGATCAGCGTCTCCAGTGTGGCTTTCGGTCAAAAACCAAGAATCACCATGGAGAGTCAGCTTTGAATCCTCAATATAAAGGGTGAAATCACCATACCAAGTGGAAAAATCAGAGGTGCCAATACCCACCTTAGCCATAAGAACAAAGGGGTTATTTCCATCTTTCGTTAACGCACCGGTTTCAGCATTAACAGTCATATGATAGGCACAGCCACCACCAACTTTATAAAGCGACAGGGGAATAGCGCCCAGTGGAACACCACCAGACCCACCAGCGGCCAATGATGCCCCCCAATAGGTATAGGTATCGGTTGACCCGAGAATAAATTGGCCATCCATAGAGATCGTATTGGCAACATCAACAATAACAGCGCCACTAAACTCACTCTCAGAGAGTCCAAGCTCGACCTTAAAATAGAGCGAGCCTTCGTGGTACTCGGTGACAATCTTTTCAAGGTCAATGGTCGCATTTTGATGGAGCGTCAGGACAACATCAGCGGCAATCGGACCCGCAGAAATTCCTCCAGCGATATCAAAGAAGAAGTGGTCATCGTAACCCAGAGCAAACGTGGTTAAATCGACTTTAGCACCAGCCAGCGTAGCTGAGGCACCATTGAATCCTGTTTCAATGACAACACCATCAATGGTGATACCACTGTCTGAAACCTCGATACCGGAAAGGATGATGGGACTGGGCAAGCCCGAAAGAAGGGTCGCCCCCTTGATAGCAAAACTACTATCAAGGCCAAAATACAACCCTGGGTTGTCACCCGCTGAGTGATAGCCAGCGTTTAATCCCGAGACAGTGACTGTTGCAAAAGGGGCCTCATGGGTAAAGCTTTTCGCTGAACTCCCCCCTATTGACCAAGCACTAACCCCATTGTTTGCAAGTGCAAGTTTTGCCGCTATTTTCATTGCAAAAAATTCTTCGAGGGTCAACTCCATACCTAGACTGGCGCTTGCGATAGAAAACTTATCAAACGCTAGATTCGCCTCGGTCAGCATTGCATCAAAACCAATATCTGCGAGGTCAACATTATTGGCTGAGACTTCTCCTTTAAAACCGGTGTCAGAAATAGTCCACTCATTGATAGAAATATCAATCTGCTTACCTTCAGCATAAGGAATAGTCAAAGTCCCTGCGAGGGTTAAGCTCTGATCATCAAAACCAATATCTCCACTAAAATCTCTAACCTGCAAATCGGTTCCGGGTAAATTGAAGGCGAGTCCGACAGCATTAAAACCATAGGTATTTTCGACATTGTCAAAAACAATGGCAGGGGTGAGATTAGTCACACCATTTGCAACACTGGCCATACTGTAGCCATCCCCAAAACTAAGGTTGCCATCAATTTTCTTCAACTCAAACATCTCAGTTACGTCGCCCTTACTGGAATCAAAAGCAACCTTAATTTCTTTTAAATGGGCATCAATCCCATAGGTTGTATGGGGAACAACGGTCATGCTTTTCCCCACAGTGTCAGCCCAGGTCACGGTCACCTGCAAACCGTTGTTCGCCAAACCGAAATCGCTAAAACTTAAACCTTCGGTGTAACCGGCAAGAATTCCCTGATCAAAGCTGATGGAGGCTCCGGCGCCAATCTCACCAAAAACGCTGCCTCCTCTGACACCAACGGAAACACTTGGCAACGAGGCGTTGAAAAAGTCATTACTGATCGTGAAACTTCCTTCGGGATCAAAACTGATAGTGCCACTGTTGAGGGTTTTGCTGTCCATATCGATGTCAAGGTTTGACACCGAGACCGGCAATTCGCCAAAAGCATTCAAGCTGCTTGGATCAAGAGAGCTATGCAAAGCTCCCAGATAGAGACTCGCCTCACCACTCCACTCCCCGTCCACCAGAGCAAGGGCCCCCGTCAACCTGTAATCACCGAAGTTGACAACAATATCATCAGCCCGCAGGGTCCCTAAATCGATATCGCCCTTGTGGGAAATAAGGATACTCCCCTCGACGGTCTGACTGAGAATGGTGGCGTTACCGTTAAGGATAATCCACATAAGGTTATCTTTGACCGTGAAACCGAATTCGCTCAGAGCGAGTTGTGCCAGCCCCTCTCCTACCGAGAACGCTGGCAGATCAGCGGCAAACATCACCGGGTCATCGATACTCGGCATACTGATGGAGTTTTTAGAGATCGACAGGTCGCTGAAATTAAAGGTTTTTGCGACATCAGCAACAGTCGGATCAAGGGCAAGATCACCATCGATAATAACGTTTATTTCCCCGTCTACGTAGCTACCACCAAGCTTCTTTAAGGTGAGATCGGCAAACCCAGCAAGGCTGAAGGGGCTCTCTGGTAACTCTGTGACAATCGTCAACTCTTCTAACCCGAGATTACTCAGACTTGCAGTCACATCAATCGGGATATTATCAAATTGAACCAGCTTGATGGTTGCAGCCAGCGAACCTGAAATTGAGTTACTGCTGACGCCAAAAGAAAAGGACTGAACATCTGCCGCGAATCCAGCCAGTCCAAACTTGCCAATACTACCGGGATCAATATCAACCTCACCCGTGGTTGAAACTCCACTGGAAGAAACTACCAGGGCACTGACCTCGGATAAACCGATGGATCCGCCCCCCAGATTTGCAGGCAATTTCACCCGGCCCCAAACCTTGAGTTTTTTGTCATTGAGATAGAGACGCCCGTTGATATTGTTGACATGAAATTCGGTACCAGGAATTTTAAAATCGAGTCCAGATAAGCTCTCAGCAGCTTCTTTTGCTGCCTGTTCAGCGGCCTCTTTGCCCATATCAGCCAAATCGCTATTCGGCTGCATTCCCCAAGTAATCCCCCGATCTGCCAACATCGTCAGTTGGGTAAAGTCCTCTGCCATCTCATAACCAGAACCCAATTTGATACTGCCATCAAGATCGGTAAGCCTCAGCATATCCACTATTTCTGCAGCACTAGTATCCACCGCAACGGTCAGTTCGCTAAGGCGCAGAGTTATTCCATAGTCACCCGTGAGAACTGGCAGAACGACCGGGTTGCTCCCAGCATTATAGGTTACCGAACCGGCAAAGCCACGTGGCGACAGTTCAATATCGGCAAAGCTTAAATTTTTCGGGGCATTAGGAATATCAATTCCAGCCAGTGAATCCAGATTGAAATCACCATCGACAGAGGCACCATTAGAACCAAAACTCACTGAACGAATTTCAGCGGAAAAAACACCAAGGTCTGGGGTGAGTGCTTTCTTGAAATTTAAAACCACCGTACCACTGGTCACTTTTTTGTTTTCGAGGTCGATCGCCAGATTTTCAAAACTGACATTGACTTCACCAGTCAACGGATCTTTGAGCTCTGCAGGCAAATACTCGGTTAAAAATCCAGCATTAATAGAGCCAGCCCCACTGATTAAACCATCCTCCATTTTAGCGCTGGTCCGCAGGCTGAAATCACCGAGGGCAAGATACAGACCATCAAAACCAAAGTCAGATATTTCAAAGGTTTTATCGTGGAATATTTTGGCGGTGATACTTGCTTCACCTCCCATGTATTCAGCTTGCCCCTGTAAACCAAACCAGAGCAAACCATTGCTGATTCCCAGACCATACTTTTCCAGACTGACTGAAGCCGCATTAATATTTATGGTCGTAGCAGAAAGGGTCTGCCAACCGCCAAGGTCACCAGTAAATTCAATCGCAGCCTTGTAGACCCGTAACCCTGAAAACTCCACAGGCCTTTGATATTCGGAAAAAAGACTATGGGTTGGGGTGATCATTCCCGCAAGTTCGACATAGAAATTATCGTTCTTGTATCCCCCCTTAACCTCTTTCAGAGTAAGGCTGGCAAAACCGTCAAGATTAAAAGATTTATTCAAATTGCCAGAGTCAATTTTTACTTGCTGCAATCCATCCTTACTATCAAATGCAGCTGTAACCGCAACTTTCAGGTTCCCAAATTGGGTGAAATCGAGATTTCCAGCCAGACTCCCTGAAATCACATTATTGTCAATCCCAAGGGACAGACTGGTCAGGCTCGTATCGATATCAGCCAGTGACATCGCCGGCAAGGTACCAGGGTCAAAGACAAGGGGACCATCCGTCGATAATCCGTTGGAGGCGGATAGAGTCACAGGTTGATCTGCCGGAATAGTGATACTGGCATTGTTCATTGCTGCTGGCAGATAAATGGTCCCAGAGATAGACAAGGATTTTGCAGCTAAATCAATGGCGCCACCAAGATCGCCAATGGCAAAACCACCAGGTAAATTCAACCGAGCAAGAGAGACGGGTGCGGCGGCGATAGTATTTTTCCCCCACGAAATAATATTATCACTCAGCAATTCCAAATCGGAAATTTCCAGACCATTAAACCCAGAACCAAACTCAACGCCACCACCAAAGGTTTTAAGACTAACCATTGTGGCAAGGCTCTTACGCGTATCAACATTCACCGACAGCGTATCAAGATTCAGTTGGAAACCAAATTCACCATCAACAATGGTGATGGAACGCGTTCCTCCGCCACCGATGAGATCAATATCACCGGCAATGGCGCCAGCGCCTAAATACAGATCGGTAAAGGGGATCTCTTCCACAGGCAAACCGAGCCCGGAAAGATTAATCGCCCCGTCGATAGAGGCGCTGGAGGTGGTAAAAGTGATCCCGGCAAAGGACAGGGTAACCGGCCCCAGCGTGACATTGAAAGGGGCTGCCGGGATATAGCCAACAGAACCTAGGGATACCGAACGATTCGCCAGATCAACCTGAAAATTATTGAGTTGGACAACAAGTTCCTGAGCATCATTCAAAACCCCGGCGGGCAGAGCATCGATCAACGCCTGAGGCAGCCCACCAATATACCCTTGGGTGTTATTGGCAATCGCACCTGCTTCATCAATATGATCACCTGCCACCTTGAGGAAAAAATCACCGAGAGCAAAGTAGATGTTGTTCAGGTCGATCCCATCGATACGGGTTGTCCCATCATGAAAAATACGGGCTGTTGCCGTCGCGGTACTGCCACCGAGACTGGCTTGCCCCTTCAGACCAACCCAAAACAGATTGTTTTCTACCCCAATACCGTATTGGTTGAGGGTAAGAAAGGCCCCTTCGATTTGCGCCGCGGCGCCAGTAAGTTCGTGCCAGCCTTCGAGGTCACTGGCCAAAGTGATGGCATCTGGAGAAATCGTCAACCCTGAAAAAACCAAAGCATCGTCAATCCCTGTGACAGATGAGACTAAGCTATTTGTTGGGGTGATTGAACCATCCAGAACAACAGAGAAATCTCCCTTGTCATATTCCAACGCCAGTTTTGTCAGAGTGAGAGTCGCAAATTCAGCAAGGGGGAAACTATAGCTCTCCTTCTCCACCGCCATGCGGAATCTGTTCAGCCCATCCTTATTAATATCAGCAGCAATATCCAACGGCAGATCGGCAAAACTATTTAAGGTGACTTGCCCGCTCAAGCTACCGGAAGGAATATTGTCGGCAATCGCCAATGACAATGTCGACAGGGTGGTCGGAAAGCCGGAGAGATCAAGAGACGGAAGCGTCCCCGCAGCGAATTCCAATGTCCCTGCGGTAGAGATCCCTTTTTTCGACAGCACCAATGGAGTGACCGCTGGCAAGCTGACGGAACCGCCGCCTAATGAATCGGGAAACTGGAACTGGCCATGAAGGGATACACTTTTGGCTGCGAGATTGATCGCTCCACCAATATTTGCCAATTTGAAATCGGTGCCGGGGATCGTCAACAGCGCCGTTGCAACAACCTCTTCCCCTTCAGCCACCGCCGTTTGTCCCCAACTGATGGTATGATCGGCCAACAACTGCAGATTTGGCACGGCGATATCCCCATAACCGGGACCGAATTGCAACGATCCCGAAAATCCGGTGAGTTGAACCATCTGCGCCACGGGAAGTTGCGTGTCGACAGCCACCTTCAATGCAGATAAGGCAAGACTGAATCCGTAATCGCCGTCTAGAATATCAATCGTCCGCACCCCGGCGAGTCCGACAAGATCAACGTCCCCGGCAAAACCGCTACGGCTGAAATTTAAACCGGTAAACGGAATATCCGTTGCCGGCAGATCAAAGCCTGCCAAGGACACTGAACCCGCGATTTCGGCACCAGTGCTGGAAAAAGTCATCCCCGTCAGTTGCATGGCAACCGGACCAAGATCAAAGGTCAGCGCTGTAGATGGATTTATAGTCACCGAACCCAAGGTCACTTTATTGTTGGCCAGATCGACATTGAAGCCGTTAAGCTGCACCAGCAGTTCGTTATTTTCATTAAAGAGGGCGGGGAATTTATCTATGGCAATCTGTGGTAACCCTGCAATCACCCCCTGGGTTGCATCATTGACAAGACCGTTGGCGTCAACTGCGCTACGATCCAGCTTGAGGAGAAAATCACCATAGGCAAGCTGCAAACGTTGCAGTTGCAACCCGGTCACCTCAGTGGTGCCATCGTGGAAAATCCGTGCCGTGGCGTTGACCTCCGCTCCAGCCAGGGAACCACTCCCCTTCAGTCCCACCCAGAATTTATTATTTTCGACTCCGATGCCATATTCACTCAGCGCCAGGACGGCATCTTCAATTTGCACTGACGCACCACTCAAGTCATGCCAACCCGCCAGATTATCAGCCAAAGTAATTGCGTCACTGGCGATGTTCAAACCAGTAAAGACCAAAGATTCTCCGATCCCCTCTATAGACGAGATAAGATCTCCAGCAGGAGTGATAGAACCGTCCAGATCCACAGAGAAATCCCCCGCAGCGTATTCCAGACCAATCCGGGTCAAACTCAAGGTGGCAAAATCGGTGATGGTGTAATTGTTGGTTGCCTTTTCCACCGCCATGCGGAGGGAATTCAATCCGTCTTTATTGATATCCGCAGCAATATCCAACGGCAGACTGGCAAAATTGCTCAGGGTTATCTGGCCCGTCAAGCTCCCTGACGGAAGATTATCGGCAATAGTCAACGATAATGCAGACAGGTTGGTCGGGAATCCAGACAGGTTAAGAGATGGCAGAGTGCCCGCAGCGAATTCAAGCGTTCCGCCGGTGGAAACCCCCTTGCGGGAAAGAATCAGCGGGGTCTCCGCGGGCAGACTGACAAAACCTCCACCTATCGAATCTGGAAATTGAAGCTTGCCGCTGAGTGAGACGCTTTTTTTCGCCAGATTGATGGC
Source organism: Desulfuromusa kysingii (assembly GCF_900107645.1). GTDB lineage: Bacteria > Desulfobacterota > Desulfuromonadia > Desulfuromonadales > Geopsychrobacteraceae > Desulfuromusa > Desulfuromusa kysingii. The sequence continues at coordinate 239,774 of NZ_FNQN01000007.1, forward strand.
ACCACCAATATCGATAAGTTTAAAAGCCGTGCCGGGAATTGTTAACTGCGAAGCGACGGCCTCAGCACCTTCGGCCACTGCCGCCTGTCCCCAGCCAATGGATTGATCTGCCAGCATGCTGAGGTTTGGAACCTCCAGATTGCCATACCCCGATCCAAGCTGCAATGCTCCACCAAGAGCTGAGAAGGAGAACGGCACATCCTTGTTAGTGTCAACCTGAAGTGTCAGGGCATCAAGAACCAGAGTGACGGCGTATGTCCCTTCTATCAGATCGAAACTGAATGGTTTGCTGGCGTTGGCGATGGAGATATCACCGGCGAGACCAGCCAGAGTCAGGTTGATCGCGTCAAGGGGTAAATTGGGGAAACTCATCCCCTGGATATCAAGCTCCAGAGAGCCTTGGAGTGATGTTCCAGTAGGGGAAAAAGTCATCCGATCAAGCTGCAATACGGCACCGGGCAGAGTGAGGGTTGTTTTCGTCGCCACCACAACGGTTCCGCTGACAATCTCCCCTGCTTGTGTCTGCAAGTCATTAAAACTGACCAGAAGTTCCTTGGACTCTGGATCGAGCAAACGCTCCGGCAGATAAGAGCCAAGCCAACCCAAGGCGATGGAACCCTGACCGCTGAGCTTTTCAGCTTCAGCGACAGCAGTAGTACGTAATTCAAATTCACCGATGCGCCATAGTTCGCCAGGCAGATCTGTTTGTCCATCCTTCACGACCCGGATAGAAAATTCATAGATCTTGTTAATCTCGGGGTAGAACTTATACCTCCAACGACTATGACCATCAGCCGCTTGCCAGGTGGTGCCTCCATCCAAGGTGATTTCGACATTCAGATCTTTGACTGCAATCTGTTTCTGCTCACTCTCTAAGAGCCCTTCGATAAGAACTGAACCGTCCAGCAAATCCCCTGAGGTAAAGATGATCTGCCGTGTATCATACTCCTCGTATTCCAGACCGTTGACGGTGACATAATCCAAATAACCCAGGTCAGACCCATCATAATAGGCAGATTGGGCCGGAATGACCGTGGCACATAGGCATAAGAGGCAAAGGAAGAGCTTAGCAACAGATCGCATGTTCATAAGTCAGGCCTTTAAAATGTAAAAAGCCGCTCACATTTGATACAGGGTGTAAGCGGCCAGTTATTTAGAATGAAAACAGATAGGCGAGTTTGACCAGATGTTCTTGATAATCTTGATCTGTTGTCGTCTCATCAGATTCATACTCACGTCGTTCAGCACTGAGACGGATCGATTTTGAGCGGTCGGATCCAGGATGATAATCGGCCCGGAACTGGTAATTGATATATTGGGTATCTGCGGCAGCATCGTTGCCATTGTTCTTGGTTGAAGCAAAAAGATCCATCGACCAGAGGTCTCCGGCGTCGTAGCCACAATCAATTCGGCCACCGAGGCCAACCTGGTCACCGCTGTTTTTATTGATAAAGTTGCCGTCAAGGGTGAGCGTAGCGCGAACCAGATGATCATCGGCAAGACGTTTCTTCCAGCCAAGAGTTCCGCGCACAGTGTTGATTTGCTGATTTTCTGCACCCTCAGCGTTATCGTCGATAAGGGTGAGGATGTAACTGCTGCCGTAGCGCCAACCGCTTTTGGGCCGGTTATTGAAATCAATCGACATCACTTGCATGTTTTGATCAGAACCGCGGCCACTATTGCGTTTGCCCTGCAGTCGCAAACCGAAATCACCACGTTTCATCCAGTCGGGTCGATAGGTTAAATAGAGCGCAGCGTCACGGGTAAACAGAGTATCACCCAAGCCGCCATCAAGATTATCCTGACTGTGTTTCAGGGTAAGACGCGCCTTGAACTCGCGGTTGATCATCCACTCGGTATCATTTTCAAATCGTTCACGGTCAGCTGCAGCGCTGGCAATGACCGGTTTGAAATCGGTATCGAATCGTTCATACGTGAAGTTGACTCGCAGTGAGCGTGGGATTGGCTTAGTATAAACTTTGACCCGGATAGCTCCGGCGTCTTCATCATCCTCATTATCTCTGGTGTTGAGATCACTCTGATTGTACGCGGTTTCACCCCGGATACTCAGATAGCGGTTAAAGCGCCAGTTCCAATTAACGCCGGCGGTTTTTGCTTCGGCGGTATCCATAGCCAGAACGCCCCCTTGATCGGCAGTGGCAGAATCATCTTTGACGAAAGAGATCGCTGCGCCGATCGACTGTGCGGGGGCATGATTCCAGGTGCTATGCATTCCCGCAACGTACCGATCAACCGAGTCATCAGCGGTGGAGTCGTAGACCTCTTCCCATGAGGCTTTCTGCAACCCGCCAATCAGCCCCAAATCCCAACCGCTATCCCGGTCGCCAATCTGATAAGCAAGCTTTGCCCCTTTGGCGCTGGTACTGAGGACCATGGGGTTACTGGAAGCAGCGACATCGCCCAACTCGAGGTGGAGTTTCTCCGTGCGATAGAACCCATGTAGATACATCAAGCGAGCGTCACGGTTGTCAACTTGCTCATTATTGGTCGCACGTCCACGCAAGTCCAGACCGACCCGCGCTGCTTCGGTCTGCTTTTGTATCGCAATACTCAATTCCTGACGCCAGGTGGTCCCTTCATCCAGGGTACTCGCAGCGTTGCCACTGACATCCTGCCACTCCAGCATAGTCTCTGAGCGACCACGAACTTGCCAAGATTGAGCGCTTGTAGGATCAGCAGCAAACGAAAAACCAGAGAGAACAAAGGTATAAATTAAAGGAATAAGCAGTAAACATTTCGTTGTATTAACCATTGATCCATATCCTTAATAGTTGTAGGAAGTCGCATTGTTGCTTTCATTGCTTTCAGAAACGACATCGGTTGAATCAATCGTCAATACTCCGGGAGGAAAGATACCCGTCAACATTCCGGAAAAACTGGACCCAGCAGCAATCGGCCCAATCTCCATGGTCACTTCACTAGGCGCACTCACAGCAACTACAGGAACTTCTATCCCATGCAAAGTGCAGCTAGTACTAGCTACCGTTCCATCATTGTAAACAACAAAGTAAACCTGATCGTCAAGAAGATCGATAACTTGTACCCTCAAATCAGCTTGCCCCTGTGGGGTTTGGTGACAGCTGTTGTCATACCAATAACCACCGTTAGACGAACAGTTGGCACCATCACACAACTCAAGATGCTGGCTATCGCAGACTGCCGCGGGACTGTATGGGGTTTGATGACAGCTATTGTCATACCAGTAACCACCGTTGAACGCACAGTTTGAACCATCACACAAGTTCAGGTGTTGGGCATCACAAACAGCTCCGGGCTCAGCAACGACTGCCGTCACTTCCTGACCGGAAATTGGTGAAACTTCCTGAACCCATTCGGGCAAGCTAGCGCCGAAGAGTTGGTTCCCTGCCAATTCAATCAGCAGATAATCACCTTCCACTTCGTCAAATAGAAACCGGGAAACCCCTTTTTGGGTTATCTGCCGACCATCATCCAGACTTTCATAACGTTTCTCCCAGTGGACAAACAGAAACTGTTTGACGTTATCGGGGACCACTTTGTCGATCCAATAATCGACCTGATGAATTTCATAATTCCGGAAATCGCTATAGAGGGCATCGGTGAAGGTGATGTAATCCTGCCGAAAACGCTCATCGGAGACGTAATCAAGAAAACTACGCGCATCTTCATCTTCATAGGCGGCCATCAGCTCTTTAAAAACCGATTCGACCTGCATGGCACGGGTTTTATCCTGCACGATCAATTCGCGATCATAACTACTCGCACAGAATCCAACCGCAACAGACATAAACAAAAGCAACAATGATAGCAATGATTTAGCACAAAATTTCACACGCATAAGAATCCTCTAAAATCGATAAAGGTTTGGAATCCAAGTCCGTATTGGTGAGAACACCGAGAGAATTAATGAAATATTATTTTTTAAAAAATAGATAGGAAGATATAGAGAAGCCCCCCCTCACATCAGGCAGTTAACAAGAATTGTTTCAATACATTGCAAATAGTTACATACTGATATGTGACACTTATCACATTTTCCGAATATATTCATAGGAAAAATCGATCATAAGCCATAAAAAATGATTCGCCTCTTTCGTACCAGAATCACAACGACCACCTTGATTCAGAATCCTCGCCGCTGACACCAGCGACAAAGCCAAGAGACACGTGGAGATAAAACGCCCCCGCCCCTTTCACCTCGGAATCGCATCCATGTTACAATATCCAAAACCCAACAAAGGAGAACAATAATGCGGACAATATTTCCCATACGCTTGTTTCTATTGTTTTTTTTCACTTTTGCACTTCTCGGCAACGCAATCGCCATTGAGATACCTGAACGCCCGGGAGATGTTAAAAGAATTTCCATGACAGAGTTTCAAGCACTACTTGCAAGCAATGAAATTGTTATTATCATTGACACACGAACCCCGGGACAATGGCAGCAAGCAGCAGACAAAATTCCCGGTGCCATAAGAATTGATTCACAAAGTGCATTACAAAAGTTCAAAGCAGAGGTTCCACCCGCTACGGAAATAGTCACTTACTGTACTTGACCGAGTGAAGGTTCCAGTGCCGGTCTGGCACTGACATTGATGAAAAATGGCTTTACCCACGTACGACCGTTACTGGGTGGCTATTATGCCTGGATTAAAGCAGGATTGCCTGTCGCCCCCCGTTAGCTGACAGCTGTCTATCTTGTTAGAGTAAAAACGGCTTTGTGAACTATTTTGCAAAGCCGTTTTTAAGTTTGGAATGAGCTCGTGTCTCTGTGAAATAAAAACGAAACAACCAGTTGAACCGATTATTAACCCGGGATCAAGTAAGGCACCAATAATTTGGTATAATAAGATTATATTTTGTTGATTCGTCATAGTATTCAATAGTATTTAAAGATTTACCCAATGTCGTTACTTGCAATCATAATCATGCAGCATAAGTCACACCCCATAAAAATCTAACCTTAGAGGACCACGATGAAACATCTCATTTTGATGTTTGTGATAGTCGTCTCGTTATGCGGCCCGGCGTTATCTAGTGACAACATTGCAATTGTCAAAAAGGTCCAAGGCAAAGTCACGCTGCAACGAGGAGAAAACTTTACGCCGATCGCGCAAGGTGACAATCTCCAAGAGGGTGATGTCTTGATTACTGATTCAGGTGCCAGTATCGGGATCATTTTTCACGATGGCAGCGTACTCTCCCTTAAAGATAAAAGTTATTTGCGTATCCAAGCGTTCCAATTTAAACCAATTGAAAAAATCTTTGACTTCCACCTGTTCCTGAAAAAAGGGGCTGCTGTTTTTCAATCGGGGAAAGTGGGTGAACTTTCACCTGAAAGTTTTATTTTTGAGATACCTAAAGGGACGATCGGTATTCGTGGCACCAAGTTTCTGGTTGACGTCAGATGAGGGGAATTATGAAAAACTGTCTTTATGTTTTCGTTTTTGTGCTCATCTTAAACATGATGGGCTGCTCTACAAGTCGCATCGTTCTTCTTGATTCAGGTAAATCGACAAATGCCATTATCGTGAAAACGGATCAAGGTGAATTAACCCTGAATGAACCCAACACCTTCACTGAACTAGCATCAGCTAGAGCAATCCCGACAAAACCGAAAACCATCAGTCCAGAAATGATGGAAGAAGAGTATGGAGCTCTAATCAATTCGACACCGAAGCCCCCCATTAAGTTTCTTTTGTATTTTGAAACTGACAAAACCATCTTAACAACACAATCGAAACAGCTTTTAACAGAGATTAAAGCAGCGGTCAAAGAACGGATTCCCTGCGAAGTTAACGTTATTGGCCATTCAGACCGAATGGGGTCGAAAGAGTATAATGTTGACTTGTCATTACAACGAGCCCGTTTTATTAATGCTTGGCTGGTTGAGCAAAAGCTGGGTATTGCCAATATCATTGTTGAATCTTACGGTGAAGAAGCCCCCCTTATCCCAACGGCAGATGGTATCCCTGAACCCAAGAATCGCAGGGTAGAGATATTGATTCGTTAAATGAAAAAACTGTCTAAGTTTTCAATTCTGTTTCTGTTTGTCTTAGGTTTCCACCTGCTCATTTATATCAGTGGAGCCATCCCCTTTTTTGATTACCGTGTCTTTGATTTTATGACCAGCCACTCCCCCCCCCCGCTCACCCCCAGCTCAGGCTCAACTGTCATTGTAGAAATAGATGAAGAAAGCTTGCAACTGCTTGGCCAGTGGCCCTGGCCAAGATTGATTCTGGCAAAAACACTGCAAGAGATACTGAGACAACAACCAGCCGCCGTGGGCTTAGATATTTTCTTTCCAGAGCCAGATCGCACATCGCCTTCGCAAATTATCTCATTCTACAAGCAACTGCTGGGACTGAATGTTCAGTTGCAGGGATTTCCCGCTGAGTTGGCAGATCATGACCGAATACTGGCTGAAATTTTACAGAGTGGGCCAACAGTTTTGCCACTTTTCGCGTCACAAGAAAGCAGCGCATCCAAAGAGTGTCAAAGTTTTCCAGCACAAAAGATATCTCTGCCCACTGACATTTCAATTCCTGAAAGTCGTTCATTGCTATGTAATACCCCCATCCTGCAACAAGCGGCACAAGGGGTAGGCTACATCAATGCCTCTGTCGATAGTGATGGGGTCTTCAGGCGTCAACCACTCATTATCCGCTATAAAGAGCAGATAATCCCGAGCCTAGCACTGGCAATGCTCTCTCAGGTCGATCCGCAGATAAAACTGAAGCATTCCACCAACTGGTGGGCTCCGCTAAAGCTGTCTTTTACCGACAAAACCATTACGATGAATCGACGCGGAGAAGTATTGAATCTCCTTTATCCCAAGGAATCATTTGTTCGCATCCCGGTTTCACAAGTCCTTTCCGGTCGCGCTCCAGCCGCACTATTCACCGGAAAATTAGTCCTGATTGGCGCTTCTGCAGCGGGCTTATATGATCAATTTGTCACTTCATCCGGAGACATTATTCCAGGAGTTTTTGTGCATGCAGCGCTGCTGGAGAATATTATTAATGGCCAAGGGCTTTACCAACCGGACTATGCAAAAAATATTGCTTTTTTATTGTCGTTTTTACTTTCTCTGTTGGTTGTCTATTTAGTTTTTGAACGTAGATACCTTGCCGCATGGGTTGTTTTCCTTGGCGTAACACTCATAGCCATAGTCGTCACCTGGATAGCTCTTCGTCGCGGAATCTATATTTCACCGGGATTCTTTTTGACCCCGTTTTTGTTCATGTTTTTTATCTTTTCCTTGTTTTTTGCCATATTGCACTATATTGAACGCAAACGTTTTCTTGAAGATCTTGGCGAGGCCCACTCAGCCACAATCGATAGCATGACAATGGTCGCTGAAAGCCGTGACGTTGAGACAGGACTGCACATAATTCGTACAAAGGAATACGTCAAACTGCTCGCCACTTACCTGAAAAATCATCGTCACTTCAACCAAAAAGATCTAACGCCTCATATTATTGAGTTGCTATACCGGGCTGCGCCTCTACACGATATAGGGAAGGTGGGAATTCCAGACGCAATTCTAAAAAAACCAGGTCGTCTCAACGCTAATGAAATTACCATTATGCAGAGTCATGTCGAAATTGGCCGAACCATTATTGATAACGCTATCAATAACTACAATAAAACCAATGAGTTTCTTACCATCGCCTCCAATATTACCTACAGTCACCATGAAAAATGGGATGGTAGCGGCTATCCCCTTGGCTTGAATGGAAAAAATATTCCACTTGAGGGCAGGATGATGGCTCTGGCTGATGTTTATGACGCGCTGATCAGCCGCAGATGTTACAAAGATCCGATCTCTTTTGATGAGGCTGAAAAAATGATCATTGCCCAAAGCAATAAACACTTCGACCCAATGATGATTGCTGCTTTCATTGATCTAAAAAATGAATTTCGTCAAATTGCTGAAACATACGTTGAAACAGAGAATTTAAGTAGCTGCAGTTGAAAAAATCAGATCTTTACGAGGAAAAACTCCCCATGATCAGTCGCTGAAAGGCTGTATAATCCTGAAATCCGACAAGCATACGGTTGGCATAAATATGCGTAGGGACAGAATTGACCCCAAACGCTTTGGCGCGGTTCCAATCGGCATCCACAACCGCCGAAAAACTGCCACTCTCTAAGATGTGCATAGCGTCATCCACTGAGAGACTTAAGGTTTTACAGATAGCCATCAACTCATCGATGTTTGCAATATTGCGCCCTTCAGCAAAGTAAGCAAGATAGACAGTCTCACGAAAAGCATCTCCAACCCCCTGAACTTCTGCCCACTTACCGAGCTCTTGTGCACGTCGACTATTGTAAGTATGGGTTCGAGAAGTAAAAGGTAATCCCATCCCTTCAGCACGTTGTTTCAAATCGGCCATCACTTTGGGAACATCCATGCGTCCAGCAAAAAGATCCGTCAACTTTCTTCCTCCTAGAGGTGTTTCCGGATGAAGGGGAAAGACAGTCCAGCGTAGTTGTAGATCAAAATCCTGGGCTAATTGTTCAATGCGCACGGCACCGAAATAACACCAAGGTCAGACATAATCATAATAAATTTCCAGAGTGTTCATATTTTCAGATTAACAGAAGTGAGCAGATCAGATCAATTCATGAACACGTTCACCGTATATAACTCAATTGGTCATCATTATGGCTTGACTACGGATTTTTAAGTGATAGACTGTTAGGGTTCTCATTAAGGAGACAACAACACTCAAGAACAAAGAGAGGATTTTTTCATGAAACACGGTCAACACATTTTAATTTCGCTCGCTCTCGTCGCATTGCTTGCCAGCTGTGCACCCAAAATGCAACCCCCTTTGCAATCGCTTGACACAAGCAGTTCGTCATCCGCAGGAGATAAATACGCTCCTAAAGTCGACAATTTTCAAATCATACTCGATTCTTCTTTGAGTATGGACGAAAATGGCCAGAATGACTTTCTTGTGGCTCGCGACCTGGTTAAACGGATTAACCAAGGAATCCCTGCTGACTTAAACTACAACAGTGGGTTGCGGAGTCTGGGACACAGCAGCTATCGGTCAAAAAGTGCGACTGATCTGCTCTATGGCATGAGTGCTTATAATAAAGCCAGCTTCCATGATGGCTTAAGTAAAATCAAGTATGTCGGTGGTGAAACTCCTATGGCGGCAGCCCTGCAAGCCGCAGGGAATGACCTGAAATCAGCATCAGGGCCAGCGGCTTTGATCGTCGTCAGTGACGGTCTGGATATGGACGATGCACCAGCAGCAGCAAAAGAACTTAAAGGTATGCTGGGCAAAAACCTTTGCATCTATACCATCGCCATTGGCAATGAAAGAAATGGTTCCGGGCAAGATGTGATGAACGAGATTGCTGAGGCTGGTCAGTGTGGCTTTGCTACCACCGATAATATGTTGGCAGACGACGCCAGCATGGCAAACTTCATCAATCAGGTTTTCCTCACTAAAGCAGCCCCGAAACCTGCTCCTAAACCAGCCCCGAAACCGGTTGTCATCCCACCAAAGGACAGTGATGGTGACGGTGTCATCGATGCGCAGGACAAATGCCCCAATACTCCTAAAGGTGCTCCAGTAGACAAAGTTGGCTGTCCTCTCGACAGCGACGGTGACGGCGTCTTTGATTACATGGATAAGTGCCCAGGGACTCCACAGGGCGTCTCGGTTGATGCAACTGGTTGCCCGACCAAGCTGACCTTAAAAATTAACTTTGGTCACGATAGTAATACAGTTTCGGATCAATACCTTGGAGAAATTGCCAGAGCAGCACAATGCATCAACGACTACCCTGGTAATCAAGTTGTGATTTTGGGACACACAGACAGTCAAGGTCCAGCAGAATACAACCAAAAGCTCTCTGAACGTCGTGCCGCAGCGGTTGTGAAGGCTTTGGTCGACAAGTTTGATATCTCGGCTTCAAGGCTTCAGGTCCAAGGCTTTGGTGAAACCCAGCCGATAGCTGACAACGCAACAAGCGAAGGTCGTTCAATGAATCGCCGGGTTGAAGTTGCTTGTGGTGCAACAGAATAAAATTAAAACGCGAAGTTAAATTCTTATAAAAAATGGGGACCATTTGGTCCCCATTTTTTATCCATACAACCCAAATACCGGTCTTTTTCTCAAAATAATTTCAACGCAATTAACAGCTACTAGCGACCTCTCAAAGCACCACCATCCATACCAAGGGTTAAAAGTCAGAACCAGAAGTCCCTGCAAAAATCGTGATTTAAACAAAATAGACCCCTGTCGACTTCAAATAAATGAAAAACATGGTAAAGTTAACCAAAATAGTAATCTATTCGACGGGAGAATAAATATGAAACAGTTGCTGATCTTTCTTGTTTTACTGTTATTTGCCTCTACGGTTTACGCTCAAGGTCACACAGTAAGCTACGTTATTAATGGGGAAGAATTCGAAGGGTACTATATCAGCCCACAAACAAACGCACCGCTGGTTCTTTTAATTCATGACTGGGACGGTTTGACCGACTATGAAATCAAGCGATCCCAGATGCTTGCAGAGCAGGGTTATGCTGTTTTTGCTGCGGATATGTTCGGGAAAGGTGTTCGGCCAACCGATACTGCTGACAAAAGAGAACTAACCGCCGCACTTTATCGTGATAGGACTCGCATGCGAAACCTTCTTGAGGGAAGCTTTGCTGCCGCCAAAGCAGAAGGAGCTGATATCGAAAATGCAATCGCAATGGGCTACTGTTTTGGTGGCACTGTCGTTCTTGAATATGCCAGATCGGGCAAAGACCTCAAAGGATTTGTCACTTTCCATGGCGGATTGACAACTCCAGAGGGACAAGATTATTCACAGACGAAAGGAAAGCTTCTTATTCTGCATGGCTCAGCAGACACCTCGGTAACAATGCGTGACTTTGCGAATCTTACAGAAGAATTGGAGCAATCTCAAATAGCTCACGAGATGATCACCTATAGTGGCGCACCTCATGCTTTCAGTGTTTTTGGTTCTGATCGATACCGTAAAGATGCTGATGTGAAATCATGGCAACGCTTTCTGGGGTATCTGGAAGAAACGCTTCAATAAAAATCACCCTCTGCGGTGCAATTCAATGCGGCATAACATGCAGCGCCGACCGCTCCAGCATAGTTTTGCAATTGAGCGGGCAACAGTCGTGCATTGGTACGTAAAAAAGGGAAAAATTGCTGACTGTTGCTACTCACACCACCACCGATGAGGATCAACTCTGGAGAGAGCAACCTCTCCACAATAGGCATAAACTCATTCAAACGCATGGCCCAGTCCTGCCAACTTAACTGGTGTCTTGTCCGTACTGCGGCCGATGCATAATTTTCAGCGGTAGAACCGTGGAGCGGTAAAGCACCTAATTCCAAGTTGGGAAACAGCACACCGTGCGAAAATAGCGCTGAGCCAATTCCGGTACCCAGGGTTAAAATCAGAACGGTTCCATCGCTTCCACGACCGGCTCCAAACCTCATCTCAGCCAGACCAGCAGCGTCCGCATCGTTAACCACGGCGCAAGGGCAGCCGGTGTTATCCTGTAACAATTGTTGTACATTGGTCCCAATCCAGCTGATATCAATATTGGCAGCCGTTTGTGCGATCCCTTTTTGCACCACCGCTGGAAAGCCACAACCAATCACGCCAGTCCAATGACATTTTTGGGCCAACCGAGCCACCGCTTCGGCAACCGCCTCAGGAATCGCAGGTTGAGGGGTCTCGAGTTCCAGCCACTCGGACGAGTGGCGTCCAGTCTCAGAATCCACAATCGCCCCTTTGATAGAACTGCCCCCAATATCTATGCCGAGAATATTCATTCTACAGACAAACCTCCGATCACATACAGATATGTTTTATCATTTCTGACAGCTGTGGTATCTTTTACAGACCTAACTATCACCAAGAGAAGCATAACAGAATGAAACTTTACAACGAACAAAATAAAGGGGTTTTTAACGGTGTCATTCTTGGCTACCTGGTTCTTGTGCTCCACGTCCTATTGATCGTCGGTCTCGGGATCACTGTTGTTGTCATTAAAGGGATTTACGATTTCCGCTGGCTGATAACTCTGCTCGGAATCGGTCTGATTGGGGCATCAGGTTACTATTTTTATCACTATTTTAAAGCCCACAGGCAAAAGCTTAACGATCTGATGTCTAACCCGGCATTTAGCGACCGGACATTAGAAATCAGCCTCATGGGTGGAATGGCGACCATGAAGCTCGGACACAAGGATGATAATTTGCAACTGATTGAGACCACCAATTCCCCTGAAATAAAACAACTGGAAGCGGCAGATTCGACCCAAATTCAGGAATTAACGAAACTCAACCAGATGCTCAATGACGAATTGATCACTCGTGAAGAATTTTTACGCCTGAAGCAGCAGATCATCGGAGTTTCACAATAATTATTTCATCGTCAGTTTCCGTTCGGAGATCAAAATGGCTATCCCTGTTTTAAATCTCGGCGCAAGCCATGGACAATTAATTCAACAATTAGGGCAGATGAGTAATCGCCATGGTTTAGTCGCAGGAGCGACAGGCACAGGAAAGACAGTCACCCTACAAGTTCTCGCTGAAGGTTTTTCAAAACTCGGTGTGCCAGTTTTCGCAGCGGACATCAAAGGGGACCTATCGGGGCTTGCCGCCGCGGGGAAAGCACATCCAAAAATCGATGAAAGGCTGGCACAGATCCCCCTTCCTGATTATCAACCTCAACCTTGCCCGACCCTGTTTTGGAGCATTGATAACGATCAAGGTCATCCGGTCAGAACAACCATTTCAGAAATGGGACCTCTGCTCCTGGCAAACCTGTTAGAGCTGAATGAAACCCAAAGCGGTGTTATTTACGCGGCTTTCGAAATTGCCGATGATGAAGGGATGCTGCTACTCGATCTCAAAGATCTGCGCTCCCTACTTCTCTGGATGGGAGAGAATGCGAAACAGTTGCGCAACGAATATGGCAATATTTCATCTGCGAGTATTGGAGCCATTCAACGTCGCTTGCTCGTCTTGGAAGAGCAAGGTGCAGATCAGTTTTTCGGAGAGCCTGCTCTCCAGTTGGAAGACCTCATGCACTGTGATTTTTCGGGCCGTGGTGTCATCAGCCTTCTTGATGCCAGCACCTTGATCCATCGTTCACCTCGTGTCTATGCGGCTTTTCTCCTCTGGCTATTAGCCGAACTGTTTGAGCAACTCCCGGAAGTCGGTGATGCTGACCGCCCCAAGCTCGTCCTTTTTTTTGATGAGGCACATCTGCTCTTTAACGATGCCCCCAAAAGCCTTTTAAATAAAATTGAGCAAGTCGTCCGTCTTATTCGTTCTAAAGGGGTCGGTATTTATTTTGTCACCCAAAGCCCATTGGATATTCCTGAAGATATTCTTGGTCAACTGGGGATGAAGATTGAACATGCCTTACGTGCTTTTACTGCGAAAGATCGCAAAACCGTCAAAGCCGTCGCTGATGCCTTCCGTGCCAACCCCGAATTTGACACCCAAGAAGTAGTCACTCAACTAGGCACCGGGGAAGCGTTGGTTTCCATATTAGACCACAAGGGTGCACCGACCCCTGTCGAACGGGTGCTGATTTCTCCACCAGAAAGCCAGATCGGGCCGATCAGTCAAGCTGAGCGTCAAACCCAGATGCAACGTTCCCCGATCGGCAACCGTTATAGTCAACCCGTTGACCGTGAATCGGCGTATGAATTATTAAAAAAGAAAGCGGCCGAAACGGCCCAGGAGCAGCAAGCTGAACTCGCCCGGAAAAAAGCGGAAAAAGAACAGTTGAAGGCTGAAAAGTTACCGCGAAAAAACTCTGGACGCCAACGTCAAAGTGTGGCTGAAGCCATGGTTAAAAGTGCGGCCAGATCCATCGGCAGTCAACTCGGTCGACAAATCATCCGTGGCGTTCTGGGATCTTTTTTTGGCAAACGATAAAAGCGAAAAACGCGTGAGGTGATTAGGATTTTTGCCCCATTTGCGTAAGACCTTCAGGATTATTGATAAGCACCGAATCCAACAAAGCCGATAAGGCATTGACAGGCAGAGGTTTGCTGAACAAATATCCTTGCCCTTCATCGCATCCCTCCTGCCGAAGCAGATCCAGTTGTTCAACCGTTTCAATTCCTTCGGCAATAACTCTTAAATTCAAACCCTTGCCTAAAGCAATAACCGAATTCACAATAGCGCTATCGTTATCATCACGACCCAGTTCCCGCACAAAGGATTGATCAATCTTTAATTTAGTAATCGGAAATTTTTTCAGATATTCAAGCGAAGAATAACCTGTACCAAAATCATCAATAGCTAATGACACCCCCATCTTTTCAAATTCATTCATCTTACTGATAGATTGATCAATATCACCCATAACCATACTTTCGGTAATTTCAAGTTCGAGAAAGCAGGGTTTGAGTTTGGTGCGATAAAGAACTTCAGCAACAGTTTGTACCAACGAAGGATGAAGAAATTGCCGTGGTGAAAGATTCACAGCCATGGTCAACGGTAGTTTCCATTTATCCTGTATTGCCTTCATTTGTTTACAAGCGGTATACAAAACCCACTCGCCAATAGGGACTATTAAACCACTTTCCTCAGCCATCGGGATAAAATCGAGGGGGGAGACAAGACCTAACTCCGGATGATTCCAACGAATCAAAGCCTCAAAACCAACCAATTGTCCAGACTTCAATTCGTATTGGGGATGATAATAAAGCAACATTTGCTTTTGCTCTAGAGCATCTCGAAGTTGATGTTCAAGCAACAGCGATTCACGGGAATCAACATTCATCTCTGCACTATAAAACTGATAACTATCACCACCATTATTCTTGCTTTTATACATAGCAACATCGGCAGCCTTCATCAGAGTTCCAGCCTCTTCACCATTTTCAGGGTAAAGGCTGACTCCGATGCTCGCTGAGACATGCAGATTTTGACCGGAAACCTCAATCGTTTTGGCGAGTTCTCGTGACAGTTTCTGGACATACCGACTCACATCATTGGTTTTTTTAACCTGATCAAGAATGATGACAAACTCATCCCCACCATTTCTGGCTAAAGTATCAGCATCTCTGACCAAACGTCCCAAACGATCAGCGACCACACACAGGACAAGGTCACCGATATCGTGCCCCAGAGAATCATTGATATTTTTAAACCGGTCCAAATCAATAAAAAGGATTGCCAGGCGTGACTTTATACGCTTTGCACGTGCCAGAGCGTGGTCAAGTCGATCGTGGAATAGTGATCGATTGGCAACTTTGGTGAGCGAATCATGATTCACCAGATACTTGAGATTAGCTTCACTCTCTCGCAACTCCTGATCACGAACCTCGATTTCAGCCAGCATCGCGTTGAAGCCATCAAACAATCGACCCAATTCATCGTGACTGTTTTTTTCTACTCGGAGCGTATAGTCCTTTTCTCGGGAGATTGTTTGCATCGAGACAAGCAAGGCGTTTATCGGATTAGAAACAAGCCTCTGCAAGCCACTGGCCATTAAGAATGCCAAACAGGAATAAACAATAAAAACGATCCCACCCACCCACAAATAGCGGGTCAAAACATCATTGATCTGCGCCATGTCAACTCTCAACAGCAGTTGACCTAGCACTTGGCCATCGGACACAACGGGTTGCAGAATATCCAAATAGTTTTGGAAAAAATCATAGCCTCGCGGCAATGAGGGTTCCACCGTAGGTTCATCTATTTCAGGATCTTCTTCCCTGTGACGATCATATTGAGCAACAACAGTTTGCTTCTGATCAAATAACCGGGCACCAATAACGCGATGGGTCGCTGTTAAAGGCTCAAGAACCAAAGCTGCAGCCTGAGGGTCGTGATGAGACAGAGCGGCAACACAGTTGTCACTGATATTCCGAGCAAGCATCTGGCCATCTTGAAGCAGCTCGTTTCGCAACGAAACCCGTTGCATGGCAATAACGACGACCAAAGTTAACAGGAGCATGAGGCAACATGTCAGGGTCGTAATAAATGTCAGTTTCCCCCGCAAAGATAAATTATAGAATAATCGCTTCATATCCCCCTTAACTTGGACTCAGATGGATCAATAACTTTTATCTCTAACATGACATCTACTCGATATTTTTGTATCAAAATAGCGTGCCATACAGATTAATGCTGCCAACACTGTATGCCTTGCAACATATTTAAAAAAGATAATAATATTAAGTATAAATCCACCCATATCAATGTCAACAAGTTGCACAGCGATCTCAACATCGATAAACAGAGTAGCGACAAAGTCGCGCTATCTCTAGGGCCTTGTCTCAACCACATCCCATTCAACCGCAGGATTCAATAGAAAAAAAGCCCCTCAATATCAACGAGGGGCTCTTGATTTCATGGATGACAAATCGAATCTACCAGTTTTCACCAAGCAATTCAAAGTGAGCTTGAGGATGGATACAGGCTGGGCAGAGTTCAGGAGCCGCTACGCCGGTAAATATATATCCGCAATTTCTACAGCGCCAGGTCACCTCTTCCTTACGCTTAAAGACCTGATCTGATTCGATATTTGCCAACAGGTCACGAAAACGTTTTTCATGTTGTTTTTCTGAAACAGAAATGGCATTCCAGGCAGCCGCAATTTCGGGGAAACCTTCCGCTTTAGCAACAGCGGCAAAAGCGGGGTAAAGCTCGGAATGCTCTTCGTTCTCACCCGTTGCAGATTCCAAAAGGTTTTCAACTGTGGTCCCCATTTTACCAGCAGGGTACATGGCGGTGATTTCTAATTCACCCCCCTCAAGGAATTTAAAGAAGCGTTTGGCATGCTCTTTTTCTTGATTAGCAGTCTCTTCAAAGATATCAGCAATCTGAACATAACCCTCTTTTTTTGCGATGCTGGCAAAATAAGTGTAACGGGTACGCGCTTGAGATTCCCCAGCAAAAGACTTCAGTAGATTTTTTTCTGTTTCTGTTCCTTTGATACTTGACATGATTCTTTCTCCTTTAAATGTTCTATAATACATCAATAGTCGCCATTAAAAAAATGACGACTATTGATTCTTCGGCTTTTTTATGTGTTTGAATTAACCTTTTCTTCTACAAATGTCAATTCCTATCGCTGTAAAACCTCAAAAGTTAAACTCAACTCAACTCAAAACGGTCAAGATTCATAACCTTATTCCATGCAGCAATAAAGTCATGCAGGAATTTCCCCTCGGAATCGTCACTGCCATAGACCTCAGCAAGAGCTCTCAGTTGAGAGTTAGAACCAAAAATTAGATCTGTGCGTGTGCCCGTCCATTTGAGTTCACCGGTGGTGCGATCGTACCCATGAAATAGATCGTCCGTATCGGAAACAGCCTTCCAAGTCGTCCCCATATCAAGGAGATTGACAAAAAAATCATTAGTGAGCATCCCTGGCCGTGCCGTAAAGACGCCATAATCTGATTGCCCATAGTTTGCCCCTAGTACGCGTAAACCACCTACGAGAACGGTCATTTCAGGAGCAGTCAATGTTAACAATTGTGATCTGTCAACCAACAACTCTTCTGCCGTGACTGGGAATGGACCTTGAAGATAGTTACGAAAACCATCTGCCCGCGGCTCGAGAACTTTGAATGATTCAATGTCAGTTTGTTCCTGTGAGGCGTCTGTGCGTCCTGGAACAAAGGGGACACTAACTTCCTGACCAATGTCTTGCGCTGCTTTTTCAATGGCGGCACAGCCACCTAAAACAATCAAGTCAGCGATCGAAACTTTTTTACCGTCAGTCTGAGCCTGATTAAATTCCTTTTGAATTTCTTCAAGAACGGACAACACTTTCGTCAATTGTTCCGGTTCATTAACGGCCCAATCTTTTTGTGGTGCGAGGCGGATACGTGCACCATTAGCTCCACCACGTTTATCGGAGTCTCGATATGTCGACGCGGATGCCCAAGCAGTCGAAACCAATTGCTGTACCGACAATCCAGAATCAAGGATCTTGCCTTTCAGGCTAACGATATCCTGGCTATCGATCAGCTCATGATTAAGCTCAGGGATAGGATCCTGCCAAATAAGCTCCTCTTCAGGGACTTCGGAACCAAGATAACGTGAGCGGGGGCCCATATCTCTATGCGTCAGCTTGAACCATGCACGAGCAAAAGCATCAGCAAACTCTTCAGGGTTTTCATGAAAACGTTTTGCAATCGGCTTGTAAATAGGATCCATCCTCAAAGAGAGATCTGCGGTAGTCATAATCGGAGGTTGCCTCTTAGATGAATCCTGGGCTCCCGGCACTGCAGTGGCTGCTGCTGGATCACTTGGCACCCACTGGAAAGCTCCGGCCGGACTTTTTACCAGGTTCCAGTCATAACCAAAAAGGGTATCAAAATATGCCATGTCCCACTTCGTCGGAGTGGGGTTCCAGGCTCCTTCGATACCGCTACTGATGGTATCATCACCATGACCACGACCGAAACTACTCTTCCATCCCAGCCCCATCTCTTCAATACCGGCAGCTTCTGGATCGGGACCAACATGACTAGCGTCACCGGCTCCATGACATTTGCCGAAGGTATGACCGCCTGCAACGAGCGCAACGGTTTCCTCATCATTCATCGCCATACGGGCGAAAGTTTCACGAACATCGAGACCAGATGCGACAGCGTCAGGATTACCATCAGGACCTTCTGGATTTACATAAATCAGCCCCATTTGCACCGCAGCCAGGGGATTTTCAAGATCACGTTCACCACTGTAACGGCTTTTGGGCTTATCACTGGTCGCCAACCATTCATCTTCAGAACCCCAGTAGATATCTTCTTCCGGTTCCCAAATATCCTCGCGTCCACCGCCGAAGCCGAAAGTTTTAAACCCCATAGATTCAAGTGCGCAGTTACCTGCGAGTATCATCAGATCAGCCCATGAAATTTTCTTTCCGTATTTTTGTTTGATTGGCCACAACAAACGACGCGCTTTGTCCAAGTTTACGTTGTCAGGCCAACTGTTTAAGGGGGCTAAGCGTTGATTACCAGTGCCCGCGCCACCACGTCCATCGCCCATACGGTAGGTTCCAGCGCTATGCCATGCCATACGAATAAACAATCCACCATAATGACCGTAATCCGCTGGCCACCAATCCTGAGAATCGGTCATAAGCGCATAGAGATCTTGTTTTATAGCATTTAGATCCAGCGTTTTGAACTCTTCAGCGTAGGTATAATCGTCTCCCATAGGAGTGGATAACGATGAATTCTGGTGAAGAATACGAAGATTCAGCTGATTCGGCCACCAATCTCGATTGGATGTTCCTCCACCTGCCACCTGTCTACTCGTCTTACCTGTTACTGGACATTTCCCTTGCTGACCCATAAACACTCCTCCTTCATTCGTAAGTAGGTTGACAAACCGTACCGATCAATCATTGTATCAGAACTAATTAGTTTTATATCTCAGATAATAATAATTCCTATATGCAGCATAAAAAAAAGGAATTATTCCATACACTCTCGACAGGTCCCATAAACCACAACACTTTTGCGTTTAAAATTTCCAAATAATTGAATCTCATCTGGCAGGTCCGCTTCATCCACCTGCTTCCATTCAAAATCAATAATCTTTTTGCACTTTTGACAAATCAAGTGATGATGCTGCATTTCGGCTACCTCAAAATGGGCCTGACTTTCAACCGTTTCAACTTTACTGATCAACCCCAGTTCCAAGAATGTCCCGAGTGTCCGATAAACCGTATCCAGAGATAATGTCGGCATGCGCTCCAACAACCGTTGATGCAATTTTTCGGCGCTTGGATGATCCACGGCCAACGCTAACTGTTTGAAAATCTCTAATCGCTGTGGAGTTATACGAAGATCTTTTTCCCGACAAGTTCGGGTAAAAAGTTCAAGACGTTTTGATAAGATAAGATCCATAAATTTAATTCACTCAGCGATGTAAGAACAATTCTTAGATAGAGATATATGCGAACAAGACGGTTCTGTCAAGATATTTTACTTTAGATCTGTAGATAGGCAGAACGACAAAGGTTCATCTAAATTGTCATTTCGCATAAAGTTCAAGCTTATGCTATTCCTACGGACCAGGTCAAATACCTCGGTGATAGGGTTCGTTGCTGGTGTTCTGAATAACCACCTCTAATTCCTCCCTAGCTTGAGGGTCACCAGTTACGAGTCGTTCAAAAAGTTCAATAAGAGATGCTGGCTCCCATTGGACTGTAGTTTCATTTTTGATCGGATTCAAATCGATTAAAAACTGAGTAAACATGTGCGGTAAGTCGGTAACAATTTCACTATTCAGAAAATGTTTGCAGTGGTAGAGACACTGATAATTGCCACGACTTTTAGCAATATAAAGTGACCGGTTCTTCATATCAGTGATCGTGGCTGTTCGGGTACAATTCTGAATGCAATCAGCATCGACAACCTTTTTTTCACAACCATCAATCCGCTGCACCAAACACTGACGGCTGGTCAACAAAGTAATCGGATGATAAAGGCTATAATAAAGATCAAATCCAACTGGCTTGGTTATCATCTTGATCTGGTCTTGACTCAGTTCATTGGAAATAAAAGCTCCTGAACAGTTAAATTTTTCCTTTAAACACAATAGAGTGTAAGAATTAATACTGTTCAGATAAGGCCCGGCTACCCACGAAATCCCCATCTTGAATGCTTCATAGCCAATACCCATGTTATTCGTAACAATCTGTTGGGGGCGCAGCAGGCGCAACAATTGAACCGCAGCGCTGTAATCAGCACCAATAAGAACAGCTGGAAACCAAGGGATCAGCTGCCGGTGTTCTCGAAAAAGATCGACAAATTTGCCATAATTATGTTGCAAATAACTTGGCAACTGAAAATAAATAGTGGCGGTTGAATCACGACAAGCTGCGAGCTGCTCAGCGGAAGAAATCAGTATAGAAAGATTTGGTTTAAGCCTTTCGTGCCGCTGTCGAGGTAGTCGCGGTAACTCAACAGGAGCAACGCCATTGGTTCCATGGTTTAAAAAAGATCGAATTTTTTTATGAATTCCTGTCAGCTCTTTCTGCGACAGAAGCACCTGCGACTCCAGTTCGCTTAAATCAAAGTCTCCCAAGCGATACCTGCTGTCAGTATGAAATTCGAAATGTTGCTGTAAACTGTCACGATCCAAGCTAATGGCAGGGTGCAAACCTTTCTTCTGCCCGGCAACAATGGTTCCATTTGCAGCAAGGTAACTTCTTGAAGATAAATGAATAATATTGTCAGCAGCACGCACAACAATCTGTAACCGCTCACCTGCCGCCCCTGACAATTTAATACTTAACGGCAAAGTCTGCGCCCGGAGCTTTTCTATCTTGACTGTCACATCCCTTTCAATGTGATTCCTCGCAGCATACAGGTCATCTTTTTCAGAAAAATGGAGGGCGGAACTGTCACGAGGATTATCAATAAACATGTCTCTATCGATTTCTCCTAACAAGAAACCGTTGGTG
Source organism: Desulfuromusa kysingii (assembly GCF_900107645.1). Classification (GTDB taxonomy): domain Bacteria; phylum Desulfobacterota; class Desulfuromonadia; order Desulfuromonadales; family Geopsychrobacteraceae; genus Desulfuromusa; species Desulfuromusa kysingii. The sequence continues at coordinate 261,224 of NZ_FNQN01000007.1, forward strand.
AAAGTGCGATTAAAAACCCGGTAAATCGCGGTGTCATCATTCTGGGTTTTTCCACTGGAATAAAATTGATTGAGCAATTGACGCCAGGAATTGACCACCGTATAGACGTAATCATATTTCTTCATTCGCCCTTCGATTTTCAATGCATCCACCCCTGCTTGCGCGAGGAGATTCAAGTCCTTAAAAACTGAGTTATCCTTAAGGTTCAGTGGAAATCGGTTTCCTTGTTTTGTGACCTGGTATTGGTCACGACACTGTTGACTACAACGACCACGATTTCCGGATTTACCTTCAAGAACAGAACTGAAATAACAAATACCTGAAAAACCGAGGCAATAGGAGCCATGGACAAAGACTTCGCTGGAAATCCCCTGCTTGTGACCAATATCAACCAAGCCTGCGACCTCATCAATATTGAGCTCTCGACACAAGTTAATCCGTTCCACACCCAATTGGCCTAAAAACACAATCTGGCCTGCGTTATGACTCGTGAGTTGAGTCGATGCATGAATTTCAAGACTCTTAAATTGAGTGGAAAGCAGATAAAGCAATCCTAAATCCTGAACAATCACCCCATCAAGAGTGGTATTGACCAGCTTATTCAGTAAGTTAACAAGAGATCTAAATTCATTATCGATTATGAGAATATTGATTGTTAAATACACTTTGCATTGATTGCTATGAGCAAGATGCAAAATCAGATTCAGATCCCCAATTTCAATATTAATGGCTCGATTGCGAGCATTAAAATGACTCAAGCCACAATAAACAGCGTCTGCTCCTGCAACAATGGCAGCTTTGATTGATTCAATATCACCACCAGGGGCGAGCAGCTCAAATTTTTTTGTCATCAAGGCAGATTCTCGGAATAGTCAAAAAAATTGCAGCCGTTGCCTTTACCAGCGACCTTAGACAACGACATTTTTTTATTGGGTTGGTATTCATCATTGGTTTCAATTCTCAGTCAGTATAAATTAATCAGTTTGCAAATCATAAAAACAGGTAGATTTCCTCTCAATGCCACAAACGACTTTCATAAAGCATACAGGTCTTCAACAAATGTTACCTGTAAAATTTCGTTATCGCTATAAAGGCTGAAAAGGCAACGTGAGCGGCAGCCATTAGGAGATATTAATCATTGGTTGCTAGCGATGTGTTGTGGTGTTTTGTCTGCTTAGCATTTGTTACTTGATGTTGACAACAAATTTTTATAAGGCCATAATGCTCGGGTTTCTCAACGCGATTACAGCTACTTACAACCTTCGAAGTTACACAATATTGGTTCTAAGTATTTGGTTTAAAAGAGAAATAAAAATTTAATCATTGCCGCCCTAGCTCAGTTGGTAGAGCAGTTCACTCGTAATGATCAGGTCGTCGGTTCAATTCCGACGGGTGGCTCCAAAATAAAAAACAGGCACCTCGCTAAATAAAGCGGGTGCCTGTTTTTTATTTTTCGTGCTTTAAGCTTTAATCATTCTCTTCAATAGTGCAGAATCAGTGGGATCATCATTGATTGATCTAACAAACTTGTTTTGTTTCGATGCTTTTAATAGAATTAGTCGTTTCTAGGATGGAACATGACAACAAAATCTGTAAAACCACATAATCAGAAGACCCCAAACCGAAAACGGCGGGAATGGGTCCTCATCTTTTTTGCACTCCTGTTATTGTTGATGATTCCCCAACTGGAGAATCGCCTTGTCGAGTTGACGTCACAACTGCCTATCAGCAATAGCATCATTGCTCTTGCAGTTATCAACCTGAACATCCTTCTCGTTCTTCTGTTTCTTTTTCTTATTTTTCGTAATGTCTTTAAGTTATTTATAGAGCGACGGCGTGGGGTTCCCGGCGCGAAGCTTCGCAGTAAACTTGTTGGTGCGTTCATTGCTCTTTCATTGGTCCCAACGATGCTATTATTTTTTGTCTCCGCCGGGTTCATAAGCAGTAGCATTGATAATTGGTTCAATACCCAGGTAGAAAAAGCCTTGGATGAATCCTTAGACGTCGCACAAACCTATTACCGTAATTCCGAGGCCAATGCTCTTTATTATGCGGATCAACTCAGTAGTCGCATCAAAAAAGGAAAGTTCCTCAATGAAGAGAATCTTCCGCAATTAAAACAGCTGATTAAAGAAAAACAGGAAGAATATAACCTTGGGATTGTTGAAGTCTTTTCTTCAACGCAAGAAGAGTTGGTTAGGGTCGCTAATCCTAAACTGCCGATCATCGAAATTACAACCGCAAGCTCTGATCCCGTCCGCGAAGGTCTTCAAGGGATACGTTTCTCACAAATAACTCCCGTCGGCCAAGCCGATTTAATTCGGGGGATTGTCCCGGTTCAATCCAACTGGAACCCAAAGGATATTGTTGGTGTTGTTGTTGTAAACTACTATGTGCCTTATTCATTGATCAACAAGATGAAGGAAATTGCGTCCTCGGTAGAACAATATAAATTGACAAAATCCATAAAAGGGCAAATTCAGCAGAGCTACGTGATTGTCCTGTTACTGATTGCTTTGATCATTATTTTCCTTGCAACCTGGTTTGGGTTCCACCTTGCTCGGGGGATAACGGTCCCGATTCAAGAGCTAGCAGAAGCAACGTCAAAAGTCGCTTCTGGAGATCTAGATATTCAACTCAACACCCGGAGTACGGACGAAATCGGGACACTGGTCAACGCCTTCAACAAAATGACGGGCGATCTGCGTCAAGGAAGGATCGAGGTCATATCGGCAAATCAGGAGTTGCAAAAATCAAATATAGAACTTGATCGACGCAGAGATTATACCGAAATCATTTTAGCGAATGTCACTGCTGGTGTTATTTCTATCGATCGCTATGGACGACTGACAACCATAAATAAGTCGGCTGAAAATTTACTCAATTTCAACGCAGAAAAGATGCTCGGCAAGGATTTTCGCGAAGTGATTCCCAATACCTATATGCCGCAGATCATGGAACTACTCAAAGATCTTTTTTATTCAGAACGCGGAACGGTGCGTCAGCAAATAACGGTCCCTATTGGGGATAGTAAGTTTACCTTATTGCTTAATCTGACAACATTACGCGACAAACAAAACAATTTCCTCGGCACGGTGGTCGTCTTTGATGACTTAACCCAACTCTTCAAAGCTCAAAGAATGGCGGCATGGAGAGAGGTTGCTCGAAGAATTGCCCACGAGATCAAGAACCCGTTAACACCGATCCAACTGTCTGCACAACGTCTTCGTCGACGCTATTTAAAGAACTTTACAAATGATGACCACGTCTTTGACGATTGTACAAAAATGATCAGCGATCAGGTCGATGAATTAAAAAACCTGGTCAATGAATTTTCCAACTTTGCCCGTATGCCAGCAACAAAACCAAATGAAAATAATCTCAATGAGGTTATCAATGAATGTTTGACGCTATACAGTGAAGCGCATAAACAGATCACATTCCAACATTCACTAGAACCCACCCTACCAAATACGATGTTTGACCGGGAGCAAATCAAACGGGTCATAATCAACTTATTCGAAAATGCAATTGCAGCCATCGAAAATAAAGGAACAATCAGGCTTGAATCACTATACAATCGCGACCTGCAAATCATTACGTTAACCATTGCCGATTCAGGCTGCGGGATTTCAACAGAGGACAAGACCAGATTATTTGAGCCCTATTTTTCAACTAAAAAAACCGGAACAGGTCTCGGTTTAGCCATTGTTGCGACCATTATTGCCGATCATAATGGCTATATACGTGTTAAAGATAACACTCCGAAGGGTTCAGTATTCATTATTGAACTTCCTGCCACCAATTTAAGATAAGGACTTTCCTGATGAAAAGTATACTTATTGTTGACGATGAAGATAACATCCGTCTTAGCCTGGAAGGTATTCTCGAAGACGAAGGTTTTCGCACCTCTTTTGCCGCAACGGGAGAGGCGTGCTTGAAAATAATCCAGTCCGAAGATCCTGATTTGGTGTTGCTTGACATATGGATGCCTGGAATTGATGGAATGGAAACATTGAAAAGAATCAAACAAATGAGACCACAGCAATTAGTCATTATGATGAGTGGTCATGGGTCTATCGAAACGGCAGTAAAAGCAACACGTTTGGGTGCCTATGATTTCATAGAAAAACCCCTTTCACTTGAAAAAGTGTTGCTATCGATCCAAAACGCCATGAAGATTGGTCAGTTGGTCGCTGAAAACAAAGCCCTTAAAGAAAAGATTGCTCATGATTACCAGATGATTGGCAACAGTGCTGCAATCGATCAGCTCAAACAACAAATAAAATTGGCCGCACCAAGCTCTGGATGGGTCTTAATTAACGGTGAAAATGGAACCGGCAAAGAACTTGTTGCTCGAGCGATTCATCAACAATCCAACCGTGCTGATAAACCTTTTATTGAAATTAACTGTGCCGCCATTCCAGAAGAATTGATTGAATCGGAACTATTTGGTCATGAAAAAGGGGCCTTTACTGGGGCGACAGCTGCGCGCAGAGGAAAATTCGACCAGGCCAATGGAGGCACTTTATTTCTTGATGAAATAGGCGATATGAGCCTAAAAACACAGGCTAAAATTTTACGCATTCTACAGGAACATAAATTCGATCGTGTCGGTGGGAACAGAACAATAGAGGTGGATGTCCGGGTTATTGCGGCAACAAATAAAAACTTGCAGGAACAGATTAGAACCGGGGAATTTCGTGAGGATCTTTTTTTCCGCCTCAACGTTCTCCCCTTTCAGGTGCCACCACTACGTAATCGGAGGGATGATATTCCACTGTTGTGCCAACATTTCCTCCATTTTTTCTGCGGCAAAGAGAGCCGCGAAAGAAAAATTATCTCCCCGGAGGCCTTAAAGGCACTGGCAAACTATGATTGGCCGGGAAATGTCAGAGAGCTCAAAAACTTAATTGAAAGATTAGTCATCATGACCCCAGGAAAGACTATTGACATCGCTGACTTACCTCTTGGAATCAATCAAAACAACGGTCAACACAAACAACATGATCTCGACACCTTCGATATGCCCTCCTCTTATAGGGAAGCCAAAGAGGTCTTTGAAAAACAGTTTTTAGAAAATAAGTTAAATGAAAACAGTTGGAATATTTCCAAAACAGCCGAAGAAATTGGGTTAGAACGATCAAACCTCCATCGAAAAATAAAACAATATCAAATAGAGCCCAATTAATTTCAAGAGATATTCAATCCCCAAAAAGAGAATCAATAAACAACAAAACCCCCCAACAACAATGAGCTGCTGGGGGGTTTTAAATAATTTCGGCGGCGACCTACTTTCCCACACAGTCTCCCATGCAGTATCATCGGCGCTGTAGGACTTAACTTCTGTGTTCGGGATGAGAACAGGTGTGACCCCTACGCTATAGCCACCGAAAACCGTAGTACTGGTTTTCGAATCGCTTATGACTGATTGTATTTGCGATAACTTTTAAGGGGGTCGGGGGAGGAGAACCTCCCCCTTCCCTATCAAAAAACTATTAATGGTCAAGCCT
>NZ_FNQN01000019.1 GCF_900107645.1 Desulfuromusa kysingii
TGCCCCTTCCCCGAGCCCGGCACTAACTATGGCCAGAGCTTACAACTGGACCACGCTTTTTTGAATGGGACGGCACAAGGGTACGCAAGTGTTTCCAGGTGGCGAAGACAGTTCGGTCACAAATGACCGGCCCTTCGCATTAAGAGCCTCGATAAGTGTTTGGAGCAGAATTCGAAATCTGCAGCCAGTTCGTAAAGCCCAAGTCAGAAACCGGATGATTCGTGGTTGATCAGTCGCTTGTCAAAGAACGAAAAGTAAATCTTTTGCGTTAATGGTTATCTTTACTCTTGACGGCCGGGGGCCTGATAAGTGTTAGCCGTTTTTTTTTGCACGAAACGAAAAAGTTGAAGGTTCAAGTGAAAACAGTGTTTTTGATAACTCTAAATCGACGATATCATTTCTTTTATTTCCCATGCTTTCTCGAATTTTGTAGCAAAGTCGAGTAAAGGCGACTACTTCACTCTCGGCCTCAAGCGTTCCACCTGCCCTCCAGAATTCAGTTAGTGCTTCAACAACTTCTCTGTTTGCGCATATACAAATTCTATTTTTTGCGTCGTTAAGGGCTGAGAGTTCGTCTAATTCATCTTCAGTACGACCGCTTCGACGAGCTGAAGTAATTCGTGATATTGAATTGATGAAGTCTGAATATGCTTTGAGTCTCATTTCTGCTAGTTCATCGGTCCGCTTTCTTCGCGTTGAGAAGAAATGGCCGAGAACAGCAACAGTAATTGCGCTCAAAAGAGACAGAACTGTAGTTAGTACAATTGACATTTAATTTCCTGGAGCCGAGTAGCCCAAGGGCTGTTGCCAACCCCGGGCTCTCTAAGAACCGTGCGTGCGACTTTCACCGCACACGGCTCAAGCCCTTGCTAAGGTCGCTGTGCGACCCGGTTGTGTTGTTGCCAACTTAGAGCGGTGCCACTATGGCGCTGCTCTAACCAGTCTGGCGTTGCAAGGTACAGGTTGACAGGAACCGGCGGTCGGACATACGCTGGACCTCTCTTTGTTTGGCCCGTCGCTTAAAATAATCCGACCATGCCGGATCGTACGGGGTCGCTGTTCCTGTGACCTTGGTGTGCCGCCTGATCGGCAGATCTGCGGTTTTCAACAAAAACAGCCTTTGTTGTTCGCCGTGACTGTTGATGCTCATCGCAAAAAACTCCGAACGCATGCCGATGCGGGTGTAGTAGTGTTGCTTTAACCATGCATCAGTTTTGTTGCGGTGGCGATGTCGCATCCATTTCCGCAGATAATGATAAACGCAGTAATCTACCCAGGCAAAGACCTTTTTCGCCACCACCTGTCGATAACTCTGTGCCCAACCTCTCAACTTGCTGTTAAGCCTGCGGATAAAGATATCGGTCGGTAGTGCAACGCAGCTTTTGATGAACTCCTTGATTTCACTCAGGAAGCCCCGCACCTTTTGCGGTGAGGGTTTGATCATCAGTTTCTGACCATATTTCCTGATGTTGACCCCAAGAAAGTCAAAGCCGTCGTTGATGTGACATAGGCGGGTCTTTTCCTCGGAGAGGGTCAGTCCACGCTCGGCCAGAAAGCCGGTGACCACCGGGATAACCTTCTCCTTCAGCCGGGCAGGACTTGCCCCGGTGATGATCAGGTCGTCGGCATAGCGCACCATGTTGACCTTAGCACCTCGTTTCGGGATCACGGCTACAATCGCCGCTTCCAGACCATCGAGGGTCATGTTCGCCAACAGCGGTGAAATGATGCCGCCCTGTGGTGTTCCAGCTTTCGTTGCAAAGAAAGCATCTTTTTCCAGATAGCCACATTTCAACCAGCCCCGCAGTATCCGTTTATTCATCGGGATATTGGCGAGTAGCCATTGGTGGCTTATCTGGTCGAAACAGGCTCTTATGTCGGTTTCCCAAATCCATTGCGGCGAATGCTTCCGACAGAGTGAGAGGAAGCATTGACCGATGGCATCGGCGATTGAACGTTTCTTGCGAAACCCGTACGAGTTCACATCAGCCATCATCTCGGCGATCGGGTCCAGAGCCAGTGCATAAAGGGCTTGCATGGCTCGGTCGGTCATCGTCGGGATGCCCAACGGTCGCATTTTGCCGTTGGATTTAGGGACATAAGCCCGCCGTAGCGGTTGGGGGCGATAGCCCCGTTGCCGCAGTAAGCGGATTGCGTTGATCCTGCGCCGGGACGTTCTCCAGAGTTTCCCGTCGATGCCCGGCGTATTCTTGCCTTTGTTGGTTACGACTCGTCTGACGGCCCAGAGTTTCGCTGCCAGAGAGTGGGTCAGCAAATGTTGCAAGGTGGCAACCTTACCCCAGCACTTTTCCCGCACAGCCTTCGCAATACGCATCTGCAGCCGATAGACCTGTTTATGGATTTGGGCCCAATCGATGCTATCCCAATCCGGTAAGCAGGCTGAAGGTGCACCAGCAACGTTGGTCGCCGTCATTTGCCTTCCTTCACGATATCGGTTCTCCAAACTATCTCACGACGGAGCACCAGTCGGACGTCAGCTCCCTTTCGGGCCGGGTGATGTTGCAACCCGTATCCGCCTCATTACAAGTACGGCCTTCGCTTTTTCCGACATCCCATACCCACACTTCCGACAGCGTGTCTTGCGCCTGCCACCAGTTTATTGCAAACCGATGGCGGAGAGTGCAGGCTTGCCACGTTCCACACTATTGACAGTAAAACAAACGACTTAGGTCTGTCCTATACACCGACAGTACAACATTCCCGTGGGGCGACCGTCAGAAGCCCCAGCTTTCCTGCTCACCTTTTGGTTCAAGCCTGTCAGCCTCTTTGGCTTGTTCATGAATTACGGTGCCAGCGGACATTCACTTATGTTGACCATATCGTTTAGAACCCTAGCCCTCACCCGGCTTGAGGCTGCCCGGAGAGCGTCCACCTCGCGGTTTCCACCCCTCCCAACAAAGTTGGGATTCGGTACGTTGTCTGGAAGGCTCCGCACCCCATGAAGACAACATGGCGGCACGCTCCCGTAGGGTACCCGCAGGGAAATACGGGGTCTGGTCAGCGGGTGGAAAATCACTGCCAGACAGTCAATTAATGCGACTTCGTGTCGCAGTAACGGTTCATGATAACCGGCGGCAGACTGACTTACGCATACCACAAAATTATTCGAATGAAATAGCAGCCATATCTTCCGTCCGGTTTATCTCATGGTTAGGCGCTTTTTGATGATTGGTTACTAAAAGCCCATACCACCCAAAAAGCTGACAATAGCTATGATAATTTTTTCTGTTATTTGGTCTTTTTCGAGAAACAGAGCGATACCTGCAATTATAATGATCAGAGTAACGAGGCCACAAATACCCAAAAACATTTTTGTTTTCGCTTTAACTATTATTTCAGTTTGTTTCGTCCCTTCGACCGCTGCAATTCTCTGGCTTTCTGCAAATGGTTCAACAGCACCCTTTATCATGTCAGCGACGGTTGAAACTTCGACGATTTCTGTTTTAGCTTCTCTTGCATCATTATTGGATACTGCTTCTGACATTTTAAATTTCTTATCTAATTTGCGCGCCTAACGTTTTTGATAACCAGCGACAGACTGACTTACGCACACCTCCAAATTATTCGGATTAAGTAGCAGCCGTATGTTCCGTCCGCGTTGATTTCATGGTTAGGCATTTATTCCTTCTGCTACAGGGAAAACTGTTACAAACTAATGACCTTAACATGTCGTTTCCCTTTCCTATTGTCTCTCCAAACTTCAACACGATATTGATCTGGGTTAGGTAAGGGTTGTCTTGGACTGGCAGGACTTGTCTTTTTTTTATTTTTTATTTTTTGAGGCAATAAAAGTATTTCAGACTCTTTAAATGGGAGCAGTGTTTGCGTTGGCAATAGTGGAGTTTTTTCTAACGCCCCTTGAAGATCATGCATGAATTCTGGGACACTTTCAGCCTCGTCTCCCAATATTATTTCTGATCGTTTCATTGCTTCTTCGACAGTGATTTCACCTTTTTTCACTTTTAGAAACAGGTTCTCAATGCTCGCTAAGGCACCACCATATTTTTTCACTTTTGGATTTAGGTGAGATAATTTAAATGGGTCGCTAGCACGATCACTAAAATATTCATTAACAGTGTTAACTTGGCCTCTTATTGTTTGTAGGCCAGTTATGAAAGAACCATAGTTTCCAATACCAAAATAGAGGATACCAAGATAAACACCTATTGTGCCTAAAGCTTTTATTGAACCTTCTTGAACGTTTAGTGATAGGGAATAGTCATCTAGCTTTAAGACTCCACTAGCGTATGATTCCCAATCGTCAAACAATTGTGTCGCGTATTGCTCAAATTCTTCACGTGGCAAGCTGGGTACAGGCATATAAAAATCAGTAGAACCAATATTGATCATTTAATCCTCTTGTGGTTCATTGTGGTGCCTAACGTTTTTGATAACCGGCGGCAGCCTGGCTTACCCATACCACCAAATTATTCGAATCAAATAGCAGACGTATTTTTCGTCCGATTTATTTTATGGTTAGGTTTCTTTTTTATTTTCTGTACGTTTTTCCGTTGGTTGATAATAAGTATAATGTTTCGCTGTACGGCAGTCGCATAATAATTTTTGATTTGTTTAGGACGCCTCCAAGCATGACTCCGCGGCAAAGTAAGTTAACACCGCCCTGCAAGCGTTCACACATTGCGTCAGGACTATCGATGAAATTTGTTTTGTTCAGTCTTAAAATAACGACAGTTTTTCCTTCTGGAACTGCACCGATTGGCGGGACAATGAATAGTGTTAGTTGCGTGTAAATAAGAATTGCAGCAATTAATGCAATAAGAAAAATTCCCCATTTTTTCATTTTGACCGTCACTTTTTTGGAAACCTAACGTTTTTAATAACCGGTGGCGACGCTGATTGCGTGTACCACCTAACTTTTATGAGTAACTGACAAGCTTGTTCCATCCGAGTTGATTTGCTTGTTAGCTGGTTTTAGGGTGGGAGCAGGCATAATACCTGCTCCCAGATGGTACTACAGCAGAGGAAGTAGACTTGCTAAGGCAAACAGAAGCCAACTAATGGCTCTTATTATTCCGGCAAAATCTATTTTAACCTCGACTGTGATTCGAGTCTTATTCATAGGATTATCTCCAAGTTAAGACCCGAGCCGGCTCAGGTCGTTGACCTGGGCATTTATATCGCGCCTTGGCAGGCGCTATCTCACCGTTACCGCGAATAACGGATCGAGATCGGACAATTCATAGAGTCAGTGAGGTATCCCACGCCTGCGTCCGCAGGGGTGGGGCTTCCCTGTTGCTCTAATTAGTGCCCTTGAGCCAACGTAACCTTTGTTGACCCCGGAGATGGTTGGTCTCCGTACCTCTTGGCACGCCCACACACAGCGTATCGGATAGCGCCTCAAGGGTATTTGCATCGCAATGGTTGCGATGGCTTAAATTTTTTATAGCTAACGGTTCATGATAACCGGCGGCGACGCAAGCTTGCGTGACCTACCAAAATTCTAGATTTTGCTTTTCAATTTAGCGCAGAGTTATTTTCCGTCCGGTTTATTCCATGGTTAGAACAATTCTTTGAGTGAGGCAATTAAGCCAATTATGCCAGCGCCCAAGAGAAGTAAACTCCAAACCCAATGCTCGCGTACGACTTCGACAATAATTGCCGGATGTACGCCATGCGTGTCCAGCCATGAGGCATTTGTTTTCAGGGAACCATCTAGAATTCGTTCAAGGATGTTTCCCATTACATCTACTTTTCTTAAAGTTGATTGATGCAGTTTTATAAATTCTTTGTTTTCAAATGCGGATGCCTCTTCTTTTCCAGTGAGCATATCCTTGGCCGTTATCTTATTCATGTCCATAAGGCTATGGAGGCGACCGGAATCACCATGAGGTACATAAGTGACCCCATAAAAGGCGATGAGAGCTCTTGCCATATCGAATTTCCTTGAATCGTCAATTACGAATGGCTCACCCCCAAGTACCTTGTACCTGTGCTCTATCGCTTGAAAACCATAATTTATATCCCTCATGTTCCAATGCATAAATTTGTAACCATGCCGTGATTTGATGAAGTCAAAATATTCATCAAGCATTTGTTTTTCAAGTTCGTCATATTTATTGTTGATATCTTGCACTTGAACACGATTTTGTTCAGCACTTTTATGGATTGAAAATGAATGGGTTTGACCAGTTGAGAAATTTCTTGCTGCAATAGAGGTTATTCTTGGAGTCCTTCCGTCTATAATGTCGTAAAATGATTCGCATGAATAATGAACCACAAAATTCATGTCACGCTTGTCATCAAGCTCCTCAAATCCCTTTCTAGCTTCACGTCTGCGTTTTAACTTTGTAAGTTCTTTTCCCATTATTTTCTCTTTTTGTTCTAACGTTTTTGATAACCGGCGGCAGGCTATCTTATGCATACCACCAAATTATTTGGATTAAGTAGCAGACGTATCTTCCGTCCGGTTGATTTCATGGTTAGGTTTACTTGCTACAATGTCTCTTCCCGATACTCATATTGCTGTTAAGCCTAAAGCATGTGTACTTTTCTAATGCATGCCATAAATGATTACTTCCTTCATCAATGATTAAATTTTCAACAATTGTTTCTGTGTTTGATTTGTGCTTCATTGCGGCAGCAAGAAGCGTTTTTTGGTTAGAAGCATCCTTTATTGTTGTGCCACCTTGGAAGTACCATGAAAAAGTAAAAGTAAAGTATGGATAGTTTGAAAATTGAAGTAGTGATTTTTCTAAATTCTTTGTTTCGGCACATTGATAAATATCTGTATAAATCATGTTGCTGTATGAATTTCCAATCAAAATACATGACTGGGTGCTAGCCGAAAGTTGTGTTTCTATATTTATTGCATCATCTAGTGGCAATATGAATTCTTCTGAAACGCAAATATTTGGAAACAAAATGATTATGGCCAGCAAAAGGATGGACAGTTTCTTTTTCATTTTCAAACCTAACGTTTTGATAACCGGCGGCACTGGGACCTCCGCAACCCACCAAAATTATTCGAATTAAAAACCAGAGCTAATTTCCGTCCGCGTTGATTGGCGTGTTGTACAGTTTCTATTTCTCAGTACTCACAAAATTTGCTGCATAATCCTTTGTGACAATACCTTTGCCTGTGCCCACCACACACGGTTGAACCCATGTCCACTTGCCGGGCTTATACTGTCGCGGATGGCCGCGTCGAAGATGGACTCGTGGACGGGCATGGATTCCATTGAGTATTTGATTTTCTTGAGAGGATCTCGGTATCGAAAGCTCTAAAGTCCAATGTGAGAAAAGTGGCTGTTTTTCTTTCTTTTGTCTCGCTTTTTGTAATTTTGTTTCAGGAGTATGCTCGACTCGTTCAACGTTGTTGCAGTTGAGCGCAGACAAAAATGTAGAAAGGGCAATTTTGTATTCTCGTAATTCCTCAGCAAAAATGTCTGAAGTTGGAATTATTTCGTACCTTTGCCAAGAAGACAACGTGTCGGCGAAGATTGCACCACGAAGCATCCACTGTTTCCGTATTTTTCGGAATACAATGATTTGTGCTTGATCCCGTACTACTACCAACATACCGAGGACAACTTGTCCTCCATCAATATTCGTGAAATTAAGTTCAAACCAGCAGTCAGGAAAAGGCTCTTTGACTAGTTCATAAACGGGAGCAATGTCAGGGAACTTGTCGATATCGCCCATGTCAAAGCATATCGATTGAGGTGCGATGTTATTGAAGACTCGTACCATTTCAAAGAATTCGTCATCGCTGATTGAATCGGCGCACATCAGTTCCTTTTGCCGCACCGCATCAATCAAATTATGTAAGTGGCACCCCATAATTGCTTCCTATTTGTGGCTGGCCTTCTCTGTACAACGGTTCGTGATAACCGGCGGCAACGCGAACTTGCGTGACCCACCGCAATTTGGTTTTGCTTTTCAATTTTGCACAGACGTATTTTCCGTCCGGTTGATTAGTTTGATACTAGTGCAGGCCCCCTCCACAGATAACGGACCATCCGCTATCCTTTGAGTAACAGACAAACCCTCAAAGAAAGGAGCCTGCATTATGAAATTCTACACCAAACAGCATCTTTTTTATTGTGGTATCGATCTTCATGCCGATGCCATGTATGTCTGTGTTCTGAATTCTGTCGGTGAAGTGGTGGTTCATAAGAACATTCCCACTAAACCGAAAGC
>NZ_FNQN01000012.1 GCF_900107645.1 Desulfuromusa kysingii
GATATTTGTCCATCCCCTTTCTTTGGTGTAGACCCGGAAAAATGAAATTGATTCAACGCAGAGCTACGGATTCAGAAACTTTGAAATCATCGATTGCAGGTTAGAGTGTTGTGCGGTTAAAACAGAATAGAAATTTGATCGGTTTAAGTGGCGGGATATTTGCCCATCCCCTTTCTTTGGTGTAGACCCAACAAAATGAAATTTTGATCAGTTTTCATGGCAGGGAATTCGGCCATCCCCTTTCTTTGCTGTAGACCATAAAAAAGGCGCTACTCATGAAAGTAAGCGCCTTCAATGTTATTGGCAGGGGTAGCAGGATTCGAACCTGCGGTGACGGAATCAGAATCCGTTGCCTTACCACTTGGCGATACCCCAGCAAGAAATGATGATGTCAGCGGCACTAAAAAAACCGGCATCTTTGGGAGATGACAGCTAATTATGGTGGACCAGGTAGGTTTCGAACCTACGACCTGACGATTAAGAGTCGCCTGCTCTGCCAGCTGAGCTACTAGTCCGTACCTGACCGAATGACCCTACTATAAATTGTTATTTTCAATCATGTCAATTTTATTTTCAAATACATAAAGCAATAGTCTTATCAACATTTCTAAATATCCAAAGAGTCATTGATAGAGTTGAGAACTGAAAGCTGGTTGTTTGCAACAAGACCCTGTTCAGGGTTGTTCGACCGGTGTTTCAGTTGCTCTTCTGCACCGTCACGCGACCGTTATCAAAACTTAGCAGAGTTGAGGCGATAAATGATTTTTCCTTCTCAAGTATTCTGCCATAACTCTCGATTACAGTCAGGGATAGTCTCAGTGGAAGAATTGTCTAAAGTAAATTCTTGATTTTTGAAGGGAAAACCCCAGATCAATACCGATCTGAGGATGTGATGTCGCTAGGTGTTTTTTACAAGTGACGCTCAAAATCCATTCTTTGATGGATAATGCGGATGACGTCAATCCCCTCACTGGTCAATTTGAAAAAGATAATGTGGGAGCCAGATCTGATCTTCCGATACCCTTTCCTCACATCAGTGATATCAGTAGAGGTTGACAGATCAACCCCCTTCTCTTGCATCGCGGCCCACAACTCGCGAACATACTTCTCCGCCTGATCAATCCCCCATTCGGAAAGAGTGTACTCCCAGATATCACTCAGATCAGATTTTGCTTTGGGGGATAAAATGACCTGAATCATAATGAAAGGGACTTCTTTTTATCTGCAATAAAAACATCGATATCCAAGCTAGTTGAAGATCCAGAGTTTTCTCCTTCAATCAAGGCCTGCCTTAATTGTTCTAATTTTATATGATCCCGTCTGATCAGATCTCTGACGTAGTCTGAGGCATTCGCGTAGCGTCCGCTTTGAACACACTCTTCAACAAAGCTTCTCATCTGGTCCGGTAGTGAAATATTCATCGTTGCCATAATACTCTCCTCTTTAAAGCTGGTAGAATCAGAATATGACAATCTTTGCCAATTGTCAAACTTTGCCAAGCCCATATCGGGCAGAAAGGAGGACATCATGGTCATTGGTCAAAGAGTTGGGTATGCCCGCGTCAGCACAACTGCTTAGGATTTGGGTCTGCAGAAAGAAAGGCTTGTGGACTGTGACAGAATCTTCGAGGAAAAGGTTTCTGGTAAGAGAGGTACAACCAGACCAGCATTAAACGAAGCACTAGCCTATGTGCGTAACGGTGACGTCTTTGTTGTCACCAAACTGGATCGTCTTGCTCGTTCAGTTCACGATCTGATGCAGATAACCCAGATGCTTCAGGACAAAAACTGTGAGTTATTAGGCAAATGCCCTTAGAACTCCCAGAGGCATTTCCTTTATCACAACTTAGATCTTTTGAGCACATCTTAGTTCACCGACATCTGGCCTTTCAATTAGCTGTCAAATATCCTGCCAAAAGGGGATTTCAAATGTCCTTAGGATTTCCGGTCGTGGCAATAACTATTTTACAGGCAGAGTCAAAACTCTATGGCGAGTCTTACAATTCGCACAATAGAAAACGGCTGCGATAAAACCCAAAAAAAGGAAGCTAGCCAAAAAGCTAACTTCCTTTTTTTATTATGGCGGAGAGGTAGGGATTCGAACCCTAGGTGGCTTGCGCCACAACAGATTTCGAGTCTGTCACCTTCGGCCTCTCGGACACCTCTCCGGGTTTATTCATTTTTAGTCTTACGGTTTTTTTTCTGTTCTCGCAGCCTTTTGAAAAAGTGACTCAACTGAGAACTGCACTGCTGTTGCAGAACTCCTTCTCGGACCTGAACGTGATGATTAAAGCGATCATCTTCAGAGAAATTGTAAATTGAACCAACGGCTCCGACCTTAGGATCTCGACAGCCAAACACCAGATACGGTATCCGGGCTAGAATGATCGCCCCCATGCACATAACACAGGGCTCTAAGGTGACATAAAGAGTACAATCAAGCAAGCGCCAGGAGCCAAGCTGTTTAGCGGCGCTCTGAATTGCAATGATCTCGGCATGAGTGGTCGGATCATTACTGGTTTCACGTAAGTTGTGTCCGCGACCAATAATCTGACCACCTTGGACCACAACTGCCCCGATCGGAACCTCTTTTAAGCTCTCTGCGATTGTCGCCTCGTTCAAGGCGGCTTGCATAAAGAACCGATCTTGCTCTTCTAGATTCATGTTTCTCTCTACTGACATCTAAAGTAGGAGTGTGCTTCTATCATGAAATCAAATGAAATTCAAGATGGTCGTTGCGCCGCCAGACGCTGTGGCCAATCGGTACAGATAAAAGTCGCCCCGGCAGCCATAAAATACTGGGCTTTTTCTGCGTCGTTGACAGTCCACAGATTCACTTTTATCCCATTGCTTGTCAATTGTTGAATCAACTCCGCATCCGTAATCAGCTGGTCAGGATGATACGCATCCACACCCAGATCACGAAGGTAAGAGAGAAGTGACTCAGGATGGGATTTTTCAACCAATGCTGCCGTCGCAATAGCTGGGTTGAGTTGCTTGATCTGGCGTAAATAAGCGTGATTAAACGAAGAGATCAAAATCAGTGATTCGGTCTGCGTCGCAGCGATCGTTTCCATGACTTGTGCAACAATTGTCTGATCAGCAGCCGTTCCGGTTTGATCTTTAATCTCAAGATTAAGCGGAAAGTTATGATGATAACAGTCGGCCAAGGCGTCCCGCAGCAGAGGAATACGCTGCCCCCGGATGGAGCTAAAATCATCTTTGCCAACCTCGCCTGAGGCGATTGTCCCAAACGGATCAGCGGAGATGAACCAGGAGCCAGCATCCAAGGTTTTCAGTTCGGAATAAGTAAATTCAGCAAGGGGACGTGAACTGCGCTCTGAAAGTACAGGGTGAGTGGAGATATCGGTTGTCCGCCCAAGGGTATGATCATGGAATAACACCAGTTCTCCATCGGCAGTTGTGTGGACATCCGTCTCATAAAGATGAGCACCATTGAGGCGGGCTTTTACAAACGCCATAGAGGTGTTCTCAGGGGCGATTGATCGTGCTCCACGGTGGGCACAGATATAACCAGTGCCAGAAAATCTTGCAAAGAAAGGTTGCATTTTTTATCTCCTGACCATGTCAGAAATCCGCTTTCTTGCTGCATCAACCATTTATCAAAAAGAAGAAAAACATCGTCCGTTTTTTCCCAATCTCAACTCTTCTTTTTCAAGAATTTTTTAAACATGCCTTTTGATTGTGGAGCCTGTTCACGTCGCAGATTCATCAGCCGCAACTCCCGTAAGGCTTCAGTGCAAGAGGGGTTGGCTTGAACCGCCATTTCAAAAGATTTTTCTGCCTGCCGTTCTTTTCCCTGAGCTTGATAGACCTGGCCAAGATAGAGATGGGTCAGATCGAAGCCGGGGTTGATCTCACGCGACGTCAGCAACACTTCTACGGCTTGATTCTGGATATCGGCTTTTTCTGGGTCTGACTTGAATAACGCCAGGGCGAAGTAGGTCATATACTCCGATTCTCCCGGGCTCAGCTCGATAGCCCGTTGCAACGCTTTTGCCGCTGCCTTATAACGTCTGACCTTAAGTAGCGCGGTCCCTTCCTGATAACAGGTCTCTGCCTCAATAACTTGACTGATATCAATCGATTTCTTCGGCCCATTGACCAGTTCATCAAGATAGTCAGAGCAGCTGTCAGGATCACTCAGAACCGTATACGCCTGGGTAATATACTGGAACATTTCATTGATTTTAGTCCGCATCTCATTTGAGAGATCGCTGCCAAGGAACCGGTCAGGGTGATACTCTTTTGCCAACTGATAATAGGCCTTACGGACTTCCCCTGGACCACATTGCCGGCTCAGGCCCAAAGTCTCAAAATAATCGGCATCCATAATCCGCTTATAATCGCCAAGGATCTTTTGCCGTAATTTTTCATCAATCAGGGTTGTCCCTGCACGTTCGGGGACATCATCGATGCCACTAAGGTCAGGAGTCGTACTTCGATCGAGCATTTCAGAGATCATCAATGCAGCCAATATTTTCTGGATTTCACGGCGCGCCAGGGGGTGCTGCGCAAGAATGCTATCCAGAGTCTCCCCTCCCTTGCAACTGTTAAAAATAGCCATACCCCGTTTACTCAACTGAATATCTTGAAAGCGATATTGGGGATTGCCGGACTGTTTCAAATAATCTTCGCTGAAAGGAAAAAGAAAATCGTCCAGCTGTTTTGCAGTCCAATAGAGATCGATCCCTTGCATGATAAGAGCGGCCGGAGTCAACTTGATTTTGGTCACGTTTTTCTTAAAATCTTTGCCATAAACAAATTGGCAGGTACCACTCTTCCAGGCAAAGGTAGAGAGGAGCTTGTTGGTGACCTGTCGAATCAATGCTTCCTGTACCTCATGTGGAGTCAATAAGCCCATTTCAATCAAAACGGTCCCCTGTAGACGTCTTGTTTCAGTGCTTCGTTCCACAGACTGATCGCAATCGACTTGAGTAATAATTCCCTCTGCCACCAACATTCGTCCCAAACACTCGCTGAGAACATTCGAGCGGGCAAAGATGGGATAGCCATCTTTTATGTAAATAATTTTTTTTGCATCGCCCCGCTGTAGATGCAGTAACCCCGTGGCTTTTTCCCGATAAAGCTGTTGCAGTTGCAAAGGAATCGTGTAGTCAGAAAGGGGCTGAATCTCCGACTTCGGATCTTTTTTCGACTCCCCCTCTGATGAGAACACCCGCTCCAGTAAGTTCTGCAGATCCTGACCATTAAAAGGCTTGAGCAAAAAACCATCGGCGCCATAATTCTCTTTGGCTTCAGCAATCTGCTCTGGACTATGAAAAATGGAGGTCACCATCACCACAGGCAGATCCCGGGTATTATCATGCTTACGCAGTGCCCGGCAGATATTAGGTCCGGAAATTTCCGCCATATTCAAATCGATCAAAACCAGCTGAAAATCCTCTGTCAGCAGTTTTCGTAAACCAATCGCACCACGGTCAACGGTTTCCACCTGAAAACCGGCGGCGGAAAAGGCCTGCTGGAGAAAGTCACGCAAATCTCGATCGTCATCAATAACCAATATTTTATGCTTCATAGCAAGTTCCCTCCATCAAGAACCGCTTCGGGTTTGAGATATTTATCTAAAAGGTGACGAATTTTACCCGTCAGTTCCTGATATTCTTCAAGGAACGCCTGCTCCCGCTCCCGTTCAGAGCCATTATAACCTAAGCTATAAGCAGCCTTTCTGAATCCACGGTTATGAGCAGACAGTTCGTTGATCGACTGATCATATAAAAGACGCAGCTTGTTTTCCAGACGACGCAAAAATTTATAACCTGAAATTAGCACATCCGCATCAACCTTCGGCAAAATATCATTAGCGGCCAGGCATTCTAGTAAACTGATCGTATTCTGTCGCCGTAACCCTTCAATGTCTCCAGCATGCAGCAGCTGTAGGTATTGGGTAATAAACTCGACATCAACCATCCCGCCACGTCCGGTCTTAATATTGAAATGGTCGTCACCTTCACGAGCACCTTCTTGTTCCATTCGCCGTCTTAAGCGGTAGATCTCACTTTGCAAATTATCTGGCAAAGGTCGCTCAAATGTCAGCCGAGTGATAATATTCTGCAGCTGCTCCGAAAATTCTGCTGGCCCACAGACAACCCTGGCTTTGGTCATGGCCTGCCGTTCCCAAGGTTGCGCAGACTCACGATGGTAAAGTTTAAAGGCAGAAAAACTCGAAACTAACGGCCCTTGATTCCCTGATGGGCGCAAGCGGGTATCAATTTTATAAACCGCCCCTTCCCGGGTCACTAAAGTCAAAATAGTAATAATCCGCTGTGCCAGTTTAGAAAAGTACTCGCGGTTGCTGATTTTCTTAAACCGCTCGGGAGAGGTTTCTGCAACCGGCCGGGTCTCACCTTCTTCCTCATAGATAAAAATAATGTCCAGATCAGAGTGATAATTGAGCTCCAATCCCCCGAGTTTGCCCATCCCGACAATGGCAAACGCGGTCTCTTCGGCATCAGGATCTAGCGCAAACGGGGCACCAAAACGGCCAGCGAGTTCATGTCGGGCCATCTTGTATGCTTGCTCCAGACAGACTTCTGCAAGCAAGGAGAGTTGCATTGCCCCCTCCCCTTGCGGGACTTGACCATCGAGATCATTCAGGGCGATACGCAAAAATTCTTCATTGCGGAAGCGACGCAAGCCATCCAACTGCATTTCATAGTCTTCGGCCAAAGCCATCTGCTCACCAAGGTCTGCTTTTAAGGTTGCGTAATCCTTAGTGGCGGCAGCATACGATCGCGCAACCATAGTGTCTAACAGTTCGGGTCTTTGGATAAAAATTCTCGACAACAGCTGGCTGGACCCAAAGAGTGATATCAGGAGTTTGACAATCGCCGGATTTTCGACAAGCAGCGAGTAAAAAGAGCTACTTGCGCGAATAGTCCGCAAAAAAGACTCAAGATTATTCAACGCCTGATCAGGATTAGGGGACCCCAGCAACTCGCCCATGAGCAGTGGCGCCAACTTTTCCAGACACCGCCGGCCCCGCCGGGTTAACCGTTTTTCCGGTCCGCCATCCCGGAGCAACAACAAACTGTCGTAGGCCGCATCAGGGTTGGTAAAACCTTTCTCTTCTAGCAGATCCTTGACCAGATCAGGATCAGATTCGCGAGAAAAGATAAAGCCAACTTCCGGCCGAACCACCTCCTCTTCCTCCTCAGCGGAGTAGAACAAATCCTTAAAAATACTACTGACATTTTGCCGATGACCTTCCAGTTCAGCAAAAAATCCAGCAGACTTAGCATAACCACAACGCCGTGATAAAATTTCTAAGCAACGTGGATCCTGTGGTAGGGAATGGGTCTGTTGTTCTTGGATCACCTGAATCCGATGTTCAACGGTCCTTAAAAACTGATAGGCATGGCTGAGTGCTTGTCGATCTTCTGCTGAAATCAATTCTTCGTCATGCAACAGCTGCAACATTTGTAATGAGTTCCGATGTTGCAACGCAGGTCTGGTTCCAGCGTTCACCAATTGTTGTGTTTGAATAAAGAATTCGATTTCTCTGATCCCCCCCCGACCCAACTTGAGGTTGAATTCCCCTTCTTCAGTACGATTCAAACTGGTATTAATCTTTTGTTTCATCAGTTTGATATCTTCAATCATACCAAAATCGAGATAACGCCTGTAGATAAACGGTTTAATTCGATGTAGAAGTTCTTCTCCCAGAGCAATATCGCCCGCAACAGGGCGTGCTTTTATCAGCGCCGCCCGCTCCCAACTCTGCCCCCAGGATTCATAATAAGCCTCGGCACCATTGATAGAGACGGCTAAATCACCGTTATTGCCATCAGGGCGTAAGCCAGTATCCACCCGGAAAACAAACCCATCTTCGGTGACCTGATGGAGAGCCTTAGTCAACAACTCTGCAAGTTTGACAAAATAACGATGTAAACTGATTTTCTCACCGCGACGACCACCGGTGGTTTCACCGGCGGTGGATGAATAACAGTAGATCAGATCGATATCTGAAGAGAAATTCAATTCGTGACCGCCAAGTTTTCCCATACCAAGAATGGTCATGCTGGCAATACGAACTTTTTCCCCTTCGTCCTCTTCCCATGGTTGTCCATATTCTTGCTGCAGTTGCAGGCCGCAGACTTCGTAGGCCCGCTGTAAACAAGCAGCGGCAAGACCGGAGAGTTCCGCCATCACCTCGGTAAGTGGCGCCAGACCACAAAGGTCACGACTCCCAATCCGCAGAATCTGCGTTGCTTTGTAACAACGTAAGCCCGCCTGCAATTCGACAAAGTTAGCGCTATCAGGGATCAGATTGCGTAAATCCGCTAACATCTTCGTCTCCCCACAGGGAGAGTCAATGTCGCCAGCAACGAACAATTTTTCAAAATAACATTTATTACGACAGAGGATTCCTCCCAGGAAGGGGGAACCGCCAAGAACCGTCAGCAACTGGTGACAACGGAGAGGATCGCTAAACAGGGACGTTAATTGATCGATTTCCACAACATCAAAGAGTCGTTCGAGGAGATTCAACGCACGATCAGGGTCGGCCGACTTTAACGCCGTCGTGAAAATTTTAACCAGCAAGTCCCGGTTCTGTAACCACTCATCGATTAACTGCAGATTGGTCTTCGCCTTTTCACCTTCAAGAAATGGAAAGCGATCCAACCAGACGACCAGACTTTCATCATCGGCACCGAGCAAATTCAATTTTGTCTTTATCTTATTTTGATCAGGGACCATGCAAAACCTTTTAACGCTGATTGACGGTTTTCTCCAACCCGGATTGGTAGTTGCCAGAGATAACACCATGCTCCGTAATGATCGCTGTGATCAGGCGTGACGGGGTCACATCGAAGGCGGGATTGCGCACAGTTATCCCCTCTGGGGCCAGCTGTAAGTCTTTGTAATGAGTAATTTCTCGACCATCCCGCTCTTCAATCGGAATCTGGGTGCCATCATTCAGACTCAGATCAATGGTTGAAACCGGTGCGGCAACATAGAAGGGAATATTGTGCTCTTTAGCCAATACGGCCACAGTGTAAGTACCGATTTTATTGGCGACATCCCCATTGGCAGCAATCCGGTCAGCGCCAACGATGACACAGTCGATCTCACCCTGACTCATCAGATAGCCTGCCATGTTGTCACAGATCAACGTCACCGGGATATTGTCTTTTTGCAGCTCCCAAGCGGTCAGTCTTGCCCCCTGAAGAAAAGGGCGGGTTTCATCGGCAATCACAGAGATTTTTTTCCCCGCCTCAACCGCTGCCCGAATCACCCCTAAGGCCGTCCCGTAAGCAGCTGTTGCCAGCGCTCCGGCGTTACAATGAGTGAGAACCCGAGCGCCATCAGCAAGCAAAGATTCACCCTGTTGCCCCATTTGACGATTGATTTTTTCATCTTCCTGAGTGATCGCCAAAGCCTCATATTCTAGGCCGATCTTCAGCTCCATGACGCTGCGGTCAAGATTCGATTGGGCAAAGTGCTTCATCCGTTCAAGGGCCCAAAACAGATTGACCGCTGTTGGACGGGTTGCCGCCAGAACAGCACAAACCTTCTCAAACTCCTGAAAGAAATCCCAACTGGATTCCGTTTCAATATCCCGCGCACCAAACCAGGCCCCGATAGCTGCGGCCACACCAATCGCTGGAGCACCACGAACCACCATCGTCCGAATCGCTTCGGCGACCTCCTGATAGGTTGTATAGGTCAGCCAGACTTCCTCTACCGGCAGTAAGCGTTGGTCAATCATCTGGCATTGACCGGCGATAAAGCGGATAGGACGGATAACACGATCATCAATAGGACAGGTCGACATGTTCACAGCTCCAACAGAGTTCAGGATCTAACTTCGTAGAGCGCAGTTCGTTGCGTCCCACTTTGGATCTTACCGACAGGA
Organism: Desulfuromusa kysingii; assembly: GCF_900107645.1. Classification (GTDB taxonomy): domain Bacteria; phylum Desulfobacterota; class Desulfuromonadia; order Desulfuromonadales; family Geopsychrobacteraceae; genus Desulfuromusa; species Desulfuromusa kysingii. The sequence continues at coordinate 9,901 of NZ_FNQN01000012.1, forward strand.
CGCAACAAGCTGCACATCTAGGTTCAGACAAGTTTCTTTTTCAGTAACTGATTGACCATTCCTGGGTTCGCCTTCCCTTTACTGGCCTTCATCACCTGGCCGACAAAGAATCCCAGCATCTTCTCTTTCCCCCCGAGATATTCCGCAACCTGGGAAGGATTGGCAGCAATCACCTCGTTAACGATGCTCTCAATAGCTCCGGTATCGGTCACCTGTTTCAAACCTTTTTCGGCAATGACCTCATCGGCAGTTTTGCCACTGTTCCAGACCTCTTCAAAAACCGTCTTGGCAATTTTCCCGGAGATTGTTGCGTCATCGATACGCTGTAAAATTCCCGCGAGTAATTCGGGTGTTACCGGACATTGATCGATGGTCAGATTGTGCTCTTTTAAAGCGCCAAGGACTTCACCCATCACCCAATTGGAGCAAATTTTGGGTTTATCATAGCGACCGACCAAGGCTTCAAAATACTCCGCCAGAGGACGCTCGGAAGAAATAACCCCGGCGTCATAGGCTGGCAGCCCCATTTCATCCTGATAACGCTGCAACTTGACTCCCGGCAATTCAGGCAGACAGCTACGGACCTTCTCGACCCATTCGTCGGAGACTTGCAGCGGTAATAAGTCCGGGTCGGGAAAGTAGCGATAGTCATGGGCTTCTTCTTTACCGCGCATGGAACGACTGACCCCGGCATCAGGATCAAACAGCCGCGTTTCCTGCACCACTTCCTCACCGGCATCAATCACATCAATCTGCCGTTCCACTTCATACTCAATCGCCTGTTTGATAAAGCGGAACGAGTTCAGATTTTTCAACTCTGAGCGGGTGCCTAACTCTTTCTGTCCCCAGGGACGGATCGAGACGTTGGCATCACAGCGGAACGACCCCTCTTCAAGGTTGCCATCACAGATGCCGAGATAAACGACTATCTGGTGGAGCTGTTTCAGGTACGCAATGGCCTCATCCGAGCTGCGCATATCGGGTTCTGAGACGACCTCTAACAATGGCGTGCAGGCCCGGTTCAAATCAACAAATGAGCTACTGCCTTCATTGTGAAGCAGCTTTCCGGCATCCTCTTCCATATGAATACGGGTGATCCCGATTCGCTTTTTCCCCAGCTCTTCGGTTTCAATATCCATCCAACCATGCTCACAGATTGGCAACTCAAATTGAGAGATCTGATACCCTTTGGGCAGATCGGGATAAAAGTAGTTTTTCCGGGCGAAGATGGAGTGGGGAGCGATCTGGCAATTGGTTGCCAGTCCCGCTTTTATCGCATCATCAACGACCTGCTGATTGAGGACGGGGAGCGCACCAGGCAGACCGAGGCATACCGGACAAGTCTGACTGTTGGGGGTCTGTCCGAACTCCGTAGAGCAACCACAAAAAATTTTCGTTTTGGTTGTCAGCTGCACATGAACTTCCAGGCCGATGACAACTTCATATCTTGAATTCATTTTGGGATCCTGTTGAATAATCCATAGGGGTGAACCTCATATTCACCCATTTTCTTCTGACGGCAGGGCAAATCCAAAATTTGCACCGACACATCCACCTATAACGTGGGAACCTTGTTCGCCCAGTCAGTCGCCTGTTCAAAAGCATAAGCCGCTTGGAGAATTTCTGCTTCGGCAAACGGTTTTCCGATCAATTGTAGACCGATTGGCAACCCTTCCTGGCTGAAACCACAGGGGAGACTCAGCCCACAGGTCCCGGCCAGATTGGTCGGTATTGTGAAAATATCGGACAGATACATCTGCAGAGGATCATCGACTTTTTCACCAATTTTAAATGCCGGGGTCGGGGCAACCGGAGTCAGGAGAAAATCAACCTGTTCAAAAACGTTTTGAAAATCCTGACGGATCAAAGTTCGTACTTTTTGCGCCTTCAGATAATAGGCATCGTAATAACCGGAAGACAGGGCATACGTCCCCAGCATAATACGCCGCTTCACTTCATCACCAAAACCGGCAGAGCGAGTCTGTTGGTACATCCCGATCAAACCTTCACCATTATCTTTTCGGACACCGAAGCGGACACCGTCATAGCGTGCCAGATTGCTTGAGGCCTCCGCCATGGCAATGAGATAATAACAGGCAACGGAATAATCGGTATGGGGAAGAGTGACTTCGACGATTTCGGCACCAAGCTGACGATAGGTTGCGATTGCGGCGTCGACAGCCTGTTTGATATCGGCGTCCAACCCGTCGATGAAATACTCTTTAGGCAGACCAATCTTTTTCCCGGCGACACCCTCTTGCAAGTTCTCCAGATAATCGGGAACCGGACAGTCAACCGAGGTTGAATCTGCGGGATCATAACCGGCAACTGCTCCAAGCATGAGGGCACAATCCTCGACATTGCCTGCCACAGGACCGACCTGATCCAGAGAGGATGCAAACGCGATCACACCATAACGGGAAACCCGTCCGTAGGTTGGTTTGAGACCAACGACGCCGCAGTGAGACGCCGGTTGGCGCACTGAACCACCGGTATCGGTCCCCAGAGTCGCGACCACCTGACCGGCAGCCACCGCAGCGGCACTCCCACCGGATGAGCCTCCGGGCACCCGCTCTTGATCCCAAGGGTTACGGACAGCTCCAGCAGCACTGTTCTCACTGGAACTCCCCATAGCAAACTCATCCATGTTCAACTTGCCGACAATAACCGCCCCTTGTTGCCGCAGCTTGACAATGGCCGTTGCGTCATAAGGTGAAACATAATTATCGAGAATCTTTGAACCACAGGTGGTACGCACGTCCAGGGTGTTAAAGATATCTTTCACGGCAACAGGAATTCCGGTCAATAACTCCGCGTTCCCAGCCGCCAATTGTTGGTCCGCGATAGCTGCTGCGGCCAACGCCTCTTCCTCACAAACAGTAATAAAAGCATTCAGTTGGCTATCAGTGGCTTTAATCCGGGCCAAACAGGCCCGGGTTAATTCGACTGAGGTCAGATCGCCAGACTTCAACTTTTGACGCATCTCTTGGATCGTTAAATTTTGGAACTTCATAAATACTCCAGAACTACCAGCAGGAAGTTTCTATTAATAAAGCGACTCTCTGACTTGTAGTCATCGACTATTCGATGACCTTGGGGACCTTAAAACAATTCTCCCCGGAAGCAGGAGCATTTTGCAGAGCCCGTTCAATACCGATAACTGGTTGGCTCTCATCCTTACGGAATGCGTTCGACATCGGCACAGCATGTGCCATTGGTTCAATCCCGGTGGTATCAAGCTCGTTCAATTTTTCAACATAGCCAAGCATGACATCCATCTGACGGGTCATCGTCTGCAACTCATCGGGCTCAAGAGACAAGCGAGCCAACCGGGCAACATGTTCCACATCGTTTTGGCTGATTTTCATATCCAATCCTCAACAGTTATCATGGTCTATTCTTTGTCACTTGCAGCTATGACCGCACTTGCAACTTGCTGCAATGTCACACTGGTAGCCGATTCCGGGTACTCAAGGATATGCGGCTTCCCGGCATCACCGCCAATAACAACCAAAGGCTCAAAAGGAACCTGTGCTAACAAAGAGATCGAGGTTTTTTCTGCCAGAACCTTGGCACCGCCACTTTTGAAGATATCTGAACGCTCGCCGCAGTGTGGACAGATAAAACCACTCATGTTTTCAACCAACCCGACAACTGGCAACTTTAACTCGCGACAGAAACTGATCGATTTTTCAACATCTGTCAGCGCGACATCTTGCGGCGTGGTGACCACCACTGCAGCTGACCCTGCACCCAGGAGTTGGACGGCACTCAGAGGCTCATCACCGGTCCCAGGAGGACAGTCCAGCAACAGATAGTCAAGGTCACCCCAGACAACATCCGCCAGCAACTGCTGAATAGCACCGTGTTTCATCGGTCCACGCATAATTGTAGCTTCGCTGGTCGACGCCAGCAGAAAACCGATCGACATCAGCTTCAACCCAAAGGCTTCCAAAGGGTAAATACCCGCTTCATCGGCATTGGGGTGCTGACCTTCCAAACCCAGCATCTTCGGGATACTTGGTCCGTGAATATCAATATCCAGCAAGCCAACCTTCTTCCCTTGTTTCACCAGAGCCAAAGCCAGATTGACAGCAGTGGTACTTTTGCCGACACCACCCTTACCAGACATCACAACTATTTTATTTTTGACTCCGCACATCCGCTTATCCAACCGCTGACGCATCTGAAACTGTTCATCCTGCGGATTGCCCTGCTGATTGATCGAGCAGGAGCCATCGCTACACCCTTCGCAACTTGACATGGTTCTCTATTCTCCTTCGTATGTTGTTATAAAAAGCACAAAATGGTTTTGTGGCCATCCATTATGCGCCTAACGCCTCAATAAGTTCTGCAATTTCTTCGGCTTCGTATTCCTCGCGTTGAAGAGCTATACGGTAATTATCCAGCAACAATCCAACCGCACGAGAGTCCTGTTGTTGCCGGTAGAGTAACAATAACTGACTGATGATGCCATCATGAGTGGGTTCGATGGACAGCCCCTTATGCAGAAGCTTGATGGCTTCATCTCGCTGTTGTCTCCGCTGCAATAGCTGAGCAAGCAGACAGAGCTGCTCCAAGCGCAGCTGGGTCAGCCGTTCCCGCTGCAACGGCAGTTCGCCATCCAAATCGTAACCTGACAAAAATTCTCCCCCCCATAACTGCTCCATCCCCCAGAGGGCACGTTCTACTTGCCAGAAATTGTCCCGCTGCAGATGATAGCGAGCTGAGTCGATCGCTGCAACAAACTCAACCGTATCAATCTGAGCATGACGCAGTGACAACATCCCCTTCTCTAAAATCAGATAATGCCGCTTGACGTTTTGGCCAAAATGTTTTTCCATCGCCCTGCGCAGCCGTGAATGTGCAGTGTCAAAGTTATTTCTGGCTTTATTTTGCGGACTTTCCGGCCATAATCGTCCCATCATCGATTCAATGCTTAAACTATGGTTTGGAGCCATAATCAAGAGGGTAAAAATCTGTCTTGACGTCACTCCCACCTGATTCAGTTCAAAGGTTTCCTGCCCCAATGACAACTGAAACTTACCCAGGCAACTCACCTTGAGGAGGGGAATCTGCTGGTAATTTTCATCGAGCGATGTAAGAAAGTGCTTTTGCAACAATGTCTCTAGCACTATTCGCTGCCAATTCAGTTTGGTTAATGGCAGTAATTCATCCGTTAATTCGCGAGTAAGACCCAAGAAAAATGGGACTCGACGCCGCTTTAAACATTCATAGAAACAGCAGACATGTTCTGCGGCTGCAGCAGTATCACCACAACGGGCCCGGGCAACCGCTAACCAAGCATGCAGGCCGATGCGATAACGCTCCTCTTTATACTTTTTCGACGTTGCCAGCCCCTCGGTCAATAGCTGGCTGGCTCGCTCAAACTGCCCCAGAGCAAAATAGGTGCTCCCGGCAAGCAACAGGTTCTCAACATAATGAATACCTCCGCCAACGTCTCTGCGCAACTGCAATCCAGTTTCAAGATCAGAGAGGGCTGACGGATCCTGATCGGAGAGTGCTTTTAACCACCCCCTGAGCTGTAATAACTGAGATTGCATCTGCAGGTTGTTCACTGTTTGTCCATCCAGCAGCGCAACAGCGACCGTCTCTAATGCCTTTTGCTTTTCACCTTGCAGCAACAGTTGGCATGCAGTCTGATAACTCAAAAGAGCTGAAATCCCCGTATTTTTTTGCATCTCATGACCGCAGCAAGATGACAGGACCTGCCGTTGTCGTTGCAGGCCATCCAATTGGCCAGAATCATGTAGCAAACTGCAGGCTACAAGATACAATAAGCTGTCAACAAGCAGATAACCACACGCAGAGCGAATAGACAGCGCGTGTTCTAATGCCGTATGGGCAACCAGAAAGCGCCCTTGTTGCAGGGCATACATAGATCGCAACAGATTCAGCTCCATCTGCTGTTCTGACAGTTGCAGCTGTTGTGCTTGAGCCAGGTTGATCGTGAGAATTTCTTCTACAGCAGTCAGATCACCAGCAAAATACAGCTCTGCCAATCCGAGGGAAAAAGCGACCTTGAGGCGCTCAACCGGTTCCATATCATTAAGCTGTTCAGCAAACAGGAGTTGAAATAACTTTAAACGCTTGAGCTCGCGGTTGAAAGAACGTCCCCAAAATAGAGGCTGATAAACCTGCTGACTCAGAGTCAGAAGCTGTCCACGGGGATCATTTATTTCTTGAAATTTCCGGTATGCTAACTCTAACCAGTCATCAACATCAAATAGCAATCGGTGCAGGGCGTTTATCCCTTTGAATAGACTCAGCCAACCACATGTCACCGCGACACTGGCTGGAATTTTTTCAACCAGCGGGGCGATACACAAGGAATAGTTGTGGTTCAGAAGCAGCAAGCCCGCTTGATTGAACACCTGTGACACCGCAGTGTACTGCTCTTCAGCAACCAGAAGTCCAAGCGCTGCAGCATAATCTTGCCTCTGGAGATACCAATCTGCGGCAAGAATGCAGACTTGTTGTCGCTCTTTCTCGCTGAGCCCCTCCTTTGCTTTTTGACGTAAAAGGTTTTTTATCTCCTGCCGGAGAAACAGATAACCTTCCCCGTCAAGCTTCTCGGTAAAGGCCAGCTGATGCCGACTTAAATAATCGAAGACCGCTTCAACATCAGCTATTTCACTCATTTTTTTAGCTAAGGGGAGAGGAATGCTGTCAAGCAGAGACAACTTCAACAGAGTCTGCCGCCAAGGTAATGGAAATTCTGTCACCAGTTTTTCAAAGAACTTTTTTTCATCCATGTTCGCCGGGTCTGGCAGTTGAGTGGCCAGATGGTGAAGTAACTGCTGATCAGTCTCCGCCAGAGAACCATTACCAGATATCAGCAAACCACTGATCCAGCGTAACCGCTCGCTATGCTCCTGTATCTGTTGCTGCAGTTGCTGACTCTGCTCTGTTGCACGCTGCTCATCTTGACACAGTCGGAGCATCACCTTAATCCGCGCCAGCATCTCAATATTGCTAATCGGTTGAGAGATAAAATCATAGGCCCCAACCTCAAGCCCTTCAGCCCGCATTTTGGGTGCAGCGACATGCGCCGTCATCAACACGAGCGGGATGGTCGCGGTGCGTGGTTTTGCACGCAGTTGGCGGCACATTTCGAGTCCATCCATCTGCGGCATTTGCACATCGATAAAGGCACCATCAATGTTTTCCTGTTCAGCTAGAGCCAGGCCTTCCGCTGCGGAAAAAGCCGTCAGCACCCGGACCTCAGGCAGATCAAACTCAATAATCTTGACCAACAACAACACATTTGTTGGGTTGTCATCCACCAAGAGCAGGGTAAATTGTCTTTCTCTCTCCACCATAAGTCTCTTATACCGGCATCAGTCCGGCAAACTTCAGCAACAATTTTTTTGATCCGACCGAATTAAAATAAACCGACACCTTCTGTTTATCCCCACTCCCCTCGATACGGCGCACCGTTCCGATGCCAAACTTAACATGGCGAACCCGAGCCCCCAATTGCAAGCCGTCAGATTCTGGAGCTGCGGCTTCCCTCCGTGGAGCCCTAGGTTGCGGGGCGACAGGTTTTTCTGCAACATCTGCCCCCATTTCACTTCCAGCAACAAGGTCTGCCAAAGAGGCGAGATTATGTTCACCCGCTGACGCTTGTAACGGCGCAGGCTCGGCGACAAAATCAGTGACCAGTTGCGGCGGGATTTCAGCGAGAAAGCGACTGGGAGGATTAAACTGATAGGTCCCATAAACCCGCCGTCGCCGCGCATAGGAGAGATAAAGTTTCTCCATCGCCCGGGTCATGCCAACATAGCAGAGGCGCCGCTCTTCTGCCAGTTCCTCCCCCATCTCACCAGTCCGGGAATGGGGAAACAATCCCTCTTCCATCCCGGTCATAAACACCACCGGGAACTCGAGACCTTTGGCCGAATGGAGGGTCATCAAGGTCACCCGCTGTTGTGTCCCATCATATTTATCGAGATCGGTTATCAGGGCAATCTGCTCAAGATAATCCTGAATAGAACCGCCTGTCGAGGCGTGTTCTTCCATCCCCGCTAATAATTGTTCCAGGTTTTCTAGCCGGCCTCTCGCTTCCTGACGGCCATCGTTGGTCAACGCCTGTTCCGCCTCCTCCCGTAAAATAGGGCCATAGCCACTGGCGTCGATAAGTTCTGCCATCAATTGTGGATAAGGGAGTCGTTCCAAGCGCGCGGTAAAATCATCGATCAGGGTTAAAAAATCTGCGACCCTTTTGGCCGCGGCCCCTTTTAAAGCGTTACGCTGCAAAGCCATGCGGCAGGCAGATAGAAACCCGCCACTCTCCACTTCAAATGCTGCAATCCGCTCAACCGTGGTATTACCAATCCCTCGTGCCGGGACATTTATAATCCTCCGGGCGGCAAGTGAGTCGTTAGGATTGATCAAAATTCGAATATAGGAGAGAGCATCCTTCACTTCTTGTCGCGAATAAAATTTAACCCCACCAAACATAACATAGGGGACCCGACTGCCGCGCAGGGCCTCTTCCAGTGCTCGCGACTGAGCGTTGGTTCGATAAAACACGGCGATATCCCGCAGAGGAACCCCTGTATCCTGCAAGCGGACGATTTCTCCTGCAACAAAGCGGGCTTCATCAAGATCATCAGGGGATGCTTCAATGTGGATCAAATCGCCGGAGGGATTATCCGTCCAGAGTTCTTTTTCCCGTCGGTCACTGTTATGACCGACAACCCCTCCTGCCGCCTGGAGGATGGTTTGGGTGGAGCGATAGTTCTGCTCTAAGCGGATAATTCTTGCTCCGGAAAAATCACGATCAAAATCGAGGATATTGCCGATTTCAGCACCCCGCCACCGATAGATCGACTGATCATCGTCACCGACGACACAAAGATTTGTGTTCGGCCCCAGCAGCAATTGCATCAAGCGATACTGTACCCGGTTGGTATCCTGAAATTCATCAATCAAAAGATGCGAAAAACGTCTTTGCCAGCGCTCACGGACAGCTTGATCTTCTTCAAAGAGTTGCACGGTTAGCAACAGCAGGTCACCGAAATCAAGGGCATTTGCAGCCTTCAATTGCTGCTGATATTGCCCGTACAGTTCAGCCAAAAGGCGCTCATCAGCACGGATATCATCCAGGCTGTCAGGGAGTAAACCTTGATTCTTGGCCCGATCAATAAAAGAGGCTGCGGCCCGGGGTTTTAATACTTTTTCGGAAATATTCCGGCTCTTGAGCAGATCACGCAACAGGCGCAACTGATCCTGATCATCGTAGATAGAAAAATCTCGACCATAGCCGAGATGATGAATCTCCTGACGCAAGATCCGCGCACAGCTGGAATGGAACGTTGATATCCAGGGGAGTTCACCTTCTCCCAGTAATGTTTCGAGACGTTCGCGCATTTCCGTTGCGGCCTTGTTGGTAAAAGTCACAGCCATAATCTGCCAGGCCGGTACGCCACGCTCACAAATCAGATAGGCAACCCGATGGGTCAGCGCACGCGTTTTTCCTGAACCCGCTCCGGCGAGTAATAACAACGGACCATCCTCGTGCAGGACTGCCTGCCGCTGCGGCTCGTTTAAGTCACGCAGCAAGTCAGGCATCTTCGGCCCCCAGGGATCGACTCATCAAAGCGCGATTGTAGGCTGACACCATATCGCGACGGGAAATAATTCCATACAGCTTCCGGTGAGTTTCACGATCAACGACTGGGAGCTGTTCAATGTTCCTGTAGCCAATTTTGCGCATTGCCGTATCCAGATCTTCTTCCGCGTGAACAGTAATAACTTCATTGGTTGCCAGCTCTTTAATGACAACCAAATCCATCAACTCCCTCTCAAACACCACCCCCATAAAATCCTGCACAGAAATGATTCCTGTTAACTCCCCTAATTCATCAACCAAAGGAAAGTTCGTCTGGTGGGTCTTTTCAATAAATTTGGCAAAGCTGCCTAAAGTCATACTTTCAGGAACAGTTTCAACCCGGTGAGACATCACCTCGCCAACGGAAAGACTCTTCATGATGTTACGCTCTTTCCCCGCTTCGAGATCAATACCAAGGCGGGTAAGTTCGACCGTTTCCAAACTGTCTTTTTTCAAATGTCGCGCAAAGGAGGTGCCAATGACGCAAGCTAGCATGATTGGCACGATAACCTGGTAGCTATCGGTAATTTCAAATAACAGGAATATAGCCGTCATCGGTGCATGGGTTGCCGCCGCCAGGAAAGCACCCATTCCCACCAGAGCATAAGATCCGGATGACAAACCGGCATCCGGAAAAATCAGTTCCAGAATTTCTCCGTATGCGCCACCAGCTGCCGCCCCAAGGAATAAACAGGGAGCAAACAAGCCTCCGGGAAAGCCCGAACCGAGGGTGATTGAGGTTGCAGTCATTTTGGCAATAACCAATAAGGCCAGCAAGTACCAAGTATAATGTCCAAACAACACCGCGCCGACAAAATCATAACCGTTACCAAAAACCTGCGGCAAGCCGATACCAATAATACCAACCGCTAAGCCACCAAAGATCGGCTTGCTCAACCGGGGGAGCTTTATAGCGTCAACAATATCCTTGATCTTGTAGTGAAGATGGATAAACCCAGCGGCTAGGGCCCCGATCAATATCCCAAGGAGAACATACAGGCCGATTTCCCAGAAACTTCCCAGCACATAAGGTGGAGTGACAACTTCTGAGACATTCCCCAACAAGGCTCTGGAGACAACCGTTGCCATCCCACTGGCAATGACTATTGAGGTAAAACTGGCGACCTCAAAGGAAGAGAGGAGCACAATTTCTGTCGCAAAAAAAACCCCGGCAAGCGGAGCATTAAAAGTCGCAGCAACACCGGCTGCAGCGCCACAGGCAACCAAGACTTTAATCCGGTTGCCACTCATCTTGAACATTTTTCCAAACTGACTGCCGATAGTGCCACCAATCACGGCAATCGGCCCTTCCTGCCCCGCACTACCACCAGCCCCCAGAGTGATTGCAGAGCCTAACCCTTTCGTAAAAAGAGGTCGCAGCGGCAACTTTGCTCCCTTGAGATTGACTTTCACCAGAAATCCGGCAAACCCCCCTTTGAGATCCTTAGAGAAAAGAATCCACAACGGGATAATCAGTAACCCGCCAATTGCCGGCAGAAACATCACCAGAATCCGCTGCACAGACCAATGTTCAAGAGAAATATCAAAAAACTCTAGACTCTGTTCAACAACAAGCCAATGGATAAGCTCAATCGTTTTACGGAACAAATAGTTTCCCAGCCCCCCGAGCAGACCAACAATAACCGCTAGAATAATAAGAAAAGTATTATCACTAATCTTGAAATGCCGGAGCAGTTGTTGCGTCCACTTTCGTACGTGACGCGTTTGTGCATAAAAGATATTTGAGGACTGAGAAGTATTCATTTTAATAACATTTCTTGATCGAAAGACAAATCACACGATGATCGGAAACAAAGCGCTTTAACTCTATTTTTTATAATTAGCAAGCCAATCAATAATTTTAACGATAAGGATCTCAAGACGTCAAGGATAGATTCTTTTTTGCTGACAATTACTCGAAAGGTGCCAATAGCTACAACTTCGTTTTTGTCGCTCGACAGGGAGGAGGTAGGAACATTGTGAACGATTGGACAATTGGCAGGCAGAGCCATGATATGGATTTTTTGTTCGGACAGGCAACCCTCAGCAACACCTGATATTGAGATTAAAAAATGGTGTTTTTTTGAAGCGATACCGACAGAACATCGGTGAAGGCGATGATGAAGTGACCCATCAGAAAAGATATTTAACCGATAGCAGTAACAGCAGAGTGCCGATGCCATAAGAGAAAATCTGTTCATTGACATGTTTTTTTAACACGGACCGGCCAACCCGCGTGCCGATAATGGCGCAACAGTAAGCCGGCGCCAAAGTGACAATATATTTTGCATCGACCAGACCTGATCCGGTAAAAAACAGCGCCTTGAATATGTTTATCGAAAAATGGATCGCTGCCACGGTTGCCACAGTTTGCACCCGGTCCAGCCCAGAAACGCGGCAAATACGGATAAAAAAGACTCCACCGCCATGAACCAGAGCCGAAAACAGCCCCCCCAGAATTGGATAACCACAATGGACTCGATGGATTGTTGTCTCTTTTTGATTGAGCAGGGCTTTTATGCCGAAGAAAATCAACATCACAGCGTAGATTTTTTCTAACAGGAAAGCATCAATGACACTGATCAGATAAAACCCGGAAAACAGGCCGATCAGGGATAAACCAAAACTGAAGCGGTGAATTTTCCAATCAATGTCCTTGAAATACCAGATCAGCTTCGATCCTGAGGTCACCAGAAAGATTAACGCACCAATACCAAGAGCGTCTTTTAGCGGCATGATAAAAGTGAGCAGAGGAGTCAGGACCAACCCAGCGCCAAAACCGAACACGGAGGTGACTAAAGCACTGACAAACGCAAGAATGCTAATAATTAAAAGTTCCATGATGAGTAACGCTTTTTAGCCTTTGCTCTCTGCTGCCGCTTCTGCCAGCACCACAGCACCATCTTCATCGGCATAAAGCCACTCACCAGGGTTAAAAGTCACTCCGGCAAACTGAACAGATTCCCCCGATTCGCCGACACCTTTTTTAACACTTTTACGGGGTGTGGTTGCCAGCGCCAAAACGCCAATCGGCATGTGCCCAATATCGACCGAGTCGCGGACACAGCCAAACATGAGGACCCCGGCCCAACCGTTATCGACAGCTTTCTGCGCTAAGCGATCACCCAACATAGCACAACGCCTCGAACCACCAGCATCAACGACAAGAACTCGACCCTTGCCGGGTTGATCAACCATCACCCCAACCAGAGTATTATCTTCAAAACATTTCAGGGTTGCGATCGGTCCGAAAAAACTTTTATGCCCACCATAATGCTGAAAGAGAGGTTCACAGACTTGCAGTTTCTCAGCATAAACATCATATAAATCCGCAGTTTTAAACGTCTGCATAATAAATTCCCTATAGTTTGTTGGCAAAAGAAAGAAACCACCGCCCCAACTGTGGCACGACGATAAACAGGGTGAATATTCTCACCAAGTGAAAGAGGGCGACAATGGGGGTTTGATACCCCTCACTCTGCGCCAGAACACTCATGCCGCTCATCCCACCAGGAGAAAAACCAAACAGTGCCGTAGCAAAATCGACCAACCCCAATCGATGGACAAAGTACGCCATTGTCACCGAAACGGTCAATAATATCAAAGTACTAAGAACGGCTAGAGGCAGGGCTTTTCCCATAATGCTCAAGTAGGAACGATCAAACGTCATACCAAGTGAAGTCCCCAAGATGATCTGAATGATCATGCCGGTCGTCGGTGAAAGCTTGATAGCGTGGGAGAAGCACAACGCGGTAAAACCGGAAGCCAGCATGGAACCGACGATCGCTCCACCCGGCAAGCCGCTACGCTGTGCCAACCAACCACCTACCCCCCCAGCAACAATCAATATCAGGTATTTTTCCATAGATAATCCTATCTTTGCCGTTTACAACCTGTTGACCTCGTTGCAGTTGGCCTCCAACATGGAAATAGCCCCCACACGAAAATGGGGGCCAGAATCTTCTGCTCCATGACCAGCATGCGGCAATCTCTCTTGCATGCATCTTCAAGCGGCAACAGAGATTGCCGCAGCGTTATCAGTTCCAGGCAATCAGAGGTGGATACGCTGCCACCTGAACAATCGGCGTTATGATTTACGATGACTCCAACGTGCTTTGACAAATTTCATTATCGGCTGATAACCGATAGATAAAAGTAACAAAACAACGATGAATAAAGTCACCGGACGCGAGAAAACATAAGAAATTTGTCCGCCGCTGATCTGATAGCTGTGTAACAATTCACTCTCTGCCATCTTACCGAGCAGAATGCCGATAACCAGACCCGGAACGGAATAGTTATACTTCTTCATCACATAACCGAGGCAAGCGAACACCAGCACCGTGTAGGGGCCAGCCATACTACCGGTCAAACCATAAGAACCAAAAATCGCCAGCGCCATAACCGAGGGGACCAACATCCGCACTGGAACTTTAACCACCGAAGCCAGAAGCGGAATGGTCAGCAAACCGATGATGGCCAGCAAAAACACCTGGGCAAAATTGGCAAAGATGATCGCGTAGACAACATCCGTCTGCTCACGGATAAAAGTTGGTCCACCGGTGATATTATTCATTGCAAACACCGCCAGCATAACCGCTGTTGCACCACCCCCGGGAATCCCGAGAGCCAACAGAGTTGCCATCGATCCTGCTTCGGAACTGCTGTTAGCTGACTCTGAAGCCATAACCCCTTTCGGGTTGCCGTGGCCGAAAGAGTCCGGGTCCTTATCGCGCCGCTTGGTTTCCATGTAGGAAAGCAAGTTGGCAACGGATGAACCGACTCCGGGTACCGCACCAATCATAATACCCAGCATTGAACCACGGGAGTTCACAATCGGAAACCTGAGCGACTCTTTGAAGCCCTGGAATATTTTCGGTCGACTGACATTACGCTGCTCTTCATCTTCAACGATAAACTTGGCATTCAGCAGGTTGAAAAGTTCCGACGCTGCAAACATCCCCATCATCGCGGGGACAGCAGGTATACCGTCAAGCAGCAGCTCAATTTCCAAAGTGCCCCGAGCAGTCCCTAATTCATTATATCCAACTGTCCCGAGAAGCAGACCAAAGACACCACTGATGATCCCTTTTGACATGTGGTCACCGCGCAAACTGGCAATCAAGGTCAAACCCCATACTGTCACCGCGAACATCTCTGAAGGTCCCAGCTTAAGAACCAAAATTGAGATAGGTTGAATCAATGCGAAGAGGACGATATAACCCAGTCCACAACCAAAGGTCGAAGATCCCAGCGCCAGACCAAGTGCTTCGTTATGCCTCCCCTGCCTCGCCATAGGATAACCGTCAAAAGCCGTCGCCAAAGCGGAGCTGGTTCCGGGTATATTCATCAAAATGGCGGTCACACCACCACCAAAAGACCCTCCGGTAAAAATAGCGGTGAGAAACAGCATCGACATAACAAAATTCATATGCAGGGTCAAAGGCAGGAAAATCGCCATCGCCATCGAAATCTGCAGACCGGGGATACTGCCGAAAACCAGCCCGATCAAGATCCCGGGGATAACCACCAACCACGGGGTCACAGAAGTAAACAGCAATTCAAGAGCTTGTTGAACTGCGATAAAATCAATCATATAAGCCTCTCTATCATCTCTCGACCAAGCAACATTGGCATCGGATAAGGGATCATGTATTCAAAAAACAGTGAGACCAGAAATGCAAAACCAAAAGAGAATCCGCCCAGCCAGACAAGCCGACGTTCGCCCTGCAGAAACATCAGCGCCGCCATAAACAGAAAGGTTGCAACATCAAAACCAATCCAATCCATGCTGAGAACATAACCAGCTAACAAAGCCATAGCGGCCAGAACCGAAACTTTTTTTTCCGGTTTCGGCTGCTCTTCTTCAGAGACAACCTCTTTTTGCTTACGAAAATTAAAACAGGTCCGCAACACCACCCATAGACAGAGCAGAATCACGACAGAAGCTGACGGTAAGATCAAAAGTAGGTTTTCTGTACTTGCAGAGGCCTTGTATGAATCAAACAAATACCAGCACGTCAGAATCAGGAAAAAACTGACCAAACTGAGTTCAGAATATAGGCTGCGATTTTTCATCGTTTTACCCCATTAATTAATGGTCAGGGGTGCACTTGCCACCCCTGACCGAAATTTCAACTTTCAACTTACTGAACCATCAGGTCCTTATATTTGGAAAATGCTTCAAAATTTTGGCGCATCAGTTCTTGAGTCTTCTCTGGACCAGTCCAATCCGAACCAATCTGATTTCCTTTCAGGAATTTTTTCACGTCAGGATCATCAACGACCTCTTTGAAAGCAGCAGTCAGCTTGGCAAAACGCTCTGGGTATTTTTCTTTAACTTCAGCTTTCACAGCGTAGCCACGAATGGAACCCGGCAACACTGGAACCGTGGTGCCAAGAGGTTTGAGGGCTTCATTGACAACTGGAGCGTCCCAATTGTCACTGGGTTCATCCAGAACAACGGCGAGGGGCTTAAGGAATTCGCGGATACTTTCACAACCTTCAGCACTGATAGCGATGAAATCGACCTGACCGCCAGCAACAGCAGAACGTGCTTTACCACCGCTATTGTAGGTCACCAGATTCAAACTTTCAGCGGGGATATTATTGTTTTTCAGCAACAGCTTGACCATCAAGTGACCAGCTGACCCTTGCACAACAGAAGCGCTGATTTTGCCCGGATTGTTTTTAATTTCAGTCAACAGTTCCGCTAGCGAGCTATAAGGTTTATCCTTATTGGTAGCAATCAGGTCAAAGTCGAACCACTGAGCATTAATGAAAGCAAAGTCTTCGATCTTATACTTGGCACCACCATGAATAATGCTGTTTGACATATAGGGGGCAAAAGTCGAAGCGAAGACCGTATAGCCGTCATCTTTCTGGCGCAGGACATAGTTTGCACCGAGCATGGTTCCAGCCCCTTTTTTATTGACCACCTTGACCGCCTGGTCAAGTTTGTCAGAGAGGAAGGAAGAGGTTGAACGGGTCATCCGGTCGGCACTACCACCGACACCAAAGCCGACAACCAAGGTCACTGGTCTCTCTGGATACTCAGCATTTGCAGCGGGAACAAACAGCAACAAGGCAACGAACCCGAGCGCTATTGTTTGAAATACGTTTTTCATCTCTGACTCCTTTTCATCTGGTTAGAATGGATCTTTTTGAGGGAATGGAATGAAATTGTTTTTTCAAATCATTGTTTTGAAAATAATCAAATGATAAGCTCCTGTAAACATTCTGGAATTATTGATTATTTCTGTAACTAAAGTTCTTTTTGTAACTTTTGAAATCGATAAAGGCTTGAGAGTGAAGAATCGCATCATGATTTTGTTATTGTTGACGTTATTCTTGAACATCAGCAACAGTTTTGCATTTGAAGCACATAAGACCGTATGTATGGTCCCAGCGAAGCCCGGCGGAGGACTTGCCCAAACCTGTCAATTATTGACCCAATCGCTATTCTCCGCCAATCTTCTCGATGAACCAATGAGTACCAAATACCGTCCCGGAGGAATCGGTACTGTGGCATATAATTATGTCGTTGGCGTCCATAACGACGACCCAAACCTGATTATTGCCGCCAGTTCCGGATCAGTACTGAATCTGGCAACTCATAAGTTTGGCCACTACACAGTCAATGATGTCCGCTGGCTCGGTGCTTTAGGGGCTGACTATGGGGCGATCGCCGTCAGAAAAGAGGCGCCCTGGAATACCCTTGACGAGTTGCTCTCAGCATTACGTAAAAAGCCTCTCGCCATTTCTGGAGGGGGGTCGATCGGCAGTCAGGACTGGATGAAGATGGCGTCGCTGGTTAAAACCGCGGGGATAGATCCGAAGACTATCCGTTATGTCGCTTTTGAAGGGGGAGGAGAAGCCCTTGCCGCGCTTTATTCTGGCCACGTGCAGGTTTTTTCAGGCGATATAAGTGATCTCAATACTGCATTTAACCAACATCAGATCAAAGTTCTGGCGGTTTTCTCTCCGGACAGGTTAACGGGAAATTTTTCCACCATTCCAACAGCTAAAGAACAGGGTTATCCGGTTGAATGGAAAATCTGGCGTGGCTATTATATGGGAGCCGGGGTCAGCGATGAAGCTTACAATTGGTGGGTCAACAGTTTAAGACGGCTGATCAAAACCGAAGAATTTATCCAGCAGCGGGAACAACTGGGGCTACTCCCCCTATCTCTCATCGGCAGCGAATTTGAACAGTTTGTCCATGACAGTATCAAACAGTATCGACAACTGGCTATCGATATCGGGGTATTGCCATGAGTGACCGTTTTTTCGCCTTATTCCTTTTCTCTCTCGGGCTATTATACGGCATCACAGCATTGCAGATAACGGTTCCAATTGCCTATGACCCCCTCGGACCCAAACCACTCCCCCTTATTCTTGCAATCCTTCATACAGGGTTAGCCCTGCTGGTCATTTTACGCCCCGAAAAAAAACTGCTTCAGCATCAATCGTTGCCCCGTAAAGTCTTTTTTCTGCTGGCGATCATGCTCTTTTATCAAGCGACCTGGATGGCTCTTGGCTTTCTTCTCTCAACCACTATCAGCTTGTATCTGCTGTCACAACTGTTTAACTGTTCCTGGATGCAGGGGTTGATGACCTCCCTTGTGACTGCCGTAATTGGTTATGCGCTGTTCAACTTTATCTTGCAGATCCCGTTACCTCTAGGGACTCTCTTTAGCTATGGCAGCAGTTGAGATGGATATGGTTTCCGGGTTTATCCAAGGACTGGAGCTGGCACTGTTGCCTATTAATTTAGGCTTGATCCTGTTTGGAGCTTTTCTGGGCACCATGGTCGGGGCACTCCCCGGACTGCGCTCCATTCACGCTGTTGCAGTCATGCTGCCAATCGCTTATGCGCTGGAACTTCCTGTCGAGACAACGCTGATTTTTCTGCTCACCATCTATTATGGCTGTGAGTATGGCGGTCGCATCGAGACAATCCTCTCTAACGGTACAAAAGAGGAGATCTCCACACAACTCATGGCAACGGGCATCAGCTCTTTTTGCGGTGCCTTGATCTCAATTTTCGGCCTGGTGTTCATCCTCTCTACCTTACAGTTACTGCAAATCAATTTAGGCCCCGGCGAATATTTTGCTCTGGTCATTTTCGCTTTTGCTGCTCTCACCTTTAGAGCCTGGGCTCGACCGCTTAAAACTTTACTCAGTACCTGTATTGGATTGATGCTGGCAACGATTGGCATCGACTCAACCACAGGAGTCCTGCGCTTCACCATGGGACAACCAGAGCTTTACGATGGTATCGAATTTACCACTGTCATTCTCGGATTGTTTGTGGTCAGTGAAATTTTCATCTTAATGGACAATACTAAGCACACCCCTGCGCTGAGCATTCATGTTGATCCTGTAAAAATTGACTGGGCAACAATTTCAGCGAGCCGATGGACGATCTTACGAAGCGGGTTGGTCGGCTTTCTGATCGGCATCTTGCCGGGCAGTGGCACAATCGTCGCCAGTGATGTCAGCGAGCAGTTGGAGCGCCAGAAGTCAACCCATGAGTTGACGATAAAACAGAAAATCCTTATTGCCAGAGAAACAGCTAACAATGCCGCCGCTGGTGGGACTGTCGCCCCATTACTGGCCCTTGGCATTCCCGGCAGCGGCACCGGCGCCATATTGCTTGGAGCCCTTCTGCTCTACAACATCACTCCGGGACCAAACCTGATGAATCAACAGACTGAGTTGGTCTGGGGACTGATTGTTGCTGCCGCCATCGGCAATCTCATCTTGCTGATTTTCAATCTCCCCTTGATCGATCTGTTTGCCAAACTCAACGCCATTCCCAGCCTGCTGTTAACCTCCTGCTTACTGGTTTTAGCTTTTATCAGCTGTTTCTCTACCCAGAGCAGCAGTATCTCGTTATTGTTGATGATCTTGGTCGGTCTGTTCGGTTACCTGTTACAAAAGTGGCACTACCCCCTAGTCCCTTTGTTACTTGGGTTTGTTCTGGGAGATCTGATGGAAAACAACCTCCGTCGGGCATTAGCGATCAGTGGTGGTGATTTTCAAATTCTGTTTTCCAGTGCCGTCAGCAAAACGTTCTGGTTACTCAGCGTTCTCGTCATTCTCCTCTCTTTTTTCTGGCAACGTTGGAAAGAGAAGAAGCAATGAAGCGCTATTTTCCTTACCTCAGCCAAAAGTTTAAACCGAAAAAACTCCTCGATTCAGTGGCCCTCGTCATCATCGCTCTGGTGGTCTTCCAACTGCTGGCTATCGGTGTCATCTTTTCCCGGATGATTTACGATATTGTCGAGCAGCAAACTGAAAAGCGGGCGCTGCAGGCCGCCAAACATATTGCCCTGATTCCAGCGCTGCAAAAAATTACCCAGGGGACATTGAAGCTTGAAGCCCTGCAGTCACTTGCAGAATCAATCCGTCTGGAGGCCGAGGCCACGATGGTCATGGTCACTGATGATCAAGGGGTACAGATCTCTAATACCGATCGAACCCAGATCGGGACACGCTTTGCTACGCCGGAAGAATCTCGAGCCTTGCGTTATGGGCGCCCCTACTTATCCAAAACGGACAGTCTGAAAGGGGCTGTCATCAATGGTAACGCCCCTATCTTCAATGAGAATCTTGACATCATCGGCATGGTCTCGGTCGGCTACCTGGTCGAAAACGTTCGTCAAGTCACGCAGGGGTATCTGGAAAAAGAGTTATTGTATATCTGGGTCTTCATCACCTTGGGACTTGCCGTCGCGATTCTCATCGCTCGTGGCGTAAAGAGAGCGACCTTTGGTCTGGAACCTCAGGAGATCGCCAACCTCTTTCAAGAGCGAGAAGCGATTATCGCCTCAATCCGTGAAGGAATTGTTGCCACGGACATTGACGGTGTCGTCACCATGCTCAATCAAACAGCCAGAGAACAACTCGGAGAAACACTGTTAAATGAACCGATTACGGCCATGTTTCCAGAGATCAACTTCTCTCCGGTTCTGAACGCAGGCGAGTCGATCCTCAGTCGAGAGATCTGTCGACGCGGGACAGAGATCATCTTTAATATCGTCCCGATCATCCATAACGGACAGATCCGTGGTGCCGTTGCAACCTTACGACATAAAGACGAAATTGACCTGATTGCCAAGGAACTCTCACAGGTTCAATCTTATTCAGATATGCTCCGCGCCCAGACTCACGAGTACAATAATCGACTTCATGCCATCGTCGGCATGGTGCAGATGGAAGCCTATGATGACGTTCTTGACTTTATTGCTGAGGAGACGACTGAAGATCGCTTACTGATCCGCTTCCTGACCGAAGCTATTCCTGACTCGGCCCTCTCTTCATTTTTAATTGGCAAGTATATGCATGCCTCAGAACTGAAGGTAGAATTCAAGATTGACCCAGAAAGCCAAATGCTCGATATCCCTGAGCACTTAAACCGGCACCATCTGGTAACCATCCTTGGCAATGTCATTAACAATGCTTTTGACGCTGCACTGGCTGGACAAGGACAACGGTCGCCTCGGGTCGAATTATTCATGACCGATTTCGGTCATGACCTGATTTTTGAAATCGCTGATTCTGGTAGCGGGGTCCCGGATGATATGCTGGAAACTATCTTTAACCGTGGGATCTCAACCAAAGGGGGAGAGAAGCGAGGTTACGGATTACACCTCGTAAACAACACTTTAAAGTTACTGCATGGCGGCATCAGTATCCAAAAAGCCGAAATTGGTGGCGCGCTGTTCATTATTGAAATCCCGAAACAGGTGAAACAAAATGAAGACAATTGAAGTCCTGATTATCGAAGACAATTTAAAAGTTGCTAAAGCCCACCAACTTTACGTTGAAAAGGTCCCTGGGTTCTCAGTCACTGGCGTCGTCAACCTTTTAGCTGATGCAACCCATATGGTAGACGCATTGAAACCAGACCTCGTCCTGCTGGATGTCTACTTCCCTGATGGCAACGGCATGGATTTTCTAGATCAACTGCGAACCAGTCATTCCAACGCTGATGTCATCCTGATTACTGCGGCCAAAGAGGTAAAACTGCTCCACAATGCCTTGCGTGGAGGGGTTTTTGACTACATGATCAAACCGGTATTTTTTGAACGATTTGAAGAAGCTCTGACAAAATACCGGCAACATTGGGAGAAGTTGAACAAACTCAAAGACATGAGCCAAGAAGAAGTAGATCTGTTTTTTCAACGGGCCACAGATAGTAGTGCCGGGCATAAAATGCATGATTTCCCGAAAGGGATTGACCCTCTGACACTCGATAAAATCATCGCCATCTTCGATGAATCATCAGAGAAGGGTTTAAGTGCCGAGGAGGTTGGTAGCATCATTGGTGCCAGTCGCACGACGGCACGTAAATACCTGGAATATCTTATCTCTACTAACGCACTCAAGATAGAGCTCGAGTATGGAACCATCGGACGCCCGGAGCGCAGGTACTTCAAAGTCTGAGTTACCGTGGCGCTTACGTTTAAACCCGAACTTCTTTTTTACTGATGGCTTCGCTTTTAACCCGATCCAGCATTAAAGCCAGAGCCGGCTTAACATTTTCGCGAATGTCTCCAGCAACAATCAGAAACAGGAGATCATCGCCCGGAAATAGCACCCCACTACAAGCCTCGGCAACGACCTTATAAATCCCATCCATTTGCTCGATTTCTGCGCAGATGGTCGCGATCTTTTCCACGTCGGCCTCAACTTCGACCTGCTCAACCGCAGCATGATCACTGCGAGCCCAACCGCGTACAATGCCATTATGGACCAGAATCATCCCAACATTCTTGGCAAATTCAGGATCCTGCTTCAGTTCAGCGATGGTTTTTGAGATGTCCATTGATTCCCTTCTCTACTCCGATTTTGCTATTTGTGGTGGTTCCTCTGAAGAGACGGAGAGATGACCCTGTTCCTCTTCATCGTCATTGATCCCTTTTTTGAAGTTACGAATCCCTTTACCCAAAGCACCACCAACCTGTGGCAGCTTACCGGCACCAAAAACAATCATAACCAGAACCATAATAATCAAGAGTTCCTGAGTTCCAAGTCCAAACATATTTTGCTCCATTGTCATCATAGAGAAGAGTGATAGAGGGAGACATTCCCGATCTATCTGTCACAACCATCACCATATACCACAAAATAATAAAATCATGACAGGTCAATTTTAAGACCTGCCATGATTATTTTTCCCATCAAACTGACGGGCTCACTCTATCAGCCATGCTCGTCGTCGTAAATCGAAGGTTCATCCTCCTCTTCACTCACTGGGTTCGGAGCGGGCGGGCTTTTTTTATCGCTTTGAACTTCTCCCTTCTGGCCTGTTTCGGTCTTGCTGGCCGCAGGTGGAGAATTATTGACACTCTCCACCTGCGGCCCCTCAGCAACAGCAGTCGCACTAAAAATCAGGGCGAACAGGAAGATAAGGCACAGCTCCTTAATCATGGAGTCTAGACCCTGACCAATTTGACTTTAGTGTCATAGAAACTGGCACTGCCACCAATTGGATCACTCATACAGACATTCTTGAGGACCGGGTCAACCATGCACGCCGCGTTTGTGCACAAGCCCGCTTGCCGTCTTTTATCCCCAGAAGTTGCCTGCCCATCAACCTCAACATCGCCCGCGCCATAAGCCCAATGGCCGAAACTCCAACAGACTGAAACGACTCCTGGACGGATGCCTTCGATGGTTTTCAAGCGACCTTCCATCGGTACTTTTTTATGGTTCGGAACGGGCCAGACCCCTTCAGGGTTGGTCGGTGAAGTCACCCGGACAAGGTCACCATTTTTAAAGCCCAATTCAGTCGCAGTTTTATTATTTATAATAATAAAGTTCTCTGGCAAAATCGAGGAGAGCCAGTAGTTTCCAGGGAGGGTTCGCGATTGCCCACCAAGGATCTCTTTGTAGGTGCTTAGATCAAGGGAGTAGTCCCCTGAATCGACGACTTTACCGCCGGCGTCCAGCACGGGTTCATAGATCCCCAGACCACTGAATCGCTTCCCGGTCAAGGAATGGCGTTGAACCCCGACATTTTCCACATACATATTAAAGCGGCGTTTAACTTGATGTTTAACGAAACCATCGTGGCCGATATTGTTGGCTTCGCTGAAATCTTCAAAGCGACCGCCACGGTTGAGCAAATAAACCAGTTTTTTCCAGTTGCTCTCACCGACCGCAGCTTTCCAGCGCTCCTCACTGTAGACCTCTTTACCCAAGTGCTTGCGTGCATTCAAGAACAGTTGCATCTCATCTTGTGAAGCATCAGGGACAGCATCATCCTTCTTGTCGCCCCAGGCGAGGTTGGCCATCAACTTCAGGAAGAAATCCTCGGGCTTGGTAAAATCAAGCCCTGGACCGAAAGCATCTTTACCACACCCAGGCAAGTTCAGTGCTTCACCAATCGCCAACATCACCGCTTCCATGGAACAATGCATCTTCTCACCGTAGACCTCAACAACCTCGGTCTGTGGTGTCACCGTTGGTTGACGTAGCTTTGATGCTTTGGTCGGTGAATCTGGGGTTGTGTGCGGTGTACCGAAGCGCTCCCAGATAGCCGTGTCAGGGAAGAGGAAATCTGCATACATTGATGACTCACCAATGACGATATCATCAGCAATAATCAGCGGCAGCTTTTTGGTGTCAGCAAGGATTTTCAAAGCTGAATGACCCGCAGGTGCTGCAAATCCTGGCGTCCCTTTGTGCAACCACAGCGCTTTAATCCCATAGGGATATTGATCAGCAGCAGAAGGGATAATCTCCTGATAAACACTCCCGGTGAAGGGGAACCATGGTCGTTTCGCCGGATAACCTTCGAACAGGGTTGATTTTTCGTAGCTGGAGCCTTCTCGTGTAATTTTATGACCAAAGGCATTTAATTTTTCAGGATGCATCTTCTTCATATCAAACGGGAAGTGCAACTTGTCACCAAGCTCATGCCAGTGACTACCACCCGCATGTGAACCACCTTTGTGGTCAATGTTCCCAACCAGCATGTTCAGGACAATAATCGCCTGACCATTGTAGTAGCCGTTCGTATGTTGTACCGGACCACGGTACATATCAATCGCTGCACGCTTGCCGTGAGCTGTGAATTCCTTAGCCAGTTCGGATACTTCACGGGCAGGAGTTCCTGCAAGCTCCGACCATTTTTCCAATGATTGTGAAAATGCCAGTTCTTTGAGCAGGGTAAAGCTGGTTTTAACCCTATGCCCACCAATTTCCCCACTGAACTCAAGGTCACCGTAGATCTCTTGCTTTTCATCAACCACGGTCGGAACACCGTCTACTACAACAACAAAAGCATCTTCTTCACTCAACCCAACGTCAGAAGCACGCAGATAGGCTTCTGGACCTTCTTCATCAATTTTCACCAGGAAGTTTGCTGTCGTCCAGGAAACTTCGTTGCTGGCATGAGCTGCTGCTTTGGTCGAACTCGACAAAAATTTCTTGTCATAACGGTCATTCTCAATAATCCATCGGGTCATCCCCAGAGCAAGAGCAGCATCGCCACCAGGCTTGACAGGGACCCATTTCCAGGCTTTGGCAGCCGTCTTATTCAGCATCGGGTCGACAACCGCAATTTTCAGACGACCATCGGCAATACCGTCAGTGATTTTCCCTGTCATGATTGGAGGACCAAAGTTCGCTTCAAAGGGGCTGGTGCCAAAGTAGATATTGAATTCAGAGTTCAGGGTATCGGGCTTCATGTGCGTTTTACCACCACCCCATTTACCATTTTTATATTGGTTTGAAGCTCCCCAGAAAGCAATATGGTGCGACTGCTCACAGATCGTCGTATGCTCAAAGAAGTTAACCGATCCGAAGCTGTTGTACATAAATCGTTTACCAAGTTCTTTACGACCATGTTCAATACGACCAGCCTGAAAGACAAATTGATTATTCTTCATCCCCAAATCTGGATGCTCTGGATCAATCAATGAATCAAGGGAAGCGGCGTGTTTCTTTTTGAAATCATCGACCCTCATTTTACCGCCTGCGACCGACTTCCAATCTTTGGACATGGCCGCTGCCGCAGCGGCATCTCTTTGCGCGTAGATATCCTTCAATCCTTCGACGTGGCGATCCTCACCAATATCGGCAAAAATCTTTCCCCCTTCGACGACCTCTTTGATCGCCTGATCAAAGGGGACAACTTTCCACTTATTGGCGCCACGGGGACCGTTCCGCTTCAGAACTTTGACAATCCGATAGGGATCATACAGGCTTTGGATCCCCGATTGACCTTTAGGGCAGATTTTTCCATCGACTTTTGCCGCATCAAACGGTGAGGTCTTGTGGGGTAAATGGGGCAACATGTTTTGCGGGGTATAAGGGTTGCCATCAATTTTCACCAACAGACCATCCTGAACCTTACACTTTAAAGGGCAAGCTGTGTGGCACTGGAGACAGACCGAATAGATAATCGATTCAGCACTCCCCAATGGATAGGTGTTTTTGTCAGCAACAGCAGCAAGAACCTTATTGCACCAGCCTAATTTATCGCCTAGGAAAGCGCCACCGCCGACAACGACAGCCCCTTTCATTATTGATCTTCTGGATACTTTTTTATCAAGCATCTTCATTATATTCTCCTCTTCAGATCCATGAAAAATCTTGAGTTAATTCATCTATTGAGGTTGTTTCGTGGTTTGTACTGACCAAAGAAAGATCAAAGCACCAGCAGCCACAAACCCGATTGTTACCCCGATCTCCAAAACTGTCGGAATATAATGGGTGGTCAGTCCTGGGCCGCTATATGCGGAGGGAAGTTCTGCAAACTGCGCCAGGGCAAAAGCACCAGTGACAAACTCATACTTGGCGGCCAATAACCCGACAAGCGTGGATGTAGCTGCAATTTTCACGACGGAGGAAGAAGGTTTCCGTTGCGACAGCAGCAAGATTGGCAACACAACACCAAAAGCAAGAAAGACCCAAAAGACTGGGGAAGCAACGGCTTCACTGGCAGAAGCTTGCATCGCAGGGGTTGATGAATACCACTCGACGATCAGTTTGCCGATCTCCATAATATCGACAATCAAAAGATGTGCGAGCAACATGGTCCGAACAAACTCCCGATTACCTTCACCAAAGAGTGCCAGAACGCAAAACCCTAACGCAACCGCAGTGGCAAAGAATAATGGAATCACCAGTGCCGAGTTCCAAACCGGATGGGCGATCACTGTCCCGAAGTGAAGTGCTTCAAAGATCACAAACAGAGCAGCCAATAACAGAGAGAGCTTACCGAACAAGCGGGTATCAGCTCCGGCTTGATCTTTTTTAAGCAATAGAAATGAGACGATCAAAAACAGGACATAGCTCCAGACGGCCCATGGCAGGAAAGCCTGAAAATCTGGTCGCAACAAGACCATGATCCCTCTGAAGGGGTGGCCAAGATCCATCCCGATAATCGGCAAGGCGGTCACGAGACTGATAATCGACAACAATAGTGCCGGACGGGCAGAAGTCTTATATCCTTCACGACCAAAAGCATAATACATGTTTGCCACAAATGCGGAACCGGCAGACATAGTGATAAGAAAACCATAGGCCGCAACCCAAAGTCCCCAGGGGACATAACTGCCGTAACCAACAGAGTTGTCGCCCCAGATTATAATCTTGCCAATGGCAAGAGCTGCTCCTCCAAGAGCTAATAATGCGAGTATTATTTTCATAGCAACCCCCTTTAATCAGGTGAGATAGATAACTTTAGGATGCGTTCCCAATTCGCTCTTCAGGACCTCGATATTCCGCCCACGGACAACTCGATTAACCAAAGCTTCAGGGTTATTCAGGTCGCCAAAGTAGGTGGCCCGTCCCAGACAGGTCGTGACACACAGTGGCAGCAAACCTTCTTCAATGCGATTGGTGCAGAAGTGACACTTATGAGCGTTCCCCATCGGTGAAGCCCCTTTGTCTTTACGATTCCAACTCTTGTTGTATTCGTAAGTTTCAGTGGTTTCATAACCTTGCAGGGCCGGGGTTCCATCGGTGTAGTACTTGCCGAGGTCAGTGGTACGAGCACCATAAGGGCAATTAACGAGACAGGAACGGCAACCAATACATTTTTTGTAATCGATAACAACGATGCCATCGCTACGCTTGAAAGTTGCATTTACTGGACAGGGTTTAACACAGGGGGGATTATCACACTGCATACACGGACGCGGGGTGAATTCGCGCGTGACATTGGGGTACTGCCCTATCTCCTTCTCCATGACAGGACGATACACGACCCCTGGCGGCAACTTGTATTCGGCAACACAGGCAACCGTACAGGCATAACAACCAGAACATTTCTTTTTGTCGATCACCATGCCCCATCGCCGCGCACTTCGTGGGCGCTTCAATGCTTTGGCCAAGTCATCCAACATTGTGACAACCGGGTCTTCCATCTTTAAATCCATCTCATCCTCCTTTACGTATGTTGACGCACATGCATCAGCAACTCTATCAGCAAGATGCTTGCCAAAAATAAATAGACGGATTAAGAGGGGATTTATCAGGATGAAGAGATCTAACTGTATAGAGAGCATACATTGATCTGTATAGTCACTATACAGTTGGTCGATTTTCAGGAGAGGAGTGTTGCGCTATTAACAGGAGTATAATTGAATTTTTTTTCTTAAGGTCACCCGGTTGATTCCGAGAAGTTTTGCCGCTTTAACCTGATTTCCTTGAGAGAGGGCAAGGGCTTTTTTTATTAACGCACATTCAACCTGCGAGACAACCTGTTGAAAAGGTGAGTTCCCCCCGTCCTTGAAGGATTCATCGATCAGAGCGTCGATTGAACCTGCACCTTTTTGATCAGCAGGAACAGAAACATCCAACTGACAATCATCAACGGTTACGGTTGAAGATCGGGCGAGGACAATCGCCCGGCGCAGAACATTCTGCAGTTCACGAACGTTTCCCGGCCAACTGTACTCCACCAACTTATCGATCGCTTCCTGAGTAATCCCCTCAATCGGCGGATCAATTTCTTGTCCATAGCGGGAAATAAAATAATTGACCAAAAGCGGGATATCCTCCTGCCGTTCTCGCAGAGCAGGGATATGAATGGGAAAGACTTTAAGCCGATGGTAAAGATCACGACGAAATTCACCTTTTGCCACCATTTTTTCCAGGTCACAATTGGTGGCAGCGATAACCCTGGCGTTAGAATAGAGGGTATGACTTCCCCCCAACCGTTCAAACGAACCATCTTGCAGAACCCTGAGAACCTTAGCCTGCATCAATACCGGGAGTTCACCAATTTCATCGAGAAAAATAGTCCCATCCTGGCATTGCTCGAACCGCCCGACACGTTGCTTCGTTGCACCAGTGAAGGCACCTGACTCATAACCGAAAAGCTCACTTTCGATCAGCGTATCCGGCAGTGACGCGCAGTTGACGACCATAAAAGGGCCTTTTGCCCGAACACTATGCTGCACAATCGCCCGGGCCACTAATTCTTTGCCGGCACCGGTTTCACCAAGAATCAGTGCCGGCAGTTCCGTGGGCGCAACCTGGCCGACAAGTTTGCTGACCGCAATAATGGAGCGACTACAGCCAATAATGTGATCTGTTTTTGACGATATGACCGTTTTCTCACTGGTGTTTTCAACTTTTCCTTTGATGCGTGATAAGTGACAGGCTTTCTGAATAATCTGACGGATTTCTGCATTGTCAAAAGGCTTGATAATATAATCAAAAGCCCCTTCTTTCATGGCTTGCATTGCGGTTTCGGTGTCGGTATAAGCGGTCATGAGAACAACCTGAATATCCAGTGCCTTCTGCTTGATAATGCTCAAAGCCGTCAACCCGTCCATAACCGGCATACGGATGTCCATCAGGACAACGTTAGGGGGATCCTGTTCTAAAAGGGTGAGAGCTTCTTTCCCGTTTTCAGCCTCAGAGATTTCATACTCATCCTCAAAGGTCCGCTTAAAGGCATAACGCACGGTTTTTTCATCGTCGACAATGAGAATTTTATTCATATGGCAAACTCACGACAACCTTAGTCCCCTGTTGAGGTTTTGAAAAAAATTGAATCTTTCCATTTAAACTTTCAATAACGTTCCAGACAACGGCAAGTCCTAACCCCGTACCATTTTGTTTGGTCGTAAAAAAAGGATTGAAAATCTTCGTCATCTGCTCCTCACTCATGCCCACACCAGAATCGCTGACTTCAATCCTAATATGTTTGTCATCTCCACTCACGGATAAGGTGATCACCCCACCATCAGGCATCGCCTGCAGGGCATTCAAAACAAGATTAATGATAACCTGCTTCAAGCCATCGGCATTTGCATCAAGGTTTGCAGATAACTCTTCGATTTCAAGTATAAACTCAACCCCGGATTTCTCAATCTTTTGCTTCGTTAATGTCACAACATCTTTGATAAGTCTATTGATATCTACACTCTCAATGCGTGGTTCATTCATCCGCGCGTAACCAAGAAATTGACTGACGATTTTATCAATGCGTTTAATCTCGTCGTTAACAATAACAAGGTCATCCCCTTCAAGGGGTTCATTCTGTTCGTACGCTCTCTGAATCAACATTTTTATCGGGGTCAGCGGATTTTTGATTTCATGCGCTAAGCCGGCTGAAAATTCCCCCAGAACATAGAGCTTCTCCTTCCGAACGAGTGCCTCCTGGGTCGTCTTAATCGCGACCATTGACTCTTTCAACTTTTTCGACATGGCGTTGAAAGACAGGGTCAGCTCTCGTATCTCACCAATCCCTAGAATCTCAATGTCCTCCCCCAAGGTTTCTTCCTCAAGCTGGAGGACCGCATGGTTTAAAACCAGGATGGGTTTAATAATCCGTCGGGCCATCCATAGCCCCGCCAATATTCCGGAAAAGACTATCCCGGCAGTGACGACTAAGACTTTCTTCTTAATGTGTTCAAGAGTTTCTATCAAATGCACCGGGGTAATCCCCAGCCGGAGATAACCAATATGGCCTAAATTGGGTGCGATTATGGGATAGATCAAATCAAAAGCCCGACCGGAGTTGATGGATTCTGAGGGGTTGATAAAACCGGCTTCAGTCTGGTAGGACGACAATTCAACGGGCAACTTAACAATCTTGGGAACCTCGTCAGAATGGAGAAGAAAACGCCCTTCAGGGTCGTAAGTTTCAGCATAAACAATAATGCTGTCAGCAGACTTGATGTAAGATTCAAACAGGGTATAAACGGTATACAGCTCTTCATAAAGGAGAGGCTCTATCATTTGCCGGGACATAATTTCACCAAGCTGAAAGGCCCTGATTCTGAGATAATTTTCTAATGCTTTCTGCTCCTCACTCAGAATGACACTGGCAACCGTTAATGCTGTTGCCAGAATGACCACGGCAATGGAGGCAGATAACCGAAATGCAATACTATTGATCCACTTCACAACGTCTAAAATCCTTTATTGCCGAAAGCATCGGAGCAAAACAGCTAAGATCATTCTTCTGTAATCTGTTTCGTCAACAACAACGCCGAATGGTACATCGACGGATCGGATAGGGTAAAACCATTATAGTCAAGATCTTTTAAAACCCGTTTACCATCGGGATCGGACTCCATGTTCAATAAAATTTTTAATAACGTCAGTTTTTCCTTTTTAGATAGCACCGGTGAAACCACGATGGGTGGCATACCAAAGTACTCAGAAACCTCTATCACCTTGACTTTATGCGCAATAGATTCCGGAACATTCATCAGCGCTTTATAAATCAAACTATCGACTGCAGCTCCATCGGCAATACCGTTGGCAACAGCAGCAATAGATTTATCGTGACTGGCAGTATAAAAAGTTTTCTTGAAAAAATCTGCCGTACTGTAACCTGCCGCATTGACCTTTGCGGTCGGATAGAGGCGACCAGTCAGCGAAAGGGGGTCTGTAAATGCAAACACCCGATCTTGCAATTCTAACAGGCTGGTTGCCGGGTCATCTTGAGAGACAATAATAAACGATTGGTAGCGGGCCTCCCCGTGAACGATAGGCGCTGCGAGGGCTTCCAGACCAAAAGAATGTCGTCCATCCAGAAATCCTCCCGTACAAGTAAAGGCCATGGAAATATCATTGTTTTTCAACAGTTCATTTATTTCTGCATAAGTTCTTCGTTGTTTCATAACCACAGGTCTTTGCAGTTTTGTCGCCAGGTAATCCCTGAATTCTGAAAAATGGCTAAACGTGGTTGCCGGTGAAGCCATCGCCGAAACAGCAAAGACAAATGGTTCTTCACTGTCCTGTGCCAGCGCTGCCCCAGACATTCCAACAAGAGAAACAACCAGCAAAAGTAAGACTTGAGACCTTAATAAGAAAAGATTTTTCATCATCATGGCAAATCTCCATCAATAAAAACAAATGCGTCACCCCCATCACGCTGTCCCGACATATTTATCCCCTCAGACAAACAACGCATGCAGAATCCGGACCAGAAATAGAAGAGTGGAGTTCTCCACCTTTAAACAGAAAAAGGCACTGTAGAACAGTACCCCTCATCTCCTCACATGACTGCTCGGATCGAAGCGTTATTCTGGATAAATAGCGTTGCAAACTAAATAACCTATCACACTTTAAACGATCTTCGAAATATCAGCAACTTGCATATGGAAAGTTGATTATCACTGTCCCGTTCTGGAGAGAAAAAATCGGTTAAAGCAGGTTAGCGTTAGCCCGTTCCCCGGACATATAGCTCCGATTGTCTGCCTTAATCACGATGTTTTGACAAAGACAAAAGGATCTTGGATACTG
Source organism: Desulfuromusa kysingii (assembly GCF_900107645.1). Lineage (GTDB taxonomy): Bacteria > Desulfobacterota > Desulfuromonadia > Desulfuromonadales > Geopsychrobacteraceae > Desulfuromusa > Desulfuromusa kysingii. The sequence goes on from NZ_FNQN01000012.1 coordinate 42,269, forward strand.
CAGAGACAATTCACGACATGGAGACGGAATCATGTTTTTCAGGAAAATTTTTCAGCTTGCATGATTTTTTCACATTTCTACCCTATTCTCTCCTTATCCATGCGCTATTATTTTACTACTCGATAATCCATCGAAGGATGTTTCATTTGCCAACCACTATGAATAATGAATCCAGGTCTTTGCCAATGTATCTTCGAACTTTTTCCGCAGCTCTTTTTACTTTATTCTTTTTGGTCCTTACGAGCCCAGGACAATGCGTAACTCAAGCTGAGCCAGTTCTTGCCCTTAAACAGGCCGTGCGCATCGCATTGAAACACAACCCCAGCCTGGCTCAGCAAGCTAATAGCGTAGAAATCAACAAAATTTCTGTTTCCCAACAACAGTCCAATTTTTATCCAGACTTGGATGCCACATTATCTGGACAGGATTCGGCCCAAAATGATTTTTCTCTCTCTACACAATTGACTTCGACACTGAATCTGTTCAACGGCTTTGCCGACAGTGCCGCGTTGAAAAACGCAGAGTTGGAATTGGATGCGGTGCAGGAAAGCTTGACCCGTGAACAACAATCGTTGGTCTTTGAGACCTTTTCCAATTTTGTGCAGGTTCTCACCAGTCAAGCCTTGATCCAGGTTAAAGAGAAAAATCTGGAAGAGAACCGTAAACTTCTGGAGCAGATTGAAACCTTTCATCAGGCTGGGCGGCTACCCCTAAGCGACCTCTATCAGCAGCAGGCAGAAACCAAACAGGCACAGCTGGAGTTGATGGAAGCGCAGCAGAGCCTCAGTGATAATAAATTACTGCTGATGCAGACCATGGGGATGAATCCGATGAGCGCTTATCGGGTCGCTGAACCAGATTTTGATAGTTGGTCAGTGGTCCTGACAGATGCAGAGATCGCAAGTCTGAGGGTCATGGCATTGGACGAACGAGCGGATCTTAAAGCGCAACAGTACCAGATTGAAGCCGCTGGACAGCAGGTTCTTCAGGCCAAGGCCGGACAGTTACCAAAGCTTGATCTCTTTGCCAAGTTGAGCTCAGGCTACAGCAGTTTGGATGATGAAACATTCTCAGAACAACTACGGGATGACAGCCTCGATGCAACCATTGGTATGTCATTGACGATTCCTATCTTCGACCGTCATCTGACCCGCAATGAAATGGCCAAGGCCAAAATAGCGCAACGAAATGAGCAGTTAACCCTCAAGCAAAAAAAGCTCCAAGTTGGCCTCGAAATAGAACAGGCGATCCAAGAGTATCGCACCACGCAGCAACAGGTTGATGTTGTCCAGAGCAAACTGATCTCAGCGCGTCAATCGCTGCAATCCTATGAAGAGCGTTACCGAGTGGGAGCGTCAACCCTGGTGGAACTCACCCAGGCACGAACTGAATACGTTACCGCGGTATTTGACCAGATAGAGGTCAAATATAACTTGATCACTCAAGAGGTCGCTCTTGCTTACTATCTTGGAAACATGAAACCGCTCTTTGCTGCTTTTGAATTGGAGAACAGTTAGAATGACCGCACAACGAAAACCCTCAAGGGTTGTCAAATCCACTATCGTGCTCATCGGGGTTTTATCCCTGACCATTTTTGCTTGGTGGGCTTGGACGCACCAGGAAGCAGCAAGGACACAACCAGCCTTCAAGTTCACCCAGGTGAGCCGTGGCAAGCTTGAGGTCCTGGTGACCAGCACTGGCACCCTGGCTGCCGTGGAAACAGTAGAAATAGGGACTCAGGCTTCGGGGACCATCGAGAAACTGCTGGTCGACTATAATGACCAGGTCAAAAAAGGTCAGGTGCTGGCGCTTCTGGATCAAGCATCGTTCATCGCTTCAGTCAATAAAGCCAAGGCAGACGTCCTTAAAGCCCAGGCAGAATTAAAACAGGCAGAGGACGAGTTGCATCGCAACGCCCCGCTCTTTGATAAGGGTTACATCTCAGAACAGGAATTTCTCCCCATAACAACGGCAGTCGATACTACAAAAGCCTCTCTGCAATCAGCCAAAGCCAGCCTGGAGCAAGCCCAGATCAATTTAGACCATACGGTGATCCGCTCCCCTATCGACGGTACAGTTATTGACCGTAGCGTCGATGCCGGACAAACGGTGGCAGCCAGCTTGAGTACCCCGACCCTGTTTTTGATTGCCGAAGATTTGTCGCGCATGCAGATTGAGACTCAAGTCGACGAAACCGATATCGGTCAGATCCGCCAAGGGCAAGCGGTACGCTTTACGGTCCAAAGTTATTTTGACCAGGACTTTACCGGCAGCGTTCGTCAAATCAGGTTACAACCGGAAACCGTCGATAACGTCGTCACCTACACGGTGATCGTCGATGCAGATAACGCATCAGGCCAACTGATGCCAGGGATGACAGCAACCGTCGACTTTGTTGTCTACCAGTCTGAAAACGCGCTGTTGGTTCCGGTCGCTGCGCTCAACTTCACCCCCGACCCAAAACGCAAGAGCAACGACGGCAGCCAGATTTTTATCCATCAGGACGATGGGCCATTACGACCCATCCGGGTCACAGCAAAAGAAAGCGACGGACTGTTGACCGAAATCGTCGCGGACGAACTGGATGCCGGGATGCAGGTTGCCATCGGGATGAAACCGGCAGGGGAAGAGTCTGAAAAAGAGGGATTCTCTCTGTTCAACTTTATGCGTCAGGGACAGAGAGGGCGAAGCAGCCCAGGGCAAGGATCCGGTGGAGGACCACGTCCATGAGCGCAGCGCAGATCAGACTCAGTCATATCTGCAAGTTTTTTTCCTTGGGGGAGGTTGAAGTCAGGGCACTGGATGACCTCTCGCTGGAGATCGACCGGGGCGAGTTCGTCGCCATCATGGGCAGCTCAGGCAGCGGCAAATCGACGATGATGAATATCCTCGGTTGTCTCGACACCCCGACCAGCGGCGGCTATCACTTCGATGGTATAGCGGTGGAGACTCTGAATCGGAGGCAGCTGGCGGACCTGCGCAATACCAAGATCGGTTTTGTTTTTCAAGGCTTCAACCTGTTACCACGCACTACAGCGTTAGAGAATGTCGGACTGCCATTGCTCTACGATCGGCACCGTGCGGTCGCCGATCCTCAAGCGCGCTCCATCGAAGCGTTGCAGCGTGTCGGTCTGGGTGATCGCCTTGACCATGAACCCAACCAGCTCTCTGGTGGACAGCAGCAGCGCGTCGCGATTGCCCGTGCGCTGGTCACTGACCCACCGATTATCCTGGCTGATGAACCGACAGGAAATCTCGACAGTCACACGACCCTGGAAGTTATGGCCTTGTTTCAAGAATTGAACCGGGAGGGCTTAACCCTAGTGGTGGTCACCCATGAAACAGAGGTCGCCGAATATGCTGGACGTCTGATCGAACTGCGCGACGGGATGCTGTTGCGCGATGAAGTCAACCCGCAACCGCGCGATGCACAGGCTGATCTGCTAGAGCTGCAAACGGAGAAGTCTGATGCGCTGGCATAAGTTGATTCTGGTCGCCTTGAAGAGCATCGCCCGCAACAAGATGCGTAGCCTGCTCACCATGCTCGGCATTATCATCGGCGTCGCCTCGGTGATCACCATGGTCGCCCTTGGGGAAGGATCTCAGGCCGATATCGAAGGGCAAGTCGCCTCCCTGGGGACCAACCTGCTGATGGTCCGACCGGGAAGTGTCAGCTCAGGTGGCGTGAGTGGCGGCGCTGGGTCGCGACCGAGTCTGACCATGGATGATGTCGCCCGATTGGAGAAATACGCGACGCAGTTACGCTGGGTTTCTGCCGAGATTCGTGCCAGCGGGCAAGTGATCGCCGGAAGCAACAACTGGAGCACCACAATCAAAGGGGTTGCCCCCAACTACCTGTCGATCCGCAACTATGAGATGGAGAACGGTTCCTTCTTTACCGCCCGGGAGAGTAAAATGCGGGCTAAAGTCGCAGTACTCGGGAAGACGGTTGCCGACGAACTCTTCCCCGATCAAGACCCCGTCGGAGCGCGTCTGCGTATCCGCAATGTCCCCTTTAAAGTGATCGGTGTGATGGCCGAAAAAGGGCAATCTGCCATGGGCAACGATCAGGACGATATCATCTTCGCTCCCGACAACACCGTGCTCTATCGCCTGAGTAACGGCAAAACGATTCACGATATATCGGCAAGCGCCATCAGCTCCGAAACGATGGACGCGGCCAAGGAGGAGTTGACAGCGCTGCTCCGTTCTGAGCACCGCCTCGCCGCCACTGCTGAGGATGATTTCGTCATCCGTGATCAGACTGAGATTGTCGCAATCGCCACCCGCGTGACTGGCACCCTAACCCTGCTGCTCAGCTCCATCGCCGGGGTTTCCCTGCTCGTCGGTGGGATCGGTATCATGAATATCATGCTGGTCTCTGTCACCGAACGCACCCGGGAGATCGGCATTCGTCTCGCCGTTGGCGCCCGCCCTCTTGATGTGTTAGCACAATTTCTTATCGAGGCCGCCATCCTCAGCCTGCTCGGCGGCTTGATCGGCATCCTATCCGGCTTAAGTGCCGCCTGGGGTGTTGGTAAATTGCTAGGTGTAAGCGCAGTGGTCAATCCCACTGTTGTGCTAATAACCGTGCTTTTTACCGGCGCTGTTGGGGTGTTCTTTGGTTTTTATCCGGCGCGCAAAGCCGCTAATCTCAATCCGATCGATGCCTTACGCTATGAATGATGCGAATGATCTATAGTGGGCTTTTAGCTGGAGGAGGATGGTTAGCTATTTCAATCCAATCGTCACGCGAGGGCTGTTTTTAGTGCTGCTTCAGCATGGATGACAGCGGTATCAAAAAGAGGGATATCACAATCGTCTTGGTGCACAAGAAGTGGAATTTCGGTACAACCTAAAATTATTCCTTCGGCACCATTCTTTTTCATTTTATCGATGATAGATAAATATTGTCGTTTAGAACTTTCTAAAAATTGCCCTCGGACAAGCTCTTCGACAATGATCCTATGGATTATTTCTTGATCCTCTGCTACGGGGACAACTGTGGTTAAATTGTTGTTATCTAGCCTGTCAGTGTAGAAACCATCGGTCATTGTATACTTCGTCCCAAGGAGTCCGATTGTGGCAAGGTTTTTTGCTTTTATGGCCTCCACTGTCGCATCAATTAAATGGAGCAACGGCAAATCAATAGCCTGTTGCACGACGTCAAAAACCTTGTGCATGGTATTGGTTGCGATCAGCCCAAAATCAGCACCAGCTGTTTGTAGTTTCTCTGCAATGGTTATCATATCAGCGGCGATAAGATCCCACCGATTGGCGGCACGCCACTGATGATAATTTTCAAGATTAACACTATAGATGATTATTTCCGGATAACTGTAAGTTCCAAACATTTCTACAAACGAGCGGGTGATATGAAGGTAGTAACTGGCCGTTGATTCAGGACTGAGGCCTCCGATGATGCCTATTTTTTTACCCATGACTTGTTCCATTACCGTTCTGTGGTTATTTGACAGATGACAAGACGGTAGAAAAAATTTCTGAGAAGATCCCCCGCAACCAAAGATGTTTTTTTAACATCATCTCCTCAGTTATGCGATCAATTTTTAACGTCTCTCCCCGTGTGACACCGCAGGAATGGAATCACTGATTTACGAACAAAAGCGGCAAATGTTTGAGGGCTTTAGCCCGAGTTTTTGCCGTTCCTCAAAGCAGCGGTGGAATGGAGGGAACCCGCAGGGCAAGGAGTTCGGGTGCCCTTTTCTGCTTACTCTTTTGTGGCATGACAAAAGAGTGAGGCGGCGATCAGGGCCGCAACCCTGTGACTTTTATTTTTCTTGAATTGTGTTTCAGAGCTTGTTGGATCAATCGTTTTTGCAACTGTTGAGAGAACCGGTGGGTCTCGTCCCGCCAGACGAGAGACTTTTCTATCACGAGATAGAAAAGTATCCAAAAGAGGTCGCCCCGATACCAGCGCCTGCCAAGGCAGGTTTCTTCCACTCCACAAACCGGCGATGCATCCGCCAACAGCCACTGGTTATGTGATAGTCGTTCAATCTGGAAGCCCCTCAAACTTTGGCACCTGCTCTAACTTCTCATCCCAACCAGCTTTGCTGGATGAAAAGATGTGCGCTGTTGGCAGCATAGATATTTCCGTGTCCAAGCACCCTGCGGGAACGACGAGCAAGCCTGGGATCTGAGTGTTTGGCAATGCTGAGCCACACAGTTTACAAAAGCTTTTGTTATGACGAGTGCCTGGAAGCGTAAAGGAAGTCACAGCATCTGCACCCGACCGCCAGACCAATTTAGCTGACTGTGAGAATAGATTTGCCGCATGAGCCGAACCGGTATCTTTTTGGCAATGCTGACAATGACACAGGTAAAAGCTATCGAAGTCACCTTTGACCTCAAAGCTCACAGTGCCACACAGACAAGAACCGAAGTGATCAGTCATCAAATTCCTCCCATGACCTGTGGATGAAATGCACTTAACGCCGCGTTCACTGGCTTGTCCGGTGCAACGCTTTGTTATGGTCTGATTATCCAAGCGTATTGAGCAGTGACGTTAATGACTCATCACTGTCTTTAATTGATGCCTCTAACTCGTCTATGGAACGGATAACCTGCAAACCGATTTTATTTACTATCTTTTTTGATTTTGGCACTGGTACAGGTATCTCGCCAATGACATCTGGCTCCAAATGCTCTTGGTTCGTTCCATATGCACTTTTAAGCATCAGGCTTTGACCAATTTCACTCTTTAAAAACTGATACACATACCCCCTAAGAGCAAGATCATCTATCACTACTCGTATGAGGTTATTAGTTGCAACATGGCCATCATGCTGATTGAGTGCATATGTAACGCGCCCGAGAGTTCCTGAATCTGAAATTAAAATATACCCTTTACTAATAGTAAGCTTTTCAAGGTGAGCTTTGGTTTGCTTGTTGGCGACTGCCTCATCCAGATATTTTACATTGTCAGAATTTAGCTGAGTTAGTGCGGTCCCTGTAAAATATTTTCGGATAGTAGGCCCCTCTGTAACCCCAACTTCTGCATATGGTCTCTTAAATCTAGGCCCGTTAAAAACCAACCCAAGGTCAGCCAAACGGTGAATTTCAAAGTCATCACTATCTCCAAGCTTCAGCACCTTTTCAAAGGCCGCATTATGTTTTGGCAAGTACTGAATTGGGTTAAACGAGTAACTATCTGTTTTAATTGAATCTATATCGACGGAGAATCTGAATGCGCTATCTTCGAGGGTACCAGCATTAAACTTTTTGAAATCATCTGCAATTACAGACAAATCCTGATCTATAAGAAATCCACCATTTACAACAACCGGCCTACCTTCTGAATCCCTCTTGAAAATTGGGACACCACGGCTTGTTTGGCCAATTTTGTTGGAAATGGCCATGTAGACTTTGTATTTCTTTGGTGCCTTTTTATCCTTTTTCCTCAGAAAAATAACAGAAGCTTTTGACCCACAAAATGGCTCGAAAGTATCTTCGTGGAGATTAACAACGGACAACAATTGAGTTTTCTCTAAAACCCACTTTCTTATACTTAGTGCCTCTCGATTATCTAATTGTCCTTTAGCCATTACTATTCCTAAAACCCCACCTGGCTTCAACCATCGGACACACTTTTCCAAGAATAATATTTCCGGTGCAAGCCCTTGCTTAGAATTAAGTTTATCATCGAATTCAATTTTCCCGTCTTCGGACGTAGACCATACATATCCATTATCATACTGAGCAAGAATTGTTGGTTCTTTGATTCTTAGATCATGTCCAGCACCAAAAGGAGGGTTTGTTAGAATAACTGTGGGCTTCTCAAGCCCTGCCTTTTCTTGAAAACTCGCTGATAGTTTTTCAACAGAATCTAGGCTATTTGCCTGCTGTATACCCCCATGCCCATCTTTTCCAATAAGCATGTTTGCTTTTGCGATCTTTACTAACTTTGGAGATATATCCAAACCAAATAGTTGGTGGACAACATTACGCTTCAATATTTCTTTAGCTGAATCAGATCTTTTAGAATTATCTATTTTCTTGAAAATATAGTTCATAGATGTAATCAAGAAACCTGCTGAACCACAAGAAGGATCTAATATTACTGACTTGTCATCTGGGTCTAGCATTTTCACCATCATATCTACGACTAGTCGATTAGTGAAAAATTGACCACGTTCTCCTTTTAGATGAGACGCCACATAAACTTCATATGCAGTACCAATAACATCGTGATCTGCATCTAAAAAAGAGTATTGCTGTAGATGAGATATGACAGTTGCAAGCTGATTATCTGATGCGGTAATTTTTTCATGTTCAGTAAAAACATCAGGATATTGCTCTTTTACAGCAGAGAAAAGCTGTCTTACACGAGAGCATGCGGATTTTTTTAAATTATCATCTTCAAACTCTTCTGGAGTTATATAAAACTTACATTCTTCATCAGCGCTAGATTCATCTTCTCTTTTGGCTAGAATTATACGAACCATGTCTAGCGCTACATCTTCAGAATCAATTCCGGTTCTATAAATAGCGTTGTGGCATCGCTTAAAAGCTAATTTCAAGTCTACAGGAGGTATAAGTTCTGACTTGGTAAAGCGTCCAATACTGTCCCATGTTCTTCCATATCTCGGTATTCCGATCCACTTTAATACATTATTGCTATATGCATCTTTCTTGAAATAGACAATTTTTTCACCATTCGTCCAAAAGCCACCATCAGCTGACGTTGAAGATATATAACCGAGTAACTGACCGTCCGGTTCCTTTTCATTTGGTGCCTTGACTTCGATAATGAGCTTGATCTGGCCTTGATCATTTTCTACGCAAGCTTGTTTACTTTCATAGATAATTATGTCGGCTCTTTTCTTTTGCCGTCCCATGTTAATAGTCCGCTCATGCGCAATTAACTCCTTGGGGTAACCCATTTCTTCATGGAGAATATGAGTTGTTTTCTGACGAACTCGCTCTTCAGGTTTATTTTCGCGAGTTTTTTCTGATTCCAAGTAATCAACTATTTGACCTTTTTCATTCAATGGCACTTGGAATTCTTGGGCTTCAAGCCACTTATCAATTTCTGCTGACATACTCTGCCTTATTTATGTAAAAGTGTTTTGATTATACGTTTTCTCTAGCTACAGAGCGATGAGTCTTTTAGAGCCATAACGCCTTAATAACCGGCGCAGCTTTGCTGCGTCCGGCGCTGTAGGCGCGTAGTTGATTGAATTGTTAGGTGATTCTGCGAGCAAAATCAGCAGACCGTTTAATAATAAAATTACGAATTTCAAATAGTTCATTTATTCCGAGGATTTCTCGAACGCTTTCCTTAACATTCTCAACTGCCAACTCTTCTTTATGATCAGGGGCTTCTTCTTTTAATTTTTCCATCCCCATTACATTCGCAAAAACATTGTATGATTCATCAAGAGCTTTGCTTCTCGCTTCATCTCTTGTGCCTCGTAGGGCGTTAACAAGATGAGTTTTTACCCCGATCTCATTGATTGCGTTTTCAAATGGTTCTAGCTCTAGTGCCACTGATTTTGGTATCCAAGCTGCGTACTCGCGTTTTAATGCAAATAATTTGTAAGCGCACTCCATCGCCTTTTCAGTCGGCCCTTCTCGAAACAGTACCCCGACTGTCTCATGCACCTCGGATAGATAGGCCTCGCAAAAGGCAACATGCTTATCAAAAGCAACTGTCGACATATGAGATGAAGCCCCTAATGAAAATACATGTTGATCCGTTTGCAAATGTTTCTGTTTTTCAAAAGCAGCTGAATCTCTAGCAATTTGAAATAGCGCACCTACCAAAGCGCCGACACCGGGCACAACAATCATGCCGGATATGAACTCAGAAACTGGCGCAAAGGATGCAGCTGCAATAGACGCAACAAACACTATCGACAGACTTAGATAAATCGTCCAGTTTTTCATATTCACCTAACGATAAATAGACAGATCTGTATAAAACCGTAAACAAAGACACAAATTTGTCTGCCTATCCCATTAAATAAAAGACCTGAAAAGCCAATATAAATACCTAGTATATCGGCTTTTTTTCAGATCGCATGTGACTTTGGCAGTCAAATATGGACAGACCTGTCTAAAATGAGCTAAAAGTCACCCTTATTCAACCGTCACACTTTTGGCCAGATTTCTCGGCTGATCGACATCGGTCCCCTTCAGAACTGCGATATGATATGCCAGCAGTTGCATCGGGATGGAGGTGAGGATGGGCATCAGATCGTCTGTTGTTTGCGGGACCTGGATCAAGGTGTCGACTTTGCCTTGCAAACCACTCTCTTCGCCACTGGTGATTGCGATCACTTTCCCACCGCGGGCGCAGACCTCTTCCATATTGGAAACAACTTTGTCATAGATATTATTCTGCGGCACCAGTACCACCACCGGCAAATTCTCGTCGATCAGAGCGATAGGGCCGTGCTTCATCTCTCCAGCTGGATAGCCTTCGGCATGGATATAGGAGATTTCTTTGAGCTTCAGAGCCCCTTCAAGGGCAATCGGATATTGGTTCCCACGACCTAAGTAGAGAAAATCACGGGCGTTCATAGAATCCCGTGCAATTTTCTCGATCTGTTCATCAAGCTCTAAGGTCTCTTCGAGTTTGCGCGGCAGCGCCAACAAATCTTCTACTTTGTCACGACAACTGTCCGCGGTTAACGTTCCGCAGGATCGGCCCAATTTTAAAGCGAGTAAATAGAGAGCGACAAGTTGGGTGGTAAAAGCTTTGGTTGAAGCCACACCGATTTCAGGTCCAGCGTGGGTATAAATAACCCCGTCACTTTCGCGAGCGATGGATGAATCAACCACGTTACAGATACAGACTGATTTTCCACCCTTCCCTTTTGCCTCACGCAATGCGGCAAGCGTATCTGCGGTTTCACCACTTTGACTGATTAATATGGTCAGACTTTTATCGGTGACAATCGGATCGCGATAACGGAACTCGCTGGCGATATCAATCTCAACCGGAATCCGCGCCAGCTTTTCGATATAAAATTTGCCGACCAGACCGGCATGCCATGAAGTACCGCAGGCAATGATAAAAATTTTATCCAGACCGGCAAGTTGTGCGTCGCTGAGGCCAAAATCTTCAAGATAGATATTACCCTCTTCACTCTGCAACCGTCCGGCAATGGTATCGGCCAGGGCGCGGGGCTGCTCATAGATCTCTTTAAGCATAAAATGCTTGTAGCCCCCCTTCTCGGCCATGAGCGGGCTCCAGGTGATCGTTTTACTCTGCTTGGCGACGGGCTGTCCGACAAGATCAGTCACCCACATTTTTTCCGGGGTAAAGACGGCGATTTCACCATCTTCAAGAAAGATCATCTCCCGGGTATGCGACAACATAGCGGGGATATCAGAAGCGACAAAGTATTCCCCCTGTCCCTGACCTACGACTAACGGCGATCCCAACTTGGCAGCAATCAGCTTATCCGGCTCATCATTACAAAGGATGGCAACAGCATAAGCACCTTTGACTTCTGCCAATGCCAATTGGACGGCGGTTTCAAAATCATCACATTGGCGGAAATGTTCTTCGACCAGATGGGCAATAATTTCAGTATCGGTCTCCGAACAAAAGTTATGTCCAAGCCCTTGCAATCGTTCCTTTAATTTCAGATAGTTTTCTATAATCCCATTGTGGACAACGACAATATTTCCGGCCCTATGCGGATGAGCATTGATCTCTGAAGGACGGCCATGCGTTGCCCAACGGGTATGGCCGATTCCCCGGCTCCCTATCGCAGGTTGTTCGCGGAGAATATTTTCCAGATTGATCAGCTTACCTTCGGCCCGGCGAATTTGTGGCTCCCCACCGTTGAGGGTGCAAATTCCTGCCGAATCATAACCCCGATACTCAAGACGTCGTAAACCTTCGATAATAATAGGAGACGCATCCTGCTTTCCAATGTAACCAACGATTCCACACATAGTTTTCTCCTTCAGAACTCAGGATTTCTTCTGTTTACGTAGCCGCCAACCGGGGATAATTTTCTGCTCTGTCCGTGCCAGGGCCAGGGAGTCTGGCGGGACATTCTTGGTCACTGTGGTTCCGGCAGCGATCAGGCTGTTACGCCCAATGGTTACGGGAGCGACAAACTGACAATCACTGCCCACAAAGACATCATCTTCAACGGTGGTTTTGTGCTTGTTGACGCCATCATAGTTACAGGTGATTGTCCCGCAACCAAAGTTCACATTGCGACCGACCTCGGAGTCACCGATATAGGTCAGGTGGCTGGCTTGCGATTTTTCACCGAATAGCGCTTTCTTCATCTCCACAAAGTTGCCGATTTTATTGTGACCCGTGAGGACATTACCGGGACGCAGATGTGCCATGGGACCAATAATACACTGCGGCCCGACTTGAGATTCTTCAATCACTGAACCGGCTTTTAAATGCGTGCCATCCGCGACATGTGAATCCACAACGACGACACCCGTCTCAAGAGTACAATTCTTACCGATACGGGTCTTGCCCCGCAAATGCACATTAGGGTGCAACATGGTGTCGACCCCGATTTCAACCCCGTTGTCGATATAAACGGTAGTTGGGTCGATCATGGAGACACCACCAAACATCAGCTCGGCGTTAATATGCCAACGCATCAGCACCTCGGCCTCCGCCAACTGACAGCGATCATTAATCCCCATCACTTCGGTCGGATCTTCTACGCACAGGGCCCGGGTCTTCTTGCCGGCAGCAACTGCTGCGGCAACAATATCGGTGAGATAGTATTCCCCTTGAGAATTGTTTTTATTCAGCCCTTTGAGTGCCGCAAGGACAAACGCCGCATCAAACAGGTAGGTCCCGGCATTAATTTCGGTGACTTGACGTTGTTCTTCAGTGGCATCTTTCTCTTCAATAATCTGCAGGATCTGCTCACCGTCACGGATAATCCGTCCATAACCCTGAGGATTCGGCATCTGTGCAGTCAATACGGTCACCGCAGCTTGTTGTTGAGAATGGTAGTCCTGCAAGCGCTGCAAGGTTTCGACTTTCAACAACGGCACATCGCCACAATGGAGCAATAGCGGCCCGGAATACCCACGCAGTGAGTCGGCTGCACACATCAGGGCATGCCCGGTTCCCAATTGATCCGTCTGCTTTATCCACGTCAAACTGTTATCATCAAAAGCCCCCATCACCTGTTCTGCACCATGCCCGACAACAACCTTCAGTTGCGCAAATCCGGCAGCTCTGGCAACCTCAAGTGGGTAAGAAAGCATCGGTTGGCCACAAATTGGATGCAAGACTTTCGGCAGCGCCGATTTCATTCTGGTCCCTTTGCCTGCAGCTAAAATAACTGCCGCCAATCCTTTTTTCATATATCATCCCCTTATTGTAAATAATTAAAAAACGTTTCATTATCTCGAACTGACGCTTATCAAGTCAAGTTGCAACCCATATTAACAACGATAAAATCAGGCGATTATTTACATTTACAGGTCACTCACGTATAGTTCTGTGCTTGGAGGAGCGACCGATGGATGAACGACGTCAGCTGGCACAAGAGCTGGATGATATCCAGCAGCAAGTTAAAGAGCTGGAGATTCATTACGAGCAATATTTTGCTGGTATTGAAAAACGTGAACCTTTAAATGAACGCAAGAACCTTTCTCGACGTATCCGTCAGTTTACAAACCGCCAGATTGTCTGGACCGATCTGAAATTTCGTTACCAGAACATTGCCTCCCGCTTAATGTCTTATGGGCAATACTGGGATCGCATTCTGCGCTTAATTGATGAGGGGAAATATCACCGCCACACCGCTAAGCTCGACACATCGACATCCAGACGACAGAAGAGTCAATCTCAGCCAATCGACCCCACAATTGAAGCGAATCGGCTACAGGAAGAATTATCCCAGGCGAGAAAAAACTGTGGGTTAACCGGGACAGGCCCGAGCGCCGAAAAAGTTGCTATCTTTTTGGCCAGCCAACGTGAAAAAATCCAAGCGCGATATGGTAATAAACCTGTTGAATTCTCCGTTGATACCAGTGGAGAAAAACCGCGGATCAAAGTCAGCCTTAAAAAATAAGAAGCTCTTATGCAAATTATCATTGCGACCCTTCACGTGCGCGCTTCCGATCAAGCTGTTTCTCTGGCGGCGGGCTGTCTTAAATCCAGCTTGCCTTTGAATACCCAGCGCAACACAACACTTATTGATTTATTTCCTGAACAAACCAGCGCTTCTATCTGCAGTCAGCTGCTGGAACTGAATCCAACTATCATCGCTTTTCCTCTTTATGTCTGGAACCGCGAACAGATCCTGCATATCTGCACCTTGCTGCGCCAGAAAAAGCCAGAGCTGTTTCTCATCGCCGGAGGTCCCGAAGCCAGCGCTGATAGTCACAAGGTGATTCAAGAGGGATCGTTAGACGGGGTGATGCGTGGCGAGGGTGAAGTTTCTTTTGCTGAGTTAATTCATCGCTTGAGCACTGGAGCCTCACCCGCTGGAATTGCCGGCTTTCTTTCTACAACAGCAGATAACGCAGCAACACCAGATCCAACTGTGTGTCCAGACCTTTCTGCCCTTACGTCACCGTGGCTATCCGGTCAACTGCCACTGCAAAGAAACTGCGGAGTCCTCTGGGAAGTTGCCAGAGGTTGTCAGTTTAATTGCGCCTTCTGTTACGACGCCAAGGGACATCAAGGGGTTCGTCCCTTTCCGGTTGCCCGGTTAAAAAAAGAGTTGCAACTGTTTACTCAGCAACAGGTATCACAGGTCTGGGTCCTCGACTCGACGTTTAACGCCCCTCCCGGTCGGGGCAAACAATTATTGCAACTGCTGATCGAACAGGCCCCTCAAATCCATTTCCATATTGAGGCGAAGGTGGACTTTCTCGACCTTGAAACCATCGAGCTGCTCTCTCAGCTCAACTGTTCAGTACAGATCGGCTTGCAATCAGCAACACCGCAGGTCCTTAAACCCCTCAACCGCAATTTTTCTCCCCAGCAAATGGAGCGGCGATTAGAACAGATGAGCCTTGCCGGCATCACCTTTGGGCTCGATCTGATTTATGGTCTGCCCGGCGACGATCACTCCGGCTTTGAAACAAGCCTCGATTTTGCGCTACGCCAGCAGCCCAATCAAGTTGATGTTTTCCCCCTCGCGGTCCTTCCTGGAACAGAACTCTTTGAGCAGCAAGAAAAGCTCGGAATTCTGAGCGAAAACCATCCCCCCTATCTGATTCAAGCAAATACAACATATTCGAAAAAAGATTTGCAGAAGAGCCATGCCCTGGCAACGGCAACGGATATCTTTTATAATCGCGGCCGGGCGGTTGGTTTCTTTCTGCCCCTGTGTCAGGCCTTGAAGTCTTCTCCAAGTGCGTTTTTACAAAGCTTCAGCCAGTGGCTCAACAACCACAATATTGTAGCCGCTGATTGTTGGTCTGCCGAAGCAATCCTCCCCTTGCAACAACAATTTGCAGCACAACAACTGCAGACACATAAACTCTCAAAGTTGCAGCATCTGGTCACCGATTTAATCAATTTTCATTTTCTTTGTGCGGAAACATTGCTCACCGATGATTGCCTTGCAGACAAACATATGGCGCGGAAAAACTGGAAGAAATTCTCCTGGCGACTCAATCCCGCCGTCAGGGTGCAATCTTTTCATTTCGCCCTGGAAGACCTGGAAGCTGTCGGCGCTGAACCGTTGGAGAGAGCCAATCATCACCTCTCCCCAAACCCTGAAGTTGCAATCTTCTTACGTCAGCAGGGGGAGGTCATTATTGAGTCTCTCGATGATAACTTTGCACAAATTTTGCTCCGGGCCAGAACTGAGAATACCCTTGATCATTTCGTTACAGAGATTGACCCTCAATTAGCAGAAGAGCTGCTTGATTTTGCCGTAAGCCAAGGAATATTACTGCCAGTCCAGTCGACTTCAAGGTGATCACAGAGGGGACGCTAAAGACGGTTTATTTGAGCAATAGATCGACAAAGCCTTGATAGGTCTGCCGCTTGCGCTCCGAATGGCCATATAGGGTAGATGAAAACAGCGCTGATGCGGCATGCTCTCCCAACATCGAAAACAGTTGATAGTCGATCGACTCCAACTGTTCCTTTTGAATAAAAAGACGATAAATAGCCAGCAACCCAATCATTTTTCCATCGATTATCAAAGGGATAGCGACAATTGGCGCCTGTAGATCGTCAGAGCCTTCAGTAATCGACCCCTGACAAAAGTAGTTTTCCTCGTCGGCAGCAATTTTTCCCAACACCCCTTCACCCAGGGGAATATCTGGAAAAGATTCGCTGCCATCAAAACCCTCACCGGTTTCAAAATGCAACTCTTCAGTGGTTTTATCAAACAGGAACACCGCAAACTTCTCGGCACCAACAAAATTGATAACAACTTCTTTGATGATCCCGAGGGTTTCTTCACGATCCAAGGTAGAATGCAGACGGGAAGAGGCAATATAAAGGTTGGTTAAGTTGTTATTGACATCTTCAACTTGCACTAATTGATTGGCGAAATCGAGGTTCTCCTGTTCCAGTTCACCGATGCGACGGAGAGCATCATCCTGTTCAGCGCGCAATTTCGAACATTCATTTTCAAGCGTCTGCAAGCGCTGACTCAATCGATCGTCGATCCCCTCTGCTTCTAACTGCTCGGCTTTTTTACTGCGAATCAGACGATCAAGGAGCTGTTTACTCTTCTGGTCCGGGTAGATAAAATAGACACCATAGCCATCCTCAGACCGGTTCGTTGTCCGCTTAATCCTCCCGTATAAGGAGAGAGGATCTCCATCCGCATCCTCTAATTTCATCTCAACGGTTGTATTTTCTTCAAGGGGAGTCGGTGATTTCAAACGAATCCCGCTACTGGAGATATCTTTGGCAGTGACAACATGGAGACGACCACCTTCTTGAAGTTGCAGCGGTAGTGTGACTGCAATCCGCTCAGAAGTTCTCCTCTGCAGCTGTCCAAGCAGGCGTGCGACTTTTTCTCTTAATTCCTGTTTGTTGACTGGTTTAGTGATGTAATCATCACACCCAGCATCGAGACAATGTTGCACCTCTTCCGGTTTTCCTGCGGCCGTCACCATAAGAATCGGCAGCTTCTCCCACTGAGGATTTTTGCGAATCAAGCGACAGACTTCATCACCGTTTATACCTGGCATATAGTAATCCAGCAACAAGACATTCGGGGCCACCTTATCAAGCCGCTGCAAGGCTTCTTCGCCAGATGAAGCCGTTATCAGATCGTAACCGCAATCCTCAAGATAAGAGCGCTCAAGCTCAAGAAAGAGATCTACATCATCGACTAATAATATTTTTGACATCGGCAATCCTGTTAGAAAAAGGAGATTAAATCTACCTCAGAATACGCAAAAAGTAAAGGCTCCCGAGTGCTAACGCGGGAGCCTTTTATCAGTTCATTTATGGTTTTTTGCGGTTTAACAATTGTTCCCAAAAAGCGTGTGGGAAAATCAAGCGACCTTAGCCACTTCACGTAAATAACGTGGTCTCTCAGTTATAAAATTGACAATTTCATTCACTTCAGGAACGCGACCAGCGATCCGCACTTGATCATCAATCAACAAAGCTGGTTCGACATAAATACGGTTATCAATCATCTTACGAGAATCACTGAACTGATGGACTTCAGCCTGAACTCCAAGTTGATTGAGCGCTTCGCGAACATTTTCTACCGTTCCATGACAACTTGCTGGATTATCTGGCTTACAAAGGACATCGATACGCATAATAATTCTCCTCTTCTGAGGTTATTTTTTAATTATGACTATTTTTGTCATATTGTACATGATTTCCAAAAATTGACAAGGTATTTGTCAACCCCCTTAAGAATTATTTTTGCTTTCTACAGAGACAACTAATTCTCCTGCAACCTGATCAACGACGACGCTCGCACCTTCTAACGTCTCACCTGTTATCAAGGTTCGTGCAACCTTTGTTTCCAATTGGCGCTGGATAAATCGTTTCAGAGGTCGTGCCCCATAGACCGGATCGTAAGCCGTCTCAGCAATATAATCACAGGCGGCAGGGGTTAATTCCAGACCGAGATTATTTTCAGCCATGCGCTGGCGCAACTCTTCAATCAATAGCAAGACAATCTGCTTAACCTCTTCCAGAGACAGGGGCTTAAAGATAATCGTATCATCGACACGGTTAAGAAATTCGGGCCGAAAATGATGTTGTAGCTCCTGCTCAACCTGTTTCATAACCTCTTGGGGAATCTTACCGTCATGAATCCCTTCGATCAAATACTGAGAGCCTATATTCGAGGTCATGATAATAACGGTATTCTTGAAACTGACCGTACGCCCCTTAGAGTCTGTCGCCCGACCATCATCCAGAATCTGCAGCAATACATTGAATACATCCGGATGTGCTTTTTCAATTTCATCGAACAACACAACCGCATAGGGTTGCCTACGCACGGCTTCTGTGAGCTGCCCACCTTCTTCGTAGCCAATATAACCGGGAGGAGCCCCAAGTAAACGACTGACAGCATGCTTTTCCATATACTCTGACATATCAATACGGATGATGTTATCTTCACTATCAAATAACGCTTGCGCAAGGGTTCGTGCTAATTCCGTCTTCCCCACACCGGTTGGACCGAGAAAGATAAATGAACCGATGGGACGACGTGGATCTTTGATTCCGGCTCGCGCTCGAATGACAGCGTCTGCGACTCGCTGCACGGCTTCATCCTGGCCGATCACTCGCTGATGCAGGATCTCATCCAGCTTAAGGAGCTTTTCTCGCTCGCCTTCGACCAGACGGGTCACCGGGATCCCGGTCCAGTTAGCAACAATGGTAGCAATCTCTTCAGCTGTAACCTCTTCACGCAGTAACTTGTTGGTGCCATCGGTTTGTTCCAGCTGTTGTTCACCGGTTTTAAGCTGCATCTCAAGTTCTGGCAGGCGTCCATGCTTCAGTTCCGCCGCACGGTTCAAATCATAACTGCGCTCGGCTTCAGCAATAGCAAGCCGGGTTTTCTCAATCTCCTCACGGAGTGATTGCGTCCCACGGATCCCCCCTTTTTCCAGTTGCCACTGTGCTGCAAGGGTTTTTTCACTTGATTTTAACTCAGCCAGTTCTTTTTGCAGAACAGTCAACCGCTCGCGACTGGCTTTGTCTTTTTCTTTCTTGAGAGCCGCCTCTTCAATTTCAAGCTGCATCATGCGTCGGGTTATTGCGTCCAGTTCAGCAGGCATGGAATCAATTTCGGTACGGATTGTTGCACAGGCTTCATCAACAAGATCGATCGCCTTATCAGGCAAAAATCGGTCAGCGATATAACGATGACTTAATTCTGCTGCCGCAACCAAAGCATTGTCCTGAATACGCACTCCATGATAGACCTCAAAGCGCTCTTTTAATCCACGCAGGATACTGATGGTGGCCTCAACATCCGGTTGATCAACCATGACCGGTTGAAAACGACGCTCCAAGGCGGGATCTTTCTCTAAGTATTGGCGATATTCGTCAAGAGTTGTCGCGCCGATACAATGTAATTCTCCACGAGCTAACATAGGTTTGAGCATGTTCCCTGCATCGATCGCCCCTTCCGTCTTACCGGTGCCGACAATGGTATGGAGTTCATCAATGAACAACAGAATCCGCCCGTCACTATCATGAACTTCTTTCAGAACCGCTTTAAGCCGCTCTTCAAATTCACCACGGTACTTGGCTCCGGCAACCAGAGCTGACATATCAAGAGAAAAAACCGTCTTGTCTTTAAGCCCCTCGGGGACATCACCGCGGACAATCCGATGGGCAAGCCCTTCGACAATGGCCGTCTTACCGACACCAGGTTCTCCAATCAGAACTGGATTATTCTTGGTTTTTCTCGACAAAATTCTAATCACCCGCCGGATCTCTTCATCCCTGCCGATCACCGGATCAAGTTTCCCCTTTTTGACCTCCTCAACCAGATCCCGGCCATATTTTTCCAGCACTTCATAGGTTGATTCTGGATCCTGACTGGTGACTCGCTGATGGCCACGGACTTCCGTCAGTACTTGCAGAAGCCTTTCACGATCCAGCTTATATTTTTTAAATATTTTACCGCCTGCGGTGCGCTCTCCTTCAGCAACAGCAGCCAGCAAGATATGTTCGACACTGACATATTCGTCTTTCAGTTGCTTTGCCTCTGTTTCAGCCTGCAGCATCAGTTGTCCCAGGCGGCGACTGGCATACAGCTTACTGCTATCGGCGCCCGGACCGCCCATTTGTGGACGAGACTTAAGGTTCTGATTTAGCTCTGTTAAAATATCTGCAACAGGAATGTCGAGCTTCTGTAACAACCGTGGCGCCAGACCATCCTGTTGTTCACAGAGGGCTAGCAACAGGTGCTCACCATCAATTTCTACGTGCCCCAGACGCAGAGCATGAGATTGTGCTTCCTGTAATGCTTCCTGAACTTTTTGTGTGGTTCGATTCAGATCGATCATAATGACTCCTGTTGAAGATGTTTTCATACGCTATTACTATCCTCCAATTATAGCGCTCAAAAAACAAATCGCTGTAAAAAAGCCAGGGAATTTAACCCTGGCTTTTTCTCTGTTAATGTAACGTTTTAACGTTTATCTTTCGCGGTTTTGCCGCCTCGCTTTTCGGTAACCGCAGGGTGAGAACTCCATCCTTCAATGCAGCGTCTCCAGCGTCCGCATCAATCCTCTCGGAGAGCGTAAACTGCCGATAGTAGCTGCGCTGCTTATCATCGTCAGCAGCTTGAATTTCACCTTCCAGAGTTAACACCCCACGGGAAACTTCGAGTTGCAACCCCTGCGTTGCAACCCCTGGTAAATCAGCCATCAAGACCAACTCATCTGCCGTCTCATAGATATCAACGGCAGGAGTCATCCGCACTATGGGTCGAGCTTGTTGAACATTTTGTTGAGCGACATTTTCTTGGTTTACCATCTGTTTTTCAGTCATGATCTATTTCCTCCATCATATTTTTTTATTCGTTAACTTTAAGTGCAATCTTCTTGGGCAATGCCGAAACAGCCTTTGGCAGGTCTATCCGCAAAACTCCATCGATATATTCGGCTTCAATATTTTCAACATCCAAGTCTGTTGCAAGCTGAATATTCTGTTCAAATTTCCCTCGTTGCCGCTCCTGACGATACCAATGGCTCCCTTCAGGAACTTCTGCTTCAGTAAACTCTCCAGCGATCGTTAAGCGACGCCCTAAGACACTGATGTTCAAACTTTCACTATTCAACCCTGGCAACAAAGCTTTAACGCTGTGACTGTTTTCTTTCTCCGTGACCTCAAATTTAATCGGTCGAAGAGGGTTCTCAGAGGCTGATGCGAATCCCAATTCCCGCAGGAATTGATCCATTTCACGTTGCATGTTGCTGACTTCGTTCACAAATTGTAATCCAAACATATTGTCCTCCTATGATTTTGGTTGTTGATGATTTAATTTCTGTCTTGAGTTAATACAAGACAGATGCCAAAACCAAAAAAATATTTTAAGTAATTATTTCAGATAGTTATGAGGGTGCTTGGATTTCAGATTTTATTGCGACGTCGCAGCACAGGCTGCAACTGTTGCAGCTGCGACAGGTGCGACGTTGCAACAGCTAAAAAATCAGGTGAGGTCTTGGCGGGTTAAGTTCAATCGTTGCAGGTGGCGATATAATGTCGCTCTATGGACACCCAGATATCGGGCCGCAGCAGACAGATTACCGTCTGAGGCTTGAAATGCCTGACGGATAAGGTCTGCGGATAAATCAACTTTTTGCCCCTGGTGTGCTGAATTTGGGGGTGGGTTATATACGTTTTTTTCCGTCGTTTGCGTATATGGAATCGCCATCGGTAAATGACGTTGGTTGTCATCAGTGGCAATAATGTTTTTGGAGTTTGAGAACTTCTGCCGCTCCGCTATCCACTCAGTAAAAGCCCGCACTCCTATGGCTTCCGTCTCAGACTCAACAACGACTCGTTCAATAACATTGCGCAATTCACGGATATTCCCCGGCCAGAGATAAGATTGCAGCAAACGGATAGCCTCATTGGTTAACCGGGTAATGTTCTTACCATATCTCAGATTGAATTGCTGGAGAAACAACTCGACCAACAGCGGAATATCTTCAGCGCGGTCGCGCAGTGGGGGGAGATGGATGCGGAGGACAGCCAGCCGATGGTAGAGATCAGAGCGGAAGCGTTTTTCTGCCACTGCTTGCTCCAAAGGGACATTGGTTGCACCAATAAAACGGACATCAACCTGATGACTTCTTTCACCACCGACGCGTTGCACCCGCCCATCTTCCAGCACCCGCAGCAGCTTTGTTTGTGTATGCAGGGGCATATCCCCAATCTCATCCAAAAACAATGTGCCACCATTGGCGCGCTCAAAATAGCCATGATGCTCACGCAGTGCGCCAGTAAAAGCTCCGCGTTCATGACCAAACAGCTCGGATTCAAGGAGTTGCTCACTTATCGCAGCACAATTCAAAGCGGCAAAGGGTTTTTCATGGCGCCGGCTTTCTGCATGCAGCGCTTGCGCAACCAGCTCTTTTCCCGCCCCCGTTTCACCGGTGATAATGATGGCGGCATCGGAGGCTGCGTAGAGACGAATCTTACGAAACACTTCGTGCATCGCAGGGCTACTCCCCACCATCTTGTGAAAACTGATATTCTGTTTGCTCGCCACCGATTCGCTGCGCAGGCTGATCCGAACTATCTGCCCTTGGTAGTCTTCGGTTAAACCGGCGAATTGGATATCAGCCAGGAATTCTTGCTGTTCGGGAAAAAGGCGTAACTTAACATCGGTCAGATCCTGTCTCTGATCTATGACGTCAGCGGCCAAAGTTGTTATTGCTGGTACTGCGGCGGGGAAAAGTGCTGCCGGGGAGCGCCCTTGGATAGAGGACGGTTCAAGTTTGAGCCAGTGAGTGACCCGATCTGACAGACTTTGAACCTGCCATGATCCATACCCCCGATGTATCATCACAATGTCAGCAGCGACAACAGGTAGATATTCGGAGTGACTCACATGTAAATTCATATTAATTGTCAGCGTCTCAAGGTGTCCAGATAGCGACTGAAAGCCTGCTTTCCGGTTTCAAACTGCGTCAACTGAACTCCCATCCCTGCTTTATTAGCAAGACGGATCAAGTTTGGTGGGACTTTTTTCGCCCAGCGGACTCGCCCATACACGATCACCTGTTCTTCATTCGGCAAAATCAATTCAATCAGTAATTTGGTCCCCGGTCGTTCCGGTTGCCCCGTGATAATATACAATCCACCTTCTGAAGCGTCCCCGGTAAAAGCGACTTTCTTCGGATAATCAGTACCAAAACGTACCTTGAGGCGTTTTTTCTTCCGTTTCTGGCTCCGCTCTATCATCGACGACCCTCCTATGACTCACAGCCTACGACAGAACCATTAGCACTTAAAGTAAGATTTTAACGGTAATGCGCGCTGCTCACGATCTTATTTTTTCAAATAAAATAGCAAGATAGCCCCAGTTCCCGCACCAATACCGCCAAGAAAAATACCCATAATGGCCCGGTTCCTCTGCTTATGTAACGACTCTCTGAGTTCAAACGAAGCTCTCCCTCCCAATGATTTCGTAAAACCGACGACGCAAGTATTCTGAACTTTTAGCTGATAAACCTGCCTGATCCCGATGAAAGCAGTACCGAGCCCAACCAGAAGGATCACAATCGCGATCATCTTCCATCTAGCCACGATGATTTCCTGACAGTTAATTGATGACTTATTCGGTCTCAACAACCCGACCGCGGCTGAATTGTAACAATGAGAGTAACTTGATCGCTTCACCGTAGGTATCAAATCCACTGGTGCCCGTCACGCCACGATAATCTTTCACTGCAGCGAGTTTTTTTCGTAAGTCATCACGGTTTACGACAGCAGGATCATCCATAACTTGGAGTAACAGTGTGGCGACATCAAACGCTTGAGCCCCAAGGATCGTTGGTTCTTCCTGATATGCTTGACGATACAATTCCATAAAGCGCCGGACTTCAGGTTTTTTGCTGCCAGGATAAAAGGCATCCACAAAAACAGCATCTTTAAGAAAGCGTCCAGCTTGACTGGCTAACTCAGAAGAGTTCCAGCCATTGATCCCCAGCAATGTAACATCTTTTATCCCGTAAAAAACTAACTGCGGAGCAATCTGACTGATTTGTTCCGCATAATCAGGGATAAACAGAGCGTGGAACGGAGCTAATGGATATTCCAGCTCTAATGGTTCCTGCTGCTCTTCCTCTCCAACTTCAACTTGTGGGATCCTGACTTCCCGATCTTCCCAGAGCAGTTTCTGAATCTGTTTTCTAAAATCAGTACTGTCTTCCGGGTAACTGACGATATCAACAATTTCTCCACCTGAGGCTTGCAGCTCCTGAGTAAATAACTGCGTCATTTTTTCACCGAGGCGATTTTCAGGGTAGAGAATGGAGAAGGAAATATCTCCTTTGGCCAACGCATAATGGACCAATCTCTTCACCTGCTGTTCTGCTGTCAGCGTATCACGAAAAATAAAGTTACCTATTTCTGGTAGTCCCTCAGTTTGCGCAAAAGTGACCATCGGCACCATTTCACGTTGGGCACGGCGCGCAGCATCTCCAGCGGCAGTCCCGAGCAACGGACCAATAACCGCTATCACCTTATCATCGTCAGTGAGACGACTGACTAGCTGTGCAGAAGTAACCCCGGAAACAGCCGTATCTCGGTAGACAAAGCGGGCGGGAAGACGCGTTTTATTGTGTTCCTGTAAGGCTAATTCCAATCCCTTTCTAACCAACTCTCCATAGGATTGAAACCGACCACTTAAGGGGATGAGGACGCCAATACTGTCACGACTGAGCCAGTTTTCAGCATTTGCTCTCTGCTGCAATTGTTCAGCTTCTTGCCAGTATGGAAAGGTGACACTGGAAGCAAACAGTTTGCGTAGATGGTCTTTTGCCAAATCTGTTTGCTGACGGACAAAGGCGCGGCGCGCCAATTGTAATTGGGCATCTTGTCCGATTGCTGTCCCCTGCCACATAAAGGCAGCTTCCGACAGATCCGCATCATGAATTTGATTCTGCAGGATCTGGTGCGCCTGCTCATAAATGGGGGCCGGAGTCGGACTATAGATGAGTTGCTGTTGCAGATAATATAAGGTCTTGAGGAATTGATTATCAGCGCTCGCGGCGACAGCCAACGCTTGATAGAGCTTTAGATTGTCTGCTGTAGATAGTTGTTTACCAGGTAATCCCTGCAGGTATTGCAGGCCTCTTTCATACTGACCTGTTTGGATCAAGCTGGTCCCTAATAACAGATCAACTTCGGGCCCTCGATCAGCAATGGGGATACGTTGTAAATAAAGAATCGCATCTCCATAATTTTGTTGTTGTGAAAAGACCCGGCTAATCAATACCAGGGCTCGCGCCGTATCCGAGGGATTCTGGTTTTGCTGAACAAACCCACGTAGAATGGCGAGGGCTTGATTAAGTTTCCCCTCCTGAAATAACTGCTGCCCCTGCCTCAACTCTCCAGCGTCTGCTGCTGCAACAGAAGTGACAGAAACAGAGCACAGCAGCGTCGCAAGCAGCGCTCCAATCAGAGTCTGGTTAAAAATCCGCGTCATGGGCACTCCATAATTCATAACATCGAGAACTGAATTTCAGTCAAACAACTCTTTCACCTTATCAAAAAAACTCTGCCCTTGGGGATGAATATCCTCTCCGGCCTCTTTGGCAAAATCTTCAAGGAGCTCCCGCTGACGAGCATTCAGTTTTGTTGGCACCTCAACTTTTAGAACCACCAATTGGTCCCCACGCCGATGGTGCCCTTGCAAAGCCACAATCCCTTTACCTGAAAGTTTGAAAATCTTTCCAGATTGGGTCCCTGCTGGTATTTTCAGATTTAGCTTACCTTCCAAAGTCGGGACTTCAAGATCACAACCGAGAGCGGCCTGGACAAATGAAATCGGAATTTCACAGATAACATCCTGTCCTTCACGTTGAAACAAAGAATGTTCTTCAACGCTGATAACGACATAAAGATCCCCGGGTGGGCCCCCTTGAGAGCCAGAATCACCTTCACCACTCAGTTTCAAGCGGATACCATCTTCGACCCCCGCAGGAACCTTCAGTGCGACAGTACGCTTACTCTTAACCTGCCCCGTGCCACGGCAGTCAGGACAGGGATCAGCGATAATCTTCCCTTTTCCATGACAATCAGGACAGGGACGAGTCATGGTAAAGAAACCTTGCTGATAACGGACCTGCCCTGCGCCACCGCAAGTGGAACAAGTTTGCGCTTCAGTTCCTGGCCGTGCCCCCGACCCATGACAAGTATCACATGTCTGCTTGCGTGGTAATTGGAGGTTTTTCTCAGTCCCAAAAGCGGCTTCTTCAAAGCTGATGGTCAGATTATAGCGCAGGTCATCTCCGCGCTGTCCATGCCCTCCCCGACGTGATCCCCCGCCGAAGATATCACCGAAGATATCACCGAAGATATCCTCAAATGGAGCACCCCCAAAACCACCGCTGGAGAAGCCACCGGAACCGTTAACCCCTGCGTGCCCAAACTGGTCATAGGTCGCTCTTTTCTGAGGATCAGAAAGGACCGTGTAGGCTTCAGTGAGTTCTTTAAACTTGTTCTCTGCTTCTGCGTCCCCAGGATTTTTATCGGGGTGATACTGGATTGCCAAGCGGCGATAGGCCTTCTTTATTTCTGTCCCACTGGCGTTTTTATTGACTTCCAGAACGTCGTAGTAATCGAGCTTTGCCAAAATATCTATCCTGATCTAAAAAGACAGACGCCGGGCCTTGAATATCCCGGCGTCCGTTGTTCTGGAAATTTATTTCTTTTCGTCGACGTCTTCGAACTCTGCGTCGACAACATCATCAGCAGGTGAAGCATCAGAAGCAGCTCCGCCATCGCCAGCAGCCTCGCCAGCACCTTCCTGAGATTGAGCGTACATCATTTCTGCCAGCTTGTGCGATGCTTGGGCCAAGGCTTCACTCTTAGTCTTGATCTCTTCAGGATTATCTCCCTCAATCGCCGTTTTCAGCTCGGCTAGTGCGTCTTCAATTTGCTTCTTAGTTGCACTGTCTAACTTCTCACCATGTTCTGTCAGTGATTTTTCTGTGGTGTAAGCCAACCCATCAGCCTGATTCCGGGCTTCAGCCAACTCGCGCTTGTGTTTGTCATCGCTGGCATGCGCTTCGGCATCCTGAACCATCTTATTAATTTCTTCTTCAGAGAGACCGCTTGAAGCAGTAATTTGGATCGATTGCTCTTTACCGGTACCCAGATCCTTTGCAGATACGTGGAGAATTCCATTGGCATCAATATCGAATGTCACCTCGATTTGAGGAACACCACGCGGTGCTGCCGGGATACCCACTAGCTCAAAGTTACCGATGGTCTTGTTATCATTTGCCATCTCCCTCTCACCCTGAAGAACA
This sequence comes from Desulfuromusa kysingii, assembly GCF_900107645.1. Classification (GTDB taxonomy): domain Bacteria; phylum Desulfobacterota; class Desulfuromonadia; order Desulfuromonadales; family Geopsychrobacteraceae; genus Desulfuromusa; species Desulfuromusa kysingii. The sequence continues at coordinate 69,692 of NZ_FNQN01000012.1, forward strand.
TGGACAGAAACCGCTGGTTGGTTATCTGCAGCAGTTGAGAAAACCTGGCTTTTTTTACATGGAACAGTGGTATTTTTCTCAATCAACTTGGTCATTACGCTACCAAGAGTTTCAATCCCCAAAGACAGAGGCGTCACATCCAGTAAGAGGACATCTTTGACATCGCCGGCAAGGACGCCGCCTTGGATTGCAGCACCAATGGCAACAACCTCATCAGGGTTAACCCCTTTACTTGGAGCTCTGCCGAAGATCTCCTTAACCCGCTCTTGAACTGCTGGCATCCGGGTCATACCACCGACCAGAATAACTTCGGTGATCTCATTGGCTGCTAAACCAGCATCTTTCAGTGCCATCTGACAAGGTCCAGTGAGTCGAGCGATCAATTCGCTACAGATACTTTCCAACTTGGAACGAGTCAGTTTGATATTCATGTGCTTCGGACCCGTTTGATCGGCAGTGATAAATGGCAGGTTAATATCTGTTTCCATTGAGGATGAAAGTTCGCATTTTGCTTTTTCTGCTGCTTCCTTCAACCGCTGCAACGCCATTTTGTCGCCACGCAGATCAATTCCTTGATCCTTTTTGAATTCACTTGCGACATAATCTATAATCAGCTGATCGAAATCTTCTCCACCAAGGAAGGTATCGCCATTGGTCGATTTAACTTCGAATACACCGTCGCCCAAGTCCAGAATAGAGACATCGAAGGTACCACCACCGAGGTCAAATACCGCGATGGTCATCTCATTTTTCTTATCCAGTCCATATGCCAGTGAAGCTGCGGTTGGCTCGTTGATAATACGGAGGACATTCAGACCGGCAATTTTACCTGCATCTTTGGTTGCCTGACGCTGGGAATCATTAAAATATGCCGGAACGGTGATAACAGCATCGGTTACTTTTTCACCCAGATAGTCTTCAGCCGTCTGCTTCATTTTTTGCAGTACCATGGCCGAAATCTCCGGTGAACTGTATTTTTTATCCCGCGCCTCAACCCAGGCATCACCATTGTCCGCTTCAATGATTTTAAACGGGCTGATTTTCATATCTTTTTGCACTGCTTCAGACGTGAACTTACGGCCAATCAGACGTTTGATAGCAAACAAGGTGTTTTCTGGATTCGTGACTGCTTGCCGTTTCGCCTGTTGCCCCACCAACCGCTCTCCACTTTCGGTAAAAGCGACAATCGATGGGGTTGTCCGTGAGCCTTCTGAGTTGGCAATAACAACTGGTTCGCCACCTTCCATAACGGCAACACAGGAGTTTGTGGTCCCTAAATCAATACCAATAATTTTACCCATAATCTTATATCCTCCTTAGAGATTTTGTCAGAGATCATTGCTCTTCAGCTGAATCATCAGCTTCAGTTTGTTTTTGTTCCGGAGCTTTTGCCAACATCACAAAAGCAGGTCGCAACAACCGATTATTAAGTTCGTACCCTTTTTGCATTTGCTGCACCACTGTATTCACAGGGTGTTCTTCAGATTCCATTTGCCCCATAGCTTGGTGGTATGCGGGATCAAAGGGTTGTCCCATAGCATCAACCGGCTTTACCCCGAACTTGGTGAGCAATTGGCTGAACTGACTCAGCGTCATTTGCACCCCCTCAAACAGACCGTCATTACTTTCAGCCTGTTCTGCATGTTCAACTGCACGTTCAAGATTGTCGATAACCGGCAAAATTTCCCGGAGGATATTCTCATTCGCAAACTTGGCTAAATCTTCTTTATCTCGTTGCGTCCGTTTCCGCAGATTTTCCATTTCAGCCAGAGTTCTTAAATATTGCTCCTGATGCACTTTTGCTTCACTCAAAGCCTTGGTCAGCTCATCCTGAAGTCGTTCTTTTTCATCATCTTCTTCAACAACCTCAGGCTCTTGATTCTCTGCCGTTTCCAGTTCAGTCTCAGGTTCTTTTTCCTCGTTTTGTTTTGTCACACTTGCGCTCCTTATATCTGTCAAGGCTTATCGCTCTTATTCTTTAGATTCCACCATACAAGTTCAATATTTGACTTCTTATGTTATTCAATTTCCCGATCCAACACGCGGCTAACCAGTTGCGCTGTAAAGTCTACCAAAGGAACGACCTGGGAATAATTCATCCGTACCGGACCAATCACGCCGAGAGTCCCTATGGCCCCTTTTTGATTGGAAAAGTTTGATGTAATCAAGCTACATCCCTGCAAATCAATATCACTACTTTCACTGCCCACAAAAATATGCACCCCTTGTGCAGACTGGCCGCGATCAAGCAACTCAATCAAGAGCTTCTTACTTTCAAAGCTCTGAATTAAGCGTTTCATTTTCTCTGGTGTTGAGAATTCAGGTTGACCTAGCATCAGCGATGCGCCCGAAACGTAGACCTGATCCTCAACCTCATCCTGTAAGGCGGCACAAGAAAGGCTCAATGCTTGCTTCTTCAGTCGGTCATATTCCACCCGGTCTTTATGCAATTCATCATTTAGCTTCTCGCGAACCTCTTGAATGGTCATCCCATTCAATTCAGCATTTAGATAGTTACTGATCTGTTCAAGGTCCTGAACGGTTAAAGTTGGGTCTGCTTCTATGACTTTGTTTTGGACCAATCCTGTCTCGGACACATAGATTGCTAGCAATCGGCCCTGAGATAAACGGATAAACTCTATTTGACGGAATACTGTCGAAATAAATTTAGGGGCCATGACCAGCCCAGTATACTGTGACAACCCGGAAAGAACTCGGCCCACCTCCTGCATAATGTCTTCCATACGCATATTTTTAAAGCGGTAGTTTTTCCGGAGGTTCTGTTTTTCCCGCTGATTAAGCGCACGAACTTCTAACAGGGTATCAATATAATATTGAAACCCCTTCCCTGTGGGTATCCGCCCAGATGAAGTGTGCGGGGAACAGAGCAATCCCATCTCTTCTAAATCTGCCATCACATTGCGTACCGATGCGGGTGACAAATTAAAATTGTGCTTACGGCTGATAGCTCGGCTGCCTATTGGCTCAGCAGAGGCAATGTAATCTTCAACAATCGCCTCTAAAATATTTTGGCTGCGTTCGTTTAATGATTCAGCCATGGAAATTTACTCCTGCAAATTTCAATCGTTTTGACCTTCACTATGTGTTAGCACTCGATAGAGGTGAGTGCTAAAGGTTGAGATTATCAACACCATGCCATGTTGTCAAGTCTTATGGCCGCAGGTGCATGCCTATCTTTTATTTTCTAGCAGAGGGGATCACGACTGAACTTTTATATAAAGTTGCTGATCAAATGATCATAAATAAGCCAGCCATTAACATCAAAAAAACGGCGTTGCCCGCTCGCATATAGATAGTCTTTGGTCTTCAGAATAGCTGGAGCAAAAACATCTTGAAACTCAAGACCAAACCGCCGATAAAATTCTTGTACATCAATCCCTTTGCTGGTTCGTAATCGTAGATAGGCGTATTCCTTCATCGCCCCGTCTCGATCGTATTGCTCTAACAGCTTTACGGGATCTTTTCCTTGGATCAAGCATTCTTTATAATGGTTTAAATCAGCTTCAACATGCCATCGCTTACCCCAGTGCTGATCTTGAAATCCATGCGCTCCAGCACCAATAGCAAGGCAGTTTTCCCGCTTCCAATAGACCTGGTTATGCCGGCAAAGACTATCCGGCTTGGCAAAGTTCGATATCTCATAATGGTTATAACCTGCGGCCACTAAATAGTTATGCAGCAACAAGTACATATCGGCATATAGCCCCTCATCACAGGATCTGATCTTCCCTGCCTGTTGCCGTAAAAAAAAATCCGTCCCTTCTTCATACGACAATCCGTAGACTGAGACGTGCTCTGGCTTAAAGGTCAATAATTCAGCAATTTCGCTCTCTAACGCCAGTAGATCTTGATTCGGGAGGGCAAACATCAGGTCCAGACTCAGGTTATCAAAACCCGCTGCGCGCGCAGAGATAATGCTTTCCCGTGCCTGTGCGACCGTGTGAATCCTACCGAGTTGTTGCAGTCTATGATCATCAAGCGACTGAATCCCCAAAGACAGGCGATTGACACCAGCCTGACGATATCCTTTCAGTTTTTCAAGGCTCAAGGTTCCAGGGTTGGCTTCAATGGTTATTTCTGCGGCGGGATTTATACCAAAATATCGAACAATGCAACGCAGGACATCTGCCAGCTGGTTGACCGAAAGCAGTGAGGGGGTCCCCCCGCCAAAAAAAAGAGTGTCCAGAGATAGCGGTTGAGAGTCTTGGGTCGAGGCAATTTTGATATTTCGTTTCAGCTGCTCGACGTAGTCATCAATTTGCTGTTGCTGACCAACTTCTGAGAAAAAGTCACAGTAAGGACATTTGCTGATACAGAAAGGGATATGCAGATAGAGAGCCCCCATAGATCAAGTATTCACTGAACCTATTGGGGACACTAATAATTTATGGTCACTGCGCAGGACTAAAAACAAGGTTTAACCGGGAGGAGTCAATTGCCCTGTCCGGCGTTCAAAGTCCGCCTGAATTTGACGGCACTTCTCCACGTCGCCATCGGCGCAAACGGCACTTATTGTGATGGCGCTGGAACAACTCTCAGAGCAACTACTATCCTGCCCGCAAAAGCATTGGATATCGAGCAGTTTGGCCTCGTTGCTGCTGCAACTTCCAGAAATCCCCTTGCGACCAAAGATAATTCCAATCGATAATCCGGTAAATGCAAGTAAAAATATAATTAAAGCGGGAAGTATCAATTCCATAGTTAATCCTCCTCTGCCTTGAGGTATGGTTCGAATGCACTGCTGTGCTGTTCAATAAAACGATCACCCTGTTTCACCAACATATATACTGCAAGTTGATGCGTTGTGGCAAACTCTAACCCTTTATCAGGCCCCAGGACCGTGATGGCAGTAGCCAATGCATCTGCACGCATACAAGACCGGTCAATAACTGTTACAGACGCCAAAGCATGCCTAATTGGATAGCCTGTGACTGGGTCAATTGTGTGCGAATAACGAACCCCTTCGTGTTCAAAGTAGTTACGATAATCACCGGATGTTGCCATTGCGACATCGGGCAAGTGAAGTCGCTTGCGCACGACACGCTCGCCTCCAACCGGGCTCTCTATCCCTATAACCCAGGTTTGCTGTTGTTGCTTATGGCCATGAGTGATAATTTCTCCACCAATCTCAACCAGAAAGTTTTCAATATTATTCTGGACTAAAAGCCGAGCAACAGCATCGACTGCGTACCCTTTCGCGATTCCAGAAAGGTCAAGATAAACCGACTCACTCCTTTTACGTATCTTTGGTGGGGATAACTGCACTTCCAGTTTATTGTAGCCAACTTGCGGCAGCAAGGCTTGGATGATCTTTTCATCAGGTAATTCATAAATATTAATCGTCGGGCCAAACCCCCAAAGATTGACCAGATTGCCAATAGTGATATCAAAAGCCCCATGACTGAGTTGGCTGATTTTCTGAGCCTCGTTTATAACCGTCATGGTTTCAGTGGAAACTGTCATCCAACTATCAACTGCAGCGCGATTAAACTTTGATATATCCGAATCTTCCTTATAGGTAGACATCAGATGGTCAATAACGGAAAGACGTTCATCAATCTTCGCTTTGATTGTTTTTGGATTGAACTTTTGTCCCTCTGCTGGCGCTAATTTTATATGATAGCTAGTACCCATCGTCGTTCCAGACAAGGTCACCAGCTGATCTTGAGTTGTCACATTCTGATTCAGATAGATTATGCAACCGACAATGGCTACGATAATAACTATAATCAGAGATTTAATTTTCATCACTTCTCCAAAAAAAAGCCGCATCATTAATTAGATGCGGCTCTATATGTTTATTAGCAAAACTAATTTACATTTCGTCTATCTCTAGAGCAACTCGAGACAGTTTATGTTTTTGTTGTTTTTCCATCAAGAGCAAATTTTGAAATATCTCGCGACACTCTTGAGAGCTCGCCGTTTCAGCCATCCCCTTATATGAAGCGACAAGACAAGCATCAATGTCGAGTCCGATTTTCATCACATCCTCAACCGTCATTGCCGCAGGATACTGGCTCACATCAAATGGCTGCATTAAACATTGTTCTTGTGCGTATTGATACCACGCGTCCAGGACCTTAGTTTTTACCTCATCCTGATAATTTTCTAAGGCACGGACTAAGTGAGCTTCATGACGGACAAGATAATCAAGCAACATCTTCACCCGTTCGCCTTCGGCCTTATCTGCTAGCTGCTGATAAAATGCACTTGCACGACGATGGAATTCCTGAGCAGCATTAACTATCTCTTTTGCTTGTCCATATGTCATTAAAACTCTCCTTTATCGATGATCAACCCTTAATTATACTCAATAAGCACGATGGAAAGGTTGCAACAATTAGCCGCGTAAATCAGGGACCAAAATCATCAAACATGATGTTTTCACGCTCAACACCTTGATCAAGCAGCATATTGGTCACGGCATTGGCCATCAATGGGGGACCACACATATAGTATTCACAATCTTCTGGCGCTTCATGATCTTTTATATAGAGGTCATAAAGAACATTATGAATAAAGCCTACCGGACCAGTCCAGTTGTCTTCTGGCAATGGATCGGATAGAGCACAATACCACTTAAAGTTCGGAAACTTCTCTTGTAGTTCATTTAACTCATCGACATAGAACATCTCTTTTAGACTACGTGCTCCATACCAGTAAGTCATTTTTCGAGTTGAGTGCAACCGCAACAGCTGGTCATAAATGTGGGACCGCATCGGTGCCATACCGGCACCACCACCAATGAAAACCATCTCGTTATCAGTATCTCTGGCAAAAAACTCACCGTAAGGTCCTGAAATTGTCACCTTATCACCAGGTTTCAGGTTGAAGATAAAAGATGACATCTGTCCCGGAGGAGCATCTGGAGCGTTTGGTGGCGGCGGACAACACCGCACATTCAGCATAATCATCCCTTTTTCTAAAGGATAACTCGCCATGGAATAAGCGCGCATAATCGGCTCTTTAACCACCGACTTAAACCGCCAGAGGTCAAATTTATCCCAATCCTCTTTATATTCATCCTCAATATCAAATTCCGAGTAAGACAGTTCATGTGGTGGCGCTTCAATCTGGATATAACCACCAGCCCTAAAGTCGCAATCTTCACCTTCAGGAAGATCGACGATCAATTCTTTGATAAAGGTTGCACGGCCATGATTCGAGCGAACCGTACACTCCCATTTCTTGATATCAAAAATCTCGGCCGGGATACCTAGCTTCATATCCTGCTTAACCCCAACCTGACAGCCAAGACGTAACCCCTCACGAGCTTCACGCTTGTTGATAAATCCAGTTTCAGTCGGGAGGATATCACCGCCACCCTCAAAAACATGGACCTTACATTGCCCACATGTACCACCACCACCACAAGCAGATGGAATGAAGATCCCCTGATCAGCTAAAGCCCCCAAAAGTTTACCACCAGGTTTAGTGGTGATGGTTTTGTCAGGATCATCATTGATGTAAAAGTGGATTTCACCACTGGGAACCAAACTCTTGCGCGCCACCAAAATGATGGCGACCAGCGCGAGAATAATCCCCGTGAACATGGTACTCCCTACAATTACTAGTTCCATACTATTCACCTAATCCTTAATACTCTAGTGCTACCGCTATTAAAATTGCAGACCAGAAAATGCCCGAAACGACATGGCCATCAACCCAACAATGATAAATGTCACTCCAACACCGCGTAACCCTTTTGGAACATCACTGTATGAGAGTTTTTCCCGAATACCTGCCAATAGGCAGATTGCCAAACCAAAACCGACCCCAACACCGGCACCATACACGGTACTCTCAGCCACATTGTAATCACGCTCAACCATAAACAACGCAGCACCGAGAATGGCACAGTTAACAGTGATTAGCGGAAGGAATATCCCTAAAGCGTTGTACAACGCTGGAAAATACTTATCGAGCGCCATTTCCAGGATCTGGACAATTGCGGCAATAACTCCGATATAGCAGATGAGGCCGAGAAAACTCAGGTCAAGATTGGGATAACCCGCCCACGCCAATGCACCCTTTTTAAGCAAAAAGACATAAAGAAGGTTGTTAACCGGGACGGTAATGACTTCAACAACAATAACAGCAGCACTCAGCATTAGCGCAGTATCAACCTTTTTTGATACAGCGATAAAAGTACACATCCCTAAAAAGAACGTCAGGGCAATGTTGTCAATGAAAACCGAATTAAAAAAGATCATAAAATAATGTGACATCACAGTTATTCCTATTCTTGAAGTTCAGGTTTCCAGGTACGTAAACCCCAAATGATGAAGCCAATCAGGAAAAAAGCACTGGGAGCTAACAGCATCAAACCGTTCGTGACATACCAACCACCATCGTTCACGGTGTTGAGAATGGTCACACCAAAAAGCTTACCGGAACCGAAAAGCTCACGAACAAAGCCAACAGCGAGAAGGACGACACCGTAACCCAAACCATTACCAACACCATCCAAGAAACTTAACCCAACAGGGTTTTTCATCGCAAAGGCTTCTGCCCGGCCCATAACGATACAGTTCGTGATAATCAAACCGACGTATACAGACAAAGCTTTACTCATCTCATAGAGATACGCTTTCAGCATTTGATCAATGATGATGACCAGTGTTGCAATAATGGTCATCTGCACAATGATCCTGATACTGTTAGGAATATGATTGCGGATCGCACTGATTGCCGCGTTGGAGCATGAAGTAACCAGAGTCACTGCAATGGTCATTGTCAAAGCAGTCGATAGCTTGTTGGTAACTGCCAGCGCTGAACAGATACCGAGGATCTGTAAGGCTATCGGATTGTTGTTAAATAATGGATCCAGCAGCGCGTCTTTTGCTTTTGCCATGACTAACCTCTCTTTGCTTTGAGTTTATTCAAGAAGGGAGCATAACCATTCTCTCCGAACCAGTAACGAATAATGTTATTCACCTTGCTGCCAGTGACTGTTGAGCCCGCGATACCATCAATAGTGTTATTAGCATCAGCAGCGTTGGGATCGTATGCTCCCTTCTTGACAACTTTTAGAGCCAGTCTGCCAGACTTGCTATACAATTGCTTATTGGGCCATTGCTTCTTCCAGTTCGGGTTATCAACTTCAGCTCCCAGCCCTGGTGTCTCTGCATGCTGATAAAAGGTGAATCCTTTGACTGTACTACCGTCATTGGCGATGGCGATATAACCATACATCGGCCCCCACATACCTGCACCGCGAATTGGCAGGATAACCGTACCTGATTTTTCAAGATATACAGCAGCATATTTGGCTCGTGTTCCAATCCCGGCAAGATCCAAATCCGCTGGAATCTTCTCTGACAGCTCAGGATTATCTATGGCCTCTTTCTGGTCGTACGTTGCAGCATCAACGGCAGTTGTATACTCCCCCGTCGCCAGGTCGACCAATTTGAGCTCCATGTTGGCGGTGAAAAGCTCGTCAATATTGCCACCATCATCAATCTGCTGCTGAAAACCACCGGCTATCAGCACTGTTTTACGTATTTCAAGTTGCTTGTTATATGCTTCCTTGTCGATCCGCACAATTGCCGCCAAACAGACCAGAATTGAACAGACGACACAGAGCAGAAAAGCAACCAGAAATGTTTTAAATATAGAATCATTAGACATGACGCAGCTTCCTTTTCTTGATGTGTGCGTTCACGACCAAGCGATCAATCAGGGGGGCCATAACGCTACCGAACAGGAGGATAACGCCGACACTTTCAGGCATCGTCGGGTTATAAATACGAACAACTACAATGAGTAAGCCAATCAATATCCCCGTAATCCACTGCCCTTTTGTGGTCATGGCTGATGCTGAATGGTCGGTCGCCAAAAACACGATACCAAAAGCCATTCCGCCAAGAACCAAGTGCCAAGCTGGACTCATGGCCTCGGGATTAAAGATACAGAGAATCGAGGACAGACCAACAACTCCGATCAGAATCGAAACGATAGTACGCCATGAGCCGATCCCCGTGATCAGCAGAACAGCGGCTCCAAACAGACAGGCCAGAGTGGATGTCTCACCCATAGCCCCAGGAATTGTCCCCAAAAAGGCTGATTGCCAAGTGACACCCTGTCCTGCCAGGCTCGAAACACCATCACCGAGAGCCATGGCCAACGGCGTTGCCCCCGCATAGCCATCAACGTCCGTCCAGACAGCATCGCCAAATATCGAGCTGGAATAAGCCAGAGACATGAAGACCCAAGCAACCAGTGCCGGGTTCAAGAAGTTCATTCCGGTTCCGCCAAAAATTTCACGGCCAATAACGACACCAAAAGAGGCTGCCAAGGCAACCTGCCATAAGGGGGCGGTCGGTGGCATAAGCAGAACAATCAGGACTGAGGTCACCAAGAAACCTGAGCCAATGCTTTTTTTCCGCATAGCAGCAAAAATTGCGACCCAGACGGCCTGAACCAACATGACAACAATTAACATGGGGAGAAAATTCCACAACCCTTTCAGCATATTGGCTGACAGCGAGGTGCTGTCACTCAACGCAGGCAAAGCATCAATCTGGCCTGCCGCCAACATCTGATTCAAAGTGAGGTTCGCTTGAAAGCCACTGTTCCAAATCGCCATCAAGATGCAGGGCAATAATGCCAACATAATGATGCTCATAACCCGCTTGTGGTTTATACTGTCACGCACATGGGTCGAACCTGTCGTTACATCTGCGGGAGAGTAGAGTGACTTACCTACCGCTTCGGACAATACATCGAGTAATTTCACAGCAGTTAACCCTCTTTCTCAATGATAGTAAGAGCATCGCGCAACATAATGCCATAATCATTTTTACCGGCACATACATAGGTGCACAAAGCAAGATCCTCTTCTGCAAGTTCCAGGCACCCAAGATCCTGTGCTTGATCCGTATCCCCAGCCGCCAAACTACGCAGCAGAAAGTTGGGCAGCGTGTCAATTGGCAGCACCTTCTCAAAGGATCCTATCGCAAGGACGTTCTCTTTACTTCCGTATTGACTGGTGTTCATTGGAGCCGAAGGTCCACCGGTAAATGCGGACAAGAAGGCCCGCTTAATGGAATATTTGTCGGCGCCGGCAGTCAAAGATGCACAAAATTCACGATCCCGTTTTTCTGGTAACACCGATACCTGCAGGTGGTATCGCCCGAGAAATGCCAAAGGCCCTGCAGCAGTTGTCCCGTTTAGTACGGAACCTGAGATAATCCGCTGTTCACCAGAATCTAGTTCACCAGCTAACAGTTCTTCAAGAGACACGCCAACGCGGGTACGTAACAATCGAGGAGTTTTAACCCCGGGACCACCGAGGGCAATAACACGATCTACGGGGAGTTTTCCGGAAACAAACAATTGCCCATACGCAATCACATCCTGATAATTGATCGACCAGACGGTCTTTGTCTCGTTGACCGGATCAAGGAAATGGATGTGAGTTCCAGCCAGACCGGCAGGATGAGGCCCGTCAAATTCTTCTTTGGTCGTGCCATTCACAGCAGGAAGTGCGGCGTCCGGTTTTTGACAGACGAAGACTTTCCCCTCTGTGAGTCGGGTCAAAATCTTGAGACCGTTACTAAACGCCTGCTCCTCCCCTTTAATAACCAATTCTGCATTCGCAGCCAAGGGGTTCGTATCCATTGCCGTAACAAAGATAGAATGTGGAACACTATCAGGGGCTGGGACCTTGTTGAAAGGTCTGGTTCTCAGGGCAGTCCAAAGTCCAGAGTCCACCAGATTGCTGACAACTTTTTCACGGCTCAGAGTTTCAAGCTCAGCGGTTGAAAATGAATCAAAAGTTTCAGCGTCAGTGCCATTCAACCTGATAACTACCGACTGTAGCGCCCGGCGTTCTCCACGGTTTATGGCAATCACTTCACCGCAACCTGGAGCCGTGTACTTAACTCCTGCCGTTTTTTTATCGGTAAACAACAGTTGTCCGAGCTTGACCTGATCACCAACCTTCACACACATGCTTGGCTTCATGCCGACATAATCCGGACCGAGCACCGCAACGGTCTTAGCCGTCAAGCCGTCAGAGATAGTCTGTTCGGGACTGCCGGTAATGGGCAAGTCCAAGCCTTTACTGATTTTGATCATGTTAGTGCACTTTCTTAAAAAGGGTTGTGAATCAATTCGTGTCCTTTGAATTCCCAAAACTTACCGACGCTCTAGAAGCTTCATCGGCACATAAATAGAAGTTTTCACCATCTTGCAAGACGATTAACCCTGCATAAAATTTCCTTCAAGAACGCCTGTTTATCCTTGAGGTATGCATTATTTGTTAAAAAAAATCGTCCACAGTATACATGCCCAGCGTGGAAAAACAATAAAAAACATGTCATTCTTTTTTTCTTTATACGGCTTTTTACCGGTATAGAAAATTATACCCAAATTGGTCTATAATACAGGTCTAAACAAATAGCATTCGGACAACTCCAGATTCTCAAGCTCATGAAGGATGGACAAGAAAATGAAACAATTGATGTGTGCAGCAATACAATTTCGAATCTCCCTTGGCTACATCGACGCCAACCTTGACGTTGTCACGGCGGCATTAAAACGCGTTGCCTCACAAGGTGCACAGTTAGCCGTGCTCCCTGAGATGTGGAGCTGCGGCTATGATTATCGCAATCTCACCGCTCTGGCCAAAGAGACGCCGCGCGTCTTGGAAGACTTGCAGAAAGAGTGCTCGACGTTAGGTCTTGTCACTGTTGGCAGTCTCCCGGAGCTTGTCGATGGCACCATCTATAATACGGCCTACGTTGTTGACAAAGGGGACATCGTCGGTAGCTATCGGAAGCTACACCTCTTTTCAACCATGCATGAAGATCAGTTTCTCGGCTCAGGGCAGCGTAGCTTGACCGTTGATACATCGGTCGGAAAATTAGGTGTCGCAATCTGCTACGATCTGCGCTTCCCAGAATTATTTCGCAAGCTGGCACTCGAGGGGGCGGAGATCATCTGCATCCCCGCAGAATGGCCAAAACCCCGCCAGGAGCACTGGAAAACTCTGCTACGCGCTCGAGCTATTGAGAACCAGATATTTATAATCGCGGCTAATTGTTGCGGAATTCAGGGAAAACTCGATTTTACAGGCTTGAGTCAACTGGTTTCACCGTTGGGGAATGTTTTGCAGATAGGGGCCGAAGAAGATATTGAACTGGTTGCAAAATTTGACTTTGCTGAAATGGAGAGCTACCGCAAGAAGATTGACATTCTCCACGATAGGCGTGCTGATATCTACGGAACCCCTTAACATTTAACTTAACGACGGAGCATAACATCCGCCTCAGGCATTCGTTTACAGGCCCAATAGCCCAGCAACATAAACACTGCAATAACAGAGATCATCACCGACGCGCCCAACCACTGCGCAACCAAACCGGTAATGCCGCTCATCATAGCAATAACACCAACAAAACTATTGCTAAACGCGGTATAGGTGGCTCTTTCTTCTGCGGGCGCGGCATCAACCAAATAGGTTTTACGCCCCAATCTCACCCCCGCCTCGGCTAAGCCAACCAACATAAACACCAAGAGATAGCCTGCATATTGAAGGGAATAGGTCGATATAAAAGTCAACGCAATTGCCAACATGGCAGCTACAAAAGCAATAAACGAGCTTAGCGCCATGACCCGTTTGCTAGTTTGATCAGCCATTTTTCCCCAAAATGGACTACTAAGGACCTGAGACACCCCGACGGCAACCATTAGCGAGCCAATACTCTGAATTTTAAGGTGTAAAAGCTGACCTGCATGCAAAACAAAGAATGGCGTTGCTAACTCCACCGAGAGCAACAAAGAACGGGCCAGCAGGAACCTCCTGAAGCCGGGGTATTGACGAAACAAGCTCAGACCCGACCGCAACTCCAAGAAAGCATTACGCCCTCCCTTAACAGCGCCTGGGAACTCACGTATCAGCGCAAAAAAAAGAGCTGCCAACCCCCAGAGCATTGCGGCAGCAAACAATAAAACCAACACCGCAGAGAGCCCCTGCTCCACTTCTCGATAACGGTTTAGCAACAAACCGACCGCAGTGGTCAGCAGGCCGCCGACAAGAGCCCTGCGAGCTAGCAACCGTCCACGCCGCCCCTTGTCAATCGTCTTCCCCAGAACATCTTGAAACGCGACTGATGCCGCACCACTTGCCGTACTAAAAACAACAAGCAGGCCCAACAGAGAAAATCCCGCACTCACCGGCGAAAGCCAGAGAGCAACGGGAACCATTAACAATAAGCAAAGAGCCTGAACCATTGCAGCAACGACCCAGACCCATTTTCGTAGCGCCAGCTTGCGGATCTGCCCGGCAACAACCATCTGTGGCAACAACGAGAAACTCTGCTTAATCGGCATCAAAAAGCCGAACATCCACACGGGGGTGCCCAGCAATTGGAACAACCAAGGGAGGATCAGGTTGGGGCCCGCGACCTGTTCAGCCAGTTTTGAAGCTGCACCATTACAAACATTGATGGTAAAATTTTTCGACGCTTCCTGGCAGGACTCTTTCGGGATACTCCGACAGGCGCGATCTAAATCGTCATCATTGGAAAGGATACCGGAGAGGTGCTCTTTGGAAGACATCATAGTTTATTCAGCCAGAATCTGTGCATCCCGACGATATTCCACCGGGACCTGCTGGAAGCTATCAGCAAACTGTAAAGTTCCATTGGCATCAACATACACATAACGATTCGATTTTTTTTCAGTTTTTACCGGTGTTGTCTTTGTCTGCCTGATCACAGATTCAATTGAAGTTGGCGCAGGAGCTGGTGCTGACGACAGCAACCCAAACAAACGGGTACGAAAGTCCACATAAAACCGCTGTGTTTGCTTCAACCCAGGACTATTGAGCGGCAACTTGAGCATCAACTGATCGAAACTCAACATCAGCGTAACAAGAACAACCAGCCACAAAAAATATCGCAACAATTTCAGCATTCCAACTCCTTTAAACGATCTTCCGATACTACCTTTCTGGTCACAAAAACTCAAGAAATAGACAAATATCAATGAACTTTTCACCTCCAGTCTCGATTTGACTTTCAACGGGCATTAGATGTAGAACAACAGGTCATAAAAGGATTTACATCTTCATAATTCATCGTCATTAAAGTGGAAAAGCTGACACGAAAGACAGGAGCGGTATAAGATATGAGTAGTACAGAATATGATGTCATCATTGTTGGTGGTGGTCCTGCAGGAATGACCGCTGGCCTCTATGCTTCCCGAGCACGGTTAAAAACTCTGCTGCTTGAAAAAATGATTATGGGTGGACAAATGATGACCACAACGCTGGTCGAAAACTGGCCAGGGTATCCAGGGGGAATTGGCGGACCGGAGCTGATGGCCCGTTTCCAAGAACATTGCGTTGAGTTTGGCCTTGAAACGGATTCGGGTACCGTCGAAAAGGTGATCGACAATGGGGCCACTAAAACCTTGATTGTTGATGGTAAAGAGATCACTTGTAAAGCTGTCATTATTGCCACAGGAGCCATCCCAAGAAAGCTCGGCGTTGCGGGTGAAAAAGAGCTCGTCGGCAGAGGGGTTTCCTACTGCGCAACCTGTGACGGCGCCTTCTTCCGTGAAGTCCCAATCGCAGTAATTGGCGGCGGCGACACCGCTGCGGAGGAAGCTCTGTTTTTGACCCGCTTTGCCAGCAAAGTCTATCTGGTTCATCGGCGGGACCAACTCCGTGCCACCCAGATTTTACAGGATCGAGTGATCGCCAATGAAAAAATAGAGATCGTTTGGAATTCCGTCGTTGAAGGCTTTGAATCAGACAACAGCGGCCTGACAGGTGCCGTATTAAAAAACACACAATCCGGTGAAACCCGTAAAATTGAAATCCAGGGGATGTTTGTTGCCGTTGGCGTCACCCCCACGACAGACTTCATAAGTGACATCGTCGAATTGACAGAAGACGGCTATGTTAAAGCCGGCGAGGACACGAAAACAAATGTCCCGGGAATTTTTGTCGCCGGAGATAATCGCACCACCATCCTCAGACAAGTCTCCACCGCTGTTGGTGATGGAGCTGTCGCCGCACTGATGGCTGAAAGACACGTTGATGAACTAGAAAATCAAGTATAGCTTTAACCGCAAACTCCCCCGGGTATTTGATACCTTGGGGGAGGAGAGCAAGCAGGAGGGGGAACAAATGCTGGCAAAAGTTATATCCGGCGCGTTGATTGGCATTGACGCTTATCCGGTGGAAGTCGAAGTCGATATCGCGCAAGGGTTACCACAATTTTCCACCGTTGGTCTTCCGGAGGGGGCGGTCAGAGAGAGTAAAGATCGCGTCAAATCGGCCATTAAAAATTCAGGCTATGACTTCCCTGCCCGGCGTATCACCATCAACCTTGCCCCTGCCGATATCCGCAAAGAGGGGACAGCCTTCGACCTACCAATTGCCATCGGTCTCCTCTGCGCCACAGGTCTTGTCAACGCCGACAATCTTAAAAAGTATATCCTCCTCGGTGAACTCTCCCTTGATGGGAAAATCAAACCGGTCCGCGGTGTTTTACCCGTCGCCGTGTCGGCACGAGACTGGGGTGATTATTCCCTGTTGGTACCGGAGGATAACGCCGAAGAGGGGGCCATTGTCAGCGGGCCGGAAGTTTATGCGGTACATGACCTGGGAGAGGCGGTAGCGCTGATCAATGGCGAACAACAATTCACCCCTTACCAGTCTAACGAGAGTTTACTCGATCTGCATGTTACTACGGACGGGGAAGACTTTGCTGAGGTCCGCGGACAAGAACATGTCAAAAGGGCTCTCGAAGTGGCTGCTGCTGGCGCCCATAATATCCTCATGTCCGGCCCTCCCGGGAGCGGCAAAACCATGCTCGCACGGCGATTACCAACGATCCTGCCGGACTTCTCCTTCGAAGAGGCCCTCGAAACCACCAAGATCCACTCTGTCGCAGGGTTATTGGCACACAAAAATGCACTGGTACGCCAACGACCGTTCCGCTCACCACACCATACCATCTCCGATGCAGGCCTTATTGGTGGCGGCAGCTATCCCCGCCCCGGGGAAGTCTCTTTAGCCCATCGCGGCATCCTCTTTCTCGATGAATTTCCTGAGTTTAAAAAAAATGTTCTGGAAATGCTTCGCCAGCCCCTTGAAGACGGTCAAGTCAGCATCAGTAGAGCCGCGTTGAGTTTAACTTATCCGGCAAACTTCATGCTTGTAGCAGCGATGAACCCCTGTCCATGTGGTTTTCTCGGTGACACTCAACATGATTGCACCTGCACGCCACCCATGCTGCAGCGCTATCGCAACCGTCTCTCTGGACCCTTACTCGATCGGATTGATCTCCACGTTGAAGTCCCCAGAGTTCCACATAAGGATTTGACTGATCAAAGTCCAGCTGAGAGCAGTTCAGCTATCCGTGAACGGGTCAACCGTGCTCGCAAGATTCAACATGAACGCCTCGCCCCTTTCGGCCTGCACGCTAACAGTCAGATGCAGGCCCGCCACATCCGTCGTTTTTGTAAGCTCAGCGCACAAGGGGATACACTTCTCGAACAGGTCACCGATAAACTGGGGCTTTCAGCTCGCAGTTTCACCCGCATTCTCAAATTGGCGCGAACTATTGCCGACTTGGCAGGTGTTGAACAGATTGAGACGCTTCATTTAAGCGAAGCTATTCAATACCGGGGGCAAGATCGCAAGTTAGGATGATGGTTAACCACAATTTTCTAGCGATCTGGAGATCGTTGTGCATTTCATCCTAAAGGTGCAGATGTCGTCAATTTGATCTTTGAACTCAAAACAAAAAACCGATAAATCAGTACGCCCTAACATAGGGAGCCATCGCCATAAATGCTATGACTAATCAAAAGCTTTTGTCTATTAGAAAAAGTGCCGACTATCTAACACCTAAATCAATGTGAACAACTCTCAATTTCTTTTAAAAGCACGACAATGATAAATATCTATGCACTTTTCAAAAATCCAAATCCATATTTAAAGGGATCATCATCATCTATTACGAATTTTTGTAGCCCAATGATGTGTGCACGACCCGTCACTGCAGGAACAATTGCAACGCGGTCTTTCATCTGTTTTTCTTCAAGAATTTCACCTATAAACTCAGTTCCTATAATACTATGATAAGGGTAACGTTGGCCAACCATTAACTTTTTCTGTGCATGAAGCATTGCCATCTTGGCCCCAGTGCCCGTTCCACAAGGAGAGCGATCAGCCTGTCCTGCCCCAAAGATAACTACGTTTCGTGGCGGGTCTGTTTCTTCATAGAACTCAACTAAGTTGACCTGCCCTGGTTCGCCACTGTCAGGATGTCGGATATCAATATTCAGATTTACCTTCTTTCTGATTTCCAAGCCATATTCTATCAACTTATTGACGTGCTGTTGCTCAACCCTCAAACCTAAAAGTTCACTTTTAACAATGGCAAAATAATTCCCAGCATAGCAAATCGAAACAGGGATCATCCCCATTCCATTCAGCTCTATTTCTAATACACTATAAAGAAAAGAGGGAACATTTTGGATCGTTACACTCTTGGCGTGCCCTTGATCCAAATGAACAGTAGAATAGATTTTTCCTGCCGGAGTATCAAGTACGACCTGTTGAATTTTTTCGCTCTCCTGGTCAAATGACCTGAGCATACCGCTCTCAACCATTGCGGTTACCGCTCCAATCGAACCATGAACGCACATATCAAGATAACCACTACTATCCATGTAGATAATCCCCATGTCGGCATCCTCTGAAACCGGGGCGGTAAGGATGGCACCAAACATATCCTGATGACCCCGAGGCTCCAACATTAGCATCTTACGCAGATCGTCTTCGTTTTTCGCCATCCAGTTTTTTTTCTCCTGCATGCTAGCCCCCGGAATATAAGGAATGCCGCCTGTAACAACCCGGGTTGGCTCACCAGCCGTATGGGTATCTATCGTAGTAATCATCCGATTTAGTTTCATATTTCCTCAATTTATAATTTGGTGATTAGATCTGTTACAGGTATCCAAAAAGCCTTGGCAAAAACAAAATTAGATCCGCCCAATACGTAGTGACCAGCAAGGCCAAGAAAGATGCAATGATAAAAGGCATCAGTGGCCGGGTGATTTTCTCAATGGGTAGCTTGGCAATGTTGGCACCGACAAACAGGCACATACCGACTGGTGGCGTCGCCAAACCGATAGCTAAGTTCAGAACGCAGATCACCCCATAGTGGATCGGATCCACTCCAACATGCTGGGCCAAGGGAAGAAAGACTGGAGTCATGATCAGCAAAGCCGGAACAACATCTAAAAACATGCCGAAGACCAACAAAAACAGATTGATCAGCAACAGAATCAAAATTTTGTTGTTGGTCGCCGATAGGACAGCTTCAGACACTGTTTGAGGAAACTGCTCAGCAGCTAGCAAATAGGAAAAGATTGCCGCCGTACCCAGCAGAATCATAACAGCACCAGTAGTGACGCCGCTATCAATAAGCACTTTTATTAATTTTCTGGGGGTTATCGAACGATAAACAAACACTCCGATCAGCAATGCATAAAAGGCAGCAATTCCTGCAGATTCTGTTGGGGTGGCAATACCACCGATGATACCGCCTAAGATGATGACCGGCATCATTAGAGCGAGAATCGCGCACTTCGTAATTCGAATTTTTTGGCGCACAGGAATTTTTTTCTCTATCCGTGGCAATTTATGTCTGCGTGATCCAAGGAAAATAGCAACCATCTGCGAAGCACCAAGAAGAATACCGGGAATAATGCCAGCAACAAACAAAGCCCCAACAGAAATACCCGTGATCGAACCATAGACAATAAACGGAATGCTCGGTGGGATCACCGGCCCGATGGTAGATGAGATTACAGTGACCGCTGTCGAATAATCCTTTTTGTATCCGTCTCTGGCCATCCCAGGAATCATGATCGAACCAACCGCTGCAGTGTCAGAAACCCCAGCGCCAGTCATTCCCGCAAAAATCATTGAGATTAGCACGTTGGTGTATGCCAACCCCCCCCTGATACGCCCGACAAAGAGTTTGCTGAACTCGATCAGCTCCTCTGTCAAACCAGCGGCGTTCATCAGATTGCCAGCAAGGATAAAGAGCGGAATAGCGGTCAACAGAAATGAATCCATACCAGTGAACAGCTTCTGTCCAATTAAAGCCATTGGTATGCCATTCGCTAACATGAACACCAGCGCGGAAACCCCTAGGGAAAAGGCCACCGGAACCCCGAACAGGGCAAATACGATAAATAACACAAAGGTTAGATAAATCATCATTTGACCTCGCTGTTGGTATGCTGAAAGCCGCATCTATCAACGAGGGTGTTGAATAAGTCAGTCAAGGTATAAATTAACATCAGACAGCCCCCCACTGGTATTGCCAGATAAGGGTAAAACATTGGAATCTGAAGTCCCAGAGAAGTTTGAGAAAAATTGCGAATCGCCATAAATTGACCGCCGTAAATCATCGCCACAAAGAATCCGCAAAGAATAAGATCGGCAACGATGCGACACCAAAACCAAATTTTTTCCGGAAATTTGTTCGACAGCATGTCGATGATCACGTGCTCATTACAGATAAAAGCGGCAGCGGCTCCGAGGATGGAAACCCAAATCATCGTATAACGCACAAGTTCCATTGTTCCCATGTAGGTCATGCTGAAGAAATAGCGGCCAACAACATGGAAAATTATTGCACTCAAGATAATCCCCATCCCAACGGCCAAGAGTGCACGAACCACCCAATCCAGACAAGACACCAAGCGGTTCATTAAACTACATAAGATAACAATTGATTTTACCATTTAGATTTCCTCCCTCGAAGCCTGCACCTATCTTGCGCTATTGCAGAAGAATATTCTCAGTTCGCTTAAAATTTCTGTCCGAGCTGGTGAATCTCTTCGATAACCGGCTTCCAAGTTGGTTGATCACGATAGATATCGTCATATACCGAAGCTGTAGCTTTACGCATTGAAGCTAAATCGGGAGTTTTATCTACGATCATGCCGTGATCAATAGCTTTCTGCAGGTGCTTATCTTCGGCATTGCGCCCCATCTTACGCCCATATTGGCAAGCTTCCTTGCCAGCAGCGAGAACAAGTTCCTGCTCTTGAGGAGAGAGATCGTTAAATTTTTCGAGATTCATGACAAGTACAGCACCGCCCCAGATATGGTTAGTGACCGATACGTATTTTTGAACCTCCCAAAGGCTGCGTGACGAAATCACCCAGTTTGGGTTCGATTGACCATCAACAACACCGGTCTGCAATGCGGTATAGAGTTCGCTATAGGCGACTGGAACAGGATTGGACCCTAGACTTTTGGCGACAGCGATGCGAACTGGTGCCTCGATAGTCCGCATCTGCAGTCCCTTGAAGTCTGCGGCACTATGAATTGGCTGCTTAGAATTGGTAATGTTGTTGATGCCATCATCGAAGAAGCCAAGCCCCTTGTAGCCAGCCTTCTCAAGGCTATCAAGAAGTTCCCGACCGATTGACCCGTCAAGCACAGCGTCCAGATGATCCAGGTTGTTGAACAAAAATGGCAGTTCCAACAATCCGACCTTCGGTTCGAAAGCACTGACTGGACCGAGAGTCGCTGCCGTGACGTCGAGAAGTCCGGTCGGGACACCCTCAAGCATTTCGCGGTCATCACCAAGTTGCCGTTGTGGGAATATTGTGATCTTGATGTTAGTTTTTTCTGCCAGCAACTCTTTAAACTTGAGTGCAGCGGCATGGTAGGAATTGTCAGAATCAGGAAGAGCAACATGCCCTAATTTCCATTTTTGGGCGGCCAGTGCTTGGCCTGCACATAACAAGACTAGAATTATAACGGTGACAAACAGGGTAAAACGTTTTCCTCGATAATTCATGGTTCATTCTCCTTGTAGAATGTTCCTCGCTATTTGGCGAGAGTTGTCCTTAAAAACGAAATGCTTTCAAGGTATGATAGCAACACGTACCAATCTAAAGCACAGCTCATATATTTTCAGACAACTTCGCCTTTGAAATTATCAATTCCCCTTAACTAAGTTCAGGTGATTTTCCTGTGTCACATTTTGTGCATACTACTCCGTTTGGAACTAATGACAAGCAAGTAAAGTGCCAATAAGAAAATTTACTTTCTTTTGAATATTAGATCCCGACATTAATCGCCGCTAGGGGACCCTCTCAAGTTAATCCAGAACAAAAGAAATGCATCAAAATTGCACTTAGATGAGAGGATAAATCATTATAATTGTTTGTTTATTGAAGAGCAGGTGTTTTGAAATATAACTCATCTAGAATTATGGCGAGAGACATCTCATCCTAGAAATAATTTTTAATAAAAAACAGAAAACTAAACTAAAACTTAATACAACAACTAAAATCACTTCATATCACGCACAAAAGATACAATTTTGTATTTTTTTGATTTCGTCACTCATAATCTACGTGCTTGCTAATACCATACTTCTTCAACTTCCTGGCGATCGTCGCTTGAGTTACCCCCAAAAGAGCAGCCATTTTGTATTGGTTGCGATGCTTTGCATAAGAGCGCTTAAGGATTGATCTTTCTACTTTTTCTATCGCCTCCCTAAGAGCAATGTTTTCAGGCAACTGAACCGCAGAAGACCGCCCCTGTTTTTTTTGAGAGCTAAAAACATCACTCGGCAGATCTTGGAGGTCAACCAGTTCAGTCTCCGACATCACAACCAATCGCTCGCAAATATTCATTAACTGACGAACATTGCCTGGAAATTTATAAGAGAGCAACGCATCAGTTGCCGCTAGGCTGAGACGTCTTTTACAACCGACTTTTTCAGCATAAAAATCCAGATAATAACGAAGCAAAGGAAGAACACAGTCTTTCCGCTCTCGCACCGACGGAACATAAATAGGGATAACATTGAGACGATAATACAAGTCGAGCCTAAACGACTTGTTTTCCACCATTTCCTCAAGATTACGGTGGGTCGCTGCCAAGACTCGTACATCGACGGTACGTCCAGTCGTTCCACCAACCCGTGTAATTTGACCATCCTCTAAAAAATGTAGCAGCTTGACTTGTGCAGACAGGGGAAGCTCTGCAATTTCGTCAAGAAAGAGAGTACCGCCATCTGCAAATTCGAAATGACCTGGCTTTTGAGCCTGCGCCCCTGTGAACGCACCTTTTTCATAACCAAAGAGTTCTGCCTCTATCAGTGACTCGGGTATGGCACCACAGTTTATCTTGATGATTGGTTTTTCGGCTCGCCTTGAATTTTTATGAATGAGGTCGGCGAACAACCCTTTTCCAACACCTGACTCGCCAAGGATCAGCACTGATGAATCTACATTACTCACCCTGATCGCCTGACTGAGAGCCTTGACCATGCAGGGGCTCTTAGCAATCACTTGTTGAGAACTTAAGTTCGTCTGCTGCATCTCGGCAATTTTGTGCCGAAACTCGTCTTTGATAGCCTCCTGTTCTTCTAATTCACGCTGCAACCTGTCAATCTCACTCACATCACGTTCACTCACCACAACCCTGACAACATCACCTGACACATCAAAGACCGGAGTACCTGTCGCTATAAATTTTCGGCCGTTCGCACTTTGTGTCAGATAACTCACAACTTTTTTACTATTTATGACTTCTTCAAAGACAGACCGCTTAATAATCCCTAGGTCGATCAACTCCTGTGTACTGCGACCAATAATGTCCTCTGCCTTGACATCACTTATTCGCTCTGAAGCCGGATTAATACGAATTATAATCCCTTGCGAATCGGACACCCAGAGCCCATCAGCAGACGAGTCAATTATCGTATTTAGCACTCCTGTAAGATCCTGAAATGAGCTAAGCTGACTCAAAAGTTCCGGGATTTTAAGATGTTCGATGAAAAAACAAATAATCCCATCACATATTGAGTCATAAACTATCGGTTCAATCCATGTGAGAAAGTTCACCTCTGTCTCGATTGATATCGATTCTTCCTGACGACGCTTTAGATCCTGAAGGGTCCGTTTTACTTTAGGCCAAAGTTGCGGCAGAGCCTGTTCTAAAGGAATTCCTTTTTTAACTCTTAGAATTTTTCTGGCAAACCCCTGCGAACTGAGGACAATTCCGGCTTTATCAGTTACAAGAATTCCAGCAACAGACAGATCTTGGAACATCTGTGGGGGGCTGCTCCATTGTTCGGTTTTATGAGAGGGCAAGGGTGGGATTTTGGGAATGGGCATAGCTTCTCACTTATGCAAAGAATTTGTTTGCAGATTACACTGAGAGATCTACCATCTCTCTTACAATGCAATATTGATGCGACCCAAAGATAATACATTTTCGTATCAAATAATACAAAGTCGTATTTTTATTCATTCTTGAGCGCTGGTGCTTACGACTTACCTTGGCATTCCATTTCAATTACTCCAGTCAAACAATGAAACACCTACTTCATCGGCTAAGGGTTCACGCAAAGCAATCCTACTCCTTTTTCTTGCCCCCAAACCAAGCCGCACAGACAGATCTGACGAACCGTGAACGAAGCATACACACTCGCAATAAAAACTAACTACACTCCATGCTCGTTTAGATGATAGTGAAGACAAATCCATCAGAACTCAATATCTTGAAGAAAATAGATACTTCCGAATTAAATCTCCGCCAATATAGTCCTTTTACAACTTTATTGGCACTTTGATGTAAAATTACAAGCTCGAAAAAAGGTTCTTCAAGCTTCTGATTGTGACCACCAGAGTGAATTTTGACATTGAGAAAAAGCGGCAAGTTTCTCCAATTCCTAACCTCAGCCTCACGACAACAATCGACACAAACCAGCACAATATGACTCGACGAATGCCGGATCAAGCGCGATAGCAACATAAGAATCAAGCACTAAATTGCCACTGCACATAATCTGCATTACTGAACTGTTGTTTAAAAAAATTAAAACAAGCGAACCGACCACGGTCCCCTTCATGCAAAACGACATAACGGGCACAGATAAGACCTGATTTCCCACCAGCTTCTCAGAAAAATCCAGCATCTAGAATTTAAAAAGCTCATCTTACTTCTTTATAAACAGTGGCTTAAGAACCAAAACAAACACACTACCCTCTCGCATGCTGATTTTGGCATTTTCATTGCTATAGCAGAAAGGTCACAAATAATCCACTTACACCAAAGGAGAGCTTCAATGTCTGTGTTAAATAATGCCGCGATTAACATCCCTTCACCACAAAATGAACCGGTTCTTGCGTATGCACCGGGATCACCGGAGCGTCAAAAGTTAAAATTGGCCCTGGAGGAGTTGAAGTCCAAACAGATCGAGGTGCCACTGATCATTGGTGGGAAAGAAGTTCGTACTGGGAATACGGTTAAGATAGCTTGTCCTCATGACCATTCAATCCAATTGGGAACAAGCCACAAGGCAGGTCCCAAGGAAGTGCAAATGGCAATTGATGCTGCGATGGCAGCAAAACCTGCTTGGCAAAGTCTACGCTGGGAAGAGCGCGCGGCTATTTTCCTGAAAGCTGCCGACCTCCTTGCTGGTCCCTATCGGTTCCTTATCAACGCTGCTACGATGCTCAATATCAGCAAGAACCCTTTCCAAGCTGAAATTGATTCAGCATGTGAGCTGATTGACTTCCTCCGCTTCAATGTGTATTTCGCTCAAGAAGTTTACGCTGACCAGCCACTTCATTCACCATCACCTATCTGGAATTATGTTCAGCATCGTCCTCTGGAGGGTTTTGTCTTTGCTGTTGCCCCATTTAACTTCACCGCTATCGCTGGCAACCTGCCAACGGCACCAGCCATCATGGGCAATACCGTGGTATGGAAACCAGCATCCTCTGCTGTCTATGCCCCATACCATTTCATGAAGTTACTCCAGGAAGCAGGTTTGCCAGATGGGGTCATTAACTTCGTTCCAGGTTCTGGGAGTGATGTTGGCAATGTCTGCCTTGACAGCCCGGACTTTAACGGCATTCACTTCACCGGAAGTACAGCGGTATTCCAAAGCATGTGGAAACAAATCGGCAACAACATTGCCGCAAACAAATATAAAACCTACCCACGTATCGTTGGTGAGACCGGCGGTAAAGACTTTATCTTCGCTCACAGCTCCGCTGACGTCAAAGCCCTTGCAACCGGTATCGTCCGTGGTGCATTTGAATATCAGGGACAGAAATGCTCTGCCGCCTCCCGTGCTTACGTTCCAGAATCACTTTGGGAACCGGTCTTGACAGAAATAAAAGCGCAAACGGATCGGATTA
>NZ_FNQN01000009.1 GCF_900107645.1 Desulfuromusa kysingii
GTGATATTTATGGCAATAAACAAGCAAGGTAACAGGGTGCCCCTGCTGTGGGGTGCTGTTAATCTTTCGCCAGAAACTCGCCTTGATTCTTTTTCTCAAACTCCCGCATTGGGGACAACAGGTTTCTCTGTTGTAAACAACTTCCAATCGAGCAGGCCTGACGCTGATGACCTTTTTGATTGAAAAATCGACTAATCCTGTTAATAATCTTTCCATAGATTGATCTCCTTTCTTTGGTTGGAAATTTGATCAATTTATGGGGCATACCATAATTCTTTGGTATGCCTTTTTTCAGGTCAGGATCTTTTTATCCCCCTTCTTTGAGGTAGAGCCGATTAAGGGTTCTTCCGTTCTTTGAGTATGAGCTGAGCCTCGACAACACCATGGTGAATGAGTATTATGCCAACGTTTTTAATTGGCTTGATTTTCAATCTAGATAATGTGGCTGAATAGAATGTCACCCTGTTCGGAGTTTAACATGGGGGTTGCTCCTCCCGTTGAGACTGAGGTTTGATCATGAAGAAATTATCACTGGCAGAAGCTGTAGGGGAAACACTTGGTTACGATATTACCGAGGTGAAACGCAGCATGAATTACAAGGGGGTCGCTTTTAAGCGTGGACATGTGATTCAGGAAGAGGATATCAGCGTCCTGCAAGGGCTTGGGAAAAATCATATTTATGTGTGCGAAGAATTTGAAACTGATGTCCATGAAGACACAGCTGCGACCACCCTTGCTCCTAAAATTGCTGGCGAAAATATCTCTTTTGAGGATCAGCCGCGTGAAGGTAAGATCAACTTTTACGCACAAATCAGAGGAATTTTTAAAGTCGATTATGAGCGCTTGGCGCAGCTTAATCGCTTAGCCATCCCTTCATTGCCAACGATCCATAATAATTTTCCCGTCGTGAAAGGGAAGCAGGTCGCGGCTTTCAGAATTATCCCGTTGACCTGTACCCGCCAAATGCTGGAGCAAATGCTGGAACAAGTCGAGCAACCACTCATTTGCGTCAAACCTTATAAGATTAAGACCGCTGCTATTCTTGTGACCGGTAACGAAGTCCATAGCGGACGGATTACCGATGGTTTTACCCCGCTGCTGACCGCAAAGTTACAGCAATACGGAGTGACTGTGACCTATACGACTATCCTTCCTGACGTCAAGGCTGAAATCAGTCAAGCTGTAAAAAAAGCTGCAGAAAAGAGCGATCTGGTTTTGGTGACAGGGGGCAGTTCGGTGGATCCAGATGATGTCACTGTGACAGCGTTGCACGAGGCTGGAGTCCAGTTTGACGAGCAGGGCAATCCCATTCAACCGGGGAATAACCTGACCATTGGATATATTAATGCGATTCCGGTTTGCGCTGTCCCAGCTGCGGCACTGGTGTTTGAGAAAACCGCCCTCGATATTTTCTTACCGCGCATTCTCGCCGGTGAAACCATTAGTAAAGAAGAGATCGCTAAGTCGGGTCACGGTGGATTGTGTCACTTTTGTCCCAAGTGTCATTATCCCATTTGCCCCTTCGGATGGGGGGCTTCATGATGCCTGAAAAACGACCGCTGCCATTGCCAGACGCCCAACAGGTCTTGATTGATGCCGTGATCCCTGTCGGAACTGAGATGATCAACAGCGTTGCCGCCCTTGGGCGGGTTTTGGCTGAAGATATTTTCACGCCACATCCGTTTCCCGATACTCGCAGAAGTGCTGTTGACGGATTTGCTGTCAACCAACCGGGGCTTAGCCACTACCAAATAGTTGAAACTCTGGGCGCTGGAGAGTTACCGCAACTGGATTTGACCGCTGGACAAGCCGCTGCGGTGATGACGGGAGCCACTGTGCCCGAAGGTGGTGTCGCCGTTATCCGGGTTGAGGACACCGGTGTCACCGATAATCTTCTTGAGCTTAAAGCCGATGTCGCAGTCGGTGAAAATATTAATCGGATTGGCGAAGAGATGGCGGCAGAAACCCGTATTCTCTCCGCTGGAACCCGGTTGACCCCGGTTCAACATAGTGTCCTCTGTTGCTCCGGGATTGCACAGGTGAAAGTTTATCGATTGCCGGTCGTTGGCATCCTGATCACCGGTGATGAAGTTTTACAGGTGGGGCAACCTCACCGCGTTGGCAGCGTTTATGACAGTAACCGCCATTTTCTTAGCGGTTGTCTGGCACAGTTAGGTGTCCCGTATAAAGTCCTTGGTCCTGTCAACGATGATGCTGACACGATTCGTCAAAGTCTCGAACAATTGGCGAAAGAGTGCGATCTGGTGATCTCTTCCGGCGGTGTCTCCATGGGCAAATACGACTTCATCCGGCCGCTCCTCCATTCCAATGGTTTTGAGGTGTTGGTGAACCGCACGGGGATCAAACCAGGACGACCGCTGATCGTTGCTCAGCGAGACGCCACCCTGTTTTTCGGCATGCCCGGCTATCCGGCTGCCTTCTTGGTCAACTTCTTCTATTATCTGCTGCCGACGGTGAAACGGTTGATGGGGGTGGATGATGTCATGCCTAAAGTTCGTCCTGCCGTCCTTGCAACTCCGCTTAAAGGGCGAAAAGGGCGCTGGGATGTTATTCGCGTGCAGTTGGATAACTATTCCGGTCCGGAGACAGTGCATAAACTCGCCAGTCAGATGACGTCTCATTATCTCAACTTCGGCTCATGTGATGGACTGGTGTTGCTCGGAGACGAGATCGACCAACGGCAAGCGGGTGAGAGCGTTGAGCTTTTAGAATTTAGCGCGCAGTTTTAAATTGATCTGCTGCGTCCTCTGAACCCGTTCGCAGCGAGAACCCGTACCCTCGCAAATCCATAGTTAATAATCGTCATGATGTCGTCAGTTGAAAATTCAGCTACGGTGAAATCGAAAGGAAAGGACACCCATGCCTAACAATATGAGCGCAGAACCCATGAGCCCATCATCAATCCCCCGTATGGATGATATTTTTCAAAAGGCGGCAGAGTTTGTCCCTTTAACCCGCGAAGAGGGGATGCAGCTGATGCAGCTTCCCCTGCACAGCACCGACTGTTACCGGCTGATGGAGATTGCCAACCGCATGTCACGGGAACAGTTTGGCAATAAAGGGGAGAACCATCTGCATATCGGTCTTAATGTTGAACCATGCCCCCTTGACTGTCTGTTCTGTAGCCTGACCCATAAGGCGGGAATTTTTACCGAGAAGATTGATTACTCCGATGAACAGATCATCGCCTGGGCGAAAGATGCATCTGCAAAGGGGAGTGACGCCATTAATCTGATGACCACCGGGACCTATCCCTTTTCCAAGCTGCTGCGGGTCGGCAAAGTCCTCAGTCAGGAAGTCTCGGTGCCGTTGATTGCCAATACCCGCGACATCAATCACGCCGAAGGTGAAGAGCTGCTCAAATCGGGGTTTACCGGCTTTTATCACGCTGTCCGTCTGGGGGAAGGGCGGGATACGCCGTTGAACCGGAACAAACGGATTGAAACCGTCAAAGTGCTGCGTGATGTCGGTCTGCTGTGGATGAATTGTGTTGAACCCGTAGGTCCTGAACATAGCGATGAAGAGATCATTGATTTGATGTTTCTTGCCCGTGATTATGGCGCGACCTATAGCGGTGTCATGCGCAGGATCAACTTCCCCGGTTCACCTATGGCAAAATTTGGCATGATCAGCGAACTGGAGATGGCGCGGCTGGTTGCTGTCAGTCGTCTGATTATGGGGAACATCCCTAAAGCCCACTGCACCCATGAACCCCATACCGCCTCTTTAATGGCGGGAGCCAACCTGTTCTTTCCTGAAGTGGGTTCAAATCCGCGCGACCGGCAAAGTGACACCGTTGGTGGCCGTGGTACCGGTGTTGAGCATTGTCAGCAGATTCACAAGGAGATGGATTATGATCCCTACCTCCCTTCAAATTGCTTCAAATCGACAAAGTAAAACTGCCGCATAATGACTTAGGTGACAAAAAATGTCACCTAAGTTGTCAAAAATTGACAGTTGATCATGAATAACTATTTATTTTTATCGGGTTTGCAGCCCTTGGCGCAGTATTAGAATAACATTAATAATGAAAATTTACTTTTGCTGTGCATATTGCTGCTCGTTGCATTCGAGCTAAAATGATCTTTTATCAAGAGGTTATGATTTATTGATTGGTGTTAATAAGGATTGGATATATGCTAAAACAACAATAAATGATTGATTTCATCTTTTTGTCAGCGACTTTGGCATGCTGATTGTATTGTACTCAGTTAGATTTGAAACAATGTCCACATATAGCATCAGTCGAATATGTTGGCTGATGGATCCTCACAGAAAAGGAGATTTAGAATGTTAAAAATGTTCCGTAAAGGGAATCAAAAAGGTTTCACCCTGATCGAGCTTTTGATCGTTGTTGCGATCATCGGTATTCTGGCCGCCATTGCTATCCCTCAGTTTGCCTCATACCGTGAGCGTGGTTTTAACGCACAGGCTATGAGTGATGTTCGGAATGAAAGAACAGATCTTGAAGGATATTATGCAACATGGTTTAGCTACCCTGAAGAATAAAGCAGTTAAATTTTATAAAAGGAGTTTAAAACATGAAAAAAATAATTATTTTAATCGCAGTATGCATGATCATTCCAAGTATTGGCATGGCAGCTGTAACTTTGGGTAGTGGAACTTCAATTTCTGATAATGGTGATAATCCAACTAATGAACTTTCTTTATCACCAGGTGTCTTTCTAAGTTATGATAGTGATGGTGATGATTCTTATGCCTTAACTGGTGCTAATAATAAGGGAAGTATGTGCTATGCAGTGATGTCTGGCGATCAAGGAGTTTATCAGCAAAGTATAGAAGTTGCTGATTCGTCGGATATTTCAGATACTAATATCATTGAGGCCGATGATTCTGTTGACTATCCTGACGATGATGACTGGACACAAGTTGGCGGTTAGAGCTATTTGTTAGTTCTTTAAAGCTTATTAAAAGCCTCCTCTTTTGAGGGGGTTTTTTTGATTCTGGATGACATAATATGATACAGGTGTCTCAACTTCAAAAAACTTACATGAGTGGTGTTAGAAGAAAACCGACCAACGCTTTAGTTCATGTGTCTTTGCATGTTGAGTGTGGTGAAATATTTGGTATCATTGGCCCCAACGGTGCAGGGAAAAGTACTTTACTGAAAAGTTTACTCAGTTTAGTTCGTCCAAATTCTGGCACTATCAAATTGAATGGTTTTTTTCCCAGCGATCTACGTTGCCGCCAGTCTCTGGGGTACTTACCGGAAAACCCCTGCCTTTATGATAATCTGAGTGTCAATGATCACCTTATTTTTATTGCCCGTACCGCAAACCTTAAAAACCCGTTGGCGCAACAGCGGATACCAGAGGTTTTGGCGATGGTCGGCCTTGATCATGTCAGGCACAAACAAATCCGTACTTTTTCAAAAGGGATGGTGCAACGTGCCGCACTGGCATGCGCCTTATTCACTCAACCCGAAATCCTGATTCTTGATGAGCCGATGTCTGGTTTGGATCCTCTAGGACGTAAGATGG
Organism: Desulfuromusa kysingii; assembly: GCF_900107645.1. Classification (GTDB taxonomy): domain Bacteria; phylum Desulfobacterota; class Desulfuromonadia; order Desulfuromonadales; family Geopsychrobacteraceae; genus Desulfuromusa; species Desulfuromusa kysingii. Next base: position 5,523 of record NZ_FNQN01000009.1, read on the forward strand.
TGACGGATATTATCCGTGCTTATAACGATCAGGGGAATACAGTGCTCTTTTGCTCCCATGTTCTCACCGATGTCGAACGTATTTGTGACCGAATTGCTATTATGGATAGAGGTCAACTTGCATTGACGATCACTCCACAGGAGTTGCTTGATATCACCCCTGACGTTAGAGGCGAGTCCCCGCTAGAAACATTATTTGTTCGCACTGTCGGAGCGGGAGGGCAGCAATGAGAGGTGTATATGCCGTAGCATTATTAAGTTTTAAAGAAGGCTTACGCCACCGGGTTCTGTACGGTGTCTTACTTGCTGCTTTACTGTTGATGGGCTGTACTGTTTTAGTCAGCGGTTTTTTCTTGCGCGATATCTCCAAAGTTATTCTCGATTTTTGTATGGCAACGGTCACTCTCGGCGGGTTAACGATTCCGTTTTTTTTAGCTATCCATCTTTTAGCGAAAGATATTGAACGGCGAACCATTTTTACTCTGCTCACCCGGCCCATATCTCGTGGTCAGTATCTGATTGGTAAGTTTTTTGGATTATTCCTCATAACCGGCCTGATTATGTTGTTGCTTACCGGTGGTGTCTGGTTATGCTTGTGGGGTGGGGAATTTCTATTTGGGAGCCGTTTTTTTGTGACGGTTTCCTGGGTTAGCATTGTCGCCGCACTTTTTTTGTCATGGCTGTCTGTATTAATTCTTAATGCGTTTGTGGTTTTGTGGTCAACAGTGACAACAAGTTCATTTTTGGCAACATTATTGACGTTGTTCAGTTATGTGATTGGTCACTCTATCGACGATGTGGTGCGCTTTTTACAGGTTGAAGTGACAATGATCAAGATCTCCGATTCAATTCGTATGACCGTTGATGTGGTTAAATATCTATTTCCCAATTTGGCCGCTTTCGATCTTAAATCGGCAGCTGCACATGGCCTGTCTATCCCTTTTACTGATGTTCTGATTTTGACCACTTATGCCACTGCTTATATTGTGGTTCTTTTAGTTCTTTCGACCCTCTTTTTCAATCGACGAGACTTGGCGTGAAAAAAACAGGATTGTCAATTGTTATTCTTGTTGGTTGTTTCAGTATCGTTGTTTGGTTAAACGCTGCTGTACACGATGTGCGCAGCAAGCAGATATCGGCAGAAATGAGTGATATAGGTCGGGTTCCTGCATCGGTTTTAGTCGCTTCCAGCCTCGAATTTAAAGGGGCGATGGCCAACATGATGTTCCTGAATGCGTCAAACTTTATTGGCCGTAAGCTGATGGAACAATCGAAAACGCTACCGGAAGAATGGCATCAGTTTTACTTGTTACTTGATCGTATCACCACATTAGACGGCAGCTTTTTGGATCCCTATGTTTTTGCCGAGATGATGCTGGCGTGGCAGGCTCAAATGTATGATGAAGCGAATATGCTGCTGGAAAAAGGGATCAAGGCGCGTCCTGATGATTGGCGGTTGCCCTATTATATTGGCTTTAATCATTTCTTTTTTAAAAAAGATTTTGTCCAAGGTGCTAATTACATCAAGCAAGCCGCCGCTATTGATGGCAGCCCCCCTTATTTTCCTAATTTGGCTTCTCGGCTAGCTTTTTATGGTTCGCGCTCAAAAACGGCATTACTCTTTTTAGAAGAAATGTTGGTACAAAATAAACAAATCAAAATGAGTTCAGAACTGGAAAAGCGATTAGTGGCGTTACAGGGGGCGGCACAGCTTGAAGATGCTGCATTTTTGTTTATGCAGCAACAGGGAAGAAAAGCGACAAGTATCGACGAGTTGGTTCAGAATGGCTTCGTTGAAAGTATCCCAACAGAGCCTTATGGTGGGCAGTGGCGTTTACACCCGAATGGACGTGTCGATAGTAGCTCAAATTTTATTACGGTCGAAAAGTGATTTTCCGGGGGATTTTGATAGCGTTGTTGTTTTGCGCTTTAGCGCTTATGACGTTTGGCGTTGTTATTGATGGTGAGCTGATTACGGTCGATGACCCCGATCAAATGCAACGGATTGAAAAACGTACGAGTTGGAACCTGGAAAAAACGTTTATCAGAAAAAACACCACAGGTCTTTACTATCGTCCTTTGAATACCCTTTCATTTACTGCCGATAAGCTATTATGGGATGCTGATACGCGTGTGATGCATCTGGAGAATATTGGTTTTCATACCTTAAACGCCCTGCTGGTTTTATTGCTAACCCAGTCTCTGCTTATTGCGCATCGATACCGCTGGCACTTTTCGGTCCTGGGTGGGTTGCTTTTTCTTTGTCACCCGCTCACCGCAGAATCGGTTAATTGGCTCTCTGGTCGTACCGATATCCTGGCGGCAACGTTTGTGTTCAGTAGTGCCTTGTGTTTAATGCAGTTTCGTATCAATAGACGTTTCCGCTGGTTGTTGCCTGCCATCTTTTTTGCTGGGATGGGGGTTTTAGCAAAAGAAACCTCTGTTGCCTTTTTAGCCGGTTTTGGCTTTTTGTTATGGGCGCAACAGAACCCAACGGGATTGAACTATAAAAAAGTTATCCAACGTCTTTTTATTCTGCTGGGTTTACTGAGCGTTGCTGGCGGTACGGCTTGGTTTCTAATGGTTCAAATGCGTGAATTGATTTTGAAGGGAGATTCTTCACGTATTGGTCTCACTCTGCGGATTATTGATAGTGATTGGTTCTATTCATTCTTTGTTTGTCTACGTGCTTTGGGTTTCTATTTTAAGAAGATTTTTCTCCCGCTACCATTAAATTTTGCCATTATCGAAGTTGATCCTCTTTATGAATTGCTTGCGATTTCCTTGTTGCTTTTGCTGGTCTATTTGTTCATAAAGCGTTCCATCGTCTCGGGCTATCTACTTACGGCTGCGGCTTTAGTTTCACCCGCTTTTGTCATAGCTTTTAATCAGATTGCATGGACCCCGTACGCTGAGCGTTATGTGTATATTTCCTTGGGTTTTGTGTTGCCTGTGGTTGTGGTGTGTTTATCAACCGCAAAGTTAGCGCCACGATTTATATTCGCTATTTGCCTGCTATTGCTGGGGACCTCGTTTGCTATTTCTTTGCACCGCAGTTGGCAATGGTCGACGAACGAATCACTTTGGGCCGATACGGTCAAAAAAAGTCCTTTAAGTGAAAAGGCGTGGAACAATTATGGTGTCGCCTTGGTGGAACAAGGCCGAATTGATGAAGCTGAAAAATGTTTTAGTGTCGCCGCATCAAAATATAGGTTTGGTTATCACGACAAGTACGATATCAATATGGCCGTGGCGATGATGGAACGACAAGATTATGATTACGCTAGACTCAAACTGTTGGATGTGATCAAGCAGTCAAAAGGGAATTCGAACCGGGCTGTCAATGTGTTTTTGGAATTATCGGAAGAGGAATCGCTTGATCGCACAACCATTATCCAAGAACTACGAACCTTTTTGTTGCAATTAGCGACCGATACGACGACTGCCGCTTACTATTACCAACTTGGTCGTTTAGAAAAAAATGAACACAACAAGGAGCTTTCGCAGCGTTATTTTACCCAGGCTTATCATCTTGCCGCTGAATCGGACCCTATCCGTAACAAGGCAGATAAGGAATTGACTGAAGGCTTTTAACTGTCAGACTTATGTTTGATTGGTCGGGATTTGCTATCTTAAAACGGGACAGGATTTGATGGATTACCATGCATATTTAAAACTGCTCCGACCCCATCAATGGCTGAAAAACCTGATGCTATTGTTCCCGCCGTTTTTAGCGGGTAAGATATTCAGCGTTGCTATCTGGCAGCAAATTCTCTTTTCTTTTGTCGCATTTTCTTTGGCTGCCAGTGCGACCTATGTATTTAACGATATTATTGATCGCCACGCCGATAAACTCCATCCGAAAAAGTGTTTAAGGCCGTTACCTGCAGGTACAATCACTGTCGCTCAAGCCTATTCATTAGCGCTGTTTTTAACCGTTATTGCGATTTCTTTAGGTTTAATCTGGGCGCAATCTGTGTTGGTCTGGCTGCTAGCCTATATCCTGTTGTCATTACTATATACCTTGGTGCTAAAAAATATTCTGCTGCTAGATCTCCTGACTATCGCGGCATTTTTTTTGCTCCGTCTACAAGCAGGTGGTGCTGCCAGTCACGTTAACGTTAGTGTGTGGTTGTTTTTGTCGGTGCTTTTGCTAGCATTTTATTTAAGTGCCGGTAAGCGCCTTGGTGAAATCAAGATGTTGGGAGCCAACGCGCACCACCACCGTAGTTCTTTAGCCGCTTATACGCCGCGATTTCTTAGTCTTGTATTATATGTGACCTCAGTTACGGTTTTACTGACTTACAGCATTTACTGTTATACCCACGACAGTCTGTTTTACACGATACCGCTATGTGCCTATGGATTGTTCCGCTATATTTACCGCGTTCAACACGGTGGAGACGGTGACCCGACAGCAGCGTTATTGAAAGATCCCCGTTTGCTGATTGTGGGCCTGTGCTGGGTGTTAATGGTTGGTGTTGATATCTATTTTTGATCCATTACTTAAGGCGGCAATTTGAAGTCAGCTAGCTCGATAAAAACATATTGGGACAATATTTTATTTTTACAGGTCTATCGCCTGTGTTCTCCAGCGTTGCGGAAGCGATTTCACCTCTTATGTGTGGCGATGTTGCTGCTAGCTGTTGGAGAAACAGCGGTAGTGGGGCTCATTGCTTTTTATGCGGCGGCGGTGTCAGATCCACAGGCAACCTTTAACCTTGCAACATTAGAAACATTGCGCTCATTTTCTGTGTTGGCACCAATTCTCTCTTCTCCTAAACAGATGATTGGTTGTCTGAGTGTTCTTGTTATTATCGCTGTGCCCTTAAAAAATGCTTTTCGTGGTTTTATAACCTACCGTTCGGCTCGCTATGGTGCGGTATTGGAAGCATATTTTGGGCAACAGATATTGTCCGGTATTTTAGCGCGTGATTATCGCTGGCACGTGCAACAAAATAGTGCCGATTTGGTGAATCTGGCGAACTGGCGTCATCACTTGGGGCGCTTTTTTGTTAATCCTTACTTAAAAGTGATCTGTGAATTGAGCATGCTAATGGTGTTGCTAGCCGGGTTATTGTTGGTGCAACCGTTGGTTTCATTGTTGTTTATTGGTGCTCAGGGTGGGGCGGGCTTCTTGGTCTACCGTGGATTGCGCCGTGGGTTAGATCGCAGTGCCACTGGTTGCCGTTCGTGCGATATCGACATGAATCGTCAGATCACGCGTTCAATTCACGGGGTCAAGGATGTCAAAATCACGGCGAGCGCACCGTTTTTTGTGCGCAAATTTGTCCTGTCGGCACAACGTTTTGCCCAGATGTTCGGTTCGCAGCAATTTTGGCGCGAATCACCGCTGCTGGTTTTAGAATCAATTGGCTTTGTCCTAATAGCTGGGGCAATATTGCTGATGTTGTTTGGCCTCGGTTATTCGCCGCTCCAGACCACGGGGACGACGGCTCTGCTGGCGGTGACGGCGTGGCGCACTTTGCCAGCGTTTAATCGGGTGGTTGCCTCACTGGCGGGTATCCGCACCGCGCGTCCTTATGTCATCTCCTTACTAGAGGAACTGAATTCTCGTGCCCAGTCACATCGGAGTGCGGGTGTGCCTGTACTGGCAATGCCTTTTAATCGACACGTTGTTTTTGATCAGGTCAGTTTTGCTTATACTCCGCAGCAACCAGTGTTGGAAAATTTCAACCTGACTCTTAAAAAAGGGCAGTCACTTGGTATTATGGGGCCTTCAGGTTGCGGTAAAAGCACCATGGTTGATTTGATGTGTGGGTTACTGCAACCGCAAAGTGGTACGATTAGTGTCGATGGGGTTGTCTTGACAGAGGATAATCTGCCGTCGTGGCGGCAAAACATCGGTTATGTTCCACAAACACCATATATTTTTGACGGCACCTTGGCGGAAAATGTCGCCTTTGGTCTTGAAGCACAGGAGATTGACCTGGAAAGAGTGGCTTCAGCCTGCGCAATGGCCAGAATAGATTTCCTCGATCAGTTACCACAGAAGTTTGCTACCCAAATTGGAGAACGGGGCATCCGTTTATCCGGCGGACAGCGCCAGCGGGTGGCGATAGCCCGTGCTCTGTATCGTCAACCGCAGTTGCTTATTTTTGATGAAGCAACCAGCGCTCTAGATGAAGATACAGATGCTGAAATTCGACAGTTGCTCTTGAGTTTAAAGGGAAAGCAGACGTTAATTGTTGTTTCCCATCGGCCATCTACCGTGGCTGATTGCGATATGCTGCTGAAATTAGGTCAAGGTTAGTTTTATATGTAACAGTTGCGTGGGCAGTAACGATTCTTCTCCCTAGCAAGTTCAGTCAATATTTGATGATTCTTTGCCGGGAATAAAATTGGTCCGGCTGAGTGTCCTTAAACACCAACGTATCTGATGTGTATTGTGTCTAGGTGCTTGTCTAAAAGAGGTGTCGTCTATGAGCCAAGGGGAAAACGACCAACAGGATGGACGAAATATGATGATGGTTCAAAAATATGTCAGTTCTGTTCTGGGTGGTCAATCTGACGTTGCTGCTCCGTATGCGGGAAGAGTATGAAGCAGATAGCTCTCTTTCTTTCAAGGCACTTGCTGAAGATCCATCTTTTTTGTTCCAGATCAGCCAATACTTATCTTGAAACCATTGATGAGATTATTGATAATATGAACCTGACGTCAATTGTAGCTTTTCATTCTCAGCAGAGCATGGCTGTGCAGGTGCAGACATTGTTGAATGAGCAATAGGTGAAGGGCTTAGTTATTTAATAGTGCCCCGCATTTCACTGTTTTTACATAGAGGATTACGCAAGGAGATTGTCTTATGCTAACGGAATTGATGAAATGCGAACAGCAGGCAAAAAAAATGCCATTGCAGGAAAGAGCATTATTGATCAGACATCTTATTGAAGGGTTAGATGATCTTGATGAACAAAACCTGCAACATTTATGGATGCAGGAAGCTTCAAGGCGATTTCAGGAATTCAAGGATGGTAAGATAACCGCGAGATCAAGTCGTGATGTGTTTCGTGAAGTTCGTAAAAAAATAAAGACAATTTAATGCAGGTTGCACCAGCAGAAATAGAGATGTTCGAAGCTGCGGCATAGTACGAATTGCAAGTTTCAACACTTGGCGAAAATTTCCTTGATATCATTGAAAGCGCTATTGATGGAATAATGGATCATCATGAAACGTCCCCGGTAATTGAAAATGGGATTCGAAAGCTGGTGGTGCGTCGTTTTCCTTTTTCGATACTCTATCAAGTTTTTAAAAAAGAAATTATTGTTGTCGCAATTATGCATAATAAGCAAAAACCACGATATTGGGTAGATCGTCTATGACGTTACTCACTTTAAAATGTTCCTGTCCTTCTTGTTTGTTGCTGGCAGTGAATAAAATCAACAATGCCACCCAGGTGGCTATACCTGTGATCAAATCTGCATTATGCGCAACAAATACAGGGCAAGATGTGGGTGACATACGAAGTTTTTAAATAAATCTGTCCCCTTTTTCTCTTGTTTAGTTCCTGTTTGTAAAAAATCAGGTTGTTTTTGGGGGTGCTTTTGTTATTTCAATGATATTGGAAGGGTGGAGCATGACAATTAATCTATACAAGGAAATATGTCAAAAAAATAGTGGTGAAAATTATCTTATCGACAAATACATTTATCGAAAAATATCAATTTATGGGACGATGTTAGCTATAAAGTTTAAGGTTTCTCCGAACACGGTAACATCATTGAGCTTGCTTGCTGCCCTCGGAAGCCTTTTTTTTATAGTGCAGAATATCCCTGGTGCATTATTGACGGGCGCTCTGTTGGTGTTTTTGTATCACTACCTCGATCATGTTGATGGGGAATTGGCACGTTACTACATTCATAGTGGCCAAATGATCCCAAATATGAAAGGGCAATATTTTGATGTTTTGTGTCACTCATTTTCAGATAATTTGATGTTTTTATGTCTGTCATTTGCTCTATATCTTCAATTTGGTCATGCTTATATTCTTTTTTTGGGAGTAATTGCGATGGTTGGTTCAAGCGGTTTCCCAGAAGCAGTAGCAGCAAAACTCCTGTGTGCAAAAATTATCAACAATAAAAATTTATTAAATGACGAACAGATACAATCAGGCCTGTGGTTGATTGAAAAGAAGAAAAACCAGATCGTCGCAGTGAATGCTCCGTTTTTTTCTAAAATTAAATTTTTTAAAATAATATCGGAGATATTGGGTTATCCAGGTGTTTTGTCAGCGATAATGTTAGTTTGCATTTTAGATGCTATATTTGGTGTTCAATCATTATTGGGGTATCAGTTTGATTTCCGTTTATTGTTTTTGATTTTATCTGGATTGTTTAGGTTGATAGTTCTTCCTCTTCGTTCATACCGGTGGATGAAGAGGTTTGAGGCTATCCATTAAGTTAAATTTTAGGTTTCAAACACTGCTTTTGCCAATTATTGGTTATTTTTTTAAAGGATAAAGACTGCAATGAAGAAAGTTTATGTGGGAATGAGTGCCGACTTGGTTCATCCAGGGCACATGAATATTTTAAAGGCAGCATCATCGCTTGGTGATGTTGTGGTTGGACTTCTTACCGATAAGGCAATAGCAAGCTATAAAAGATTGCCTTACATGACCTATGATCAGCGGAAAGTTGTGATTGAGAACATAAAAGGTGTTTCGGAGGTGATTCCTCAAGAGACTCTGGATTACAGGCCAAATCTTGAGCGTATAAAACCAGATGTTGTCGTCCATGGTGATGACTGGAAAAGCGGTACTCAGGCAAAGACAAGGCAGCAGGTTATTGATGCACTAGCAACGTGGGGAGGGGAACTCGTTGAGGTAGCGTATACCGAGGGTATTTCATCGACCTATCTGAATAAATCATTAAGGGAGATAGGTACTACCCCGGACATTAGAAGATCTCGGTTGAAACGGTTGATAGATACAAAGTCTATTGTTCGAATAATGGAAGCTCATAATGCTTTAAGTGGCTTAATTGTAGAAAATGTAATGTGCGAAAGTGGTGTGGAATATGATGGTATGTGGAGTAGTTCTTTAACTGACTCTACCTCGAAAGGGAAGCCAGACATCGAGGCCGTAGATGTGAGCACAAGGGTAACTACAATAAATGAAATTTTCGAAGTAACAACCAAACCGATGATCTACGATGCTGATACTGGAGGCATTCCAGAGCATTTTGCTTTTACCGTTAGAACTCTGGAACGAACAGGGATCAGTGCTGTAATTATTGAAGATAAAACAGGTTTAAAAAAGAATTCACTATTTGGTAATGACGTTACTCAAACCCAAGACTCCATAGAGAATTTCTGTCAAAAAATTCAAGCGGGCAAAAAATCACAGATAACCGAAGATTTTATGGTTATAGCTAGAATTGAAAGTTTGATTCTTGAACAGGGGATGGATGATGCTATTGCCAGGGCGAAAGCCTATGTAGAAGCAGGAGCCGATGGGATAATGATACATTCACGCCTGAAGTCACCAGATGAAATCCTGGAATTCTGCAGATTGTTCAGATCCTATCACGATACTGTGCCAATAGTAGTTGTGCCAACAAGTTACAATCAAGTAACCGCAAATGAGCTTTGTCGTGCTGGGGTTAACGTTATTATTTATGCCAATCACATGTTGAGGGCCGCTTATCCCGGTATGCTGAATGTAGCCAAATCAATTCTTGAAAATGATAGAAGTTTAGAGGCTGAGCAATCTTTGTTGTCAATAAAGGAAATTCTTGAACTTATACCGGGGACAAAGTGATGAAAATCAGTGCAGCGGATTTGGGCAATGAACTAAAGAGCTTAGGCTTTGAATTTTACTGTGGTGTTCCCTGCAGTTTTTTGAATAACCTTATTAATTACGCCATCAATGAGTGTGATTACGTTATGAGCAATAATGAGGGTGATGCTGTTGCTATCTGCGCAGGAGCCTATCTGGCTGGTAAGAAATCTGTTGTTTTAATGCAAAATAGCGGGTTAACAAACGCCACATCGCCACTGACCTCTTTAAATTATTCTTTTAAATTACCTGTACTTGGTTTTGTTAGCTTGCGAGGTGAACCCAGATTAAATGATGAACCGCAGCATGAGTTGATGGGAACCATCACTGAGAAAATGCTCGAGTTGATGCAGGTTAAATGGGAATACCTGTCAAATGATATAGCTGAGGTTAAATGCCAAATAGCAAGGGCGAATGAGTCCATTGAAAACAAAGAATCTTTTTTCTTTATTGTAAAGAAAGGGGTACTGGGAGCAGTTGAACTAAAACCGCAACAATTAAATAAAAATACCAATAAATTTTTAAAAGTTAAATCAGAAGATGATGAATTAGCAATGCGCTTAAATGTCATTGAAACTATAACTGCGACTAAAGCAGATGATACTGTAATATTGGCAACAACGGGGAAGACTGGTAGAGAGCTTTATGAAGTAGAGGATTCCCAGAATAATCTATATATGGTTGGCAGTATGGGAAGTATCAGTTCAATTGGGCTTGGAATTGCTCTGAACAGCAATATGAAAACAATCGCAGTTGATGGTGATGGCGCTCTCCTGATGAGAATGGGAAATCTGGCTACGAATGCATATTACTCGCCCGCTAACCTGCTCCATGTTTTAATCGATAACAATATGCACGATTCTACCGGGGGGCAATTTACTGTTTCTAGCAATGTCGACTTTGTGCAGATAGCAGCAAGTACTGGTTATGAAAACAGTATTTATGTCCATTCGTTGGACGAATTAAAGAAAACAATTATCGGTTGGTACCGGAACCCTGTTTTGACTTTTATCTATATCAAGGTAAGAAATGGAACCAAAGAAAACCTTGGTCGTCCGAAAATTAAACCATATGAAGTTAAAGAACGGTTGATGGAGTTCATCCGTGAAAGATAGCTTTGCTTATCATATGCCAACTAAGATCGTATACGGAATAAATTCTATTTGCGATATTGATCAATATATTAATGGCAGAAAAACTTTGTTGGTTACTTCAAGAGGGGCTTTGTCTCGTGGTCTTGTAGCGCAGATACTTTCATTGACATGTGCTGTTATTCACGTTGTCTCAGATATAAATTCTCATCCTGAGTTTGTAGACCTTGAAAAAAATTACAATAGTTTAAATAATGTAGACTTTGAATTAATTTTGGCCGTCGGTGGTGGTAGTGTCCTCGATGCAGCAAAGTTCATATCCGTATATAGTAGCGAAAAAAACTCAACTTTTGTAACTAAATTAACAAAAGGGGTGATTCCTCATCAAGAGTACCATCTTAAACCAATCATTTCAGTTCCAACAACGGCTGGAACCGGAAGTGAAATAACTCCATGGGCTACAATTTGGGATATGGATGAAAGGAAGAAGTATTCTTTACATTTGCCGGAACTTTTTAGCGAAATGGCTATTTATGATCCCGCGTTGACATTGACATCTCCTGAAAATATTACCATTCAGACAGGTTTGGATACCATCTCCCATGCCCTTGAATCAATCTGGAACAAGAACGCAAGCCCAATTACTGTTGATTATGCCATAAAGGCAGCCAGACTGGTTTTAGAATATCTTCCGAAACTGGTTAATGATTTGGATGAGATTCACTATCGGGATAAGTTAATGCAAGCATGTATGTATTCAGGTCTTGCTTTTTCCAACACCCAAACAGCACTGGCACATGCTATCAGTTACCATGTTACTGCGAACAAGGGGGTAGATCATGGGATCGCTTGCAGTTTTACATTGCCATTGTTGATTGATAACGTAATAGGTCGCTATGAATTTATAGATAATGCCTTGGAAGAAATTTTTGGAGAGCTTTCATCTCAGAAAATGAGAAATTTGTTATCGTCATTAAATATTTCAACAAAATTTTCAGATTACAAAATTGACGATGACGAACTTTGTAAAATAAAGTTGTTACTAGAAAACAATCAAAGAGCAAGTAATAGTTTGGTAAGTTTATGATGCAACTATATTATTGTGTGGTGGTTAATTTAAAAAAGAATCGACTGGCAAATTGCAGTAAATTATTGGCCTCAGCTAGTTTCCTACAATTACAGTATTTTCAAAAGTTTACGGCCTTGCAATCAAGTTGTTCAAGCATTTGGAGTTCGATTTAACGATGGAGTTTTCCAGAGGTTATATTTCTAGTACTGATGTTGTATCAAAACTGTCATTAAGAACTTGGTGGGGATTGCTGTTGGTGCTGCCTCTGAGTGTTAAACTCACCAGATTTATCGTCAATCGCACTTCGTGGTCACCAAATACAATTACTGTTGTTGGGATAGGACTGCGTTTGTCTACAGCGGCTTTGTTTTTATGGGCGACGCCACTGTCTTTGATTATTGGTGCGCTTACTTATATTGCAGCTTATGTGTGTGATTGTACTGATGGTACAGTGGCGCGTTTGACAGGGAAAACTTCTGAATTTGGTCGTTATCTCGATCATGTTGCCGACCTTTTGGGCGATATCCTGATCCTGTTGGTTCTCGCTTCGGCGCAGAATCTTATTTCTATGCCGTGGATATGGGCAATGGTGTTTATGCATGTAGTGGAATGCTATATCAGCTATATGACTGGTTTTGCTTTAAAACAGCATCATGGTGAAATGGGAAACTTTGTTTTGTTTCGTTGGTTTAACCTTTATCGTCAGTGGTGGTTCAGGCGTAATCTTAAATCTTTTCTCTCTTTTTCCGATTATACCGCATTGGTATTTGTGTTGTTTCCATTGTTGGGACTTCCTGCGCTTGGGTTGATTATTGGTTTCTGGCTACTGTTGGTTGTGGTGTTATACACGGTTTTATCAACTTTTGTGTCGTTGCATACATCGGTAAAACAGTTCCCGTAAAATTTTTGTGATAGTTGTGCGGCGTATGGTAATCATTTAATAAAATCATCAAGATATATATGGACATTCTATTAATTGATTATCCAGCTCTAGCCCGCAAACTACTTACGCTAAAAGAATAAGCTGGGGGCAGGTGTTTACTGTTTACTTTTGCTGAATCTTTTGATGCTGCACAGATTATGCAATATATGCGACAGTTTTCCACTTATGAAGTAATTAACAAAAGTCCTGAGCGGTTGGATCTTTTGATCAACGGGGTTAAGGTGACTTTTTTTAATGCTAAATGGTCATTTCTGCGCCCAGAATAATTACAACCATTGAATGTCGCGAGTTTGTCGGCGATTGCGGTCATGAAAATTAATGTATTGTTTGTCCGCGCAAAATATCGTGATTATTATGATCTGTATTGTCTGGCGAAACGCGGGATGGGGTTGAGGGCTATGTTTGATTGTACCCTGCCAATTGTTGATGGTTTAACCTTTAAGTTGTTCAGTGTTGCATTACTGTATATTGATGATATTGATGACGATACGATTGCACACCTTGAACCTGAAGAAATTGTTGATAAAAAAGAGATCAGGTCTTTTTTTGAAAATCAGCTTAAAGCAGAATTGTTATAAGGACGTTGTGTCGCTGTTATGAAGTTCCAATTGTACCGTTTTTGAAAGTTCCCTTTGAATAAAATCTCTTTTTTGAAAAAAATAGATTCAGCTGTCGGGCCGCTTCTGGCGCGCCTGTTTCCTCAGTGCCCAATGCCTGCGAATAGCTTAACTGATATCCAGCAGATTCTGTTTATTCGCCCCGGTGGAATAGGTGATGCGGTGTTGCTAATTCCGGCAATACAAGTGCTCCGTTTGCGTTATCCGCACGCCAAAATTGAGGTACTCGCCGAAAAACGTAATGCTGTGATATTTGAGTTGTGTCCTCAGGTTGATAAGATTTTTTGTTATGATCGCTGGCGTGACTGGAAACGTTTGTTTTGTAGCAGTTACGATCTGATTATCGATACTGAACAATGGCACTATTTATCTGCTGTGATTGCCCGTCTTCTTCGCGCACCCGTTCGGCTTGGTTTTGCGACCAATGCCCGATCTAAGTTGTTTACCCATCCCGTTTCTTATTCACATGATGACTATGAAGTGTTCAGCTTTTATCACCTGCTTCATCCGTTGGGGACAGTTTGTAGTCGTGAGTTGAATTCCCCTTTTTTAACTGTTCCTGAAGCAGTGAAATCTGCAACTGAACTGCTTGATTCTGTGTCCGAGGGGTATGTTGTTCTTTTTCCGGGAGCAAGTATTCAGGAGCGTCGCTGGGGAGAGCGAAAATTTGTGGCATTAGCTGAGAAGATTGCAGCGCTCGGCTTCCCACTTGTTATTGTCGGGGGTGATGATGATTTGACTGTTGGTGAAGCTGTTGAGAAAAACGTTGTGTCGGCAAAGAATATGGCAGGGAAAACTTCTTTATTGGAAACGGCATCAATCCTGAGAGGCGCCACTCTTTTGATCAGCGGTGATTCTGGCGTTTTACATATGGCTGTCGGCTTGGGAATCCGGACGGTTTCATTGTTTGGACCGGGAATCGCAAAGAAATGGGCTCCATCTGGGCATCGACACACAGTTATAAATCATCATTTACCCTGTTCCCCCTGCACTCGATTTGGTACCACACCTCCATGTCCGATAGGGGCTAAATGTCTTCAAGATATGACTGTTGATGAAGTTTTCACTGCCGCTGAAACTTTGCTGCATAGCCATGCATAAATTGTTAATGACTCTCTATTTGAAAAATGTTAAATGTATCCAATGTCTGTGGGTACCGATTGTTGTTTGTTAAGTTTTTTCATCTACGAGGTCTTTCATGCTAGGTCGGATTCATCAAAGTTTTGTTCGACATCGTCAAGTTGTAGATCTTGTTTCTGAGCAGCTTTCTTCTGCAATAGCGGAGAGTGTTGACGTTATTGTCAATGCCATTCAAACTGAAAAGAAAATTTTTGTCATGGGAAACGGGGGCTCTGCGGCTGATGCTCAGCACTTCGTCGCGGAATTGATAGGACGCTTCAAAGTTGAACGGCGACCTTTACCGGCTATTTCATTGGTTGATAATATTGCGACTCTAACCGCTATCAGTAATGATTATGGCTTTGATAAGGTTTTTAGTCGGCAGATTGAAGCCTTGGCAAGGCCGGGTGATGTTGTTTTTGGAATTTCCACGAGTGGTTCCTCTGAAAATGTTTTGTCAGCTCTGAAGCTAGCGTCGAAAAAAGGCTGCATAACCTTTGGTTTGTTGGGCCGTGATGGAGGGGCGATCGGCTTGTTTGTGGATCATCCTTTGATTGTGGCAGATGACGACACGGCACGCATTCAGGAAGCACATATCACCATAATTCATATTTTGTGTGAACTCATTGAAAAAAAATTATACCCCTCAGGTGCAAACGTATGAACCTTCTCGATGTCGAACAACTGGTTCATAACCTTTCCGATTTGAAATTTCTGGTTATTGGTGATCTTCTTTTAGATAAGTACTTGTTTGGGGATTCTCAACGGATTTCACCTGAAGCTCCGATTCCTGTTGTGGATATCCTAAGAGAAGAGGTTCGTTTAGGTGGTGCTGGAAATGTCGCCAATAATCTTGCTGTTCTTGGTTGTGGCGTTGAAGTTGTATCAGTTGTTGGAACCGATCCTGAGGGGATGCAACTGAAAGGGTTGTTGCAGCGACAGGGGATACGAGGTGATGGTGTCCTTTGTGTTTCTGCGAGAGTTACCCCATGTAAGACACGTATTCTGGCGAGTAACCAACAAATGTTAAGGTTGGACCGGGAGGAGTGCTTTGCCATCGCGCCGTCCCAAGAAACTCAATTGCTCGACTTTGTTCGTCAGGTTGTCCCCAACGTCGATGTTGTTGTCATCTCTGACTATCAGAAAGGTGTACTCACTGATCATCTTCTGGGAAGACTGATTGAATGTTGTGCTTCTGCCGATTGTCCGGTGATCGCTGACCCTAAAGGAGATGATTTCTCTCGTTATCAGGGGGTGTCTCTGCTGACACCAAATCATAAAGAGGTCGAACTGGCTTCAGCGACAAAAATTAATAGCCCTGAAGTGTTGATATCCGTCGGCCAATCACTACAACAAAAACTGAACCTGGGGGCGTTGTTAGTTACCCGGGGTAAGGATGGAATGAGTTTGTTTGTATCTGACCAGCCGCCAGACCATTTACCGACAGAGGCAAGGGATATCTATGATGTCACTGGGGCTGGGGATACGGTTCTGGCCTTTTGTGCAGTAGGGCTGGCAAATGGTTTTTCTGTCCTTAAATCTGCAATGCTCGCTAATATCGCTGCGGGCATTGTCGTCGGTAAAGTGGGGACATCAACCGTAAGTGCTGCCGAAGTCCTGATGGCGGCCATAGATCGAGATCAATCTGGTAGCGGGAAGGTTCTTTTTCCGGAGCAGTTGGATATTGTTATCGCTGGTCATCGACAGGCGGGAAAAACAATCGTTTTTACCAATGGTTGTTTTGATTTATTGCATGCAGGACATATCAAATATTTACAGCGGGCCAGAGAGCTGGGAGATCTTCTCGTTCTGGGTTTGAATTCTGATGCATCCATTCGTCGTCTGAAAGGAGAGACCCGCCCCCTTTTATGCCAGACAGAAAGAGCGCAGATACTCGCAGCGCTGGATTGCGTCGATTATGTCACTGTTTTTGCGGAAGATACTCCTTTGGAATTAATTCGTCTTGTTAAACCGGACGTCCTTGCAAAAGGGGGGGACTATTCCCCTGAGCAAGTGGTTGGTCGGGAATATGTAGAAAGTTATGGGGGGACGTTGGTGTTGGTGGAGTTTCAAAAGGGGAAATCGACAACCAACATTATTGAAGAGGTGTTAACACGCTATCGTGACTAAAAAATATAAGGCGATTTTTCTTGACCGAGATGGAACTATTAATGTTGATAAAGGTTATCTGTATCGCTGTGACGAATTTAGCTTTTTGCCTGGTGTGCCACAAGCCCTGAAACGTTTGCAGGATGCTGGCTACCTTCTGGTCGTTGTCACCAATCAGTCCGGAGTTGCCAGAGGCTATTACCAAATGTCCGATGTCGAAACTTTGCACCGGTATATGCAGGAACAATTGCTGGGTTTTGGCGTGATGCTTGCTGGTGTTTATGTTTGTCCACATCATCCTGAAGGAGTCGTGGAGCGTTTTTCCTGTGATTGTGATTGTCGCAAGGGAAAGCCTGGGATGCTACTGAATGCCGCTCAAGATTTGAACATCAATTTGCCTCAATCGTTCATGGTCGGAGATAAAATATCTGATTTGGAAGCAGGACATCGAGCAGGTTGTTGTCCCCTTTTGCTTATTGATAAGACTGCCAATAAAGAGAGTCTCAATTTTCCGGACTCTTGTGAAGCTGTATTTGAAAATTTAGAACAAGTGGCCGATTATGTTTTAAATTTTAACAGCATATAACCATGATTGATATTTATGGATAAATACGATGCCATTTGAATTTTACTTTTTTCTCAGCTCTGCTTTTATTCTCGGTGCCGTAATTGGCTCTTTTCTCAATGTCTGCATTTACCGTATCCCTGCTGGCAAGTCGATCGTCTCTCCACCTTCAGCCTGTCCTCATTGTGGCCACCGAATTAAATGGTTTCAGAATATCCCCATCGTCAGTTATCTGTTTTTGGGGGGCAAGTGTGCCTCTTGTAAGACCGCTATTTCATTCCGTTATCCCGCGATTGAAGCCTTGACGGGTTTGCTGTTTGTTCTTAATTTATATTATTTTGGTTTTAGTCTGGCGACTTTGATTTACTGGGTTTTTCTCGCCGCTTTAGTGACTATCTCTTTTATTGATCTGGATCACCAAATTATTCCGGATGTCATCAGCCTCCCTGGAATTATTGTTGGCTTTGTCTGCTCTTTTTTTATCCCTTGGCTCCCCTGGTTGGATTCCCTTTTAGGTATTGTTCTTGGCGGTGGGATTTTGTTGGCGATTGCATGGATTTACGAGAGAGTCGCTAAAAGGGAAGGGATGGGAGGCGGAGATATCAAGCTACTGGCAATGCTTGGGGCTTTTCTGGGTTGGAAAGCTATCCTCCCTGTGGTTTTTATCGCATCACTGTTTGGTTCTTTAGTTGGCGTCCCGCTAATGTTGTTGCAAAAGGGGGATACGAAACTGGCAATCCCGTTTGGACCCTTCCTGGCTTTTGCCGCAATTGTCTACTTGTTTTGGGGGCAAGAGCTGATTTTCTGGTATCTGAATTTGTTCCATTAAATTAAGTTTTTTTGAATTTATTTATTGGTTTAATCTAAAACTCCTTGACAATGATGCTCATTGACCTATAATTACGCACAATTTGATTGTATTTGCTGTTATGAGGCTAGGTGGATGGTTAATCACGTCAGGGATATTCGGGAATCATTGTTGATGAGTAAGGCTGAGTTGGCTCGTAAAGCCGATGTTTCACCTCTGACGATCACACGCATCGAGCGAGGCCATCCCTGTCGTATGGAAACTATGCGTAAAATTATCTTGGCTCTCGGCTATAAACTGGCTGATAAATCCAAGGTATTCCCGGAATAGACACTTCTCGGTTGATGCGTACGACTGTTTTTTTGCACTCTATTCGGACTGGATAAGACATGTTCGCCTCGAAAAAAGATATTGTTGGTATTGATGTTGGCTCAAGTGCAGTGAAAATTGTTCGCCTGCGAGAGTCTCGTGGTACTTATCATCTGGAAAATATCGGCATTATGCCGCTGGCTTCAGAGACGATTGTCGATAATACAATAATGGACTCAACAGCAATCGTTGATTCTGTCAGCAATCTTCTGAAAGCAATGAAAGTCAAAACCAAGCGGGTGGCAACATCTGTTTCTGGCCATTCGGTTATTATCCGTAAGATCAGCTTACCTCTTATGTCTGAAGCAGAACTTGAGGCTTCAATACAATGGGAAGCGGAGCAATACATCCCTTTTGATATCTCTGAAGTCAATATCGATTTTCAGATCTTAGGTCCTGATGCCAGGGATCCTTCGCAGATGAACGTTATGCTGGTCGCGGCAAAGAAAGATTTTGTTGATGACTACACGTCAATTTTTGTTGAGGCGGGGCTCGAGCCAATTGTCATGGATATCGATTGTTTTGCCGTTGAGAACATGTTTGACTACAATTATGGCTTTGTTGATAACGAGGTTGTTGCCCTGATTGATTTAGGTGCAAGTGCTACCAGCGTTAGTGTGTTGCGAGGCGATACTTCTATTTTTACGAGAGATATTCAGACAGGCGGCAATCTTATCAGTGAAGAATTGCAGAAGCGTCTTGGAGTCAGCGCCGAAGAGGCTGAACGTGCAAAGCTTGGGGATCGGAATATCGCTGACGTTGATCCTGATTCCGTTGATGAAATTCTGGTAGATGCGGTTGAAAATTTAGTCCAGGAGGTACAGCGCTCTCTGGATTTCTTTTCTGCGACTTCAAGCGATGACCAAGTCTCTAAAATTTATTTAACAGGTGGCGTCTCAAATTCAGTTAAGGTTAAGGACGCTTTGGAAGAACGTCTAGGTATACCGATTGACAGGGTTGATCCTTTCCGGAACGTTAAAATCAATGAGAAGGAATTTGATTCAGAATACCTCGAAGCAATTGGTCCGATGTTTTCTGTAGCTGCAGGGTTGGCGATGAGGAAGGTGGGTGACAAATGATTCGAATTAACCTGCTGCCAGTCAGAGCTGCGCAGAAAAAAGAGAAGTTGCGCTCACAGGTTTCTATTTTTGTGCTTTGCATGATTCTGGTTTGTATTGCCTGTGGAGCATTGTACGTACAGAAGATGTTAGCTGTCCGTGATGTTAGGGATGAAATTGCGTTAATTGATAAGCAGAACAAGGCTTTGACGAAGAAGATTGGCCAGGTTCGTGATTTTGAAAAGAAGCAGGCCGAGCTTGAGAACAAGCTTGAGATCTTGAAAAAATTAAAAGATGGAAAGTCGGGGCCTGTCCACCTTTTGGATGAACTGAGTGCTGCGTTACCCGAAAAACTTTGGTTGACAAAATTCTCTGAAAAAAGTGGTCAAATTAATTTGTCTGGTGTTGCTGACAATGAGAATACTGTTGCCGAGTTTATGCGCAACCTTGATGCGTCACCGTATTATAAGAATATAGAACTGTCAGTGACTGAACAGACTAAGGCTGGTGAAAGAAAGATGCAAAAATTCACCTTGAATTGTAGCGTTGAAACACCACCCTCTGAATAAATAGGATTTTTAAACGATGAATGCACAAGTCGAAAAAGTCTTAAATCTCCCTTCGTATCAACGAACGCTGATCGTTCTGTTGATCATGGCGGTCTTGGCAGCAGCTTTCTATTTTGTCATGTATAAACCGCAACTCGATCAGTATTCAAGCTTGATAAGTAAGCGTGATTCTGCCCAGACTAAATTGCAGAAGAACCAAAAAATTGCCAATAATCTCGATGTCTATCGTGCTGAATATGAGAAGATGCAAATAAAGCTTAATAAGGCGTTAGGTGAGTTGCCATTGCAAAAAGAGATACCTAGTTTACTAACAAATATTGGCGAGTTGGCAAAAGAAAAGGGTCTGGATATCTTGCGTTTCAAACCCTCGGGAGAAAAGAGTCAGGGTTTTTATGCTGATGTTCCGGTGGCTTTGAAACTCACAGGGTCTTTTCATCAAGCGGCGGCTTTTTTTGATGCCGTCAGCAAGATGGAACGAATAGTTAATGTTCAGAATTTAACTCTCGGTGGAGCAAAAGATATTGATGGTAAGACCTCATTATCTGTTGATTGTAATGCTTTAACGTTCCGCTTTGTTGAGAACTATGTTGAGCCGAAGGGCAAGAAAGGTGGTAAAAGGAAATGAGAACAACATTCCTTAAATCAATTCCTCTCCTGTCGGTTTTTTTGTTGTTCTGCTGGTGCTCAATCCCAGCGGTCGCTCAAGAAAACCCCGCTCAAGCCGAGATGGCAAAGATTTCAGAGCTTTCAGCAACTTCTGCCCAAGAGTCTCAATTTACTTATAGCCCTAAAGGGCGTAGGGATCCTTTCAAACCGTTAATTCAAGAGAAGCAGAAAATTGCAGGTAAAGTTAGTACTCGTCCTGAGAAAATCAAGGGACCACTGGAAAAGTATGAACTCAGTCAGTATCGACTTATCGCGATGATGGTTGTGAGTGGTACGCCGCGGGCAATGGTCAAAGCCCCTGACGGTAAAAGCTACACGGTCAAGGTTGGCGAATATATCGGTATGAACGACGGTATTGTGAAAAATATTGAAACAAAAAATATTGATATTGATGAAAATGGGATGCGGATTGAAAAGAGTCCTGACCGTATCGTCGTTGAAGAGGTGAGTGTTGACAGTGACACCGGAAAAGAAACAAGAGAACACCGATACATCGTCATGTAGGTTAAATTTCTATCAAATTGTGAAGCGTAGTTGTGTTCGAATGACTTTTAGGGGAATGATATGAGAAGAAGCGTTGTGCTCCTCAGTATGTTACTAATGTTTTTATCAGTTGCTTTAGTGTCTCCACTCTGTGCCGCCGATTCATTTTCTAAGGTTTCGGTTGCCGAGAAAAAGGTGCAATTAACAGCAACGGCCGGAATTGAGCAAATTCGGTATTTTACTTTAGATTCTCCTAAAAGACTTGTTGTCGATCTCTATGGCGTTTTGCCAGGACAGCATGATGAGAATCTTGAACTGAATAATGGTTTTAAGTTGCTCCGTGTCGGTCTTCTGGATAACAAAACCCGCTTTGTATTTGATGTGACGGGTGCAGTTTTCCCAACTTATAACGTGATGACAGACAGTAATCAGGTCACAGTCACTTGGGAACATTCTCAGGCTGCGGTTGCAGATGCACTTGCAGAACCTGCAACTGTAGGAAGTGCCAAGATCACTGCAATTGACTTCGCTTCTGAAGAGGGTCAATCGCGGGTGTATATTCACCTTCAGGGAACTTCAGATGTCTCTGACCTGGTTCAAGATGGCAATAAAATCGTTTTCGCATTCAAAAAGACGACATTGCCACGTTCTTTACGACGTGTCTTTGATACCTTGGCTTTCCCCAGTGCAATTCATTCGGTCACTCCATATTTAGTTGATGAGAGCGGCCAACCTGAGACTCGTTTTGTTGTCTTCTTGAAAGGTGATGTCCCTTATCGTCTCGACAAAAGTGCTTCAGGGTATACCTTCTCGGTTGATGATCAACGTTATGCTCAAGCAGCGATGGTCGTCACGGGGACTCTGCCTGTTTCTGCTGCAGGTAATGTTGTTACCTCACAACAACAATCAGCTGTTCTACCGGCAATGACTGATGTTTCATCTGGACCATCTCCTGCGCCTTTAGCTGTCCCGGTTATCGAGCAAGTCGGTTCTCAAGGGAAGAGGTATTCAGGAGAAAAAACTTCACTTGTTTTTGATAATGCAGAAGTTCGTGACATTCTGAGGCTTATTGCTGAAATCAGCGATCTGAATATTATTGCTTCCGATGAAGTTAAAGGGAATGTGACTCTTCGTTTGATTGACGTCCCCTGGGACCAATCACTCGAGCTAATCCTTGATGTTACCGGTCTCGGTATGGTTCAAGAAGGTAATGTTGTCCGTGTTCTGCCGATAGAAAAAATTCGTTCAATGCGTGAAGCAGAGTTAACAGCTGTTCGGTCTCAAGAAAAACTTGAGCCTGTTGTGACAGAGGTTGTCACGGTCAGCTATGCTGATTTAAAGAGTGTTTCTGGACCCGTCAGAGAGTTATTAAGTGACCGTGGAACGATTACAGATGATAGTCGCAACAAGCTTTTAATTATTACCGATGTCCCTCAGCGAATTAAAAAAGCAAAAGAATTGATAAAAATTTTGGATACACCAGAACGGCAAGTTATGATAGAGGCTCGCATTGTTGAAGTGAACTCTGAATATTCTAGATCATTAGGTGTCAATTGGGGGTTTTCATCGGACTTTGAAGATTCTAACCTCAATAGTATGGCATTATCTGCAGGCGGTGATTTTATTGTTGGTACCACTTTAGCTTCTGTTGGTGGTGTTGGTGCTGGTTTCACTTTCGGTGATTTTGGTCTCGATAGTACTGTTCTAGATTTAAGACTTTCAGCGCTGGAAGGTGCAAGTAAGGCTAAGGTTATTTCAACGCCACGTGTCACGACACTAAATGGTCAAGAAGCAACAATAAGTCAAGGGACAGAAGTTCCGTATCAGACAGTTGAAGATGGTGAAGTGAATATAGAGTTTAAAGAGGTTGTTTTAGAGCTGGCTGTTACTCCAGTTATAAACCCTGATGGTAGCGTTATTTTAACCATTGATGCAAAAAATGATTCTTTAGTTCCTGATGGTGAAGGTGCTCTTTATAAGAAGACTGCCAATACTAAGGTTTTGGTACAAGATGGTGAAACTACAGTATTAGGCGGAATATTTATTGAGAGTATAGGTGACGCAGATTCAGGAGTTCCTTTTTTAAAGAATATTCCTGTTCTTGGCTCGATCTTTAAAAGTACTTCAAAAACATCAACAAAAAATGAACTCTTGATTTTTGTCACACCCAGAATTATGCAAAATAACTAAGGCTATGAGTCAACATCCTGAAGGGGCAGGGAAACCTGCCCCTTTTTTTCTATGGGTAATCAATGTTGCATGAAATAAAAGTATCGCTCGCAGATCGAAGTTATCCATTATTTATAGGTTCTAATCATTTATCTAGTCTGGGATCAGAGCTTAAGAAAATAAACTTTCCCCCAAATATTGCGATTATTTCAAATCCGACCGTTGATGTGCTATATGGTCAAGCTGTTTTCGATTCACTTGTCTCCTCTGGTTATCATCCTGTGCGGTTTAATGTTGCTGATGGTGAAGAATATAAATCTCTACCAACTTTAGAATTGATCTATAATTTTCTTCTTGAAAATCATTTTGATCGTGGTTGTGGTCTGATTGCACTCGGCGGTGGTGTTGTTGGTGATATGGCTGGCTTTGCTGCGGCTACATTTCTGCGTGGTATCCCTTATGTCCAAATCCCGACAACGTTACTATCACAAGTAGATAGCTCTGTCGGTGGCAAAACTGCTGTTAACCACCCCTTAGGGAAGAATTTGATAGGGGCTTTTTATCAGCCTGAGCTGGTGTTGATTGATATTGACGTTTTAAAGACATTGGATCCAAGAGAGGTTTCTGCCGGTCTAGCTGAAGTTGTCAAGTATGGTGTTATTCATGATGCTGATTTCTTTAAATGGATGGAAGATAATGTTGATAAGCTAACTGGACGTGATCCAGAAGCTCTTATCTATGCCATTAAGAAATCATGTCAGATTAAATCTGATATCGTTGCTGTGGATGAAAGAGAAGGGTCTATTAGGGCTTTTTTGAACTTTGGTCATACCTTCGGTCATGCGATTGAAAATTTATCCGGATATGGACAATGGAAACATGGTGAAGCTGTTGCTGCTGGGATGGTTGTCGCCGCCAAGATTTCTGTTAAACAAGGTCTTTGCTCTCAAGAGCATGTTGATCGTATTCGCTCTCTCTTGCAGTCTCTTGGTCTTCCAACGGATCCCCCAGAATTTTCATTGGATGAATATATCGTGTCAATGCAAAGGGATAAAAAGGTTAAGCAGGGGCATCTTACTTTGGTTTTGAATCGTGGTATTGGTGAAGTTGTCTTACATAAGGTCGATGATATCGCGTCGGTTTTTTCGTCTATCCTTTAAGTTTGTACGGAGGACATATGACAGATCAAAATAAGCAGAGTTTGCTTCTTGGTAAAATTGCTGCTTACACAGAAATACTTGTGAAAGATTCAAATTCGACAATTTTTGTCTCTTTGGCCGAAACCTACCGAAAGATGGGGATGTTTGATGATGCTCGCCAGATCATCGCTAAAGGGTTAACCCTGCATCCGGAATTTAGTCCTGCATATATCGTGTTGGCTCGAACTCTTTGTCAACTTGAAGATTACAGTGGCTCTGTCCAGGCTTTTGAGCAGGCTCTTGATCTTGACGCTGAAAGTTTGGCAGCTTTAGTCGGGTATGCACGGGTCCGAATTTTACTAGGTGAAGAAGATGCTGCACGGGAATTGCTTCTCAGGGCGCGAAACTTAACTCCGGCTGACCCAATTATCAATAAATTATTGCTCTCTCTTCCCGACGTCACTGTGACTGATGAGGAAGATAATGTTGACGCAGTAGAGAGTCAAGATGATTCAGTTAGTGATTCCTCCACTCTTGTCTCTTCAACCCTGGCTGATTTATATTTAGCTCAAGGTCTCACCGAAAAGGCTCTTGATCTATACCAACGGTTATCTGTTCGTCATCCTGATGACCTGTCAGTCCGTCGAAAAATTAAAGAGTTAGAGAAAAAAATTGAAGAAGACCGCAGCTTTCTTGCGATCCAGGAGGATGTTCAGCCGCTCGCACCAAGTTCCGCGATCGACACGCCAGAGGTGCACGATGGTGCCGAAGAACAGGTTGCTGAACCTGAAATTAAAGAAGACGTGCTTCAGCAAGCGATAAAAACATTTGATCAATGGCTAGCCAATATCGAACGGAGAAGAGGGCATGTTTAAAAAGATTCTGGAAACGATAGTTGATAATTGTTCTGGCGGGGTTGGTGCCGTTTTGATGGGATATGACGGGATCAGCATTGATCAATATGTTATTGCAGAGAATCCCCTCGATTTGAATCTGGTGGGCATAGAATATTCTAATGTTATCAAAGAGGTAGCGAGTGCAGCTGAAATTTTGAACATTGGCGACTTACAGGAACTTTCGATCAAGACAGATCATTATTATGTGATTATTCATGCGTTAACCGATGATTATTTTGTCGCTTTGCTGGTCGACCGTTGTGGAAATTATGGTCAAGGACGCTATCTTCTTATGCGGGAATCTCACGCTTTGCGAGCTGGGTTGGAGTAGCGATATGCAGCTTATGGTGCTGAATGGACCCAATTTGAACTTATTGGGGAGCCGTGAGCCCCAAGTATATGGACATACAACCCTTGCGCAAATCATGCAGGCTTTAATTGATGAGGCTGCTCCGCTTGGTTACACTATCGTCCCTTATCAATCCAATCACGAAGGTGATTTGGTTGATAAGGTTCAATTAGCCAAACATGAAAAATACTCTGGTATTATCATCAACCCCGGGGGGTATACTCATACAAGCGTCGCTTTACGGGACGCTATCAGCGCAGTAGATCTCCCAACTGTTGAGGTTCATCTGTCAAACATCCATGCGCGGGAAGAATTTCGTCATTTTTCCTATATTGCCCCTGTAGCTCTGGGTCAGATTACTGGTTTTGGTGCTATGGGCTATAGCCTTGCGTTACGCGCGTTAACTGCATATCTCGATAACAGGATCTAATGTGTCTGGTTTTGATAATCGCTGTATTCGAGATATTTTTGCTTTAGAAAAGCTCGATGCCATCATAATTTTTGGTTTACCTAATATTCGCTATCTCTCTGGATTTACCGGGACCGATGGCGTTTTTTTTCTTGCCGCCAACAGGTCCGTTTTTTTTACCGATTCTCGCTACATCTCTCAGGCTGAAAAACAGGTCAAAGCTGACCAAATTAAGTGTTATCGGAATAAACTCAAAACTGTTGCCGATCAGCTTCTCTCAAGTGGTTGTAAGAGGGTAGGGATTGATGCTGAAGTCGTCAGTGTTGCTCTGTTCGAGGAGCTAAAGAGGTATGTGGGGGATTCTGTCCAATGGTGTCTACTTGGATCCCAGCTACAACCACTGCGTGGAGTTAAAACCGATGCTGAGATTGTTTCCCTTAAAAAGGCTGCATATTTAAACTCTCAGGCTTTTGCATCAGTTCTCCCTCTGTTTCGGCCCGGGGTTACAGAACTGGAGATTTCACAAGAGCTTGAATTTTCCTTAAAACGCCTTGGAGGCGAGGCTAACGCTTTTGATTTTATTGTTGCTTCGGGGATTCGAGGTGCATTGCCTCACGGTGTTGCGAGCGACAAAAGGCTGCAGGCCGGGGAACTTGTTACTATTGACTTTGGAACCAGAGTTAATGGCTATCACTCTGATGAGACGGTGACTCTTGCCATTGGCGAGGTCGATAGAAATCTTCGACAAATTTTTGATATTGTGTTAGAAGCACATGATTCAGCTCTCGAAGCGATCCGCCCAGGCATGCTAATCAGTGAATTAGATGCTGTCGCTCGAAATTATATTGCAAGTCAAGGATATGGTGATTATTTTGGGCACGCTTTGGGACACGGGGTGGGGTTGGAAATTCATGAGTTTCCTGCAGTTTCATCCCGTTCGGACCAACGTCTGCTTGCTGGAATGGTGATTACAATTGAACCAGGTATCTATATTTCAGGGACTGGTGGTGTTAGAATTGAGGATACTGTTGTCGTCACTGACTGTGGTTTTGAAAAATTGACCTTAATTCCTAAGCAATTTAAACAAATAAATGTATAAAAGTTTTTCTGGAGGACAATCATGGAACTGAAGGATCTAAAGAGTTTAATCAAATTAGTGACTGATACCGATATTACTGAATTCAATATGGAGAATCAGGAAGATAAAATTCATATAAAACGGGGTGCTGATAAGGAGTATATTCAGGTCACCGCTCCGGTTGCCCCTGTTACTGCCGCAACTCCAGCAGTGCAAACCGTTGCTGCTGCTACAAGTACTGATTCTCCTGCCGTTGATGATCGGTATGATTCTGTTTCTTCTCCAATGGTCGGGACCGTTTATCGCAAACCTTCACCCGATGCAGCTCCTTTTGTAGAAGTTGGAGATATCGTCGACGCTGGACAAACCTTGTGCCTCGTTGAAGCAATGAAACTCTTTAATGAAATCGAAGCTGAGTTTAAATGTAAGATTATCGAAATCGTTAAGGATGATGCGACCCCGGTTGAATTTGGTGAAACTCTTTTCCTTGTTGAGCGGTTGTAGGTATTTTTTAAGCTGGGACATAGATCGATGTGCGTGATGACAGAGATTGTTCCACAATTTAGAATTGCTCTTTTCAGGAGTTAAAAATGTTTCATAAAATCCTCATAGCTAACCGCGGTGAAATTGCCTTGCGGATTATCCGTGCTTGCAAAGAGATGGGTATAAAGTCAGTCGCAGTCCATTCAGATGTTGATCATGATGCCCTGCATGTAAGCCTTGCAGATGAGAGTATCTGTATCGGTCCCGCAGCTAGTGCTGATAGCTATCTCAACATGAAAGCGATCATTAGCGCTGCTGAAATTGCTGATGCGGATGCTATTCATCCCGGTTATGGTTTTCTTTCGGAAAACGCAGAATTTGCAGAAATATGTGAGCAATGCGGCATCACTTTTATTGGTCCTACTGCTGATAATATGCGGCGCATGGGCGATAAAATCAGCGCCCGGCAAACAGTGACTGCTGCTGGTGTGCCAATTTTACCTGGAACAAATCAGAGTATTGAGACGATTGAAGAAGCGCAGAAGATTGCAAATGATATAGGTTATCCCATCATTATTAAAGCTTCTGCCGGTGGTGGTGGGCGTGGAATGAAGATTGTCCATTCACCCGCTTCTTTGGCCAATTCCCTTGCAACTGCTCGCACCGAAGCACAGGCTGGTTTTGGTAAGGCCGATGTTTATATTGAGAAATTCTGTCAACATCCTCGCCACGTTGAAATTCAGATTCTTGGCGACAAACATGGCAACGTTATCCATTTAGGTGAGCGTGACTGTTCTATTCAAAGGCGTCATCAAAAATTGATTGAAGAGGCTCCTTGTCCGGTTCTAACACCTGAACTGCGGGAAAAAATGGGAGCCTGTGCTGTTGCTGCCGCCAAGGCGGTTAATTATGCGAGCGCAGGAACCGTTGAATATTTACTGGATAGTGATGGCAGTTTTTATTTCATGGAGATGAATACCAGAATTCAAGTTGAACATCCTGTGACTGAAATGGTCACTGGAGTTGATATTGTTAAAGAGCAGATCAATTCTGCGGCTGGATTACCACTGCGTTACAAACAGGAAGATATCAAGATCACTGGACATGCGATTGAGTGTCGGATTAATGCCGAAGATCCTGAAAAATTTACCCCGTTTCCTGGTAAAATTACGGGCTATCATACTCCCGGAGGGATGGGGATCCGTATTGAAAGTGCAATGTATGATCAATACACCGTATTGCCCAATTATGATTCCATGATCGGCAAACTGATTGTCCATGCGGAAACCCGCGAACAAGCAATACAGAAAATGGCGTGCGCTCTGGATGAATATATTATTCAAGGAATCAAGACAACGATCCCATTCCACCAGAAGATGATGGCCAATAAACAGTTTAATGATGGCAATTTTGACACAAACTTCTTAGAGCGGGTCAAGGTTTAGCCTAGCATTCCGCAACATGACTCATTCACAACAGACGAGATATTTCTCGTCTGTTGTTTTTTTAAGAGACTCTATTTATGGACCAAGCTCCTGAGCTTACATTGGGCTATATTGCTTACTTGAATTGTGTCCCTTTCTTTCACCACCTTAAAGATAATGGTTTTCATGGGCGCTTTATAACTGGGGTGCCCTCGGCTTTGAATCAGATGTTGCAACAGGGGCAACTCGATGTCAGTCCTTCATCTTCATTTGAGTATGCAAGAAACTGGGAGAAATATCTGCTTCTCCCCGGTCATTCCATTTCTTCTGTGGGGAAAGTCGAAAGCGTCCTCCTCTTTTCCTCTGTTGGTTTGAGGCAATTGTCGGGTCATACGATTGCAATCACCGGTGAATCTGCCACATCAATCAATCTTTTGAGGGTTATTCTGCGTGAGTTCTACCAACTTCATGATGTCGATGACAGGGTTCCCGAAGAGTCGATAGAGTTATTAATCGAAGCAGGTCAACCCGCATTGCTTATTGGCGATAGAGCGCTGCATTTAGCCTGTAACCTACCTCCAGGGGTCCAGGTTTTTGATCTCGGTGACATCTGGTATCGGCACACGGGTTTGCCATTTGTTTTTGCTCTCTGGATGATCGATCGAAACGCACTTGATCTGCATTCATCAGCATTGGCTGAACTCGGCGAGCAACTACTTCAGTCACGTCAGCAACTCATCGGCAATCCCTACTTACATGCCACTGTTATTGCAAAAAAAGTTGGCCTGAATACAGAGACTATCGTTGATTATTGGAATACAATTGATTATCGTCTTGAAAAAGAGCATTTGCGTGGGCTGCAGCTTTTCTTTCAATTATGTGAAAAATATCAACTTTTAGAAGGACAACCGGAACTAAACTTTCTTGACTAACCGCTCTGGATTGCATCTGTAATCAGAGCGCTGACAGTTAAAAACAGGAGCATATTGTCTATGATTAAAAGCATGACCGGTTATGGCCGTGGCCACGCTCAAATTGATGGTTTATCATTTTCTGTAGAAATTAAAGCAGTTAATCACCGTTATGGTGACGTTAATATTAAATCTCCCCGTTTGCTTTCACCCTTGGAAACTGAAATTAAAAAACAGGTTCTGGCGGTTTTGAAACGGGGCAAGATTGATGTTTTTATCAGCCAAGAGCATGCCGACCAGCTTGCTATCAATCCTGTCGTTGATAAGCAGGTTGCAAGCGCATATATGGAAGCTTTTAAGAGCCTGAAGGAATATAGCGGTTTGGCTGGTGATATCAGCCTTGAATTTTTGGCGGCTCAAAAGGATGTTTTGGTTTTAAAAGATTTGGAGTTTGATCAGGATACTCTGTGGAGCTGTCTGTCGCAGGCACTCCAGAGTGCTTTAACCGCGATTCAGGAAACGCGCCAAAAAGAGGGTCTTGCCACGCAGGTTGATATGGAGGAGCGATTATCTCTTTTGGCAGAATCAATTGTTGCGATCGAGAAGATAGCGGCACTGGTTCCCGTTGAATGGCAGAAGAAACTACAGGAACGGCTTGCTCGGCTTGAGGAAAATAGCGGTGACCCGCAACGCGTTGCTCAAGAAATTGCGATTTTTGCGGATCGTTGTGATATCAGCGAAGAAATTACCCGTTTCAATAGTCATCTGAGTCAGTTTCATGATCTGTTGAAGCAGCAGGACCCTGTCGGAAGACAGCTGGATTTTCTGGTTCAGGAATTAAACCGTGAAACCAACACCATGGGTTCAAAGTCTAATGATGCTAACCTGACCCGCCATGTTGTCGCAGTCAAGGCTGAGCTGGAAAAAATACGTGAACAGGTGCAGAACATTGAATAATAAAAATAGCAAGGAAGGGGTGTTGTTTGTCGTGTCAGCCCCTTCTGGAGCAGGAAAAACCTCTTTATGTCGGGAATTGATTGACAGTATCCCTGATTTACGTCAATCTATATCGTTTACAACTCGGAACATCCGCGATGGCGAGCAGGATGGTGTGGATTACTTCTTCACCCAAACCGACTCTTTTCAGCGAATGATTGCAGAGCAACTTCTGGCAGAATATGCTGAAGTCCACGGTAATTATTATGGGACATCGTTGGAAACTCTGAATACTGCTGAAGCAGAAGGCGTTGACCTCCTGCTAGATATTGATTGTCAGGGAGCAGCCCAGCTTAAGAAAAACTATCGCAGAGGGGTTTTTATATTTATATTACCACCTGACTTTGCTGAACTGAAGAAACGGCTGTATAATCGTGGAACAGATCATGAGGATGTTATTCAGCGCCGTTTAGAAAATGCTGAACAAGAACTATTGCAGGCCCCATGGTACGACTACCTGGTGATAAATGATGATTTCCAGTCAGCTAAAAAGAAGTTGATGGCTATTATTACCGCTGAGCGATGCCGTATGAGTCGAACAACATACCTCTTGAATAATTTTACCGTAAAAGGAGATAAATAGATGGCACGTGTAACTGTAGAAGATTGTCTTGATGTGATTCCAAACCGGTTTCTTCTGGCAATGGTGGCCGCAAAGAGGGCAAAGCAACTCTATAAGGGGGCCGAACCTTTGATCGAAAATAAGTCTGGTAATAAAAAGATCGTTGTCGCTCTACGTGAAATTGCTGCGCATAAGATTGAGTTTAAAATTCCCACAAAAAGACGTTAACTAACAGGCCCTCTCCGCTGCTGATTCGGTGGCGGAAGGGCGTTTGCTTGATCTGCCCGTCAGAGTGTAGGATCAAACATCCTGTTTCTTACGGACTCCTTTATGATCACAATTAATGATATCTATGAACAACTAAAAAGCTATTATCCGCAAGCGGATCAGGGGCTCCTGGTCAGCGCTTGTGAATTTTGTCAACGTGCTCACCATGGTCAGGTCTCTGATGATGGTCGTGACTCCCTACAACACTCCCTTGAAATTGCTTCTATCCTTATCCGCTTAAAAGTCGATGAAACCACCATCATTGTTGGGATTTTATACGATTCTCTGTCTTCTGGCCTGGTGACGAAAGAGGAATTGTTGTCCACCTTTGGACAAGCGGTTGTTTCTTTGATTGAAACCGGCACTAAAATCAGCAGTATTCCATATCGTCAAAGTAATCAACAGCACGTTGAGAACTTTCGTAAAATGTTTGTTTCCATGGCTCGTGATCTGCGCGTTATTCTTGTTTATTTGGCTGTTCGCTTGAATGATATGCGTAATATCAGGCACTTCAAGGGGTCGGAACAGTTGAGCCGTTCTCGGGAAACTCTGGAAATCTATGCCCCTTTGGCTAATCGATTGGGGATCAGTTGGATTAAAAGTGAACTTGAGGATTTATCGTTGCAGATCCTTGAACCCGAAGAATATGACGCTCTTTCTCGGCGGATCACTGCCCACAGGAAGGAACGGGGCGAATATGTCGCCAAGGTTCGGGAGCAAATTTGTGATCTGTTACATCAAAATGATTTACAGGGTGAGGTGACTGGCAGATTCAAACATTTTTATTCCGTCTATCGCAAGATGCAACGGACTGGTGTTGGCTTGGATCAGATCTATGACCTGACTGCGTTTCGGGTGTTGGTTGATTCCGTCCGGGAGTGTTATGAAGTTTTAGGGATGATTCACGCGACATGGAAACCGATACCAGGACGCTTCAAAGACTATATCGCTATGCCTAAAGCGAATATGTATCAATCATTGCACACAACCGTTATTGGCCCTTATGCTGAGCGGATGGAGGTGCAGATCCGTACTCGCGAAATGCATCGAATTGCTGAGGAGGGTGTCGCCGCGCACTGGAAGTATAAGGAAGGTGGCGCTATCCCGGTTACCGGACGAGATGACCAACGGTTTAATTGGCTCCGTCAAGTCCTTGAATGGCAGCGAGACGTGAGTACCGAGTGGAATGCCTCAGATACCACTTTTATCGATCTTTTCCCCGAAGAGGTTTATGTTTTTACGCCGAACGGTGAAGTTAAGGAATTGCCCCAAGGCTCCTGTCCGATCGATTTCGCCTATGCTGTGCATACAGATGTCGGGATGCAATGTGTTGGTGCCCGCATCAATGGTAAGCTGTGTCCGCTGAAAACTCAGCTCCAGAATGGCGATATCGTTGATGTCCTGACATCGGCACACCAGACACCAAGTAAAGATTGGTTGGCTTTTGTTAAAACCTCGAAAGCACGTAATAAAATCCGTCATTGGATTAAAGCAGAACAACGGGAGAAGAGTATTGAGATCGGGCGTGAGCTACTTGAAAAAGAGCTGCGTAAGCATAAGTACAGCTTGAAGAGAGCTTTGTCGCTGGATGGCTTTGCTCAAGCGGTGAACGAATTAGGCTTTAAGGCAGCTGAGGATATTTTTGCCTCAATTGGCTACGGTAAGCTGTCCCCTGGTCAGATTGTCTCTCATGTCCTGCCGAAAGAAGAGCAGATCAAACAACCTGTAAAAGCTGGTGCTCTCGGGAAGGTTTTAGAAAAGTTTGGACGTCACAAATCGCAAAGTGCCATTTTAATTGGTGGAATTGATAATGTGATGGTCAGGTTTGCAAATTGTTGTAACCCCCTTCCGGGAGAACCTGTTATTGGCTTCATCACTCGGGGACGAGGGTTGGCTGTGCATGCAAAGAATTGTCCTCAGGTTCTCGCAAGTGATCCAGAGCGTAGGATTGATGTTGAATGGGATATGCATCGCAAAACTACACGACCGGTCAAAATCCGAATCATTTGCTCCGATCAAAAAGGGATGCTTGTTGGGATTTCCGGTGCTATCGCCGATGCCGATGCAAATATTATTAGCGCCAGCGTCCATTCGCGTGGTGATAAAAAAGGGTCCAATTTGTTTGAAATTGATGTTGAAAATCTTGAGCATCTAAACCGCGTCATTCGTGAAATAAAGAAAGTAAAGGGGGTTCTTCGAGTTGAGAGAGTCAGGAATTAACCCTTTAAACAATAGCAAATAATTTAATTGTGGAGAGCATTATGAACTTAGTGAAAATTGATACAGCAAAAGCTCCAGCAGCAATCGGGCCTTATTCTCAAGCAATCAAGGCTGGAGGGTTTCTGTATTGTTCGGGGCAGATTCCTCTTATCCCGTCAACAGGTGATTTGATCTCTGGAGGCATTGAGGAGCAGACAAAGCAGTCACTGAATAACTTACAGAATGTTTTGATAGAGGCTGGAGTTGACTTTAATGCCGTCGTAAAGACGACGATTTATTTAACAGACCTCAGCGATTTTGCTACAGTCAATGAAATCTATGCTGATTATTGTGGTGAGGTTGCACCGGCAAGAGTCACTGTTCAGGTCGCGGCCCTTCCCAAAGGAGCTTTGATTGAAATAGATGCTATCGCCTGTGCTTAACACCTTTGCAATTGGGTACAATTGAAACGACAAAAAGGGATGGTCTTTGTGACCATCCCTTTTTGTTTTAAATTTTGGGTTAACCCTTAACTCAAACGACTTTCTGTACTTTCCCTGAACGGATACAGCGAGTACAAACCTTGATCGTTTTTACCGAGCCATTTTGCATGGCACGTACTTTTTGCAGGTTTGGATTCCACACAGTACGGGTTTTATTGTGTGCATGACTGACGTTGTTTCCAGTCACGGGCTTTTTGCCGCAGATTTCACATTGTTTAGACATTTCGTCATTCCTCCTGAAAGTTTCGAACGCGCATTACTAGCACATATTATTTATAGATGCAAATCTTTTCAGGTTATTTAGCAGGTAAATTGTCGTTGCTAAAAACCTTTATCCCGTTTTTTTTGAGTATCGCTGTCGTGATACCGATCCCCTCGACCTGTTTTTCATGTAAATAAATGCTCTCAGACCCGCAAGAAGGACTACGCTGTTGTAAAATTGCAAGTTTGCAATTTGTCATCTCCGCAATCTTCAGAGATTCACGGGCACCATGCAGAAAGGTGGCTGTGAGATCATCGTTATGTTCATTAATGAGCTTACCGTTACCAGCCAGGACAGAGGCACCATCACCGCAACTGAACCAGCATTTGGGCCGTGGCGTTGGAAGACCCGCCAATTGTTCCGGGCAAATCGGGATCGGGGTGTAGTGATGGCTCTCGATAAAATCAACCACGGCTTGGCAATAGTTGTCAGTCGCATCGTAGCGTGTGTTTAACCCCAGCAGACAACTGCTGACGAGGATTGGGCGCATGAATATAGCTCCTGTCACTTGTTTAGCGCAGGGTTGATGAGAGCGGAGGTGGCACAGCGACTCTTGTCAATGTAGACTCGTCTCCCTTCGATCCTGACACGACCTTCCGCAATCCATTGAATGGCTTGCGGATAGATTTGATGCTCCTGTTGCAGAATTCTGGCGGCAAGCGTCTCTTCACTATCATCAGGACAGATAGGCACGACGGCTTGAGCAATGATCGGGCCTGTGTCAACTCCGGAATCAACAAAGTGAACCGTGCACCCGGTAAATTTAGCCCCATATTCAATTGCCTTGCGCTGCACATGAAGCCCTGGAAATGAAGGGAGCAAAGCTGGATGAATATTGATAATTCTTTGTGGAAATGCATCCAGAAATATTTCTGAGATGATCCGCATAAAACCGGCCAAGACAATCAATTCAGCTCCGGCATCTTTTAACGTGGTCACGACCGTCTGGTCAAACTCTTCCCGGCTGGCAAAGACTCTGTGATCGATACAAGCCGTGTTGATACCGGCCCGTTGGGCACGTTGAAGTGCTCCTGCCTCTGGATTGTTGCTGAGAACCAGACAAATATGCGCGTCCAAAAGCCCTTTTTGGCTCAGGTCAATGATGGATTGCAGGTTCGTTCCACCGCCTGATGCAAGAATAGCTATACGGAGTTTTTTCTTTAATGTCATTGGTTTCTACACTTGTACGGGGTTAACTAAACAAGCTCAACAACCGGAGCGTCTGCTGGGGCAATTTCTCCAATTAGGCAAGCTTCCTCACCCAAGCCAGCAAGTCGACCAATAACATCATCAGCTTCAGCAGGAGAGACAATCAATGCCATGCCAATCCCATAGTTGAAGGTTCGGTACATCTCCTCTTCGGGGATATGACCACCTTCACGTATGAGTTCGAAAACGGCCGGTTTTTCCCAGCTGTCTCTTTTGATGATGGCCTTGCACTGTTGAGGTAGAACCCGAGGGATGTTTTCGAGCAGTCCACCACCAGTAATATGAGCGATCCCTTTAATGTTAAAATCACGAATCAGGTTGAGGATGCTTTTTACATAAATTTTGGTTGGCGTTAGCAACGCTTGTCCCAGAGTTTGATCCAGTCCGTCTGGTTGAGAGGCCATATCCAGTTGCATTTTTTCGATGAGAATTCTGCGAGCCAGAGAAAATCCGTTGGAATGGAGTCCACTCGATGAAATGCCGATGATGAGATCACCCTTGGTGATGGACGACCCATCAATGATCTTGTCGTTGTCAACAATACCAACCGAAAAACCCGCCAAGTCATATTCACCACCTGAGTACATCCCTGGCATTTCGGCGGTCTCCCCACCGAGAAGCGCACAGTTTGCCTGTTTGCAACCCTCGACAATCCCTTTGACAACTTCAACGGCTTTTTCTGGTGATAATTTTGCTGTCGCCAGGTAGTCAAGGAAGAACAATGGCTCAGCGCCCTGCACAATAATATCATTGACGCACATGGCAACCAGATCAATCCCGATGGAATCATGTTGATCCAGCATGAAAGCTAATTTTAACTTGGTCCCCACGCCATCAGTCGCAGCAACTAAGGTTGGACGCTTATATTTGTTGCTATTGAGGGAAAACAGTCCGCCAAAGCCACCAATGTCAGCAAGGACTTCGGGACGCGATGTCTGCTTTACCAAGGGTTTGATCAGGTTAACAAAATGGTTTCCAGCGTCAATATCAACACCAGCTTCTTTATAGGTGATGGGTTTGTTCTCGTCCAATTATAGACTCCTTGGTTGGTAAAAGAGCGGCATTAAAGCACTCAGGTCATGGCTTGTCAATGTCGGAGGGGATTGTTCCCTCGATTCGACTCAATATCTGATCTTTCACTGTATTGGTTGGCTTGAATATGCTAATTTCAGCAGCAAACAACCAAAGTGCTTAATTTTATCACAATTCTAGGCTGGCTGAACAAAAAATGGCAATTAAAAGTCATGTTATCAGGTTAATATCAGCGGCGGACCTTGATGCGGTTTTGCTGGTAGAGAAGGACTGTTATTCACACCCCTGGTCGCAGCGACAGTTTGAGCAGGAGTTGGAAAACCCCGTTGCCTCGATCCTCGTCTATGAGGTTGCTGGGGAGATTGCCGGTTTTATCTGTTACTGGCTCGTGGTTGATGAAATGCAGATACTCAATCTGGCAACTGCTTCAAATTATCGCCGTCAGGGATTTGCTTTGCTGTTACTGCAAGAGGCCTTGGCCCGCTGTGCGAAAGTTGGATTGGCTTCTGCTTGGTTGGAAGTCAGGTCCGGAAATGATAGCGCTATCGCGCTCTATCAGCGGTGTGGGTTTGAGCTCAATAGCATGCGGAAATCCTACTATCGTGACGGCGAAGATGCTCTCGTTATGGTTAAAACTTTTTAAATTTAAAAATCAGGAGATGGGCCAATGAACAACATCAAGACAATCGTCTTATCGAATCAGGAGATCTCTCCCGGTTACTTCCGCATGAAAATTTTAGCTCCGGGATACAATAAACTGGCCTCTCCGGGGCAATTTGTGATGTTTCGGGTTCAAAGGTCGTTACCGCCATTGTTGCGACGTCCTTTCGGGATTTTCAGGATGGGTTTTATGCCTGCAGATTGTGATAATATGCCCCCGAAAGAATTTATTGAGCTTATCTATAAAGTTGTGGGCAGCGGTACCGAAATTATGCAGGGACTGCATCAGGGTGATCCCGTTGAACTACTGGGACCTCTAGGTCAGGGGTTTGATCTCGGCGAACCGGACGAAGAAAAAATTCTTGTTGGCGGTGGTATTGGTCTTGTTCCGCTTTACATGTTGGCAGAAAAAATGGTCGATAACTCCAATGTCTCACTCTTGATGGGAGGGCGTACCCGGGATGATATTATTACCGTGACTGAATTTGAACGTTTGGGCGTTGGAACCTATGTCTCAACTGAGGATGGGAGTCTGGGTGAAGAGGGATTGGTTACGCGGGTGTTAGAGCGGAAGCTTGAAAAATCACCACATGCGACTGTTTTTGCTTGTGGCCCCATGCCGATGATTGCAGCGGTGCAAAAAATTTGTCTGCAATACGACACCCCATTGCAGGTCTCTCTTGAAGCTCTGATGGCTTGTGGTGTTGGTGCGTGCCTTGGATGTGTTGTTAAGGGGGCCGGGCATACCGATGTGGATCCGCATTATTTGTGTACTTGTACTCGCGGACCTGTTTTTAAGGCTGAAGAGCTTGATTGGGACAAGGATGAGATGACGGTGAGAACGAGTGGAGGCTGTCGATGATGTCAGATGATAAAATTATACAGCCGAGTTTGGCGGTAGAGATTGCAGGGCTGAAATTAAAAAACCCGGTGATGCCAGCATCTGGAACTTTTGGCTATGGTGAAGAGTATTCCCGTTATCTTGATTTGAACCAGCTTGGGGCGGTTGTGACCAAGGGGATGTCGCTGCATCCGAAAGCGGGGAATAATGTCCCCCGTATCTGCGAGACGGTCAGTGGTATGCTCAATGCTATTGGTTTGCAGAATGTTGGTGTTGACGCTTTTCTGGAAGAAAAGATGCCGTTTTTGCAACGCTATGATTGCCCGGTTATTGTTAATTTTTTTGGTAATACGCAAGATGAATATGGTGAGGTTGCGGCCCGCTTGGATGATGTTCCGGGTGTCGCCGCCTTGGAGATGAATATCTCTTGCCCCAATGTTAAACATGGAGGGATTATCTTCGGAACAGATCCCAAAGCCGCATTTGCTGCTATCTCTTTGGTTCGTAAACGAACGTCAAAGCCACTGATTGTCAAACTCACCCCTAACGTGACCGATATTCAAGTGACCGCAAGAGCGGCTGAAGATGCTGGGGCGGATGCCTTAAGTCTGATTAATACCCTCACGGGGATGGCCGTCGATGTTAAAACCCGCAAGCCACGACTGGCAAATGTGATCGGTGGTCTATCCGGTCCGGCTATCCGGCCGATTGCTGTCCGTTTGGTGCACCAGGTGGTTCAAGCCGTTCAGATCCCGGTGATCGGCATTGGCGGGATCTCTCGCGCAATGGACGCCTTGGAATTTTTGATCGTCGGGGCGAAAGCTGTTCAGGTTGGCACGGCTAATTTTGTTGATCCCAATGCCATGGCTACGATAATTCGCGGGCTGGAAGAGTTTTGCCGGGATGAGGGAGTCGCCGACATTAATGATTTGATTGGGTCGCTGGAACTCTAGTTTTGTGGCTTTAATCGCCTTACCCTGTTTTCTGTGAGTTTCTGTTTATATGGATGTAATTGCTACCCACGTAAATGCTGATTTTGATGCCTTGGGATCCATGATCGCGGCCAAGAGACTTTATCCGGACGCCGTTCTGGTTTTTCCTGGAGGGCAGGAGCGTGGGCTGCGCGATTTCTTGCTGCACAGTACTCTCTATGCCTACGGGATGAAAAAGATCAGTGATATTGAACTCTCGGAGGTCACCAGGTTGATCCTGGTTGATGTGCGCAGCGCGGCGCGGATTGGCAAATTTGCGGATATTGTCCATAATCCTAATCTTGAAATCCATATTTACGACCACCATCCGCTTGATGAACATACCATCCGCGGTCAGTTGGAATTTATCCAGGAGGTTGGCGCGACAACAACGATCATAACCCAGCTTTTCATAAAACGGGGGATCGTCCCAACAGCCGATGAAGCAACGATGATGATGCTTGGATTATATGAGGATACCGGTCATCTACTTTTTTCTGGAACCACTCCCGAGGATTTTCAATCCGCCGCATTTTTGCTCCGCAATGGTGCTAATCTGAATACCGTAGCTGACTTTCTGGTCCGGGAGATGACGTCTGAACAGGTCGATCTGCTCAGTGAATTGTTGAAGTCCTGCGAAAAAATCGTTGTCAATGGTGTCGAAATTACGCTAGCTACGGCGACGGTCAATGACTATGTCGGTGATATCTCCAGTCTGGTACATAAGCTTCAAGATATTGAAAACCTTAACGTCTTGATTGTTGCCGTGCGTATGGAAGATCAGATTTTCATGGTGGGACGTTCTCGTGTGCCTGAAATGCATGTTGGCGAGTTGTTTCAGGAATTTGGCGGCGGGGGGCATGCTTTTGCCGCATCGGCCACCGTCCGCGATATGCCGCTGGCGCAGTTACTTGATCGGATGGAGCGATTGATCCGGCAACATGTGCGCTCCCATTTTCAGGCCAGCGATCTGATGTCGTCACCGGTCAAAGTTCTCACTAGCAACTCTACGGTAGGGGCCGCTCGGGAGTTGATGACGCGGTTCAGCTTTAACGCGATTCCCATTGTAGATGACCTGCAACATGTGGTCGGCATTATAACCCGTCAGGTGGTAGAAAAAGCAGCCCACCACAAACTCTTGAAGATGAACGTCAGTGAAATGATGAATACCGATTTTCAGGTGGTACCATCAACTGCTTCGTTGCTTGAGTTACAGCAGGGGATTATGGAACACAATCAACGCTGTGTCCCTGTTGTTGATTCAGGAACTCTCGTCGGGGTCATCACTCGCACCGACTTGCTCCGTTATATGTTGGGAGATCGGCAGCTTTCTACAGCAGCAACTAAAGATTTACCCGGGCGCAGTGGGATGCAATTGAAACGGAAAAATCTGCGACAGTTAATCTCCACCCATCTGCCTGGGTCGGTTAAGGAAATTCTCGCCGAATTCGGAGCGGTTGCCGATCAACTTGGAATGCAGGCTTACCTCGTCGGTGGATTTGTCCGCGATCTATTGCTGCGTCAGCAAAATCTTGATGTTGATATTGTGGTTGAAGGTGATGGGATTGCTTTTGCGGAGGCATTTGCAAAAACCACTACGTGCCGGGTGCGGACACACGAAAAATTTGGCACCGCTGTTATCGTCTTCCCCGATGGATTCAAGATTGATATCGCTTCTGCCCGCCTTGAGTATTATGACAAGCCTGCAGCTTTGCCGCAGGTCGAGCATGCATCAATTCGCCACGATCTCTATCGTCGAGATTTTACCATTAACACGTTGACGATTTCTTTAAACCCAGACCATTTCGGACAGATGCTTGATTTCTTTGGTGGCCAACGTGATCTGAAGGATAAGGCTATCCGGGTATTGCACAACCTCAGCTTTATTGAGGATCCGACCCGTTTATTCAGAGCTGTCCGTTTTGAACAACGGCTAGGTTTTAAAATCGGTAAGCAGACCGAACGTCTGATGCGCAGTGCGGTGCAGCTAAGGTCAGTCAAGCAAATTTCCGGGTTGAGAATTTTACATGAGCTTAAACAAATCCTTGATGAGTCGCGGGTTGTTGCTGCCTTGGGGCGTCTGGATCAGTTTGATCTGTTAACGTTTATCGATGCTAAATTGCACTTCGACCAGAGTACCGCCAGCTTGTTTGTTGCGGCCGAACGCGCTAGCAGTTGGTTTGATCTGTTATATACTGGTGAAGCCTATCGGCGCTGGTTGTTATATCTTTTTTGTCTTTTTGATAACCTGTCTAACAAGGGGGCGGCTAAGGTCAGTCGATGGCTTGGCATGTCACCAGCAGATCATACTTTAGTCCTGGAACAGTTACCGAAAGCAAAAATGTTACTCAAGCGGCTCAGACATCGGTCGAGCAAGTTGCCTCATCCGCAAAACAGTGAAATCTATTTTTGGTTTGATGGCCTGGCAATCGAGATCATTCTTTATTTGATGGCCTGTAGTGATCAGGAAAATTTACGCCGCTGGCTATCATTGTATACGACCGAATTACGTAAAGAAAAAATAATATTGAATGGGGATGATCTTATCACTCTGGGTTTTAAGCCCGGACGCTCTTTTCAGGAGATTTTCATTGCTTTGCTGAAGGCCCGTTTAAATCAAGAAATACAGACGCGGGACGACGAGATTGGATTTGTAAAAGCAAACTTTCAAGTATAATTATAGTGCCTTTGGTTGACCCCTATAGACATGTCGAATAGGATGTCTTGTTTGTTTTAGTTTTTCTCTTTTGTGTCTGGACTTGTTGAGAGAATCCTGTTGTTTTGGATCTCAATCGGTTCAGCTACTATGTTGGAAGCTCACACATAATGGAAGTAATCATTTCCAAAATCGCAATCATGCTTGTCCCTGCTCTGTTAGCCATTATTCTGCATGAGGTTGCGCATGGTTACATGGCCGAACGGTTTGGTGACCCAACCGCCCGGTTGTTGGGACGTTTGACCTTAAATCCGTTTAAGCATCTTGATCCTATCGGTTCCATTGCCATCTTTATCTTCGGATTTGGCTGGGCGCGACCTGTCCCCGTCAACCCGGGGAATTTCCGCCGACCGCGTCGTGATATGATTTGGGTTGCGTTGGCGGGACCGGCAACAAACCTGTCCTTAGCCGTTTTTTCTGCGTTATTGCTGCGTGGACTCAGTCTGATTGACCAGACCTCATTTGGTGGCTGGTCAAGTTACACCCACTTTGTTGCCCCGGTCAAAATGATGGCAGGGTTCAGTCTCTATATTAATGTCCTTCTGGGGTTGTTTAATCTGATTCCTATACCCCCTTTGGACGGCGGAAGGATCCTTACCGGAATCCTCCCGGAACGCTATGCGAGCTTGATCGGTAAGCTAGAGCCGTTTGGGTTTGTGTTGATTTTACTCGTGGTTTTCTTTACTGATATCTGGTCGCTTATTCTCGGTCCCGTTATTAACACATTAGTTTTGTTTATGGCTGGTGATGAATTCCGCATGGTAGAGAAGGCCATGCATTTTCTGTTTAGTCGTTGATATCATCATGGCGATAGAAATCCAGCTAGAAAATTTTTCTGGTCCACTTGATCTCTTACTGCATTTGATTAAAAGTCATGAGATGGATATTTACGATATCCGTATTGTTGAAATCACCGAACAATATTTGTCCGTTATAGAACAAATGCAATATCTCGATCTTGACGTCGCCGGGGAGTTCCTCCTTATGGCGGCGTCACTGATTCATATAAAATCAAGAATGTTGTTGCCTGTTAGCGATGAAGTTGGTGAAGAGGAAGAAGATCCCCGTGCTGAATTGGTTAAACGGCTTTTAGAGTATCAACGCTACAAAGATGCAGCAGAGGTATTTCAAGAACTCCCGCAGTTAAATCGGGATATCTTTACCGGACAGTTTCATTCTTCTGATGTGCTCATTGACGAAAGTGAAGAAGATGACGTTGTGGTGGGTCTTTATCAGCTGGCAGAAGCTTTTTACCAGTTGTTAAAAGAGAAACCACCTGAAGTCTTTCATGAAGTTATTCGTGAATCTCTTTCTGTTGCTGATTACATCGAGCGCATCGCTGAAAAATTGTTGGAGTATAAACGGCTTAGCTTCAGGGAGATTTTTTCTAAAAAACACACTCGGAGCGAATTGATCGTCACCTTCA
Organism: Desulfuromusa kysingii; assembly: GCF_900107645.1. Taxonomy (GTDB): domain Bacteria; phylum Desulfobacterota; class Desulfuromonadia; order Desulfuromonadales; family Geopsychrobacteraceae; genus Desulfuromusa; species Desulfuromusa kysingii. The sequence continues at coordinate 49,285 of NZ_FNQN01000009.1, forward strand.
TTGCCACCTTGGAGATGGTGAAAATGCATGTTTTGAACATTGAGCAAGTGGAAGATTTTAGCGAAATATGGTTGGTGTTAGTGGTTTCACCTGAACAATTATCAAAACTGACCCCGCAAAAGGATTTGCTCAGTTATGGATAATTTGCGAAGACTGGTTGAAGCCCTTATTTTTGCTGCTGATGCTCCCTTATCTGTTGACCGGTTGAGCGTCATTTTGGAACAACCAAAATCGGTTTTACGACCGATTATCGTCGAACTGCAACAACACTACACCTCTGCTGCTCATGGCTTTTATCTTGCCGAGGTTGCAGGGGGCTATCAGTTTCGAACCTGTGCTGAATTTGCGCCATCGCTGCGCAAATTGAACCGATCGCGTGCTTCCCGTTTTTCCCGGGCGGCACTTGAAACATTGGCGATTGTTGCTTATCGGCAACCTGCAACCCGTGCTGAAATTGAATATCTGCGCGGGGTTGATTCTGGCGGTGTGATGAAGACCCTCCTGGATAAAAATCTGCTGCGTATTCTCGGTAAGAAAGATATCCCCGGACGACCACTGATCTACGGGACCAGTCGACAATTCCTTGAACTTTTTGGTCTGCGTGATTTAAATGATCTGCCGACATTAAAAGAGTTTTCTGCCTTAGCTCCAGAATTGGCTGAGGCATATCCTTTAAACCCTGACCCGGTAGATTGATTTTATGGCTGAAAGATTACAAAAATTAATAGCTAAGGCAGGTCTGGCATCGCGCAGACAGGCAGAGAAGTGGATTGAGGAAGGCAGAGTTAGCGTCAATGGCCATCCGGCTAAATTAGGTGACCGTGCAGACTTGAGTCATGATCAAGTTCAAGTTGATGGCAAAGATTTAGCCAAGGCGGAGGCGAAATTGACGATCTTGCTTAATAAGCCCCGTGGCTATGTCTCTACCCTTAAAGATCCTGAAGGGCGCCGGTTGGTCACAGATCTTCTCACTGATGTCCCGACCCGTCTTTTTCCTGTTGGTCGGCTTGATTACAACACGGAAGGTTTATTGTTATTGACCAACGATGGGGATCTTGCTTACCGGATCAGTCATCCCAGTCACAATGTTGATAAGACATATTTAGTGAAAGTTCGTGGACTCTTGTCGGCAAAAATGGTGCAGCGGTTAGAGCAGGGGATTCACCTTGATGAAGGGGTGACGGCGCCGGCAAAGGTTGATAATATCCGCTCGGTTGGTTCTGGTTGCTGGTTTGAACTGACCATTCATGAGGGTCGCAATCGACAAGTCAGACGGATGTGCGAAGTGCTGGGATTAACCGTTGTCAGGCTCAAGAGGATTCGTTTGGATTCGCTTGATTTAGTGGGTGTTTCGACCGGACGTTACAGGGTCTTGTCTGCTGATGAAGTCCGAAAGTTGGAGAAAACTTAAATAAACTATTATTCATTATTGTTCTTTGTTTTTAATGTGTGTTACTCTGTCTTGAGACAATTCTAATAAACTTATTGTTTATTCATAAGTCAGTGTCATTACTTGACACTTAATTGATATTTCGCGTATCTTTCAATACGAAATCTATGTAAATTAGTCAGCTTTAGGGGGCTTTTTTGGCAACGAACAAAGACAAACTGCTTGAGTCGGCGCAGAAAAATTTGAAAAAAAAGCAGGTAGCAAAGGCGATCAAGGATTACGCCAAGATTGTTGAGCTGGATCCTGCCGATGTCCGTTCAAGGCAAAAACTTGCTGAATTGTACGTACGAACGAACAAAAATACGGAAGCTTATGAACAATATGAGTCGATCGCTAAATATTTTTCCAGTAATGGCTTTTATCTGAAAGCGATTGCAATCTATAAACAGATGCAACGGCTTGATCCAAGTCAGGTGGCTTTATTTAATCGTCTTGCAGAGCTAAATGAAAAACAGGGTTTACTTGGTAATGCCATGACCGAGTATCGCAACCTGGTCGACCATTACGGTCGCAATGGGATGATTGCGGATGAGATAAAAACTCTGGAGAAGATGCGTGATCTCGATCTGAACAACCTCAACGTTCGGGTTAAGCTTGCAGAAGTTTATGCCAATAACGATCGCAAGGATGAAGGTTATTCCGAGCTTGACTCCGTTCTGGAGATTTTGAGTGAAAGAGGTGACTTCGACAAGATCCTCAAACTCTATAAGATGTTCCTCCCCCTTTATCCAAAAAATAACAAACTCCAGATGGGGCTTGCCCTGGCTTTTTATGAAAAGGGCGATTATGGCCGCGGGGTGCAGATTCTCGAGAATTTGTTAAAGGAGAAACCCAGCGATCCTGATTTACTTCGTTTGCTGGGGCGTGGTTATTCTGACCTTAAAAAGTGGGCTAAATCCTGTGAGATTTATCAACAACTCTTGAGTATGGATCCCACCGATCTCGACACCAGAGAATCGCTGATTCAATGTGAAATTGATCGCAAACATTTTGATATTGCCCTGACTGAACTTGAAGATTGGAAGGACACCTTCTTCAAAGCTGACCGCTTAGATCGTCTCAAAGACTTCTATGAAATTTTAAAAGGAGAACTGGCTGACAATAGAGTTGTCTTGCAGACTTTGGATTCAATCTACGAATTGACCGGAGAGGGAGATAAGCTCTTAGATATTATATCTGAACAACCGGATGAGCCTGAAGAGATGATCATTGAAGAGACCCTTTCTGATTCCTTGCTGGGATCAGCAGAGGAAGATATCTCCCTTACTGATGATGTCTTCGAGCTCTCTGCGGAGACGGATGATCTAACCTTTGATATTGTCGAAGATGAAGCTGTCGATCTGCAGTTGGAATCTGCTCTGGACAGTAGTTTCACCGGAGAAGTTGCTGACTCTGATGCGGTCATCGAGCTGAATATTGATGACAACATCGATCTCAACCAACCGCAGAATGACGATGTTGACTTTTCTTTTGATATGGCCGAAGAAGAATCAGAAACATCGACACCAGTCGTTGAGCATAATCTGCAAGCGGACCTGGAGGAGGCAGAATTCTATCTCCAACAGGGGTTGTATGTTGAGGCAGAAAAACTGTGCCAGGCTATTCTCAAGTATGAGCCTGAATCAGCTGAATGTCGGCAGAAACTTGAAGAGATTGAAGGATTGCTCCACCGTGAGCAAGAGCCGTCAAGTGGGGAGCCGGTCGCAGCGGCGACAGATCTCGGGGCGGAGAGTTTTTCTGATATTGACTTTAACGCGGGGTTGGATAGTCTGATCCCGGATGAAGCGACTGAGAAAAAGATCTTTAAGACCGATGTTGATGAGCAAATTGCTGCCGACGATCTCGAATCCCATTATAACCTTGGCATTGCTTATCGGGAAATGGGTTTGCTTGATGATGCTATCAGTGAGTTTGAAAAGGCAGGGATCGAACCTTCCCGTTATGTCGACTGTCAAACCTTGAAGGGGTTGAGTTATTCGGATAAGGGTGACTATGAAAACGCAGAACTCATGTTTCAACAGGCGCTTGATTTCGCCCATCTTGAGGCGATTCAGAAGCTCAACCTTGGATATGAGCTCGGTTTGCTTTATGAGCGGGCAGAGCGGTCGAATGATGCTTTAATCAGCTATAAGAATGTTTTTTCACAGGATAGTAACTATCGTGATGTCCGGGATAAAATTTCTATTTTGAAAAAAACTCTTGGCATTACCGATGATGATTCCAGTGATGGGCCGAGCGGGGGTAATGAGCGAATCTCTTTCCTTTAATAACACGTTTATTTTTTAGTTGGAGAGATTATGGGGTATACAGATCATTTTAAGTTTGACCGGGAACCATTTTCAAACGCACCTAATGAAAAATTTTATTTCGACAGTGATCAACATAACCAGGCCTTGTTGCGGCTGAAATATTCTGTCGATACAGATAAAGGACTCGCTGTCCTCGTTGGTGGAGTGGGAACAGGAAAGACCACACTAGCTCGGCGTATGTTGGATAACCTCCCTTACGATAAATATGAGTCGTCGCTTCTTGTGATGATTCATTCAGCAATCACTCCAGAATGGATTATGTCCCGTATCTGTACACAGTTAGGGGTCAAAAATCCTGACATTAGCCCGCTGAAGATGTTGAAACAACTCTTTGAGCGCCTGCTGGAAATTGAAAAAGAGGGGCGTAAAGCTGTTGTCTTGATTGATGAAGCACAGATGCTACAAACCCGTGAGCTGATGGAGGAGTTCCGGGGGTTATTGAATCTTGAGATTCCTGATAAGAAATTACTTAACATTATCTTTTTTGGTTTACCCGAACTCGACAATGTCATGAAGCTGGATGCTCCTCTGGCTCAACGTGTTGCGTTTAAATATACGTTGACTCCCCTTTCTACCCAGGCCACTTTGGCGTACATCAATCACCGACTCCAGGTTGCTAAGTGCGAGGTCTCTCCTTTTCATGAAGATGCTTTGGCTCTGATCCATCAATTTTCAGGAGGGGTTCCCAGGTTGATCAATACGATTTGTGATAATGCTCTGTTTGAAACCTATCTCCGTCACGCTTCAGAAGTGTCGGCTGAAATCGTTAATAATGTTGCTGAAGATCTCGGGTTTGTGAGCGTTGGCTTAACTTTGGCACCAGAAGAGGTGTCATCATCTGAACCAGAGCCAGAAGATGAGTTTGAGGATATTGAAGTGTTCTTTGAAGGTTTGGAAGAAAAATAATTCAAGGATCAAGAGGGTTGTTTTGTTTCGATAGCGGTCGGGAATTATCTCGAGCGCTATCTTTTTATCCGTTGGAAAGTCATAATAGCTGCTATGGAAACAAAAATACATGTTCTCCCTGAAGACTTATGTAATAAAATCGCTGCGGGTGAGGTGGTTGAGCGACCCTCCTCTGTAGTGAAAGAATTGCTCGAAAACTCCCTGGATTCAGGTGCATCAAATATCCTGATTGAGCTCGAAGCAGGGGGGAAACGTCTCATCCGAGTGACAGATGATGGCTGTGGGATGAGCCGTCAGGATGCGTTCCTTTCATTTGAACGCCATGCAACCAGTAAAATCCGCACCGATGCAGATTTATTTGCTCTACATACGCTGGGGTTTCGCGGGGAAGCGATGGCTTCAATCGCCTCGGTGTCGCGTCTCCGTTTAAAAACATGTGCGAGCCAAGATGGTCTGGGGCAGCAGATCTATGTCGAAGGGGGGAAGATTAAAAGTGTGACTGAGGTTGGATTACCCCAGGGCACTGTTGTTGAGGTTCGAAACCTGTTCTTTAATTTACCCGCGCGTAAAAAATTTCTGCGTAAAGAGCAAACTGAACTGGGCCATGCCGCAGATGTCGTGACCAAACAAGCGATGGCAAATCCGACGGTCAGTATTCGCTTAAAACACAATGATCGTACGCTGCTTGATTTGCGTCGAGAAAAGGGGGTTCGAGAACGGGTTGCGGCTTTGCTGGGTCGGTCGGTGTTGAATGATCTTCTTGCGGTGGAACAGCAGGCTGGAGATGACCTGCAACTCTCGGCGTTAATTTCTCAACCCCAGTTGACGCGCTCAGCTGCGTCACATATCTACACCTTTATTAATGGTCGTTATATACGTGATCGGATTGTTCAGCATGCGGTTATGGACGGCTATCGTCACTTGCTAATGAAAGGGCGTTATCCTGTCGTTATCCTGTTCTTGAAAATCGATCCAGCACAGGTCGATGTCAATGTCCACCCAACGAAGCATGAGGTTCGTTTCCGTGAGCAGTCCTTGGTTCACGATTTTATCGCTAAGAGTTTGCAACAAGCGCTCAGCCCGGCAACATGGTTAACGCAACTCCCTGAGACCCCGGATCAAGTGCCACGGATGGGATTGCAAACTGAAGCACCCGTACACCGGGATGATGAAGCAGTAAAAAATGATTCTGTCAGAGAAACGCATGGTCACTATGCACCACCCATCGCCAATATGGGCGACCCGTTACCAGAAGCGGACATCCCAGCGGTTAACTCTCCATTTGATGAACCAGTGCGGTCAACTATGGACACTGCAGCCGGTCAATATTCACTGCCGGGAAGTGAGGCTCAGGGCTTCTTTAGCGGTTTGCAGATCCTTGGTCAATATCATCAGAGTTACATCCTCTGTCAGGACCGGGCTGATCTGGTTTTAATCGATCAACATGCCGCTCACGAGCGCGTTGGTTTCGAAAAGTTACGCCACGCGTATGCCGCTGGCGAAATCCCAAGCCAGACGCTTCTGTTTCCCGAAGTCTTAGAGCTCGACTTTAACAGTGCGACGGCGCTGAACGATAATCAATCTGAACTTGAGAAACTCGGCTTTGAGGTTGAACCTTTTGGTGGTAAATCTTTTGCTCTTAAAGCTGTCCCATTGTTATTAGCGGACAGTAATGTCGCCGGACTGGTTGTCGATGTAGCCTTAGAGTTAGCCCGCATCGGGCGTACCGGTCAACTGCGTGAATCTATCGATGATATCCTCATCATGATGGCTTGCCATAGTGTTATTCGCGCTAACCAGGCCCTTGAAACTGTAGAAATAAAGGCCTTGTTTCGCGCCCTCGATCAGATTGATTTTAAGGCGAACTGTCCTCATGGCAGGCCGGTCGTCCAGCGGATGACATTGTCTGAAGTGGAGCGTCTTTTCCGAAGAAAATAGTGGCCGTTGGTTTGTCTGGGCAACTTCCCCTGTGTCATGCTGCTCAGAAGTAATTTCTGGGGCATTTCCTGGTAACAAAAATACGGTATATTTCATCTGATGCGAGAGTTTGAATATGGTTGAAGCAGAATCTGAAAAAATATCCATCGTGGTTATTTGTGGTCCAACTGGCACAGGTAAAACGAGTTTGGCTCTTTCTCTTGTTGACAGGTTTCCTTTAGAAATTATTTCAGCAGATTCGCGGCAAGTTTATCGGTCTATGGATATCGGCACGGCAAAAGCAACCCTTCAGGAACAGGCTGTAGCCCCGCATCACATGATCGACCTGATTGATCCTGATCAGGAGTTTTCAGTTGCCGAGTTTATTGATCAATCACGACCCTTGTTGGCAGATATCTCGGCCCGCAAGAAAATTCCCTGTGTTGTCGGCGGTACCGGGCTCTATATCCGTGCATTGCTCAATGGGTTGGCCGATCTGCCTTCCGCGAACGGTGAGTTACGCAAGCAGTTGCTTGAAACCGAGGAAAAGGGGGGGAGGGGGACCCTTTTCTCTCAGTTAAAGGCGGTCGACCCTGAGTCGGCAACTCTGATACACTCCAATAACATTGTCAGGATCGTCAGAGCACTCGAAGTCTTTTACCTGAGTGGTCAAAAAATGTCTGCGCTAAAAGCCGAGCACGGTTTTGCAGAGCAACCATATCGTGTTTTGAAACTGGCTCCGGACTTTACTCGGTCGCAACTTTATGCACGCATTAACGACCGCACCGAACAGATGCTATCAGATGGTTTAGTTGATGAAGTCAGAGCGCTGGTTGAACGTTATTCATTAGATCTGAAAGCCTTGCAAACTCTCGGTTACAGAGAAGTGGTCCGATTTTTAAAAGCTGAAATCGGTGCCGAGCAGATGTTGGCTGATATTCAGAAATACACCCGCCAATATGCAAAAAGACAGCTGACCTGGTTTAGGAAAGAAGAGGATATTATTTGGGTTGATTCCTCAACGAAGTCTGATATTGTAGTACAATCTATTGAAAATTTTTTACTTGAGTAAAGGAGAGGACATGCCTAAGTCACCATTTAATATCCAGGATCAGTACTTGAATCAGGCTCGAAAAGAGCGGGTAAAGGTTTCTCTTGTCATGATGACCGGGAATAAACTTGAAGGTTATATAAAATCCTTCGACAGCTTTTGTATTTTAGTCGAAAGCAGCGGAGATGTTTTAGTCTATAAACACGCTGTAAGTTCAATAACGTCTGTTGACGGAAATTTTCGTCTTCATGGGGGGCGTGATTAAATTTATATTTTCTACGAGGGTTTTCATTGAGGGCGGTGCCGGTGGTGCCGCCCTCAATGCTTTTCTTCGCAGTTTTTCATATTCCATATAAATTTGCTATTTTAGGTTGGCTTTGTTTGTAACAGAAGTCGTTCAGTGTAAGAAAGAGAACATCGCATGGTCAGGGTAGATTCGGTTGAATCAGGGAGTTATGCTGCAGAACTTGGGTTGCTTGCTGGTGATAGATTGCTTAGTATTAACGGACATGAGATTAGTGATATCGTCGACTATCATCAATGCCTAGAGCAGGATCATCTTCTGCTGGCGATTCTGCGAGACGACGATGAGCTGTGGGAATTTGAACTGGAAAAAGATTCCCATGAAGACCTAGGGTTAGAGTTAGAGCATCCGCAACCGCGCCAATGTGGCAATCAGTGTATGTTTTGTTTTGTCCATCAGTTACCTAAGGGGATGCGGCAGACCCTGTACGTCAAAGATGAAGATTACCGTTTTTCTTATCTCTACGGTTCTTATATCACGCTGACAAATCTGACTGAAACTGATCTGCAGAGAATTATTCGTGATCAACTTTCCCCTCTATATATTTCTGTTCATGCGACAGAACATGCTTTGCGACAAAGATTGCTTGGGGCTCAGGTTCCAGAAATCTTACCGTTGTTACAACGGTTAACCCAGGAAGGGATTGAGCTCCATTGTCAAATTGTCTTATGTCCGGGTATCAATGACGGGGCAGCATTACAACAAACAATAACCGAGCTCTCACAACTTTATCCGCGGATTATTTCTTTGGCTGTCGTTCCCGTCGGGTTGACGCAACATCGTGAAAAATTGCCGCAATTAACGAAGATGACGCAGCCTGATGCCCTGTCCTGTTTGCAAATAATCCATCAGCAGCAACAGCTTTTTCTCCAGCGCCATGGGCATCGCTTTGTGTTTGCTGCAGACGAATTTTATCTGTTAGCCAAAGCAGAACTTCCCTTGGCAGCAGATTATGAAGAATTCCCGCAGATTGAAGATGGTGTTGGTATGATTGCCCAATTTCGACAACAGGTAGAAGAGGTCTTGTTGGAAGTTGAACCCCTCGAATTGTCCAGAATTACCTTGGTCACCGGGTGTCTTTTTTACGACGAATTGCTTCATTTTGCTGAGCAAATTGGTTCTAAAGCAGATGTCATTGTCGATGTGATTGCGATCAGAAATAATTTTTTTGGCCTTGATGTCACCGTAACTGGCCTTATTACTGGTGCTGATTTGTTAGATCAATTAAAAGGTGTGGACTTGGGGGCGGGGTTGCTGCTTCCAGATGTCATCTTTAAAGATGGTGGTGAATTGCTGCTTGATGATTTAACTATTGAAGATATCAGAAGCGCTTTGCCCGTTCCAGTGTTGGCTGTCGAAAATTCTCCCTGGGGGATCTTTGATGGAATGGAAGCCTTGGCAGATGGTCCGATTGAAATTATCCATGTGTAATATTCTGGTTTGATGTCATGCAAAAGAAAACAATCATAGGTGTAATCGGAGCGTCTGAGGCGTCACCTTGTGGTCTTAAATCTGCGTATCAGATTGGCCGACTCATTGCACGAAACGGTGGAGTCCTGGTTTGCGGTGGCCTTGGTGGAGTGATGGAGGCGGCATCTCGCGGTTGTGCTGAAGCGGGAGGAGACGTCATTGGTATTTTACCTGGCGATAGTTCCAGTGCCGCGAACCGCTATGTTTCATTACCCATCGTTACCGGGATGGGGCACGCGCGTAATGTTATCATTGCGCAAACAGCTCAAGCTTTGATTGCTATTGAAGGGGGACATGGAACCTTATCAGAAATTGCCATTGCTTTAAAAATTGGAAGAACCGTTGTCCAACTCAATAGCTGGCCCCAAATTTCGACCACAACACCTCAAGCACAAACACCTGAACAGGCGATAGAGATGGTTTTTGCTGAGCTTCAGAAAGGTGAACTCATCAATGGATAAGCTGCAGTCTTCGACGGAAGATTCTAATTGTATCAACGCCCAGATTGACGATAACTCTGTCGGTAACATGATTGAATGGATTCGGGGGCGAGGAAAAATTCTTATTATCTGTCACGATAATCCTGATCCAGACTCAATTGCATCTGCTGTTGCTCTGCGCCATCTGATCCTGATTAAAACCGGACAGGATGCAGTTTTATCTTACGGTGGCGTTATTGGTCGCAGTGAAAATCGTAAAATGGTGGAGTTACTGGAGATCTCTCTGGTGCCAATCTGTGAACTTAACCTTAGCCAGTTTGCAGTTATCTGTATGGTTGATACTCAGCCTGATGCCGGGAATAACTCTCTACCCTCCGGACACCAAGTCCATCTGGTTATTGATCATCACCCTTCAAAAAAAGATCCAACGGATATTTTTTGGGTTGATGTGCGTGAAAATTATGGCGCTTCAGCCACTATCCTTTACGAATATCTGAATAGTCAAAAGGTCTCGATTAATACGAAACTTGCAACCAGCCTTTTTTATGCCATTAAGTCAGAAACTCAGGACCTTGGTCGCGAGTGGTCAAAGGCTGACCGTGAAGCGTATTTAAAGCTGTTACCCATTTCCAATAATCAGATACTTTATGATATTATCCATCCCCCTGTGCCGCGAAATTATTTTTCAGCGTTTCACACTGCGATTGAAAATTCACGCGTTTTTGGTGAAATGCTGGTGTTTAATTTACATACGATTGATAACCCTGATCTGGTTGCAGAACTTGCAGATTTTCTTTTGCGAGAACAGGGTATTCGCTACGTTTTTGGCATGGGCTGGTTTAACGGCACACAAATTTTATCGATGCGATCTTTAAATCCAGAAGCGAAGCTTGGACTCGTCATCCAGCAAGTCATTGCCGGGATTGGTACTGCTGGCGGGCATGGGATGATCGCCGGTGGACAAGTCCGTGACATTGGTGAGGATCAGCACTCGCAATTGCAACTGGAGAAACTGCTAATCGCGCGCTTGTTTGAGGTCTTCAACGTGGAACCCTCGGTCGGTGAATCTCTTATTTGAACCCTTTTTGGATAAACATTAAATTGATAGTGTCTTGCTGGATAAACGAGGTCCAGCTGGATTTGTAGGGAGTTTTCATGCGTTACCTTGTTCTGCTTCTTTGTTTTTTTCTGCCCCTGAGCTCAGCGTTTGCCGCCGTTGATATCGGTTTGCGTGGTAAAGATCCTGTCCGCCTCGCAGATGTCTATCAGCAGGATGGTGTTCCTTATGTCGCGATTGAAGATGCTCTGGACGCTGTTAATTTGACGGGGCATTGGAACGCAATCTCACATAGTTTTTTAATCCGTTCGAAGTATGGGTGGGGAGAAATTTCTCCGGCGAGTGGCTATCTAAAACTTGGCGATGAATTTTATCCCTTGAAGGATAAGCCCCGTTTTATTGATGGTCGCCTTCGTGTAACTGATAGCTTTGTCTTAAACCAACTGGCACAACTAAGTGGTCAATCAGTCTATTTTCGCAACCTTGACCCCGATATTGATAACACTCCTGCAAAACAAGCCAGAGGAATAGAAAAGCTCTTTGCCTTTTTTTTGAATAAAAAAGCCAGTAAAAGCGCCTCAATACTTCGGTCTGTAGCGATCGATCCCGGACATGGTGGTTTGGATACCGGTATTATTGCTCCTTCAGGATTTAAAGAAAAGCAGTTGAATATGGATGTCGCAAACAAGCTGGCCAAGCAGTTGAAAATGAAGCTTGGCATCCCCATTTATCTCAGTCGTGACGGCGATTATGAAGTGACAATGGAGCAGCGATTACAGGCGGCTTCGAAAGAGGATGTCGATATCTGGTTGTTGTTGCATGCCCAAGCCTCTTTTTCTGCTGAATTAAGTGGTGTGAACTTGTTTATCCGACCAGAAGAAAAAGCCCCCGATGTTACCGAAGGTGCTGTGACCGCAACAGTCACAAGTGACAGTATGCTTCTCGCCAATGATCTTGCCTTGAGTTTGCGTGAGAATTCGATCAAGGTTCGCGGTATCTATCCATCATCACGTTTATCTCTCGGCAGAGGGGATCTACCGACCGTACTGATTGAACTTGGATATTTGAGCAATCCGGAAGAGCTGCAACAACTGCAAAATCCCGATTATCAAAATCAAATAATACAAGCTCTATATACTGGAATTCACCGTTATGCCAAGAAATCCAAGGAGAAAACTAATGACATCAACTAATGTGAAACGCTGTGATGGGCGCTTGGAGAACCAGTTGCGACCGTTCAGTTTTCAGCGCCAATTTACCAAATATGCAGAAGGTTCGGTTTTGGTTTGCTGTGGAGAAACCAAAGTTCTTTGTAACGCTTCAGTTGAGGAACGTGTTCCCCCGTTTATGCGCGGGCAGGGACGTGGATGGGTCACGGCAGAGTACAGTATGCTGCCGCGTGCAACCCATACCCGTTCCATGCGTGAAGCGGCCAAGGGGAAGATTTCTGGCAGAACACAGGAAATTCAACGTCTGATTGGACGATCACTGCGGGCAGTGACCGATCTGGAAGCGATGGGTGAAATAACCGTCCAGATTGATTGTGACGTTCTGCAGGCCGATGGTGGCACTCGCACAGCGTCTATAACGGGTGCTTATATTGCTCTTTATGATGCTCTCAATCATTTGGTGACAAAGGGGGTCTTGAATGAATTGCCGCTCAAAGATAGTGTCTCTGCTATCAGTGTCGGCATTGTCGCTGCCAACCCATTGTTGGATCTTGATTATCAGGAAGATTCAAATGCTGATGTCGATATGAACTTTGTCATCACTGGAACTGGTAAATTTGTTGAAGTGCAGGGAACAGCAGAAGAAGAGCCGTTCTCCCTCGAACAACTGGATGAGTTACGCAATCTGGCGCTGCAAGGGTGTCGAGAGCTGACCTCATTGCAACGACAATCACTGGATTTGGAATCATGAAGTTGTTGATTGCAACTGGAAATCAAGGAAAATTGAGGGAGATCCGCACCCTTTTGGACGATTCGGGCATTGAAATTGTGGGTCTTGATCAATATGAAGAGGCTCCAGACGTTATTGAGGACGGCGCAACTTTTTTGGAGAATGCCCGTAAAAAAGCTGTGGAAATGGCTCAATTCAGCGGCTTACTCACTCTGGCAGATGATAGCGGTCTTAGCGTCAATGCTCTGGCTGGAGAACCAGGGGTATTTTCTGCGCGCTATGCCGGTGAACAATGTGATGACAAAGAAAATAATCGGAAATTGCTGCGGGAAATGGATGCCATCTTAGATGAGCAAAGGCAAGCAGCGTTTCACTGTGTCATAGCTCTGGCTTGGCCAGATGGTCGTTGTCAGACATACAGCGGGCAAGTTTCAGGTTTGATTATGCGTGGCGAACGTGGATCAGGTGGTTTCGGCTATGATCCGCTGTTTATGGTTCCAGAATATGGGAAAACTATGGCAGAGCTACCTGCTAGCATAAAAAATCGAATCAGTCACCGGGGGATGGCATTGCGGAAAGTCATCCCATCACTAAAGCAGTTGGCAACCGAGTAACTCTGGCTTAATGGTTAATATCTTGACAGCTGGGTAGTCTGATGTTAAAAACCGCCTCGATTTATATAACACTATAAGGAGAAAATATTATGGAGAGAACATTTGCAATCATAAAACCGGATGCTTTTGCGGCAGGATCAGCCGGAAAAATTTTGGCACGGATTTATGCTGAAGGGTTTAAAGTTGTCGGCTTAAAAAAACTCTATTTAAGTAAAGTTGAAGCTGAAGGTTTTTATGCCGTTCACAGCGAGCGCCCATTCTTTGGTGAATTGACAGATTTTATGAGTAGTGGTCCCTGTATTGTTATGGCTCTTGAGGCTGAGAATGCAATCTCCAAGTGGCGTGATTTGATGGGTGCTACAAATCCTGCTGAAGCGGCTGAAGGGACTCTGCGGAAAGAGTTTGGTAGCAATATCGGTGAGAATGCAACTCACGGCTCTGATGCTCCAGAGACCGCAGCTTTTGAATTAGGATATTTCTTTAACGGTATGGAATTGCTTTAGATTTCCGTCCCTACTTGTTGGTTTTAACAGCGCCCTGCAGACTCATTCTGCGGGGTTTTCTGTTTGAACCTGAAGTTCAGCTGTGCGGTGGTTGTCTCCATTTAATCAGTGTTCCTGAAACCTTCTGGGCACTCTGCTTTTACCAATTTCACAATTCTCTACACCAGGACAATCTTCAACTGGGCAGGGCTCGATGTGGATAATCACATTGGCACCGGGAATCTCTTTTTCTATCTTTTTCTCCAGACTATCGGCGAGTGCATGCGCTTCAGCGACGCTCATGTCTTTGCAAACTTCCAAATGGAAATCCATGATTTTCAAAGATCCTGCGCGTCTGGTGCGTAAGCCGTGGTAGCCTGCTAATGGGCCGCTGTGGTTACTGATGAGCTGATGGACCTGTTGCTGGATTTCATCGGGGAGTTCATGGTCGAGGATATCTGTCAAGCTCCGTTTAATCAGTTGTAATGCTTCATGGAGAATGTAAGAAGCCACGAGAATTGATAACGCAGGGTCAAGCCAGGAGATATTAAACCAGCGGACCATCAGCAGTCCGGCCATCAGGCCAAGATTGCTGTAGATATCCATACGGAAATGGAGTGAATCCGCTTCCAGGGCTGAAGAGTCTGTCTCTTTGGCAACTTTACTTAAGTAGCTGGCGATAAACCAGGAGACGATGGCACTGAACGCCAAAACTCCAATACCCTGATCAATATTTTCAAGGGCGTTATTCTGGGATAAGCGGACGATAGACTCATAAATAATCCAGCCACCAGAACCACTGATGACCAATGCTTGAAACAGCGTCGCCAGAGTTTCATACTTTCCGTGCCCAAAAGGGTGGGACTGGTCAGGAGGTTGTTCCGCATGGCGGATAGCCATAAAGTTCACCCCGGACATGAGGATATCCAGTAATGAATCGATTGCTGATGCCATGACGGCCATAGAGCCACTGAAAAATGCCACCACCAATTTAATGGCAGCAAGGGTAAAGGCTCCACAGATTGAAAATGCCGCTGCCTTGACTTTAGGGTTCGACTTTTTAGTCACGGTCAACCTCTGTTGCGTAACGGACAGGCTTTATTCCAAGCGATATAACCGTCGCCGGAGATCGCGTTAAAACTCTCAATTCGTTGCTGATAGTACTCGGTCTGGCCACAAGACTGAGAAATTTCTGCGGCGACCGTTTTGGTAACGAGTTCTTTTTCAACACAAAAACGGTAGAAATGACGGATGCCGATCAAGACACTCTCAAGTTCTCCCATATTGGGTTCGATTGTGTTGATGATATACCAGTTCCCCGCAAAACTGTGCACCAGTTCTGCGGATATTTCAAAAATATTGCAGCGCCGATGATCGATCATATAATCACGTAAATAATAATCTGCGCCACTCGCCATACTCCCTGCTTCTAACGGGGGCATTGCCATATCATTCAGTAAGTAAGCATGGAAGTGTTGAAGCAGCGCTTTACAATGGTTGTCGGCCCTTATTTCATCTTCAAGGGTTCTGATCTCATAATTCTGCCGATTGAACGGATCTTTCTGGCTTGCTGCTGTCTTTGAGTGATTCATGGTTTTCCTGAAAGAAGAGATTCACCTGCTTATTATGACTATAATCGGTAAAGTTTTCTAACATCAGACTAGCGACATGGTCAAGCAGTACAATATGCTATAGTCAACGCTCTATTTACTTACCGGGGTGCCTTTGTTAGGATACTGCGCCTTGTGTGATCACTCGTAATTATCTTATTTATCCAGACGTAAAATCAGGATGTTAGCATGTCAACAACAACCCCAGTAATGCGCCAGTATTTAGAAATAAAAGCAGATTATCAGGATGCCATCCTGTTTTTCCGCTTGGGAGATTTCTATGAAATGTTTATGGAGGACGCCGTTCTGGCTTCCCGGGTTTTAGGCATTACGTTGACTTCCAGAAACAAGGGGGTGGCAGACGCAGTGCCATTATGTGGAGTCCCTTACCATAGCAGTCAGGGGTATATCTCCAAGTTGATTGCTGCGGGTCACAAGGTTGCTATCTGCGAGCAGGTGGAAAACCCGAAAACTGCCAAGGGGATCGTCAAGCGTGAAGTCGTCAGAGTCGTGACTCCTGGCTTGGTGACCGATACTGAAACCTTAGAGCCCAAGGAGAACAATTATCTCCTCGCTATTGTTAAAAATAAAGATTCATACGGGCTAGCCCATATCGATATTACGACTGGAGAGTTTCGGGTGACCGAAGTTGAGACTCTGCAGCAAATCGAGAGTGAGTTGGGTTCCTTGCGACCACGGGAGGTTCTTTTCAGTGATTCACAACCCAGTCGCGAGTTAAAACAGCAGATAGGTACCCCTCTTGACGGGGTTATGTGCAGTTTTTTGCCCGAGTGGGTCTGTGAAGAGGATTATGCCCAGGAACAGCTCTGTACGTTTTTTGGTGTCACCGGTCTCCAGGCTTTTGGTTGTCATGAGTTGTTGGCTGCACAACAGGCTGCTTCAGTTGTCCTTTATTATCTGCACCAGACCCAAAAAGAAGAACTTCACCATATTCAGGCGTTACAGACTTATCACCCCCAAAACTATATGGTGTTGGATGATTCTACGCGGAGAAATCTGGAGCTGACAGCAACGCTCCAGGATGGTAAAAAGCGTGGTTCTCTGCTGGGAGTTCTGGATCGCACCATGACGGCTATGGGAGGCCGGACCCTGAGGCACTGGATTCATTATCCGTTGATAGACCAGTATCAGATTCTGCAACGGCAACGGGCCATTGCTGAGTTGGTTGATGATAGTTTGCAACGACTGGATCTCATAGAAGCTCTTGACGGGGTGTATGACTTAGAGAGGTTGAACAGCAAGATCGCTATGGCGAGCGCAAATGCAAAAGATCTTGTCGCTTTACGCTCTTCGCTTGGAAAACTGCCCCGCTTTGAAGACCTTCTCAGTCCGCTGCAGAGCGAATACCTTACCCAATTGCGTGAAAATATTGATCTGCTCCCAGAATTGGTCACGCTGCTCGATCAGGCTATTACTGATGACCCGCCATTTGTCCTGCGTGATGGTGGAATTATCAAAGACGGCTTTAATGAAGAACTTGACGAGCTAAGGGTCATTAGTCGTGATGGTAAAAGCTGGATTGCTGCACTGGAACAACAGGAGCGGGAGCGAACTGGGATTCCAACCTTAAAAGTTAAATATAATAAGGTGTTTGGATATTTCATTGAAGTGACTCATAGAAATTTGGATCGAGTCCCGGACGAATATCATCGCAAGCAGACCTTGACCAATGCTGAACGCTTTATCACCCCTCAGTTAAAAGAGTATGAAGATAAGATTCTTGGCGCTGAAGATCGGATCGTCGAGCTGGAATATAATTTGTTTCAGCAAATCCGTCTCAAGGCGTCCGCAGAAGGGCGGAGAATTCAACAGAGTGCTGATATCTTGGCTACTCTTGATGCGCTCCTTTCACTGGCAGATCTTGCCCATGAGCGCAATTATGTGTGTCCACAGATCGATGAATCTGGGGCGATCTACATTGAAGGGGGACGTCATCCAGTTGTCGAAGGGATGCCCCTTAAAGAGGCTTTCGTCCCCAATGATGTTGAACTGGATACCGAAACCAATCAATTGTTGATTGTCACTGGCCCCAATATGGCCGGTAAATCAACTTTTATGCGTCAAGTTGCATTGATAACGCTGATGGCGCAATTAGGGAGTTTTGTCCCCGCTGAAAAGGCACGCATTGGAGTTGTTGACCGGATCTTTACTCGAGTTGGCGCAAATGATAACCTTGCAAAGGGTGAGTCAACATTCATGGTGGAGATGAATGAGACGGCAAATATCCTGCGCCATGCGACGCAGAAGAGCCTGATCATCCTTGATGAGATCGGGCGTGGAACTTCGACCTTTGATGGCGTCAGTATTGCCTGGGCGGTTGCAGAGTATCTCCATGATAATCCAAAAATTGCGGCAAAGACTTTATTTGCAACCCACTATCATGAATTGACTGACTTGCCCCTGACGCGGGAACGGGTCAAGAATTACAATGTTGCCGTCAAGGAATGGAATGACCAGATTATTTTTCTGCGGAAGATCATTCCTGGCAGCGCCAGCCGCTCTTATGGCATTCAGGTAGGTCGATTGGCTGGCTTGCCGGACGCTGTTATCACCCGGGCCAAAGAGATTTTGCATAATCTTGAAGCTGGGGAGTTCGTCCGTTCTGGCGAACCGCGGTTGGGCGAGGGTAAAAATAAACTTAAAAGACAAGATAATAGACAAATGTCTCTGTTTCAGGGACAACAAGAAGACAAAATCCGCATGCGTCTGGAAGCACTCGATGTGAGTAGCACCACCCCGATTGAGGCGTTGACCTTGCTTGATGAACTTAAAAAGATGCTTTAAATAATGAAATTTAAAACCTGTTTTCTTTTAATCCTCTTGTTCTCGGTGTTGGCAACCTTGCCCTGTAATACTTTTGCCGAAAGCTACTCTGGCTTGCGACAAGAGTATCAGCAGTTAATGAAGTCTTCTCAGTTGCAACGGCAGCGGGCTAATTGGGATAAACTTATTGCCAGATTCGATCGCTTCGTGGTTCAGCAGCCGCAGAATAAAGATCTTGAAAGAGCCCTGTTTCTCAAGGCAAGGCTCTGGGATGGCCTTTCCAGTGCATCAGGCAGCGGTCGGGATGCGCGGGAAGCAATCGATCAATATCAGGTCATGGCCAAGCGTTTTCCCCGCAGTCGCCTCGCCGATGATGCTTTGTTCTTAGCCGGGCAGATTGCTGAGAATAAACTGAACGATCAAGCCTTTGCTTATGGCCTTTATCAACAACTGGTTGCGCAGATGCCCGCAGGTGATATGGTCGCTGAGGCGAAAAAACGGATTGCTGTGTTGCCAGCACCAAAAGTCCCACGCCCCGTCGTCGCTGAGCAAGATTATGCTGATGACCGGTCGGTCGGGGATGCTCCCAGACTGGTTAAAATCCGCTATTGGAGCGGCCCCCAATATACCCGGATTGTTCTTGACCTCAGCGCTCCCGTTGTCGCAAAACCAAACTATCTCAAAGGTGAGAACCCGCGCCTCTATTTTGACCTTCTTTATACCAAGGTTGTCAGTGGCTTACCATCAACTATCGCTATTGGTAATGGTCTGATCAGACAGGTTCGTGCCAGTCAGTTTGATGGACAGCGGACCCGAGTGGTTCTGGATTTGAACCGGGTCGCTGATTATGAGTTGACGACTCTTGAAAATCCACATCGTCTCGTTATTGATATCAAGGGACAACCAACTGGGGTTGCATTGAGCCGTCAGCCTCCGGGGGCGCAGGTTGCATCTGCTGCGGCGGACGATTCAATTGCCTCAATCCTAAATAGCTCCTCTGACCGCCAGGTTGCCGTTCATATCCCGCATAAAGAGCATGATGAAGGGATCCGTTTGGTTGTGATTGATGCCGGACATGGTGGCCGGGATCCGGGCGCTATTGGGCCCAATAAGACTTATGAAAAAAATGTCACTCTGGCGATGGCGAAGGCTTTGGCCAAAAAACTGCGACAGGAACTGGGGGTTAAGGTTCTTTTGACCCGTTCAGATGATCGCTATCTAAAGTTACGTGAAAGAACTGAATATGCAAATCAGGTTGGGGCAGATTTGTTTATCTCTTTGCATGCTAACGCGACAGCCAATGGTAAGGCTTCAGGCGTCGAAACCTATTTTTTAAACCTGTCAAAAAACAATCAGGCTGCAGAAGTCGCCGCCCGCGAGAACGGCACCACATTGCAAGAGGTGGGAAATTTGGAAGCCATTCTGTTTGACTTGATGGCCAATGCAAAAATTAATGAATCAAGCCGGCTCGCTGCTGAGGTGCAACAATCCCTCATTAGCGGACTACGATCACGTTATAGCCGCGTTAATGATCATGGTGTTAAGCAGGGCCCGTTTCATGTTTTGCTTGGAGCGACCATGCCATCAGTCCTAATTGAAGCGGGATTTATCAGTAATTCACGTGATGAAAAGCGTTTAATTTCTAGCAATTATCAGAAGCATGTAGCTGCGGCAATAACGGCAGGTGTCAAGAATTATTCCTCGACGATAGATCAGGTTGCAAAACGATGATTACTGCAAAAGAAGGGGCCATCCAAGAAGTGTTCCCGCCACATATCCTTGACGGCGCTCGTGATTATGACGCTTGCCGGGAGTCTCTTCTGGATGCAGCGCGCCTGTTTTTGGATGCGCATCTGCAACGCATTCACCAACTAAATGATCAGGGCGCTTCAGGACGTGACGTTGTCCGTGAATTAACCTTCGTCTTTGATCAATTCAATAGCAGCCTATATAAGGCCGTCACTGTTGATTTGAGTGCGGAAGCCCTGGCGGGCTGTGCCCTGATCGCCTTGGGCGGTTATGGCCGGGCAGAAATGAACCCCCGTTCAGACCTTGATCTGATGTTTTTTTATGAACCATCCGGGCAGGAAGCCGCGAGGATTATTTCTGACCGGATGCTCTATCTGCTCTGGGATTTACGTTTGGACGTCGGATACAGTGTTCGCTCGAGCGAATCCTGCTTAGAGGAGTCGCATGACAGTACCGTCCGGTCCGCTTTGTTGGATGCGCGGTTAATTTCTGGAAACGCGAAAGTATATGCGGCCTTTCGGTCGACAGTGAGTCGACAGATGTTGAGTCGGGAACCACAAAAGTATATTAAACTGAAGTTGGATGAACGCATTGAGCGGAAGAAGAAATATGGTTCATCGGTCTATGTGCTTGAACCTAACCTGAAAGAGGGGGAGGGCGGTCTCAGAGAGTTACAGGAGGCACTGTGGATTGCGCGGGTCAAGTTTAAATCCAGCGGGATCAAAGAGTTGCTTACCAAAGGGGTGATTACCGAAAAAGAGCTTGAGGAGTACTCTCAGGCGCTTGATTATCTATGGAAAATCCGCAATTTTCTCCACTTTAAGGGGCAGCGCAAAAGTGATCAGTTGACCTTTGATTTACAACCACAGTTGGCAGTAGCGTTTGGCTTTAAAGATAACCGCCGCGCTTCAGCAGTCGAACAGTTTATGCAGGCCTATTACGCTCATGCGATTAAAGTAGAACATCTGTCGACCCAGCTAATCCTCAACGCGACTCAAGCTCCAGCGACTCCACGGCGCGGGGTATTTAAGTTTCTTGCCAAGCGGAATCTCGAAGATGGTTTTTATATTATCCGCGGTGAACTGCGTGCCAAAGTCGATCAACAGTTACTTGATGATCCGGCGCTGATGATGGTTGCTTTTGAACTGGCACAAAAGCATGAAGTGTCGATATGTTTTGAGCTGAAACAGTTGATCAGAGATAACGCTCATCTGATTCATGATAAAATTCGTCGTTCCAGCCGGATCAACCGTTCCTTTATGAATATTTTACGTCACCCTAAAGGGATTAGTCATATCTTGCGAAAAATGCATCATTTACAATTTCTGAATGCATTTATCCCTGAATATAAAAAAATTTATTGTCGTGTTCAGTTCGACCTGTATCATATCTATACGGTTGATACCCACACCTTGTTTGCTATTGAACAGATAGAAAAGCTCTGGGCCGGGGATTATGCCAACGAGCAGCCTTTGTTGACCGAGGTTGCCAATAATATTGAAAAGCGCGAGTTATTACTGCTGGCCATTTTATTCCATGATATCGGTAAGGGGAGCGGTAAAGATCACAGTATTCGCGGTGCTGAAATGATTCCAACGATAGCTCGCCGACTGCGTTTAAACCGTGAAGATAGTCAACGATTGCAGTTCCTTGTGTTGCATCACCTGAAGATGGCTCATATCTCACAACGACGAGATTTGCAAGATTTCAAGATGATAGCTCAATTCTCTCAGCTCATGGGGATGAGCGAAACCTTGCGCATGCTATACCTTCTGACTTTTGCCGATATTAAGGCTGTTGGCCCCGATGTCTGGACTGAATGGAAGGGAAGTCTGCTCCGTGAACTCTATGAAAAGGCTTATGATACCTTAGAGAAAAATGAATTTTATCAAGAGAAACGGTCTCAAAAAGTACGCAACAGAAAACGCCACATCCGCCAGGCGTTATTGGAAGATTATACGGAAAGCAAAGTCAATAGAATCTTAAAAAGTCTCAACACTCGTTATTTGATGAGTTATCGTTCTGAAGAGATTATTCCTCACTTGCGTTTGGCCCTCAGCCGTGGCAAAAAAACGCTGGTCATGCAGGTTGATCATAAACGTGAGCTAAATTATACCGAATTGACTCTAGCTACGATTGACAGCCCAGGGCTTTTTTCACAAATCGCCGGGGTTTTGGCCGCCCATTCGATCAATATTCTTGGCGCACAAATTCACACCAGAAAAACCGGGACCGTGTTAGATATTTTGCAAGTCAATAGTGCGATTGGTGATGTTGTAGATAAGCCCCAAAAATGGGCTCGCGTGGAGACTGATTTAAGTAAAGTGATCTCCGGACAAATTTTTGTTGAAGAATTGTTTGATACAAGTCAGCAACCTGCTTATCTCAATTCAACTACTGGGCGCTCTCAGCGTGCAAACAAGGTTGAAATTGATAATGAAGTTTCTGACCGCTATACTGTCGTCGACATCTTTGCTCATGACAAGGTTGGCCTTCTTTATGACATTACCCGGACCCTAAATGAGTTAGGGCTGTATATCGCGGTCTCCAAGATATCAACCAAGGTTGATCAAGCGGCTGACGTTTTTTATGTCTGTGATATTTTTGGGCAGAAGGTCACTGATCCGATAAAATTGGCAGAGATTCGTTCGACAATGTTAGCCGGCCTTGAGTAGACGTTGGGGAAAATGGATCAATACCTTGATTATTATTTTAACTTTTTAGCTGTAGAAAAAGGCCTCTCGGATAATACTTTAAGTGCTTATAGTCGGGATTTGACCTCCTACTCTGCGTATCTGAGTCAAAAGGAGCAGGTGACCGATCCTGACAATATCACGCAATCGATGTTACTTGGTTATTTAACGGCGTTAAAAAGTAATGGTCATTCACCGCGGAGTCGGGCTCGTGTTCTCAGCTCTTTACGCGGGTTTCATCGGTTTTTACTCCGGGAACAATACGCAAACCACGACCCTTCCATCCTGATCGAGTCGCCGCGTACCTTGTCATCGCTACCAAGACTGCTTTCGCAAAAAGAGGTCGAACGCCTGTTGCTGGCACCGACTGGTGACAGTCCGATTGCGGTTCGTGACCGGGCAATGCTTGAAGTGTTGTATGCCACCGGGATGCGCGTTTCGGAGTTGATCGGATTGCGTCTTGGCGATCTGAAACTTGATATTGGCTGTCTCAATGCGTTTGGCAAAGGCTCCAAGCAGAGATTAATCCCCCTGGGAGAGGATGCCCTTGATGTTCTTCAAGAATACTTGCAGAATGGACGCCAGAAGTTGTTAAAAAAAGGATTAAGTGATGAGGTTTTTCTCAATGTGCGTGGCAAAAAACTCAGTCGGCAGGGGGTTTGGAAGAACCTGCATGCTTATGCAATAAAAGCTGGAATCAAACAGAAAGTTTATCCGCATATGTTACGGCATTCATTTGCAACCCATTTGTTGGAAAATGGTGCGGATCTGCGTTCGGTACAAACGATGCTGGGACATGTTGATATTTCTACAACCCAGATTTACACCCACGTTATTCAATCGCGGTTAAAGAAAATTCATCAACAATATCATCCGCGTGGCTAACTGCTAAGGTAGAGGAAAAGATGAAATATATTATTTTGCTTGGTGACGGAATGGCGGATGAACCCATTGCGGAACTGGGAGGAAAAACCCCGCTGGAAGTTGCACATACACCCAATATGGATCGTTTGGCACAAACCGGAATAATCGGCTTGGCGGCAACGGTACCGGAAGGTTATCCCCCGGGAAGTGATGTCGCAAATCTTTCGGTTTTTGGTTACGACCCCGCTGATTGTTACACTGGGCGATCACCTCTGGAAGCCGCAAGTATGGGAGTTGATCTGGGTCCTGACGACGTTGCTTTTCGTCTGAATTTTGTCTGGCTGGAAGCCCATTACGGTAAGCTCTATATGGGGGATTTTTCTGCTGGTCATATCTCTACAGATGAAGCCAGCGTGTTGATAGCCACGCTTCAGGATGAGTTAGGCGGGGATCAGTTCAACTTTTATCCAGGGGTTTCCTATCGTCACCTCATGGTCTGGAAGAATGGCAAGGACGCCCTTAGTTTTACCCCGCCCCATGATATTTCAACGTACAGCATTGAAGATCACCTGCCACAGGGCGATGGTGCTGATGTTCTCCAGGATTTGACCAATTCAGCGCAAATGTTGTTGAATATCCATCCGGTGAACAACCAGCGGATTGCTGAAAATAAACTCCCGGCAAATTCGGTGTGGTTCTGGGGGCATGGACGTAAGCCGGTGATGGAGACTTACCAGCAACGTTACGGTTTGACTGGATCGGTGATTTCGGCCGTCGATCTGATCAAGGGGATTGGTATCAATGCCGGGTTGGAGATCATTGAGGTTCCGGGCGCGACAGGTTACCTCGATACTAACTACCGTGGTAAAGGCGAATACGCGGTTGCGGCTCTTAAAGACAAAGATTTTGTTTACGTCCATGTCGAGGCCCCTGACGAAGCGGGTCACGGTGGATTATTGCAGGAGAAAATCAAGGCGATAGAGAGTTTTGACCGTGATGTTGTCGGGACGGTTCTTGACAACATCGACGCCATTGGTGATTGCCGTATCCTGATTGCCCCTGACCATCCGACTCCCGTAGAAAAAAGGACGCACACTTCTGACCCGGTTCCTTATATCCTGTTTGACTCCCGTCAGTCGTTGGCTTCGCAGGCAACCGCATATTCGGAATCTGAAGCTAAGCGTTGTGGTGGGATTATCCCCGGCCATCAACTTCTCTCACTGTTGATGGCTGACCGTGAATCAGCATGAGGCTTTAGAAGCTAAAGATATGACGCCGTTACAACTGAGTGTTGTCTTGGTCGAGCCTCAAGGTGCGCTAAATATCGGTTCTGCTTGTCGGGCGATGCTTAATTTTGGTTGTTCCAGCCTGCGCCTGGTCAACCCTCAAGTGGATCATCTCTCCCGTGATGCACGACTGATGGCGGTCAAGGCTGCGTCTGTCCTCGAAAGCGCCCGTGTCTTTGAAAGCTTAGAAGATGCGCTGTCTGATACTGTTTTGAGTTTTGGAACAACGCGTCGTTTCGGACGTTATCGAGAAGGATTACTGCATCCTGATGAGGCGGCAGACCGTTTACTGTCGGTAGCACAAAAAGATTCCGTCGCCTTGGTCTTTGGTCGTGAAGACAGAGGGTTGTTTACCTCAGAGTTGGATCTCTGTCAGCATTTTATCACGATTCCGACCAATGAGAATTTACCGTCGATGAATCTGGCGCAAGCTGTCTCCATTTGTCTGTATGAAGTGAGCAGAGCCAAAGGGCGCTCTGCAGGTCTGAGTTATGGTCGCAAAGGATTGGCAAATAATGCCGCCTTAGAATCAATGTATCAACATATGCGTCAGACATTACTTGATATTGGTTACCTCGATCCACAAAATCCCGACCATATATTGCGCAGCTTTCGCCGTATCTTGAGTCGTTCCGGGTTGAATGACCGTGAAGTTCGAATTCTTCGTGGTCTTTTCAATCAGATCGATATTTATTCGGGACGCAAGCTGTCACGACGTTCAACAGATGGCGATCATGAGTAAAACAAGTAAAAGTTTTCAGCTTGAAAATGGTGTGAGCGTTGAATTTGTTCCTCAGGAGAACCGCTATTTTGGCGATTACCATCGGCTGCAGATAGATGTCATTGCCAAGATCCCTCTAGACTCAGGTTCATTACCTGCTGATTTAATCGAGGTGGCAGAAAAGTATTCAGGATCTATTAAATATGAAAAAACCCTGGAACGCATGGGAGTTGCTAGCAATCAACTCGATATCGCAACACAATCAATGATTGATGGTTTCATGCAAACGGTTGGTTGTTATCTCGCAAACAAGAGTTTTGCGGAACATTTACTTCGAAAAACATTGACCACGCGCGCACATCGAAACCGTTTCAGCCGGTAATAATTAAAATTCTTCTTGATTTAATCCCGTCAGAGTGTTAAATAATAACGGTTTTGATGTTGTTTATTGGAAGTGAGCCCCGGCTCACTTTTTTTATTATCCAGAGGCGACCGTGGCACAACTTTTAGAAAAAATTGAAGAACTGGTTCTCCCCATCATAGAAGACCTTGGTTGCGAATTGGTTGATATTGAGTATCAACGCGAGGATCGTGGATGGGTTTTGCGGTTTTTTCTGGACAAAGATGGTGGAATCAATCTTGATGACTGTGCCACTGCCAGTCGTGAGATTAGCTCAATGCTTGACGTTGAAAATGTGATCAGCACAGCGTATAGTCTGGAAGTTTCGTCCCCGGGGATTGAGCGGCCTTTAAAGAAACCTGAGGATTTTATCCGCTTTACTGGACAACTTGCTAAAATTAAAACCCACGAAGCCATTGATCCCGATGGTTCAGGTCGAAACAGAAAGACCTTTGTTGGCACCCTGTCGGGTTTTGAGGGTGATGAAGTCCTGTTGTTATTGAAAAAAAAACCAGTGGCAGTGCGTATTGCGCTACCACAGATAGATAAAGCAAACTTAAAATTTGAGTTTTGAATCCTGCCATGGGTTCATTGATTATCACTCGTTGACATGGTCTGTCAGCCAAAACTTTTAATAAGGGGTATGCAAGATGGTGGGTAACCTCAATCACATCATCGATCAGGTGGTTAAGGATAAAGGGATCGATCGTGACGTGCTGGTAGATGCACTTGAGTCTGCGGTCCTGTCTGCAGCCAATAAAAAATTCAGAAATACGCGTGATCTGGAAGCTCACTTCAATGAAGAACTTGGAGAGGTTGAGGTTTTTGAATTTGTTACTGTCGTTGATGAAGTTGTTGATTCATACAGAGAGATTGATTTGGAAGAGGCACGGGAAGTTGATCCCGATGTTGAAGTCAACGATTCTTTGGGGATGATGCTCGAGGCGGGTAGCTTCAGCCGCATTGCCGCACAAACGGCAAAGCAGGTTATTATTCAGAAGGTCCGTGAAGCTGAACGTGAAGGCGTCTATAATGAATTTAAGGACCGTGTTGGTGAGATCGTCAATGGGATCGTGCGTCGCTATGAACGTGGTGATTTGATTATTGATCTTGGTCGCGCAGAAGCTTTGTTGCCCAATCGGGAGCAGGCCCCGCGTGAAAATTACCGTCAATCAGATCGCGTTCGTGCTTATATCTCTGAAGTTAAGATGTCTGCCAAAGGACCGCAAATTATCCTTTCGCGCACGCATCCAGGGTTGTTGATCGCTTTATTTAAATCGGAAGTGCCTGAAGTTTCTGAAGGTATCGTTGAGATTAAAAATGCTGTCCGTGAGCCGGGAAGTCGAGCTAAAATCGCTGTGACCTCGCATGATATTGATGTTGATCCTGTCGGCGCGTGTGTCGGTATGCGCGGGTCGCGGGTGCAAAATGTCGTAACCGAGTTGCGTGGTGAAAGAATCGACATTATTCCTTGGACTCCAGACCCTGCAAGGTTTGCTTGTGCGGCCCTTGCACCTGCAGATGTATCGCGGGTGTATATTGATGAGGACGGCAAGTCCATGGAGATAATCGTTCCTGATGACCAATTATCTTTGGCTATTGGCAAGAAGGGGCAGAATGTCCGTCTTGCAGCGAAACTGATTGGTTGGAAAATCGATATCAAGAGCGAATCCCGTGCTCAAGAAGAAGAACAGGAAGAGAGTGCTTCTGAAGGTGCAGAAACTGCAGAAACAGAAACTCCTTCTGAAGTATCGGTTGCCGATGATGCTGCAACAACGGCTATAGATCAACAAGATGATGTTGATGATGATGGTGCTGCTGCAGACACAGAGAAGGATTGATTCGCTGACTTATGACTGCTGCTGAAAAAGGGCCGCAACGCACTTGTATCGCTTGCCGTAAGGCCGGTGACAAAAAACAATTTGTTCGTTATGTTGTGGCTCCTGATGGTGAAGTTTTGGTTGATTATCGGCAGCGATTACCTGGCCGTGGGGCTTACACTTGTATCTCATGGGACTGTTTGCAGACTGCGGTTGCCAGGAATAGTTTTCAGCGTAGTTTTAAGGGGCAGTGTCATGACGTTGACGCAACATCATTGTTGGAGCAATTGAACGCTGCTGTGGAGCAAAAGATATTTAATCTGATTGGCATGTCACGCAAGTCGAAACAATTTATAGCTGGCAGTAATGCCGTAGTTGATGCGCTTAAAAAAGGGACATCATTGGCACTTATTGTTATGGCGACAGATATATCGACTTCGATAAAAACGAAAATTGAAACATTGGCAATAAAGAAAAAAATATATACTGCGCATTTATCTGATAAACAGAAAATAGGGCAGATGTTAGGTAAAGAAGAGCGGAGTGTTATGGCTGTTCAGCCGGGTTTGTTAGCTGATTCGCTGTTGACTGAATTACATGTGTACAGGCGACTGGTAAGGGAGAATTGATGGGCAAGGTAAGGGTATACGAACTCGCGAAGAACATGGGTCTGGAAAACAAAGATTTGCTGGCTAAACTGGAAGAAGCAGGCATTGATGTGGCGTCACATTCAAGTTCTCTGGCTGAGGAAGATCTACGTAAATTTGAAGATTTCGTCAATCCCCCGGTACAGAAAATTGAAGAAGCTCGCATAAAACCAGGGATAATACGGCGACGACGGACTGTTGTACGTGAACCTGTTGAGCAGACGCCTGTCGCTGCTGAAGACACTGTTACAGTGGCTGCGAATGAAAAGGCCGAACCCTCAGTTACTGCCGAGGTTGACACCCCTGAACCTGAAGAGATTCCCCAACCAGAGGAACAGAAGGTCACACCGCCTGCAATAGAACCACCTGTGGTTGAATCTGTTGAAGAGGTTGCTTCTCCTGTAGCGACTACTAATGAAGCTCAAGCCGAATCTGAGCCTGAAATTAAAGCAGAAGCCGTCACAACGTCAAAGAAAGAAGTGAAAACTGAAGTTAAGGTTGATGCTGATAAACCAAAAGTCTCCGAGAAAAAAGTTGCAGAGACGGAAGCTGTAGCAACGGATAAAGGTAAAAAAGAAAAGCCACCCGTTGTTGAGAGAGCTACCGGTGATCGTGCCAAAATTCTTGGACGGGTTGAATTGCCACAAACGCCACCCCACGGACAGCGAAAAACCAGAAATTCAGCACGCCCTGCGCGGCAGGATGCACGACCAGCAAGAGCGGGTGAACGACCTGGTGGTCGCCCGGCTGCTCGGCCTGGAACTGCACCAACAGGAAGAACTCCTGCGCGTCCTGGATCGACTCCAAGCCGTGGAAATAAGAGGGTTGATCCAGCCCCTTTGGCGCCTTTGGAACAGCCGCTTCCTGAAAAGGAAGGGCGTAATAAAAAGCGTAACAAAGGACGTCGTGGTGATAATAACGACAATCAGGACGGTCGGGTATCGCGTCGCGGACGGCGGGTCGAAGTTTTCGAACCAGGCCGTGCGGGTCAAAAAAAGAAGCGTGGCGGTAAGAACTCCAAACAGGCGAAACATACTGAGGTAACTGTCAGTAAAGCGATTAAGCGGATTGTCAGAATCAGTGATTCAATTACTGTTGGTGAACTGGCAAAGCGGATGGGGGTCAAAGCGAATGAATTGATCGCTGAATTGATGCGTCAGGGGTCAATGGTGACGATCAATCATCCACTAGACTATGAATCTGCGGCAATCTTAGCGGCTGAATTCAACCATGAAGTTGAAAATGTCGCTTTTGATGAAGAGACAATTCTTGAAGTTGAGCCTTCCAAAGAGGCCGAAGATAATGTTGAAGATCTTGAAGTTCGCCCTCCAGTTGTTACCATTATGGGGCATGTCGATCATGGTAAAACCAGCCTTCTGGATGCGATTCGTGAAGCGAACGTCACTGAAGGTGAAGCTGGAGGTATAACCCAGCATATTGGTGCTTATGATGTTGAACTGGATGGCAAAAAGGTGACTTTCCTTGATACTCCGGGACATGAGGCATTTACCGCGATGCGGGCTCGTGGTGCTGGAGTAACCGACATTGTTATCTTGGTTGTCGCTGCTGATGATGGGGTGATGCCTCAGACAAAAGAGGCTATCAGTCATTCGAAAGCTGCTGGTGTGCCGATGATTGTTGCTGTCAATAAAATCGACAAACCGGACGCAAACCCTGAGAAGGTAAAACAAGAACTCACAGAGTTTGAACTTGTTCCAGAAGAGTGGGGCGGCGATACGATCTTTGTTGAGGTTTCTGCCAAGCAACAGACGAATCTTGATACCTTGCTGGAAATGATTTTGTTGCAAGCAGAAGTTCTGGAGTTAAAGGCTAACCCGAATAAACGTGCCAAAGGATCAATTGTTGAGGCACGCCTTGATAAAGGGCGCGGGCCGATAGCGACGGTGTTGGTTCAGGATGGAACCTTAAAAATTGGCGACGCTATTGTTGCTGGACTGCATTACGGTCGGGTTCGTTCAATGACCACAGCGACAGGTTCTCAAGTCAAAGAGGCTGGACCATCCTTCCCGGTTGAAGTGACTGGACTGGGTGGTGTCCCCAATGCCGGTGATACTTTCCATGCCGTTGAAAACGAAAAAGCCGCAAAAGATGTTTCGCATCATCGTCAGTCCAAACAACGTGAAATTGATCTGTCTCGAAACAGTAAGGTCTCTTTAGATCAACTGTTTGAAAAAATGCAACAAGGTGTTGTTGAGGAGCTTTCAGTTATTGTTAAAGCTGATGTACAAGGTTCGTTGGAAGCCGTACGCGATGCTCTGGAAAAACTATCCACGGACGCTTGTCGGTTGAATATAATCCATACTGGCGTGGGTGGTATTTCTGAAAGTGACATTACTTTGGCGACGGCATCAAATGCAATCGTCCTTGGTTTTAATGTTCGACCTGAGACCAAGGCCAAAGTGTTAGCTGAGGTAGAAAAAGTCGATATCAGGTTGTATTCAGTGATTTACGACGCTGTTAATGATATTCGTGACGCAATGGAAGGTCTGTTAGCACCGACCTTGAAGGAAAAAGAGTTGGGTCGTGTTGAGATTCGCGATACTTTCCACGTGTCGCGTGTTGGTACGATTGCTGGCTGTTTTGTTGTTGAAGGGAAAATCATTCGTAATGCTCAAACTCGACTGGTCCGCGATAATGTCGTTGTCTGGCAGGGTAAACTCAGTTCATTGAAGCGCTTCAAGGATGATGTTAAAGAAGTCGGCAATGGTTATGAGTGCGGTATTGGTTTGGAAAAATACAACGATATAAAAATTGGTGATGTTCTTGAAGTCTTTGAAATCGAAGAAGTTAAGACTTCACTGTAGCCCCGACAATGAATCTTTACCCTATGGAGCCGAAGTAAGTTGAGTAGTTATCGTCCAGAACGAGTTGGTGAGCAGATCCACAAAGAGGTGACCCGATTGTTGATGTACAACATCAAAGATCCCCGTGTGTCTCCAGTAACGTTGACTGGGGTGCAGATGTCACGTGATATTGGTTCTGCTAAGATATATTATACGGTTCAAGGTGATTCTGCTGAACGTAAAGAGGCAGAAAAAGGGCTTAAAAGCGCATCTCCATATATCCGTAGAGAATTAGGGAAAATTATGAATCTCAGATTTGTCCCTAATCTCTATTTTAAATTTGACGAATCTGTCAATTATGGACAAAAGATTGATGCCTTGTTGTATCAGGTACGAGAAGACTTAGATGATCATTCAACAGATAATTGAAATTATAAATACGAATCAGACATTTTTGGTTGTCGCACATGAAAATCCAGATGGTGACGCGATAGGTTCAACCCTTGGTCTCGCACTGGCTTTACGTGACATGGGTAAAGAGGTCGTTGCCTATAATGTTAATAGTGTCCCAGCTGTTATGCGTTTTTTACCCGAGTCTGACTTTATATCAAACAGCCTGCCTGAAAACGCTGGTTTCGATGTCGCTTTTGTTTTGGATGCTGGTGATCTGGAAAGGACCACATTACCTGTTAAGGATCTATGTCAAACCCTGATTAATATTGATCATCATCCTGATTCTACATTTGGTGATCCATGTTATCTTGATACCACTGCCTGTGCGACAGCGGTCTTAATTTACCGCTTGTTGTCAGCTTGTCAGTACCCCATGAGTTTGCCTGTTGCTAAAGCTCTCTATTTGGGAATCCTATCTGATACCGGCTCTTTCCGTTACTCCAGTGCCAACCAGGAGGCCTTTCTGGTTGCAGGAGAGTTGGTTGGGCTGGGAGTAGATCCTTGGGAAGTTTCTAGCAACCTCTATGAAAGCCATGCTCCTGAGCGGATGAAATTGCTTGGCATGGTCCTCCCCACTTTACATATTGCCGCTTCCGGGCGTTATGCTTCCGTTGTCTTGACTCTGGACGCTCTTAAAAAATCTGGTGCCTTGGAGGAACATGCTGACGGGTTTGTGAACTATCCACGTTCAATCTCAGGTGTTGAAGTCGCTCTATTTTTTAACCAAATTTCCAGTGACCTCTATAAGATTAGCTTCCGGTCTCGTGGTAACATTGATGTTGGCAGTCTTGCCCACAAGTTGGGTGGTGGGGGACATCATAACGCTGCTGGTGCCAAACTCAGTGGATCACTGGATGAAGTGAAAACATCAGTATTCACCTTGCTTGACCAACTTCTCAGTTAATATCTTGCACGGACTCCTTCTTATTGATAAAAGCGCGGGGATGACCTCTCACGATGTCGTCAGAAAAGTCAGGCGTATTTTCAAAACCCGTAAAGTTGGGCATGCTGGAACTCTTGACCCCTTGGCAACGGGTGTTTTACCGGTTGCGATTGGGGATGGAACCAAGATTCTCCAATTCTTGCTTGCAGAAGATAAGTCCTACCGGGCGACATTTAAATTTGGGTTCACTACGGACACTCTTGATATTGATGGACAAATTCTTTTACAACGGCTTGTCCCTGAATTTGACCTCACTGATTTGGAACAAATTTGTGCCGAATTTCGTGGCAATATTGAACAGCTCCCACCGATGTTTTCTGCCCTTAAAAAAGATGGCGTTCCGCTTTATAAGCTTGCACGCCAAGGAAAGACTGTTGAACGTCAACATCGACAAGTCACGATCAAGCGGCTCGAAATTATCAACTGCAAAGCCCATGAAGTCACTATTGAAGTTGATTGTTCGAAGGGGACCTATATTCGTTCTCTTGTTAGCGATATCGGTGAGCGACTCGGGTGTGGTGCCTGTTTGACAGGATTACGCCGTATCCGCAGCGGTGAATTTGCTATCGATCAATGTCACACTTTGGAAAGTTTGCAACAGTTGGATGACCTTTCGACGTCACTCCTGTCACTTGACGATGCTTTGGCTTGTTGCCCAGCGGTGCAATTAAATGAACCCGCTGCCGCCGCGTTAA
Organism: Desulfuromusa kysingii; assembly: GCF_900107645.1. Lineage (GTDB taxonomy): Bacteria > Desulfobacterota > Desulfuromonadia > Desulfuromonadales > Geopsychrobacteraceae > Desulfuromusa > Desulfuromusa kysingii. The sequence goes on from NZ_FNQN01000009.1 coordinate 82,653, forward strand.
AGTTTGGTATCCCTCCACAGTTAAGTCAGACCCAAGTGGATGCCGAGATTGTCGATGGCGATCTGTTGCGTTTACAAGTTGACTCGAAATTAGCTGCCGTCGCGCGCTATGCCCCTTTGCGCAATAAGGAAAAACGCGGCGATTTTGAACTGATCAGAGTCTTTGGTAGTCACTGAATGGTTATTGGTTGGTTGTGTGGAGATCTTAGTCTTATAGAGTCAGTATGGCCCTATAGGAGCATCGTTGTGGTGTGTTTAATCTTTACAGACGATCTTGAATTGTGGTAGAAATCGCAACCTATAGACATTTGTCAAAAACAGCCACGCCACTGGCTTTTATTGGACTTGAAAAGGAGAACTATCGTGCTTGGCACAGACTGTAAACAGGAAATTATCAATACCTATAAGCGTCATGAAGGTGACACCGGTTCACCAGAAGTGCAGATCGCCCTTCTAAGTGAACGAATTACCTACCTGACAGAGCATTTTAAAACCCATAAGAAAGATCATCATTCCCGTCGAGGTCTTCTGAAAATGGTCGGCCAACGTCGTCGATTGCTTGATTATCTCTTTAAGCAAGACGTCGAACGATACAAGACGATTATTCAAGCTCTCGGTCTTCGCCGTTAAAAAGAGCAGCATGCCTGATTGGGCATGCTGCTTTTATTTTTTTATGTCGGCTGTAGAGGCTGTCCGGAGAGAACCCCTGGCAATTGTGGCGGGGGTTGTCTCAGGCCATCCTCTTATAGCTTTTACACAAGCAACGGTTCCATATGGATGGAATCAATTTTAAAAGGAGAACTACATGGCCTATCATAAGGTTGAAGTAGAATTTAATGGACAACCCTTGACGATTGAAACAGGCAAAGTTGCCCGTCAGGCAGACGGAGCAGTTATTGTAACTTATGGTGAAACTAAGGTGCTTTGTACTGTGGTTTCAGCCAAAAAAATGCGTGAAGGTCAGGACTTCTTTCCTTTAACCGTCAACTACGCTGAAAAGTTTTATGCCGCTGGGAAGATTCCTGGTTCATTCTTCCGTCGTGAACGTGGTTCCACTGAGCGTGAAACCCTGATCTGTCGGCTGATTGATCGCCCCATGCGTCCTCTCTTTCCAAAGGGTTACATGTTTGAAACCCAGATTATGCCATCTGTTATTTCTGCTGATCTGGTTAATGATCCTGATACATTAGCAATGGTTGCTGCTTCAGCTTCTGTTGCCGTTTCAGATATCCCTTTTGAAGGACCTATTGCTGCGGTTCGTGTTGGTCGCGTTGATGGTCAACTCGTGGCGAACCCAACCAATGAACAGATTGCCGAAAGTGATTTAGAGATTGTTATTTCAGGCTCTAAAGATGCGGTAATGATGGTGGAAGGTGAGTCGGCGTTTTTTACTGAAGCTGAGATGCTTGAAGCTATTTTCTTTGGTCATGCTGCGCTGCAACCGCTGATTGAGTTGCAAGAGGAGTTGGCCAACTTAGTCGGTAAAGATAAGCGGGCTTTTGAGGTTGCTGTTGCTGATGAAGCTCTTGTTTCTAAGGTCACTGAATTAGCTGAGGCCAAAGTCATCGAGGCAGTTCGCATTCACAGTAAACAGGATCGTTATGCAGCTCTCGCTGAAAATCGTGCTCAGGTTCAAGAGCAGCTGGCAGACGAGTTTGCTGGCCGTGAAGGTGAAATTTCTGCTGCCCTTGGTGCTGTAGAAAAAAGAGTCGTCCGGCAGATGGTGACGAAAGAGCGGATCCGTATTGATGGTCGTGACATGACAACGATCCGTCCTATCAGTTGTGAAGTGGGTGTTCTGCCCCGTTCTCATGGGAGTGCCCTGTTTACCCGTGGAGAAACCCAAGCTCTGGTTGCCGCTACTTTAGGGACCGGTACTGATGAGCAACGGATGGATAATATCCAAGGGATGGAATTCAAGAAGTTTATGCTGCATTACAATTTCCCTCCATTTTGTGTTGGTGAAACCAGTATGCGTCTTTTTCCGGGTCGTCGGGAAATTGGTCATGGCATGCTTGCAGAGCGCAGCGCCGCGCAAATTTTGCCCAAGCATGAGGATTTCCCTTACACTATCCGGGTGGTGTCAGACATTCTTGAATCAAATGGATCGTCATCAATGGCCTCAGTTTGTGGTGCCTCTCTATCTTTGATGGACGCTGGGGTGCCAGTTTCTGAAGCGATCTCCGGGATTGCTATGGGGCTGATTAAAGAAGGGGATGATGTTGCTGTCTTGTCGGATATCCTTGGTGATGAAGATCATCTTGGTGATATGGACTTCAAAGTCACAGGTTCTGCGAGGGGAATTACTGCTTTGCAGATGGATATCAAAATTACCGGTGTGACCAGAGAAATTATGCAACAAGCGCTGGAGCAGGCGCGCGAAGGGCGGATTCATATCCTTGGCGAAATGGCTAAAGCTATTGATGCTCCACGTGCTGAACTTTCTGAACATGCACCACAGATCACCAGTATTAAGGTGAAATCTGATCAGGTCAGAACAGTTATTGGTTCTGGTGGTAAAAATATCCGTGGCATTATTGATGCGACAGGTTGTGCCATTGATATTGAGGATGATGGTACTATCAAGATTGCGTCATCTGATGGCCTGGCAGCGAAAGAGGCGATTAAGATGATCCGTGATTTGACCCAGGAAGCTGAAGTTGACAAGCTTTACATGGGAAAAGTTAAAAAAATCATGGAATTTGGTGCTTTTGTAGAAATTTTCCCAGGGACAGACGGTCTGGTTCACGTCTCTGAACTGGCAAAAGAGCGGGTACGCAATGTCACTGATGTTCTTAATGAAGGGGACGAAGTATTGGTGAAGTGTATCGGCGTCGATCGTCAAGGGAAAATAAAACTTTCCCGTAAGGCCGCTTTAGGACTGGAATTACCCGAAGAGGGTTAATCCCCTTTTTAATTTTCAGTAAAATATTATTATCATGGCCGGTGAAGAGTGCTTATTTCTTCATCGGCCCTTTTTGATTGGACGGTATTATGTTGAAGCCTCAGGTTATGATAAAAAAACTTCATCCACAGGCTGTTATTCCCAAGTATATGACCGAATTAGCGGCTGGGATGGATGTGTGTGCCTTCATGCAAGAACCTCTTCAGCTTCAACCGGGGCAACGGGCACTGATCCCCACAGGGTTATCATTTGCACTCCCTGCGGGATTTGAAATTCAGGTGCGACCTCGCTCCGGACTCGCCATTAAACATGGAATCGCCTTGGTCAATTCACCGGGGACGATCGATGCTGATTATCGCGGAGAAGTTGCTATTATTTTGATTAATCATGGTCAAGAGCCCTTTACGGTCAATTCAGGAGATCGTATTGCCCAACTTGTCGTCGCTCCTATCTGCCAAGCTGATCTCATTGAAGTTTCCGAACTCTCAGAGACGTTGCGTGGTGCAGGTGGCTTTGGCCATACGGGGAGTCACAATGAAAAAGTCTAATCCTGCGGATTTATTCGAATTTCCCTGTCAGTACCAGTTTAAAGCCATGGGACTTGCGGGTGATGATTTTCGAGAAGCTATTGTTGCTGCTGTTGCTGAGCATGTTCCTGTCGCAACCGATGCCGTCCTCTGTCGCCCCAGCGGTCAAGGAACCTACCAATCGGTTTCACTCCTGGTGACCCTGCATAGCTATGAGCAACTCACCGCTATCTATGCGGATATGCGTCTTGTCAACGGGTTGAAGATGTTGCTTTAATCCCATTTTAGGATTATTATCGATCGTTAAAATATTTGTTTAGAGGAGAAAACGACGATGTTTTTATCAATTAATCCTGATAATCCTCAACCACGGTTAATCAAACAGGTTGTTGCCTGTCTGCAACAAGGGGGGGTCATTATCTATCCGACGGATACGACCTATGGACTTGGTTGTGATATTTTTAATCGCAAGGGCGTCAAAAAGATATTCCAGATCAAGCAGCGCGATCAACGTAAGCCTTTCTCTTTTATCTGTAATGATCTTGCCGAAATCTCTAATTATGCTCAAGTGAGTAATTTTGCCTTTAAAATTATGAAGAGATATCTTCCCGGAGCTTTTACTTTTGTCCTTGACGCGACAAAAATTGTTCCTGATTCCCTCAGCACTAAACAAAAAACCGTAGGTGTACGTATCCCTGAGAATGAAATCTGTCGCGCGATTGTCAAAGAACTTGGCCATCCTTTGGTGACGACCAGTGCCAATACCTCTGGAGAAAACACTCCTCAAGATCCAGTTGAGATCGAAGAGACCATGGGTCATTTGGTCGATTTTGTCATTGACGGTGGAATATCTATGCAAGAGGCTTCAACGGTAATCAGTCTGGTTGATGATCAAATTGAGATTATCCGCCAAGGCAGCGGTGACACCTCCTGGATCGAATAAATTCACCATCCAAGGCAACTGTTCCACAGATTTTAATTGCGGAGTCTGTCAACGTGTCTCCAAGTTTACGCCCGCTGATCAATTTTATTCATGGTCATGCTGAGTTAAATATCCTTGTTCACAGTATGCAGAAAAGTGAAGCGAGTTATTGGCTCGTTGGTGGATGTCTGCGTAATTCACTTTTAAATTTGCCCCAAGTTGATATTGATATTGCCTGCTCTTACGATCCAACTCCTCTTGTACGTGACTGGAGTTCACAAGTTTCTGGACACTGGTTCTGGTTGGATTCTGAACGGAGACAGAGTCGTGTCATTTTGACATCCGGTTTAGCTTTGGACTTTGCCCCATTGCGGTCAACTTCAATCAGTAACGATTTACGTTTACGCGATTTCACCGTCAATGCATTAGCCCTGCCTGTCGATGAATTGTACCCGAACTCCCCCCTCTTAGACCCACTGAACGGGATAAATCACCTTAATGATCGACAACTATTTTGTTGTTCGGAACAAAGTTTCATCGATGATCCGCTGCGGATGTTAAAAGGTGTTCGGCATGCGGTGACCCTTAATTTTGAACTTGCAGTGGAGACGCTGCGTCTGATTGCTGCATCGCAGGAACTTCTTAAATGTTCCGCGGGTGAAAGGATTAGGGATGAGTTCGCCAAAATATTTAACTCAGAAAATGTCGTTGGCGGAGTGCAACTCCTTTTTACCAGTGGTTTACTTGCTGTCTTGTTTGGACCCGCAGGTGAGGATTGGGACTTTCATTCGGCGCTGAGTAAGATCGATGAACTGCGTGATAAAATTGATGCTGGTAGATCAGCGCAAGTGGAATCTTTATCTGTAACAACAAAACAGGGCTCATTTTCTCTTCGCGGACTGTTAATATTTTCTCTCTTGATAAAGCTCTATCAACCAGAAAATCTGCCGGAGTTGTTGCATGGACGGTTACGCCTGAGTCGGCGCGATAAGGCTTTGATCATTGCCCTTCAAGCAGCACTGGATTTAGAGACGCTATCTCTGCTGGAAACAATCACCGGAAAGAGACGAGAAGCGTTGCTGGCTGAAAGCCTCGGTCCTTTTTATTTTGAACGGGTCCTTTTGTGGGGAGTCTATCCTGCGCTTATATCCCTTGATCGCTTGATTGAGATACAGAGATCTTTCGACCATGAACAGGTCTCAGGAGTGGTCCCAGCCTTGTTGAATGGTCGACAGATTGCCGCTTTTTTGGCGCCTCAGCGAGGCGTTAAAATAGGGGAGTGGCTGGGCAAGATTAAACTAGCTGAAATTAAAGGGGAAATATCAAGTGTTTTAGAGGCTGAAAAGTGGTTGAAAAGCAAATTAATATTTGACAAAAAAGAGGCCTAATCACTATACTGCGCAGCACCCATGCGGGAGTAACTCAGTTGGTAGAGTGTCAGCTTCCCAAGCTGAATGTCGCGAGTTCGAACCTCGTCTTCCGCTCCAATTTAAAAAATGCCCTGGATCTAAGATCCGGGGCTTTTTACTCTGTGCTGGCGGTTTCTTTTTATTCCGGTAGCCGTTATAGTGAGTTTATGAACAATTTAGAAGTTAAATGTCCCCGTTGTGGCAAGAAAACCATTTGGAGTGAAAATCCGGCGCGACCCTTCTGTTCTGAGCAATGTCGTATCATTGATCTTGGATGCTGGGCGACTGAAGAGTATCGGGTCGTCGGTGACAAGGCTCCAGAAGTGGATCAAGATTCTTAAATATCAGGAGATAATATGTACCACTTGACGATTTTAACCCATTTTGCTGCGGCACATAACCTGTTGAATTATCAGGGTGACTGTGAAAATTTACATGGACATAACTGGAAAATTGAGGTCACTGTCAATACGGAAGAGCTGAATGACGCAGGGTTGGGCATTGACTTTAAAATACTGAAAAAACATACCAAAGAAGTCATGAACTATCTTGATCATAAATATCTTAATGATTTAGAGGCATTTAAAGGGATTAGTCCCTCATCAGAGCACATTGCGAAATTTATTTATGATCGACTGCTTGAGAGTTTGTCCCCTTATGCTGTTCATTTAGAAAAAATCACGGTCTGGGAATCGGATAATGCATATGCCACTTACACCCAAAGCTGATCTCATCGAGATCTTTTCCTCCATTCAGGGGGAGGGGATCCTGGTTGGTTGTCGACAAATTTTCTTACGTTTTTGTGGTTGTAATTTAAGTTGTCGCTATTGTGATACCAATTTTGAGAAAACTGATAAATGTCTGATCGAATCGATACCTGGTTCGGGCGAGTTGGATACCCTGAACAATCCTTTAAGTTTAGCTCAGGTCGAAACATTGCTGGATTCGTGGAATTCGGAGTTGCCTTCAGCTCACCACTCCATCAGTATTACCGGAGGAGAGCCATTGCTTCAGGCTGATCTTTTATTGTCCTGGTTGCCGACATTAAGGAAAGCCTTACCCATACATCTTGAAACCAATGGTACGTTGCCTGCTCAACTTGGAAAAGTCATCCAACATCTTGATTGGGTCTCGATGGATATTAAGCTGCACTCACAGACAGGTGAAAGGACCGAATGGGATCTTCATCGTCAGTTTCTGGAGATTGCCAATCAAACTGACTGCTATGTAAAGCTGGTAGTTGGTGAGAATACTCCTGATCTGGAGATGCAACTTGCCGCTGATCTAGTCGCTACTGTCTCAAAATATATTCCAATTGTTTTGCAACCGGTGACCATGGATGGAAGGATTCAAGTATCTACCAGGCGGCTGTTACAGATGCAGGCAATTATTGCTGAAGAGATCCCAAGTGTGCGAGTGATTCCGCAAACACATAGGTTCATGGGACTGTTATAGCTATCAGTAAGCTGCTTGCTTATTTATTATCTGCAAACTTATTAACTAGTTTTTCCCTGACCAGTGGGGGAACAAATTTACTGATATCACCACCAAGTCGACCAACTTCTTTGACGATTGACGAACTCAGATAGGCAAAATTGGGCGAAGTCATCATGAACAGAGTCTCTACTTGTTGACAGACTGTGTGGTTCATTTGTGCCAATTGAAATTCAAATTCAAAGTCGGTCACTGCTCTCAATCCCCGCAGAATAACCCTTGCCTTCTTTTCAACGACATAATTGACCAATAGCCCGTCAAATGTTTCTACCTTCAGACGTGGATTGTCTGCAGTCAGGCTCATCAACATGTCGATTCTTTCAGAGACAGAGAACAAACTGTTTTTGTCGGAATTACTTGCTACGGCAATCACGACCGTGTCAAAAATTTCCAGCCCACGTTGAGCAATATCCAGATGACCATTGGTAAATGGATCAAATGATCCAGGATAGATGGCAATATGACGGTTCATAGGAGTCCTTAAGTTAAACAAAGAAAATGGATTTTGGAGGAGCCGTAGGTTCTCTCATCCATTAATCTGAGAGTTTTAAAGTCACATAATGATTCATCTTTGCAAGATTCGGCGCAGATTATTCCCTTTTTACCGAGGAGCTTCAAGTGTTCTATTTGTTCGATTGCGTTTGCAAGAAGGTTCTGATGATAGGGCGGGTCAAGTAGGATCAGGTCAAAAGGTGCCATGGTGATGAGTTGCGGCAGTGTTGCAAAAACGTCCTGATTAATTACCCTTGTCTCTGCTTCAAAGCGGCAGCGTTTAATATTCTCAATCATGACCTTGGCTGCCGTTTTACCCGAGTCAACCAGGGTCGCACACTTTGCCCCGCGACTTAATGCTTCGAGCGATTGAGCACCACTTCCAGCAAAAAGTTCCAGGACGTTGGTACCATGAAATGTCTCCAGTTTGCTGGTGAGGATGCTGAAGATGGCCTCACGAACACGGTCTGGCGTGGGGCGAATATCCAAACCTGAGAACGTCGCTAGTTGCCTTCCACGGGCAATTCCACTGATGATGCGCATATTAACTGATACCTACGAGACGAGCTGTAACATTATCCGCGATGGATAGCCAGTGGTCGGTGTGTGAAGAGCGTGTTGACATGTTACCCCAGTCAAAATTCTGAAATTCATTCAGCGGCCTATTGCCTTTTATCGGCAAATATTGTGACCACTTGCAAGTGAATTGATAAGCAGTTTTGAATAAATAACACGATATAAAGGAAACAACCAATACCGAAAAATAAATTTATAAATTTTATAATGACCCAATAGATGGCGATTCTTTTATTCCTAACTGGTTCCGATTGCGGTATTGCCAACGTTAATATTGGTTCATCTGCTACTGCGATTGGTGAGTCTTTGGTGGTGCAAAAGGGGACCTGAATCGGGTTCAGATGGCTGAATGTTGTCATCAGTTTGCCGTTGGCACAGGGAATCAAATTGAACCTTTGAACTCATCATTTTAACGCAACCCCTTCAATAGATTGAATATTGTCTTGTAAGTATGATGATAGTGTACTATTTTTCAGAGGTCGATCTTCAAGATAGACAATCATTTTTTACATCTCTGGAAAATATCATCAATGAAAGACCCTATAATCCGTATCGAGAATGTTTCAAAGCAATTTGGAACACTCAAGGCCCTTGATGGCGTGACAAACCAGATTCAGCGTGGTGAAGTTGTTGTTATTATCGGTCCCAGTGGCTCTGGTAAGAGTACCCTGCTGAGAACCTTGAACGGTCTTGAAACTGTCAGTGAGGGGAATGTCTATATTGATGGTGTCAATATTGTTGATACTCGTGTCAATATCAATAAATTGCGCTCCAAGGTTGGCATGGTGTTTCAACATTTTAACCTGTTTCGACATAAAACCGCACTCGATAATATCATCATGCCACAAACGGTGGTTCTTAACCGCAAGCGGAAAGAAGCTGAAGATGTCGCCCGTAAGTTGTTAGAAAAAGTTGGCATCCCCGAAAAAGCCGGGAATTATCCTGACCAACTCTCAGGTGGTCAGCAGCAACGTGTAGCTATTGCCAGGTCTCTGGCAATGCACCCCAAGATTATGCTGTTTGATGAAGCGACATCTGCATTAGACCCCGAAACTGTTGGTGGGGTGTTGCAATTGATGAAAGATCTGGCCACGGAAGGGATGACGATGGTTGTCGTTACCCATGAAATGGGATTTGCGCGCGAAGTCGCAGATCGAGTTATCTTCATGGATGGCGGACAAATCCTGGAAGAGGCGACCCCTGATGAATTCTTCGATCGGCCTAAAAATAGCAGGACGATTACCTTTTTGAGTCAAATTCTGTAATTTAATCACACCTGAAAGGAAAATAACATGACCACATTAAAACGGACGCTAGTGTTAATGATGCTTGCTATGTTCAGCCTTGCATCGACATCTTTTGCTGCATCAACAATGGAAAAAATTGTAAAGTCGGGAGAGCTGATTGTTGCTGTCCAGACGCAAGGACCACCAGTCAGTTTTATTGATAAGACCGGACAAAGAACCGGTCTGGTTATCGATATTATGGAGATGATGGCTGCTGATATGGGGGTTAAACTGATTCTACAAGATTATGATTGGAAAGGGTTGATCCCCGCTTTGACATCCGGTAAGGCCGATGTTATTGCTGCAGATATGACTCCAACGGCCAAACGGCACATGCAGGTCATTTTTACTGAGCCTGTTTTCTTTGCTGAAAACATTGTCTACTCGCTGAAGGATAGAGACTTTGTCTCTTGGAAAGATGTTAATAAGCCAGAGTTTACCGTTGGTGCGACACAAGCTTCTTCATACGCTGAAGTTGCTAAAAAGTTTTTACCTGCAGCAAAATTAAAGGAATATTCGGGTGGTAATCCACAAACATTTCAAGCCTTAGTCTCTGGCCGTGTGGATGCTGGGGTTTCGGATAGAGCAAGTGTTTCCGGGCTCATCAGTCAAAATCCGAATGTCAAGGTTCTGGAAGGAACCGTGAATAAAGAACCTCTTGGTTTTGCTGTCCGTCCAGACTCAATCCACCTGCTACATGCGCTGAACAACTACATGCGCCTGATCCGTCATGACGGCCGTTTGGACAGATTGCTTGATTACTGGTGGAATTCTACCGTTTGGGAAGCTGATCATAAATAACCCTTAAGGTTGATTATGATTTATGACAAGAAAGGCCTGCTTTGACCGCAGGCTTTTCTTGTCCAGACTTATATGATGAGGATGTCAGTGCATGCTTTGGCTCAATGGTTTTTATAATTTTCGTATAGTGGGACAGTATCTCAATGTTTTCATTGATGGGATGCTAACGACCATATGGCTTTCATTGCTCTGTCTCGTGATGTCTTTTTTCTTTGGTATTTTTATTGCGTTGATGCGGATGTCAACACTTGGTTTTGTCTGGCGCATTGCAGCAGCTTACATTCAACTCATTCGTTCAACCCCGCTACTTATTCAAATCTACTTGATCTATTACGGGCTTCCAGCCTTGTTGCCATTCGGTAATATTTTTGATGAAACACAAACAGCGATTATCGCTTTAACAATTCATACGACCCCCTATATGGGGGAGATTATCCGGACTGGAATACAGTCTGTTGATAAGGGGCAAAAAGAAGGTGCTCAGGCAGTCGGTCTAAACTCATTCCAAAGTATGTATTACATCATTTTACCTCAGGCCATTGCCAATATCACTCCGCCGCTGATCGGTCAAACAGCAATCTTGATTAAGGACACCGCCCTCTTCAGTATTATCGCTGTGCCGGAACTGATGGGGGCAGGATTGACAATGTTTTCTGAAACTGTTGTGGCGACAGAAAGTTATGTGACGACTGGCATCTGTTATCTCTTGATCTATCTCTTAACTCTCATTTTGTCTGGTTATGCCCAAAACCGGCTTGGCGGCACAGCATGGCGGTCAAATTGATGGGCGGGATGTTGGAAATGGCGGATATTGTCCTTGCAAAAATACAGATAACCATCAATCTGATGCCCTTTTTGATGCAGGGTCTGCTGATGACTTTCAAAGTGTCAATATTGGCCATTCTCTTTGGTTCCTTGTTAGGTTTTGTTCTCGGGGTGGTGCGGACCCTGGGGTATCGACCTCTGACAGCCATCATTGGTATTTATTTGCATATTTTTCGAGGTACGCCTTATCTAGTGCAGCTTTATATTATCTATTTTGTGTTTCCCTCTTTTGGGGTCGGATTTCTGAATTTCGACAGTTTTACTGCGGCGATCGTTTCTTTGTCGCTGTACACATCAAGTTATGTCACTGAAATTACCACAGCAGCTATTTATGCGATTCCAAGAGGACAGGAAGAGGCGGCACGTTCATGTGGCATGTCAAAGGCGGAGGCCCTCATTTACGTGGTTCTCCCACAATCTTTAAAGATGATGATTCCACCGATGGCCAGTATTTATGTTGTCATCATTAAAAGTACTGCGATCCTCTCGATTATTGGTATTTCAGAATTGACCCGTCAGGGGGAGGTTGCGATCTTACGGATGCCCGGGGATATCATGTTTGTTTATGGTTTAATCGCGACGATGTATTTTATCTATTGTTATCCGGTTTTGCGTTTTGCCAAGTGGGCGGAAGGGGCATTTGGTTCAATTGGGAGTGTTCAGGATCAAGAGTCATAGCGAGATCTAACCTTCTTTTATTTCTCCAACAAAAAGCCTCCAAAGCAAAAGGCTACGGGGCCCGTCATGACAACTGAATCATCTGGTTGAATCGCAACTTCAATCGGTCCTGCAGGAAGCTCTACAGTCATCTTGTCCCGGTCGGTTAGTCCACGCAGTCGAGCGGCGTAAAATGCGACACAAGCGCCACTTCCGCAGGCTTCAGTCAATATCCCCGGACGCTCATAGACCGCTAATAACATATGTGAGTCAGTGACCATTTGAGCGACACCTACATTGATCTGATTCGGGAAAAGCGGATCGGTCTGAATTGCCGGGCAGAGATCCTCCATGACAATGGTTTTCAGGTCGTTAACAAAAAAAACTACGTGAGGGTTGCCAATATTTAAAGCGACAGGGTTTTTAAGGGGGCCATTGCTAATATCGAGATGACAGGTGTCCTGTGCTTCGGAGAGGGGGATTTTCCACCAATCTTTGCTGATGTGACCCATGTTAACACTGACACGTTGTTCTCCTGCCCGCCAACATTCAAGAGTTCCGGTGATCGTTTCAAGGATAATCTTCTCAGCGTTTTTCTCCTCCAGAATGAGATATGCGACACAACGCGTAGCATTACCACAGGCTTCTGCCTCACGACCATCAATATTAATAATTCGCATCAAGGCTTCGGCGCCTTTGTTCCTGCCCGCTGTTGTCGGATTTTCGATGATCAGGAGTTGTTCAGCTCCAACTCCTTCATGTGGGTCACAGATCCGACTGATCGCAGCGATTGTTGGTTTGAAAGGCTGCTCACGCCCATCGACAATGATGAAGTGGTTACGCAATCCGTGCATCTTAAGAAAAGGGCGCCCCATAGACCCGATTTGAGGAAGTATTTTTCGAAACGGATATTGATTCATCATGGTGAATATTGACCTTTTAGATAGGTATATAGTTTGAAGCTTTTAGAAATGGCGAACGTTAATCTTTCCTTGTTGAATTTTCAATTCGAGCCAACGTTGTATCCAAACCTTAAAGTATTTCCGTGTTGCCGGAGTCAACAGGCAGAAACCAAAAAGATCGGTGCAGAAACCCGGGGTTAAAAGTAACAAACCTCCCGCTAAAATCATAGCTCCGTCAATCATTTCAGTGGCAGGAAGATGGTGCTGATTTAAATTCACCTGGATACGATTAATTAATTCGAATCCTTGACTTCGGGCGAGATAAGCACCAGCAATGCCAGTAACAAAAACCATTCCAACTGTGGGTCCAAAGCCAATCTGACGACCCGCTTCTATCAGTACATATAACTCAATGACCGGCACTAATGTGAAGACAATTAAGAGTTTTATAAACATCTCTTGATCCTTTCATAAGAAAAAATTATATTTTTTTAGGAGTTATGTGGTATTTTCTAGCAACAACCTCTTATCGTCTGTAACTACCCGAAAATATTACAAAATAAAACTGGTTAAAAAATAGGCAAGGTGTCGTCTTGGGCTGGTATTGTAGCGCCACTGATGTTTTCAACAGACTTGTTGACAACTTTTCCACTGTTTGTGTGGATGAAACCTAAAACCTATTGTTTTTCACGAACTTTGCAATTGTTGACTAGAAATGACCACTATTAAGTGTCAGATTGTGTCATCACTTGAATGGTTTTCATGCGTAAAATATCTTCAGCATCGCAATTTAAAGACTTCGCGATCTGGACTGTAGCAAATAATATGTCGGCGAGGATATGGTTGATTTTATCTTGATTTATGGTCAATTCCTCTGTCGGAATTTTAAGCCTGAGTAGTTTCTTTTGGATTTTATCAATTTGGGCATTTAAATCTTGTTTTTCAATTTTGCTGGCCACTTTTGTCGCAACTTTTAGGGCCGGAAGGTTCTCTGGAATACGATCCATTAATTTGTTTTTTCCACCCTTTGTAACACGTTCTTGTTGTTTTATTTCATCCCAGCGTTTTGCATGATCGTTAACATTTTCACCAGCAAACACATGTGGGTGTCTACGGATCATTTTATTGCTGATTGAAAGTGCAACATCAGCCAGGTCAAATTGCTGTTTTTCGTTATAGATTTGCGCTATAAAGACCACTTGAAAGAGGAGATCGCCAAGTTCATCACGAATCTCAGCGGTGTCATTTTTGCTTATTGCATCAATAAGTTCGTATGCTTCTTCAAGGATGTAAGGTTTTAATGTTGCTGCCGTCTGTTTTCGGTCCCATGGGCAACCATCTGGTGCACGGAGTGCCGTCATTATTTCACTGAGTTTTGTCATCTCATCGGTGATCGATTTGGTTTTCACGGTTCATTCCTTATGATGATAAGTGTGCTTTGAAGTAATTGATCTTTTGCTCATTAGAGATGTGTTTCCATTTATCCTTCAGATGGTATTCATTAACAGTTGTGCGAGAATATAAAAAAAACTTGCAAATCTATGGTGGATGGGCTAGAAAATGCGCCATTCTTGGCGGTTGAATTGCAATCCTTTTGACTTGACATGATTTTGTCTCTCTCTATACTGTATCTTTTGCCTTGGTGGTGATTCGTGCAAGTTGAACTGAAAGATATCAAAGGGGGTGTTCTTGAGCAAGAGTACTCCTGTTCATTAACTGATTTTCCTGATCTGAATATGCTTGCACAGGTTGATGGTCCAAAATATCTGGATCCGCAGGTCTTTAAGTTGCGTCTACAGCGGACAGGGAAATTTGTTGAAGTTGACGGTCATCTGGATGCTGTTGTCCGTTTAAATTGTGGGCGATGCTTGCAAGACTTTGAAAAAACAGTGTCGGAATCGTTTAGCGTTACTTTTGTTCCACAGGTTGAAGACGAAGAGGTCGATGACGAGGTTGAACTTGAAGCTGATGATCTCGGCTTGGTCGTCTATGCTGAAGAGACATTAGACTTTCGTGACACTTTACAGGAGCAGCTGTTGATGGCCGTTCCTATTAAGCCTCTATGCGCAAAAACATGTCAGGGACTTTGCCCGGAATGTGGTAAAAACCTGAATATTGAAAAGTGCAGTTGTACCAAGAAGCCTTTTAACAATAAATTTACGGCATTAGCTGGAATAGATTTTAAGAAGACCTGATCATTAGCGAATCAGGCATTGATTTGCAATTAATTATAACGTGAACAAAATTATTTGTTGACTTGCAAGGAGAAAGTAAATGGCAGTTCCAAAGAAAAAGACCTCTAAATCTAAAAAAAATATGCGTCGCTCTCATGATGCAATCAGTACTCCAGGGTTTTCAGTGTGTTCTCAGTGTCAAGAACCTAAATTGCCACATCGCGTGTGTCCACATTGTGGAACCTATAAGGGTAAAGAAATTATTAGCAGTGACGAAGTCTGATCTGGCTTATATTTAGACTATGATTGTTAAAATCGCTGTAGATGCTATGGGTGGGGATAACTCACCTGCTGTCGAGGTCGCTGGAGCTGTTGCCGCCTGTAAAGAGTGGGGGTGTGAAGTTGTTCTTGTCGGCGATACGGCGAAAATTCAGGCTGAGCTTGAAAAATATCAAACCCGCGATCTGAAGATTGAAATCCATCATGCCAGTGAAGTTGTTGGTATGCATGATTCTCCCTCTGATGCGCTGCGCAAGAAAAAAGATTCGTCGATTCGCGTCGCGTTTAATCTTGTTCAACAAGGTGTCGCCTCGGCGGTTGTCAGTGCGGGTAATTCTGGTGCCATTATGGCGAGCGGGATGTTTGTTCTCGGTCGTGTCAAGGGGATCGAGCGTCCTGCTATTGGCACATTTCTCCCTAATCTCAATGATCAAACCATGGTCCTTGACATGGGGGCAAATGTTGACTGCAAGGCGTCACACCTCTATCAATTTGCTATTATGGGCAGCCTCTATGTTGAGAATCTTCTTGGTAAACCTCATCCACGGGTTGGTCTTCTCTCTAATGGTGAGGAAGAAAAAAAAGGTAACGATTTAACCAGAGAAACTCACCAGCTGTTGAAGGCTTCGCAACTCAATTATCTCGGCTATGTTGAGGGCGGTGACGTTTATAATGGTGCAGTCGATGTCGTTGTCTGTGACGGTTTTGTCGGCAATGTTCTGTTAAAGGTGTCAGAAGGTTTGGCCGTTGCTATCGGCACAATGTTAAAACAGGAGATCGAAAGCCGTTTCCTGGCAAAGCTTGGCTTCCTTTTTAGTCGACAAGCTTTTTCTGCTTTTAAAAAAAGAATTAATCCTGCGGAATATGGTGGCGCCCCCTTGTTAGGGATATCTGGTGTCGGGATTGTTTGCCATGGCAGCTCAGATCCGGTCGCTATAAGCATTGCGATCCGCCAAGCTGGCGAATATGCAAAAGTTCGGTTTGAAGAAAAACTTGCAACTTTACTCTGAGTATAATGAATTCAGGATATCTAGTCTTTTGAGGCAAGGGAGCTTTCATTGATGAAATCGAAAATAATTGGTACCGGTTCTTATCTTCCTGAGCAAATCCGCACGAATTATGACCTTGAACAAATGGTTGATACTACTCACGACTGGATCGTAGCTAGAACCGGCATTGAGGAGCGGCGTATTGCCGCTGATGATGAATGTACCTCCAGCATGGCAACTATCGCTGCACAACGGGCCTTGGATATGGCCGGGGTCGCTGCTGAAGATGTCGATTTGATCGTTATGGGGACAATCACCGGTGATTATCCCTGGCCCGCGACCGCTTGTATTGTCCAGGCTAACTTGGGGGCTAAAAACGCTTATGCCTATGATGTCTCAGCTGCTTGCAGTGGTTTTCTTTATGGACTGTCGAGTGCAAACGATTTCCTCATGTCCGGACGCGGCAAGAGAGCATTGGTTATTGGCGCTGAAACTTTAAGTCGCTCAATTGATTGGACGGATAGAAATACCTGTGTCCTGTTCGGTGATGGTGCAGGCGCAGTTCTTCTTGAAGCGCAGGAGGGAGATTCGGGGATATTGTCCTGTCATCTCCATTCCGATGGCCATTATCTGGAACTTCTGTATCAACCGGGCTTTGGCGCTAAAAACCCCGCATCAATCGAGGGTTTTAATCAAAAACTTGGCTTCTTGAAAATGCAAGGGAACGAAGTCTTTAAGGTGGCTGTACGATCTCTGACTGAGGTCTCAAAAGAAGCTCTGGCTGCCAATAATTACACCAGTGCTGATGTGGCTCAGTTTATTCCACATCAAGCGAATCTCAGGATTCTCGAAGCGACAACGAAGCGTTTGGGTTTGACCAAAGAACAAAGCTTTGTCAATGTTAATAAATATGGAAATACTTCCGGTGCCACCATTCCGATAGCGATTGACGAAGCTTACCATCAAGGTTTGTTGAAAGAGGGCGATCTTATCCTTTCAGCTGCTTTTGGCGGTGGATTTACCTGGGCTTCTACGTTGATCCGTTGGTAGCTTTCTCATGTTGAAAGAATTGAAAGATGGTATTTTGAGTGATACCATCTTTTGTTTTTGGCCAATCGGATTTTTTGTAGACTGGTTGAAATTGGTAAACTTAATACATCAGGAACGTAAATAAAATGGATGCATTTGTTTTTCCAGGTCAAGGTTCCCAGTATCAGGGGATGGGCAAGGATCTTTCGGAAAACTTTAAAATTGCTCAACTCGTCTATGAAGAGGCCAATGATTCCTTGGGGTTTGATATCAAGGCTCTCTGCTTTTCTGGTCCTGAGGATGCCCTCAAGCTGACAGCAAATACCCAGCCAGCAATCTTGGCTACCAGTATTGCGGCTCTTCGAGTTCTTCAGGCGGAGACAAACCTGTCCCCATCTTTTGTGGCCGGTCATTCTCTTGGTGAGTACTCAGCTCTGGTTGCTGCTGGGGCGCTCACCTTCGCTGATGCCCTAAGAATTGTGCGTAAGCGGGGCACCTACATGCAAGAAGCCGTTCCTTTCGGTGTCGGTGCAATGGCTGCGATTTTAGGGGTTGAAGGGGATGCAATTGTCGAGCTTTGTGAGCAAGCCGCAGCTGATGAGGTTGTTGCCCCTGCTAACTTTAACAGTCCTGGGCAGATTGTAATTGCTGGACATACAGCCGCTGTCAAGCGGGCCATTGAGCTGGCAAAAGAGCGTGGTGCCAAACGAGCAATGCTCTTGCCCGTGAGTGCCCCGTTTCATTCAATTTTAATGGCTCCGGCGGCACAACGATTATTGCCTGAGCTTAACCTGATTACCGTTTCGCCATTGACTTGCCCGGTTATAACAAATGTGGAAGCGCTTCCTAATGACGATGAATCGAAAGTTATTGAGCTGCTAGTGAAGCAGGTTTGTGCCCCGGTTCGTTGGGATGAGTCAATTCTGAAGATGAAAGATCTAGGGGTGACCCGGTATATTGAAATTGGCCCTGGAAAAGTTCTTTCAGGTTTGATAAAGAGGATTGATCGAGCAGCGACATTGAAAAATATTGGTGACGTTCCCAGTTTAGAAAAAATTCAGGGGTCATCTGATATATAATGGCTTTAATATCTGCTACTGAAGGATAATCGTATGGTTCAGGATAAAGTTGCTTTGATCACAGGGACGTCTCGTGGTATCGGTCGTGGTATCGCAACGGCATTAGCTGCCAACGGAGCAAAGATTGTTGCTGCCGGAACAAATTTGCAAGCGACTGAAGATTTTGTCGCCGAACTTAAAGCAGCTGGTACGGAGGCTATAGCAGTGCGATGTGACGTCTCGGTCGCTGCTGAAGTTGAACAACTAGTTAAGACGGCCAAGGAGACTTTTGGCCGGATAGACATTCTGGTCAATAATGCCGGAATTACCCGTGACGGATTACTGTTGCGGATGAAAGAAGAGGACTGGGATGCAGTTCTTGACATTAACCTAAAGGGTGCTTTTTTATGCACTCGAGCAGTGTCTAAGCTCATGACGAAACAACGCTGTGGCCGGATTATTAATATCGTTTCAGTTGTAGGTCAGACCGGAAATCCAGGACAAGCAAACTACTGTGCCAGCAAAGCGGGACTGATGGGGTTGACCCGTTCTAATGCTCAGGAGTTGGCGAAGCGAAATATTACAGTCAATGCGGTCGCTCCAGGATTTATTGCCACCGATATGACCGATTCTCTCCCTGAAGAGCAACGTCAGGATTTGGCAGCAAGGATACCATTAGCAAGATTAGGGTCGGTTGAGGATATCTCTCATGCTGTGCTTTTTCTTGCATCTGATCATGCAGGGTATATAACAGGGCAGGTAATCGGTGTTAATGGCGGAATGTACATGTAAGTAACAGGCTTATTGAAAAGCCTACATAACTTAAAAAAAAGGAGAAAGTAGATGGCTTCTATTGAGGAAAGAGTAAAACAGATTGTTGCTGAGCAACTTGGTGTGGATGAAGAACAGGTTGTTGATTCAGCCGCTTTTATGGATGATTTAGGCGCAGATTCTTTGGACACTGTTGAATTGGTCATGGCTTTGGAAGAAGAGTTTGATGTTGAGATTTCTGATGAAGATGCAGAAAAAATTCAAACCGTGAAAAATGCTATTGACTATATCAACAAAGCTTCCTGATTAACTGCGGTGGTGTCGGAGTCCTAATCTGACGCCACCGTTTTATTTGTTTCTGTTTGATGACTAAATATTCCTCATTTTTAAAGAGAGATTTTTTATGCGTAGAGTCGTAGTAACCGGACTTGGTGTCGTATCTCCCTTAGGAACTGGTGTTGAAAAAAACTGGGCAGCGGTAACCAGTGGTCAAAGTGGCATCAGTGCGATTACCCGCTTTGATGCTTCTGAGCTACCGACCCAAATCGCCGGTGAAGTCAAAGATTTTAATGCTGAAGACTATATTGCGAAGAAGGAGATCAAGAAGATGGATCTCTTCATTCAGTATGGGCTTGCTGCTGCGGAAATGGCACTGCAAGATTCTGGTCTTGAAATCAATGATGTTAACGCTGAACGTGTTGGGGTGTTAGTGGGTTCAGGGTTGGGAGGCCTTCCTGCAATCGAGAAATACCATCAGGTGTTGCTTGAGCGGGGTTATAAAAAAATCACCCCCTTCTTTATTCCTATGCTGATCATCAACCTCGCTCCTGGACAGATCTCGATAAAGTTTGGTGCTAAAGGTCCAAATCTCTCTTCTGTCTCTGCGTGCGCAACGGGAACTCATTCCATTGGTGATGCGTATCATATGATCGCCAGAGGCGATGCCGATGCGATGTTTGCCGGGGGTACGGAATCAACAATTACTCCCTTAGGGATTGGCGGTTTTAATGTTATGAAAGCGCTGTCAACCCGCAATGACAGCCCGCAGACCGCAAGCCGACCTTTTGAAAAAAATCGTGATGGTTTTATTATGGCTGAAGGTGCCGGCATTCTCATGCTTGAAGAGTATGAAAGTGCGAAGAAGCGTGGTGCGGATATCTACTGTGAGGTGGCAGGATACGGGTTAAGCAGTGACGCTCACCATTTGACGCAACCAGCTCCGGGCGGTGAAGGTGCCTCTCGGTGTATTAAGATGGCTCTCCATAATGCGGGTTTAAATCCTGAGCAAATTGACTATGTCAATGCCCATGGAACATCTACATATTTCAATGATCTCTATGAGACGATGGCGATAAAAAATGTTTTTGGCGATCATTCTAAAAAAATTATGGTCAGTTCTACCAAGAGTATGACGGGGCATGGACTCGGATCTGCGGGAGGTATCGAAGCTGCCTTTTCTGCTTTAGTGCTGAAGCATGGCGTGATTCCGCCAACGATCAACTATGACGAACCTGATCCTGAGTGTGATCTGGATTATGTCCCTAATCAAGCCCGACAAGTCGATTGCCAGGCGGTAATATCTAACTCATTTGGCTTTGGTGGTACGAATGCAACCCTGGCCTTTCGTAAAATCTGAGGTGTTCAATGTTAGTCATTGGTAGTGATCATGGTGGATATGAATTAAAAACTGCGATTATCGAATTGTTAAAAGAGCGAGGTGTCGAGTTTGCCGATTTAGGGACGGATGGTGGCGACTCTGTTGACTATCCAGACTTTGCTGAAAAAGTTGCAGGTGCCGTTTCTACAGGTGAGGCCGACTTAGGTATTTTAATCTGCGGCACAGGTATTGGTATGTCGATCTCTGCCAATAAATTTGCTGGGGTTCGTGCCGCTCTGGTTCATGATGAATTTACGGCGCAGATGGCTCGGGAGCATAACAATGCCAATATCCTCGTCATGGGGGGGCGAGTTCTGTCTCTTGAGCAAGGAAAAAAATTTGTTGAAATCTGGTTAGATACTCAATTTGAAGGGGGCCGACACCAGAACCGGCTTGACAAAATTACCGCTATTGAAAAGCGGGTTAACTCGATATAAATTAGACGGGGCTGAGTGAATGCCTCGTTTTTTATTTAAAGCTCTTTGATTCGATGTGAGAGGATACAAACAGGTATGAGCAATCTTAAAGATTTTGATCCAGAGATTTTTCAGGTGATTAACAAGGAAACGCAACGCCAAGAATACAATCTTGAGTTTATCGCTTCAGAAAACTTTGTCAGTGAAGCGGTTATGGAGGCTCAGGGTTCGGTTCTGACCAACAAATATGCAGAAGGTTATCCCTCTAAGCGCTATTATGGCGGCTGTGAGTTTGTCGACGTCGCGGAACAATTAGCTATAGATCGTGCCAAAGAGTTATTTGGGGCTGAACATGTCAACGTGCAACCGCACTCAGGTTCTCAGGCAAATATGGCTGTCTATATGGCTGTTTGTAAGCCTGGCGACACGATCCTTGGTATGAATCTGGCCCATGGAGGGCATTTGACCCATGGCTCTTCGGTCAATTTTTCCGGGAAACTCTACAACATTGTCCCTTATGGACTAAGTGCCGAAACAGGAACGATCGACTATGAAGAGGTTGAGCGCCTTGCCAAAGAGCACCAACCGAAGCTGATTGTTGTCGGTGCCAGCGCTTATCCGCGTGAGATTGATTTTCCTGCATTTCGTCGGATTGCTGATTCAGTCGGTGCTGCCGTAATGGTGGATATGGCTCACATTGCTGGGTTGGTTGCTGCGGGCATCCATTCCAATCCAGTCCCCTATGCAGAATTTGTCACGACGACGACCCATAAAACCTTGCGCGGGCCTCGTGGTGGGATGATCCTGTGTACGGAGGAATGGGGTAAGAAAATCAATAGCAGTATCTTCCCTGGCATTCAGGGTGGACCACTGATGCATGTTATTGCCGCAAAGGCAGTCGCTTTTAAAGAAGCACTGCGGCCTGAATTTAAGGATTATGCGGCACAGGTGGTCAAAAATGCCCAAGCTTTGGCTGGCGCATTGGTTGATAAAGGGTATAATCTGGTGTCTGGTGGTACTGATAACCATTTGATGTTGGTTGATTTCACTGGTACCGATATTACCGGTAAGGTTGCCGAAAAAACTCTGGAAGATGCGGGGATTACAGTCAACAAAAATGCTGTTCCTTTTGATTCCCGATCGCCATTTATTACCAGTGGAATACGGGTTGGAACGCCAGCGACAACAACACGGGGCTTAAAAGAAGCTGACATGCGGCAAGTGGCCGAATGGATCGATCGTGCTTTGCAAAATATTGATAACGCTGCGGCGTTAGCGACGATTCGCGCTGAGGTGAAAGAGCTTTGTCTGCGGTTTCCTCTCTACGCGCATCGATTGCAGTAGGAGATATTGATGAAGCGGCCAGGCTGGGATGAATATTTTATGCAGATAACGCAACTGGTCGCTACGCGTTCAACTTGTATGCGGAGAAAAGTTGGGGCGCTGTTGGTTAAAGATAAGAATATTCTGGCAACGGGCTATAATGGTGTGCCGAGTGGTATCACCCATTGTGATGTTACCGGATGTTTGCGCGACCAATTAAACGTCCCTTCGGGGGAGCGGCACGAACTGTGTCGCGGCCTGCACGCTGAGCAGAATGCCATCATTCAGGCCGCAAAGCATGGCGCTGGGATATCAGGTTCAATCCTCTATTGTACAGATTCACCCTGTATTATTTGTAGCAAGATGCTGATCAATGCCGGAGTGACCAAGGTGGTATTTGGTCGGGGCTATCCAGACAAGTTATCTTTAGAGATGTTAGCTGAGGCCGGAATCAGCTTTCATCAACATGTGGGAGAAGCTCAGGAATGAATTGTCCTTTTTGCCGTTATGCCGATACCAAGGTGGTTGATTCCCGGCTTGGGAAAGAGGGTAATAATGTCCGTCGTAGACGGGAGTGTCCATCTTGCGAGCGTCGTTTTACGACCTACGAACGAGTTGAAGAAATTCTGCCATGGGTGATAAAAAAAGATGGTCGTCGCGAACCGTTTGATCGCACGAAGATTATTTCCGGAATGCAGCGAGCTTGTGAAAAACGTCCGGTTTCGGTCGAAGAGATAGAAGCCTTAGTAGATCAATTAGAACGACGCTTTCAGGAGTGTGGTGATAAAGAAATTGCCGCAAGTTGGATCGGTGAAGCGGTGATGGACATCCTCCATGATGTTGATGAGGTCGCCTACGTTCGCTTTGCATCCGTGTACCGTCAGTTTAAGGATATTAACGAGTTTATGTCAGAACTCAACGATCTATTGAAAAATTCACACTGACAGTTCTGATTTTGTGTTAACTGTAAGTGCCGGAATATCCATTGGTGATATTCCGGCGTTTGCATTTAATCCGCAGGGATTTATCAATAATGACCGAGTTAAAGCATCAACATTATATGCAGGTCGCATTGAATGCCGCTCTAAAAGGGGTCGGTCGGACGGCTCCTAACCCTCCAGTCGGTGCCGTTATCGTCAAATCAGATCAAATTGTCGGTGTTGGCTTCCATCCTCAGGCGGGCCAACCTCATGCTGAAATATTTGCTCTGGAGCAGGCCGGAGATAATGCCCGGGGGGCGGATATCTATGTGACTCTGGAGCCCTGCTCACATTATGGGAAGACACCACCTTGTGCTGATGCTTTGATTGCTGCTGGGATCAAGGCTGTTTATATCGGGGTTGTTGATCCCAATCCTCAGGTTGCTGGTAGGGGAGTTAAGAAACTTCAGAATGCTGGTGTCGTGGTGCAGACAGGAGTTCTCGAATCCGAATGCCTGCAATTGATCAAGCCTTTTCGTAAACACATTGTGACGGGTCTTCCGTTTACTATTTATAAAGCTGCCGTGACTCTGGATGGCAATACAGCGACAAAATCGGGAGATTCTCGTTGGGTCTCTGGTGAAGCAAGCCTTTTGACTGTGCATCAACTGCGTGATCGAGTTGATGCTATCATGGTTGGTATTGGTACCGTGCTTAACGACGACCCGTTGCTAAATACGCGTCTACCTGATGGCGATGGTCGTGACCCGATGCGAATCGTTGTTGATAGTCAGCTGCGTATTGATCCCCGTTGCCGGTTGTTGACACAGGAATCAACAGCGCAATCGATGATTGCGACCATTTCAACTGATACTAAAAAAATTTCGATATTGCGAGATATGGGGGTAGATGTTGTTGTCCTCCCTTCAGTGTCTGGACGTGTCTCGTTGCCTGCCTTATGGACTTACTTAGGACAACAAAATATCCAACGATTGCTTTTAGAGGGGGGAGCAACTTTGGCTACTGAGGCTCTTCATCATGAGTTAATTGATCAACTGATGGTGTTTATTGCCCCTAAGTTGCTTGGTGGCTCCTCTTTGTTTAGACTATTTTCCGGGACCGGTTGCGACAAAATGGGAGATGCGATCCAACTGGAAAATTTAGATTATCAACAGGTTGGCGAAGACCTGCTGATTACAGGAGATATTGCGTCATGTTTACCGGATTAATTCAGTCTATCGGTCAGGTACGTGCCCTGAAGCAACAACCACGTTCCGCGCAATTGCAGATTTCCAGTAGCTTGGTCAACGAGGATTTGCAGCTCGGTGAGAGTATCGCTGTGAATGGTGCGTGCTTAACTGTCGTCTCCTGGGATAATAGTAGCTTCACTGTTGATGTTTCACCAGAAACCTTAAATTGTACAACGTTGGGTCATTTAAAAGGGGATCAGCTCGTAAATCTTGAACGGGCTTTGCGGTTGTCGGATCGTTTGGGGGGGCACCTGGTCAGCGGGCATATAGATTGTATTGCTACCGTAAAGCGCCGTTATGAGGATCAGAATGCAATTAGATTTGAATTTTCAGTCCCTCAGGAAGCGATCAGATATCTAGTCGAAAAAGGGTCAGTTGCCATTGATGGCGTCAGCCTGACCGTCAATAAAGTCGGTACAGATATGTTTTCTGTCGCGGTTATACCCCATTCCCTGGAAATGACAACATTAAAAGATTGTCGAGAAGGGTCGCAAGTGAATATCGAAACTGATTTGCTCGGGCGCTATGTCGAACGGCTACTCCATCGTGACAAGAATCAACCTAAAGAGACAAATGTTGATTTTGACTTTCTTGCTAAAAATGGTTTTCTGTGAGATAAAATCTGCTTGCAGATAACACAAAGGGATTTAAATTATGCAAATTGAAAAAATAGACGCAGCGCTTGACGATATTCGCGCTGGAAAGATGGTGATTCTTGTCGATGATGAGGATCGTGAAAACGAAGGTGATCTGGTCGTTGCTGCTGAGTTGGTGACACCTGAAATTATCAATTTTATGGCAACCCATGGGCGCGGATTGATCTGCCTTTCATTGACAGAAGAGCGTGCTGATGAACTTGAATTACCGTTAATGGTGACGGAGAATAACTCCTCTTTCGGCACCGCTTTTACCGTTTCTATTGAGGCACGTCAGGGGGTCACGACAGGGATTTCAGTTGCTGATCGCGCCCGGACCATTCAAGTTGCTGTTGCTGATGAGACCACGCCACAAGATTTAGCCCACCCTGGACATGTCTTTCCGTTGCGGGCTAAAAAAGGTGGAGTTATGGTGCGTACGGGACAGACAGAGGGTTCTGTTGATCTTGCGCGCTTAGCAGGGCTTAAACCTGCCGGGGTCATCTGTGAAATAATGAATGATGATGGGACCATGGCGCGCATGCCACAGCTTGAAGTGTTTGCCCAGGCACATGACATTAAAATTATTTCGGTCGCTGAAATTGTTGCCTATCGGATGCGAAAAGAGTCACTGGTACGTCGGGCTGCAGAAACCATGATTCCAACCGAGTTTGGCGGTGAATTCAGAACGATTGTCTATGAGAACGATATCGACAATGCCCAGCACGTCGCTTTGATTAAGGGCGACGTTGATACCGATGCGCCGGTTTTGGTTCGCGTCCATTCAGAATGCTTGACAGGTGATGTCTTTGGTTCTCAACGTTGTGATTGTGGTGAACAGCTTCATGCAGCCATGGCGCAGATTCAAAAAGAGGGGAGTGGCGTTGTTCTATATATGCGGCAAGAAGGGCGCGGCATTGGGCTGGTGAATAAAATCAAAGCTTATGCATTACAAGATCAAGGACAAGATACTGTCGAGGCTAACCACTCTTTGGGGTTTGCCGCTGATTTGCGGGATTATGGCATTGGTGCACAAATTTTATCTGATCTAGGGATCAAAAAATTGCGTTTAATGACCAATAACCCTAAAAAGATGATCGGTCTTCAAGGCTATGGACTTGAAGTTGTTGAGCGAGTCTCAATTGAGATGGCTGCGCATAAGGAAAATCTCAGATATCTGCGCACGAAACAAAAAAGAATGGGGCATCTGCTAGAAAATCTCTAGGGTGTTCAGGAGGTCAATATGTCGAAAATAATTGAAGGAACGCTGGATGCGAAGAAGCATCGTTTTGGTATCATTGTGAGTCGATTTAACAGCTTTATTTCTGATCGTTTGTTAGAAGGGACCATTGATACTTTGACACGCCATGGCGCTGATGAGAAACAGATGACCGTTGTTAAAGTGCCAGGAGCTTTCGAACTCCCTTTGGTTGCTAAGAAGATGGCGGAATCAGATCAATATGACGCGTTAATTTGTCTTGGCGCTGTTATCCGCGGTGGAACACCGCACTTTGAATATGTCAGTGCTGAAATGACCAAAGGGATTGCATCTGTATCGCTTCAGTCTGGATTACCCATTGCCTTTGGGGTGTTAACTACAGACTCGATTGAGCAGGCGATTGAGCGCGCAGGGACTAAAGCAGGAAACAAGGGGGTTGAAGCTGCGATGAGTGCCATCGAAATGGTCAATTTATTGGGAGCTGTATAACCGCATGTCTAATAATCGTCGTGTCGGCCGTGAATATGCGTTGAAGGTCCTATTTGCGTTACAGCTTGATAAAGGACAAGTGCAAGCAGATCAATTGCTCGCCACGTTCTTGAATAATTTCCATTTTGCGGATGACGTTTTAGGGGAGCCTTTAGATGCAGGGGATGTTTCGTTAACTACGGCAGCGCGTTTATTTACAGAGCAGATTGTCAATGGCGTTGTTGAGTATCGCTCTGTCATCGATAAAAACATTGCTGAAGTTGCTAAAAATTGGTCGTTGGAACGAATGGCGCCTGTCGATCTGTCAATTTTAAGAATTGCGACATTTGAAATTCTTTATCAGCCCGATACCCCTGCTGCCGTTGTGATTGATGAGGCAATTGAAATTTCCAAGCGCTATGGCACCAAGGATTCACCTTCGTTTATTAATGGTTTGCTGGATAAAATTGCAAAGAACGCAAGGACAATAAACAGGTCGTAAGCAGCGGCCGAATTGAGGATGTTTATGAGCACTATAAAAATTGGTCTGTTAGGATTTGGAACAGTTGGTACCGGAGTTGTCAGAAACTTTCAACGTAATGCTGTCACGATTGAAAAACGTCTTGGTCATAAAATTGAATTAGCTAAGATTGTCGATCGTGATGCCACCGCTGACCGGGGTGTCACCCTTGAACCCGGTGTGGTCACCACCGATGTGGAAGAGGTCATCAGTAATCCTGAGATAGATATTGTGATTGAACTTTTCGGCGGTTACGAGCCAGCTAAAAGTTTTATCCTTAAAGCAATTGCTAACGGCAAACACATTGTTACTGCCAATAAGGCGCTGATGGCCGTTCATGGTCAGGAAATTATTGCTGCAGCAAACCAGCAAGGTGTTTCTGTTATGTTTGAGGCTGCTGTCGCAGGTGGTATTCCCATTATATCGGCGATAAAGGAAAATCTCTGCAGCAATGAATTCAGCTCAATTCTCGGAATTCTCAATGGCACATGCAATTTTATTCTCACCAAGATGACTGAAGACGGCAGTGATTTCGCTCCTGTTCTTGATGAAGCTCAAAAGTTGGGTTACGCCGAAGCCGATCCCACCTTTGATGTAGAAGGGGTTGATACCGCCCATAAAATTGCACTGTTGTCGGCTCTTTGTTTTGGCACAACCGTAGATTTTGACCAGGTTTATACTGAAGGTATCAGCAAGATTACCTCTATGGATATCAATTTTGCTGAGCAAATGGGGTACAAAATTAAGTTATTGGCTATTGGCAAGAACTATGGTGATCAGATTGAAGTGCGTGTGCACCCAACCATGATCCCTAACTCTTATCAACTCGCAGAGGTCAATGGCGTTTTTAATGCCGTTCGCCTGACTGGTGATTTTGTTGGACCAACACTCCTTTATGGTAGTGGTGCCGGAATGGATGCGACTGCGAGCGCGGTGATGGGGGATGTCATGGCGATCACAAGAGATAAGATCTCTGGTGCTCAGTCTCGTGTGCCGATTATGGGGTACTGTGCAGACCAGATTAAGGCTTTACCGATTAAAGCGATGAGTGAAATTATCAGTCATTATTATTTGCGTTTCACAACCGTTGATCAGCCTGGCGTGCTTGCAAAAATTGCTGGAAGCTTAGGTAAGTATAATATCAGTATCCAATCGATGATTCAGCCCGAATCGCGTAATGTTGATACGGTGCCAATTGTGCTGATGACCCATGCGGCGAAAGAAGCCGATATCTCCTCTGCTTTGGCAGAAATTGAAACCTTGAATATTATTTCACAACCAACCTGTTTGATTCGAGTTGAACCCGATCTATAACGGTTATGAGGTTTGAATTTGTGGTTAACAAGCCGCTCTATTAAGGGCGGCTTGTTGGTTTTATGCCCCCACCTGTAGAAATTTCCGGTTCCACAATATAGCGTTTAATCTTCCGCGTCGTAGTTTTTGGGAACTCATCCTCTCTTAAGGTAAACTTTTTGACTCTTTTGTAGTCGGCGAGATCCTTACCATACGTCAATACTTCTTTCCGAATTAAGGCTTCGATTTCAGCCGCACCCATAGGTCCGCTTTCCAATTCTTTATTCAAGGCAAAGAGAGCTTCCTCTTCGGGAAAGATAATGGCATAGACCTCTTCTGCGGTAGCACTGATTTTGTGTCCGTAAACCATGATCTCAGCGATGTATGGACTTTTTAATAGGTGATTTTCGACTTCTTCAGGGTAAACATTTTTGCCATTAGGGGTGACGATAAGATTTTTCACTCGGCCACAAATCGAGAGCATGTTGTCTTCGTCAATTTTCCCTAAATCTCCAGTGTGATACCAACCATTGGAGAGGATCTCAGCGGTTGCTTTGGCATTTTTATAATAACCTAGCATCACGTTTGGACCCTTGACCAGAATTTCTCCTTCCCCCTCTGCATTGGGGTTGTCAATTTTGACCTCAATGTCTTCAAGCGGTTCGCCGACAGTCCCTGGCTTATTCTTTGTTGGACTTTCAGCGCTGATGACCGGAGAGGTCTCAGTGATGCCATAACCCTGGAGCAGGTTGAGGCCTAGATTGTGAAATCCTTCAGCAATGGCGGGGTCAAGAGCTGCACCGCCACTCACAAATGTGGTGTTGATTCCCACAGCCTGCTTGATTTTTGCGGTGACAATTTTGCGCGTTAAGGGGAATTTGTACAGAAGTCTGGAGCTTGATTTAGATTCAATGTTTTTCATAATCCTTCCGTACAGCAAACGATATACCGCCGGAACGCCAAGAAGAAAAGTCGGTTTAATCTCGTTAAGATTATCACCTAGTTTCTTAATCGATTCGGCAAAGTTGACTTCACCTCCGAGCGAAAGGGGGACGAGGACACCACAGACCTGTTCAAATACATGGTTGATCGGTAGGAAGGAGAGGGTTTTTATGGAACTATCGAGGTTGAACCTCTGACAAGCGGCCTGAATGTTACTGACCAGATTTTGATGGCTGAGCATTGCCCCTTTGGAGCGACCAGTCGTTCCTGATGTGTAGAGCACTACCGCGCGATCTTTTGGAATGTGAGTCGCTGGAGGAAGGGGGACATCATGAAAGATATCTTTATAGGAGTAGAGCCTCTCTTCTTTAAGTAGCCGATTGCGTGATATCTCTGTTTCAGCCAGAAAATTGGTGGATTTATGTTGCTTGCCGTGTTGCTCTTTCTGACCAGTCAATACTAAATGAGCTTCAATTGCAGCCTCTTCCACCGGTTTGCAGAGTTCAGGAGCAATATTCAGCGTTTGAACCAGGTCTTTCCATTGTTTGGAGAGGTTGTCCATAACATCAGAAACATCACTATGATCGATAACTTCTGATAGTGACGCATCGATGAGGATAATTTTTTTGAGTTGTGGTAGATCATCAATGACATCCAGGAGGGTTTCAAACTGTGGCTGTCCTACAAAAATTGCTTGGGCATCGGAATCATTGAGGATGTGGCGGAGTTCTGTTGCTTTAAGTTCTTTATCTATTGGAATGGCAACGCAGCCTCTGCGCAATACGGATAAGTAAGACATGACCCAGCGTGGTGAGGAGACCCCAAGGAGAGCAACGTGAGCTTTTTCTTCAATTCCAAGCTGCTGTAGCCCTGCTGCAAGTTTTTCAACGGTACTCCATAACTTGTTGTAAGTCAGGGGTTGCCACTGGCCTTTATATTTATAACGTAATGCAATCTTATCTGTATTTTTCTGACAACTTAACTGGATTAATTGATCGATCGTCTGCACTTGAAGATTCTCCTTGCTTGGTATTATCTTTACAGCTGTTTACATCGCCTAGCATTAGGTTTACTCTAGCCTTTGTTTAATGATTCAGGCAAGCGTGAAAATAGCTTCCAGCGGTGGAGATGGTGGATTGGAAAAAACAAAGTGAAATTGATAAAATAGCTTGACAGTATTGAAGCTGGTCTGCTAAATAAAACGCCGCAGTTCGATGTAGGCACGTAGCTCAGTGGGAGAGCACTTCCCTGACACGGAAGGGGTCGGCGGTTCAATCCCGCCCGTGCCTACCATGAACTAGCGCGACTGAATATGACGTAGTATTCTGGGGCATCTTAGGATGCCTCTTTTTGTTTACAATCATTATCTCTGCAAACCACGAGATTAAGGGAGAACTCATATGGCTGTATTGCAAATTGAACTTCCTGATGGATCAATCAAAGAGATTGAATCTGGCTCAACTCCCTATGACATCGCTTCCAGTATCGGGGAAAACTTGGCCCGACAATCACTCGCAGCACGTTTTAATGGTGATCTGATTGATATAAGTAGTCCGCTGCAAACATCGGGTAAGTTAGCTTTAATAACCCAAAATTCCCCCGAAGCACTAGAGATCATCCGTCATTCTTCTGCCCATTTGATGGCTCAGGCGGTCAAGGAGCTTTATGGTGATGAGATCCAAGTGACTATCGGTCCGGCGATCAAGGATGGGTTTTATTACGATTTTTATAGTGAAACCAAGAAATTTGTCCCTGAAGATTTCTCGATAATTGAAGCTAAGATGGCTGAACTTGCAAAAGCTGACCTGCAGGTTACCCGTGAGGTTATGAAGCGGGACGATGCTATTTCTCTGTTTCGAGGCATTGGTGAACATTATAAGGTTGAGTTGATTGAAGATCTTGATGCCGAGACGGTTTCGCTCTACCGGCAGGGTGATTTTGTTGATCTGTGTCGAGGCCCGCATGTCCCTCGTACCGGAATGCTCAAGGTGTTCAAATTGACCAGCTTGGCTGGTGCCTATTGGCGCGGCGATGAGCATAATGCCATGTTACAACGGATTTATGCGACCGCCTTTCAGAATAAGAAAGAGCTAAAAGCCCATCTACATCGCTTGGAAGAGGCTAAAAAGCGTGATCATCGTAAACTCGGCAAAGAAATGGATCTTTTTTCCTTTAGTGAAGAGTCAGGGGCCGGATTGGTTCTTTGGCATCCTAAAGGTGCTATGCTCAGGTCCATTATTGAGGATTTTGAGCGTAAAGAGCATTTGAAGCGTGGTTATGAGCTCGTGGTCGGCCCACAAATTTTAAAAACCGAGCTTTGGAAGATGTCGGGCCATTTTGATAATTATCGCGAAAATATGTATTTCACTGAAGTTGACGAACAGGGTTATGGCATCAAGCCGATGAACTGTTTGGCACATATGCTGATTTATAAATCAAGACCACGTTCTTACCGTAACCTTCCGGTTCGCTACTTTGAGCTTGGAACTGTTCATCGGCATGAGAAGTCTGGTGTCCTGCATGGGTTGTTGCGTGTTCGCGGCTTTACCCAAGATGATGCCCATATTATCTGTCGACCAGATCAGATTGATGCCGAAGTCAAAGGGGTTATGCAATTTGTTCAGGACGTTACCGCTATTTTTGGTTTTGAATATGTCATGGAGTTATCGACGCGGCCAGAGAAGTCAATCGGGAGCGATGAGGATTGGGAGCAGGCCACCAGTGCCTTGCACAGTGCTCTCAAGGATAGTGGTCAGGACTTTGAGCTTAACGAGGGGGATGGGGCTTTTTACGGTCCTAAGATTGATGTCAAAATAAAGGACGCGCTTGACAGAGAGTGGCAGTGTGCTACAATCCAGTGCGATTTTACTCTGCCTGAACGCTTTGATCTGACTTACGTCGGGTCTGATGGTGAGAAGCACCGTCCAGTCATGTTACACCGGGTGATTCTTGGATCCATTGAGCGTTTTATCGGAGTATTGATTGAGCACTATGCAGGAAGTTTCCCGCTCTGGCTTTCGCCGGTTCAGGCGATTGTCTTGAATGTGACTGATAATCAAGCTGCTTATGCGCAACAAGTTTTCGAACAACTGCGAAATGCTGGTGTCCGTGTAGAGCTTGACTTGCGTAATGAAAAGCTTGGTTTTAAAATTCGTGAAGCGCAGATGGCCAAGACTCCATACATGCTGGTTATTGGTGATCGTGAGATGGAAACACAGACGGTTGCTCCAAGGTTTAGAGATGGTGAAAATCTCGATCCTATGAGTATCTCAGCGTTTATTGAGCGGATTCAAATAGAAAGCAAGGAATATAAATAATAACTTTAAAAGAAAGGCCCAAAGTGGGTCTTTTCGTTGTTAGGATTTATCCCTTTTTAACCAGAGTAGAGGAGTGTAGTCATAGCTAAAGAAGCGAATATCAATGAGGCCATTAGTGCTCGTCAGGTACGGGTTATTGATGATGAAGGCGGTCAGTTGGGAGTTCTTGGCACTGAGCAGGCATTAACGCTTGCAGGCGAGAAGGGTCTTGATCTGGTCGAGGTTTCACCACAGGCTGATCCACCTGTTTGCCGCATTATGGACTACGGTAAATATAAGTACCAGCAGGCCAAACGGGCTTCTGACGCTAGGAAAAAGCAGGTAAAGGTTGAGATTAAGGAAGTCAAAATGCGTCCGAAGACGGATGACCATGACTTCCAATTTAAAATCAAACATGCCCGCCGCTTTCTTGAAGAGGGAAACAAGGTTAAGCTAACAATTATGTTCCGTGGTCGGGAAAATGCTCATCCGGATCAGGGGATGAAACAATTAACAAAAGCGGTTGACGCTCTTAAAGATATTGGACAAGTTGAATCACACCCCAGCAAAATGGGGCGTTTTATGACCATGATGGTTGGGCCGCTAAAGAAATAAGTAAATAAGTCTTAAATAAACAACAAGTCGTAAAGTTACAGGAGAGACAGATGCCTAAAATTAAAACAAATCGTGGTGCCGCTAAGCGTTTTCGTAAGACAGGCACAGGAAAGATCCGTCGGAATAAGGCTTATACGAGCCACATTTTGACCAAAAAAACGACCAAAAGAAAACGTGATCTTCGTCAGTCAGTTATTGTTGCAAAGGCTGATGCACGAAATATCGCTCAACTCGTACCCTATTTGTAGAGTACATTTCTGCCATCTGGCAGAGCGGTTGTGAACTGTGGGGACAATCTCCCCCTGCAGATCCGGCCACGGCAGATGCCGAAAAAACAATCTAATTCGAAGGAGCAAGTGAGATGGCAAGAGTAAAAAGAGGATTTAAGGCTAGACGTCGTCGTAATAAAGTACTGAAACTCGCTAAAGGTTACCGTGGAGCCAGGAGCAAGCTGTTCCGCTCAGCGACAGAGGCTGTTGACCGGGCCCTGAACTATGCCTATCGCGATCGCCGGGTTAAAAAACGTGATTTCAGGGCTCTCTGGATTGCACGTATTAATGCTGCTGCACGCGATAATGGTCTTTCATACAGTCGTCTGATCCATGGTCTTAAGCTTGCTGAAGTTGGTTTGGATCGTAAAATCATGGCTGAACTTGCAGTCAATGATCCAGCAGGTTTTACTGCTGTTGTTGAAGCTGCTAAGGCAAAATTGCAATAAACAGTTTTTAGCCGTTCCAGGGAGGTGGAGTTAACGACTTCATCTCCCTTTTTTGTTTCTGATTTTGTACAAGAAATTATGAAAGATTTTCATATATCCAGTTTTTTAGGATAGCTCTGACTACGGATTTGTCATATGCAAGAATCTTTAGAAAAATTACAAAAAGTGGCTTTATCAGACTTGCATCAGGCAGGTGATCTCAAATCTCTGCAAGATGTACGGGTGCAAGTTTTAGGTAAAAAAGGGTCATTGACAGAGATCATGAAGGGGATGCGCAATCTTTCTGCTGAAGAGCGTCCTGTCATTGGCAATCTGGTCAATCGCTTAAAAACAGATTTTGAAAATGCATTTAATCTTCGGCAACAAGAGTTGCAGCAAGAGAATATTGCTGCAAAACTGACGTCTGAAAAACTTGACGTCACACTCCCTGGCCGGAGAACCGTTTCAGGTAGCCTGCATCCGGTAACTATGGTGACTGCTGAGGTTAGAGAAATCTTCTCCCGTTTGGGGTTCACTGTTGCTGAAGGGCCTGAGATTGAAGAGGATTTTTATAATTTTGAAGCCCTCAACATCCCTAAAGATCACCCCGCCAGAGACATGCAAGATACTTTCTATATCAGTGATGAGCGCGTTCTGCGCACCCATACTTCACCGGTACAGATTCGTACCATGTTGAAAAATGAGCCTCCGATCCGGATTATCGCACCAGGAACGGTCTATCGTCGAGACTCAGATTTAACCCATAGTCCCATGTTTCATCAGGTCGAGGGGTTTCTGGTCGATGAAAAGGTCACATTCGGCGATTTAAAGGGTGTTCTCACTCACTTCCTCAATGAATTTTTTGGTGAGGGACGCAGTGTCCGTTTTCGACCTTCTTTTTTCCCTTTTACCGAACCGAGTGCCGAAGTCGATATTGAGTGTGTCATCTGTGGTGGTAAGGGATGTCGTGTTTGCGGCAAGACCGGATGGCTGGAAATTCTTGGCTGTGGCATGATCGATCCAGCAGTGTTTGAGTCTGTCCACTATGATCCTGATAAATTCAGTGGTTTTGCCTTTGGTATGGGTTTGGAACGTATGGCGATGCTAAAATATGGTGTCAATGATTTACGCTTGTTCTTTGAGAATGATCTGCGTTTTCTAAAGCAGTTTTGATATTGGGTAAGGATCTCAATCGATGATAGTCACCTATAATTGGTTAAAAGAGTTTGTAGATTTTCAAGATTCTCCGCAGCAACTTTGTGACCGCCTCACTATGGTCGGCCTTGAAGTTGAGGCCTTAGAAGAGATCGGTGGTAACCTGGATTCAGTCATCGTTGCCAAGTTAGAATCGGTTGAGCCGCATCCAGACGCAGATCGACTCACTGTCTGTCAGGTGAATACAGGTCAAGAGGTGGTTCAGGTTGTCTGTGGTGCGACAAACCATAAAACCGGTGATCTTATTGCTCTGGCTCAGCCAGGTTCAGTTTTACCGGGTGATTTTAAAATTAAAAAATCGAAAATCCGCGGTCAGGTTTCGCAGGGGATGCTTTGCTCTGAAAAAGAGCTCGGTATGGCAGCTGAATCTCCTGGTATTATGATTCTTGCTCCTGAACTAACCTTGGGGGAACCTGTTTTTTCAGCCTTGGGGCTGAAAGATTATCAGATTGAAATCGGCCTTACCCCCAACCGTCCAGACTGTCTGAGTGTTGTTGGCATTGCCCGCGAAGTTGCCGCTCTGAGTCAACAAAAACTGAAGTTGCCATCGTCCGAAATTGAAGAAGGTAACGGTCAGATTCAAGACCAGGCTACTGTCATTGTTGAGAATTCTGAGGGTTGTCCCCGTTACGCTGCGCGCATGATTAAGGATATCAAGATTGGTCCATCTCCTGACTGGATGGTGCGTCGTCTGCAAGCGGTGGGAATGCGGTCAATCAATAATGTCGTTGATGTGACTAATTATGTGATGATGGAGCTTGGTCATCCTCTGCATGCTTTTGACTTTCGCTACCTGGATGGTGGAAAAATTATTGTCAAAAATGCCCAGCAGGGTGATAAATTTATTACCCTTGATGAAAATGAGCATACCCTGAGTGCTGAAGACCTGATGATTTGTGATGGTCAGCGTCCAGTCGCTATGGCCGGAATTATGGGTGGACTCAATTCTGAAGTCAAAGATGATACCAACACCGTTCTGCTTGAGGCGGCTTATTTCAAGCCGACGATGATAAGACGCTCCAGTAAACGTAATGGTTTGCACACTGAATCATCACATCGCTTTGAGCGCGGTGCTGATATTGACATGATCCCTGTTGTCCTTGATCGTGCCGCAAGTTTAATTGCTGAATTGGCAGACGGTCAGGTTGTCTCAGGCGTTATCGATTGCTATCCACAACCGCTTAAACCCATTGAGATTGAATTAAGCGCAGATAAAACCCGCAATCTTCTTGATATTGACATTGACCGCAACGAGATTCAAAGATTGTTAGAATCTATCGGCCTGAAGGCTGGGGCTGGCAGTTGTTCCGATTGCCTGCAGGTCAAAGTCCCAAGTTTTCGACCCGATATTGAACGTGAAGTCGATCTCATTGAAGAAATCGCCAGACTCTATGGTTATGATCAGATCCCAGTCACGATGCCTGTGGGGGCAGTTGATGCTAAATTACCGTCATTACGTCAGCTGCTGCAGAAAACCCTCCGCCAATCCATGGTTGCTGCCGGTTTTTCTGAAGCGATAAATTATTCTTTTGTTGCGACTGATAGTATCAGTAAGATTGGTATCAGCGATCAGGATAGTCGTTCTACCCAGGTTAAAATACTCAATCCTCTATCAGAAGATCAGGCGGTTATGCGCACCAGTTTGGTGCCGAGTCTTCTGGAAACAGTCGCAAAAAATTTGAATTACCGTAGTTCTGATTTACGGTTGTTTGAGCTGAGACCAGTCTTTTTGACTCAATCTTCTGATCAGAGTGTTGAAAAGCTGTCATTAACCGCTGTGATGTCTGGTCAACGTGAACCGGAAGGTTGGTCACAAAATTCACAGGCTGTTGATTTTTATGACATCAAAGGGGTCGTTGAAGCTGTTCTGTCTAACGCTCATATCGAAAATGTCGCTTTTGATCCGCTCGTTTCGCAACCTTATCTGCATCCGGGCAAATCGTGTCAGTTACGGTTGGGGGATCAATCCCTTGGTTTTGTTGGTGAAGTTCATCCGGAAATATTACATAAATTCGGGATTGAACAGCCTGTCTATTTATTTGAACTTGATGTTGAGACAGCTATTTCGGTGGCTGGCCAACACGCCCAGTTCAAGCCCCTGTCTAAGTTTCCTGACGTCAAACGTGACAGCGCACTTCTTCTGGATGAATCCATATCAGCAGAACAGGTTATGGATGTTATCAATCAGAGTAAGGTGCGATTTGTAGAAAGTGCCTCCATTTTTGATCTCTACACGGGGAAAGGGGTTCCTGCCGGGAAGAAGAGTCTAGCCATCCGCGTTTGTTATCGTGATTTGGAAAAAACCTTAACGGAATCAGAAGTCACCAAGTCTCATGACAAGCTGATTCGTTCCTTGTGCCATCGGTTAGAAGCAGAAATTCGCTAAATGAACTTGCAGCAGTTTGGGCAGTATGGTATAAATCCTGAAAAATCAGATAGATAGTTGGCTCCATAAAGCCCATGAAAATCATAAGTAGGAGGGATCATGACCAAAGCAGATCTTATTGAAAGTGTTTACCTGACAACCGGTTTTTCGAAGAAAGAATCAGCTGCCATTGTTGAGATGGTTTTTGACTTGATGAAGTCGACCTTGGAGAATGGTGAAAAAATTAAAATTGCTGGATTTGGTAATTTCGTTGTCAAAGAAAAAGCATCCCGTCGAGGCCGAAACCCTCAGACAGGGAGTGAAATCGAAATCTCAGCCCGTAAAATTTTAACTTTTAAGCCGAGCCAAGTGCTTAAAGTTGCTATTAACGAAAACTCTTAATGACCTACTGAGCGGAACTGGTGCCACAGATACCTGATAAGCTCTATTTTAAGATCGGCGAAGTTGCGGCCCTTTTGCAACTTAAAACCCATGTATTACGTTATTGGGAGACAGAATTTACTCTGTTGCAGCCTGTCAAAAGTCGATCAAATCAACGCCTCTACAGGCGTAAGGATGTTGAAACAGCCCTGTTGATTAAAGAGTTACTTTATCAACAGGGTTTTACTATTGCCGGCGCTCGTAAGAAGTTAAATGCTGACAAACAGTTGGGCTTACCGCTAACCGTACGGCAATCAAATGAAGATATTTTAGCTGAAATCAAAGCCGATCTGGTTCAGTTACGTAACTATTTATTAGATCCTCCTCCCCCTTAATTATGAGTATCAGTGTTAATTCTAGTCACTAACGATGATGGCGTTCGCTCTCCGGGACTGCGTGCTCTTGCCTTGGCTCTTGGGGAAATTGGTGATGTTGTCGTTGTTGCCCCAGATCGAAATCGAAGCGCGGTTGGTCATGCCCTAACTTTGGACCAACCCTTACGTGCAGAAGAGATTAAGACTGATGTATTT
Source organism: Desulfuromusa kysingii (assembly GCF_900107645.1). Lineage (GTDB taxonomy): Bacteria > Desulfobacterota > Desulfuromonadia > Desulfuromonadales > Geopsychrobacteraceae > Desulfuromusa > Desulfuromusa kysingii. The sequence goes on from NZ_FNQN01000009.1 coordinate 121,550, forward strand.
GCTGTCGACGGGACACCCACTGATTGCGTTAATTTAGGCATTCATGGCCTCTTGTCGCAACGGCCCGATCTGGTTGTTTCTGGTATTAACGGTGGGCTTAATGTTGGGGATGATATTTCTTATTCTGGGACCGTTTGTGCAGCATTAGAGGCAACGTTAATGGGTTTGCCAGCCTTTGCAATTTCTCTTGATACCTCAGGGTGGAATAAGACCGATCTCAGTGTCGCAGCACAGTTTGCGAAAAAACTGGCGCTAGATATTATCAACCACGGCTTGCCAGAAGAGACCTTTCTTAATGTGAATATCCCTCGTGGTGGATGTTCCGGGGTCGAATTGACTACTCAAGGGAAACGCAAATATAGCGAAACAGTGATCGTTAAGGAAGATCCTCGTGGACGTAAATATTACTGGATTGGTGGAACCGAAGCCGGTTTCGTAGATCTTTCCGGTAGCGATTGCAATGCTGTTCAGCGTGGTTTCATTTCTGTGACCCCTGTCCGGACGAATATGACCCATGAAAAATCTTATATTGTTATGCAACAAAAGTTGTTCGATTGTCTGAAGGATAATGCTTGATGGATTTTACAGTTGCACGGCGGCGCATGGTTGAACAACAGATCGCTGCCCGCGGGATTACTGACCCACGGGTTCTTTCCGCAATGTTAACAGTCCCCAGACATCTGTTTGTTGGGACGGGATTACAGAGTCATGCTTATAGTGATGCCTCTCTGCCAATCGGTGAAAAACAGACAATCTCTCAACCCTATATGGTCGCCGTAATGACCGCAGCTCTTGAATTAAAAGGGGAGGAACGGATACTTGAGGTCGGTACGGGCTCAGGATATCAGACCGCAGTTTTGTCCCGATTGGTGAAGCGGGTTTATTCTGTTGAGAGGATTCCCATCCTTGCTAGTCGTGCTCGTAAAGTTCTTGATCAGTTACAGATGAGTAATATTAATATCAAAGTGAGTGATGGCACCGTTGGTTGGCAGGATCAGGCCCCTTTTGCAGGAATTCTCGTGGCCGCTGGTTCTCCTGATGTTCCTAAAAACTATCTTCAACAGTTGGATGTCGGTGGTAAATTAGTGTTGCCTGTTGGTGATCAGCAACACCAGGTTTTAACCCGCATCATCCGTCAGGAAGACGGTACTTTCAAACGGGAACAATTGATGGATTGCCGTTTTGTCCCTCTCATTGGTGAGCAGGGATGGCTGTCTGATGCAGTGACTTAATGGATAAATAACATGACAATCCTGCGGCGACTATATGATTGGGTCCTTTCATGGGCGCAGACTCCCTATGGCGTTTTCGCACTTGCTATCCTTGCCTTTGCTGAAGCCAGCTTTTTCCCCGTACCCCCAGATGTGCTGTTGATGGCCCTTGCTCTGTCCATGCCGAAAAAAGCTTATCGCTTTGCTTTGATTGCTACGATTGGCTCTATCGTCGGTGGAGCCCTTGGCTATCTTATTGGATGGGGATTATGGGACAGCGTCGGTCCCTATTTTTATCGCTATGTCCCCGGTGTAACAGTTGAGGGTTTTGATCATATTGGTAGCCTGTTTAACCTCTATGGCTTCTGGATTATTTTTGCAGCTGGATTTACCCCTATTCCATATAAAATATTTACGATTGGCGCTGGGGTGTTTAGTGTCAATTTCCCAGTTTTTATGCTGGCCTCTTTGGTGGGGCGAAGTTTGCGATTTTTTCTGGTGGCTGGGATGTTCTATTATTTGGGCAAGCCTGCACGTGAATTCATTGAAAAATACTTTAATCTTTTGTCTATCTTAGCGCTCCTTGTTATGATTGCGGTCATTCTTCTGTTTAAATTTTATTATTAGCGTCAACATTGGTGGTTAAGGATGCATAAATTTTCTTCGACAGTCTTGCTGCAGACCGTGAATTGTGTGAGGAAAGTTGGTGTGATGTCTTTGCCCTTGTTCATGACTCTTATTCTCCTCCTGAGTGGATGTGAAGCTGGGATATATCATACTGTAAGACCAGGACAAACCCTTTATCGTATCAGTCGTACCTACAATGTTGATGAAGGCTACCTTGCCCGGGTTAATGGCATTGGTGACCCATCACAAATTGCCATCGGCACCCGGATCTTTGTCCCCGGAGCGCAACGGGTATTGCCGGTTCAGGTTGTGAAAACCAAAACCATCAGTCAACCCAAGCAAAAGACAACCACAAAAGTCACTAAAAAACCTGCTCAAACAAATAAAAAGCCTGTGGTGGTCACGCAGAAAAAAACGACTATCAAGAAAAAACCAACTTCTTCGATCACTCAAACTAAATCTTCTAAATCAAAAGCGACTTCACTGAAGAGACTCCAATGGCCTTTGCGAGGCAAAATTGTCCGCACTTTTAGCAAGCAAGCCACAGCTGGCGGTGGCAAAGGGATAGAGATAGCTGTCCGCAGTGGTAGTGATGTCAGCGCCAGTGAAGCAGGGAAGGTCATTTATAGTGGCGATGGCGTAAATGGTTACGGATTTCTGGTGATTTTACAACACGAAAATGATTTGTTTACCGTCTATGGATTCAACCAAAAAAATCTTGTACACCAGGGTGATTTTGTCAGTAAGGGCGAACGTATTGCCTTAAGTGGTGCTCCGCCTTCGGGAGGGAAGGCGAGGCTCCACTTTGAAGTGCGCAAAGGGAAGATAGCTGTAGATCCGCTTCAATATTTGCCTTGATGTTTCTTCAACATTGGATGAGTATTCAATATCAGGTTTGCTCGTTATGGAGGTGGTCATGGATAAGTTTAGTGTAAAAGAGGGGAGCACGAGTTGTGATGACGAATTTGATGAATTTCTTGAAGAACAGCCGATTGCTCAAACCAGTCCGCAGAAAAACTCTGAAAAAACCTACGCTTCTGCTACGGACCAGGGAGCAACAGATGCCATCAAGCTTTATCTGAAGGACATTCAAAAAAGCAAGCTCTTGACCGCTGAAGATGAAAGAGAGCTTGCAGGACGCATTGCTAAGGGGGATAACGCCGCCCGTGAGCGGATGATTGAATCTAATCTGCGCTTAGTCGTTAAAATTGCGAAACGTTATATGAATCGTGGGCTCCCTTTTCTTGATTTGATTGAAGAGGGGAACATGGGGCTGATCAAAGCGGTTGAAAAATTCAAAGTGAGCAAGGGGTGCCGGTTTTCAACCTATGCGACCTGGTGGATTCGTCAATCGATTGAGCGTTCTATTGTTAATCAGAGTCGAACGATCCGTTTGCCAGTTCATGTTGCAGACGACATCAACAAATTGGTGAAGGTCAGCAGAGAGTTGGTACAAAAGCTGAAACGTGAACCGGAGGTTGACGAAATTGCTGCTGTCATGGGGGTCGAAGTCAGTTATGTGCGGAGAATGCGGCTTCTGGTCAAAAAAACTTATTCTATTGAGCATCCCATGGGAGAAGGTGAAGGGTATAGCCTGATCGACACCATTGAAGATTTAAAAGCGGTCGACCCTGAAAATAAAATTGAGGACCTGGACCGTTATAGTCATGTTCAGGAGTGGATGAATGATCTCAATGAAAATGAGCGTGAAATATTGTCCCTCCGTTTCGGGCTTGGAGATCGCGATCCACAGACATTGGATTTTATCGGTAAAAAATTTGGGGTGACGCGTGAGCGTATTCGTCAGATCGAAGCTAAGAGTATTGCAAAGTTAAGAAAATTCATGGAAGGTCATCTTCCAGATGACAGTTAACAATAACGTTTTTTTGGAGTGTAAAAATGGATCAACTAAAGCAAATTATCCGGGATATTCCTGATTTTCCTAAAAAAGGGATTATTTTTAAAGATATTACTACCCTACTTGCGGATGCAAAGAGCTTTCACCGGATGGTCGATCTCATGGCTCATCGCTATATCGGTGCAAAGATAGATCAGATCGTCGGGATTGAAGCCCGTGGTTTTCTGTTAGGTTCTGCTCTGGCCTATAAGTTGGGGACTGGTATCACCTTGGTCCGTAAGCCCGGTAAACTCCCTTTCCAAACTAGCAGTGTCAGCTATGATTTGGAATACGGTCGTGACACCCTGGAGATCCATAAGGATGCCTTTAACCCCGGAGACCGGGTCATCATTGCTGACGATTTGCTGGCAACGGGGGGGACGATGGCTGCTGTCGTTGAGTTGGTCAGGAATAATGGGGGCGTCATCCACGAATGTGCTTTTATGGCTGAGCTTGAGTTTCTGCAAGGCCGAAGAAAGTTGCCAGAGGGGATCGTTTATAGTCTGTTAAAGTTTTAATTTATCCAATTATGAGCGCAAAGAACTTGTCAAAATAAGTTCTCTACGCTATAAGCATCCGCACGGCCCCGTAGCTCAGCTGGATAGAGCGGCACCCTCCTAAGGTGATTGTCGGAGGTTCAAATCCTCCCGGGGTCGCCAATTTTATTGCTAAGTCATAATTTGTCCTATGACATTTCGTCTCAATTTATGATATTTTATTTGTCCCTTCATGTTTAGGGATGCGCTATCTTCATACCACTCTCCAGTTTCAAATAAAACAGTAGATAAAGAAGGAAAGTAATCCAATAAATGACTGGGCATATTATTACATCAAAGATAAATTCTGCTTATTGTATTCAATTAAATCGGTCAGAGAAGAAAAATGCCCTAACTGCTGAAATGTACACAGCGATTGCTGAAGGAATTCAGCATGCAGATGCTGATGACAGTATCAGTGCGACTATTTTGTACGGCGTTGAGGGGTGTTTTACCAGTGGTAATGATCTGTCAGGATTCCGAAATGGCCCCGCAGCGAATCGGATTTATCCCCATAATATTTACATTGATGCTTTACGCCATGCGCGAAAACCTGTCATTGCTGTTGTCGATGGGATTTGTTTGGGGATTGGCACGATCATGCTGTTCCACTGTGATTTTGTTTACGTGAGTCCGCAAACACGTTTCTCCTTGCCCTTTGTTAATCTGGGCCTCTCTCCTGAGGGGGGAACCAGCTACATTTTGCCGCATTTGATCGGTTACCAGAAGGCAGCAGAAATCATCTTGCTTGGTGAACCTTTCGGAGCCGAATTGGCAGAGCGAATCGGGCTGGTGAATGAAATTGTTGCTAGCGACGGTTTAATGGGGCGCGCTCTTGATGTTGTAGAAAAACTTGCGAGTAAGAATTTGCAGGCCGTTCTTGCTGCTAAAGCGTTGCTTAAGCGTGGGATGGACGATGCCGTCACAACAGCTCTTGCGCGTGAACTTGATCTGTTCAACGAACGGATGGAAACGCCAGAGGTCCGTGAAACGATCAACAGTTTTTTTAATAAGAAAAGGATTTAAAGATTATCTGAGAATTCAGTCTCAGGGTTGTTGATTTGTTGCTCTGGCTGTTTTTGCTGAACACTCTGATTGACACTCTGGTCTGATATTGCTATAAAAATCGGTATCCGGGCGGTTAGCTCAGCGGGAGAGCATTCGCCTCACACGCGAAGGGTCGTCGGTTCAATCCCGACACTGCCCACCAATAGAAAATAAGAGGTTAACCAGCGGTGGTTAGCCTCTTTGTGTTTGGACGGGAAATAATAGATGAACGATCCTGAGAAAGAAATAACACCATTAACGATTGATGATTGGGGTTTGACTGATTATCGGCTTGCTTTCGATAGACAGACAGAGATGGTGACTGCAAGGTTGTCTGGTCGAGGGGCTGACACCCTAGTGTTTGTTGAGCATCCAGCAACTGTCACCCTCGGGCGGCGCGCAACTGAAGATGACCTGCATCTTAGTGAAAAAGGATTTTCAGAGCGTGGAGTGACGTTGCAAAGAATTAATCGAGGGGGCTTAGTCACTGCTCATGAACCCGGTCAACTGGTGGTCTATCCGCTCATCGTTTTAAAAAAGCATGACCTGCGTTGGTATGCGAACCGTTTTTTGCAGGTTGTTATCAGCCTCCTTGCTGATTATGGTGTTGTCGGATATCTCAAAGATGGGGAACCTGGTGTTTGGGTTAATGGTTGTAAAATCTGTAGCTTTGGGATTGCTCTGAAGAAATGGATTTCTTCCCATGGAATTGCTCTGAATATTAATAATTCTCTGGATACATTTACCATGATAGTCCCATGTGGCCGTCCTGATGAAGTGGTCACGTCCTTAGCTCGCGAGTTGGGACGACCCGTTGATATGGCTGAAGCAAAGAAACGCTTCAGTAAGCATTTTTGTCAAGCCTTCGCTTATGAAGAAAAATAATCCTTGGTTTTAAGAATATTAGAAGGAGATTGCTATGCGCTGTCATGAAGTCGATTATGAAATCTATGGTGATGATATGCAGATGGTTCAAATAGAACTTGATCCAGCCGAAACCGTAGTTGCTGAGGCTGGAGCTATGACCTATATGGAAGAGGGTATTGCTTTTGAAGCCAGAATGGGTGATGGCTCTGAACCAGATCAAGGTTTGTTTGGAAAATTGCTTGGAGCAGGAAAGCGTGTCCTCACGGGGGAATCCATCTTCATGACTCATTTTACTAACCAGGGCAGAGGGAAGCAACATGTTGCCTTTGCAGCTCCTTATCCCGGAAAAATCATCCCTCTGGACCTTGCCTTGATCCCCGGTGGTGAAATCCTCTGTCAAAAAGACTCCTTTCTCTGTGCTGCATATGGTACTCAGGTTGGTATTGCTTTTCAACGTCGTCTAGGAACCGGTTTTTTCGGTGGTGAAGGATTTATCCTGCAACGGTTGAACGGCGACGGAATGACCTTTATGCATGCCTGTGGGACCATTATTGAGCGCCAATTGAATAATGAAACTTTACGTGTCGATACCGGTTGTCTGGTCGCTTTTGAGCCCAGTGTCGAATACAGTATTGAGCGGGCTGGAAATCTGAAGAGTATGTTTTTTGGTGGTGAAGGATTATTTTTGGCAACTTTGCGAGGGACCGGGCGTGTTTGGCTGCAAAGTCTACCATTTAGCCGTTTGGCTGATCGTATTATCGCCCATGCACCCAAAGCTGGTGGTTCACAAAAAGGTGAAGGATCTTTGTTAGGTGGAATTGGCCGCATGCTGGATGGTGATTAACTAAGAAAGAGGGGCTCTGATGAATGATTTAGCTGGAAAAACGCTCTTTATCACTGGAGCAAGTCGCGGGATTGGTTTGGCCGTTGCTTTGAAGGCCGCATCCCAAGGAGCTAATATTGTTATCGCTGCGAAAACATCGTCTCCGCACCCTAAGCTTCCAGGGACTATATTTACCGCAGCAGAGGAGGTTGAAAAAGCAGGAGGGAAAGCTTTACCGCTGGTTGTCGATATCCGTGAAGAATCTCAATTGTCTGCCGCAGCTACCACTGCAGCAGAAACCTTTGGTGGTATAGACATTTTGATCAATAACGCCAGCGCCATTTTCCTGTCAGGGACTCTCAATACTCCGATGAAGCGTTTTGATCTGATGAATCAGGTCAATGTCCGTGGGACTTTTCTTGCGAGTCAGGTGTGTCTGCCCCACCTTCTAAAGTCAGATAACCCGCATATCCTCACATTCTCGCCACCGTTAAATTTAAATCCCCGTTGGTTTAAAAATCACACCGCCTACACGATGGCGAAATATGGGATGAGTATGACAGTTTTGGGGCTGTCAGCAGAATTTTCTGAACAGGGGGTTGCCGTCAATGCCTTATGGCCAAAAACTGTCATCAATACGGCAGCTTTGGCAATGCTCGGTGGTTTGGTTGATCCACAAAAATGTCGCACCCCTGAGATTATGGCAGATGCTGCTTGTGCGATCCTGTGTCGTGATAGCCGTACTTGTTCTGGTAACTTTTTTATCGACGAGGATGTTCTGCGGGGACAAGGGGTGACGGATTTTAGCCCTTATGCTGTTGCTGATGGGAATCAACTTTACCCTGATTTGTTTCTTGACTAATTATTTAGGCACTTCCTTTGTCTATGTTTGTTGTGCTAAAATAATTATTTAAAATTAATCTCCAAGGAGCTTTGCATGACGACTAACTTTAAAACCGTAGTTGAGTCCATTAAAGATCTGCCACCGATGCCCGCGGTTGCAGTTAAAGTTATCGAACTATTGAATGACCCCAATGTTAACTATGAAAAACTAGGTGCTGTTATTTCCAGTGATCCCGCTGTTTCAGCGCGGATGTTAAAAGTCGCGAACTCAGCCTTCTACAGTATGAAGCGACAGATAAAAACGTTGGAGCATGCCATTGCTATTGTTGGTGAGCGGACCCTACGGAGTCTGGTATTAGCCGCAAGCCTCGAAGGTATGAATAAGTCGTATGGTTTGTTGGAAAAATTACTTTGGGAAGACTCTATCGGTTGCGCTATTGGCTGCCGTATTCTGGCTCGTAAATTTGCGTCAGCTGATCCAGAAGAGGCCTTTCTGGCTGGTTTGTTTCGCCACCTCGGGAAAACCGTGATGAATTATAGTGATCCGAATGCTTACCGTTCACTGGCTGAAGCGGCCTATTCTGAGAATATCAGTACCACCGAATTAGAAGGACGATTCTTCCCTTATGCACATGCCGTTGTTGGTGCAGCGGTTTTGGATAAGTGGAACTTTTCCCGCTTTCTGGTGATGTCAACATTGCATCATGAAGACTTACAAATCTCTCTGGATGATGAAGAACGGGGTGAGGAGCTTTTACGTCTGACAGCAACGGTCAATCTTGCTGGACATATTTGTCGTAAGCTGGGAATCGGTCAGCGACAACCTGATGAAGAACTTAATTTGGCCAATTGTCATGGCGCAAAAGCACTGGGTTTGAACACAGATGAGGTTGAACTGGCACTGGTTGACGTTGAACAGGTGTTTAAAGAAAATCGCGATTACTTTATTGGCTGACTCAATTGTGGCTGATCCTGTTCATCAGCTTTATATAATCCGTTTGTTTGCACTATGGGGAGGCTTTTTGCCTCCCTTTTTATTTAAACCACTGCTATGATCTGCGCTATGAAAGAACGTCTCGATAAATTATTGGTGCAACGTGGATTGACTATCTCACGCGAACGGGCCCGTGCCTTAATTCTTGCAGGTAAAGTCATTGTTGATGACCACCGGATTGATAAGGCTGGTACGCAGGTACAGAATGACGCTGATGTTCGTATCAAGGGGGACGATATCCCCTATGTTTCTCGTGGTGGGTTAAAGCTGTCGAGAGCTCTTAGTGAATTTTCCATTGATGTGACCGCTAAAATAGCGCTCGATGTCGGTGCCTCGACAGGTGGTTTTAGCGATTGTTTACTTCAACATGGAGTCAAGAAGGTTTATGCTGTTGATGTTGGCTATGGACAGCTGGCGTGGAAACTACGGGAAGACCCCCGTATTATCAATTTGGAACGATGTAATATCAGATATTTGCAGCCTGATCAATTGGAAGATGTTCCTGCTCTGGCAGTGATAGATGCATCTTTTATATCACTTGAGAAAATTTTGCCTAACACTTTGAACTTACTTGCCCTGGATGCTGAAGTTGTGGCCCTGATTAAACCTCAATTTGAAGTTGGTAGGGGGCGGGTTGGTAAAGGTGGTGTGGTAAAAGACCAGCAGCAGCATACAGAAGTTGTTGAGCAGATCTGTCGCTTTACTCAAGACCTGAACTGCACTGTCTTGGGAGTCACTGAAAGCCCAATTTTAGGTCCTAAAGGAAATCGTGAATTTCTTATCTACCTGAAAAAAAACAGCTAATATAATTCGAAGAGCAGTTTATACGCTGCTTTTCAATTAGATATCGGTTTAAATTTTTGTTATTATTATCCATAACAATCAAAGGAGATCGTGATGAGTACTGATTGTCTGTTTTGTAAAATTATTGCCGGGGAGATCCCGGCAACTGTCATTTATGAAGATACTCTATTGTTGGTATTCAGAGATATCAATCCTCAAGCCCCGCATCATTTTTTGATTGTTCCTAAAAAACATATTGCCACGACACTTGATTTAACCGCCGAAGACAATGAGTTGGTTGGTCATGTTTATCAAATTGCCGGAAAGATTGCCCGCGATTCAGGTTTTGCCGCAGATGGTTTCCGGGTTGTCAATAATTGTAACGATGCCGGCGGACAAACCGTTGGGCATATTCATTTTCACCTCCTCGGTGGCCGAAACATGACTTGGCCTCCAGGTTAATCACAATGTAAGAAGGTTTTATGCAGGAATTTGACGTTCATACTGAACAGCGATTGATGAATGATATCATGGAGTTATTGGTAACTCATTATGGTGCAGAGCTGTCTGAGGATGATTTGGATCACGAAATTGACAGGGTTGAACAGGCCCTGAGTGATGCTCGATTTTCACATCGGGGGCAGATGCGAAAGTCGGGGGAACCCTATATTTTTCATCCGTTACGGGTCACCCACTTAGCCGCACGGCACTGGATGGATTTTCCGTCGGTCATCGCCGCGTTACTTCATGATGTTGTCGAAGATACACCTGTTACTTTGGAGGATGTGCGGGGCAAATACGGGGAGGAGGTTGCTCAGCTTGTTGATGGTTTAACTAAAGTCACATCAAATATAATGACGCGCGAGGACTTAAAGAAAGAGACCTATAAAAAGACCTTGCTTGTCGCTATCGATGATATTCGGGTCTTGTGTCTCAAGTTTTGGGATCGAATTGATAATCTCAGAACCATAGACGCGTTGCCTCGACAGAAGCAAAAATTGATTGCTGAAGAAACGCGCATGGTCTATGTCCCACTGGCTCAACACTTGGGGATGGGATATGTTGCAACTGAATTGGAATCTCTTTCCTACTCTCTCCTTTATCCTCGTCGTGCCATCCATTATAACGAAACAATTGCCACGCAAAAACATGACAACATTGATTTCTTGCGCAAGGTTCGTGCCCGTATCATGAACGCTTGTGAACAGCAGAAATTAGATGTCGGTATGAAAGATCGCTGGCGCTCTTTTTCCGTGGTCTCCGGGCGCTCTCAGCAACGAGGTTTCTCATCGTTGTACACTCTTGAGGTTCAGGTTGATCGTATTATGGATGCATATCTGTTCCTGGGGATATTGCATGGCTTGTTTCCCCCGATTCCTGGGAAAATACGTGATCATCTCAATTTAACCTCGCAGCATGGTTACCAAGCATTAAAAACCACAGTCCAAGCTGACGAACACCGGATGCGGGTCGAAATTACAACGCGTAAACTCACCCGTTTTAACGAGTCCGGAGTGCTCGCTCCAGGGTTCAAATTCCGGCATAAAAATTTCAGCCATCTCATCCGTTCACTCATGGATGGTGAATCTGCTTTTGATACCGAATCATTACGTTTGGCTTCGGCAACAATTCAGGTTTACACGCCACAGGGAGATGTTCAAACGCTTCCGGAAGGAAGCAGTGTCCTTGATTTTGCTTTTGAGATCCATGATTCCCTCGGATTACATGCCAGACGTGGGCAAATCAATGGTCGTACCCGGCAGCTAAAAACTAAGTTGCTTGATGGCGACCAAGTCGTTGTCGAGACTTCAGAGACCCCTGAAGTTCTACCCAAGTGGCTTGAATGGGCGGTGACCCCGCGGGCACGGAATAGTATTCGTCGCTATTTGCGTAATAAGGTTCGCTCTTCCAAATCAACCCAATGAAGGATTCTTTGTGAAACGACTGTTTTTATTCAGCTTAACGGTTCTGATTCTGGTTTCATCCCAAAGTTTTGCAGGTCAGGTGAATGCCTTTATTTATCACCGCTTTGGTGAAACTCGCTATCCTTCCACCAATATTTCTGCTGATATTTTTAGTCAACAGCTTGATTTTTTAACCCAGAGCAAAATTGAGGTTATTACTCTTGGTGATGTTGCTAACCATTTGATCCAAAAAACAGCCCTGCCAGAACATGCCGTTTCCCTTTCTATTGATGATGCTTATCGCTCTTTTTATGATGTTGGAATGCCAATTATTCGCCGTTATGGATTTCCCGTCACATTATTTGTCAATACTGATGCTGTTGGCACCTCAGGATATTTGAGCTGGAGTGAACTTAAGGAACTTTCTGTTGAAGGAGTTGAAATTGGTAATCATACGGCAAGTCATGCCTATCTTGTCGATAGGCAACAAGGTGAAACCTTCAATCAGTGGCAAGAACGGATTAAAAGCGATATTGAGCGAGCCCAACAACAGTTTGAAAAACATCTTGGTTTTCGGCCTGACCTTTTTGCTTATCCGTATGGTGAGTATTCGTCAGCGGTTGTAGAGATTATCCATTCATTAGGATTTAAGGCCGCATACGCCCAACAGTCGGGGGTGATTTATTCGCAACACAACCGCTTTATCCTGCCCCGTTTTCCGATGGGAGGACCTTATGCAACCGTTGCCGGTTTTCAAAGCAAGCTTGCCATGAAGCCATTGCAGGTGACCGAAGAGGATCCCTTTGATCCCGTTATGCAGGAAAACCCCCCTGTTTTATCCCTGCAGTTGCCAGGGGGAAAGGTTCATCCACAACAGTTTAATTGCTTTGTTCAAGGGGAGAATCACTGTTGGGTCGAGAGAGATGATAGCCGTGGTGATAATGGCTATAAAGTCGTTGCTGACCACCCTCTGGCTGGGAGAAGAAACAAATTCACACTGACTTTGCAAAATAATCAAGGCGAATGGCTTTGGTATAGTCACCTCTGGGTGAATACGCAAAAAAAAGAATAGTCGGCTTTGCCAGAGGATGATCCCAGGATTAACTGCTGGTACGCAGTTTCGCGCTGGCAAATCGGTTCAGATGGTTTGTCCTGATCATGACTTGCAGTTCTTTAACATAATCTGCGCCACGGGTTGAATAGCGGAGTAACCCTTCTGCTAACTGGGACCCTTTAAGGTCTGTTCCTGAATTTCTGCTGACAGAACGTAATTCTCTGAGTTGTTGATATGCCGGATGAGTATTCAAATTATGGAGGTAAGAACGGACGGAGTCATAAACCGTAGAAAACTTTTGTACCTCATAGGTTTCTCCCTCAGGGCGTCTTTCAGGGATAATTCCTTGACCTTGAACAAATGTCCATTCTCCAAAGAGATTGTTGGCAACTTGAGAAAACCGTGAAGTTCCCCAAGCCGATTCGTTGGCGGCTTGAGCCAAGGCAAGATCTGCAGGGATAATGTCAACGCGATTCAATAGCGCCTGAACGGCCTGCTTGGGGTGGAGTGGATTGAATTGGACTTTATAGCGTTTAGCCAGGATAGAAAGAGTTTCTCGTTGCGATGCGTCAAGAGATTTAGATGCCGATAAATGATCATCTATCATCTGCAATTGCCCTCTTTCAGCACGTATCTCATCGTTGGCAAGAAGCACCATCGGGAGGAGCGATTTGAAAAAGATTCTCTTTTTTTGCTTGCTGGATGTGATGGTATGTAAATCCTTCGGCAGGGTTTGCAGGATTAATGGTGGAACGCCTGTATCTAGAGCATCGATTTGATAACGATAGAGTTGGAATTCAGATTCCAGGTCCTTGTAAAATTGCTGACCTATAATTTTGATGTCAGGCCCTTGGTAGAGAGGGGCAATGCTGACAGTTGTTGTTGCTAGCAGCAGGCACAGGCCCAGCAATAGGTAAAGTCCAGTTTTCTTTACGTTAATTTTCTGCATAAACTCACTTGTGAATAGGTTATTTAGTTCATTTTCAGAAAAGCAGCGGCCTTTATATCTATGTTTATATATAAAGTCAACCGTCTTTCAGGTTAAAATCCCTTGTTTATTAGTGACTTAGATTATAGAAATAGTTAATCATACTGAGGAGGTTATATTGAAAACATATCGGCAAGAGTTGTTCTTTAATCTTTCAACCCGACGAGGATTTATTAATATTACCTCTCAGGTCGAAAACTGTCTGCGTGAGAGCGGAATTGCAGAAGGGCTTTTGTTATGCAATGCAATGCATATTACCGCGTCAGTTTTCATTAATGATGATGAATCGGGCCTCCATCAAGATTATGAACGTTGGCTAGAGGTTCTCGCTCCACACGAACCATTAAGCCTATATCGACATAATAATACCGGTGAAGACAATGGCGATGCTCACTTGAAACGGATGATTATGGGCAGAGAAGTTGTGGTTGCGGTGACGAATGGACAACTTGATTTTGGTCCTTGGGAGCAGATTTTTTATGGCGAATTTGATGGCAGACGCAAAAAAAAGGTGCTGGTTAAAATCATTGGAGAGTGACTCTTGCTAATTTTATATGCTAATATTTAGCGAATAATCTTAGTGTCTTGCAGTCGGGGAGATGAAAGTCTTCCTTTATTATTAAGATCTTTATCGATGACTGTTATATATTTTGCCAAAAGGAGAGGACTATGAGCTTAGAAGATGGTGTTTGTTATACTTATGAAGCAGCCCTTGAAAAAGCGATCGAAATGGAAGAGCAAGGATTCAGAAATTATCTTTATGCCATTGATGTTGTTGAAGATCGCCAGGCAAAAGCAATTTTGCGTGAAGCAGCTATTGAAGAATTAAATCACAAGCAGCGGCTGGAGATGGCTCTGCTTGATGGTCATGATAAAAATGCGGCAGGATTACAAGAAGAGATGCCCTCTATGAATCTGAATTATGTATTTGATCAAAAAGAAATAGCGGCTGATGCTGATGCACGGACAGCTCTGGCGCATGCCATCTATCTGGAGAAATGTGCGGTGGATTTCTATAAGAGGTTGATGAGTGGTTGCGAAGGTGCTCCTATGGGGGGGTTGTTCAAGCGTTTGTTAGCTGATGAAACCCGACACCTCGGAAGCCTTGAAGATCTTTATGAAAAGTATTTTTTAACAGAAAATTAATTATTTTAAATTTTCCTTTGTTTTGATTTTGGCCCGGTCGATTGCTCGGGTCATTTTTTTCTTCTGCAATTTTATAACCTTCAGGCCGATTTGTTGAACTATCACCATGTCTTGCTATAATTGCTCTAAAGCTGAGTTTGTTTCCTTTGGAGTCTTTATGAATGCTGATTTAGTGAAAGCAGTGTTCGCAACATACGTCGTCGGTGTCGCGCTGATCCGGCTGTTGGACGACAGAGAATCACTTCGGTTGACAGCCATGAAGAAAATATGGGGTCGAAGTTACGGACTGATGCTTCATTTCTTGACAAATATTGCAATACCGATGCTCTTTGCGTTGGTTTTCTATTGCCGTGGGTTTGTGACGATGTCCACGCTTTAGTTTTTTTGATGGTTTGGATTCCGGGAGCTCATACCATAAAAATTTGGTTTGAGCTTTTTTGTTGTTTATCACGTAGCTGTTATGTTCTTTTGTAGCGCTTGACAAAATTTTTTGAGATTTTTATCTTTTTCATAGAAACACTATCAACACAAAATATAAGGAGTCAGAAAGAATGTCAGAAGAAATTGAAAAAGAAGAAGGTAGTATCTCCATTCACACGGAAAATATATTTCCAATTATCAAGAAGTGGTTGTACAGCGACAAAGATATTTTTCTGCGTGAGTTAGTATCTAACGCAGTTGATGCTATCCATAAAATGCAGAATGTTAATTTGATGGAAGGTTTGCAGATAGCTGATGAATATAAAGTCGACATCCATTTGGATAAAGAGGCCGGGACTCTGACTGTTGCTGACAATGGCATCGGGATGACAGCAGAAGAGGTGCGCAAGTATATCAATCAAGTTGCATTTTCATCTGCCGAAGATTTTATTGAAAAGTTTAAAGATCTCGAAGATAAAAACCAGATTATTGGTCACTTTGGTCTGGGGTTTTATTCCAGTTTTATGGTGGCTGATCATGTTGAGATCCGTTCACTCTCGTATCAAAAAGATGCTGAAGCTGTCCACTGGCAGTGCGAAGGAACAACGACTTATAGCTTGGAGCCAACAGACAAGAAAGAGCGCGGTACCGAGATCGTACTGCATCTAAACGAAGATGAAAAAGAGTTTCTAGATCCAGCATCTGTCAGTGAAATCTTAAAGAAATTTTGTAACTTTTTGCCGGTATCAATCCATCTTGAAGGGGAGGAGATTAACGATAAAAATCCTCTCTGGACAAAGAGTGCTTCTGAAGTCAGTGATGAAGAATACAAAGAGTTCTATCGGAAACTTTATCCTATGTCAGCCGAGCCGTTGTTCTGGATTCATCTGAATATCGACTTTCCGTTTAATCTTAAGGGGATCGTTTACTTTCCTCACTTGACCAATGAATTTGATGTCACTAAGAGCCACATCAACCTGTTCTGTAATCAAGTGTTTGTCTCCGATAATACTCCGGAATTGATCCCCGAATTCTTGACCCCATTACAAGGTTGTCTGGATGCCCCTGATCTGCCATTGAATGTTTCCCGGAGTTACCTCCAGAACGATCCTCAGGTGCGGAAGATCCGCGAAGTCATCAGCGGTCGAGTTGCTGCCAAGATTGTTGATTTGGCGAAAAAAGATCGAGAGATATTCGAGCCGATCTGGGAAGATATTCATTCCTTTGTTAAGTACGGAATGATGCGAGAAGATAAATTTTATGAAAAAGTAAAGGATCATGTGATTTATCGTGCAACCGGTGATGATGCGTATACGACACTACCGGAATATTTAGAACGTGCCAAAGAAAAGCACGAAAACAAGGTTTATTATGCCAACGATGAGGGTGCTCAAGCGACTTACTTGAAACTCTTTAAGTCGCAAGGGATGGAAGCGTTGATTCTTGACGCGATGATTGACAACCATTTTATTCAATTTCTTGAATCAAAGAATACCGATATTAAGTTTGAGCGGGTTGATTCAGATATTACTGAAAATTTGTTGGAAGCTGACCCGAGTCAGGAGATTGTTGAAGGTGCTGACAATAAAACCAAGGGCCAACGGATTGAGCAGATGTTTAAGGATAGCTTGGATATCAAAGGGTTGACGATCAGAATTGAAACTCTCAAAGACGACAGCGTTCCTGGTATGATTCTTTTGAATGAACAATCTCGCCGCTTTAAAGAGATGACCCGGATGATGGGGCAAGGCGCTGAGATGCCGGATATGTTCTCTGATCATACTTTGATGGTGAACACCGCAAGTCCAGCGGTGAATAAAGTCCTTAAACTTCAGGACGACGGTGACACTGAGACAGCGGCACTGCTCATTGAGCAAATCTATGATTTAGCTATGCTTTCACATCAGGCCATCAGCAAAGAACGGATGCCTGCATTTTTAGAACGCAGCGGTAAACTCCTTGGAATGATATAGAGTTAAAGAAATATTTAGCGATCGACTTAAAAAGCCGGGACAATGTTCCCGGCTTTTTTTAAATATCCAGTTGACCGGTTTGCCGTAATGCTTCGTAGAGAATGATTGAGGCTGAATTTGCCAGATTTAAACTGCGGACAGCAGGTTTAAGGATGGGGATCAATATAGCGTGATCGACTTCAGATTGGAGTAATTCTTCTGGCAGACCTAAAGTCTCTTTTCCGAAGACTAAAAAATCACCACAGTTAAAATCAGCATCGATGTAGGTTTTCTGCGCTTTTTTTGAGGTGTACCAGAAACGACCTTGAGGATATTCTTGCTGGAGATGCTGGAGTGAATTCCATAGGTGCAGTTTAACTGCTGGCCAGTAATCTAACCCCGCACGCTTCATGTGTTTATCATCAAGTGAAAAGCCCAGTTTACCAACAAGATGAAGATGTGCTCCTGTTGCGGCACAAAGTCGACCAATGTTTCCGGTGTTTGGCGGGATCTCTGGCTCTATCAGAACAATGTGAAATGGATCTTTTATTTTCATGGGGCGAAGGTATAGCACAAAGAAACTGAAGAAGGAAGCCTGCCTGTTCTAAAAAAAATCAATCATTTCTGCTGATTCAGAGTCCTGTAGGCGTCTCTTTGGGCCATCATAGGCGACTTTGTTACTCCTGCGGATATCATTTGCTGTGGTGCTCACCCACCCAGAGTTGCGCTTGAACTTAATAATACTCATGTCATCAATCAAACGAGAGAGGAGGAAATCTTTGACTAGGTCGTGTTTGCCATTTGGATATACCACCGGTATAAGCATGAGTTGCTCCTCGTTATAACAATAATCGAAGGTAAGATATCTACTCCCCAATATTCTAACAAAATATATGCAAAAACTCTGCCTGTATCTTAAGTAGCTGATATTGTGTGGTTATATTCGTCTGGTTGTGCTTTTGTCGAAATTTTTTACACATTATTTGAGGTGAGAAGAGGGGGTATGGGGGCAGATCTTCTGCCCCGATAAGTAAAAAGTTGTAAAAAATGCTTTGTTTCTGCTTGCAGGTGAATTATGCCAATTGACTGGCAGCCAAAGCTTGATCCACATCAGCAATCAGGTCAGCAACATTCTCAATTCCTACAGATAACCGGATTAAATCTGCGGTGACACCCGATGCTTTTTGCTGTTCTTCAGTCAGTTGGCGATGGGTTGTACTGGCTGGGTGCAGAACGCATGATCGTGCGTCACCGACATGGACAACCATAGCAATCAGTTGACAGGCTTCCATGAACTTTATTCCGGCTTCACGACCCCCTTTGATGCCAAAGGTTAAAACGCCGCTGGCACCATAATGGAGGTATTTTTGGGCAAGAGCGTGACTTTGATGACTCTTTAAGCCCGGATAGTTAACCCATGACACGGCAGGATGGTTCTCAAGATGTTCTGCCAGAGCCAAAGCATTATCACTGTGACGTTCCATGCGCAAATGGAGAGTTGTCAGTCCATGATTGAACAGAAAGGTGTTTTGTGGCGCAGGAGTCGCCCCTAGATCACGCATAAATTGAGCCCGAGCTTTGACGATATAAGCTAACTTACCGAACTTTTCGGTATAGATAAGTCCATGATAAGAATCATCTGGAGTACACATTTCCGGGTATTTATTTGCGGGCCAATCAAAATTTCCGCTATCGATAATAACACCACCGACACTCGTCCCATGGCCATCAATATATTTGGTTGCAGAATGGACAACAATATCGGCTCCGTGTTCAATCGGTCGGCAAAGGTATGGTGAGGCAAGGGTATTATCGACAATCAAGGGGACGTTCATTTCCTTACTGACTGCTCTGAATTTGTCGAAATCGAGAATATTGAGGCCGGGATTGCCAATGGTCTCTGCAAACAGGCAGCGGGTTTCTGGCCGAAATGCTTTTTTGATTTCATCGATAGACGCTTCTGGATCAACGAAGGTGACTTCAATCCCGAATTTTGGAAACGTATTTGAGAACAGAGAAAAAGTTCCCCCATAAAGGGTTCCAGCAGAAACGACATGTTGTCCTGTCTGGCAGATATTTAAAATTGAGAGGGTCGTTGCTGCTTGACCGGATGATGTCGCAAGTGCCGCGATTCCACCCTCCATCATGGCAATTTTCTCTTCAAATACCCCTGACGTTGGATTTCCTAGGCGCGTATACATAGGATCAGCGCAATCCAGATCAAAAAGCTTAGCCATATGTTCGGCACTATCATATTTAAAAGTCGTACTTTGATGTATTGGTGCCGTGCGGGGTTCTGCGGCGCCAGGATGATAGTTTCCCTGAACAGCTTGAGTTTCAATTTTCCATTGATTTTGCATGATGTTCTCTCCACTTTTCCAATAAGTTCGTTTCTATTTTCATGAATAATTTTAAGAAGAAAATTATTCTAACAAAATATTTACTCATTGTGTCTGCTTTTCTCGCAGAGCTTTTATCTTGCAGAATATATGTTCATAATGATTAAATCCAGAGCATATGAAATTTGCACACATAGAACATGTTGTTGGTGAATTAGCGGCACCTTTGGCTGGAGCTAGAGTTTCAAAGATTTATCAACCCAGCCCCGAGATTTTGCTTTTTAAACTCTGGACAGGAAGGGAGACGCTTCGCCTTCTTATCTCGGCAGAAGGGCAGAAGAGTCGTCTTCATCTCACGGAACAGACCTGGCCCAATCCTCATATTCCGCCACGTTTCTGTCAACTTCTCAGGGCAAGGGTTTCACGAATAGAGTCTATTGCCGTCGTCAATGATGATCGTATTGTCAAGTTGCAGTGTCAGGGGGCGCAGGGACATTGTGCCTTGCTGATTGAACTGACTGGAAATCACAGTAATCTTATTCTTGTTGATGAACAAGAGGTGATCATTGATGTCCTTAAGCGGATTCCTGATGGCTCGGGTTTCAGGACCTTATTGGCTGGTGAGGAATACTTGTTTCCTGAGAAGGTTAACTTTACTGTCACAAAAACTGAAAATCAAACCCTCCTTGCTGATGAAAATCAAAGTTGGAACCAAGCTGTCGAAAAACTTTACAGTAGCGTGCAGCAGTCTGAAAATAAGAATGATTTCGTACGCCAGTTACAACAAACCGTCCATCGGCAGATCATAAAAATACAAAAAAGATTGTTGAGTATAAAAAGAGAATCCGCGAAGCAAAAAAACTTTGACGCTAACAGACTGACAGGGGAATTACTGCTGGCGAACTTGCACAATCTGCAACGTGGAATGTCTGAAGTTGTTTTACAGAATTATTATTTACAACCACCAGAGGCCCAGATCGTTGCCCTTGACCCACTTTTGAGTCCCCATGAAAATGCCGAAAAATACTTTTGGCGTTATAAAAAAGGGAAGAGGGGGCAAGAGCATAGTCAGAGACGTTTAGAAGAATCCCGGTCAGAGTTGGAATGGTTGCAACAGCTTGAGTATCAACTGAAGGATAATGCTAAGAATTCCGATATTGAAGAAATTGCGTCGGAATTGCGTCAGGCAGGTCTGCTGAAAGAGAGAAATAACCTGCATAGTAAAAAGACCTTACAACCCTCAAAACCGCATGACGCTACAAGCCCATCAGGGTTTAAGGTTCTTTGGGGGCGTAATAATCGCCAGAATGAAGAAATCTCTTGCAAAATTCTAAAAAAAGGTGACCTGTGGTTCCATGTCCATATCTCTCCTGGAACCCATGTTGTATTGAAGTCGAGCCAACGACACTTGGAATTAAAAGATGAAGATCTTGAGTTTGCAGCTTCTCTTGCTGCCGGTTATTCAAAGTCAAGGGATGATGACAAGGTCACAGTGATGATGGCTGAGGCGAAGTCTGTTTATAAACCGAAAGGGAGTAAACCAGGGCTTGTGAATGTTTTACAGTTTAAGACTCTTGTGGTTAAGCCTTATCGCATTGATTGAAGCTTTTATTGGGGGCACGACGTTTTTAGTTGCAAAGGAAAATCCCATTTGCTATAAAAACTCTCGCTTTAAGCCGAAGTGGTGGAATTGGTAGACACGCTAGGTTCAGGGTCTAGTGTCCGTAGGGACGTGGGAGTTCGAGTCTCCCCTTCGGCACCAAAAACATATAAAGGTCAATAACTTTAATGGGTTATTGACCTTTTCTATTTCTTGGTTGCGGTTTGGTTGCAAATAGTTTCGATTCTGCTTTGTTCATATTGTCCAATTTTCCAATTTGACCATTATTTTTTCATGTTTTCATTCTGCTGATTTTCATTATTTTCAACTGTAGAAGTCTTTTTTGATTTTTTTTGAGTAGAATTTTTCTTTACGTTAATTATCTGTTCATCATTTAGAATATTTTTTGATAATAGCAGATTATTTAATGTATCACTTAGGCGTTGGTTTTCTTGCTGATATTTCTGGTTTTGAACTTGGATAGAATTATTAAAAGATTTTAGATGATCTATTTCTTGTTTATTTAGAGCAATTTGATGTTGTTTTTCTTTTAAGCAGTCGTTGAGTTCTTCTACCTTCAATTTATATTCATTATATTCTTGAATGACCGATTGAAGTTTCACTTCTTTTGAGTTTGTGTCAAATTTAAGCTCAATTATCGTATCTTTATCTTTTCTCGACTCTATTTTGATTGCGTTGTTCTCGTTTTCTAATTTTTTAATCATTTCTTTAGCTGAAACTAATTCCTGTTTAATTGTATAAATTACTTTTTTAGTTTCGTCTTTATATATATCTGCTTTCTGAAGATTTGCGTTGATTTCTTTTTTTAAGGACTGATTTTCTACTTCTAGCTGTTCATTTACATTCGTAAGCTCAGTATTCAGCCCTTCAAGAACTGTTTGTTTTTGAGAGTCTACCTCTTTTGCATTTTCAACAAAACGTTTGATTTCATCTGCTATTGCAGATTTAAATTGGTTTGAGAAGTTGTAAAGATCGTACAGGTTACTATTGTGGTGTTCAAATTTAACTTGTTTTACATAGGCTCCGATCGTTCCGTTACTTCCGTATCCTAATAAATCACGAACAGCATTTATATCAATTAATGGAATTGGTGTATTTTTCATTACTGCAATTGTTTCCATGTGTTTTCTGATTTTGCTCAATGTTATTTCTTCTTTGTTCTTGTGCATCTAATCTCCTTAGTTGTTTTACATGTATACAGATGTACAGAATTACATTTGTATACATGTAAAAAAAATCATGATTGTGTTCTAGCGGGTGTGTTATTGAAGTATTTCAAGTTTCAGGAGAATCGAGCTTACTGACCATATCTCGATTTGCACCCGGAATATATTTTCCATAATAATCCAATGTTGTTTGGATTTTTTTATGACCGAGTTGGTCTTTAATATATGCTATTGAGGCATTATTGGATAAAAGTAGGGTTGCATAAGTATGGCGAGTGTCATGTATCCGTTTGTCCGGTAATGCAGCTTTTTTCAGTAGCTTTTTATAGGCTTTTCTTACGGTATTTTGGGCTCTGAAATGTCCTTTGTAACCGAAGATTATCTGTGCCATAATTGGTACAGAAGAGCATTCATCTTTACGCTTTTCGTACAATTTTTTTAATTCAGAAAAAAGTTGGTAAGATAGATCAACGTGCCGAGAGCGCTTCATTTTAGTCGGTTTTTGTTCACCTCTCTTATAGGTTTTATTTATATAAATTGTTCCTTTTTCCCAATTGATGTCTTCCCAGCGTAAGGCTAGAATTTCTCCTAGCCTCAGACCCGTTTTGAATAACGTCATAATGAGTGGACCGTACATATCGGGTGATTCTTTCATCGATAACTCTATGAACTTATCTCTTTGTTCCCGGGAGAATGGGTTGATTTTATCAGTTGCTATTTCATCATCCGTCATGGCCTTTCTTTTTTTAAGCCTTGGGATCTCTTTTAATGGATTTTCACTGATAAACTTTTCCATTTTTGCATGCTTAAAGCAGCAACTCAGGACCGTCCTAGTAAGTTCTATAGATTTTGGGGCTCTTCCTAGGTCTACAAGTTTGTTAAGGAATGTCCATATCTCGTGTGGAGTAATTTCATCTAAGAATTTTTTATCAAGAGAATGCAGGTCTGTGTTAACAATGTCTTTTGATCTTACGAGTTTATATCTCTCATTAGTCGATGATTGCGTTTCTGGATCATATAATGAGTCGATGACGTATTCCGAATATGGACCTAATTTAGGCATTGCCCTCCGAGATGACTTGAGTTTATTTAAGTCTAAACGCCCACTATTAATTTTTTCCTGTAAATAAATAGCTGCTTTTTCTGCGTCTTCTTTTGACCCAATTCGTAGTGCTACTCTTTTCTTCTTGTAGTTGATAAATAGATAGTAAATATTTGAATTAGGGGTTTTTTCTCTTACTTTAATTCCCATTTATATATCCTTTTTTATTATTATGAAAAGCAAAGTAAATCATCTACTTTTTTGAAAACTTCACAATGGCTACTATTAACTTCTTTACTTAATAAATAATTATCTATATTGACAATTCTTATAAGAATAAGTTTTTTGCTTGCTTTGCTATAGCTAAGTCCATCCTTTAACCATGATCTTATAGTTCTTTCGCTTACAGATGCATAATTAGCTGCTTGCTTTATAGTTATCCATTCCGGTCGTAGACCTATTGAATCTTCACTATAAATACCATTTGAATAAGCGTTTTGTTTTTGATAATCATTGGTTCTAGAAGTTCTCATATTTATCTCCATAGTTAATATTGAAATAAATATGACAAAAAAAAATATCAAAAAAAAGGGTCTTTTCATTTTTTTATTATTTGTTTATTTGAAAAAAACTTTCTCAATCTGTTGCTAAGTTTATGCCAGTTTCAATGGGATGAGGTTTTTATATTGCTTTTTTTATTTTATCGTCTTGATGTATTTGAATGCTTTTTCTTGCAAGCTCATCAAAGTGCTCATAACTCATAATTAGGTGATTTTCGTGTAAGTGGTTGTAGAAGATATAGGCATCATGGATAGAACCAAGCGTATTTGTTTTTGCGAATTCAATATTGTTGTTGGAGAGATTCCATACGTGCTCCTGTATTGCCTCTACCGAACCGAAGCTAAGCATATCAATGGGGGTAGAACAGTAAGGACAGATATATTCTGGCCCGTGGATCATAATTTCAGCCAAGCTGACTTTGAAGACATGTTGACAGTGACTATCTCTCATCCAGTAACGAACTTTGTCGTGCAGGTAGTTGTTTGACAACAGAATCAGTCGACCTTTAGATATCTGGTCAACACGTTGAGCTGCTCGCTTTTTGCGTTGGTACCAGAAGTTTTCTGATATTTTGACGTTTGATCCTCTTGTAAGGTTATTTGGGTCATTGTTGATAAGACGTTGAATTCGTCTTTGACTGCGGATTTTTTTGCTGTTTTTTCTTCTGTTTGCTCTAAAATGCATTTTGTGCATGACACACCTCCTGAAATAAATTAAGTTAGCCGAATGGGTAAATAATACCACAAACAGGTGATACACAAAATAGGAAATGAGATGGATGAAGAGAATTTAGGTGATCGAATCCGCTTAAAGCGCAAAAAAAATGGTTTATCACAAGCTGAACTGGGACAGAGAATTGGCGTCTCGCAAAATACGGTCAATCGATTTGAAGGGGGACATAGAACCCCAGATGCTCACGTTGTAGCTCGCATCGCCGATGTGCTTGGATGTAGCCTTGCGTGGTTGATCCAGGGGACAAGAGAGAGCCCCAATGTATCTGGGCAGGGGCTTCCTGTTTTGAAGTTCTGGAACGATAATGACGTCGAGAATCATGCAGAATGTGAGAAACTTGTCCATCCTGATTTACCTGATGCAGACTTTTGCTTCAGGCAGCAGGGCATGGCAATGGTTCCGATGGTCAATAATGGTGACCTTGTTGTGGTTAAAAAGGCAGAGAGTCTGGAAGAGGGGAGTCTTGTCTGTGCAGTAGATGACTTTAATCATCTCTTCTGTTTTTGGTTACGCCGAAAAGATTCGAATTCCTACGCAGTGTATGAAAGCTCAGAATATCCCGCTAAAGCCTTTAGGGATGGAACTTTGATCGGAAAAATTGTTGCGGTTGTTTGTTGCAAGGTTATTGAGTGATTAAAAATAAGGCTATCTGTTTAATTCCAAAACGTTCAGCAGTGGGGTAAATTTCCTGTTAAATAAACAATTAGACCCCAACCTATACATTGGTATGGTTTAATGATTTGGGGCCTCTTAAATCTAAAATTTCAAGCTCATTTAGTTTTTTATCAAAAAAGAGACGATGATGAGCACAAAAATTTGTGAATTTCGGGTGAAAGTCCCTATAAAAAATGATTTATGTTGACGATAAAGTTTATGAGTCCAAAATGAGTTCGTTTGAACTGAATTTATCTGAATGGCTTCTTGGAAAGGCAATATTATCATTTAACCTTAGTCACAATATGAACCGAAAAGAAGGGAAAGTTGTTAGACCGTGTTCTTAAAATCTGTAGACCAAACGGTAATCCTTTTTTTACTATTTGGGTTTTAGACCAAACTCATTTGGGTTTTAGACCGTTTTAGATTTTCTAGTTATGTGGGTTTTAGACCGTTATTGGTTACGAGAAGATGATGTGATTTGCAGCTTTAACATCGCCTTCTTTTCACCTTTCCAAATTATGTTTTTAACACATTTTGGAGTCCTATCTTTTGGATTTTTGAAAAAAATCAAAGTGGGGCAGATTTTACAATTCATAGTCAATTCCAAGGGGAAAGTTCTTTTGTTCTGATTGGTTTAAAAAACATGTCAGATAGTCTGAATGTATAATACTGACAGGTTTTTGAAGATGATTTGGGTCTACCACTAAATTCGTTTCATTTATGACAATCGAACAGTAATTTATCACCCAACTGGATGAATTGCTGGTGAAGTCTTCCTATTGTCTGACAAAATAAAAAATCTCAACATCTCTTTGTTTTGATAAGATTTGCTGTTGCAACTTGTTGAACTTTAACACTTATAAATAAAGACATGTCGCAAGAATCATTCACCTTTGAGATCGGTAAGCTTTGTTTAAGACACCCTTTTGAGCCACTGTTTCACAGCAAGTTTTGATCTTCAAATGGTCGATGGGTTTATTCTTTGACTAGTTTAAATAGTCTCCATCTTAGTAGGGGTATTTCGTTGATTTCTTCCACAGGACACATGTCATGAAACGGAGGAATATTGTATTGGGACTCCATATTTAAAGCAAAATTAAATCTGAAGTCAGCCATTGAGCAGTTGAATACCAATTGCCAGAATATTGTATGAAACTACAGGATGATTGACAATTATGTGTTTTTAATCTTTAATCAGCGAGGAATAAAGATGAAGCTTATAAAGAGATTTTTGTTTTAGTTGCCAATATAAATTGAAGGAGTATTCATACCGTTTTGCTGTAAAAGCGGTATCTTTCCGTTAATGTGACTTTTTGTTTGGGGGGAATGTCGTGACACCAACACCGGAAGCGGAAGCGCGCATTAGGATAGACGAACTGCTGGAGGCCGCGGGTTGGCAGGTTCAAGATGCCAAAGCTGTCAATATCCATGCGGCTCGTGGTGTTGCTATTCGTGAATTTCCTCTGGCTTCGGGGCACGGCTTTGCTGATTACCTCCTCTATGTTGATGGCAAGGGTGCTGGCGTTATCGAAGCCAAGAAGGTTGGCTCCACTCTGACCGGAGTTGAAATTCAGTCCGACAAATACACCAAAGGACTTCCTGAAGGTTTACCTTGCTGGCACAATCCGTTACCATTTTCTTTCCAATCGACTGGCGTTGAGACTCGCTTCACCAACGGTTTTGATCCTTCTCCACGTTCACGTAATGTATTTGCCTTTCATCGCCCTGAGCTTTTTGCTGAATGGCTCGATTCAGACCCTGGAATTGTTTCTGATCAAGTAGCAGAAGATCAACAAGGGTACGGTCAGCCGCAAACGTTCCTGTCTCGCTTGCTGCATATGCCGCCATTGGTAACAGAGGGTTTATGGCCAGCGCAGATCACAGCGATTAACAACCTTGAAGCCTCTTTGCGTGACAACCATCCACGTTCGCTGATTCAGATGGCAACCGGCAGCGGTAAGACCTTCACTGCCATCAACTTCATTTACAGGCTGATCAAGTTTGCCGGTGCGCGGCGGGTTCTGTTCCTAGTCGATCGTGGCAACCTAGGACGGCAAACCCTTAAGGAGTTTCAGCAATACGTTTCGCCCTATAACAACTTCAAGTTCAGCGAAGAGTACATCGTCCAGCATCTCAACTCGAACGTTCTCGACACCACTGCTCGCGTGACCATCTGCACCATCCAGAGACTCTATTCAATGCTCAAGGGGCGAGATTTACCAGAGGAACTGGAAGATTCCGTCGAGTTTGGAACTTTGTTTAAAGAACCTGATCCCATTGAGTATAATCCTGATATTCCCATCGGCACTTTCGATGTCATCGTCACCGACGAGTGCCACCGCTCCATCTACAATCTGTGGAGACAGGTTCTGGAATATTTCGATGCTCATCTCATCGGTCTCACTGCGACCCCCAGCAAGCAGACTTTTGGTTTCTTCAATCAGAACCTGGTAATGGAGTATGGCCATGAACATGCTGTTGCCGACGGGGTCAACGTCAATTACGATGTCTATCGCATCAAGACCGCCATTACCGAACAAGGTGGGGAAGTCGAGGCCGGTTACTACGTCGATAAGCGCGACCGGGAAACCCGCGAAGTGCGCTGGGAGCAATTGGACGATGATTTCACCTACGATGCTAAACAGCTTGATCGGGATGTGGTTGCCGTCGATCAGATTCGCAAGGTGATTCAAACTTATCGTGACAAGCTCTTTACCGATATTTTTCCCGGTCGTGATTGGGTTCCGAAGACGTTGATCTTTGCCAAGGATGATTCCCACGCGGAGGATATCGTCAAGATCGTTCGCGAGGAATTTGCCAAAGGCAACGACTTTGCCCAAAAGATAACTTATCGAACCACAGGGAAAAAACCTGAGGATTTGATCTCAGAGTTCCGCACAAGCCCGATGCCCCGTATTGCGGTTACTGTTGACATGATCGCCACCGGCACCGATATCAAAGCGGTCGAGGTGGTCTTCTTCATGCGCAGTGTTAAGTCGCGCGCCTATTTTGAACAGATGAAAGGGCGCGGGGTGCGAATCATCAACGATAACGACCTGCAATCGGTTACCCCAGATGCCGTCACCAAGGATCATTTTGTTATTGTCGATGCTGTCGGTGTCTGTGAGATGGATCAGACCGATTCACGCCCCATGGAGCGCAAGAAGAATGTCGGCTTCGAAAAACTATTGCAAGCCGTTGCTTTCGGTAATGCCGAGCCCGATGTGATATCCTCTGTCGCTGCGCGTTTAGCGCGCATGGAAAAGAAGCTGACCGCCGAGGAGCACAAACAGGTGGAAAAGCTGCTCGACGGAAAAAGTCTCAAGCAGCTTACCGGTGATCTGGTTGACTCACTCAATCCAGACAATCACATAACCAAAGCGAAGAAGGATTTCGCCACCAGTGAGCCGGATGCCAAACAGATTAAGCAGTCAGCCGTCAAGCTGGTCGGTGAGGCGGTCAAGCCACTCTGTAATCCAGATTTGCGTGAATTGCTGATGGCAATCAAAAAGAAGAACGAACAGATTATCGATACGGTCAGCCCCGATACGGTTATCTTTGCCGGATTTACCGAAGAGAAGGCCAAGGGCGTGGTCGAGTCGTTTGAGCAGTTTATTATTGACAATAAGGATGAGATCACCGCGTTGCAGGTGCTTTACAGCAAGCCGTACAAGCAGCGGTTGCGGTTTGAGGATGTGCGTGAACTGGCCGAAAAGCTGGTGGCTCAGGTTGAGGAGTTGCACATCTATCAGACCCATCCACTCGGGTGGGAGAAGCGGGTGCCGGATGAGCTGTGGGCGGCCTATCAGAAGTTACAGGCAGGCAAGGTGCGCGGTGCGGCAGCCAATCATATTTTGACCGATCTAGTGTCGCTGGTGCGCTTTGCTATGCAGCAGGAGAATGAGCTGGTGCCGTTCCCCGAGAAGGTGCAGGTGAACTTTCGAGCGTGGGTTGATCAACAGCAGGCCAGTGGCAAGAGTTTTACTGCTGAGCAGCGCAAGTGGCTGGAGATGATTCGTGACCACATCGCGGCCAATCTGCTGATTGAGACCGATGATTTTGATTATGCGCCCTTTACGCAAGAAGGTGGGATTGGGAAGGTGTGGCAGTTGTTCGGGGATGATTTGAGCAAAATTCTTGATGAGTTGAATGAGGCGTTGGCGGCGTGAGTGTTGAAGAAGCTAAATCGGTATTTGAACCAGAAAAGCCGAATGTTCCAGACGATTGGTCTGTGGCACCTTTTCTGGATGTTGTTAAGGTTGTTTCCGATAAAGGTAAACGGACAAAGCAGAGAGATTATTTAGCAGAAGGTCGAATCCCGGTCATTGATCAAGGGCAGGATTTTATCGGTGGCTATATAGATAATGAGGATATGGCTTTTGATGGTGAGCTGCCAATTATTGTGTTTGGTGACCACACAAGATCGGTAAAGTATGTTAAGCAGCCGTTTGCAGTTGGGGCAGACGGCGTAAAGCTACTGAAACCCTCAGAATGTTTTGATCCAAAGTTTTTTTACTATCTTCTGAGATCCCTACAGATCCCTAGCCGTGGTTATAGTCGCCATTTTCAGTTTCTGAAGAAGTTTTATTTGCCTATTGCTCCTCCGGAGCAACAAAAACGCATCGTCGCGGAAATCGAAAAGCAATTCTCCCGCCTCGACGAAGCCGTCGCCAATCTCAAGCGCGTCAAGGCCAACCTCAAACGCTACAAAGCCGCCGTTCTCAAAGCAGCCGTCGAAGGCAAACTCACCGAAGAATGGCGCAAGCAACATCCCAATGTTGAACCTGCCGACAAGCTGCTGGAGCGGATTCTTGCCGAACGGCGTGAGAAGTGGCAGGGGAGAGGAAAGTACAAAGAACCTGCTGCGCCTGATACCACTGATCTTCCGGAGTTGCCTGAGGGGTGGGTGTGGGTACGCCTTGATGCAATTACTGCAATCAAAGGCGGAATCACCGTTGATAAAAAGCGGAAAGATCCGACTGCTCGACTCGTGCCTTACTTGCGTGTTGCCAACGTTCAGAGGGGATATCTCGATCTGACCGAAATGAAGGAAATTGAGGCTCCGTTAACTTCAATTGAAGATTTAAGGCTATTGCCTGGAGATATTTTGTTTAACGAAGGCGGTGATCGCGACAAGTTGGGTCGTGGTTGGGTCTGGGAAGGGCAAATAGAAGACTGCATCCACCAGAATCACGTTTTTCGAGCAAGGCCATACTTAAATGAGGTGAATATTAAACTGATTTCGTGGTGGGGAAATTCATTTGGCCAGTACTACTTCCTGCGTGTTGGGAAACAAACAACAAATTTGGCATCTATAAACATGACGAAGCTGAGTGAATTTCCTGTGCCTCTTCCGCCCTTTGAGGAGCAGGCACAAATTGAAATTGAAGTTGAGCGGCTTCTTTCTGTTGTCGTTGCAGCAGAAGCGCAAGTTGAGGCCAACCTTAGACGATCTGACCGATTGCGCCAGTCGATTCTCAAGAAGGCCTTCTCCAGTCAACTCGTCCAATGTACTGAAGCTGTGAAATAAAGGATTTTGTTATGAAGTCTGAAAAACTGTGCCATATCAATATCTATTGCGACGAGAGCAGGCACACGTCTAACGGTGACGATCCCTATATGGTTATCGGTGCTATCGCTTGTACGCGTCAAAAAAAACAAGAGATTTATCATGCAGTTAACCTGTTGAGAAAAAAGCACAATGTATGGAAAGAATTCGGCTGGAAAACTTTGTCCCCAAGCCGGAAGGATTTTTATTGGGAACTGCTAGAGCTGTTCCGTACGTCTGCTGATTTGAGTTTTCGCTGCCTTGTTGTCGATAGAAATATTCTGGATCATGAGCAATACAGCGACGGTGATTCAGAGTTGGGTTTTTATAAACTTTACTACCAGATGCTGATCCACTGGTTGCAGCCGCGGTGTGCTTACCATCTTTATCTTGATTGGCAGCAGAATCGCGAGCAAGGGCGTTTTAAGGACTTGGGGCATATCCTCGGCCATAAACTTTCGGGGCGGGCCAAAATTGAATGTCTTGAGCCCGTAAGTTCCAAGGAACAACCTCTTGTTCAGTTGTGTGATCTGTTTATCGGCGCAGTGGGATATGCCTGGAATGCTCGGGTGGGGAGTAAAGCCAAGGTTGAATTTTGCAGTGCATTGGCGACAAGCATGCAGATGTCTTCTTTGAAGGTGAGCACCTGCAAAAGCGAGCAAAAATTCAATATCTTCCATTTTGTCGGTCAGTGAAATGTCTGAACATCTCTGGCCCTTATTGAGGCTAAAGGCTGAATCAGATACTGAAACCAAAGAGGTCTATTTCAAGAAATATCTTGAGACTTATGTGCGTTCTTCTGATGGACAGGAAATCGAAATTGTTGATTGGCAGGGGAATCGGATTTTTTTCAATGCGCATTTTAATTCATTTGACCATGCCTTTACTGAGAACAAAAACTACCGGCATAGCCATGGTGTACATTCAAAAAAAATATGTAAAAATCGTGCGAGACGACTTCTTTGGATAAAGGAAACCCTCAAGGGGGAGGTTGGAACAATAGAGCGTCGACAAGAGTTCCGCAAAGACGGTCGCGGGAGGATGAAAAAAAGACGGACTTTGGTTGTGTTAGAAGAGCGGTATGTGGTGGTTTTGGAGGAGCGGAACGGGCGAGATGAATATGATTTTGTCTCCGCATTTCCCGCAGACGAGAACTATCTCCGAAGGATTCGCAAAAACAGTACTCTACTAGAAACAAAAAAGCCCCAGTCTTAACGGCGACTGAGGCGCTGCCACGGTCCTGAGCCTTAAGCAAAGGGCCAACAGCCTTACGGCTTAAATAGATATTACCCAACGTTGGGTTTTCGTGCAACAAAAAATGTTTACTCAGTAAACAGAGTATACTCAGTGACCTTACAAATTAAGCTGAATAAACGGACTTTTAAATGACCCCAGCAGCAATCGTATCCAAACTATGGAACTACTGTAATGTTCTCCGTGACGACGGCATGAGCTACGGCGACTATGTTGAACAGCTCACCTATCTGCTCTTCTTAAAAATGGCAGACGAGCGAACCAAGCCGCCTTACAACCAGACAAGCAACGTCCCCGCCGATTACTCATGGCCGATGCTGCTGAAGCAGGACGGTGATGAACTGTTCGACCATTACCGCCACACTCTGGAAAATCTCGGCAATGAAAAAGGCCTGCTTGGGCTGATCTTCAACAAGTCGCAGAACAAGTTTCAAGATCCTGCCAAGCTGCGTCGGCTGATTGTCGACTTGATCGGCAGTGAAAATTGGTCGGTCATGAGTGCCGATGTCAAAGGCGATGCCTACGAAGGGTTGTTGGAGAAAAATGCACAGGACACCAAGAGCGGTGCCGGGCAGTATTTCACTCCGCGCCCGTTGATTCAGGCTATCGTCGACGTCATCGCCCCCAAACCGGGTGAGACCATCAGTGACCCTGCTTGCGGAACAGGTGGCTTCCTACTTGCTGCTCACGACAGCCTCGTCGACAACCATCCGCACATGACTAAAAATGAGCGGAAAAAGCTCAAGGATGGGACCTTCAAGGGGTGGGAACTGGTGCAGTCAACTGCACGACTCTGCGCTATGAACCTGATACTGCATGGTATCGGGAGTTCACCTGCGCCCAACGGGCAAGTAGGTCCAGACAGTAATTTGCCCTTGGCCGTAAGCGATTCCCTCGCCGCCGATCCGGGCGACCGCTTCGACATCATCCTCACCAATCCTCCCTTCGGTAAAAAGAGCAGCACCACCATCGTTGCCGAAGATGGCAAGGTAGGCAAAGAGAAGGAAATCATTGAACGTGACGACTTCTGGGCGACCACCTCAAATAAGCAACTTAACTTTATCCAACACGTCAAAACCCTGCTCAAGCAACATGGCCGCGCTGCCGTGGTTGTGCCGGACAACGTGCTGTTCGAAGGCGGAGCAGGGGAGACCATCCGTCGCAAACTGCTGCACGAATGTGACGTCCACACCATCCTGCGGTTGCCGACCGGACTCTTCTACGCACAAGGGGTAAAAGCGAACGTCATCTTCTTCGACCGCAAACCCGCCAGCGAAACGCCTTGGACGAAAAAACTGTGGATCTACGACCTGCGCACCAATGTCCATTTCACTCTGAAAACTAATCCACTCAAGCGCAGTGACCTGGATGAATTTGTCCAGCTTTACAATCCAGGCAACCGTCAACAGCGCACCGCCACCTGGAATGAAGAAAATCCAAGCGGTCGTTGGCGCTGTTATGACTACGAAGACCTGATCGCCCGCGACAAAGCCAGCCTCGATATCTTCTGGCTCAAGGACGATTCACTGGAGGATTCCGACAATTTGCCAGAACCGGGAGTATTGGCTGCTGAGATCGTTGAAGATCTACAGACAGCGATGGAGCAGTTCCGAGAAATTGCGGCTGATTTGAGTGAAAAAGAAGAGTTGTCATAAACGAGGAGGAGAAGAATGCCATTAATGTAATTTTGGATAACAGGTGGTGTATATTTTCGTGAAAAATTAGTCAGAAGTTCGTTACTATTGCTGGAAGATCTTGAGTTGAAATAGACCCGAGTTCGTTGTGAATTCTCAGTATAAAGGTGGGGCCTTTTATGATGGCTTATGTTGGTGAATTTATTCTTTCAGGCAAGGGGGTTTTTTTAGCCTGTTCGATAATTATTTTATCTGCTTTCTGGGCGATAATACGTTTTTCTCACCGTATCTTCCCCATAATTAATGTCCTTAAAGAAGCAAATCAAAAAATTGCTGAATATGAGGATGAAAGACAATTTTCTGAGAATTACGAAGAGTTTAACGGCTGGGTCAAAAACACTCCTCTTCTGAAATTCCCATGGGAGGAGTTCACCGAAACACTCATTCTTGAACCTGATCAAAAAATAAAAAACACTGATGATGCAGTCACTTATTTCAACGAATCCAGCATCATAAGCCCAACTGTAAATATACGATTTTATAACAGCGTACCCAATATCATCACTGGGGCAGGTATTCTTGGTACCTTCATCGGCTTAGTATTTGGTGTCGAGGACGCTGCCCGGAATATTGCCGGGCAAGCAAATGCTCATCTTCCCCCTGAGGTTGCTATGAAAGCTCTGTTGCATGGAGCGTCTCTTGCCTTTACAACCTCTATAAGTGGCTTATTTATGTCTATGGTTTTTTCCTGGTATGAAAAGCACTTCCTCAATAAAGCACATGGCTACATTCGTTCCTGGAATCTCTCACTTGATGAGCGTCTTGAGCGTTTAACACCTGAGCGTCTCGCTGTTGATACATACCGCGAGGTTCAGCAGCAAACTCAAGAACTCAAAGCATTTAATACTGATCTCATTTGGTCTATTACTCAGTCACTTGAAGATAATATTGGTGGCAAGTTGCAGCCTATTTTGACCGATCTCTTGGGAGTGACTAGGCAGATGCGTGATAACAGAGATGCAACCAACGAGGAGATGCTTAAAGGAGTTGTCGATGAATTCAAGGAGGCAATTCAGGGTGCGGCTGGCAAGGAAATGGCTCAGTTGGGAGAAACTCTAGGGGATCTGAACGATAAACTTTTTTTGCAAACCTCTGGAATGACTGAAGCTCACGAAAAGATGGCAGCAGGAACCAAAGATCTATTAGAACAGGTTGGTGATGTTATCAAAAGCTCCGTAGATGGCCTAAAAGAAACTTTGATAAACGTAGATAGCGCGGCTACTGCTATGGGGAAAACTGCTACACAATTTATGGAGATTACAAAACAGCTAATTGGCAGCTTTGAGCAGTTTGAAACCATTTCTAGAAGACTTGAAAATGTGTCTCTTACACTGGAAGAAACCGGTGAAGCACTAAAAGAATCAAACCGTGCTCAAACAGAAGCAGTTGTTTCTATAAAGGAGAGTATCGACAACCTTTATGATACCCACAATCAAGTTGCAAAGTCTTGGGAGTCTTACTCTAATCGGTTTGGCGATATCGATGAAAGCCTCAGTAAGTTTTTTACAGATCTACAGCAAGGCGTACAAGCCTATTCTGAGCAGGTCAATTCGTTTTTACAGGATATTGACAGACTTATGGCTGATTCGATTGACAAACTTGGTGGTGCGACCAGTGAGATACGTGACACCGTAGAGGGGCTATCTGAGCAGTTGGATGATATTGCCAAGGTGTTTGCCAATGCTAAGGCTGAAGAGCCTGTCTATAACCACGAGTAACGGGAGGGAATATGCGTCGCAGATCTTCCTATACTTACGAATCCGAGGAAGGCAACTACATTCTTTCCGTTAGTGACTTAATGTCCGGGCTGTTGTTCATTTTTATCATCACTCTGGTTTTTTTCGTCATTAAATATAAATCGATTAATAAGTCACTGGCAAGCAGGGATCAAATCCGTACAGAAATTCTTCATACCGTAGATGAAAAAATCCAGGACATGAACATTGAAAAAAATCTTGATGTGTATGTCGATACAAAAAATGGGATCATTACCTTAAGGGATAAAAAGGATAAAATGTTTTTTCGTTCGGGGATGGCTCAGCCCGAGGAAAATGGAATCATGGCAATTGAATCTCTATCGGATATTTTTGCTGGAATACTGCCTTGTTATACCTCTCAGGCTGACCTTTGCCAATTGGAGATGTTACCTCCTTTGGAAGAACGTACTCTGGAAAGTGTCTATATCGAAGGGCATACGGATATTGTCCCTGTTGGCCCTGCGTGTAAATATGAGGACAACTGGGATCTTTCAGCAAACCGTGCGATCAAAACGTATCAAATTTTAACGAAGAAAAACTCGATTCTTGAAGACCTGACAAATCAGTCAGGTCAAAAGATCTTTAGTGTTGCCGGCTATGCTGGGACAAGAAGTCTTTCGAGCGGCGATAGTCCTAAAGAAAGGGCGTTGGATCGTCGTATAGATTTTCGTCTCGTTATGAGCCCTCCCGACAAGCTGTCTTCTGAAATCGAACAACAATTTCAAGCTCGGTAGGAATATGTCTTATACTCGGTCGGCATTAAATCAGTTTCAGTTTTATTGTCCAACAATTGATAGGGCAAATACCCGTTTGCATTTTGAAAATCAGAAATTGTCGGCTCTGCTCGGGGATGTTAATTCGATGTCTCCTACTCTAGAAGATAGAGAACAATTATATACTGAAGTGTTAACGGCTTGGCAGAAACACAAGAGTCTAGATGGCCTGCCGAAACGCTCTTTACTAAAGCTGCCCTATGCTCTTTTCTGGAATGATAATTCAAAGATTGTATTAGTTGAAAATCAAGAATTACTGAATGCGTATTTGGGCTGGTTGAAAAGATCGGTAATCCGACAGGCAGTTGCGGCAATGCTTGATGAGTTTTTGTTTCAATACGATCCTGCTGCTCCATGGTTTAAGTCTATCCAGAAATGCCTTTCAGTTATTCTCTCTGTTCATGATGATTCTCCGAGAATTCGCAGGATGGCATCGCGCTGCAAGGAATATCATTTTCTTGAAGATGATGCACCCAAGAAGTTTGGAATAAAGATATTTCAAGAACGACATGATGTTACAGGTTTTTTGACGATTGCGGGTCTGTCTGGTCGTAGAGAAAATGGCGGTTTTGTTGAACATGTGTTTCTGTGGTTTTTAGAGGCGGTAAAGGTTCGTCTTAGCGATTCAAAGCCAATCAGGAAAGGGATTGTTTCTTCATTCCTCGAATTTGCTATATGTCAGTCTGGGAGTTTGCGCTTTGAAAAACATAGAGCAGCTTTAATAAACAGCCTCTTGGAACCTTTTGGTGCGAAGGATGATCCAATGGGGGCAAAGAAGCAAATATTACCTTTCTTGATTGAGCAGTTTGGTGACCCGAGAATAAATCATGGAAAATGGTCGCATGTTTCTCAAAACGCGCTAGCCGTGATCCACCGATGGCTTGTCAAAGGCACCCTTGAAGACTTTTTTGTTTTACTTGAGAAAGTGGCAGATCAAGATGATGGAGCTAGCCGGATGTGGCGTTATCGAAAAGCATTTTGGTCGGCATATTTGAACAAAAATGTCATCTCAAATGCTTGGGTTGTTTTGGGTAGGGATGCAAGGAGGTTTGCTCGCCAATATTTTAAAGGGAAAATAGATAAGTATGGCTCACTTGTTGGTAGTTCAGGTTCGAGTGTTTCAAGTTTGCATTCAGTTCTTTTGATGGAAATCGGTGGATTACTTGTTGCAGAGTGGAGCCATAGTGGCAAGTGTCATGTCTGGCATCCTAGCGAAAAACCACGCCCTATTTTTTACTCTAAAGAGTATGGCCGCGATGATTTGACTTGTAGTTAT
Organism: Desulfuromusa kysingii; assembly: GCF_900107645.1. Lineage (GTDB taxonomy): Bacteria > Desulfobacterota > Desulfuromonadia > Desulfuromonadales > Geopsychrobacteraceae > Desulfuromusa > Desulfuromusa kysingii. Next base: position 159,062 of record NZ_FNQN01000009.1, read on the forward strand.
AGTTGGTCTGATATGGATGCTCCACCGTTTTTCCATCATGGGTCTGAAAGAGGAACTTGGCAAAATAAGATTAGTAGTTTTATTCGTCGACACACCAATATCACTTTGATGTCCAGTGAGTTTATGCCGAGGGATTGATATGACCGTTTTAAAGTGGACTACGACTGATGAAGGTATTTTGTTTGCCTGTCATGAGGAAGGTAAGCCTCTTGTTGTCGAGAAGTGGGGAAAAACCCCCGTAGTGAGCGAGACTGGGGAATCCTTGAGCGTCGGTTCTTTGCTTGTTTCGTTAGATAATGAGGAAGGTACTCAGCCGGATGCTTGCAGTGTTCTGGTCCCGTGGAAGTGCCTGGCGCTTTTTGAACCATATGAGTTGAAGCAGTTAGGTTTTCCTCAACCCAGTCTGTTTCGGCTCAACATTACAGGATCAGGCGTTTTGCTCCGACCGGGATTCGTTTTTAATTTCCAATTCTTGCATCCGAATGGCCAGCCTGTTATGGGCTCTACAAGAAACGGTTCCTTTCTGACGGTCGGTGGAAATCGTTTCTGTTTACTTGATCCAATTTTCACTCTCGTGGAAATGATGGAATCTTTCAATGCCCTTTCGCCGGAAGACATGGAACAGCGGCTTCTGCTCTGGGGGAAGATGAAGGAACTCCTTCCGGAAGATGTTGTTGTTGATGACTATCTTCGAGGAATAAATGTGGCCCCTGCCGATGCTTTTACATTGGAAATTAGCGATGAAGGTGAAGCGAATTTCAATCCCATTCTTGTGAAGGGGCGGGAGGAAGACAACCTCACTGAATTTGCAGAAGGCAAGGCACGAGCATTTGAGACTCTCCTTCCTGAGGTAACCCAAGAAAGTTTCACTAGCCGATTTACCGATGCACGGAGAGTGATGGGGAGGTATGCCCTTGACGGTGGTTGGTATGTTGCGATCCCGCCAGCTCTAAAAAAAGCACTGTCGGTTGTCAAAGAAATGCAGTCTCGGCCAGTAGAAGAACGCAGAGCTTTTATTGCGAATCCTCGACATGCTCTTAAGCAAGCCATGGGGGAAGTAGAAGATAGCTTACTTGAAAATCTGTTCTATGAATCACCTGAATTCCTTAGTGATCGAATTAAATATCTTGGGGTTTGGGAGCCCAAGGTCGGGGCATTTTTGTTCTCAACCAAGCAAGACTGGCTTGGAGGGCCTGAGGAGCTTGGGCTGCCAATTGGGAACAATTGTATTGTTAGGGTGCCTGTTGATGAAATTCTAGAATTGATTGAAGCAATCCAGAAGGCAAAAGAGGCCAACAAGCTGGAAGTTGACTACCGAGGGCAAAAGATTCCAGCTAATGATGAAACGATTAGAGCACTTTCAGCAAGTCAGCCTGCAGTTAAGCCAGAAGAGGGGGACGGGCAATATAAACCAGAAAAGGAGACTGTACCTCTTAAAATCGTTCCCATTATCAAAGACAACATTGTTGATGATGAGTTTACACGTCAAGTAAGGCGTAGGAATGGTTCGAACCAAGAACTTCCTCAAGGGTTAAGATCTGAATTGTTGCCTCATCAGCGGCAAGGACTGTTTTGGCTTCAAACAAACTGGATAGAGGGCTATTCTGGGGTTTTACTTGCAGATGATATGGGCTTGGGTAAGACGTTTCAGGCCTTGGCCTTTTTAAACTGGACTAAAGCATTGATGGAAACCGGCAAGTGGTCGCGCCAACCATTTCTCATTGTTGCTCCTACTGGGCTTTTAAAAAACTGGGAAGAGGAAGAGAGTAAGCATTTGGTCTCACCAGGCCTTGGTAATTTGCTGAGGGCATACGGTGCTGAATTTAGACCCTACAAGGCAATGCTAGTAGGTCGAGCTGCTCAAGAAATAAGTAAGTATGACTGGGTCTTGACGACTTATGAGACACTACGTGATTACATCAGAATCTTTATCAAGATTGATTGGGGTGTGACCTTTTTCGACGAGGTTCAGAAAATAAAGAACCCTTCCGCTATGATGACGGATATGGCGAAATCACTTCAATCCGAATTTACGGTCGCCCTGACCGGTACCCCTGTCGAAAATCGACTTGCTGATCTTTGGTGTATTGTTGATACCGTTCAACCTGGCCTCTTGAAAGATCTTAAGAGTTTTAGTCGGACCTATGAGTCAGAAGATGGAGCTATTCTGCCTGAAAGCTCTGCTAAATTGAAAAAAAAGTTAGTGGATGCTCCGCCTAGAGTCATGTTGCGCCGCTTAAAAGAAGATCACCTCGAAGGGTTACCCGCCAAAAATTCTCAAGTAATTCAGAAACCCATGCCTGAAGTTCAGGCCGCGGCTTATCAGAAGGCAGTTTTTGAAGCGCGTAGTGCAGGAAAGAAAAAAGGGAAAATGCTGAGTGCGATACAGAAGTTCAGAAGTATCTCCCTGCATCCCTATGCATACGATGTCAGTATGGATGGCAATGAATATGTAAAAGATTCGGCCAGGCTTGAAGGAGCTTTTGAAATTCTTGACCAGATTGCGAGAAAAAAGGAAAAGGCGCTGATTTTTGTAGAGTCCAAGCAGATGCAGCAATGGCTCGTACCGTATATCCAGCAGAGGTACGAGTTGGAATATGCACCAATGGTCATCAATGGCACCGTCAGCGGACCGAAAAGACAGGAACGTGTAAAAATTTTTCAGGCTTCAGACCAAAACAATTTTGATGTCATGATTCTTTCGCCAAAGGCTGGTGGTGTTGGCTTAACTCTCACTGCTGCTAATCATGTTATCCATCTAAGTCGCTGGTGGAACCCGGCTGTCGAAGATCAATGTACGGACCGTGCTTTCAGAATTGGACAAAAAAAGGAAGTTTCGGTTTATTATCCAATGGCCATTCATCCAGATATCTCGGACGTTAGCTTTGACTCTAACCTAAACCGTCTACTCGAAAGAAAAAGGTCTTTGAGCCGTGAGGTACTTGCTCCGCCAGGTGGTTCAAGTGCTGACGTTGTAGATCTCTTTAACGAGACCATCAATGAAGAGTCAGTGAGCTCAGGCGGTCTAAAGTTTGGCTTACCTGAAATTGATCTTTTGGAACCTCTGGCTTTTGAAGACCTTGTTATTAATCAACTTCATCTTAATGGTTATCAGGCTCAGAGAACGCCACTCAGCGGCGACTGTGGTGCGGATGTTGTGGTGAAGGGGCTACTGGAAGCAGGAGAGCCTTCTTTTGTAATTCAATGCAAACATACGCAGACTCAGAATTATTGTTCTGAATCTGCAGTTCAGGAAATTCTTAACAGCCTTCCGGCTTATCGTCACATAAGTGAGCAGTTGATTCCCCTTGTGGTGACAAATGCTCGCGGGTTTACTAATAGAGCTATTGCATTAAGTCGAGCCCATGGCGTGCGCCTGATTGGGAGAGATGAAATCGTTGGTTGGCTACAAAATCCAATTTAGGAGATGGTGACGACTGAAATGCCTAAAGTTTTTTGGGGTAGTCGCAAAAGAAAAGCGGTGCTTAAATTTATCCGGCTTCATTCATAAACGAGCTCGATCAATAGGCCGTCTGGTTAAATCAGCGCCAGATGGCTGAGTTGTTTGATAAAGATACCGACACCATTGGTTTGTATATTAGTAATCTGTACAAAGAAGGTTAGTTGACTCAGGAGGCAAATGCCGAGGAATCCTCGGTCGTTCAGAATGAAGGTAGCCATCAGATTCGCAGAGAAGTCTGCTAGCTTGCTCTCTTTTGTGGTAAAAAAATCATGGTGGCAATAAACGTGTCACCGCCGCCTTGCTTATCGCCGAAAGTTGACCAGAAGAGAAAGAAACAATTGTCAAAGACAGTCAGAGAAGTTGTCCAAGTCAAACGGCATCAAGGGGAAGTATTGGCCGGCCCGTACTTGATCAATTGCGGGGCGTTTTGCCACTTCATGGAGCGATTCGAGGCACCCTGATCACCTTGGGGAAGTTCAGTAAAGGCTGTAAAGATGTTGCCGTCCACCAAGGTGCTGCTCCAATTAGCCTGATAGACGGAGAAAAGCTGATTGAACTATTGATTGAGAATAAGATCGGTATCAAAGAGCACAAAGAAACGCTAATTCAAGTCGATGATTCATATTTTGAAGAGGATGAAGTGACAGCCAATTAGGTGTGAGTTGTTAGATTGTTCCGACATTTACACTGGAATAGCTAAAACCCTCACAATGAACCAACGGGGAATAAAAAATGATTCAAAGATATGTCTTTTTATTGATCCTGCTCATTCCGAGTATTTCATTTTCAGCTCAGTTCGATATGTGGAATACGGGAATGACCTTAAGTGAAGTTGTTGAAACAGCCAGACAGTATAATGTTCCAATCCGACGTTCGGGAATAATTAACTCAAACAAAAATTTCGACAAGCGATTTATTGATGAAAAGTTCTGGTCAACCAAAGAAGTTGGATATGTAACAAAGTTGTTGGGGGTAGGGGCCAAGGTTCTTTTAAAAATTCACCCTGAACGTCCCCGTCGGGTCTATGAAATAAGAATCCAGTTTACCGGGAAAAGCAGTAGTAGAGAATTCAAGTCAGCATTGCTAAATATGCTGACTGAGAAATATGGCCAACCTGGCCGTGTTTTGTTGAGTTTGAAAAAAAATATCGATGGGAACTAGCTACGGGAGATGAAATTTTACTGACTATGTTCCCTTCTCCCGTCCTGTCATACACCGATATCAAGCTGAAAGCACATGCTCTCAAACAATCAGGTTATGCAGCAAAAAATCGGAAGCATGGTTATACAACACAAGATTCCAGTAAATTTTAGATATTGGTTCGAATATTATATCAGGAGGGGATAGCGTGGCACGTAAGTCTGAATTTGAAAAAATAACTGAATCTTTATTAGATGCTCCCTGGTGGATGTCGCTTATTGTTGGCGGGATAGCATATCTTTTTTTGGCTGCAATTTTGCCCGGTATTATGAGTGGGGCTCCTATTTTTTCTGCTTTGGCTCAACTTTCAGTAGGGATCGCACCACTTGCATTTCTTTTTTTCTGCTTCATTGGTTTTTTGGCTTTCTTAAGAGAAAACAGGGCAACACAGGTTGTTGATCAAGGGAACAAAAATAAATCCTTTCACAATTCTTCCAGGAAACAATCTAAGGATTTTCTTTTCAGCCCAAATGTGGGAGTTCCTTCAGAAGAATGGACTTTTGCTGGCGTTGAGGAAAGCAGGCCCACAGAATGGAGTTTGGTCGTATTGAGCCGTTTAGAGTGGAAACGTTTCGAAACAGTTTGTTCTGAATATCTAAAACTGCTTGGACATAATGCAACTGAAACAAAAATTGGCCCTGATGGGGGTGTTGATATTGTCATTCACAAAGACGGACAGGAAAAGCCCGTTGCGATAGTGCAATGTAAAGCGTGGAATACTTATAAAGTTGGTGTCAAACCTGTGCGGGAATTGTTTGGACTTATGGCCGCAGAGCGTGTGACGACCGGCATGTTTATTACCTCTGGTGATTTTACCTCTGAAGCCATTGATTTTGCCCAAGGCAAACGACTTCGTTTGATTGATGGTGATAAACTTTTGAATGGAATTAAAAAACTATCTGCAGACAAACAATCCCAACTTTTAGATATTGCTTTGGAAGGTGACTACACAACACCAACCTGCCCGAGGTGTGGAATTAAGATGAAGCTAAGGTCGGCTAAAAAAGGGAGTAATTCTGGAAACAAATTTTGGGGATGTGTGAATTACCCTAAGTGTCGTTCCACATTAGTCTATAAAGACGAGAATTTGTAACCCTAAACTGTTTCACCTTTAATACCCTGGAAGTAGGGGCCTGTAAAGTAAATTGTGTAAATAGCCCGCCGGTTAAAGTAGCGGCATCCGCCCTTCAAACATAATCGAAAACTGATTCAGTGCCGATCGCCAGTTGCGGATCGGCATTGTCCATTTCTTGGATATATTCTGCAGAGCCAAATACATCAGTTTAATCATCGACTCGTCGTTTGGAAACGAGCCCCGATTCTTCGTCACCTTTCGCAGCGACATATTGACCGACTCAATG
>NZ_FNQN01000014.1 GCF_900107645.1 Desulfuromusa kysingii
GAATTGCTAAGCAAAACAGATATGCTCAAAGCAAGCCCCTTTCGACCATTGCAAACATTGGGAAAGAGTTTGACAAATTGGCTGACTGCTATAGCACGCATGTTCCGTTATTATAAAAGCAATGGAATTGTAGAAGGGTTTCATCGAAAAATGAAATTGATTCAGCGCAGAGCCTACGGATTCAGAAACTTTGAAAATTATCGGTTGCGGGTTAGAGTGTTGTGCGGTTAAAACAGAATAGAAATTTGATCGGTTTAAGTGGCGGGATATTTGTCCATCCCCTTTCTTTGGTGTAGACCCCCTTAATCTCAAGTCAAAAAAATAATCCCAACAACCTAAGTTATTGGGATTATTAATTTTGATGGTACCCGGGACGAGAATCGAACTCGTACAGGATTACTCCCGAGGGATTTTAAGTCCCTTGCGTCTACCAGTTCCGCCACCCGGGCTTGGATTTGCTATCTTAGTGATTCTTGACCATCTGTCAACTTTATTTTTTTATTTAACCGAGGGTCAGCCATTTTTATGGTTTTTCACAATCATCACCGATTCCCAACTTAGACAAACGATACCTGATGGAGCGAAAATTGATCCCTAATAGCTCTGCAGCGCGCTTTCTGACCCCACCAGCTTTTTCGAGGGCTTGCAACAGGATAGCTCTTTCCATATTTTCCAACCATTTTTCGAGATCGAACCCCTCTTCGGGAAGATCACCTAACGGTTCGCAGATATGATGTCGTTTATTTTTGATCTGATCGGGGAGGCAATCGATGGTCAATTTATCTGCTTCACCAAGAACGACACAACGCTCAACCAGGTTTTCCAACTCACGAACATTGCCTGGCCAATCATAATTGAGCAGGTACTCTAAAGCACGTTTTTCAATTGGATATCCATCTTTCCCTGTCAATCTTGCATAAAAACTCTGAATAAGCAGGGGGATATCGTCTGATCTGGTTCGCAGTGGTGGAAGTTCGATGGAGACGACATTTAAACGATAATAGAGATCTTCGCGAAACTCACCATCTTTGATCATGGCGGATAAGTCCTGATTCGTAGCCGCAACAAGACGGATATTCAGAGGAATGTTCTGCGTCCCGCCAACCCGACGAAACTCTCTTTCTTGAAGAACGCGCAGCAATTTAACCTGCATTCCCATAGGTAATTCGCCAATTTCATCAAGAAATAGAGTTCCATGGTCGGCAGATTCAAACAATCCTTCTTTACGTTTATCAGCACCGGTAAAAGCACCTTTTTCGTGTCCAAACAATTCACTTTCAAGTAAATTTTCCGGGATAGCACCACAGTTGATAGGGACAAAGGCATGCCCTTTGCGACCACTATTTAAATGCAATGCTTTGGCTACCAGTTCCTTCCCGGTACCACTTTCCCCGGTAATTAGAACATTGACCTGACTGGGTGCAATGCGTTCAAGCAAGGAGATTAACTTTAACATCGCCGGACTATGACCAATCAAACTTTGAAACGAAAAGCGTTGTCCAAGTTGCTGTTTAAGTTGTCGGTTCTCCTGTTGCAACTGCTCCCGTTCAAGGGCATTTTTTATGACCAGTCGAATTTCATCATTTTTAAACGGCTTGGTAATGTAATCATATGCCCCTAACTTCATAGCTTCAACCGCTTCTTCCGTCGAAGAGAAAGCCGTCATCATAATCATGGTGACATGATTGTCTTGTGATCGAAGCTGACGCAACAGCTCAATACCGGTCATCTTTGGCATCTGAATATCGGAAATAATAAGATCGTAACCGTTTTCTTGAGCCATAGAGAGAGCTGTGCTGCCATCAGCTGCCTGGTCAATCTGATACCCCTGCCGTTGCAATAAAATAGAAAGCATCTCCCGCAAGCTGTTTTCATCATCAACAACAAGAATATTGTATTTATTATTTTTAACGGACATATTCAATCTTCCCCCACAGCAAACCTCAACGTAAACCTGGCTCCTCCAGCAGTCCCTTTATCGACAGCGACAGAACCACCATGTGACTCGAGAACCGAGTAGACAGAAGCTAATCCCAAGCCAGTCCCCTTCTCCTTTGTCGAAAAAAATGGCTCAAAGATCCGCTCTATAATCTCATCTGCAATCCCAGGGCCACTGTCTTCAACAATAATAGCAGGAGCAGGCACAGTTGTGGTGTCAAAAACAAGCTTTCCTTCACCTTGCATCGCTTCAACAGCGTTGACGGCCAAATCCCATAAAGCCTGTAATATCTGACCTTGGTCCAGAGAGATGATACATTCTTCAGGATAGTTATGAACAATCTCTACTTTGTTAAATCGGGGATCGATCGCAAGCATCTCGGTCAGTTGATTCAACATCGAAGCCACATTGACTGGTTCTTTAACCAGCTTTTTAGGCCGTGCAAAGCCAAGGAAATCGGTCAATAAATGATTGAGTCGGTCTGCTTCTTTGACCACGATCTCCATAAGTTTGAGATCATCGAGCTGAACATTTTCAGCTTCCATAAGCAACTGGACCGAACCGCTAATTGAAGCTAGGGGGTTACGGATCTCATGTGCCATCCCTGCAGCCAAACGACCTACTGCAGCGAGGCGATCAGTCCGTTTCAATTCATCTTCAATTTTTTTAAAATCAGTTAAATCCTGAAATGTGACTAACACCCCGAGATCTTCGCCAAAATTTCCTTTCGCAGGGGTTGTAGCGTAACCGAGAATCAACCTTTCCCCGGTTTTTTTAATCACATATCCCTCCGACCGTCGCAGAGGTTTTGAATCAGCATTGGCTCTGACTGGCAACCCTGGAAACAGTTGCGCTGCATCCTGATCGTAGACATCCTGCAAGGTCAAACCAGTAATCATGGTGGCAGCCCGGTTGAAGGAACGAATCCGCCCTCGTGGATTAATCAACATAAGACCACTGGCAATATGAGCCAGAATCGTCTGGTTCATCTTTTCCAGTTCATCATAATCGATTGTTTTGCGCTGTAGCTGCTCTTCACTCTGACGCAATCTTTCAGCAAGAGTTCCGCTGAGTACAGCTATAATAAAAAAGGCGACAGCATGGACAAATAAAGCAGAAAAGAAGGTTCCATCTGAGGCAGAACGAACCAAATTAAGGAAATGGAGATAGTTAAAATATTGCAGATCAAGAATGCCGCCAAAGAGGATGACAGCGCAGGCGGCAGCAAGAACAGTCAGTCGTCGTGACAATAAGAAACTGGCGGATATAATCACGAGCAAATAAGCGAAAGAGAAAACACTTTCAACACCACCGGTAAGGACAATCAAAGCAGAGACAAACAACAGGTCCCAAACAACTTGAACCTGAGTGAAGAACTGAGTGTTGTCCATTTTTTGCAGCAGCAGTGCTGACACTAATGCTTCTGCATAAGAAACGCCGATCAGTAGAAATAATGGCGGAATAAGCGCACGATTAACACTTCCCTGCAGATATAAAATTGCAGCTCCGCCGAGCAGAAAAGTAATAACCGCAGTTCGACAGACTAAATACCATGTCAAACTGCGGTTATCGACGTTCAATTTTTGCTTTTTAAAAGGGTCGACTGTGGTCATTAACCGCCAACTGTTCCTGCCAACTTGAAGATTGGAAGATACATAGCGATAACCAACCCACCGACAGTTGTTCCCAAAAACAACATCAGCAAAGGCTCCATCATTGCGGTCAAATTGCCAACCGCATCATCAACCTCGTCATCATAAAAATCGGCAATTTTGCTCAACATCGTATCTAATGCACCCGCTTGTTCACCAACTTCAATCATCTGACAAACCATCGGCGGAAAGACACCTGAGGCCTTCAATGGCTCAGCAATTGTCTTACCTTCACTGATACTTGACCTGACTTGAGCTACCGCCTTTTCAACCGTGCGATTACCAGCTGTTTTCTGGACAATCTCAAGACCATCAAGAATGGGGACACCGCTGGAAATCATCGTCGACAGGGTGCGCGCAAACTTGGCAACAGCAACTTTACGAATTAAGATACCGAACACGGGAAGCTTTAATGCCCAATTGTCAATTTTATCCCGCCCCTTATTTGATGCATAGATCTTTTTGAAAGAAAAAATAAGTAAGACAATCAGCCCGATGATAACCAGAATATAATCCTGGATAAAATTACTGATATTAATGACTATCTGGGTCGGGGCAGGTAGAGCACCACCGAAATCGGCAAACATTTTTTCAAAAGCGGGGATAACAAAAACCAGAATAACGGCAATAACTACAAATGCGATACCAATGATCGTGGTCGGGTAGGTCATCGCACTCTTCACTTGCTTTTTCAGTTTCAACGCTTTTTCAATATAAACAGCTAAACGGTTGAGAATTGTATCAAGAATACCGCCAACCTCACCAGCTGCGACCAGATTGACATAAAGCTCATTAAATGCCTTTGGGTGTTTCTTCAAAGCATCGGCAAATGTCGATCCTGATTCCACATCGTCTTTAACTTTGAGTAAAATTTCTTTAAATGTCTTGTTTTCCTGCTGGTTAGAAAGGATATCCAAACACTGTACCAAGGGTAAGCCAGCATCAATCATGGTGGCAAACTGACGGGTAAAAACAACAATGTCCTTGGTTGTTATCTTAGGCTTAAGAAAGCTTATATTCAGTTCCGCATTAAGCCCTTTACCCGCCTCTTTTATTTTATTTGCTTGCACCCCCTGGCGGCGCAAATTTGCCTGAACTGCTGCTTCACTAGCAGCTTCCATGGTCCCTTTGGCGCTTTTACCGTCTCTTCCGCGCCCCGTCCAAGCGAATGTTGGCATGATTTACCCCTTTCCACTGACTCTATTCGTTAAATGTTTACTATCGTCCCTGCCCTGGATTGATGGTCTTTTTCCGACCGAGAATTGCACCAGGGTTGGCAAACATTTGTTTCAATTCATCCAAGTCATGAGAACGCATCATTGCATCCTCTTGAGTAATCTGTCGTGAGTGGGCCAGAAGGAATAAAGATTGGTTTAACGTCTGCATTGAAAATTTATCCTGCCCAACTTGCATCTGTGAATAGATCTGGTGAATTTTATCTTCTCGAATCAAGTTTCGGATGGCTGCGTTTGGCACCATGACTTCCAAAGCCATGACCCGTCCCTTGCCGTTAGCATGCGGCATCAGGCTCTGAGACAAGACCCCTTCCAAGACAAAAGAGAGTTGGGTCCGCACCTGAGATTGTTGCGTATCAGGGAAAACATCAATGATCCGATTCATGGTCTGGACACAAGAGTTCGTATGTAAGGTTGCAAAACAGAGGTGACCTGTTTCTGCAATGGTTAAGGCCGCTTCAATTGTTTCAATATCCCGTAACTCACCCAATAAAACCACATCGGGATCTTGGCGTAAGATATATTTTAAGGCTTTTTTAAACGATTGAGTATCGGCACCGACTTCACGTTGATTCACCAGACATTTTTTGTGCGGGTGTAAATACTCAATAGGATCCTCAATGGTAATAATATGTTCACTGCGCTCGCGGTTAATTGCATCAATGATTGCCGCGAGAGTAGTTGTCTTGCCGCTCCCTGTCGGACCGGTGACAAGAACCAATCCTCGCGGTTTTTTTGATAAGCTTCTGACAACGGGTGGCAAACCAAGATCGTCGAAAGTCTTAATTTCAAATGGGATAGCTCGAAATGCCCCGGAAACAGCGCCCCGCTGTACAAATATATTGCCACGAAAGCGAGATAACCCCTTAACACCAAAAGATAAATCCAACTCACTTTCTTCTTCGAACTTGCGCTTCTGAGCATCCGTCAACACACTATAGCAAAGCTGTTTGGTTTCCGCAGAAGTCAAATTGGCGCCGCTGGTAACGGTCATTTTCCCATCAATTCTGATCTGAGGAGCTGACCCTGTTGAGATATGCAAGTCTGAAGCACCCTGCTCAATCATTGTTTTGAGCAATTGATGCATATTAGCCATAAAGAGATCCTTTCAAAAAGTCCAAATATGCAGGTACGCAAAGAAGCACTGAGAATGACTTATTCTTAAACAACACGAGAAGATTAATCATCAGAGACTGTTGTTCGCAAAACTTCTTCCAGAGTCGTCATCCCTTCCATTAACTTGGTTATCGCCGACTGGCGCATAGTCTTAACTCCAAGCCGCATTGATTCCTGTTTGATTTCTGCTGTGTTTGCCCCTGACAAGATCATCTCTTTAATATCTTCGAACATCGGCATCACCTGATAAATACCGATTCGGCCTTTGTACCCGGTATCATTGCAAACACTACAACCACGCCCTTTGTAGGTTGTAAATTTACCGATTTGATTTTCCGGTACACCTGCAGCAATCAGTGCCTCTTTAGAGTGCTTTTCAGGCTCTTTACATTCAGAACAAACCCTCCGTCCCAGACGTTGAGCTGAGATCAGATTGACAGCCGATGCGACCAGAAAGGGTTCAATCCCCATATTCAAAAGACGATTGACAGTACTGGGAGCATCATTTGTATGCAACGTTGAGAGGACCATATGACCAGTCAAAGCAGCTTTGACACCAATCTCTGCGGTTTCAAAGTCACGGATTTCCCCAATCATGATAATGTCGGGATCCTGGCGCAGAAAAGCTCTAAGCGCTGCCGCAAAATTAAGGCCAATTTCTTCGTGCATTTGCACTTGGTTGATACCCGCAAAGTTAAACTCTACCGGATCCTCGGCCGTTGAAATATTTTCTGTCGTTCCATTCAACTCAGAAAGAGCCGAATAAAGAGAAACTGTTTTCCCGCTCCCCGTCGGCCCAGTCACCAGAACCATGCCAAAAGGCTTGTGGATTTCTTTTTTAAACCACTCCAGAGCTTTTTCTTCATACCCTAACTTGGTCATATCCAGTTGCAGATTGCTTTTATCCAGTAGCCGCAGAACGATCTTTTCACCAAAGAGGGTTGGTAAACAGTTGACGCGATAGTCCATTTCCTGATTACGGCCCATCTTGATCTTGATCCGACCATCTTGAGGCAGCCGTCTTTCGGCAATGTCCATCGTCGCCATAATTTTAATCCGCGAAGTAATGGCATTTTTCAATTTACGTGGCGGTTTCATCACCTCATACAGCACCCCGTCAATCCGGTAACGTACTCGAAATGCATGTTCATAAGGTTCGATATGAATATCTGAAGCTTTTTTCTTGATCGCATCCGTAAGAATCAGGTTGACCAGTTTAACAACAGGAGCGTCCTCACTGGCACGCTCCAGTTCGCTAACATCGTCATAACCGACGTCATCAACTAGTTCCAGATCATCAAAATCCTCAAGACCCTCCAAGGCATCTGCCATACTAGAACTTTGATCATAAAGTTTATCGATAGCGTCCTTGATGGCCGCTTCTGCAGCAACCACAACTTCCACGTTGAAGCCGGTCATGAACTTGATGTCATCGATAGCAAAGATATTTGAGGGATCGGCCATGGCAACAATCAATGTTGCTCCAGCTCGATTAATAGGGACGAGTTGGTATTTTTGTGCAACTTCAGCAGGAACTAAAGAGACAATCGCCGGATCAACGTCAAATTCGGCAAGATCAATAGAGGGGACACCATAGTGTTTCGATAAAAATGAAGCGAGATCGTGTTCCTGGACATAACCAAGTTTCACTAAAGCGGCACCCAAGCGAGTGCCTTCTTTCTTTTGTTCGGAAATGGCATTAGCCAACTGGGTATCAGAAATTAATTGGTTACGAACCAGCAACTCTCCAAGACGACTAGCACTCATCGAACAACAATCCCTTCCTATTTACATTTAATCTGCGGTGACACTGATTTAACAAATTTAGCCTGAGACCAATGTTTTCCGCATAAAACCAGATGGGGGGCGAATCCCGGTCCAAAGAAAAAAAGCATCTTCTCCTTGAGCGGCCAACATTCCCAGGCCATCGGCACAAAGATGCCCGGCCAAACGGGCGTTTTTAAGCAGCGGTGTTTCAGATGGGGAATATACCATATCAAATATTAATGCGCTACACTTAATGTTCTCCAATGGTAGAAAATTCACAGATTCACCGTGCAAACCAACCGATGTTGTATTCACGATTAAATCTGCAAGTGATAATGATTGGCGATAAAAAGGATCGAGATAGTCTGCGGCATAAAAGTCAACGGTGGGAAAATGGAGCTGTAGATCGTTGACAAGTTCCACAGCTCTGGACTTATGTCTGTTGGCAACGGTTATAGATTTCACTCCAGCGGAGACCAAGGCGACGACACATGCCCGACAAGCCCCACCGGCACCTAATACGACGACATTTCGACCAGTGGGACAAAACGTTAACTCCTGCTGGACCGCCTTGATAAAACCGCTGGCATCGGTATTGTAGCCGCTCAATATGCCATTTTTATTCACAACAGTGTTGACAGCCCCAATCAGTTGAGCAGCAGGATCTATACGGTCGAGAAGCGGTAGAATAGCTTCTTTATGCGGGATTGTGACATTAACACCAGCGATATCTAATGCACGTAACCCGGCAACAGCAGCGGGCAAATCATCAGGGGCAACATGAAAGGGGGTATAGACCGCATCAATTGCATGAAATTGAAAAGCATGATTTTGCATTAAAGGAGAAAGAGAGTGGGCAACAGGATCACCCAAAAGGCCATAAACACGACTTTTCCCAGAGATATCCATTGTATCCTTACTTCAAAGACAGATATTCACGGTATTGAATGATTTGCGTAGATTGCAGAATCTGCCGTGCTTGCAACACATCAGCTGCAATGGCGCTCACCAGCTCCTCAGAACTGGAAAACTTCACTTCTCCGCGCAACCGTTCGACAAAATAAATGCGCAAGGTCTGGCCATATAATTGCCCCGTATAGTCGAGTAAATGAACCTCAATGGTCGAAGTTTTACCACCAAAAGTCGGCCTATTCCCAAGACTAACAACCCCGCCGTACTCCTGCGAGCCGTTTCTAACCTTGACGACATAAACACCCGGAGCTGGCAACAGTTCTTTGTCAGTCTGCAAATTAGCAGTTGGATAGCCGAGCTCTCGCCCGCGCTGATCTCCTGGCACAACCTGACCTTCTAAATTATATTGCCGCCCAAGCAGTCCGACCACCCCAGCCATATCACCTGCAGCAACCAGGTTACGAATTCGGGTTGAACTGTATGCCAAGCCGTCCGCGCCAACGGGCTGGAGAACTTCAACCGAAAACCCATACTTGACTCCGCAAGCTTGCAGAAAATCAGCATTCCCACGCCGCCCCTTGCCAAAAGCGTAATCATACCCAACAACCAAGGCCTTAATGTGCAGCTTTGCCAACAAGATATCTTCGACAAATTGCTCTGGTGTCATCGCTGCAAACTCAGCAGTAAACGGGGTCTTAATCAGGTAATCAACATGGGATGCCGCAATGAGACGTTCTTTTTCCGCAGGGGTATTGAGTAACTTCGGAGCTCTGTCAGGAGCTAAAAATTTAAGGGGATGGGGGTCGAAGGTGTAAACAACAGCTGGACAATTCAATTGTCGAGCCGTCTTAACCAGATGACGAAACAACTCACGATGGCCAAGATGGACACCATCAAAATTACCTAGAGTTACTGCACAAGGGGCAATAGCATCAGGAAGATCGACAAGAGACTCTATAATTTGCATAACTGGCTAAATCCACTACGTACTAGGGTACTAAATTAATCAACAAGTTCAATAGTAGCGGAACACACGGTCAAGAAACAAGGGCAAAGAATCTTTCCTGGATTGCAAACATATCGGTCTAATGCAACTGCTGGAGACAATCCTGTTAGTAAACTTCATTCCCTGATTTTAACGCTTGACTGTCCTGATTCGTCCGGTAACAGCGATAATTATATCGATTTCTCTGTCACCAGAGTCAACAATGATGGTTCCGTTACCAACCCCGGGAAGAAAACCGTCAGCCCCATAGCTGATGCTATTACGGACATGAAAATTTCCCTCAATGGTAACATCTCCAGCAATACGATCAACGACACGTAACCTTTCTATAGTGCCATCTTCAGCTTCGTAATAGACCTTCCACCCTTGTTGCCACCCCGTTGAACTCAGATCACAGTTGATACCATCACCACTTTTGCATATTGTAACTTGAGTTGCACGACTCACAGCCTCATTCCGAGCATAGTTCAGATGAGAGATAAGGTTATTCACAGCACTAACCGCGCGTGAATTTTGTCTGAGAGATTGCAGTGATGGGATAGCAATGGTCATAAGGATACCGGCAAGAACCAAAGCTGTGATAAGTTCCAGTAGAGTGAAGCCAGCAGTTTTAGATGGATTTGAAGATAAATTGACGTGCAGATTTCGATTAGACATCGCCCCTCCCCGAGTCGAATTATCGATCCCTTGCCCCTGAATAGACATCAGGTTGTTTAGATGGTTTTATGGATTCTTGCCCATTATATCAATAAAAAAAACCTCAAAAACAGTGTAAAAGTGGGCTCAATAATCCATTGAACCCACCAGATTATCATTCAATTTCCCCGTCAATAATCACCAAGAGTCACAGTTCTCAGATGTTTTTGCTCCAGTCTGATCAATCTGCAACCAACCACACTTAGGTTCTGAAAAATTGGGAGTCGCTCTAAGAACAAAAGTGTCCATCGTCGGATCCCCAACCCAATTAAGGTTGTATTTCCCTCCTGGTGATGTCGCTGGTACGGTGTCACCATCATTAAGATTGCCAATAGTGGCATTTTCATAGCCGTCAGACTCTCGATTAAAGTGTCGTTCCATATTCTGTGCCGCTTCCACAAGAGTCGCTTGAGCTGCTGAACGTATGGCCGTTGCTTTATGAGACGTGTATGCAGGGATGGCAATTGCCGCCAAAATCCCCAGTATCGCCATGACCACCACAAGCTCAATCAGACTGAATCCCGCACAACTTTTAAATACCTTCTGCACCATCCTAAATCCTCATTTCTTAGCGTAGTTGGCGCCATGAACGCCGACCAAAATCTTCAGAGTCTCCCGCATCTTCAGTGACAACCTCAATACCACCATCTGAACCACCGAGGTACTTATATTCGAGTTCGCCCGCTCCAATAACAGCAGGAGTTTTAGTGATACCGACAGTTGATTGCACACCGCCGGTTGATTTAGGATCATCATCATCATCATCATCATCAATTGTCACTTTATCATCATCATCAATCTGACCATCTTCGTTGACATCAAATGGTGAATCCTCTAGGCGGCCACCGCTCATGGCATCAAGCTCCATGATCCAGCTGGTCCCCCCTGCGGAGCAAGGATCTTCCAGTGGGATGAGTGTCGTAAAAATCACCCGTTCATACCTTAACAGCGGCGCACTGACGACCCTTTCACCTGCAGCGTCACCATCATACACCAGATCCATATACCAACCATCAGCAGGATCAGCGGACAAATAATCAACAGGTTCATCAGAGATCACCCTATAGTTATCATCAGATTCAGCTAATTGTCCCTCCGCGATAATGGTTTGTTCCACTAAAGTACTCCGATCAGTCGTTGTAATCGCAGCTCCATTATCCCAGACACCATAAAAAGACTGAATTGATGGGGTGCCAGAAACATCATTATCTCCCACCTCAAAATACTGACCTGTTCCAAAATAGATCATCTTACCGCCATTGTCATGGCTGCCAACTTCCACCGGGGCGGTAATCGGCTGTACTTCACCTGAAGCATTACGGGCAGTAAACAAAGGTTGAGGGTTATCCGATCCATCCACATATGCTGAAACCCAATCACTGCTATCGCTACTACTTAGGTCAAATTTCCACAAATTGCCTTGCAGATCACCGGCATAAGCAGTCGTAATAGTACGTCTGCTATTAGCCAGCAATACTGGCGCAGAAAGTCCATTCGGGTTCCCAGAGCTACCGACTCCAGTCGGAATTTTCCGAATCAATGTCCCATCAATCGCATTGACAATATAGAGATAAGCCTGATCATTGTCGCTCTCTGGACCATTACCAAAAATGACGGCCCAGTCGCCATTCTGCATCCGTGCAATAACCGACTTACCCAGATTAAATCCAAGATCCGTATCCGTATACTCCCAGAGAACATCGCTCGCTTCAAAGTTATCCGGGTCGGTTATATCCAAAGCAAAAACACTCTGCCCACCAGCTCCCAAGGAACCCGCAAGAATTGTGCGCCAACCGGAAGAATAAATATCACCAACTGACGAAGAACCATCAACATAGTAACGATGAGTATAATCGGGATCAGACAAGTCTGCTAAATGGTCATAAACACCTGCAGGGACATAGGCAAAGCTCTCAACGCCACTCGACGCATTAAAAGCGTGTAGCATTCCGTCGTTAGCACCAATGTAAAGCATTCTCGGTCGAGAGGCTTGGCTCGCCCGATAAATTAGATAGTCTGTTCTCCCAGGGGTCCCGCTCGGTAAACGCTCATAACTGAAGTTAGGATTGCCAACAACGAGAGGATCAGAATTAACAACATCCCCCAAAAGAGAGGTTCGAGCCCTCAACGTACCGCCATCATTACCAACTTCTAAACTTTGGTCCCCACGCAACCATTCCAAACGATCGGTGTCAATTAAGTCCTCTTGCTGCTCTGTGGATAAGTTTCCCCACTGATCTGTAGTGAATTCGATACCTGTAGAAGCTCCCATAGTAAAAATGTTACGGGACCCATGATCGGGGATACTCCCAGTATCGTTCGTGTTCCACTGCACATCACCAACTGAACCATCACTCTCTATGAGGTAAGCCCGAATTTCACCGCTCCAATCACTACTATCAAAGCGTGCCTGAAAAATTAAAGATTCATCCACCAGTCGGGTTGAGTTCGTCGCTATAGCTGCTGCTGAAGACTCGGTCCGTGCGACAATATCCGATAAGGTATTTGAGAGTTCTGTCGCAAAAGTTTGTGGATCAGCTGCGCTGAAAAAGCCCCCGCGACTATTAACCGATGCATGGAGAAGATCATCCAGACGGGCGCCACATTCAGATCCGTTACAGTTTGTCGAGCCGGGATTCGTGTAAGGCCAAGAGATAGGACTGCCTGTCACAACAGCCGTCCAGGCATCGTCTGGATCGATGGTTCCAGAGACCCCAAGACCGATGCCAAAAGTCACCATATGTTGCCAAAAAGCTGGATTGGTTGCCGAGATGGGGACATTATTCTCAAGATCTGATTGCAGATCACGCTTCCAGTAATACATAGCGACATCGGCTAGCGTATTAGAACGGTTGTCTTGAAAGGGGTCTGTAGCTTCATATTGATAACTGTTAGTTGCTGAACTAATATTTGGACCATCAGAGCCATCAACATTATTACGTGCAGCAGATGTATCAGCATCGTATGAACTACCTCCGGACCAATAACCATCTGTCATCAAAATGGTATAGCTGTTCCGGCAGGAGTAATCAGAACCACCAGATTCTCCTGGGGCAGAACTCCATGGACCACGGCTTCCAGAATACTCATAATAACGTCCTGCTGCATCCAATGCCTTGCGCAAAGGGGTACCACCGCCGGGCATATCGCGAGTATACAATTCCTCATAGAATTCGGCTCTGTCATCTCCAGAGAAAGAGCGTACACCACGGATGATGCTGGGGAGACTTATTCCATCAGTCCAATTAGAACTAGCATTAATGGCACCATAGCCGACCCGAATATTCTCATCCTGTGAGGCAAAAGCCTGACCTATAGCTGCTCTGGAAGCAAGTATTCGCGACCGATAGTACGTATACCAGTTTGCAAAGTTCTGAATTTCTTCAGCATAGCTACAAGTCCCACTAGCAGCGTCAACACAATCCGTACGACTTTCCCGCCCATGCCCAGTATAACTTGACATTGAAGAGCGTATCTCCACCTGGGTATAGTCATCCCAAGACCAGCCATCCCCACCAATCTGCCAGTAATAAGTTGCCGGCCAGAATATTTTATTATCCGTAGAGGCAGAACAAGAATCAGAGCTATTACAATTAGTCCACCAGTTATTGTTATATCTATCATTATTTATTGTCAGGTTTCGCGCTAAATTATTAACATCACCAGTGGGGCAATTACCTGTATTTTCAGGATTGTGCCAAGCACATGTCGGCGAAGCCGCCGGATATAAAGTATTATCATATTTTGTCCAAGGGACATATGTGACTGAAGGATTATAATAGGTGGTATTAAACTGAGGAGAACGGGTTCTTGCTGTGTAGGCTTCCCCGTCCTCAACCGTTGTGACCCGAACCGTGCTTTGACCATAGTCTGTATCTCCATAGACATTATTAGCCCGAGGAAAAACATAACCATTCCAAGAAACAGCCAAGTCGTCCGGTGTCACCTCAAAAAACATTGACCCTGAATCATCAAGAATAAACATGATATTGGGATCGATTGAAGATGTTAGAAAAAGGGGCAACTGGGAAAGCTCAGCACGTACGGGCACACAAGTTATAGCTATCAACCCTAACGATAACAACAAGTAATTGGACATCAATAAAAAATACTCATATATTCTTTTTTGCATTTTATTCCTCCATCATCCCAACTATTTCTAATGCCAATTACCTATCCAACACAGCCAAATATTTGAGTGTTATCTCTCCTGAATCAGAAGTGTAAATATTAAAGATAACCTGCTTCCCCACCAAGTTTTTGTCCAGCAATAAGCTCACGGAAGTATCATTCTGTAGATATATTTTCGCATCATCAGCCAATTGATATCTGCTCTGATTTATAATCACAGAACGAATATCGGGATAGACTTCCTGAATAGTGCCACGCAAAACAACAAGAGAAAAAACATCCGTCGTGACAACAAAAAGTAACAACAATACAATTATTTTTTTCATCGCTTCCTCACAGTTGTCCTATCGAATATAGGTACTTTGCAAAATCACAGTACTCCGACCATTGGGGCTATCCCCTCGACTAGTAATCCGGTACATTCCGGGTAGATCTTCTGGTGCAGCGTCAAAGATCTCTGAATCATTTCCGGAGTTATCAACATCAGTCAAATACTCCAGATAATACACAGCCTCGACATCTTCTGCGCTGCCGATATCACCAATGTTTTGACTCCGTGTTTCATCATCCCACCAGTCATCATCATTCTGCCAGAGAGTTGAATCTACCAGGTAAAGGCCATTAGTATCAGCGAAAATAGGAACCGGAATCTGGCTATCCAGCCAGTTTTCCCCAATGCGCAAACCTGCTTCTGCAATTTGGAAAGCACTCCCCTGCTGCTCCATATTACCGACCATTTTTTCTTGTAACAGGGTGCTCTGCATGGCGGTGATGCCCAAAATGCTGAGGACAATGAGAATCAACAATCCTGTAATCAGCGCCGTCCCTTGTTGACTGTTTACACTATGGTTAAGAATCTTCTTCATTATAACCTCTCATCGTAGGCGATTGCGGAGCCCAATTGTGGTGCTCATGACCATGCGAAAACGGCGGTCATCACCAGGAGCATCAATATCGGTATCATCAACCCTATAAGTAGAATTATTGAATTCAGCATGGGTCATGTCATTAGGAGAACGCAATAGCAAACCAATGCGTACACTGACGACATCAGTCCAGTCCGAAACATCATTTGCTGCGTCATAATCATCGGCAGCACGGTCACCGTCGGTATCCACACCATAACGAACCTGCATATTTTCGACCCCTTCCACCAACTCTTCAGGATCTGCTGCATCCGTCACCCGACGATAAAGTGCCGGTTCACCAGCAGAATTAGTTCTAATATAGAACGAGGAGGTCCGTGGCAAATAGAGTTGTGCTCCCTCAGCGTATGCCTTCGACAGATCACCATCAGGATTAACAACTCCGGTTGCATCATCATAATGATCCACTCGGAACAATGTTGACGCTTCACAATCAGCGATTAACATCAGTTGGTCATCTTGCAACCCAAGGTCATCTTCTGTCGAGATATTGGCACTGGGTCCCCCCATATCTGCCGATAAATCAAATGCTTGACCTGTTATGACATGACGAACCGTTAAAATATCACTCCCTGTTAATGGATCAGTTAGATTAAATTCATCAATCGTCGCCGGATCAACAACCCCACCATCATCCTCCCAAGCACCATCGATCAATTCATCAGCAGTACCGGGATTATCTGGTACCCATTCTAAGCCCTGTATCGGCACCGCATAATTAATATGATAATCGTCTTCATCAGAGAGGATTGATGTATAATTTGCCGGCTCCTGTGAGCAACCGAGGAATCCGGCACCAACAACCGCTTCGCGAATAACATGCATGGCAAAGCGCCCATTCTCCTGCACTCGACTCAGGCTTTCATTGCGTGAATAGGCGTTGGTACTCGAGATAAAGACCTGATAGATGCCACCCAGCAAGATCATGGTGATAGTCATTGCCACCAGAAGTTCAATTAGCGACAAACCACGAGGCTGTTTCAGTATTATTTTCATAAGCGTGTCCCTACCACCACCGAATCAGCACCAAAAGAATCTTGCCATTGAACTGTTACGGTTACAATGTTATCAACGGTCGCTATTGATCCATCCCCTTGTGGGAGATTGGTCTGTAAAGCTGTTTTCCACTCATCTAAATCTGTCTCAACCATCCCCGTATAGGTTGGTGCTGCAGGAACAATGGTCAAAGCGACATCGTAATCACCATCCACTGCTGCTGCTCTATTGGCGCGCATCCGATCCATAATATCTTCACAGCTCTGGACCGCTTTAGAGTGCAACAAAGCATTATTGCCGCTGCGTAGACTGTTGGTTTGCAACCCGGCGACACCAAGCAATCCAATCGACAAAACCAGCAGGGCTACCAACGCCTCAACCAAAGAAAAACCATCGGCACCCAATCTTCTTTGAATTTTTTTAACCACGCTCTTCACCTCTTAGTTTCTCTCAGTACGCACTCTGCCAGTTTTAGCGAAAACGATATCCATTTGATTTGAATCCGATGTGACTTCAATCGTGCGGTCGGCAACATCGTCGTCGTTTAAGTCAAGGAAGCCGGTTCTTGCATAAGTCAAGAAGTCGTCGACAGTACCTCCACCGTCCATAGTCACGCCACCAATGGCAGCCTGGACCCTAAGAATAGTATCGTTACCAGCGGTAATAGCACCATCAGCATTCAGATCAACAAACACTATCCAACCTTGTTGCCAACCGGTTCCATTGGTCACACAAGCCGTGTTAAGAGCATTGCTTTTACATATTGTAACGGGTTCTGAGCGAGTGACCGCTTCACTGCGTGCGTAGTTACAGGTTGACACCAACTCATTCACCGCGCTGGTCACCCGCGAACTCCGATTCAAAGCAATATAACTTGGTATAGCAATTGTCGCCAGGATTCCAACAACAATCATAACGACAATCACTTCGATCAAAGTGAATCCACTGGAGTTATATTTACGACGACAACATTTCATCCGCATTGGTTTTTTCATATTCTCAATTCCTCACTTAAAGTAAAGAGACAGCAAAAAACAAGCCAATTCATAAATGCAGCAAAAACTTTTGATATTCAGAGTTTAAGTCCACAATCAGTAAATGGAACAATAATCATGTAAGTTTTGCACAACCACAACTATGTATTTTTTGCAGAGTTATACGGAAGCCACAATCGGTAGCGTGACAGTAAAAGTCGTTCCGACCCCAGTCGTGGAATCCACATTAATGTTTCCTCCCGCTTCTTCGATGATGCGCAAGCTGATCGTTAATCCTAGTCCAGTCCCTTGCCCTAAAGGTTTAGTTGTGAAAAATGGATCAAAAATCATCGCCAGCGACTCGCGTTTTATCCCATGTCCATTGTCAGAAATTGCAATTTGAATTTTATCCGTGAGTACAGTTGTGACAATCTCTATTTCACCACAGTCTGGACAGGCCTGAACCGCATTCAATAATAGATTTATAAATACTTGTCGCAATTTCTGCTGGCCGATTCTTACAAATGGCACACTGTCTGGCGACACCAGCTGAAGAGCCATGGTCTTCACGTGTCCCTGATTTTTAATCAGCTCAAGACAGTGTCTCATCTCATCTGAAACATTGACATCTATCGGCGGGTCATTACAGTCAGAGCGGGAAAAATCAAGCAGCTCGCGCACCAGAAAATCAATACGACTAGTTTCCGCCAGAGTCCGTTTCAAAATATCTTGTTGAGGATCATCTCTCAACGATTGTTTGAGAATTTCCAGATAACCAATCACTGCTGCTAGCGGATTGCCAAGCTCATGAGCGAGTCCGGCAGCAAGTTGCCCTATTGATGCCAGCTTTTCACTGCGGATTAATTCGTCACGCGTCTGTTGCAACTGTTTATTAGTTTCACAAAGGGCCTGAATGTGATGATTGGTTTGTTCCTGGCTCCATTGAAGTGCTGATGTCATCTGATTATATGCTGCAGCCAACTCAGCTATCTCTCTGGGGCCAGAAACTGTTAAGCGAACATCCAGTTGTCCTTTAACAATATTTTCTGTTGCTGCCAATAACAATTGAGCCGGTCTGATGACATTGCGGCGCAATAGATAATCACCAATCAGAATAAGAACCACACCATATAAAACAACAAAAACCAATAAAAATTTGATGGATTGTTGCAATTGTAGACGGATATCATCCAACGCAAAGTGAAATTCAACGAGTCCGTTGTTTGTATTATTTACCTTCACAGGTGCTATAAAATGAACTCTTGTTTCGATGTCATTATAGAGCATGAGCAGATTCGGAAACGAAATTATGCGAATACTCTCACCCGTCAAACGCACCTGCTGCAAACGAGAAGAAGTGGCCCATTCCCCATTCCCATGCTTAATTGATTCCAGAAGAGCGAGGTCTTTATCATAGAGTTGCCAACCTTGGCAGCTTGGATGAGCAGAACACAGGTCGGCAAGGAATTCAGCGACAGGAAACCTATTGTCTTGAACTTGTGCTGGGGCAAAGTTACCTGCGGAGCGCGTCGCTAGATTGACGAGACCATCAAGATTTCTCAGACGCTCTTCGAGGAGGGACTTTTCCATTAAACGGATCATCATTACCCCGCCTAACAACAAAGCAGCTCCAAGAAGAAGAGTGAGTGTTAACATGATTTCAGTTCTTAATCCGCTGGACTTTTTCACGCCAAAACTCCACGTTTATCGATCAGCCCTAATATCAATACCACTTGATAATGAGAAGGAATCAGACCTTTCGTATTAAACACCTACAAGTACGATTTAAATATCGTGTAGGGAGTCAATCGTCGACTCAAACTCTACCCAGTATTGAAATTTGTTTTTCCTAACTACCATGTCCCTTATAAAATAACTATAAATTTGTCAAATGGGGTCGGAATAGTAAATAATGGTCAGGTGTTTAAACTGTACACTATTTGATAATCATGAAAGGAAAACCTATGCCACGAATCCCTTACCTCGACCAAAGTGCTTGCATTGGTTGTGAAACCTGTACTCGCATCTGCCCCAAAGTCTTTACGATGGTCTCAGAACACTTAGCTGGAGTCCATGATCCGACCGGCGATACCGAAGAGAAAATTGAAGAGGCGATGGATAACTGTCCAGTTGCCTGTATTAACTGGGAAGATTAGCCGTGTTGCAACAACGTTGTCTTACGGCGTTACGTCAACTTTGCAGAATCCTGACTTGCGTTTGGTTGCCGCGTGTTGCAGACATACGACAGCGCCTGGCTGGACATTATTTTTGCTACGCCGTCATTATCTCTGTCCCCTTCGCCCTCTCAGGCTGCCAGTCATCGCTACTTGATAATGTGCACATGAATGAGTTTCGTGAACAACTCTACATTGATGCCAAATTGAACTTTGCGATTAAACATCCACAAAACTGGAAGCGGGTCATCGTACCGGTATCTTCGCCAAGCTACAGGGCTGACACAGTCAACTGGAGCGCAGACAACCCGCGCAAAGAAAATGATAATGGCGGACACATGCTGATCAGGAGTTTGCCCCGCGAAACGGCCTCTAATCTCCCTGACCTGCTCAGCAACTACCTGATAGATAAACCAGAGCTTAAAACCGGACAAGCTGCCCCCTTTGACCACCCTGCCGGCCCCGCTTTAAAATTTGTGGGACATGATCAAAATCATGGATTGCTGATAATTGCGGTCCTGGGGAAACAGCGTAATTTCATTATTTCGCTGGATTACCCATCCTCAAGGTTTGCTGAATTATTACCCATCTTCAAAGACATTGTTGCCAGTTTTACCGAAATTGTCCGCCCTGAGGACAGCTCTGAGGTTGCACCAGAATGAAACGGATTTGTCATCCCATCGAGATTATCAACAAATATTACGCAAAGAACCCGCAAGCGCGACAAATCCTCCTCGATCACAGTCGCCTCGTCACCCGCAGAGCCCTCAAGATTGGTCGTTATTTGCAGACACAAGGTGAACCTGTGGATTTGCAATTTCTGGCACAAGCGGCCATGTTGCACGATATCGGCATGATCAAGACCAACACACCTGAACTGGGATGTCATGGCAAAGCTCCCTACCTGCAACACGGGATAAGGGGCAAAGAGATTCTGGAAGAGGAAGGCCTTTTTCAACATGCAAGGGTGAGTGAACGCCATACTGGAGTCGGACTCACAGCCAAGGATATCAGCAAACAACATCTCCCCTTACCGGTCCAGGACATGCGTCCAGAGACACTGGAAGAGCAGATCATCTGCTACGCTGATCTATTTTATTCGAAAGGGGTAAAAAATCGCAATCGCGAGAAAACTCATCAACGAGTTCGTGATAAACTGATCAAGTACGGCAAGAGTAAAGTCAATATTTTTGATCAATGGCACAAAAAGTTTGAGCCGGAATAAGGTCGTCATGGAAAACTGGCTACAACAGTTTATCGAGTTTTTACCTACCGGGATTGCTTACCTCTCTTCTCTTTTCCTTGTCTGCTTCTTGGAATCATTACCCATCGTTGGATTACTTATCCCAGGAAGTACACTCGTTGTTTTGGCAGGGTTTCTCGTCTTGGTTGGCAAGTGCACATTTAGCTTAGTCGCGACATTGGCAATCGCTGGTGGTTTATTGGGAGATCTCTTCAGCTTCTGGCTAGGTTATTATTACGGTTCGAAATTTCTCAAGATGAGAGGCTTTCAAAGGCATCGCAATCTAGTACACCGATCAGAACGTTTCTTCGTTGATCATGGCGGTAAAAGTATCTTTTTTGCCCGGTTTCTTGGCCCAATTCGCGGCATTACCCCTTTTATTGCCGGTCTCTCCAGTTTCCCCGGAAAATCTTTTTGTGGCTACGCTTTGGTCAGCTCGATCTTATGGGGAATCTGTTACCCGGGGATTGGCTATTTAGGGGGAAGCAGCTGGCATCAGGCGCAAAGTTTAACAGCCAAGTTCGGACTCATTATTTTCGGGCTGTTATTGATCACCATTCTTAATGTTTGGATTCGGCGTAATTTCAAGAAAGCTAAAATAGATACTGAAGACCAGTAGTCAAGGCATAAGAATCCCACTCCACTTGATTTAAGCGTGCCTTGCCGACGCTGCCGTCAGCTAAATAGGTCGTGTCACAACCACTATCAGCGTTCCAATTCTGGATATTGCCGTTAAATACCCAGGACCATTTTTCATTGATGACATATTCACCTTGCAAGTCATAGACGACACCTGTTCCACGAGATTCATGCTCAAAACTGACGGGATGCATAAAATCCGAACGTAAATTCCAGTCGGCCTGAGCAAAATATTCAACCCAGTGATACTCAATCCCGAAGATAACTTTAAATTGATCATTGGCATGATAAGCGATATTCGCCCCCAACCAGGGGCCATACCAATATGCAGTATAGGTACTGTCCAGCCCCATCAACGGTCCAATCGCAGCGGGATAAGAACTCCCTTCAGGACGAAGTTCCGGCTTTGAGATCACCTGTTGTCCATTCGTCATTGTCAGTGCTTGGACATTAAAGGCGTAACCAACTAATGGCGTAATAGAAACCCCGCTGAGGGCATTGCACTCAAATATGGGCCCCAAGGCGGCAGATAAGTCAACCGTTAGACCATCATCAGCGTCACTCACAGACCGAGACCATTCGTCACTTCGGTTATCCGCAGCATAATCGGAATCCTGAACCTGACCAGCAACGATTTTACCAAAGGCAATGTTGGCGATTGCAAACGCATTTTTGTTGATTAGAGGAAGTTCTTCTGATTTAAACCACGTGTGGAGATGAAGTTGTACAATTTCAAGGTCATCCCAACTCAACTCAGAGATAATATCGGGTTGTTCAAGAGCAGTGACAGCAGAGATCCCCCAATTGAATTGGTCTGTGCGATAACCAATCCCGACACTGAAACCTGAAGATTCAATGTCCGCAAGATCAAATGCAAGTGCCGAACTCAGCAGCCATGGACTTAACAGCACAAAGAAGGATAATACATAAAGAAAACGGCACATTTGCTTAGCGTTCCTGACAGTTTTGTTAAAAAAGGCCACTCATTTCTGAGTGGCCTTAAAGATACAAACAACTAAAGATGGTGCAACTTAAATATCACAACGCTTATAAACGTTATCAAATTCACCCAACTCATCAAACTGCAGATAGTCGTACACTTCTTCCTTGAAGGGGGCAATTTTCTCTTTATAAATTGCAAGATACTCTTCTGGAGTCGGTAGTTTGCAGTTCAACGCTGTCACCGCGCCCAATTCGGCACTTCCAAGATAGACTTGAGCACCATTACCAATACGATCATCAAAGTTACGGGTACTGGTTGAGAACATGTTGACACCATCAGGAACACGTGCCTGATTCCCCATACACAAGGAGCAGCCAGGTGTTTCAATCCGGGCACCCACCTGATTGAAAATTGCAAAATAAGCTTCACTCTTCAATTTTGATTGGTCCATCCGCGTCGGTGGGCAGATCCAGACACGATCTTGAGGATTGAAGGTATGACCTTCCCAAATCTTAGCAGCGGCACGGAAATGACCAATATTGGTCATACATGAGCCGATAAAAATATCCTGAATCGGGGTTCCGGCAATTTCTGATAACAATTTCACATCATCAGGGTCATTCGGACATGCCAGAATCGGCTCAGTAATTTCAGCCAGATCAATTTCAATCACTGCGGCATATTCAGCGTTCGCATCCGCTTCAATCAGCTTAGGATCTTTCATCCACTCATTGACAGCATCAATACGGTTACGCAAGGTTTGAGCATCTTGGTAACCGTCTGCGATCATCTTTTCCATTAAAGCAACATTGGAGCGTAGATAAGTACAGACACTCTCTTCTGACAGCTTGATACAACCGGCAGCAGCGGAACGCTCAGCTGCAGCATCAGTCAACTCAAATGCTTGCTCTACTGAAAGGTTTGGCAAACCTTCCATCTCTAAAATTTTGCCGTTAAAGATATTGATTTTGTTCTTTTTCGGCACTGTCATCAACCCCTGCTTGATCGCCCAGAGAGGAATAGCGTTGACGGCATCACGAAGGGTAATCCCTTCATTGAACTCCCCTTTAAAGCGGACAAGAACGGATTCAGGCATATCCAGAGGCATAAAACCGAGGGCACCGGCAAAAGCAATCAGACCAGACCCTGCAGGGAAGCTGATACCAATAGGGAACCGGGTGTGAGAATCACCGCCAGTACCGACAGTATCGGGAACCAATAAGCGGTTAAGCCAACTATGAATAACCCCATCGCCGGGATTCAACGGAACACCAGCACGGTCAGAGATAAACTTTGGTAAAGTGTTATGCATCAAAACATCAGCAGGTTTTGGGTAAGCCGCGGTATGACAAAAAGATTGCATAAACATCGGGGACTGAAATTTAAGACAGGCTAGCTCTTTGAGTTCATCGGCAGTCATCGGACCTGTAGTATCTTGAGAACCAACTGTCGTCATTTTTGGCTCACAGGCTGTCCCTGGAAGAATACCGTCGACACCACAGGCGCGACCGACCATTTTCTGTGCTTGGGTGTAGCCTTGGTTCGGTTTTGGGGTCGGGTTATCTGCCGGGGTAAAAATATCAGGTTCTGCAACCCCAATCGCAGCACATGCCAGACTTGTAACCGAACGACCAATAATCAACGGGATCCGGCCACCAGCGCGATATTCATCAGGAACTGTATCCGGTTTTATCTCGAAGGTTGAAACAACATCACCAGCCTCATTGGTCACTTCACCTTTGGCCGTATTAATCGTAATGATGTCACCCATATTCATTTTTGTGACATCCATCTTCAATGGTAGCGCCCCGGAATCCTGGGCGGTATTAAAGAAAATTGGAGCGATAACACTGCCAATAATGACACCGCCACGACGTTTGTTTGGCACTGCGGGAATATCATCACCAATACACCAAAGAACGCTGTTACAAGCAGACTTACGGGAAGACCCAGTTCCAACAACATCACCAACAAAAGCGACCTGATGGCCCTCTTTACGCCATTTAGCAATCTCTTCAATACCACCGGGGAAGCGAGTTTTCCCCATGGCCAGAGCATGTAAAGGAATATCGGGACGACTCCATGCGTCTCCCGCCGGAGAGAAGTCATCAGTGTTAATTTCCCCTTCAACTTTAAACACTTTAACTTTAATAATTTCAGGCATTTCAGGTTTATTAGTAAACCACTCTGCCTTCGCCCAGCTATCGACAACCTGCTTTGCTGCGGCATTGCTTTTAGCCAACTCAATCACCTGTTCAGCAGCATCGTAGACATAAGTCATTGATGATAAAGCGGTCGCTGCAGTATCAGCTAAGTCTGCCACACTCAAGGCCGAGATCAATGGTTGAACATTGTATCCACCGATCATTGTGCCAAGAATCTTTACCGCTTTAACTTTATCAATAAGAGGTGAGGACTTGGTTCCGGCAACAATTTCTGCCAGGAAAGCAGCCTTAACTTCTGCAGCGGGATCAACTCCTGGAGACACTCGCTCGGTGAGCAAATTCATCAGGAATTCTTCTTTACCAGCAGGAGGGCTCTGAAGTAATTCACAGAGACCTGTCGTTTGTTCAGGGTTCAACGGTAAAGCAGGAATCCCTTGTGCATTCCGCTCTTCTTCCAATTTAAGATATGCTTCGATCATCTCTCTCCTCCAATTATCAGGTTCGCAGCATAAGCTGCACAATAAGCTGTTTGCCAGAATTAAATGCTGCTGACAATAATCATTTCAGTGTCAAATCTTGCATACTGTATACGATTTATCGCGCTTCTGTCAATCAAGTGATCACCTCAATCACCTCCAAACATAACACTATTTTGTTAGCCACAATTCGAAGCTAATGATTTTTCAATATGACTTAATATGTCACGTGGATGTCGTAGCTTCGAGCTAGCAAAAATCATATCATCAATCGGGAGAACATTAATGTTTGAAATACTACTTCTCTGTTCAATTATCCTCATCGTTGTTAGCCAACTTTTGCCAAATAAAGAGTCCAGACAATAAAAAAATCCTGTCAACAAATGCTGACAGGATCATATGCAAAATTTAAGGTGACAATGAAATAACAGATGGCAATCTATAATACTTTTAATAATTCAACATCAAAGATCAAGGTTGCATTTGGTGGAATCATCGGCGGTGCACCACGTTCAGCGTAAGCTAGCTTGGCAGGGATGACAAGTTGCCATTTAGCACCTTCTTTCATCAATTGCAAGGCTTCAGTCCATCCGGCAATAACTCCATTGACGGGGAAACTGGCCGGCTCACCACGAGAGTATGAACTGTCAAATTCGGTTCCATCCAATAACGTTCCCCGGTAGTGAACCTGAACCTTTGAATCGACTTTTGGAGAGGCACCATCTCCGGCCTCAATAACCTTATATTGCAAGCCACTCTCTAGGGTGACGACCCCCTCAAGTTTACTGTTTTTCTCTAGGTATTCTTGAGCAAGCTTCTCATTTTTAGCAGCTTCTGCTTGCATTTCGGCCATCTGTTTCATCTGCATCTCTTGTTGAAAAGCCGTGAGCACCTGGACCATCTCTTCGGAGGTCATAGCTGTTTCTTCCCCCTTGAATACAGCCGTCATTCCTGCTGCTAACTGGTCAATATCAATGTCGAGCTTTTGTCGCAACATATTGTTGGCGATATCCATCCCGATAGCATAACCAACTTTTTGTTGTTGGGTTTGAAGTGTCTCTTCGGCATAAACATGACCGCTTGCAAGGATTAACAGCATTAGGACAATAAGCAATTTATTCACATTTGTCTCCATCACAAATATCGCGTTAATGAAAATAAGCCCCGATTGTTAAAACAACCGGGGCTCGATGAAATTAGATCATTAATTTATGAATCAATTAAACAGTCCAAGTATGTCCAGACTGCATGATATCATCAATAGAACGACCACGCTTCTCTTTGACAGCGTCAACTTGCTCGTAAACCATATCATTGTAAGTTTTCTTGCGATCATCCGCATAAAGAATACCAAAAGCAATTGGCAAACCGTTATCAGGACGCATACCAGCAAGTATGGCGGCCATTTCTGCATTTTTTTCGTCGTGAACAAGAATATCAGCTTCGTCGGCTTTATCAATTCTAACAGCCTTAATGCCGAATCCATCCTGAACCAAGCAGTATTGGCTTGTCGCACCAAAGATCATTTTCTCCCCATGCTTGAGGATAATATGATAATCGGCACCATCTTCTTTATTGACCAATTTATCGTGAGCACCATCATTGTAGATAACGCAGTTGGCGAAGATTTCCATAAAGCTTAAGCCATTATGCATGGCGCCACGGACACAGATCTCTTCATTCAACTTCATTTTCTTGTCAATGCCGCGGGCGACAAAGGTTCCACCTAAACTGATAGCGACCTTGGCAGGAGTCATCGGGTAATCGATAACACCATAAGGGCTACTCTTAGAGATCTGACCCATTTCAGAGGTAGGAGAATATTGCCCTTTAGTCAAACCATAGATTTTATTGTTAATCAAAACATAGTTCAGGTTCATGTTACGGCGAACAACGTGCATAAAGTGGTTACCACCAATGGCTGTGGAATCACCATCGCCAGAAATAACCCAGACATCCAGTTTTGGATTCGCAACTTTCAAACCAGAAGCAATCGCTGCCGCACGGCCGTGAATGGTATGAAAACCATAAGTTTCCATGTAATAAGGGAACCGACTGGAGCAACCGATACCGGAAACAATTGCAACTTCGTCCCGTGGCTTACCGGCAGCAACCATACCGCTACGAACAGCATTCATAATGGCAAAATCGCCACAACCCGGACACCACTTTACCTCAGCATCTGAAGCAAAATCTTTTTTAGTTAGTTGAGTATCAGCCATGGTTTTATTCTCCTAACATTTCGTTAACTTTGTCGATAATCTCGTACTCACGGAAGGGGTCGCCTTGGACCTTAGAGAGAGATTCAACATCAACCAAGAACTTGGCGCGGAGCAGCAAGCTCAGTTGTCCCATATTAAGTTCAGGAACCAGAACTTTATCAAACTGGCTGATAACCTCACCCAGATTTGCAGGGAAAGGCCATACCCAACGCAAGTTAATACCTGAAACAGGTTTCCCGTCATCGATCATACGATCAACGGCACCCTTAACAGCACCATAAGTTCCACCCCAACTAATAACGAGTACTTTATTTGAGGTCTTACCGTTAACTTCAACATCAGGCAGAACCTTGGCCAAATTATCAACCTTAGCCTTACGGAACTCGGTCATCTGTTGATGAACCATCGGGTCATGACTTACAGCCCCGTTGATATCTTTTTCAAGTGTTCCGATGCGATGCTGGCAACCTTTAGTTCCTGGAATAGCCCAATCGCGAGCCAATGTTTCTGGATCACGCTTGTATGAGACATATTTTTCACCCGGATGAGCTTCGGGGACCCAGAAATTGACATACGGTCTCAGGTCTTCAAGCTCTGCCATTTTTGGCACCTTCCAAGGACAACTACCTTGGCCGATATAACCATCAGTCAGAACAATAACCGGGGTACGGTACTTCAAAGCAATTTTTGCTGCTTGATAGGTGGCATCAAAACAATCAGCAGGACTGTTTGCAGCAATAATCGGCATATAACTGTCACCGTTACGGCCAAACATTGCTTGCAACAGGTCTGATTGTTCGGTTTTTGTCGGCAAACCAGTACAAGGACCGCCACGTTGGACGTTCACAATAACCAGAGGGACTTCAAGAATCAAAGCCATACCAGCAGCTTCTGTTTTCAGCGCCAAACCTGGGCCAGAAGTTGTGGTAAACGCCAGATCCCCAGCACAAGCTGCACCAACTGCAGAACAGATACCTGCAATCTCGTCTTCCATCTGCATAGTAACGAGATTCACATCCTTCATCTCAGAAGCATAATGCAGCAAGTCTGTAGCTGGGGTAATAGGATATGAACCAATGAATGATTGCAGACCCGCTTTTTCTCCAGCCGCTGCGATAGCGAGGGCAGCAGCATCATTACCGGTAATGTTACGATACAGACCTTTTTCAATTTGCGCAGCGCCAAGGTCATAGCGCTCTTGGAACATAATGGCGGTTTCGCCATAGTTCAAGCCTGCTTTAAAAGCGAGGGTATTGGCTTGTGCAACTTTGAGCAGTGGTTTTTTGGCTTTTGGACCAAACTTTTCTTGGATAAAATCCAAAACCAATTGTTTGTCTTTGTTGAACAGCCAACATAAAACCCCCATGGTAAAGAAGTTTTTACAGCGATCTTTCGCTGCAATCGGTAGTTCCATTTCAGCGAGGGCTTCACGAACCAGAGTGAACATCGGGATCGCTTTGACATCATAGCCATTCAAGCTGTGGTCTTCGAGTGGGTTCGAAGTGTAACCGACCTTCTCCATTGACTTCTCTGTAAAAGAATCAGAGTTAGTAATGATCATCCCACCGGCTTTAACAAATTTGGAGCTGTGCTTCAATGCAGCTGGGTTAAAAGCAACCAGCACGTCTGGTGCGTCACCAGCGGTATAGATCTTATGATCACCGAGGCACATCTGGAAACCTGAAATACCTGCTACGGTACCGGCAGGGGCACGAATCTCTGCTGGATAATCAGGAAGCGAGTTAACGTCATTACCGTCTAGAGCAGCCAGAGCGGTGAGTTGATTTCCAATAAGCTGCATGCCATCACCGGAGTCTCCGGTAAACTTAATGACAATTTGCTCAGCACTTGTGAGTTTTGCATTCTCTGCCATACTGTCTCCTGTTAATAAAGAGATGTTTCAAGAAAAATGCTGTCAACGACAGCTATCAAACATCATTATCCAGATATACGCGAATTCATATAACACTGACTCTTGATATTAAGCAAGTCTATATGAACTAAATATGATGAGGACACAATGCTTATAAATTAAAGTCCATCAACTGACATACAACAAGGGCAATGGTAACATTGCCCTTGTTTGGTATACATCAGTGTATGTTTCTAATCAGATTAACTGTTCAGTACGTCTGCCAGGTCAGGTAGAATCGTGGGGAGCTCATCAATGAGCCCCTTTACTGCAGCGACTGACTTATCAAACAATGCCTGCTCTTGTTCGTCAAGTGAAAATTCAATAATTGACTCAACACCACCGGCACCAAGGACACATGGGACGCCAACATAATAGTTATCGACACCAAATTCACCTTGTAATAGGGCACAAGTTGGGAGGACACGTTTTTGATCACGCAGAATAGCTTCAGCCATGGCAATCGCTGAAGAAGCGGGGCTGTAAAATGCAGAACCATTACCCAACAATTTAACCACTTCACCACCGGCAGCTTTAGTACGCTCAACCATGGCGGTCATAACTTCATTAGCTTTCGCTTCGTCCCCATACTTACGGACCAATTGTTCCATTACAGGAACACCGTTCACGTTTGCATAACGGATAATTGGCACCATAGTATCACCATGACCACCAAGAACCATGGCGTTAACGTCGCGTACTGACACACCGAGTTCCCAAGCGATGAAAGAACAAAAACGGTTTGAATCAAGCACACCTGCTTGTCCCATAACACGCTCAGGTGGGAAACCTGTTACTTTTTGGCACAGGGTAACCATAGCGTCAAGCGGGTTAGATATAATGATTACAAATGCATCTGGAGCATATTCTTTAATACCCTCAGAAACCTGACTCATAATTTTGGCATTGACACCAAGCAGGTCATCACGGCTCATACCAGGCTTACGAGGTAGACCAGCCGTAACGATAACAACATTAGAACCAGCAATGTCCGCATAGCTGTTGGTACCTTTAAGATCTACATCAAATCCGTCAACACGGGCAACTTCAGCGATATCGAGCATCTTGCCCTGAGGCATCCCTTCGACGATGTCAAACAGAACAACATCACCCAGTTCGCGCAAAGCACAAAGTTGTGCTAAAACACCACCAATTTGTCCACCACCGATCAAAGAAATTTTAGGTCTCGCCATTGTCTCTCTCCTTATGTAGGAAAATTAAAATAGAACCGGGATAAGAAGTTATCCCGGTCCTGCCTAATACTTGAATGAATTACATTGAATCGATAATTGCGTTAAATGTTGCACTCGGACGCATAGCTGCTGCTGCTTTAGCTGTATCAGGGCGGAAGTAACCACCGATATCAACCGGAGATCCCTGGCAGTTGATGAACTCCGCATCAATTTTGTCGACGTTTTTCTCAATCTCAGCAGCTACTTTAGCAAAGCGTGCCTGCATGTCAACGTCTTTATCTTGAGCGGCAAGAGCTTGAGCCCAGTAAAGAGCCAAATAGAAGCTACCGCCACGGTTATCAATTTCTTTAACCTTACGTGAAGGAAGCTTTTGGTTCTCAAGATACTGGCCTATAGCCACGTCCAAAGTTTCGGCCAGAATAGCAGCTTTTGGATTATTGTCTGCAGAAGCAGCCTGTTCCAGAGATGGAACCAGGGCACAATATTCGCCCAGAGAATCCCAACGTAGATGACCTTCTCTGAGGAATTGCTCCACATGTTTCGGAGCTGAACCACCAGCGCCAGTCTCAAACAAACCACCGCCAGCTAATAAAGGTACAATCGAAAGCATCCGTGCAGATGTTCCAAGTTCAAGGATTGGGAAGAGGTCAGTTAAATAATCCCGCAAAACATTACCGGTAACTGAGATAGTATTCTCACCTTTCCGCACACGCTCAAGGGAGACTTTCATCGCTGAAACAGGGTCAAGAATGCGGATATCAAGACCTGTGGTGTCAAATTCAGGGAGATATTTTTTAACTTTTTTAATGATCTCTCTG
Organism: Desulfuromusa kysingii; assembly: GCF_900107645.1. Lineage (GTDB taxonomy): Bacteria > Desulfobacterota > Desulfuromonadia > Desulfuromonadales > Geopsychrobacteraceae > Desulfuromusa > Desulfuromusa kysingii. The sequence continues at coordinate 31,136 of NZ_FNQN01000014.1, forward strand.
TCGTGTCCACGGTTCTCATCAAGCCAGAAGATGGTTGGTTCACCAGAAGCCTTGGCACGGTTAACAGCGAGTTTGACCCAATCTTTAATGGGCAGATCTTTGGCCTGACAGGAGCGGTAAATATCACCAACAGCGACAGGTTGCTCAAGGAGCACGTCACCGGCGGCATTTACAACCTGAAACTTACCATCGCTGGGAGCCTCAAAAGTCTTATCATGGGAACCATACTCTTCAGCTTTTTGTGCCATCAAGCCAACGTTCGCAACACTACCCATGGTGGCAGGGTTGAACTGACCATTCTTGTTAGCGTCCTCGATGATCTCACGATAAATCGTTGCGTAGCAGCGATCAGGAACCATTGCAATGGTGTCTTGAAGCTCATCATTTTTGTTCCACATCCGGCCACCGTCACGAACAACATTTGGCATAGAAGCATCAACAATAACATCATTGGGAACATGGAGATTGGTGATGTTTTTACGCGAATCAACCATTGCCAGAGCAGGCATCTCAGCGTAGCAAGCATCAATATCGGCTTTAATTTCCGCCTGTTTGTCCGCTGGAAGCTTAGACAGCTTAGACAATACATCGCCAAGACCAAAATTAACATTTGCACCAATCTCTTTGAGAGCATCAGCATGTTTATCAAGGGCAGTGGCAAAATAGACTGAAACGGCGTGGCCAAACATGATCGGATCAGAAATTTTCATCATCGTGGCTTTGAGGTGCAGAGAAAGCAACACCCCTTTTTCTTTGGCCTCTTTGATAGTGGCGGCATAGAACTCACGCAGTGCAGCCACATGCATAACTGAACTGTCAAGAACTTCGCCTTCAAGCAAAGCCAAACCTTCTTTTTTAACCGTTACTTTTCCTGCACCGTCAACAAACTGAATCTTGACGGTGTCTGCTTTGTCCATAGTCACCGACGTTTCAGTACCATAAAAATCACCATGATCCATGTGGGCAACACGGCACTGAGAAGTCCCAGGAGTAGGCCATTCCTGCATCATCCGATGAGGATTTTTTTGGGCAAATCTCTTCACTGAAGCCGCTGCACGACGATCTGAGTTACCTTCACGCAGGACGGGATTAACCGCGGAACCAAGACATTTAGCATACCGAGCTTGCAACTCTTTTTCTGCATCAGTTGTTGCTTCTTCAGGGTAACTAGGGACATTGTAGCCCTTCTCCTGCAGCTCTGCAATTGCAGCGTGCAACTGTGGCACTGAAGCACTGATGTTCGGCAACTTAATAATATTTGCTTCAGGTTTTTGAACAAGCTCACCGAGTTCCGCAAGGTTGTCTGAAACCTTTTGATCTTCGGTCAGGTTTTCTGGGAAGTTTGCAAGAATACGCCCTGACAGCGAGATATCTTTGGTTTCAACCTCAACACCGTTCCCTTTGCAGAATGCCTGAACAATGGGCAGAAAAGCGTAAGACGCCAACGCCGGCGCCTCGTCAATTTGAGACCAGGTAATCTTTGCCATATTCCTTCTCCTTCAAATTTAATGCGAATATCACCAATTAAGTCAGGATATAACTACGTTATAAACCCAAATTTCACACTGTTTATCGTTGTATACAGTATACAAACAAAATAGGAGTGTCAAGAACCTTTGCGATTTAAAGTAAAATCATCTCAATCAATCAGAGACAACAGTTAAGTCACTAATCTTATTGATACTATTTTACAATGAAACTTTTTATAAAGTGTATAAAATATTCAATTTCAGGAGCTGACTTGTCACACAAACGACCGGCCTGGCGAACAAGACGCTGATCGCCAGACAAGATAACAGAATTCTAGTGGGGGTTTGATACTATTTTTCAGTCAGTGGCAAGAAAAGATTAAGCTCGCGTGCTTCCTGACGAGCGGCATCTGCTTCATCTCTGGTTTTGTCACGTGGAATCACTAAACTTTGTCCCTGATAAATTTCTTGAGGGTCTTTTATTTGGTCTCTATTGGCTTTGTAAATAAGTGGCCAAAGCAGTGCATCGCCATAAACATTTGCACGGGCCGCTATTGTTGCCAAGTTTTCACCCGCCTGAACCTCAACAATGTCAACAAGTACAGGTTCAATAACCGCGGGAGTACGAGGCGGAACAACAGGTTCTGTCTTTTTGCTATTCGCCTTAAGAATCTGCTGCTTGCGTTTCTGCTCCTGTTGCTGCTTAAGCTCTGCTTGACGCTCTATTTCACGTTGTTTCAATAACTCTAGGCGTCGCTTTTCTTCTTCTTTTTTTTTCTGCTCAGCTAACAGTTGCTGCTTACGCGCGATGGTCAGGTTAAGAGCTTCTTTTGCAAAACGCTGAGCAAGATCAAGGGTCCTTGCAGCGACCCGATGCTCCCCATCCTTGACCTGAAGTTCGGCAGCCTGTAACGCACTACTGGCAAGTTGATATTCACCGGGTGCATACTGTGAAGCGCCAACGGCATACGCTTGAGCAACAACCTCTCGAGCGCTCACCAAACTCTCAGTGGGTGGCTTAACGCATCCCGACACGGCGTACATTAGTGCAACAAAGACCAACAGACGGTAAAACATCTGCATGCTTATTTATCCTATATTTCAAGAAATACGATGATTTCCCTATAAAGTTTGGGTCAAGTCCTAACGCACTGAACTCATCTCCTTGTGAAATGAATTCAGCGCACCAGGGTAAGGTTGATAGAATTCTATTATTTTTGCTTTGTCCGCAAGCGAATACCCAGCTCCTGAAGTTGCTTATCGTCAACCTCATTGGGAGCGTCAGACAATAGGCATGTTGCTTTCTGAGTTTTAGGGAACGCAATAACATCACGGATAGAATCGGCTCCAGTCAAAATCATCATGAGTCGATCGAGACCAAATGCGATCCCACCGTGGGGTGGTGCACCAAAAGTGAGGGCATCCAATAAAAATCCAAATTTCTCTTGCGCTTCTTCTGCACCGATGCCAAGCAGATCAAACATCCTCGATTGCACCGATTGGTCATGGATACGAATACTCCCGCCACCGATTTCTGAACCATTGAGAACAAGGTCATATGCTTGTGCCCTTGCTTGAGTCGGATCGGTATCAAGCAGAGGGATATCTTCTTCTAAAGGAGCGGTAAAAGGGTGATGTACAGCGAGATGTCGATGCTGTTCGTCGTCCCACTCAAGCAAGGGGAAATCGGTGACCCAGGTAAACTGGAAATCATCTTTTCTAGCCAAACCAAGCTTTTGCCCAAGGTGACCGCGCAAACGCCCTAACGCTTCGTTTGCGATGGCTGGAGTGTCAGCCATAAATAACAGGAGATCACCAACTTCTGCCCCCATCTTCTCATTTAATGCCGACAATTCATCGGCAGTGAAGAATTTGGCAATAGGAGACTGCCAACCATCAGCGGTCACTTTGACCCACGCCATCCCTTTGGCACCATAAATCTTAGTGAAATCCGTGAGGTCGTCGAGTTCTTTACGAGAAAAGGTCGCACCCTCTTTGACATTCAAGGCTTTAACCAGACCACCTTCAGCCGCGACACTGGAAAAGACTTTAAACTGTGAGCCCGCAACCTGCTCAGTGATATCTATTAATTCCATGCCAAAACGCAAATCGGGGTTATCAACACCGAAGCGGTCCAAGGCTTCTGCGTAAGATAAGCGTGGCATCGGCAAGGTGAGGTCTATCCCTAAGGCGGCTTTAAACACCTTGGCAACCATCCCTTCCATAATATCCATAACCTGACCACGATTGATAAAGCTCATCTCACAATCAATCTGGGTAAATTCCGGCTGCCGATCTGCCCGCAAATCTTCATCCCGGAAACATTTGACAATTTGAAAGTAACGGTCAAAACCTGAAACCATCAACAACTGTTTAAACAATTGTGGAGACTGAGGAAGAGCATAAAAACGGCCAGTATTGACTCGACTGGGAACAAGATAATCTCTAGCCCCTTCAGGAGTGCTCTTGGTCAACACGGGCGTTTCAACTTCGATAAAGCCTTGTTGATCAAAATAGTTACGGACAGTTTTCGCGACCAAATGTCGCATAAGCATATTTTTTTGTAGCGCTGGTCTGCGTAAATCAAGGTAGCGATATTTTAAGCGAATATTCTCAGCGACTTCTGTAAACTCGTCGAGCATAAAAGGCGGGGTTTCAGAACGATTGAGGATTAACAACTCAGTAATTTCTATCTCAACCTCACCCGTCTTCATCTTTGGGTTAACAGTTCCCTCCGGCCGAGGAGAGACTTTCCCCCGGGCAGCCAACACGAATTCGCTCCGAACCTGTTCAGCCTTTTGATGTGAAGCGAGATCACGGTCTGGATCAAGAGCTAATTGAATCACCCCTTCACGATCACGTAAATCAATAAAAATCAGACCCCCATGATCACGACGCCTTTGTGCCCAACCCATCACACAAACATGTTCACCAATCTGTTCAGCGGTTAAATCTCCACAACGATGAGTTCTCTCCCAGCTTCCAAGTTTGTCGTTCACGACTCAATCCTCCAGAATAAGCTTTTCAGCTCTGATAAATGTATAGATCAATCAAGATTTTTTTTATAGTCCTGCCACCGATGAAGGTCAAGAAGAACTGGCGAGTTTAACCAAGTTTTTCCAACAAAGTGGCGACTAAACTTTCCAACATAACCGTTGTCTGGCTACTGTCAGACATATTTTTAAGCTGCGCTTGACCTGACTGCAACTCTTCTTCACCGAGGATAAGGGTATACTCAGCATTCAACTTGTTCGCCCGGCGCATCTGTGCTTTGAGACTTTTCCCGAGATAATCCATCTCCGTTCGCACTCCAGCAGCTTGTAATTGGGACATCAGCACAAATGCCTGCTCAGAAGCCTCTTGACCCATCGCGGCAATAAAGAGTTGCGGCGCTGCTGGAGCGACCTGCTGATCACCCTTCATCAAGACTAAGCGCTCGAGTCCGACGGCAAAACCAATTCCTGGGAGCGCTGGACCACCTAAACTTTCAACCAAGCCATCATATCGGCCTCCAGCAGCAACAGCATTCTGCGAACCCAACTGATCTGTCACCAGCTCGAAAGTCGTCCGCACGTAATAATCCAACCCTCGAACCATACGGGCATTCACAACAAATGGAATTTCCAGTGCTTGCAGATACTTTTTCACTTGACCAAAATGATCATGACAAGATGGGCACAAATGATCAAGCACAGAAGGGGCATCTGCAGTCGCAGTCTGACAGCCGGGAACTTTACAATCGAGGACACGCAGTGGGTTGGTCTGATAGCGACGTTGACACTCGCCACACAACATATCCAAGCGTGTTTCAAGGTAGGTGATCAATGCCTGACGATACCCAGGACGACATTGAGGACAGCCGAGTGAATTAACTTGCAACGAGACAGAAGTAATGCCGATGCGGACAAAATATTGGTGTAACATCGCCAGGACTTGAGCATCGATTTTTGCATCTTCAACCCCAACGACTTCAACTCCAAGCTGATGAAACTGACGATAACGACCTTTTTGTGGTCGTTCGTAACGAAACATCGGCCCCATATAATAAAGCTTAGAAACAGGGTCAAGGTTATTCAAACGGTTCTGGATAAAAGCCCGCATCACTGGCGCGGTCCCTTCCGGGCGTAAGGTCAACGAATTTTCGCTTTTATCACTAAAAGTATACATTTCCTTTTCAACGATATCAGTGGTTTCACCGATAGAGCGACAAAAAAGCTCGGTTTTTTCAGGGATGGGTGTCCGAATTTCGGAAAAGCCATAAAGACTAAAAACTTCACGGGCGCTTTGTTCTAAAAATTGCCAGGTTTCAACTTCACCTGGGAGGATGTCATTCATCCCTTTTATTGCAGTAATACTCACAATACGTACCTTTTCTTTCATCATTGTGTTGTCTGAACGGATAAATCCACTACAGACGCAAGAAGATACCCTATTTTGAGTCGATCCGAAAGAGTCAAAGTACCATTTATGGCATATTATTTTAGAAACATCGACAGGTCTTTGGGGTAAAAATTGACACAAACAGGTGGGTGACAAACTTATCTAACGTTCATCATCCGGGATATCATTAACGCCACAAATAACATTTCGCGTTGTCTTGCCGACGTACATGGCGCGGTCGGCCAGATCCAGAAGCTTTTCTTTATCTGTAGAATCGGTCGGGAAAGTCGCAAAGCCAGCGGTCACTGTGACATAACTTGGACTCTCGCGGTCTTGCAGAAAAGCATGCTCTTCTATCACTTTACGGATTCTTTCAGCCACAATTCTTGCCGTGGTGTCGTCGGTCTCGACCAGGATCGCGGCAAATTCATCTCCACCAAAGCGGAACAGCGTATCGACATCACGAACGCAATCAACCAAAAGGGAGCCGACTTCCTGCAGCGCAGCGCTCCCAGCCAGATGGCCATAGGCATCATTGATCTCTTTGAAGCGATCGAGATCCAAAAACAGCAGAGAAAATTTCAAGCCGTAACGATGAGCCCGCTTAATTTCACGATTCAATGAAATTTGCATATAACGATGGTTATAGAGTCCCGTCAGATCGTCGGTGTACATCAGTTCCTGTGCATCTTGATAACGGCATGCATTTGCGTACCCGAGGACAATTTGATCACACAAGTAACGCAGATCGCCAAAAGAGGCGTGCTTAACAAGAGGGTCAGGGACATCACATAAAACAATTCCGCCCTTCAACACCGTCCCATCACACAGAGGGAGCATCCAAATCTGTTTGCGACTGTACTGTAACTTCGTCAATTTAACTTCAAACTCTTCGCCGGGTTGTCCCAAGCCAGACAACTTATCCATTTGCGACAACAACACATTGACCAATTTTTCAGCGAACTCAACAGGAATATTTTTCACGGTCGAAACAACCGGAGTCACCCCATCTTTAAGTGAAAAAGCGCAACCGACAGTTGCGGTCATCTCACGCATCAAAACATCCAGGGCCTGTGGGATTAAAAGGTCTAGATCAATAACCGTTGATAAGGTTTGCCCGGTCTGGAAAAGCTGGATTTGTCTTTTTAAATGGTCATTCTCTGTCAATAATTCCCGTTGATCCAAACAGTTGCGCACCACATGTTTTAGTTCTTCAGGATTAAACGGTTTCACCAGATAGTCGCGCGCACCACTCTTCAACGCATCGATCGCCGACTCAAGACTGGCGTGCCCTGTCACCAAGATGACATCAGGTGGATTCGATAGAGCTTTAGCAACGCGAAGGACATCGAGGCCACTGCTGCCGGGCATAACCATATCGGTCAGAACAACATCGACTTGTCTCTGCTGCAACAAGGCAATCGCATCATCACCATTATCACAAATATCAACTCGATACCCTTCTTCCAGCAACAGATCTTGATATAGTTTGCGAAAGAAAAGCTCATCATCAACAATAAGAACATTTGATTGGGCGGAAGTCATAAGTCTCCTATAATAGAGAGTTTCTAACAAAATCTATGGCTTATTGTCAACGAAAAACCCTTGATTCAAATGCTTGACTTGCCATCCGTTTTCAGTGAGCGAGGCTTGAAGGGAACCGGATAAATCGGTTCGATAGAGAGGGATATCCTTATCCCGAAGATAATGAACCACCTGAGCGGCCGGCAAGTGATAGCGGTTCTGATAGCCAACTGATACCAGACAGAATTGAGGCATCAAATGGTCTACCAAACGATCCGTTGCGGAAAACTGACTGCCGTGATGCGGTAGCTTCAAAAGAGACACTGGAGCCGTAAGCCCTTCGTCCAACAACTTCAAGACCCCCTCTTGCCCAAGATCACCCGTCAACAACACACCGTCACGCTTATTGATATTCACCTGTAATACCAATGAAGAATCATTCTTGCTGCTTCCCACGGTCGAACCATTATATACGTCTAAAGTCCCGACTGACCATGCCGGAACTCGACTCCACCCAGTAGGGACAATCTTGACTGTTATCTGATTATCCAACAGTGCTTTCTGCAGACTGTCATGGAGTTCAGCAATCGGTATTCCAGTCCAGAATTCTCGCACCGGGAAATGATTCAAAACAAATATGAGGCCCTTACGATGATCTAAATCATCGTGGGTCAGAACCACAGCCATAAATTCAGCAATGCCAAGCGCTCCAAGAGCTGGAGCCAAGAGCCGCTCTCCTACATCAAAACGGTCGCTGTAGAAACCGCCACCATCAATCAATATAGACTGCCCAGCATTATTCCTCAACAACATAGATTCCCCTTGGCCGACACTAAACATGGTGAGTGAAATTGGCTCCGTCTGAGGCAGGGGAAATTGCCACAATAAAATGGCAGCCAAAAAACAGATAGGGGCGAGTCGAGACATCATTGACCGGGTCAATTGCGGGAAAACGAGCAACGGTAGAACCAAGGTGGCAACAGCGAGATACTGCCAGAAAGAAAGAAACCAGTAGCTCCCGCCCATACCAGGCAGAGCAGAAAGGGATTGAGCTAATAACAAGACAAATTCTAGCAAGAACCCGCATACCAGGAAAAGAGTCTCGGTCAACGGCAGAAAAACAGGGTAGAACAACAATCCCAGAAAACCGACAGGCAATGCCAACAACGTGATCAACGGGACACAAATAAGATTGGCAAAAACGCCGACAAATGAAAACAGATGAAAGTTCAACAACACCAACGGTAGCGTCGCTAGCATTGCTGCAGATGTCACAAAAAACAGTTGCACTGGATAGCGGATAAGAGAGATCCGGTTATTCCCCAGTTTCTGCCACAGCGGTTGCCAAAGGAGAATACCTGCGGCCCCCGCAAAAGAGAGTTGCCACCCGGCTTGCCAGAAAAGGAGCGGATTCACCAGCAGTGAGATGAAAGCCAGAGAGGCCAGCAGCGACAGTGGACGAACGTAATATCGCCAACACACAAAGATAGCCCCCAAAGACGCCAACGCAAAGGCACGACGGGTGGAAACGGCGTCGCCGGTCAGGAGCAAATAGAAAAGCAACAGAGGTAATAAAACCAGGGGGATGACCCGTTGAGGGGGGTTCCAATTCATCAAGCGTGGAAAGCGCCGGTAGATGCTCAACAAGAGTTGATATCCCAGTAACGCAATCATCCCCAGGTGTAAGCCGGAAATAGCAAACAAATGGCTGATGCCACTACTGGCGAGGGTTTTGCGGATATTCGCAGGGATAACCCGCCCCTCGCCTAGAACCAAGGCCCGGACCAGATAGGCTCGATCTTCTGGCATCAAGCTTTGTATCGTTGCAGCAACCCGACTGCGCCACTGCACCACAGTGCGACCGGGAAAGCGGTTGAGCCGCTCCAAAACTGTCATCCGATCGATATTTTTTACCCAACCGGTCATATCAACATGTTGACTGGTCAAATATCGCGGCCAATTAAACTCACCTGGGGTCCCAAACAGACGAGGCTTGCGCAGACGACTTTGACAACTGACAATATCGCCCGGCAACAACTGATCAGTCCCCTCATCCAGATAAAGTCTGACCCGCAGGGGGGATGCTAACGGCAGAGACTCCCCCTTCAGTGCAACCGAATGGATCAGGACTTCAACCCAACTCCGCCCTTCGGTTAGCTGTCTGAGGTCCGTCAACTCCCCGGTTATTTCAACTTTTTGAGCTAAAGCGTCAATAGCGATAACATCGTGGCGGACCGGAAACTGGTCATGGTAATGGAGGTTTGAAACGAGAAAAAAACACAGGAACAACAACGCCGCTGTAACCCTGCAGTGTTGCCGCAACAGCAAGGAACCAAAGCCCAAACAAAACACGAGCAACCAGCCCGGAAGAGTGGGAACAGTATAAATCGGTGCTAGGAACAACCCAACAACCGTTGCAAACAGAACGACAGGTACCGGCTGCATATCCCCCCCCCCTACTTTGCAGCTCCACAAAAATCAGACAAAAATAATCGCAGTTATTAAGATTTAACGTCTACTTCAAGCTCTGAACCTTGATCATTTTCCAGTCGACGGATGAAATCCTCAGCCATGGCGACATCATCTTTACAGCCGATGAACACTGGAGAGCGTTCGTGGATCTGTTTTGGCTGTAAATCAAGGATGGGCCTGTGCCCGTCAGAGGCGGCACCACCCGCTTGTTCAATCAAAAACGCCATCGGGCTCAATTCAAACAAGAGACGTAACTTCCCTAAAGGATGACCTTGCAAATGCGGATAAATGAAGATCCCCTGCCCTTTTAGCAGGATTTGATTGATATCAGGGACAAAACCACCACTATAACGCAGCTTAACTCCGCGACCTTCCAGTTTGGAGACAAATCCTTCAACTCCTGGAGTATAAAGATTTCTCTGTCCCCCCGGTGAGTAAAGATTCCCTTGCGGTTGCAGGGTCAGATTTTCCTTCAATAAAGTATATTCTCTGAGCATGTTCATACCAAACTCATGAACGCCCTTGCCAACGCTATAGACGAGCGTGGTACGAGGCCCATAGAGGATATAGACAGCAGCAACTTGTCGACGTCCAGGCTGCAACAGATCACAACCTTCAAAAATTGAGACAATAGTGCCGACAGCCAGATTGACATCAACCAGCGATGAGCCGTCCAACGGGTCAAAAGCAACAGAATATTTACCATCACAATCAGGTGAGACAGGGATAATTTCATCCATCTCTTCCGACATCATGTTGGCAACAACGCGAGAATGTTCAAGCCGTTTACGCAAGATACGATCAGCCAGGACATCGAGCGCCAACTGTTGTTCACCGTAAAGATTTGAAGTCCCGGCAACACCCAGATCACCAGTACTGATAGAGTGGATAATATATTTGGATGCTTCAGCGATCTCACAAATTAAATGCGTCAAGTTTTCATTAACGTAGTTCTCCCGTAAATGGCGACGCAAATCAATTTGGAATTTTGTTTTTCCGGCTTTACTTATCAAACTGAAGCCTCCCTGGGTTCAGCAAAACATGGACAGAGTTCAATCACGTTGAAATTGCGGCGTAGTTTAGACTAATTCAGTTCAGCCATCAACGATGTCCTGATATTAATTCGATTATTTATTTATCCATCACCGACAAAATCAAACCGGAGCATCATCTGGAGGAAAATCACACCACAGCAACGTCGCCCCGACCACGGCCAAAGGGATACAAAAAAACTGAATAAAAGGGATTGCCAGCATACAAAAAACCCCGCACGCATAACCCAGCATTAAAACCGGATGCCGGAATATATAGCGACGTTGCTCAGCGAAACTCAATTGCTTACGCATTAGCACAAAAGCCATATATTCAACAGCCAGAAAAAACAGAGTGAACGCAGGGGCAAGAATCGCATATAACACCGAGCCTATCACCGGGATAAAGTTGATCCCAAAGAGCAACACCATACAAAGGACTAATACCAGCATTTTTTTCATTTCCACCAGCATGGCATCCTTAGATTCTTTCAGGAATCGCCCCAGACTGAAAGGGGTGTCATCATGCACCCCGATGATCACCCCCTCGGTCCGTTCCGAGAGGAGTTCATTAAATGGAGAGGCAATCAAATTACCAATAACCGTGAAGGAAAAGAACACAACAACAATTGTCATCAACAATCCAAATGTCCACGCCAGATAATAAAGAAAGATTCCATACCAAACGTCAGTGCTCGGGGCATAAGCCTCCAGAAGTCCTTGAAAAAAATCCAGGCCGAAATACACAGTCACTGTAAACACCAATAAATTCACAAAGAAAGGGATCGCCAGATACTTTAACAAGCTGGGCTTTCGGCGAAAAAACTTAAAGGCACGCAACGGATAACTGAAACCACGGGTAAAACCAGCGATAGGCTTGACGATGACAGAGGCAGCGGCGTTCATTATGAAATTGTCCTACAGGCGAATAAACCTTTTTCCAGAGTCGGGTACTTAAGCTCAACCCCCAGAGTCTCAATGAGTTTACGGTTGGACATCCGCCGTGACTCTTTTAAAAACGAAAAGGTTAAAGGATTCATCCCCTTCTCTGCCTCACTCCAGCTCAGTTGTTTCGGTTGCGGCAGCTGATACATCTCAGCGACAGCCATAAAATAGTGACTCATACTACTTTCTTCACCGTCGCAGACATTGAAGATATCACCACCCTTCCCCCTCTCCATAGCTGCCAGACAGATTTGCACCAGATCCAGACTGTGAATGCGATTGGTCCTTGGTGCATCTTCCGGTCTTAACACTTCATGCCCTTTTTTCAACTGAGATAATGGCAATCGCCCAGGACCGTAAATCCCCGTCACCCGGAGGATAACCAGCTCAAAACCCAGTTTTTCAGCCTGTTCCTGTAACTGCTGTTCAGCACTGACCCGTCTTTTGGCCCGGCTAGTCTGCGGATTTACCGGCGTCTCCTCAGTGACCAAAGTATCGCCACAATCACCATAAACACCGCTGGTACTCATATAGACAATCTTGCTGGGGGAATTATCCGGTGTTAGTTGCTGACAAAAATTGAGCATCCTGTAATCACTTGAGCCTCCCCCTTGAGGAGGCATAAAATAAAAGAGCTTATGTCCATGCAGAGGTAAATCCGGAACATCCTCACGGTAGTCAAAATTAGCAATAATTGTCTCAATACCAACTGACTGAGGAACCTTAGTTCCCTCTTCATAATGGATTGTGGCTTGGACTTGATGGCCTTGTTGAAGCAGTTCCTTGGACACTCGAAAACCGATATCGCCACACCCAATCACCGTATACTTACTCACTTTTTTACTCCAATCCTTTAACTTAAACTCTTATTGATAATCTCATAGAGGTCACGAGACAACTCCAACTGCTGTAACCGGACGAGCACTGCTTTTAGCAGCTCACGCCGCCCAGATTCCAAACTTTTCCAACGTGTTAACGGAGCCGCCATCCGGGCAGCAACCTGTGGATTACGTTGATCAAGTTGCATAATTTGCTCTATCAACAACTGATATCCAGCACCGTCGGCACGATGAAAAGCCGACAGATTCTGATAAAAAGCTCCCAACAAAGCCCTGACGCGGTTCGGATTTTTCAGAGTGAAAGCCGGATGTTGCAATAAATCTCTGACCACCGAAAAGGTATCGGGACGATGAGATAAAGCCTGAAGACTAAACCATTTATCCAGCAGTAACGGGTGTTGCTGCCATTGCTGATAAAAATCATCAATGATCGCCTGACGCTCAGCCGCCGAACTGTCAACTAAAGCGGCAAACGCTGCCAAACGATCAGTCATATTGGTTGCGCTACGGTATTGTTGCAAACACAACTGCTGAATTTCTTGCCCGTTGAGGGCCATCAACATATCAAGGCAGAAATTGGCAAAGCTCCTTTGCCCCACTTGAGCCGGAGCAAGGGAATAGTCTGTATCGGTGACAAAACATTGCTGATAACATTGCAACAGCAAAGGTTCTGCACTTTGTGCCAACTGGATAATCGCCTGATCCCGCACCTCTCTGATGATCTGCGGATCATAGCCCTGTAGATGGTCAGCCAGATATTGTTCGCTCGGTAAAGTCAGTAACTGTGTCAGCAAACTCTTATCGACCTGACGATCCGTTAATGCCTCTTTCCAGGCGTCAACAAAGATCGGTTGTAGCGCAAAGCTTTGTCCTTGGCGATGGTCGTCGTACATCCGTAATAATTCATGCAACGCAAGAGTCTGCCCGGCTTCCCAGCGATTGAAAGAATCGCTGTCATGGGCCATCCGAAATGCCAGATCAGTATCGCTGACATCACAATGCAGCCGCACTGGAGCAGAGAAACCTCGCAAAGGCGACAGGATTGGCTGCTGATCGACGGCAACAAAAGTAAACTCCTGAACCGACTGCGTCAATTCCAGGATTCGGGTGGTTGCCGCAAGCTTTGCTTCGCCCCGTAATCGCAATGGCATATCTCTGCCCGTCGCATCAAGAAAACCGATGGCAACAGGGATGTGAAATGGCTCTTTTTGCGGCTGACCTGGCGTGGCTGCACATTCTTGTGAAATTTTCAGGGTCAAAGTTTGTTGCGCGGCATCGTAACTTTGTTCAATCCGTACCTGCGGGGTCCCCGCCTGCGAATACCAACGTTTGAAGGTCGTCAAATCAATATCGCCAGCATCTTCCATCGCCTTGACAAAATCATCACAGGTGACCGCTGAACCATCGTGGCGCTGCAGATACAGTTGCACCCCGGCAATGAATTTTTCCTCACCGATCAGGGTCTGCATCATGCGGATAACTTCTGCACCTTTGTTGTAAATGGTCGTCGTATAAAAGTTATTGATTTCCTGGTACGCAGCAGGGCGCACCGGATGGGCCATGGGACCAGCATCTTCAGGAAATTGAAACTGGCGCAGAATGCGCACATCATCAATGCGTTTGACTGCGGCAGAGTTCATATCAGCAGAAAATTGTTGATCGCGAAAGACTGTTAAACCTTCTTTCAAGCTCAACTGAAACCAGTCTCGGCAGGTCACCCGATTACCGGTCCAGTTATGGAAATATTCGTGACCGATGACCGACTCAACCCCCAGATAATCGTTGTCTGTTGCCGTATCGGGGTGGGCTAATACATATTTAGAGTTGAAAATATTCAACCCTTTATTCTCCATCGCCCCCATGTTGAAATCATCAACGGCGACGATCATAAAGCGGTCGAGATCATACTCAAGGCCAAAGGTCTCCTCATCCCACTGCATTGATTTTTTCAGCGATAACATGGCGTGATCGCAGTAGTTACTGTTGCGCTCTTCAACATAAATTTGCAACAGCACATCACGACCTGAAGCGGTTGTGTAATGATCTTCAAGACAGACCAGATCGCCCGCGACTAGAGCAAACAGATAGCAGGGTTTACGGAAAGGGTCTTCCCATACCGCATAGTGACGACCAGCGGCTAAATCACCTTGTTCCAGAAGATTTCCATTACTGAGCAAGACAGAATATTGCTTATCCGCCTCGATACGGACGCGAAACTTGGCAAGGACATCGGGACGATCGGGATAGTAGGTGATGCGCCGAAACCCTTGCGCTTCGCATTGGGTGCAAAAATTTCCACTGGTCAGATAGAGCCCCTCCAGAGCGGTATTATTAAGAGGGTCAATCTCCGTTGTGATCTCCAGAGTGAACGTCTCTGGCACCTTCGGAATCGCCAAGCTCACATCGCTTTGACAATATTGGTCGGTCGCCAGAACATTGCCATCCAGCTTCACTTCAAGCAATTGCAGCTGCTCTCCGTCCAAGACCAGAGGCTCCAAAACGCCCCCTCGATCAGGATTCAGGGACAAGTGCAACACGGAAGAAACTCGCGTTGCAGAATCGTAGAGATGAAAATCGAGTTCAACCTGATCAAGCAGATAGGCTGGAGTTTTATAATCTTTCAAATAGATAGTTTCAGGTGTGTTTTTAGACATATTTATCCATCAATAGAAGGAGAAGGGTTTATTTTAGATAACTCAGACTAATAATCTGAATAGATTATCATTTTTTTCACGGGACAGGAAATATTAGAAGAGAAAAAAGTCACTTGACACTGATCCCTTCATCCAAATATTTGATCAGTGGGTAGATAAAAAATTCAATGATGCGGCGTTTCCCGACCTTAATTTCGGCGCTGACACTCATCCCTGCAGAGAGTTTTGTCTTCACTCCATCAACGAGCAAGGTGTTTTTCTCTGGAGCAATATAAATTTCATAAACCAGCCCCAGATGTTCATCTTCAATACTGTCTTTGGCCACCTGAATGACCTTGCCATCGATAGTTCCGTACTTCTGGAAATTGAAGGTGTCGACTTTGATCGATGCATCCATGTCCTCAGTGACAAAGCCGGCATCTTTGCTGAGTAACGTTGCCTTAATTAACAATCGGGTATTTTCCGGGACAACATAGGCAAGCTTTTCTGCCGGAGTGACGACCCCACCGATCGTATGGAACAGCAGCCGAGAAACATAACCATCGACCGGGGACTTGATTTGCTGGCGTAAACTGCGAAACTCGGTTTGTTTAATCTGGGCACTCAAATAGAGTTGGCGCTGCTGCTTTTCAGCTAATTCCGCCAGCAACTGGCTACGATTGTCTTCTTTCAGAAAAGCAATCTCCTGCCGAGTCTGCTGCTTACGGGCAACAATTTCAGCGCGCTGATGAATCATTCCTGTCTGCTCAGCCTCGTTTTGGCGCAACTCACTTTCCGTCTGCTCATATTCATCACGACTGATGATATCTCTGACCTGCTCTAACCGTCTCAGACGTTCCCGCAAAATACCCGTTATATACTCAGCCTGTTTCGTGGAACTTTCCAGCACCGCCAATTGTTCATCAAGTTGCGTCAAAACCTCCATCCTGGCCTGTACCTGCTGTTCAAGTCCCTTCTTTTCAGCCAGATAGATCGCTTTTTGTACAGAGAGGTTTTTGGCATCAAAACTTTCTTCAGTCACACCAAAAGGGCGGTGTTCCAATAAAGCAGAAATCCGCAGGGCTTCGAGCTTAACCTGCTTTAAGTCAGCCTTTAACGATACTAATTCGGGATCGACATCGGAAGGGTCAATTTCCAGTAAGACCTGCCCCTTTTCAACATGATCGCCAGGCTGGACCAAAATGCTACGAACCACCCCGCTGTTGAGCGGCTGGATTGTTTTAACTTCGCCGCTTGGGATGACCTTGCCACGGGCAGTGACAACGACATCAACTTCGCCGAAGAACATCCACAGGCAGGTAAAGAGAATTGCGGCAATAACAATCCAAAATACCGCCCGCCCCAGTGGATTGAGAGGACGCTCTTCTATTTCGACCAGAAGCGGTTTGAATTCATGACGATCATCTGATGGCTTGATTTTGAACATAGGTGCCTCACACTATAAAATCGAGATGGCTAAGCAAAATTTTCGACCGGCAAGGCGCGGCGATTTTTCAGGGTCGAAGGCATACACAAGTCTGTCGAGGTCCTGAAAAAGCGTTGCAACACCGCAGGGCGGACTTTTTGCGACGTCATCAATTCTGTTGAGTCGAAAGATTATGGTAATAGCCGTGTTGCTGCAACAATTGCTCATGACTTCCAGATTCCACCAGTTTTCCTTTTTCGAGAACCAGAATCAGGTCACAATCCCTTATGGTTGCCAGACGATGGGCAATGAGGATGGTTGTCCGCCCTTTTTTGATTGCCAGCATGTTCTGTTGGATAATCTTTTCCGACTCATAGTCAAGTGCCGAGGTTGCTTCATCAAAGATCAACAAGCGAGGGTTGGTGATTAGCGCCCGAGCAATGGCAACCCTCTGCCGCTGCCCACCCGACAGCGAAGAACCGCGTTCACTGACTTCGGTATCATAGCCCTCTGGAAGTTGCGAAATAAACTCGTGAGCACCGGCAACTTGTGCCGCTTGCAGGATCAGCTCCATCGGCGCATCCGGTTTCGGCAAGGCGATATTGTCACGGATAGTACCGCTAAACAGGTAATTCTCCTGCAATACAACCCCGATATTGAAACGCAACCAGAACGGATTCAGGTGGCGGGCATCAATCTCATCAATGTAGATGGCTCCCTCGCTGGGGATATAGAGTCGTTGCAGCAATTTTGCCAGAGTACTCTTGCCGCTGCCGCTGCGACCGACAATCCCGACACTCATCCCCGGTTTGATCATCACCGAAACGCCATCTAGAACCATGGGCCCGGAAGGAGAATATTTAAACGACACATTGTCCAGTTTCAGCGTCCCTTGCAACTGCGGCAGAGTAATCGCTTTTTCCGTCGTCACTTCCTGGGGATGATTGAGGATATCTCCGATCCGATCCACCGACAGCAACGCCTGCTGGAATTCATTCCACAGGTTAACCAGACGTAGAACCGGACCGACAAACTGGCCAGAGAACATCTGAAAAGCAATCAATTGCCCGATGGTCAGATCACCCTGCAGAACCGCTTTGACGCCAAGGTAGAGGACCGAGATCGTCATCAACCGGCGCAAAGTTCCGGAAACCGCTCCAGAAATATTCGACATGTTGGCCAGATTGAAGCTGGAGCTGACATAGCGTCCCAGATGATCTTCCCAGCGGTTCTGCATCGTCCCTTCCACCGCCAGCGACTTGACCGTCTGCACCCCGGTCACCGATTCAACCAGATAGGAGTTAGAGGAAGCAGCCATCTGGAACTTACTCTCCAGCCGCCGCCGCAGTTCCGGGGTAATAATCAGATAGAGCAAGGCGATCACCGCGACAAAACCGAGGACGATCAGGGTCAATTTGACGCTGTAGAGCAGCATCACTGCAACAAAGACCAGCGAAAAGAACAGGTCGATAATCACACTGACCGCCTTGTTGGTGATGAACTCGCGGATCGTATCCAGCTCCCTGACCCGGGCGGCGATATTACCAACTTTACGCGCCTCAAAATAGCGGAAAGGCAAAGCCAGCAGATGCTTGAACAGTTTGGCGCCGAGTTTGGCATCCAGCTTGTGGGCGGTATGGATGAATATGTAGTTACGGGCGACATTCAACAACAGCTCAAAAACAGCGATAGCCAGAAAAGCCACAGCTAGGACGTCAAGGGTCGTCAGACTGTGATGGACAATGACTTTATCGAGGATCACCTGGGTGAACAGTGGCGTGACCAGACCAAACAACTGGACCACAAATGAACCAAGGAGAACTTCACCAATAATCCGCTTGAATTTGATAATTTCCTGAAGAAACCAACTAAAACCGAAGACCACTTGCGAATTGATTTTCTTGTGCTTCAGGATGATGAACTGCTCAAACTCAGCTTCAACCTCTTCAATGGTTTTTTCAACAGTTTGCTTCTCCACCGGATCGAACAGCAGACATTTGTCGGTCTCTTTGTCACTCTTCAACAACACGGCATAGAGACCAGCGGCACCAACGGCTATGGCTGGCAGAGGATAGGATTCGGTCAGTTTTTTAACCGGTTTTTTTTTCAGTTTTGCCTTGAAATCGTATTTTTGCGCAATCCGCAACAACTCTTCAGGGGTAACGATCTCCTGCAGGCTGAACTCACGGTCAATTGCGCGAATATCGACATCAATCCGATTGATTCGGGCAACCACATCAAAAGCAATCAGCGCGCTATTCATGATGAAGCCCCCTGCAAAAGGGTAAGAAGAGTTGCAGCAGCGGCTGAATCAACCTCCTGTAAATCATTTTCTAAATGATGTTGTTCGAGCTCAATCATCCGTTGGACGAAGGTCACCTGATCGGTCAGTTTTTGCTGGGATAAACGGTTGAAATCATCGACCTGCTGAACAATTTGTCGTTTCTGCTGGGAACGCTCTATGTTTAGATGTTGTAGTGAACAGAATGATCTCTGTGCAGCGCTCACCCTATTGCCCAGATCAGCCAAAGTCTTCTCTTTTTCAACCTTTAAGCGCAACATCTCATGCTGAAGTCGCTGTTTTTTTGCCTTTGCTGCAAAGCCATCGAATATCGGCATCACCAAGGAGAGGGTCACGTTGGCATCCCGTTGACTCATCTGCTCAAGCGAATCAGAGTAGCTGTTATCATTGCTCCCATACATACCGTAACTCCCAGTAAGAGTCAGTCGTGGAAATAATTCACGTCTTGCGATAGCTAGTTCGGTCTCTTTTCTTGCAATTTGTTCTTCCAAAATCCTGAGTTCAGGGAGTTTATCTGTGAGAATAGCGGTGTCTCCAATGCTTGCAGAAACCTCAAAATCAGCAAGATGGATTTTCTCAGCAGCATAGAATCTACGGGTGTAAAAGGAGATGTTATCCAGTATTGACTGTAGATCGACCCGTAGCTGGTCCAGATGTGACACGCTTTGAGCAAGCATAATAGCGGCATCACCAACATCCTGATGGCCATACTTTCCAGCGACCAGAAGTTGTTGTATCAGGTTAAAAATTCTTTTTCGACCGTTAAGGATGTTTTGTTGAACAGCAATCTGCTTTTGCAGTTTCAAAGCTTTGACATAAAGGGCAAGCAGGCTTTGGGAGTTTTCAAACCGGGACTGGTCATTTTGACTTTCAGCGATATTAACCTGCTGCTTCGCATAGTTCACACCAAGCTTACGGCGGCCAAAATCAAAAAGATTGTATTGAGCATAAAAAGACAAAGAGTGTTTATATTTTGAGATAGAGTCAGAATAAACCGTATCACCAACGGAAGCGACGGAACTATATTCATCGTAAACATGAACATATGCCTGGCCGAAGCGTAGGGATAACTGAGGATAGTAATCCGCTTTTGCTTCAATCACTGCAGCTCTGGAAGCATTGATATTCTCCGCGTTAATCCGGCTATCGAAACTATTTTCCAGTCCAGAGGCCAGAACTGCCTGAAACGACAGCGTTTCGATTGCCGCTACCGATGAAACTGAACAGGTTATTAGAAACAGGACAAACAACCCTGTTCTTCTCAAAGAATAAAACAAAGTCTTCCCCCTCCACACTATAACGAAATCAAATCAATTCACTTTTTCAACGCTGAGACGCTGAGACGCTGGGAAAACGCAAATTTTTCACATAAACCTGAAAAACAGATTATACCTCTCCAGACTCCGCGCCCTCTCCGTCTCAGCGTTAAAAGTTCACCAGTAATTTACGCCGCCTGCCAGCTATCAGCGATCATCGTCATCAACTCCTCGTTATTGCGCACGTTATCAAGACTGTCCAGAGAAATACCTTCAGTGCTTGCATAGGCGCTCATTTCCTGGATCAGCTGGTTGATATCAGCATCGGTCATCGTACTGCCGTCATTGAGGACAATTTCCTCGATCCGGTTACCGGTGGCTGAATCGCTGTAGCTATCCATGGTGATTTGGTCATCAAGACCGTAACCAATTTGCAGGGTGCCGCCGGTTTTGAGGAAAGCGAAACCATTGGCCGTAACTTCATCCCCGAAGACGATGCTGTCGTTGCCCGATTCATCAGAAATAATGTCACTACCATCACCGAGATTGAACAAATAACTGTCATCGCCGCTGCCGCCATACAGGGTGTCGTTACCATCGTCACCGCTAAGTTGATCATTACCGGCCAGACCAGAGAGTTGATCATCGCCATCATAGCCGTGCAACTGATCGGCGGTGGAACTGCCGGTCAAAGTATCACCACCGTCTGTTCCGGTCAGCAGAGCCTTAAATCCGCTGTCAGGACTTGTCGATAACATGCTTTCTATCGAGGCGGCTGAAATTCCATACTCTCCCGAGGGTTGGATATAGGAGAGTTTAAAGTCATCGCCGTCAAACCAATGCTTTACTGTAACCATTGTTGTTTCATTGCCATCAACCTTGACCTGCAGGTCATCACCGGCACGATGATAGCTGAGTCGATCCGCTGTAATGTCGTCGGTAAAGATCAGCCAGTCGGTTCCACCATCGCTGTTGTCGATGGTGTCCGCACCGCTGCCAGGACGATAGACATAGATATCATCGCCAGCGCCACCGATCAGAGTATCATTCCCTGCATCGCCGCCGAGTTGATCGTTACCCGCTTTGCCAAGCTGAACATCATCGCCAGCCCCGCCATCGAGATAATCGGCACCGTCTCCGGCAACCAGCCAATCGTCTCCTGAAAGCCCGAAGAGCTGGTCATCACCGGCCAATGCTTGCAACAGATCGGCTCCAGATGTCCCAACGACTTGCTCTGCTGAGTCCGTTCCGGTTACAACACTGTCAAAGTCACTTTCGGAAGGGATTTCACTGTCTCCGCCATCGCCGGATGACGCAAACAGGTCATTGATCTCGACAGCCGTAATAGCACTCTCTCCAGAGGGCTGAACATAGGAAAGTTGATTATCAGAGGAGACAAACCAGCCTTTTATTGTTACCTGGCTGGTTGCAGCATCGTCGATACGGATGATCAGGTCATCCCCGGATTGCAGGTAGGTCAGGCGATCGCTGGTAATATCATCGTTAAAAATCAGCCAGTCGGTGCCACCATCACTGTTGTCGATGGTATCGGCGCCACTGCCGGAACGATAGACGTAGATATCGTCACCGGTCCCACCGATCAACGTATCGTTACCGGCATCGCCGCCGAGCTGGTCATCACCGGCTCCGCCCGACTGAATGTCGTCTCCGGCACCGCCATCAAGGTAATCCGCGCCATCGCCGGCATTCAACTCATCGGCACCGTCCAGACCAAACAGCTGATCATCGCCAGCATAGCCATTGAGTTGATCTTTTCCTGCTGATCCTACCAATTGCTCGGCAGCGGCTGTTCCCTCAACAACCGTATCAAAATCCGTAGTGCCTCCCGAAAGCAGTGTTTCGATCTGCGCTGCCGGAATGCCATTTTCACCGTCCGGCTGAATATAGGCAATCTGGTAATCACTCCCGGTAAACCAATCGGTGACAGTGATTTGTGTCGTTTCGTCGCCATCCACCCGAATGATCAAGTCATCCCCATTTTGCAGATAGGTCAAGCGATCACTGGTCACTCCATCGGTAAAGAGCAGCCAATCCACACCGCCGCCACTGTTATTAATGGTGTCGGCACCGTTGCCTTCGCCATAGACATAAATGTCGTTTCCGGTTCCGCCAATCAGAGTATCATTTCCAGCGCCGCCGCCAAGCTGGTCATTACCTTCACCGCCGTAAAGAACATCGTTCCCGTCACCGCCTTCCAGATAATCGGTGTCCGAGCCGCCAAGCAACCAGTCATCACCGGCCAACCCGAACAGAGAGTCTTCGCCCTCATAAGTTCGAATCAAGTCGGCACCATCCGTTCCAACCAGCTGTTCACCGGTCTGCGTGCCATACCACAGCATGTCAAAGGAGCTACTGTCCGGCGTTACTATCCCATCCGCTTCAGGATTTTCAGGCGGGAACATTCGATTGATCGTCCAGGCACTGATGCCACTGGCATTGGCCGGTTGAATATAATCGATTTGATAATCTCCGCCCAGAAACCAGTTTGAAATAACCACTTGCGTCTCGGAATTTTCATCAATTCGCACGATCAGGTCATCAGCAGAACGGATAAAATCCAGTCTGTCTGAGGTCAGGTCATCGGTAAAGATCAGCCAGTCGGTACCACCATCGCTGTTGTCAATCGTGGTCAAGCCACCATCTGCTCCATAGACATAGGTATCGTCACCAAGACCGCCACGCAATAGATTGGTCCCAGCGCCACCGGCCAGCTGATCTGCGCCATCACCACCATACAGGGTATCGTTCCCGATTCCGCCACTCAGCAGATCGTCTCCGATTCCACCAACCAGTTCATCGTTACCTTCTGCACCAATGAGCTGGTCGTCGCCGGCGTTGCCATACAGGATATCGTTGCCTTCCCGGCCCCATAAATTATTGTCGGCAGCATTGCCCTGAATCAGGTTGTCGAGGTCATTGCCATTGCCACGATAAACGGTGCCAGCCAAGATCAGGTTTTCAACGTTGTCATCAAGAAGGTAAAGTGTTTCGTGACTTCGTATTTCTGTGTCAACACCGCTGTCAACATTTTCATCAATAGTGTCGGCTTCGGAATCGGTATAATAGCTATCATCGCCCGCACCACCTGCCATCCAATCGCCACCCAGGCCACCATCAAGGATATTGTTTGCGCTGTTGCCGGTCAGAACGTTATCAAGCGCATTGCCCGTGGCGTTGACGGTGGCATCTCCACGCAAAGTAACATTTTCCAAATTATCGCCAAGGACCACATCGTGGTTACTTTCGATGGTATCCGTTCCTTCGTCAGCGTATTCAACGATGACATCCTCACCATCGTCTATATAGGTATCATTACCACTGCCTCCGGCAAGGAGATCCACTCCCGCCCCTCCGTCGAAGACATCATCCCCAGCCAATCCCGTCAAGACATTGTCTTCATCATTCCCGATCAGCACGTTGTTCAGGTCGTTTCCGACACCCTGAACAATTCCGGCGGTCAGCCTCAATTCTTCGACATTCTGCGCCAGGCTTTCGCTGGATTCGTAGGAGCGTATTTCCGTATCAAATCCCGCATAGTCATTTTCAAGGATCTGATCACCAACGGTTTGCGTCAGATAGGTATCATCACCTGAACCACCCGCCAGGATGTCAGCCCCTGCGCCACCATCCAGAGTATTATTAAGGTCATTGCCTGTCAGCCTGTTGTCCAGATTATTTCCGGTTGCAGTTTCGGCGCTTCCCGTTAACACCAGGTTCTCAATATTGTCAATCAACGTGTAATTGACCGAACTTTCAACCGTATCGTTGCCTTCATCTGCCATCTCAACCAGGGTATCTTCGAGGCTGTCGATCACATAGGTGTCATCCCCGCCTTCACCGTACAGGGTATCGGACCCGATGCCACCGTTCAGAATATCAGCGCCGTCACCGCCGTAAAGTTCATCATTTCCGGCCGCACCGGACAATTGGTTATTGCCAGCATTACCGACCAGAATATTGGCGTAATCGTTCCCGCTACCTGAGATATCGGCATCACCGATCAGGGTCAGATTTTCAACATTCTCCAGCAGGGTGTAATCGATTGTGCTGTTAACGGTATCGGTACCTTCAGCGGCATTTTCAACGACCACATCACTCTGATAATCGACACTGTAAGTATCGTTACCTGTCCCACCGACCATATAGTCGGCCCCTGACCCACCGATCAGGATGTCATCACCGCTTTCACCGTACAGTTCATCAGCGCCGCCGGCACCGGATAACGTGTTATCCAACTCGTTACCATAAATCTTATTTGCCAGAATATTGCCGAAGCCTGAAACGGCAGCGGCTCCATAAAGAACAAGATTTTCAACATTGTCCGCCAATGTGTAGCTGACCGTGGCCGAAACTAGATCGGTTCCGGCGCCGCTATCTTCACTGATACTATCCAAGGCGTCATCGACAAAATATTGATCATCGCCGGCTCCGCCGATCAACGTATCTCCCCCAATTCCACCATCCAGGATGTCAGCGCCAGCACCACCGGAGAGCACATCAGCTCCGTCGAGTCCTAACAAGGTATTGTCCAGACTGTTCCCTTCGAGACAGTTATCGAGACTGTTTCCGGTCGCGCTCGCAGCAGTCGAAGCTTCGGCCAGTTGCAGATTTTCCAGATTGTCCCCAAGAACATAATCGATTTCGCTGATGACGAGGTCGGTCCCGGATTCAGTTTCTTCTGTTATTGAATCCGTGGCACTGTCAACATAGTAAGTGTCGTCACCTGTACCGCCTGCCATGACATCACCACCGGCACCACCATCCAGCACATCATGACCTGCGTCACCGGAAAGGACATCGTCACCAAGTTCGCCGTAAAGCTGGTCGTTATCATCACCGCCAAACAGGTTGTCGTTGTCGTCACCGCCATACAGCAGGTCGCCCCCTTCATTGCCGTACAAGGTGTCTACGCCAGCGTCGCCGCTGATAGTGTCGTCTCCAGCGCCAGCCATGACCGTATCAGCACCAGCACCGGCCACAACACTGTCGTTTCCGTCGCCGACATCAGCGCTATCGTCTCCATCACCAAGATCGATGATGTCATTGCCACCACCGCTATTGATCACATCGTCTCCACCCAAGGCATCGATATTATCACGCGCCGATGTCCCGGTGACAGTGTCGGCATCTTCCGTGGTCGCATAATCGATACCAACAGCCTCAATCACCTCGGCAGTTGTCAGCGTTTGCCCATCCGAGAATTCAATCACATCAATCGGGGACGTTTCTGCCAAGTTGTCATAATCCACCCCATCCAGATGCAGTTCGTCCCCGGAAACTCCGGAACTGATCATTAAAGATCCCAGCGAAAAAATGATCGAGTTCAACCTGATTCCTCCCTGAAGAATCAGACGATCATAACCGCCGCTATCCTGTAAGTGTTTGACCCCACTGCCGAGGGCAAAGTAATAGGTGTCATCGCCCTCACCGCCATCCATCATGTCGTTGCCATTACCCGGCATCAGAAAATCATCACCGTCCCCGCCAATCAAGATATCATCACCGTCGCCGCCCAGAAGCTGATCGTTCCCTGTTCCACCGTTCAGAATATCATCGCCATCCTGGCCGAAAAGAACATCATCGTCCGCGTCTCCGTAGAGAGTATCGTTCCCCTCGCCACCCTGAAGCTGATCATCACCATCTCCACCATACAAAGAATCACTTCCGGTACCTGTTCCATCTCCGTTGTCACCGATGAGAAGATCGTTTTCACCGCCTCCATACAGCGTGTCATTCCCTTCCCCGCCGATTAGTTGGTCGTCACCATCACCACCATCGAGAAGATCATCCCCAGCTTCACCAAAGAGAAGATCATTTCCGTCTTGACCATAAAGAATATCGTTATCATCGCCGCCCTGTAATTCATCTTCGCCGGTATCGCCAAAAAGCATGTCATTTCCAACACCACCGAAAAGAGTATCATTTCCAGCTTCACCATTAAGATAATCATCTCCTCCGACAACGGGATCAAGACCATCCCCGACTAAAATGTCATCACCAATGCCACCATAAAGGATATCCGAACCGCCATCCCCTTGGAGTGTGTCATTCCCGTCACCACCATCAAGGAAATCATCTCCATGGAGGGATTCTGAGATGGAACTGTCCCCAATGATTACGTCATCACCAATTCCTCCCAAAATAATGTCAGCTCCAGATCCACCCCAACCTTTATCATTACCACTTTCAAGATAAATCGTATCATCACCACTTCCACCTTTGACAACATCGTTACCGGCACCTGCATAGATCGTATCGTCTCCACCTCCTATACTTTCACCACTAAAATTGGAAAAGGAATAGTTATATGTAGTGTTATTCTCTTCTGTCGTAATAGTTTCAATGACTGCCCAATCTTTCCAATCAGACCCGTAGGGGGTATATATATCCAGATCCCCGGAAATATAATCGTCACCACCTCCAGATACGATTAAATCATCGCCGTCACCACCGGCAATAAAATCGTCACCCGCATCAGTAAAGACCTGGTCATTCCCTTCTGCAGCATCAACCAGCTCTCCCTGCTCACCGCTAGAGGTTTCAGTCGCACCTTGCTCTATCTTTTCTAAAATATCGACCTCTTCTTCACCGTATATAAGATCATTTCCAGAGGCTCCAAAGAGCCAATCGGCCCCTTCACCACCGGCGATGATATCCTGTCCGGACCCACCGCCAAGATAGTCCCGTCCATTGCCGCCATCAACGGTCAGATCCCCAGAATCGCCATTCAGTGTATAGAGATCGTCATCACCATCCCCCATGTCGATGGTATGGTTGCCGTCAGAATAGTTATTGACAACATCTTCACCACTGCCAGTTTCAACAAAATCGTCACCCCCCTGATTCAGCACAATAACATCGTCCCCACCGCCGCTCATGAAGTGGTCATTATCGGCCGTATCGTACAGATTCCTGACATCATCATGCTCATCTTCGCCACCCTCGGTCGGATTGCCGTTGTCGTCAACAAGATAATAGTCGACATCGTAATGATCAAGAACCTGATTCCCGTCTTCGTCTTCGCTATACACATGATTGTAGGCTTTGACGACATGCCAATCCTGGGCTTCGCCACCAGGCTGAATAGTGGCACTGTGAATCTGGGGATCGCCGAAGATTTCGGTGGTCGTTTCTGGTACGTCACCAGCTGTCGTTGAAAAACCATTATCTTCAAAGGCTATATTCAGGGCATTAAGAATGGGCGTATGGATTTCATTCCCCTCAGCATCGATAGTAACAATTGTCGCCGTCAAGGAAATCTGTCCGTCAGCGGAGAGTTCACCTTGCTGCAGCAGGCTGAAGGCTTTCTGCGCCAGACCGTCTGTCGCATCGAGGATAATTTGACCATTCTCAAAATCAAGAATCAGGTCGCCGGTAACAATTTTCAGCAGGCTTGAGTCAACATCACCCGAAACCTGAATAATAATCTGGTCACCGCTATTTAAGGCTTGATTCAATGACAAGAAGAAACTCTGTGAGCCCCATTCAGAGACCGAGGAAGTCAAATCAGCGATGGTTTGTTCTTCCATCGTAAAGGGGTTGCTGGAATTAATCGATATCGCTCCCTCGACGGGCAGGGGGATAGCAATCCCGAACCGTTCCAGAAGCTGATCCAAACTGCTAATATCGTTGATGGTGATGCTATTAACGGAACTGGTACTCCCCGCCCCATCCAGGGCGGAACCCATGATCAGAACAGTCTGGGCCATGGTATTCCATTGGTAGGTGAGCCCATGGGGCAAGTCGGTGAACACATAAAGGGTTTGAGAAGGGTTCATATAATAAGAATCGATGGTTGTTTCGCTCAGATCCAAATCGCCGACAACAATGTGGTTGGTACCGGAATCGGAGATTTCAGTATCTGTGATCGTGTCTTCGCCGTCGCCGGGGATATAGTAGTAAGTGTCATTTCCAGCGCCGCCTATCAGGGTATCCCGACCTTTGCCGCCCTCGATATAGTCATCTCCGCCATAGCCATTCAGGGAATCCTTACCACCACCGCCGAAAAGAGCATCATTGAAATTATCCCCAATGTAGGGATGCATCTCAGAGGCCTTCTGTCCTTCCAATACCTCTCCCTGATTGCTGCCGAACACAACCTTTTTTTGAGGGACAATGATCGGATCAGCGTGAACGACCTCTTCACCACTTCCCATATCAACAAAATGAATGATCGATTCGTTGTAGCCGTCATGGATGTTCTTCTCGATCAAAAAATAAAGCATTTCCGCCCGATACGTCAGATACATGTTACTTAACTGCCCTTGCCCGGTGGCTGGATCATAGATATCGAGTTCACGGTTTTGGTTAAAATCGGAATAATTCGCACCAACAACTGCAAAAGGATTGAGATTGACTAAGGCGTAGCGGTAGGCGATGTCGGTACGAGCGTTGCTTTCGATATCGTAAGGGAAGAAAGGAGTGACGCTCCCTTCCGTATCGGTTGAGGAAAAAACGTCAATGCTCAGACCGGAGGTGTTCTCCAATACACTTGAGATGGCGTCGATATCAGTGTACAGATCGTCACGCTCTGTGTCGTATTCACTCCCGGTGCGCGGGGTGAAATCGGTGACAAACAATTCCCCCAACGCTGTTACTGCTGATTCGAGGGTGTGGTCGGCTTCATAGGCTGACGTTTTAAGAATGGCTGTGACCTCATCGATAGACAGGGATGGGTCGACTTGCGAGAACAGGTTGTAGACGGCAAGAGTGTCGGTTGTACCTTGTATGGAATGAGCACCAAAAGGATCGGTATCTTCACCTGTCACAGTTTGTGTTTCTCCCGGTACTGTTCCAACCGCACTAACAATATCACCTTCCAGGCTCAGGTTGCTTATATTGTCAACATTGTCAACATCCCAAGCAGTTAAAATATCAGAACTTCCCGTTGCTGCCGTTTCAGCATTGCGAAGCAAAGTAAAAAACGCTTCTGTATCCTCGCTACTCGTTAGCGGGTCAAACCCTGGAGCATTAAACGTCGTGACTGAATCCACAAAGTCTGGGGCTAAGCGGCTCATGATAAGAGCAAGGTGCCCACCCAGCGAATGACCTGTAACTGTCACATGCTTACCGGCCAATGCGCCATCTGCTGTTGCTATTGTGGTCGTGTAAGTGATTGATGCAGGGATAACGCCCCCCGGCTCTGCCAAGTTGAGTTCTTCATGGGAATAGGCGTATTGGACAAGGTCCTCGCCCTGTCTGACTGTTAACCGTTGATAATAGTTGAACAAATCGATTGCTTGCGCGATAGCAATGCCATCAGCCCCGATGTCACCAAAATTAGTCGACCAGTCAATCAGACCATCCTTGATGGTGGAGGTTTCGGTTCCACGAATCGACAGCACATAGCTATTATCGTCGATACTTTGAAACACCGTGGCCGAAAACCCTTCGGCGGTGTTCGGGAGCTGATCGATAACGCGCCAGTTGCTGGCGAAAGTCTCAGCTTGGGTTTGGGACATACCATCGACACCACGTTTGAGAGCGTCGAGGTATGCATCGTCAGATATTCCGTAATACAGAGTCGAATATGATGCAAGTGCAAGCTCAGACTGACGGTAATATTCAGTTATTGTGTTCATTATTTCCCCTCCTTAAATATTGATGTTGCAAAACTTGGCGGCCTAACAATGTCGGCGCATGAGAAACTTGATCCTTCCCAAAGGCCAGGTAAGTCACCGCCTCCTCGACCATAACGGATATATTCGCCCAGGACCTTGCCATCACTACGCCTAATTATTCGAGTAAGCTGTCGCGTAACTTGAGGATTGTCTCTGTGATAATAAACAATTTCCCTTTCATAAAAATATTCATCTGATGGTTTAGCCTTGGCTTTGTTAGGTAATATCCAGTTTTTATTTGCATATTTGTTGTATTTCTCCGTAGGCAACTGCACCGTCTCATAAACCTTGACCCCTCCATCAATCGCACACAGTCTTTTGACCTGCCAATCATAGTAAGCAACTCGCCCAAAGCCATACCACGCCATTAGAACCACACCGATCAGAGTGACTGTCGCAATCATCCATCGACCTTTATTCGTTTTTCGTGTTCCCAACAAAAAAAGCATGACAACCAGAAAAACGATCGGAACGATCAGCCAGTAGGAGGATAAGAAAAACACCAATGCCAGATTCAATATTTCTTTCATTTTATGACTCCAGAAACTGCGGAATTCGTCAATTTCCCTTTTGGATTGAGCGGCTCACTGTCAACGGACCAAACACAAACAGCCCGCCTCCGATCCGGGGTCGTACCCCAAACCGAAAACGGATCTGTTCCAGGGACATAATACCTATTACTCATCAATTCGCGGCCTCCCCGCTGTTTTCAACATCAACGCCTGTCCAGTTAATTTTTCAAGATGCTTAACAAACGGTTCTCCACCCAATGGACGACCGGTTTTCGTTCTTTTTTTGAATCCTGGGCATCTATTCCGGGGACATAATACTTATTACTCATCAATTCGTGGCCTCCCCGCTGTTTTCAACATCAACGCCCGTCCAGTTAATTTTTCAAGATGCTTAATAAACGGTTCTCCACCTAATGGACGACCGGTTTTCGTTCTTTTTTGAATCCTGAGGTCTTGTTCTCCATCTGTTGTTTCCAGAAAGTTCATCCAATTATCGACCATCGAAGGTAAGCTTCGCTCTCGTACCAGCGGATCATCTTCGACCACACCACAATTGAAACGTGCGCTCGACCAGTTATGATCTACAGGAGACTCGACCATGCCTGCCGCAACTGGATTACGTTCCACGTAGCGTCCTGCGGCCAGCAGGTGCTGCTGGTCGAGCACACAGGAACCAAAGCGGCCTTGAAACAAATAACCACGGACCCCTTC
>NZ_FNQN01000003.1 GCF_900107645.1 Desulfuromusa kysingii
GCGGAAGGAACCTGCCTTGGCAGGCGCTGGTATTGGGGCGACCTCTTTTGGTGCCTTTTCTATGTCGTGATAGAAAAGTCACTCGTCTGGCGGGACGAGACCCGCCGGTTCTTCTCTGACTTTGTGTGATAACCCATAAGGTCGCGGGGTTGCGGCCCTGCCCGACGCCTGGCTTTTTTGTCGTGCCACAAAAAAGTCAGCAAAAAAAGGCACCTGACCTCCTTGCCCTACGGGTTCCCTCCCTTCCACAGCTGCTTTGATGAGCGGCAAAAACTCTGGCTGTCGCCCTCAAACATTTGCCGCTCTGATTCTCAAATCAGCTGTTTCATTCCGGCTGCGTCACACGGGGGAGGGGAGCCTAACACTAGAAAAATTCCACCCCCAATACTCAAAAGTGTAGAAAATGGTAGAATCATCTAAACACCATTTTATGCCAACTTTGAAATGGAGAGGATTATGCAATCACTACGTTTAATCAGTTATCTATCCCTTTTATGTCTCCTGGTTTCAAGCAACGCTTATGCATGGCTATTTGGAAACACGATTAAAGGGAATGCGGGTTCAATTCTTGAATATGAGAGTTTTGGCTCATTTAATGAGCCTTGGGCTATGACTTTTTTGCCGAGTGGAAACTTGCTGGTCACTGAAAAACAAGGGTCATTGCTTTTGGTCGATCTGGATGACGATTCCAAAGTGTCAGTCAAAGGCTTACCCGAAGTCGCTTACAGCGGTCAGGGCGGGTTGGGTGATATCGTGCTTCATCCTCAATATAAAGAAAACCATTGGATCTATTTATCCTACGCTGAACAGGATGGGGCAGGAAATCGGGGCGCCGTTGTCGCACGAGCTCAACTTGATCCGGCGGCCACATCGCCGCACCTGGAAAACTTTACGGTCATCTGGCGGCAAACTCCCAAAGTCTCAGGGAGTGGCCATTATTCTCACCGACTGGCATTCGATCCAGATGGCTACTTATTTATCACTTCTGGGGAACGACAAAAACAGGCCCCTGCGCAGAGTTGGGAGCAAAATCTGGGTAAGGTTATCCGCCTCAATGCCGATGGCACCGTCCCGCCTGACAATCCGTTTCAAGATAAGGGAGAACTGGCGAAAACTTTTTGGTCGCTTGGGCACCGCAACTTGCTTGGGATTGCTTTTGATCAACAAGGACAGCTGTGGACTCATGAAATGGGCCCCAGACATGGTGACGAATTTAACCTGATCGTTGCTGGTGATAATTATGGTTGGCCAATTGTCTCCTGGGGAGACCAGTACTCCGGAATTCCTATTCCCGACCATGATACGCGACCAGAGTTTCATGCCCCTGAGGTCTACTGGATCCCTACTGTTGCACCATCGGGGCTGATCATCTATTCTGGCGCGATATTTTCGCAGTGGCAGGGGAATACTTTTATCGGTGGGCTGAGATCAAAATCATTAATACGGATTCAAATCGATGGAGATCAGGCCAAAGAGGTCGAACGTTTTGCTATGGATCAACGCATCCGTGAGGTTGAACAGGGACCTGAAGGTGCTATCTGGGTTCTGGAGGACGGGGATGATGGCCGTTTGCTTCGACTTACGCCAAAACAATAAGGTGGAAAATACGTTTTGTGCGGCTCTTCGTCCCACACTTTTGTCATGCCACAAAAGGTAAGAAACCTGTATGATCCCCTTTGGTTGCTATAATTCGTAAATTTACTTGATGTGAAAGGATAGAGTAACAAGTCATGGCGTGGTTTTATCTGGTTGTTGCAGGGGTTTTTGAGTGTGGCTGGGCGGTTGGTCTTAAATATACTGAAGGATTCACTAAGTTCGTTCCGTCCTTGCTGACGGTATCTGCAATGGCTATTAGTTTTGGTTTGCTCTCAGTTGCTATGAGATCAATCCCAATAGGGACTGCTTATGCCGTGTGGACAGGGATTGGCGCCGTAGGTGTGGCGATAACGGGCATGTTTCTTTTTGGTGAGTCCAAGGAGATCATGAGGATCGTCTGCTTGTTTTTGATTGTTGTCGGCATCATCGGCCTGAAGGTTTACGCTTCCTCGTCAGGAAACAACTGAACAGACAGTTTGACAATTTGCTGTGAAAGATTGCACAGAAGAATTTATTAAGTTTTACCCTCCATTAAGACAAAACTTGCCCCTTTTTATTTTCTTGCTATAATAAATGCTATTTAACTTTCTTGCGACAACGCTTTTGTTGTTGTTTTTTTGAGGTATAATTATGAGCATCGGCACGGCATGTTGCTCAAAGCAGAGGTGCCGTGTTTTGACTCTCGGACGAGCAAAGCTCATGCACTAATCTGTATCTGCCTGGTGTCTAAGTCAAAGGTTTTAGTAATATTTAATGGAACTGCCACAATGACCAAGAACATAGCCTGATCTCTATTGATATTGAGATCGGGCTTTTAGGTAGTATGTAGCATCACCATAAAATAGGAGGTATTCATGAACAAATCACGATTTTTTGCAACGGTGGAGAAATCATCATGCCATCTTTTTTCAGAGGCAACAGGCGAGATACCTAAGGCTGAGTTCTCGAAAGATGTTATCGAACAAAGATTACGATTTCGACAGCTTTTCTTCTTGCTGACCTTTGTGTTGATTCTTCTTTCTGTTAGCGGATGTAGCGATTCGGATGGTGGCAAGTCAACTTTGGTTATTGAAGACGCACAATGGATCGCATTTCAGGACGGTGATGGTGAATGGGAGGAGATTGAGATGCCTGATGATCTTATCTTCACTCCACCGGTGACTGACTCTGCCGGCCGATACGGTTTAGCCATACTTATCGCCAATGCAGAGGATCAAAGTGTCTACACAACCACCTTGCAGACCACTACGAATGAGATCCCCAGTTTTGACTTAAGGACTTTTTTCGATCAGGACGAAACGTCTTTAGAGGTTACTGTGGCAGAAAGTTCTCTTGGTGATGATTGGGGAAAGGTTTATGTTGGTGGTGACTATGACACTGTCTGGGATTCAAATCCAATCATCTTCTCTCCAGAAACCGTCCCATATGATCTCGTAGTGACTCGAACCCCCAATAATGTTAATTACCCTTCAGAGATGATCGTGAGGACGTTTGAGGCATCGGCGCAGACAGATGTTGATTTTGGCACAGCTGAAGATGTTGTTTCCCTTGACTCATCATATACTTTTACCTTCAATCCGAGTGGCTATTTTTCTGACGACGGTGTTCAGACGGATGGTTTCGAAGTCTATCTGCAAACCGCGAACAAAACACTGGTTTCTATGGGCTATGAATCTAACGAAGGGGCAACGTTTGTCAGATACTCTGCTCCTGAAGATCTATCTGTCGTTGCGCCCGGCGGTTTTTACCTGCTCGAGCTTGGCATTGATCTTGATGAGGAATCATCACTCTTTTATTCTAAAGGTTTCGCTTCCCCGGGTTTCTCTTTTGATGAAGACCTGGATCTTAGCATCTTGGTCCCTCTTGAACTTCAGCATGTTGCCGATACCAGTAGCGGTTCGATGTTGCCAGGTATGAGTTGGGATGAAACTCCTGCAAACACTGTTGCCTATGTCAGTTACTTCAACGGCACAGCAAACAGTATTGATTACTCTACGACGACTATAGTCACCGTTGGCAGGCAGGGAACAGAGAATTCTCTGATGATGCCCGACCTCAGCTCAGCTGAGAATTGGTACTCCCTCTGGTCCATTCCCTCGGAGGCTGAAGCAAGTGAGAAGCAAGCCAACGTGGTGATGTCATCAAAGGGGGTGAATGACCTTTCTACGGGAAATCTTTCATATCGCTCTGATTTGGGGGGTGGTTTCCTAGATGCAGGAGATTGGCTCGCAACCTATTCGAAGCGTTGGTTGAGTGAGGATATCGATCCACTCTAAGGTTTTAGCGTAACAGGTTCGGGGTGCGGATTTCTTGTTCGCGCCCCTTTTACGTCTCTCGAATGAAAAAAGATTAACCATCTATTTTGTTCGTCTTTTAAACGTGGCTCGTCCTATTCTTTTCCCCTGACGGTCTTCATCCTTTTTAAATCATCCCGACTCTGATATCCTGCCAGATCTATTGAATTCAGGAGTTGTTATGGAAGAGAAACACGGACATCGTTTACCACCACAAAATCTAGAAGCTGAAATGTCAGTGCTCGGGGGGGTGTTGCTCGAAAACGAGGCCCTTAACCGGGCATTGGAGTTCTTGACAGTTGATGATTTCTACCGTGGCAGCCACCGGAAAATTTTCAGCGCATTGATCCTCCTCTCCGAAAAAAGTGAACCGGCAGATCTGGTCACTTTAACCGCTGTTCTTAAAGATCGTGGTGAGCTTGAAGAGGTGGGTGGCAGCACCTATCTGGCGACTCTGGTCGATTATGTCCCGACGGCTGCCAATATCAGCTATTACTGTAAACTGGTAAAAGAAAAATCCGTTGCGCGAAAATTGATTGAGGCCTCAACGGCTATTGCAACCCGTGGTTATGACGGCGGGGATATGGAAGAGATCCTTGATCAGGCCGAAAAATCGATCTTCGAAATCTCTGAAAACAGAATGCGGCCCTCTTATTTTCCGGTGCGGGATATTCTTAAAGACACTTTTAAGTCGATAGAGGCCCTCTACGAACGTAAAGAACTGGTGACCGGAGTGCCGACAGGCTATCACGATCTGGATAAGATGACGGCCGGGTTGCAACCTAGTGACTTAATTATTGTCGCAGGCCGTCCTTCTATGGGGAAGACCGCTTTTGCGCTGAATCTGGTGGAATATGCAACCACCCATGCCGACAATCCGGTCCCGGCAGTGATTTTCTCGCTGGAGATGAGTAAAGAGCAACTGGTGCAACGGATGCTCTGTTCTTTGGCAAAGGTCGATGCTGGTCGGTTGCGCACCGGACATTTGGGCGAATCCGATTGGCCGAAGCTGACGATGGCTGCAGGTCAATTAAATGAGACCCAACTTTTTATTGATGATACCCCAGCGATTTCCGTGCTGGAGTTACGTTCCAAAGCGCGACGTTTGAAAGCTGAGCATGGATTGGGATTGATCATTGTCGATTATTTGCAACTGATGCGTGGTAGCAACCCCGAAAGTCGGCAGCAGGAAATTTCTGAGATTTCCCGTTCTCTCAAGGCGCTAGCCAAAGAGTTGGCATTGCCGGTTGTTGCACTGTCACAGTTGAACCGTTCTCTGGAAAGCCGGACCGATAAGCGCCCGATGATGGCAGATTTACGTGAATCTGGTGCGATTGAGCAGGACGCTGACGTTATCATGTTTGTCTATCGTGAAGCGGTGTATTGCGAAGATTGTAAAAGCCGTGAGCGAACCTGTGAAAAGGGGCATGATAAGGATGCTGAGCTGATTATCGGTAAACAGAGAAATGGTCCAATCGGTACCGTCCACCTGACCTTCCGGGGCGAATTTACCCGTTTTGAAAATCAGGCTCAACGGGATGACAGCTATTAATCGGAGTGTCCATGGTATAGGCAGGACTGCATTTAAAAATGCAGTCCGGATAAATTGTCAGTTGTCTATGCGTCACCACGTTTGACGTCAATTTCCAAGGTCTTTATCTTTTTTCGTAACGTGTTACGGTTAATCCCAAGGATCTGAGCTGCCTTGATCTGATTGCCACGGGTTTTTTGCAAGACGATATTAATCAGAGGGCGTTCGACCTGATGGAGGACCATTTCGTAAAGGGTGTCCATCTCGTGAAGATTCATCTGGGAGAGCGAATTTTCAAGTTTTTGTGCAACCAAGGTTTCTAGCGACTCGTCTTGGCGTTGATATTTTTTCCCTTCGAGTAAATCTGGAAAATCCAATGGGGTCAGGACCTGATTCGGAGAGAGGAGGGCTGCTCTTTTAATATTGTTCTCTAACTCTCGAACATTCCCTGGCCAGTTGTAGGTTTTGAATAGTTCTAATAATTCTTCGCTGTACTCCATGGCATCAATGCCGAGATCCTGCTTGGATTTCTGTAGAAAAAAATCGGCTAGCAAGGGGATATCATCACGCCTTTCGCGCAGCGGAGGCATCTTGATTGGGACAACATTGAGTCGATAATAAAGATCTTCACGGAACTGTTTCTCTTTGACCCGTGAAAGAATATCCTGATTGGTGGCGGCGACAATCCGCACATCAACTTGAATTGTCTGGTTCCCCCCGGTGCGGGTGATCTCTTTTTCTTGCAGGACTCGTAAAAGTTTTGCTTGTAATTCCAAAGGCATATCGCCGATTTCATCCAGAAAGAGAGTGCCCCCGTTAGCTTGTTCAAACTTTCCGATTTTACGTTCTGTCGCCCCAGTAAAAGCTCCCCGCTCATGACCAAATAACTCAGTTTCCAGTAACTCGTGGGGAATGGCAGCACAATTTAAAGCGATCAATGGTTTGCCAAGTCGTTGACTGTTAACGTGGATTGCCCGGGCAATCAGTTCTTTGCCGGTGCCACTCTCTCCAGTGACCAGAATAGTGACGTCAGAACCAGCGGCTCGACCGAGAATTTTGTAGATATCCTGCATCGCTTGACTGTTGCCGATGATCGCCCGCCCAACGCTGTAATGATCCTGTAATTCCTCTTTGAGATGATCAATTTTCCCTGTCAAATCCGCCGCTTTTTCTGCTTTGAGAATGATGGCATCGAGGGCCGTCAGGTCAAAAGGTTTTGTCAGGTAGTCATAAGCACCATGTTTCATGGCGGAGACAGCATTTTCCATCGTTGCCTCAGCCGTCATGATAATAATCAAGGTGTCTGGCGATTCAGCACGAAACAACTTAAGTAAATCTAGACCTTGAACCCCAGGCATTTTAATGTCCAAAATAGCCAGATCATAGTGGTTCTTTTGTGCCAGACTTCTGGCTTGTGAGCCATCTTCAGCAAGGTCAACACTGAATCCTTGTTTCTTCAAGGCTTTAGATAGAACCCAGCGGATGCTTTCTTCGTCGTCAGCGACAAGAATACGTTGAATAGCCATGCGATTTATCCTTTAGCGGTTTTATCCTCGCTTTGATTGCGGAGTAACGGCAGTGAAACTTTTACCTGAGTTCCCCCTTCATCTCTGTTGATGAATTCTAACATTCCGCCATGATCAGTAATGATTTTTTGACAAATGGGGAGTCCGAGACCGTTGCCGCTCTCTTTGGTCGTATAGAAGGGGGTGAGGATTTTCTCCAGTTCCGGAATCGAGATGCCTGGTCCCTGATCGCTGATGGATACTTGAACC
The DNA here is from genome assembly GCF_900107645.1 of Desulfuromusa kysingii. Taxonomy (GTDB): domain Bacteria; phylum Desulfobacterota; class Desulfuromonadia; order Desulfuromonadales; family Geopsychrobacteraceae; genus Desulfuromusa; species Desulfuromusa kysingii. Next base: position 7,197 of record NZ_FNQN01000003.1, read on the forward strand.
ATAGGAGTAGGACGGGTATCCGGAAGTCGTAAATGATATTCAGTGTCAATGCGGGTCGCGATGGTAATCTTACTATGATCCTGTGTCGCTTCACAGCTGTTCTTGATCAGGTTCAGAAACAGTCTCATTAACAAGTCATGGTCTCCCGGAATATCTGGGATGCTCGGATCCAGTTCCCAGGCAAAGACGATGCCACGATCACTAACCGTATTCTTCTGTAGAGTTATAATTTCATTGAGAATCTGGCTGATATTAACAAATTCAAGTTGAGTTTTTCGTGGACGAGAAAGGTTCAGTAATTCTTCAATGATGCGATTGACCCGTGTTGTTTCCCGCACAATGAGTTGCGTGTATTCCTGCAATTCATCGTTGCCTTCCAGTTCCATCTGTAAGAGTTGTGCAGAACCTTTGATGCCGCCAAGGGGATTTTTAATCTCATGCGCCAAGCCAGCAGCCATTGTTTCGATCATTGCCAGGCGATCGGCATTCCGTACCGCACCTTCCAAAGAGCGAACCCGGGTTAGATCATGAAGGACAATGACCGCTCCTTGTTGTGGAGCGGAAGCTGGAAAGATAGGTGAAGCGGTGACACTGACCTGATGTTGTTTGGAGTTTGACGTTCTCAAGGTTATGGTTTCATGGCTGGAAATGGAACGTCCATTTTCAAGGGTCGTCCGTGCCAGATAACAGAGAGTTTTCTGGGTTTTAAAGCACTCAAAAAACGATTGACCGATGGACTGTTTCTCTGATAATCCAGAAAAAAGCTGCGCCGAAGCATTAAAATAGGTGATCATCCCTTGCATATCGACGGCAATGATTGCGTCATCAATATTTTCTAAAATCAAGGCATATTCTTGGTGTGACAATCTATTCATGCGGCCTCAGCTTGAGAAAAGAAAATCCTGACGAGTTCTCGAATGTGATCAAGCTGTTCGGTTTTTTGTAAAGAGGCGCGGAAAAGTGCAGCACCTTCCATACTCCGTGTGTACCAGCAAAGATGTTTGCGCATTTCTAAAATAGCTTTTTTTTCTCCGAATTGGTCGTGGTGTAATTGCAGGTGTTGTAATGCGGTCTGATACTTTTCCAGTGGCGTGGGAATTGTCACTGGCTTACCCGCCAGTTGTTCAATGATTTGTCGGATTAGCCACGGATTACCGTATCCCCCACGACCTATCATAATAGCGTCACAACCGGTCTTCCGAAGCATCGCAATACCATCTTCAGGATTGAAAATATCGCCACTTCCAAACACTGGTATATTTAGCTCCGATTTTAGTGCGGTAATGTGTTCCCAGCGCGCACTTCCTGAGAAGCCTTGGCTTCGAGGACGGGGATGGAGGGTGATAGCATCAACTCCTTCTGCTTCGGCGATGCGACCGATTTCTAAAAAATTAAGAGATTGTTCGTCCCAACCTGAACGTATTTTTATTGTCAATGGGCCGGGGTAGACCTTGCGAACCGCAGCTACGATTTGTGCCACCCTGAGCGGTTCTTGAAGGAGGGCGCTTCCTGCTCCGTTCCGCACCACTTTTTTAACTGGGCAGCCCATGTTTAAATCCAGTAAGGTGGTTTCATCCTTGATGCTTTCAGCCGCTTTGGAAAGAACCATGGGATCTTCTCCAAACAGCTGAACCCCAAGGGGAAATTCATCTTTATGCGAGGTCAGAAGTAACCGGGTTTTCTTGCCATCACGGATCAACCCGTTAGCACTTATCATTTCTGAAAAAACCAGGCTGGCGCCAAAGGATTTCATCACTCTGCGGTAAGGTAGGTTGGTGATCCCTGCCATGGGTGCGAGGATGACAGGATTAACCAGTTGCAGTGACTTTATTTGAATAGGTTGTGTATGCATAATTATTAGGCATTTTATGCTCTCTGGGCCTGAGTGGCAAGGAAAAAACACCTGTTATGTGGTCTGAACCCACACAACTTTTAGGAGTATAAAATTGAATACTGTATACAATTTACCGCTTGACAATGGGGAAGTGAATTGCTAGAACAATATTTGTGAATTTAGGCGAAAGAAGGTTTACGGACTTGAGAAAAAGGGTCTGTAAACCCACTTCAAAATTAGTTTTATAGCCTGCATAAAAAGATGTTTTTTTGTGCAGTTCGATATTTCCGCTTTGCGGAATTTCTTTCTTGGCCCAGATGGGCTTCTCGATTGTTTATTTAACGTCCAAAAAAAGGAGAGAGAGTATGTCAACTTTGAAAAAGGTTCTAGCAGAAAAGATTGCTGCGCATCGCCCCCGCACAACTCGACTGGCTAAAGAATTTGCTGATGTGAGTCTCGGTGAATCTACTATCGGTCAGGCTATCGGTGGAGCTCGTGGTATCAAGTGTCTGGTTACTGATATCTCCTATCTGGATCCAATGGAAGGGATTCGTTTCCGTGGTTACACTATTCCTGAAACCTTTGCTGCGCTGCCCAAGGTTCCTGGTAGTGACTATCCTTACGTCGAAGGTTTCTGGTATCTGCTGATGACCGGCGACATTCCAACGATGGAACAAACTCTCGAAGTCGTTGAAGACTGGAAGAGCCGTTCCCAGGTTCCTCAATATGTTATTGATGTTCTTCGTGCTCTGCCACGTGACAGCCATCCAATGGTTATGTTCTCTTCTGCTATTTTGGCAATGCAACGTGATTCGGTCTTCTCTAACAACTACGCTGCTGGCAAATTCAATAAAATGACTTGCTGGGAAGATATGTATGAGGATTCCACAAACCTGATGGCTAAACTTGGTCCTATCGGTGCTTATATCTATCGGATGAAGTACAAAGGTGACACTCATATTGATGCCGATCCTGATCTGGATATGGGTGGTAACTTCGCTCATATGATTGGTCAAAGCGAAGATTACAAAAATGTGGCCCGGATGTATTTCATCCTCCACTCTGATCATGAGTCCGGTAACGTTTCTGCACATACCACTCACCTGGTTGCTTCTGCTTTGTCAGATGCATACTATGCCTACAGTGCTGGTATCAACGGTCTTGCTGGTCCTTTACATGGTCTGGCTAACGAAGAAGTTCTTCGTTGGACACAAAACTTCATGGCCAAACTGGGTGGCGAACTACCCACCGAAGAACAACTTAAAGAAGCTCTTTGGGCTACCCTTAACAGCGGCCAGGTTATCCCAGGTTACGGTCATGCTGTTCTGCGGAAAACTGATCCACGTTATACCTCACAGCGTGAATTCTGCCTCAACACTGAAGGTCTCAAAGATTACCCACTGTTTAAATTGGTCAGCATGATCTTTGATGTCACACCAGATATTCTGGTTGAACAAGGGAAAGCTAAAAACCCATGGCCAAATGTTGATGCTCAGTCGGGCGTTATTCAATGGTATTATGGTGTTACCCAGTACGAATTCTATACCGTTCTGTTCGGTATCGGTCGTGCCCTTGGTTGCTTGCCAAATATCACTTGGGACCGTGCCCTTGGTTATGCCATTGAGCGTCCTAAGTCTGTTACGACTGACATGCTTGAGGCTGCTGCTGGTATCAAGTAAGCGAGTTAGATTTTATTGTTCTTTGTTTATGGGAGGTCCCGTTTGGGGCCTCCCTTTTTTTATGGATTTTGTTTTGTCTGTACGGAGGGCGCTATTTTTTTCAATTCGAATCGAGTATAATTCCAAACAGTCACAGTTATATTTTCCAGATGTTAAAAGGGGTATTTATGAAACAAAGATTTTTGGCTGTTTTGGTTGTTTTTTTATTTATTGCTGGTTGTGCAACTAATACAACCCATCAAAATACGAAGAAAGGGGCGGGGGTTGGCGTTCTGGTCGGCGCGGTGTCGGGAGCTTTAATCGGATACCATAATGATCATTCTGGGGGCGCTCTCAGAGGGGCTCTGATCGGTGGTGCAGCTGGTGGTGCGTTGGGTGCTGGAGCCGGTGCCTATATGGATAAGCAACAGACTGAGTTTGAACAGGAATTGGCAAATGAACAGGCACAGCATCAGATAGAAATTGAACGGCAGCAGAATGAGATTCTTAAGCTGACGATGAATAGTGAGGTCTCGTTTGACTTTAACTCAGCGAATATAAAATCAACATTTTACTCACCCTTGACAAAGATCGCTGACATTATGAGTCGTTATCCTCAGACCCAGATAGTCGTGGTTGGTCATACGGATAATGTTGGTTCTGATCAATACAATTTTGAGCTTTCACTAAGAAGAGCGAATGCCGTTGCCAATTATTTAATTATGCGCGGGGTAAGTGCTGCAAGGATGGGGACAGAAGGGCATGGTGAGATGGAACCCATTGCTAGTAATAATACTGTGTCCGGTCAGGCGCAAAACCGCCGTGTAGAGATTTTTGTTGTCCCGAATGATAATGCTGGACAATATTGAATCTAAAGGTTGCTAGGGCAACCCGCTGAGGTTGCCCTAGTCTTTCGTTGCATCAGAAGGTTTATCTATCTCATCTAGAACTTCTGGTGCTGTCTTCTGGTGGATGTGTTTTTCTTTCTCTTTCCGGGTGGCGTAGATCAATAACTTTTTATCAGTGTACGACTCTACTTCACCGGCAAAAGATTCAATTTGAAAATAATCGTGGATCTTTTGGGGAGCGTCCATGAAAAACTTATTCAACTCCTGAACTTTTGCACGATTCAGTCCTGCGGTTTTGGTCCATTCTTGAAAGTCATGGGTTTTGGAAATAATCTGGATCTCTTGGAGTATCAGTTCAGAATCCTGAATCATTTCACGCCATTGTTCTTCATTGAATGCTTTTATGTGGGTCGGGTTACGCATTTTTTCCATGGTTTGAAAGAATTCTGCGATTTCAGGGTCTGCAGGCATTAAGGTGTCAATGATGGCCATTCGACCGCCTCGACGGAGAACCCGGTGAAATTCACGTAACGCTTTGGGAACATCTGGAAAGTGATGGGGAGCGATGCGACAGGTGAGCAGGGTAAAAGACCCTGCAGGGAAAGGGAGGTCTTCTGCATCTGCTTCGCGGAAAACGACGTTGTCAACGCGTCCCTCTTCGGCAATATGCTCTTGTGCTTTTTTGAGCATTTGCATAGTTAAATCCGAGGCCACAACCTGTCTGACCATTGGCGCAAAGAAAAGAGCCATGTGACCGCCACCACAGGCAACGTCGAGCATATTGTCATCATGGGAAGGTTTGAGTAGCTTTGCTGCTTCTTCCAGATCTTCGCCCCCGGAAAAATGGGTTGCCTCAACATATGCTGATGCAGTTCTACCGAACTGCTCACGAATTCTATTTTTAAATTTGCTGTTCATTCGGTCTCCTTCTATGTATTCCTTCGCCATTATAGCATTGTACTGTAATATTTTTGGAAATAATTAACAGCTTAATATTGAAACTGCTACTGAAATAGTATCTTATTCTTAAACTGGCACTTGGCGTCAAGGTTTGACTCAGTTACAATTCCGATGGTTTTAATCCATATCGTCGGTGTGAATAAAGGATGTTCTATGAAAAAATGTCGCGTTGGCCCCGAAACAATTCGTATGCTTGAGTTGGGACACCCTTGGGTCCTCGCTGATCGCTATACAAAACAGTGGCCTTCCGGAGAAGCAGGTGATCTGATTGCGCTTGTTGATGATAAGAATCAGCATTTGGCTACGGCTTTGTATGATCCCAAAGATCGGATTGTAGCGCGAATTCTTGATCGGAAAAAAATTCAAATAACTGTGGAATGGTTCGAAGAGAAGCTTCTTTTGGCAAAACAGTTGCGTGTGCATGCGCGCCTCCAGGAGACCGATGCGTACCGTTGGCTCAATAGCGAAGGCGATGGGTTGCCCGGGGTAACGATAGACCGTTACGGCGACTATTTGATGCTGCAATTGTACACTTCTGCCTGGGATGTTCATCTGGATCGATTGACGACCGCAGTACGCAATGTTTTTCAGCCGATGGGTGTCTACCGTAAATTGAGGCCACAGGAAACCCGTGCCTTGGAGGCGAAGCGGCGCAGCAAGGAATACAGCCGGGTGATTGCAGGCACAGCGGCCCCTGTCCCTTTGCAGGTGACAGAAAATGGATTGAATTATCTGGTTGATTTACGTGAAGGTCTCAATACGGGGCTGTTTCCGGATCAGAGGCGTAACCGACAGGAGTTCTCGGAGCGGGTTGCAGGAAAAAGGGTCCTGAACTTATTCGCTTTTACTGGTGCCTTTTCTGTTGCCGCTGCGGCTGCTGGAGCTCAAAAGGTGACCAGTGTCGATGTTTCGGCAAAGTATCTGGATATTGCGCGGGAGAACTTTTCCATCAACAGGATTAATCCGAAGCGACATGAATTTGTCGTCAATGATGTTTTTACCGAACTGGCAAAAATGCAGGGACAGCAGCGTTGTTTTGATATTATTCTCTTTGATCCCCCGTCCTTTTCGACTACGAGTAAGAGTCGTTTTTCTACTCATGGGGGAACGTCAAAGCTGGTGTTGGCGTGTTTGCCTCTTTTGGAATCTGGTGGCCTTCTCGTCAGTTCCAGTAATCATCAAAAGGTCTCTATGGAGGATTATCTGAAAGAGTTACGGCGGGGGGCTTTGCAGTCAGGTGATGACTTGAGGACAATCTTTATCGGCGGTCAGCCGGAAGATTTTCCTTGCTCTGTGAGTTTTCCTGAAGGTCGGTATCTCAAATTTGTCATCAGTGTCAAAAGTTAATCCGTCACTTAACCCTCTTTTTAGGTGGATCTACGCTTGCTCATGAAGAAATTATTCAGAAATATCAGCTTGTTCTGGGTGTTGATTATCAGTCTGCTGCTGGCGACAACTCTTGTCTGGCAGGCCACTCGATGGGCTTATACCGATGCCCTGAATACGCTGATAAAAGTCGGCGGAGAGAGGATGACACTGTACTCTGGTACTTTGCATGAAGCTCTGAGCCGGTACGCTTACCTCCCTTACGTTTTATCTCAGAATATTGATATCAAAATTTTGCTGAAGTCTTCCTTTAATGCTGATTTAGTGAATGATTATCTGCAATCCCTCAACGCTGAGGCCGGTTCTGATACTCTCTACGTGATGAGCGCTGTGGGCGACACTCTGGCGGCGAGCAATTGGCAGGATCCACAAACCTATATTGGCCATAACTATGGGTTCAGGCCTTACTTCACCGATGCAAAATCCAAATTGAAGGGGCGGTTTTTTGCTATCGGTGCAACCACTGGAAAGCCGGGATATTTCATGTCTCATTCGGTTTGCGATAATGGCCAGTTTCTGGGGGCAACTATCGCTAAGGTTGATCTGACCCCATTACAGGATGATTGGCATAAGGGGGGAGAAACGGTTTTGGTCAGTGATGCCAATGGCGTTTTGTTCCTCTCCAGTCGGGAGGATTGGAAGTACCGGACGCTGACGCAACTCTCTGAAAACCAGAGAACTATGATCCTTGCTGGGCGACAATACGGGGCTCAAGCTCTTGAATTGTTGCCTCTGGAGACAGTTGAGGTTTTGGCTGAGGGGCAAAAGATCGTCCGTTTTGATAAGGCGCTTTATCTGTTTCTCTCGCGGCCTCAGGAAGATCTTGGTTGGCAACTCCATCATGTGGCGCCGTTGGCTCCAGTGCAGGAACGAAGCCAGGCGGTGATGATTATCGGGATAGTCCTGACTTTGCTTCTTCTCGCCTTATCTTTATATGGCCGAGAGCGGCGGCAAAAGCAGATTTCACGACGGAAGGCACATCAAGCTGAGGCGATTCAGGCAATGAATCTGCGTCTACAGGCAGAAATTGCCGAACGGAATCGGACCGAAAGTGTTTTGCATGAGACCCAGAAAGAATTGGTTCAGGCTGGGAAGTTAGCGGCATTAGGACATATGGCGGCGGGGATTGTTCATGAATTGAACCAGCCTATCACCGCTATCCGTACTCAGGCGGCCAGTGGCCATCTATTGCTTGACCGGGGGGAAACAGGCAAGGTCCGTGAAACCTTCTCGGCTATTACTCGAATGACCGAACATATGGCATCGATTACAGCTCAACTAAAGACGTTCGCCCACAAAATTCCTCCGAAGCGTAAGGAGCGAGTTGTGCTTCAGGATTGCCTTGATGGCGCGTTAAATATGACTGCCTCAATGTTCAGTGATTTTGGCATCTCTTTACAGACCGAGGTTCCCGCCGCCCCGGTAGTCTTAAGTGGTGATCAGGTGCGGATAAAACAGGTGCTCGTGAATCTGATTCGTAATGCTGTCGATGCCATGAAAAATAGTGAAAAAAAAGTGTTGCAGATTAAAGTCACTGCCCTGCCGCAGGATGTTGAAATTGTTATCATCGATAGTGGGATTGGAATTGACGAACACAATATGGGGGAGTTATTTACCCCGTTTTTTACGACCAAAGATGTTGGTGAGGGGTTAGGCTTGGGGCTCTCGATCTCCTATCGGATTATCACGGATCTCGACGGCAGTATCAAGGGTAAGAGTCTTGATGACGGAGGAGCCTGTTTTACCATTAAGCTTCCTCGGATACAAAAATGAACGGAGCAAAAGAATGACAGAAGGTGAAAACCGGGTTTATTTAGTCGATGATGATGTCGAAATGCGCACAGCGACAGCGCAGTGGCTGGAACTATCCGGCTGCGATGTCCAGAGCTTCGCAGATGCACCGACCGCGCTGGCTGAACTCTCCAGCACGTTTTCCGGAGTTGTTGTCAGCGACATCCGCATGCCAAAGATGGATGGTATGACCTTTCTCACCCGTCTCTATGCTCTTGACTCAGATATCCCTGTAATTTTATTGACAGCTCATGGTGATGTGCAGATGGCCGTTGATGCTATGCAAAAGGGGGCTTATGATTTTATTGAAAAACCCTTTGACCCAGAATACCTCCTCGATATTGTCCGTCGTGCGTGTGAGAAGCGTCGTTTGGTCATGGAGAACCATGAGTTACGACGTCGTTTAGCAGGGGTGTGTGGGATTGAGCAACGTTTGATTGGCAACAGCCCTGAAATCTGCCGCTTGCGAGAGGAGATCCTTGATGTCGCTGATACTGATGCACCAGTGCTGATACAGGGAGAAACCGGGACCGGAAAAGAGGTGGTTGCCCGTTGCCTGCATGCCTTCGGGGCGCGTCGGGAAGGGAAGTATGTCCCCGTTAATTGTGGCGCTGTTCCTGAGAATATTTTTGAGAGTGAACTCTTTGGTCACGAGCGTGGAGCTTTTACCGGTGCTGATCGGCAGCGCATTGGTCGTTTTGAATATGCGCAGGGGGGAGTTCTCTTTTTAGATGAGATCGGAACCATGCCGCTACCCTTGCAAGTTAAAGTGTTACGTGCTTTGCAAGAACGCGAAGTGATCAGAGTCGGGAGCAACGAGGCGAAGCCGGTTGATATCCGTTTGATAAGTGCGACCAGTAAGGACCTGCTGACGGAGTGTTCCACCGGAACCTTTCGTGAAGACCTCTATTATCGGATTAATGTGGTTGAATTGCGGGTGCCGCCGTTACGTGAACGAGGTGAAGATATTCTGTTGTTGTTCAATTATTTTGTCAGTCTTGCTGCTGTGGCTTACAATCGCCCCGAAGTTTCATTGCCGAGTGCCGATATCGGTCTGATGATGAATCATGACTGGCCGGGAAATGTTCGGGAGTTGAAAAACATTGCTGAGCGGTATGTTCTCTCTTCGATCCCCATCGGACAACGTTTGACAACGGTGCTCCGGTCTCCGCATCAAGGCGCAATAAATTCTGAAAATACCTCACTGCAGGAATTGATGCGTTATCATGAGCGTTTATTGCTTGAACAAGCCTTGATTCGCCATTGTGGCGATGTTCAGGCGGTGATGACTGAGTTAGATTTGCCGCGACGGACATTAAACGAAAAGATGTCTCGACATCATCTCGACAGGAAAAACTACCTCTAGACTGCTCGGCAAGATCTTGCCGAAATAGATTTTTTGCTGGCATGATTTTGCTGAAAACTATCGTCAACGACACTCCATCCCCCCTTTCTTTGTAGTGAATAAGCTTGGCATACCTATTGCTCTATCATCGGTTGAGAAAAATAAAATAGTGTTTCCATTTTCGGAGACAACATTAACCGATCCCGAGGAGGATAAAATGTCAATTGCTAAAAGATTTAAAAAAGCAACCTTTTTACTTGTTGCCGTGTTTCTGTGCAGCTCAATTGCAACAGTTCAGGCTGCTCCTGTAGAACGCAATTATTTGTTAGCGACTGCATCGACCGGTGGTACCTATTATCCTGTTGGTGTCGCACTTTCAACAGTTGTCAAGGTTAAACTGCAACCGACGGAGAAGATAGGAATGTCAGCTATTAACTCCGCTGGCTCTGGTGAAAATATTAAGCTTCTGCGCGATAACGAGGTTCAATTTGCCATCCTTCAGGGCCTTTATGGTGCTTATGCTTGGAATGGTACCGGCCCGATTGCAGGTGAAGGTCCACAAAAGGAGCTTCGTTCAGTAACGATGTTGTGGCAAAATGTTGAGCATTTTGCGGTGATGAAGAAATTTGCGAAAACCGGAACAGTTGCTGACCTTGTTGCTATGAAGGGTGAGGCGATGTCGATGGGGAAAAAGAATTCCGGTACCTTAGGTTCGAATACCGTTTTACTTGGTAACCTCGGCGTTGATATCGAAAAAGACTACAAGCTGATTCATGTCGGATATGGCCCGAGCGCTGATGCTCTGCAAAATGGTCAGATCGCTGGATTCGGCATTCCTGCTGGTGTTCCCGCAAGTGCTGTTACCAAGGCAGCAGCTAATCTGGGCGACAAAATGGTTATTCTGGATGTCACTGATGAGCAGATGAAACAAGCTGATGGTGGTATGTTTCTTTGGACCCGTTTTGTGATTCCTGCGGGCACATACCCTGGTCAAGAAAAAGATATCAATACCATTGCTCAACCAAACTTCCTCAGTGCCCGTGCCGATGTCGATGAAGAAGCTGTCTATAAGATTACCAAAACTATTTATGAAAACCTCGCCTTTTTAGGTGCTATTCATGGTGCTACAAAAGTGATGGCTGTAGAAAAAGCTATTTCCGGTTTGCCAATGCCTCTGCATCCTGGTGCACTAAGATATTATAAAGAAGTTGGGATTAATGTTCCTGCCCGTCTGATTGCTGATTAATCTGTTTATTCTATGGTCACCCCTTAAGGGGGTGACTGTTTTTTTATCTGGAGAATAGTTACTATGACGTCACCCGAAACTGAAGTCCATCCTCTCCACACAACGATCATGCTGATTCTCGGTGTTGCTATTTCAGTGATGCACATCTGGTTCAATGTTGTGACTGTGCTGCCCTCCTTGTGGCAGAATTCATTGCATTTTGCCGGATTTGCTCTGCTTGCAGCGCTGGTTTACCCGTTCCGGAGGGATGGTTCAATTGCTTGGCGTGTTACGGATGTCTTTTTGGGCTTAACCGCCGCTGGTTCAGCTGTCTATATGATTGCTATGGAAGATGCCATTTATGCTCGTGGTGTCACCATGTCGATGACTGAGTGGGTTGTTGGAGTTGTCCTGCTTGTCTGTGCTCTGGAGTTTACTCGGAGAGTCGCAGGTTGGTTTATCCCTGTCCTTATTGTTATCGCCTTGACCTATGTTGGTTGGTGGGGAACAATGATTCCCGGAGTCTTTAAATTTGCCGGATTATCTCCTGAGACTATTTTATTTCGTAGTATTTATGGCGATGATGCACTGTTTGGTACGATCGCACAAATTTCTTCAACATATGTTTTCATGTTTATCCTGTTTGGTGCCTTTCTCCTCCGTTCTGGTGCCGGAGAATTTGTTATTGATCTCGCGCGCGCAGTGGCCGGTCGCATGGTTGGTGGTCCTGGGCTTGTTGCGGTTATGGCTTCTGGATTGATGGGGACTATTTCCGGATCTGCTGTCGCAAATACGGCTTCGACTGGCGTTATTACTATCCCATTGATGAAACGAGCTGGATTCCCCGCTAAATTTGCTGCCGGGACAGAAGCCGCTGCATCAACCGGTGGGCAGTTAATGCCTCCGATTATGGGGGCTGGTGCTTTTATTATGGCGACCTATACCCAGATATCTTACAACACGATTGTTCTGGTGAGTATTCTTCCGGCTATTCTCTATTTTGCAACCGTAGCATTTTTTGTCAGAATTGAGGCGAAGCGGAGTTTCGTCACGGCCCTTGATGATGAAAAAATCTCTGCCATCGAAGTCCTCAAGAAAGGTGGGATTGTTTTTCTCGCTCCTATTGGAGTGCTCATTGCCCTGCTCATTTACGGTTTCACCCCGACTTATGCCGCTGGAATAAGTATTGTCGCAGTTGTGGTCTCATCTTGGCTCAGTCCAAATAAAATGGGGGTGAAGGCGATTATCGAAGCCATGGCCATGGGAGCAAAGAATATGGTCATGACAGCTATCCTCCTATGTGCTGTCGGTCTGATTGTCAATGTTATTGCTACCGCTGGAATCGGCAACACCTTCTCTTTGATGATTACACAATGGGCAGGTCATAGCATGGTTATCGCTATTCTTCTGGTTGCTCTGGCATCTTTGGTGCTGGGTATGGGACTACCAGTGACAGCCGCTTACATTGTCCTCGGTACGCTCTCTGCTCCCGCGTTACATGGATTGATAGCAGACGGGATGCTGGTGGAAGCTTTGGCTAACGGTCAAGTCTCTGAAACGGCTAAAACGATTTTCATGCTGGCGGCACCAGAGCATCTGGCAGAGATCGGTAACCCGATGAATCATGCGGCAGCACGGGCTATCATAGATGCTGTCCCGGTTGATTTGATTAGTGCAGTGCGCGAATCGATGTTAAGTGAATCGGTGTTGATGTATGCTCTGTTATCGGCTCATTTGATTGTTTTTTGGCTTAGTCAGGACTCTAATGTGACCCCACCTGTGGCACTGGCAGCTTTTACCGGTGCAGCAATAGCTGGAACGAAGCCGATGGCGACAGGAGTGCAATCGTGGAAGGTCGCTAAAGGTATCTACATTGTTCCGCTCCTGTTTGCTTATACCCCATTCATTGGCGGATCTTGGACAGAAGTGTTCTCCATCTTCTTCTTTGCCCTGTTTGGTCTTTATGCCTTTGCGGCTGCAATTGAGGGATTTATGGAGAACAAGTTGACGATCTTGTTTCGCCTGTTGACTTTAGGATCTGCAATAGCGCTGTTATGGCCCACGGTCTGGTTTGTTCACCTGCTTGGATTGCTCGTGTTGATTGGAATTTTTGTCCTCAACCGGCGGAGCGTTGATGAGGCAGCGGGAGCTGCTTCTGTGGCTGCCTAGCTTTTTTTATCATCAGTATAATTTTGCAATAACAATAAAAGGCCAACTGGTAAAATAGGTTGGTCTTTTGTTGTTCTGTTGATTGTATTTTTAGTGTTGGTTCAGTTATAGTCAGCGTTTATTGACTTATAATGATATTTACACCATCGATAGGAGGAGTAAAATGTTCCGTGAGCCGAAAGAAATAGCGAGTGATCTGCAAGATAAGCTTCAGGAACTCTGGAGGTATCTTTGACGTTCCAGGAAAACAGGAACGGGTTTTTGAACTTGAAGCAGAGATCGCCAAACCAGACTTCTGGGATCGAGGAGATGAGGCTCAAGAGCGTTTAAAGGAGCACACCCGATTGAAAAAGGTGGTTGAGGATTGTGTCTCCACAAAACAACAGTTAGAAGATATTCAAGTCCTTATTGAATTGGGTGAGGAGGGGGAAGATACTGAAACATTATCCGAAGTCAACTCTTTACTCCCCGAGTTAACCAAGTTGATCGGTCAGATGGAGTTTGCTCGCATGCTGTCCGGGGAACATGACGCTAATAATGCAACTCTGAGCATTAATGCAGGAGCTGGTGGGACAGAGGCTCAAGATTGGGCAGATATGGTCTTGAGAATGTATGTGCGTTACTGTGAACGGAAAGGCTTCAAGGTTGAGTTTACCGAATACCAGGCTGGTGACGATGCAGGGTTAAAAAGTGCAACTATCAGCGTTGAAGGTGATTATGCCTATGGATATTTAAAGTCCGAGAGTGGGATTCACCGCTTGGTGCGAATTTCCCCCTTTGATGCGAACTCTCGTCGGCATACCTCTTTTTGTTCAGTATTTATTTTTCCTGAACTTGATGATTCAATTGAGATTGAAGTTGAGGATAAAGATCTCAAAGTTGACACCTTTCGTGCTAGCGGCGCCGGTGGTCAGCATATTAATAAAACTGATTCAGCTATCCGCATTACCCATATTCCGAGCGGTATTATCGTTGCTTGTCAAAATCAACGTTCGCAGCATAGCAACCGTGCCACAGCTATGAAGCAATTAAAAGCGCGCCTTTATGAAATGGAAATCCGCAAGAAAGAAGAGGAGGCCGCTGCTTTTTCCGAGGATAAGAAGGACATTGGTTGGGGGAGCCAAATTCGATCGTATGTTCTGCATCCGTATCGCATGGTCAAAGATCATCGCACTGGATATGAAACCGGCAATACTGATGCAGTTCTTGATGGTGATCTTGATGCCTTTATCGAGGCTTACCTTTTAAAAGGAAAATGATCGACCGATTAAACAGGCGAGCATCAAGGTGATCTCATCGGCCCTTTTTTAGGATCTCGATCAGGTAGTGCAGGACTTTCCTTGCTAATTGATTGACTAACCGGATTTTTTTGACTAAATTCTGCGGTTAAATATTTCCCCACTGTTGAAGGAGTAGTCATGCAATACACTGAAGTCCCCGTAGGGTTAACTTTTGATGATGTTCTTTTGTTACCTGCGCACTCTCAAGTTTTACCAAAAGAAGTCGATCTGACAACCCAATTAACCCCATTGATTAAATTGAATATTCCGCTCCTCTCAGCGGCAATGGATACGGTGACTGAATCGCGTACGGCTATTTGTATGGCTCGTGAAGGGGGCTTGGGGATCATTCATAAAAATATGAGTGTTCAAGCTCAGGCGACCGAGGTTGATCAAGTCAAAAAATCGGAAAGTGGCATGATTGTCGATCCCATTACCATGGAGCCGGATCAGAAAATCTATGAAGCTTTGGCGGTGATGAAGAAATACCGGATTTCCGGCGTTCCCATTACCAAAGGGGGTAAATTGGTTGGCATCATGACCAACCGGGATCTGCGCTTTGAAACCAATCTGGATCAACCTATCGAAAATGTCATGACCAAAGATAAACTGGTAACGGTCCCCCCTGGAACAACCCTTGAAGAAGCCAAGTACCATCTGCATAAACACCGCATTGAAAAGCTTCTGGTGGTGGATGACAATGGTGATCTCAAAGGTTTAATCACTATTAAAGATATCGAAAAAGTTCGCAAATACCCCCACGCTTGTAAAGATTCTCTCGGTCGTTTGCGTGTTGGTGCTGCAGTTGGTGTCGGGGCTGATCTGGATCAGCGTGCAGCTGCACTTGTCGATGCGGGGGCGGATCTTCTGGTGGTTGACACTGCCCATGGCCATAGCCAATATGTCATTGATGCCATTGCCCAGTTATGTAAAACCTATCCCGAAGTTCAGTTGATGGCGGGGAACATTGCCACCGGTGCTGCAGCGAAGGCGCTGATCGATGTTGGTGTCCACGCGGTCAAGGTCGGCATTGGGCCAGGATCAATTTGTACCACAAGGGTGGTTGCCGGTGTTGGCGTCCCTCAGGTATCTGCAATACAGCAAGTCTCCAAGGTCACAAAGGCAGCCGGTGTGCCACTCATTGCTGATGGCGGGATAAAGTTTTCAGGCGATCTCCCTAAAGCGATTGCCGCTGGTGCGGATGTGGTTATGATCGGTTCTCTGTTTGCAGGGACAGAAGAGTCACCAGGGGAAACAATTCTGTTTCAGGGGCGTACCTATAAATCCTATCGTGGCATGGGGAGTATGGGGGCAATGAAACAGGGGAGTAAAGACCGCTATTTTCAAGGGGAGCAAGAGGATGTCAAGCTGGTTCCTGAAGGTATCGAAGGTCGGGTCCCATTTCGCGGTCCTCTCTCCGATAACATCCATCAACTCATGGGCGGGCTCCGTTCGGGGATGGGTTATACCGGATGTCGCACCATCCAGGAGTTACAGGAAAAAGGGGAATTTGTCCGGATAACCAATGCCGGCTTGCGTGAGTCTCACGTTCATGACGTGACGATCACTCAGGAAGCACCGAATTATCGCATGGAACGGAGCAACTGATAACATGGCAGATATCCATAGTGACAAGATCCTGATTCTTGATTTTGGCTCTCAATATACCCAGTTGATTGCCAGACGGGTACGGGAATGTCAGGTTTATTGTGAGTTACACCCCTTTGATATGAGCTTGGATGATATCAAAGCGTTTCAACCCAAAGGGATTATCCTCTCTGGTGGACCAAAGTCGGTCTACGAAGAGGGGGCACCAGAGATCACCGAAGAGTTATTTGAATTGGGAGTACCTGTTCTGGGGCTCTGTTATGGCATGCAACTGATGAGTCGCCATTTTGGTGGGCAAGTTGTCCCCGCAGGGAAACGGGAATACGGACATGCAGATTTATTAAGTTTGGGGACTCCGGGCCCTTTATTTGATGGTTTCTTTAGCGATGGTGTCAGCTCGGTCTGGATGAGTCACGGTGATCATGTCGAGACTATGCCGCAAGGTTTTGAAGTCGTCGCTAAAACCAGCAATGCTCCTGTTTGTGCGATCCAGAATGTTGCTCTCAATCTGTATGGTGTTCAGTTTCACCCAGAAGTCAATCATACTCCCAAGGGTGAGTTACTGATCAATACCTTTGTACGTAAAGTCTGTAACTGCGCAGGATTATGGACTCCCGGTCAAATTGTCGAAGATGCTATTGTCAAGATTCGTGAACAGGTTGGCAGCGATCAGGTGATTCTTGGATTGTCTGGCGGGGTTGATTCTTCAGTCGCGGCAGCTTTGATCCATCGGGCAATCGGGGCCCAACTTCACTGTGTTTTTGTCGATAACGGCCTACTGAGACTGAATGAAGGTGATCAGGTTATGGCCACTTTTGCCGAGAACATGGGGGTCAAAGTGACCCGTGTGAACGCTCAACAGCGTTTTTATGATGCTTTGTCCGGCGTTGTTGATCCTGAAAAGAAGCGTAAAATTATCGGCAATCTGTTTGTTGACATCTTTGAAGAAGAATCTCAACAGGTTGTCGACGCTAAATGGTTGGCTCAGGGGACCATCTATCCCGATGTTATCGAGTCTGCAGGGGCGAAGACAGGTAAAGCCCATAACATCAAGAGTCATCATAATGTCGGTGGCTTGCCGGACTATATGACATTAAAACTGCTGGAACCTCTCAGAGAATTATTTAAAGATGAGGTTCGTGCTATCGGCGAAGAACTCGGCTTACCGCAGCAGATGGTTTGGCGCCATCCGTTTCCTGGGCCTGGGCTTGGAGTGCGTATCCTTGGTGAAGTCAAAGAGGAATATTGTGATATTTTGCGCCGTGCCGATGCCATTTATATTGATGAACTTTATGCCAGTGGCCATTACCATAAAATAAGTCAGGCTTTTGCCGTATTTTTGCCAGTTAAATCGGTGGGAGTCATGGGGGATGGCAGAACTTATGAGTATGTTGTGGCTCTACGAGCAGTGGAGACAAAAGATTTTATGACCGCAGGTTGGTATCCGATGCCCTATGAAGATCTCGCCCGCATCAGCAACCGCATCATCAATGAGGTCAAAGGGATAAATCGGGTGACCTACGATATTTCAAGTAAACCACCTGCCACGATCGAGTGGGAGTAGAGAACATAACAATGGCCGTCTGAATTTTCAGGCGGCCATTATTGTTGCTGCTTACTTCAGTAGCACCTCTGGGTTGAAGCCCAATCGAACGGCTCCCCAATGTCGACCTGCAAGCAGGATTGGCAGAGAGAGGTCACTGAGGACTTCTCCCGTATCCCGCATATAGGTTTGTAGGAGGAAATTCTCTGTGTTCTTGGCACTGCGGGAACCGGTTGGATCGTTGAACATTCTCTTATCTCGGCTGTTAGAAATGTCATGCTCTGGATGACCCGTCAGCGGTTCCGCGAAACAACTATTATGGGTTGGTCCATAGCCATTCACATCGACACAAATAGCAAAAATCCCCGCAGGAATCTGACTGAGGGTCTGATCGTATAACGACTGCAAGTGCTGAGCGAACAGTTGGTCATAGCTGGTCGAATATTTTGTCGGGTTGGTGTTGGGGATTTCTTTATAATTAACGTCGAAAACGTTGACACCTGTCTTGGATAATTGCTCAATATGTTCTGCCGCTTTATCACGAAAGTTTCGTCCCAGGGCTAAGATCTGTTCAAAGGCCCCTTCACCTGTAATAAATTTGGCAACCAATTGCTGCAGTGACTCGCTGGTCGTCTGCAGGTTGACTGCTATCTGCTCTGAAGACGTTGTGCGTTCGCCGACAATATAACTTAAATCCCGAATGTCAGAGACCTGTCTGTGTGTTTCCATATTTGTTGCTGAAATCTCTTCAACCGAAGCGGTAATCTGTGTCAGTAAACCGTGATTATCATCAAATTCCCGGATAAGATTGCCGTAATGGTCACATGTTGTCTGTGAAACATTCATGGTGTGGGTTGCTGCTTGATTAATTTTGTCTGCTTCCGCAAGGGCATGATCGATGCTGCTGAGCATATCAGTAATCTGGTCCGCGATTTGTTCACTGGCTTTGTTTGCATCTTCTGATAACTTTTTGACTTCACTGGCCACGACGGAAAACCCTTTACCCGCCTGACCCGCACGAGCTGCTTCAACGGCAGCATTAAGAGATAAGAGACCTGTTTGAAAAGAAATCCCCTGAATGGTCGAGATAATTTTACGAATATCCCGGGATTTATCGCCCATAATCTTAATTGATTGATCATGTTGTTTGATCTGCGCCAACATCTCTTCCATATTGTGATTAACCGACTGTAATTCATTTAGGGAATCACGCGCTGAATTTAAACTTTCGGAGTTTGAGGCAGCGATGTGTTGAGCATTGTCAGAGATCCTTCCCAGTGTTTGTGTCGCTTCTTCACTGTTGGCAAAAACAACCGCAGATAGTTCTCCTTGGCTGATTGCCTTACTTGAGGCCTCTTTTGCTTGATTAACAACAGTCGTGGCACCAACGGCGACGTTGATACCCATTTGCCGCAGACTGTGGACTGTTCCTCGAAGTTGATTAAGGAAGTTATTGTAATTATAGGCCAGGTCTTGGAACTCATCATGAGTCGTTGCGTGTAATTGATTCGTCAGGTTCATTTCGCCACTATTCATCTCTTCCAGCTGCCGGTTCAGATTGTCAACGGGGCGAATAAATAGATAGCGTAAAAACAGAAACGAACCGATTGTTACGATAAATGAAATAAAAAACAAGGTAATGGCTTGCAATGACGCCCGGTCGACAATGTTGGTTAACAATATTGTTTGCGGGTTATCCGCTGAATTGAGAATATTGCGTAATGCTCTGATATTAGAATAGATACTGATAAACAATAAAAGTTGTAGAAAAAACATGAATGTAATATTGCCGAATAGCTTTCGAAATAAAGTGTTGAATACGCTTTTTTCGATACGGACATAGATATCTCGAAATAATGACATAGGGAATCCTTGTTAGTTACGCCGTTGTAATTCAAGGTTGAGATGAAATAGAACAAAGTTATAAGCTTTGTCAATCATAATAAATAAATCTTAAGAATAAAATCAAGCTTTTTAAATTTTCATATCAAAAGGTGTTGATATTTCACCAACTCATTGTTTTTTCGCGATTTTTTCTCAGAGGATAAGCAGCCATAGTAATTGTTCCCATGATCGCAAAATATATAATTTAATTATTTCAGCTGAATTGTGGGGAATGACTAGTCTTTGACAGGGGAAAAACGGGGCTTTATCTATTTTCTTCTTAGTGAATGCGACGATTCTCAAACCACAAGAGCATGTATCAGAGTCAATTTTGCAGGTTCGGTCTAAGCCATGATGGCAGTGGCAAAT
The DNA here is from genome assembly GCF_900107645.1 of Desulfuromusa kysingii. Classification (GTDB taxonomy): domain Bacteria; phylum Desulfobacterota; class Desulfuromonadia; order Desulfuromonadales; family Geopsychrobacteraceae; genus Desulfuromusa; species Desulfuromusa kysingii. The sequence goes on from NZ_FNQN01000003.1 coordinate 27,097, forward strand.
TGACGCTATTGTTTTTGCGAAATTTTTTTAGCGAGGGCAGCAAAGGGTGAATAGGAGAGGGAGTCAGCCTGTTCGGATGCATCGCCGCTTCCTTCTATTCGGTCTTCTTGAACTCCACGGGTATGTTCATGATCATGGCAATAGATACACAGGAGTTCCCAGTTATTACCATCTTGGGGATTGTTGTCATGGTTATGATCCCGATGATGGACGGTTAATTCGCGCACTTTTTTCCCCTCAAAATCACGACCACAGCGGCCACAGACATGGGGAAACAGTTTTAATGCTTTTTCCCGATACCCGGCCTGTCGTTGTTGCTCCTCTTGGCGCATTTCCGAGACAATTTGATTGCGTTTATCTTCGCTTAATCTGTTTTTAATGTTTGTCATGATATCGTGGCTCCTGCACAATTTTCATCGTAGTGTCTTTACAGTTGTCATCATTTTGCTAGAGTTAAACTATATATTCTCACATAAATCCATATGATAGGAGCAGAAATATGAATGTTTTTGATTATGCGTTGAAGATGGAGCTTGATGGTAAGGCTTTCTACGAAAAGCTGGCACAGGAAACCGAGTCAGAGGGATTGCAGAAGATCTTTAGTGAGTTAGCTGAAGATGAACAAAAGCACTACGATATTTTTGCTCAGCTGAAGAAAAATCAAAATATTGATTCAATGCCGGATAGTGTCGCCTTGGAGGGGGCAAAAAATATTTTTAGCCAAATGCAGGAAGATCTCTCTGCCCAAAAGTTATTGAAGACAAATCTGGATGCTTACCAGCATGCAATGCAGGCTGAAAAGGAGAGCGCCAAGCTCTATCGTGACGCGGCAGCTAAAGAGGACAGTCCTGAAGTTAAAGCGTTGCTGTTGAAAATTGCTATTGAGGAAGATAAACACTTTAATATTCTGGAAAATATCTTCGATTTTGTTAACGCGCCGACGCAGTCGCTGGTTTGGGGGGAATTCAGTAATCTCAATGAATATTAGTGGCCGCTAGTTGCCCTTTCAGCAACGGGTTGCAGCAGCAAGCCCCGACTATTATGTCCAATGGTCGGGGCTTGTTTAATGTCTTTATGGTTTGTGGGGTTGATCAATGTTAGTAAAACAATCAAACCATGAACCCGCTTCTGAGTAATTATCAATAAACGCGGTCGAGTTTTTTGTCGTAAAGAGCCCCATCAATGACGAGACTTCTTGATTGATATTGTTTAAACAATCATCGATCAATGCTTTTTTAAAGCCCGTTGTTGCTAACTTCAAGACCAGATTCATAGCCACGACCCGGCTGATAATACAACCGAGTTCGGTAAGTTTGCGCTGTGGCAGTTGTGGGTTGAGGTTGAAGTCGAATAATTTTTTGAGCCGTTCGGCGGCATGCTGGGTCAATTCATGTTGATACAAAAACTGGAACAGGTTCTGCTGCTTCGCTTTTTGCATCTGTTTCTGGATTGTTTCCGCTATCTGAATATAAAGGATGTCATTCGATCCCTCAAAAATCTGAAATGGACGACTATCAACGATGGCGCGTCCGGCAATGTGATTTAAGCGATAGCCTTTGGCTCCGACCAGTTGCAGCAGGGATTGGGCTGAGCTCTGCATCAGATCGGTGAGATAGGTTTTGACCGCGTTGGCTTCCAGCCCATGAGGGGCTAAATTGTTTTCAACACCGGCTTTCTGGCTACTATTGAGGCACATGGCTGAACAAACTGTATAAGCTGATTGGATTCGCGATATCCGTTGTTGAACCTGATCATAGTGAAACAGGCTTTTGCCGCCGACGAACCGCTGTTGGCAATGTTGTACGGCTTCATCCAGCATGCGTTGCAGGAAACCCATTCCCATCCCAGGAAATTGCATTCGGCTACGATGTAGAAGATCCAGCATCATTTTGATTCCAGTACTCTTTGGTTGGAGTTTATGGATGGCAGGAACTTTAACGTCAATCCGGTTACGGCCATAAGGGAGAAGATAGATGCCGAGGTTTTCATAGAACTCTTCTACTTCAATGTTTTGTTCCGGACTATTGGCATCACAGATAAAAAAATCGATGTCACGCTTTAAATCTCCAGCGGCATTTTTATGTCTGGCGGTGAGTAACCAGTAGTCGGCCCAACCGGTCAATCCTGCCCAGTGTTTGGTTCCTTGGATATGATATTGACCGTTTTTATAGGTATAGGAGCTTTTCATGTGAAGAGCGTCACTACCAAAATCAGGTTCGGTAATCATCAACCCGCCCATTTTTCTGTTACGGAGGAAATCGTTAAAGACAGCGGGCTTGATTTCTTCTTGACCATACTTGCCGGTCGGTTGCAAAAAGAGGGCCCAGTTAATCCCAAAACCAAGGGCAAGGGGTAGCGATTGATAGCTGGCAGCAGCTGTTAAGGCAAGACCTTCATGAATATGACCACCTCGCCCCCCATATTCTGTCGGAATGTAGGTTGCTAAAGGGTTACTGGACATTATTTCCCGTAACATAAATGGTGGCATACCACGTTTGGTACTTAATTGGTCAATATTACTGCGAACATAAAACAAGTGCTTGAGCTGAATTTTGAATTCTTCGATGAATTGGGCGAAAGGTTTGTAAGCATTTGTGTTTGTTGATGTTGCTGAAACAGTCATGACAGTGCTCCCCTAAAGTATGTAAGAAATAGTATTTACCAGTAAATATAGCAGCTTTTATCCTGCAGGGGGGCGTAGACGACAAAAAAGCCTCGACTTAAATCGAGGCTTTTTTGTCCATTAGTATGAATTGTTTATGTTTTTAAACAGATTGTCTTAACTGGTTGCAGTTTCAAGTTGTGGTGGCTCAGCAACAATCATAATTTGCTCCCTTCACAAGTTGTTTAATAAACAATACCACCGTTTATGGTTTGGCACAACTGATGTGGATAATTTTAAGCGATCGCTTTCATCCCCTGCATTGCTTCGCGTAAAACCTGACCAACTTCTTCGACCAAGTGCCCGCGAATTTCTGCGTTAATTTCTACCAGATCCTGATTGTTCACCTGATTGTCTTGATTCTGCAGTCCTCGGCCAATGACATCAGTGCTGATTGAGGCCATGAAATCCTTTAGCAGCGGGACACAGGCATGAGCAAACAGGTAACAACCGTATTCTGCTGTGTCGGAGATGATGCGGTTCATTTCATAGAGTTTTTTACGTGCTATGGTATTGGCGATCAATGGTGTTTCATGGAGAGATTCATAATAGGCTGATTCTGGCTCAATCCCGGAAATAACCATGGTCTCGAAAGCGAGCTCCACACCGGCCTTAACCATAGCGACCATCAGGATTCCCTTATCAAAGTATTCTTGTTCAGAAATCTCTCCGGCAGCTTCAGTTTTTTCAAAAGCAGTTTGTCCTGTTTCTTCACGCCACTTGAGTAAATTTTTGTCGTCGTTAGCCCAGTCTGCCATCATGGTTTGGGAAAACTCACCAGAGAGGATATCATCCATGTGTTTTTCAAATAATGGCCGCATGATCTCTTTGAGCTCTTCGGCTAAATCGAAGGCCTCCATTTTGGCAGGATTCGAGAGCCGATCGAGCATATTGGTGATCCCGCCATGCTTAAGGGCTTCGGTGATGGTCTCCCAACCTTGTTGAATCAGTTTAACCGCCCAGGGAGCATCAATACCATCGGCAACCATTTTGTCGAAACAAAGTAGAGAGCCAACTTGCAACATTCCGCAGAGGATGGTTTGCTCTCCCATCAGGTCAGATTTTACTTCAGCCACAAATGATGATTCCAGGACCCCGGCGCGGTCACCACCTTGGGCTGAGCAGAGGGCTTTGGCAATCTCTAAGCCATCGCCATTAGGGTCGTTTTCACCATGAACAGCGATCAGGGTTGGGACTCCAAACCCCCGTTTATACTCTTCGCGAACCTCTGTTCCAGGGCATTTGGGGGCGACCATGATAACGGTCAGGTCTTTGCGGATTTCCGTCCCTTCTTCAACGATGTTAAATCCATGCGCATAAGAAAAAGTGGCCCCTTTGCGCATCAAGGGAACGACAGTATTGACGACATCAGTATGTTGCTTGTCGGGGGCGAGGTTCATGACGATATCCGCACCAGGAAGCATCTCTTCGTAGCTTCCTACTTTGAAACCGTTTTCCGTTGCATTGATGTAGGATTGCCGTTTTTCAGCAATTGCCCCTTGGCGTAGTGTGTAAGAAACATCCAAACCACTATCACGCATATTTAACCCTTGATTGAGCCCTTGAGCGCCACAGCCAACAATGACAATTTTTTTCCCTTTGGCATATTCACAGCCGGAAGAAAATTCATCGGCATCCATAAATCGGCAAGTTCCAAGTTCTTGTAATTTGCGACTGAAGGGGAGGGAATTGAAGTAATTTTGACTCATCGTCGAGCTCCTTATGGTGTGGGTGTTTTAAGTGTGAAATTCATGATTAACTTGAAATATAGCATAGAATAGACTAACGAAAGGTGTTGCGTAAATTGATTTATTGTATATATTGTGTTGCGATAATTGCAATACGGTGGAGGACAGCAACGATGGATATGAAAGAGCTTAAAATTTTTCTGACGGCCGCAGAGTTTCTCCATTTTGGACGTGCCAGTCAAGCTTGTAACTTAAGCCCTTCAGCGTTGACACGGACGATTCAACGGTTGGAGGAGGAACTTGGTCAAGCCCTGTTTGAACGTGATAATCGGACGGTGCAATTGTCATATGCCGGTGAACAATTCAGTCTTTATGCCAAACAGGCCCTCCATGATTATGCCAGTTTCCTTGGTTCGCTGTCGGTGGCTCGTAATATTGCTGGCACCCTGTCTCTCTACGCATCTGTGACGGCTGTCTACAGTATTCTTCCTGATTTATTGGAGGCTTATCGAAAAGCTTATCCTGAGGTGCATTTAGAACTTCGGACTGGAGCCGCCGAAGGGGCTGTGAATCAAGTGGAAGCTGGAGAGATTGATATTGCTGTCGCTGCCTTGCCGGATCGGCGTAACGCAGGGGTGGAGTTTTTGCCGATCATGACGACACCGCTGATTTTTATTGCCGGCAAGCAGTTTGCTGCTTCAATTCTCCAGAAGGGGAGTGAATCCCTGAAATTTGATCAACTCCCACTGGTTCTGCCACAATCAGGATTGTCTCGACGACGTTTGGATAAATGGTTGCGGAAGAATCATATTGTCCCGACTATCAGCTCTGAAGTGTCTGGAAATGAAGCCATTGTCCCTATGGTCAATTTGGGTTGTGGGGTCGGGATTGTTCCGCGGTTAGTCCTTGAACGGAGTCCATTTCGCAATGAGGTTGTTATTTTGAGACAGGCACCGCAACTGGAGCCCTATATTGTCGGGCTGTGTTCGACGAAACAAAATTTGCAAAAGGCGGCAGTTCAAGCATTGTGGCAACTCGCGGAGAGCCAGATCAGTTGACATTGTTGTCGATGGTATCAGTTTTTTTCCAGAATACCGATAATGAACTGTTCAACAGGGAACTCACCTGTTCTTTTTTTTGAGTAAATTAATTGATCATCAACGACGATTTCAAATACCCCTCCACTGGAAGGAATCAACTCTACCTCAATTTCAAACTGTTGCTTTATTTTTGCTGCCAGACTGGCGGCTTTGGGGCGATAGCCTCAACTGTTACAATATTCGATACTGATATTCATAAAAATTCCTTTTCAACCAAAAAGATTTCCTGTCATCCCAATCTGGTTGTTGCGAGATTCTTCGGCCTCTTTTAGTAGGAGGTCAAAAGCCAACTCTTTATTCATTTTGCCGATTTTTTTCAGCAAATCAAAAGGGATGCTTTCAAAACCAAATTGTGATTTTAGATCTGCAATGATTTTAACTAGGAGTTTTGCTGTCATTTCAGCATCTGCCAACGCTCTATGAAACTGACTGTTAACCGGAATCTCTTTGTAGCGGATTAAAGTTTCCAGTTTGTAATTGATGACATCTGGATATAACCTCCGCGCGACCTGAAGGGTGCAGCCAAAGTTTAAGGGTCGTTTTTTGTCCAGAAGATCCAGTTCCGCCTCGAGGAATGATTTGTCAAAGGAAGCGTTGTGTGCCACCAGTGGGCGAGTGTCGAGAAACTTTAAAAACGACGCCATGACTTCAGCCGCTGGTGGGGCTTCACTGAGCATGGTGTTGCTGATTCCCGTGATCGTTTCTATTTCACGAGAGACCAAAAAGCCTGGATTTACAAGGCTTTGAAAACGGTCAACGATGGATTCCTCTCGAATCAATACAGCCCCGATTTCAATGATCCGATCCCCTTTGGCTGGATACAGCCCCGTGGTTTCGAAATCAAGAACGATAAGGGGTTCTGTTGGATAGGTTGTCGGCATGACCTTTATTCTCTCTTTGAATAATAATTACAGTTTAACCTCTAAATAGTGTTGATTGTCTCCTGCTGCTGCTTCTGTGTCAATCATGGAGGAGGTAAAAAAAGTGATTTCGACATACAAAACATACTTTGTAAAAGAGTGTCGATCTTTTTAACAAAGTAAGAAGACCGACAATGTAAGCTTTATTTGTTGACTAATATTATAAAGTTACCGAGTTGGCACTTCTTATGCTTCAATGAGATTCTATTCGGATTAGGTTGCTTGGTGAACCTAATTTTAAAATAGTTTTCTTTCACAATAGGAAATGAAAGGAGATATAAAATGAAAAAGACCGTAGCTATTTTAATTCTTGGCTTTTTGATGACGGTTAGCCCTGTGTTTGCGTTGACCGTTGTAACATCAGATGATGGTAATGCTTTGGCTGGTGGAATTCTTGGAGCAGGGATTACAACTGTGGGGACCGTGACTTACACTGGCAGTTCGTCCTCTTCCGGTTTTTTTGCTGATGGCCTATCTTCAGGCATTGGAATGGAAACTGGAATTATTTTGACAAGTGGTGACGCAATGCTTGCTGCTGGACCTAACATGGAAGATGACTCAACAGGTGTTGTTGGGACAGGTTATGATGCTGATTTAGCCCCTCTTATTCCAGGCTATAGCATTCAGGACACATCTTTTTTACAGTTTGATTTCGAAACTGCAGGCGGTGATTTATACTTCAATTACGTGTTTGCTTCTGAAGAGTATAATGAGTATACCAACTCCGAATTTAACGATGTCTTTGGCTTTTTTCTGGATGGAGTGAATATTGCTTTAATCCCAGGGACTAACACTCCTGTGTCGATCAATAATGTAAATGGTGGGAATCCTTACGGAGCAGGTGCAAGTCATGCTGAGTTTTTCAACAATAATGATTTAAGCGATGGTGGCCCTTTTTATGACCTTGGGTATGATGGTTTTACTGATGTGTTTACGGCCTTTGCCCTTGACTTGTCTGCTGGAATACATACCATAAAACTTGCAATAGCTGATGCAGGAGATAGTATTCTTGATTCAGCAGTTTTTATTCAGGGTGGGTCTTTTTCAGATACTCCTGTTGATCCAGGAAACGGAACAGCTCCGGTTCCTGAACCCGGTACCATTATTCTGTTGGGCAGTGGTCTGCTGGGTTTAGCGTTTGCGCGTAGAAAAATAAAAAAATAAAATGAATGGTTTACTGTGAAATTTGTTATAAAAAAGGGTGCTTTTGGGCACCCTTTTTTATTGTTGTTACTTTCAGTTTATTTGTCGAATTATTTTACACATGATTTTGCTACAGGGAAATTATGACAAAACGCAAGCTCGGCCGTGCGCCTAAAAAATACAGTCAAGCATCCCGTCTTCACGATTTGATCCGTATCCTCGAATCCCGTTACGGAGCAACGGTCGATGAACTCGTCGAAGAATGTCAGGTCACCCGGCGGACTATTTATCGCGACCTGCAAGCGATTGTTGATGCCGGTTATCCTCTGGTGAATGAGCGGCAGGACGATGGCCACGTTCTTTATAGTTTTATTTCCGGTTTTAGTAAATTGCCGCCGATCACCTTCTCACTTGAAGAGTTGATGACCCTTTATCTGTGCCGCGGGCAATTGGCTTTTTTGCGCGGCACACCGTTCCAGGATGATCTTGAGGCAATATTTGCCCGAATTCGCTCAAGTATACCGCCACGCAGCGTTGCTCATCTGGAACGATTAGCTGAGGCTTCATCTCCCCGTTTTCTTGGGTTTAAGGATTACTCGCAACAGCATCAACTGCTTCAGGATCTACGGCAGGCACTATTGCTGCAGAAGCGTTGCCTGATCTCTTATCGTCCGGCAAAGAGGGAGCAGTCTTCTTACTTGATCGATCCCTATACGCTATTGTTTTTTAAAAACGGCCTCTATATTGGCGGTTATGCCCACAATCGTCGCGCCTTGCGATTATTTGCCGTCGAGCGGATTACGAAAGTTGAATTGCAGGCCGAACGATTCGAGGTTCCCGAAGATTATCGGGTAGAGCAGCTGACAGGAACTGCTTTTGGGTTGATCGCAGAGGACGATCCCCAGCAACTGGAACTGTTGTTCGATAAAGAAATATCCCACCTTGTCCGGGAACGGATTTGGCATCCAGATCAATTGATTGAAGAACAGGACGATGGTTCTCTGATTATTCGTTTTAGTGCCAGTGGTGATAAAGAGATTCTTGCTTGGCTTTTTTCGTTTGTACCTTTTGTTCGAGTCATCAGTCCGCAATCGCTACGAGAAAAATTCGTCGCCGGTTTGCAAAAAGGCTTGGAGTTTCAACAAATCGAACCCTAGTGTGACATATTATGGCATTTTCTTGTGCGAGCTTAGGTGGTAACTCGATACCTTTTTGAAGGAGGACGTTATGATCTGGTTATCCCCAGCAAGTGGGACAAAAGAATGCAGCATCTATTTTGATATTCGTGATATCGATTTACAGCGCTCTGAAGGAAAGTCAACCGGCGTGATCCGTGGGTTAGTTGGTGATGGCTCATGTGAATTGTGGGGGGAAGTTTTTCTTGGACAGCGGGAGTATGCTCAGGTTTTGCCCCTATGGACTGAATCTGGAGAAGTGGAATCATTTTCCGATGAAGTTGATGAATCTTTATTGTTGCAAGAGATGTTGACCGCAGTGAAAGGATTACAGTTTAGCGTTGGTTCTTCTCGTCATGATCTGTCATTATGTGAACATGCGAATATAGAATTTTCAACACCATCTCCAACTGATTGTCTTGCAGCTTAACGCTTTATAGGTTCAGGTTGGTTGATAAAGGATTTTTATGAGAACGATCATTTTGGCTTCAACCAGCCCCTATCGTCAGCAACTTTTGCAGCAGTTAGACTTACCCTTTATTGCGGTAGCTCCTACATTTATTGAAGAAATTGATCCTAACGTTGCCCCGGCATTATTGGTTCGTCATCTTGCCCTTGGCAAGGCCCAGAGTTTAGCAGAGACATACCCTGACGCCTTGATTATTGGGGCAGATCAAGTTTTTGTTGATCAGAGACGACGGCCCCTCGGTAAGCCGGGGAATTTGCAGGCTGCTTTCCAGCAATTAAAACAGATGGTCGGACGAACCCACAGTTTCTATACTGGATTGACCTTGCTCGACAGCCGCAGTGGTGTTGTCCAGGTTGACTATGCCACTTATTCGGTCACTTTTCGGCAACTGAGCGATGATCAGATTTTTAATTATTTGCAGCGTGAAAAACCATTCGATTGTGCAGGCTCTTTTAAAATTGAAGGGCTTGGAATTGCTCTGATGGAGAAGATGTCCGGAGAAGATTATAATTCTTTGATCGGTCTGCCGTTAATAAAGTTGGTCAGCATGTTGGCGGTGGCCGGAGTTAACATCCTGGAATCTTAGAAGATGAAGATTTTTTCATTTCGGGGGTTGATTTTTTTCTTGAATCTCAATACTATTGAAATATAAGTATAATTAGCGCATAGCTATCTACCGAAAGGGCAAAGCTGGAGTAATCCGGTGACGCAAAGCCACGGATCCTGTTTTTCAGGACAGCCGGGTTGCCGAAGAAGATTCAGCGGACTTCTTCAAGCCTTTTGTAACTATGTCTTGGGAAACGCTCACTTCGGCAACGGGGTGAGCGTTTTTTTTGTTTATGGTATATTTGCTAGGAGCGTATTTATCGAAATACTGCACTCAAAGGTGCGAATGAAAGACAATAAATTGTCTCCGAAAGGGCAAACCCAGAGAGATCTGGGGACGCAAAGCCACGGATCCTTATTCCAGGATAGCCGGGTTGCTGAAGGGAATGTAGCGTAAAAGCTCCCAGTGGTTGGTTTGTCTGGAATGCGCTCATCTTCGGCAATGGTGGTGAGCGCATTTTTGTATCGACACTCACGGAAAGGCATCGGGGGTACAAATGAAAAGACAGATAATCGCAACATTTATTCTACTGATTTTATTGGTCGGCACTATTTCGACCAATGTATGGGCAAAAACGGTCACTCTCTCGTGGGATGCTAGTCCAAGCAATGTCTCAGGCTACAAAATCTATTATGGGACTGAATCTACAGGTTCTTGGAATGGTTCAGGCGCTACTGAGGGGGATTCCCCTCTCTTGGTTGGAGATGTTTTGACTTATGTCATCCACGATTTACCGGATGACATGGATCATTACTTTGCAGTGACGGCATATGACGATTCTGACAATGAGAGTACTTACTCTAATATCGTACATAGCCCGGTTATCAGCCACAGCAATACCCCTCCTGTTCTTGCCCCGATTGGAGATTATTCAATCTCTGAGGGTGCGACTTTACATTTTAACCTTACTGCAACAGATGCCGATGGTGATCCGCTAACATATACCGCTAGCAATTTACCGAATGGTGCCGGCATTGATGCGGCAACAGGTGATTTCAGTTGGACGCCAACCTTTGACCAGTCGCAAATTTATGCGGTGACCTTTTCTGTCAGTGATGGCGAAAGTGTTGATACCGAAACAATTAATATTACTGTGGCAGATGTTGCGCTCAATCGAGCCCCTGAATTGTCGGCGATAGGAAACAAAGCGGTTAGTGAAGGTGAGACCCAATATATTCCTGTTAGTGCTACGGACCCTGATGGTGACAACTTGGTTTACAGTGTAACTAATTTGCCTTCAGGAGCGACATTTGATGCAGCTAATCGGATCTTCACCTGGCCGACAAATTTTGATCAGGCTGGAATTTATTCTCTCACATTTTATGTCAGTGATGGGACTTTGACTGATTCAGAGCAAATTTCCATAACCATCAACAACGTGAACCGTCCCCCGGTGCTGAATTCGGTTGGAACTCAAACTGTTGGAGAAGGAGAGCGATTGAGTTTTACCGTTAGTGGGGTTGACTCTGACGGTGATGCCTTGGATTACAGTGCTCAAAATCTGCCATCCGGAGCTACCTTTGACCCTCTCCAGCGTCTGTTCAGCTGGACCCCGTCCTTTGAGGCGTCAACAAATACCCGTGTATATCCGGTGACCTTTACGGTCAGTGACGGTTCAGCTGAAGACTCTGAAACCATTACCCTCAACGTTACGAACGTGAACCGGGCTCCAGTCCTTGATGCGATTGGTACACAGGTCATCACTGAAGGCGATAGTGTTAATCTGGTCGTCAATGCTTCAGACCCTGATAACAATCCATTGACTTACAGTGCCAGTGGTCTTCCTGCCGGTGCAGTTTTCACCGCTGAAACCTTTTCATTTAATTGGATCCCAGGGAATGAGCAATCGGGGAGTTATCAGGTTAAATTTGTCGTCAGTGATGGTTCTCTCAGCGATTCTGAAACTGTTACCTTTACGGTGAATAACGGGAATGAACCCCCAGTGTTTTCTGCCATTGGCGCTCAGTCTGTGGAAGAGAACTCACCCTTATCTTTTGTTGTTGTTGCCAGTGATAGCAATGGTGATAGTCTCAGCTATAGTGTGCAGGGCCTTCCGGATGGTGCTGTTTTTGATGAGTCCCAACGGCGCTTTAGCTGGACCCCGGATTATACTCAGGCCGGTAGTTTTACCGTGGTCTTCAAAGCATCTGATGGAACTCTTAGTGATGCAGAGACAGTCGAAATAACGGTGACGAATAACAATCGCTCCCCTGTTGTCAGCGGTAACCCCAACGGTTCAGCTATGGCGACTGCACGGTACTCTTTTACCCCGGTTGCCAGCGATCCTGATGGCGACCCGTTAATTTTTTCCATTACTAATAAACCTAGCTGGGCAGACTTTAGCACTGCAACGGGTGAACTGAGTGGCACTCCGACAGCAGCTCAGGTTGGCACGAGTTCTGACATTCTTATCAGTGTCAGTGACAGCATTAGTACCATGTCTCTTTCACCGTTCTCCATTGAGGTGTTGGCGTATGTGCAACAGGATTCTGATGGTGATGGTATTTTAGACCATCTGGACGCTTTTCCTGACGATAATAGCGAATGGTTGGACACTGATGGTGATCAGATCGGCAATAACAGCGATCTTGATGATGATAATGACGGGATTGCTGATGTCCGTGATGGTTTCCCGCTGGACAGTACTCAGTCTGGATGGGTTATATCTGCTACCGCTGGGACTGGTGGATATCTGACCCCAGAAGGAGATACGGCTGTCCTTTATGGCGGATCGCAGGGGTATCAACTGACGCCAATGAGTGGATATTATATCCACGATCTATTGGTTGATAATGTTTCTGTCGGTACGGTTGACCGGTATGAATTTGAAAATATCGGTGCTCATCACACCATTACCGCTGTATTTGCGACGATTCCTACTGGTCTCAGCTATAATCCCATCTCCTCAGGGCTCATCGGAGTTGAGAGGGTTGATGGCGGTGATGATAGCAACAATTTGGTTGATAACAAGCCGAAGCAGAATCTCGATTATCAATTTAAGGTTGTTCTGCGCGATTCAGTGCCCGCGGATCAACGCAGGGTTTTCTTGATCCTTGATCAATATAAATACGAGATGGAATTTGATTCAGGACTTCTTTCCAGTGGTGCCGATTATGTATTGACTGCCCGATTAGGACCAGCTTTTTCGCATAGCTTCCATTTTAGTGCTGAAGACTCCTCTGGAAACCATATCTGGCGTTATCCTGCCAGTGGTGATTTGCCCGGGCCTGTTGTGTCTCTTCTCAACGGCAAGAATGTTGTCGGTCTCGCCGCAAAGATTAATGCGTATGCTCTCACTGCGACTGAGGCTTTCAATGATAGCCAGATCTATCGTTGGGTTCCCCAATCTGAAATCAGTGGCCATTTCGAGTTGGTTGATATTGGTGCCCCAATAGCGACGGGTGAAGGTTATGTCCTGAAGAATACCCGACAGTCGAGCTTGCCGAATTTCAGCCTTTATGGTGACATCAGTGAAGCCACGCATGAATTTCAAGTGCATTCAGGCTGGAATCTGATCAGTAATCCCTATGGCGGGAATGTCTCTTTGGCCGATATCGAGATCCGTTTGGGGGATGCTGACCCGGTTCCTTGGTTGACCGCCGTTGCCGATAATCTGGTTGTCGATGTTATTTATTCTTACTTAGGGGCTGATTGGGATAATGGGAACGAATTTGCCAGTGCCGCTGGAAGTAAATCGGCAATTCTGGTTCCATGGGTAGGCTATTGGATCTATGTGAATCCGACGGATCAAGAAGCATCATTAATTATTCTAAAGCCTCTGCAGGATTAGGAGAATGACCATGACAAGGTTTATCTCAATCATTATCTCTTTGTTTGCTCTGAGCTCCTTATGTCTGTTGTCAGCATGTGGTGGCGGCGGTGGCGGTGGAGACTCAAGCGGGACGAGTAAGGCTGCTGATGATGCGTCTTCTCCTGTTGTGACAATGTTGACCGGAAAAGTCGCGGATGGTTATCTTCGTGAAGCACGAGTCTTTCTTGATCGGAATAATAATCATGCATACGACAATGGAGAGCCGACGACACAATCTACGTCTGGCGGGTCTTATCAGTTAGACGTAAGCCCTGGAGAGGGTGACCTGTATCCGGTTGTTGCTCAAGTTGTCGCCGGACAGACGGTTGATGAAGATACCGGAACCACGGTTGCCTATAATTATCTCCTTGAGTCATCGCCTGGATATTGGCAATTTGTCTCTCCCTTGACAACTTTGGTTAAACTGGAGCGTGACAAAAATCCATCCTTTTCTCACCAGCAGGCTGAGATTGCCATCCGTTCCCGGTTCGGTATTGCCGATTCTGTCTCTCTTTTTACTGATTATATTGAACCCGAAAATGTTAATAGCGCCTTAATCACCGAACACAGTCGTACGCATAAAGCGGCACAAGTCATTGCGACCCTGATGGGGCGCGTGCGGGAGAGTATCAGACAGAATTTAGGTGGGATTATTGGTGCGACTGAACAGTCGCTGGTCTCTTATATGGTGAGTGATCAGATTCTCTTGCAGGCGGGGGTGATCGAGCAAGCCTTAAACGCCGAGCGCAATCAGGGTTCGGTTGTCGATGTCGTTGCTTTGACTAATAACATCGCTGATGCAATAAATACCGACAGGTTGGATGCTGAGGCGCTGGCTCTTTATGAGCAGCGGTTGGAGCAGAACTTTGAAACCTGGGATATGTCTCCTCCCAGTATCCAGAGTCAATATCCTCCCGCAGATGATACTGCATCCGTGGATGTCGTTGTTTCCTTGTCTTTTGATGAGTCACTCGATGAGACCTTATTGAGCAACAACATTGTTGATCTCTCCGGTCCTAATGGATCGGTGTCCGGGGTTTTGAATTATGATCGTGAATCCCTGAGTATCTCTTTCACTCCGAGTCAGCTGCTTATCCCTTTCAGTCGCTATCAGGTGACAGTAAAAGGGGAATTAGCGGACGCTCTTGGCAACTCGTTAGGGGATGATGTGAGCTGGAGTTTCACAACAATTTTTGACCAGGTTCCACCACCGCTACCTGATTTTTGACAGCCCTGATTATGGGCGATTTGACGCCACTCTGCGCTAAAAGGGTGGCATCTTAGCTCCGGGGTGGGTGTTATGGTCGTTATTGATTTATGCCTTTATCTCCTGGTCTTGAATTAAGCGTCGTTTGATACGGCGAGTTACATACCAGATTGTTGTCAGGACAACGGGGATTGAGCAGGCCAACAGGACGTTGTTGTTCAATCCCCATTGTTCTAGTGGAAGTCCTTTAAATAGATAGCTGAGAAGACCGACAGAATAATAACTGATCGCAGCAATGGATAAACCTTCAACGGTCTCCTGTAATCGAAACTGCAGACGACTACGTCGATTCATGGCCGAAAGCTGAGATTGGTTCTGTTCCTGAAGATTAAGATTGACTCTGGTCCTCATTAAGTCACTTGCCCGTTCAATTCTTTTGGATAGGTCCTCCATCCACTGTTGCACTGACTCACAGGTCCGCAGTGCTGGATTCAGCCGACGATTTATGAATTCGCCTATCGATAGATGGCCATCTATCTTTTCTTCATTAATTCGCTCAAGACGGTCTTTAACCAACTGATGGTAGGCTTGTGTCGCTGAAAATCGTTGCGTAGTTTCAGCGCGATAGGTTTCGAGTTGGGCTTCAATTGTGGTTATTTTTTCCAGTAACTGCCGTTCACTGCTGGCGGTTTTCTGCTCGGCCACAAGATTGAGGATGTCAGCCATCTGTTTATCCATAATGAGTAGCTGGGGAGAGATCCTCTTTGCGATCGGTAATGAAAGGAGTGATAATAACCGGTAAGTTTCTAAGTCGATCAAACGTCGGGTTAGCCGTCCCGTTTGTAACGTGCTCATCCCGTTATGACAAATCATAAATCGGCCATAACCATCACCATGAAGCTTGAATGCTGTAAGAATTTGGGTTTTGCCACCATAGGCACTACTCATCATCACGGGGTGGCCTTCAAAGTTATGCGACAGGGCGTGTTCATCATAACTGAGTTGTTGGTTGTCAATGATCATGTGAAAAGCTGCAAGCACTTCTCCGGGAAGCTGTTTAAGCCAGTCTGATGGGAGGAGATCGACCGCTGTGTATTCAAACGGTTTTCCTTGAGACGGGGCTGGTTGCATAATGGTCAATGAGTAGAATTCAACATGCCGTTCCCAGTTGATGGTGAAGTTGCCAAAATTCTGATAGAAGGTCACCGCATCACTCGGAGGGGGGTTGATTTCGTAACGTTTGCAGAGTTCAGACACCAGATCACATGATTTCTGCAGAGCTTCTGGATTCCCACAACAAGCGGCTAAATGGGTAATCTGTTGAGGCGACGCCATTGCATGGAATGGTCTTATATGCAGCTCGTTGTAAAGGGTGTCACGCATGGGGTGGAGCTGATACTCAATCCCGCCATTTTTACTCATTTGTCTTGTCCTCACTGCATAATTGTTCAGGCGTCATTAGGATATGATCCTTGTGTTAGCGTTTTATGCTACGAGAAGGTTTTATTCTCCTGTTCCTGGACGCGAATGAAGGTGGTTCGTTTGGTCAGTTCTTTGAGTGCCGATGCGCCAACATAGGTACAAGTTGAACGGACTCCACCGAGAACATCTTTCACTGTGGCAGCGACAGCTCCTCGATAAGGGACTTCGACGGTTTTCCCTTCTGACGCACGATATTCAGCGACACCACCAGCATGCTGTGCCATGGCCGTTTCTGAACTCATGCCATAAAACAGTTTAAATTGTTTGCCGTCTCTTTCAATCAACTGACCACCACTTTCATCGTGTCCGGCAAACATCCCCCCGAGCATCACAAAGTCCGCACCACCGCCAAAGGCTTTGGATACGTCTCCAGCGCTGACGCAGCCGCCGTCGGAAATGATGTGTCCTCCGAGTCCGTGAGCGGCATCTGCGCACTCAATGACTGCTGAAAGTTGAGGGTAGCCAACACCAGTTTTGACCCGTGTCGTGCAAACAGAACCTGGTCCGATCCCAACTTTGACAACATCCGCTCCGGAAAGAAGTAACTCTTCCACCATCTCACCGGTCACCACATTGCCAGCTACGATCGTTTTATCGGGGTAGTTCTCACGGCATCGTTTGACAAAGTCGACAAATGACTCAGCGTAACCGTTGGCGACGTCGATACAGATGAATTCCAGTTTTGGGTGCTGGATGAGGATATTTTGCAGATGGGTGAAGTCGGCATCAGCAGTACCGGTACTCACCATAACATGCTGAAAAAAAGAGTCGTCTTTTGGGCTCAGGAAGTTTTGCCATTCCGACAGGCTGTAATGTTTATGGATCGCTGTCAATAGCCCGAAATTTGAAAGAACTTCAGCCAGCTCAAAGGTTCCGACTGTATCCATATTAGCGGCAATAATAGGAATTCCAGCCCAGCCTTTCTGACTGTGTAAGAAGGAAAAGTTTCTCTCGAGATTGACTTGAGAACGGCTTCTTAGAGTGGAACGCTTTGGACGAATGAGGACATCTTTAAAGCCAAGTTTTAAGCCAGATTCTATACGCATTGGTTTCCCCTATGATCTTCAAATTTATTGATGTTTTTACTGTACCTTGGAAAAATAGCGCAAATATACGTTCATGGAAAGAGGTGATATTTCATTTGAAGATTATTGACCCGTGAACTCTGGCGGTGCTAATCTTCAGCCGGTGGTCAGGCGGCCAGAAGTCTCCTTTTACTGGCTGCTTCACTTGACCTGATTTTTCCCTGATGATTGATTTGATACCTTCTTCCTTCGCGGATAAAATAGCACTTATGGAACATTCCGATTTCGTACATTTACACCTTCATAGTCAATATAGTTTGTTGGACGGAGCGATTAAACTCGATGAACTGATCGCCCGTGCAAAAGAGTTTAAGATGCCAGCAATTGCGGTGACTGATCATGGCAACATGTTCGGCGCTGTTGAATTTTATAGCAAAGCGATGAGCGCCGGGATCAAGCCCATTATTGGCTGCGAAGTTTACGTCGCTCCGGGATCCCGCTTTACTAAAGGGAACGCTCGTGGTTCCTCCGAAGCGTCCTACCATTTGGTGCTGCTCTGCATGAACCAAACTGGATACCAAAATATTTGTCATCTGGTCTCAGCTGCCTATCAAGAAGGCTTTTATTACAAGCCGCGTGTTGATTGGGAACTGCTGCTTAAGCATAACGAAGGGTTAATTGCTCTATCGGCTTGCCTTGGTGGGGAATTGCCAACGCTGATCAATCTGAACCATTCTGACGAGGCGTTAGAGCGTGCCAGACAAATGGCTGAAATTTTCGACGATAACCGTTTCTATCTGGAATTACAGGAAAATTTTTTACCGGAACAGGCAAAAGCGAATGCTGGCCTTATCGAGATCGCAACCAAGTTGCATCTCCCTCTGGTTGCGACTAACGATTGTCACTATTTATCCCGTGAAGATTCTTTTGCCCATGAAGTGCTGTTGTGCATACAAACGGGCAAAACCATGGATGATCCGAATCGTATGCGATTTCCAAATGACGAATTCTATGTCAAATCGTCAGAAGAAATGGCCAAGCTGTTTCCTGATCATCCTGAAGCTATTGCCAACACGATTCGGATTGCTGAACGTTGTAATCTGGAACTTGATTTTAGTACTTACCACTTTCCACAATATGACAAGCCTGCTGATAAATCACTCGATCAAGTGCTGGAAGAGCAAAGCCGATCGGGGTTGGAAGAACGCCTTAAGGAGATACGTAAGGTTCGTGATCTGAGCGAGGACGATCTGCAGATTTATCATGATCGCCTTGAAGAAGAGTTGACCTGTATCGAGCAGATGGGATTCCCCGGATATTTTCTCATCGTTGCTGATTTTATTAACTGGGGAAAAGATCATGGGATTCCCGTAGGTCCAGGTCGTGGGTCAGCTGCCGGGAGCTTGGTTGCCTTCGCTATTCGGATTACAGATATCGATCCGATACCGTATAATCTTCTGTTTGAACGGTTTTTGAATCCAGAGCGGATTTCCATGCCAGATATTGATGTCGATTTTTGCATCTACGGGCGCGAACGAGTTATCGACTATGTACGGCAGAAATATGGCCCAGGCAATGTTGCTCAGATTATTACCTTTGGAACGATGCAGGCGAAGGGGGCTTTACGTGATGTTGGTCGAGCTTTGAATATCCCTTATGGCGAGGTTGATAGAATTGCCAAGCTTGTCCCGACTGTTCTTGGGATTACTCTGAAGGAGGCTATTGATCAGGAACCACAATTAAAAACTTTGATTGAGAAAGATCCTAAAATAAAAGAGCTGGCAAGCATCTCTTTGGCTCTTGAAGGATTGACTCGCCATGCGTCGACCCATGCCGCTGGCGTTGTGGTCACACCCCGCCCTCTCCCTGAGTATCTTCCTCTTTATGTTGATCCCAAATCTGGCGGACAAGTGACCCAGTACCCGATGAAATATGTCGAGAAAATCGGGTTGGTTAAATTTGATTTTCTGGGGCTAAAAACTCTGACGGTTATTGAAAATGCAGTCCGAATTATTCGTGAGAGTAAAGATGAAAAGTTTGACCTGCAATTGATTTCTGACGATGACAAGACAACTTTTGACTTACTCAGTCGCGGCGAGACAACTGGGGTCTTTCAGCTTGAATCGAGCGGGATGAAAGAATATCTGGTCAAGCTGAAGCCCAGCTGTTTTGAAGATTTGATTGCCATGGTGGCTTTGTATCGTCCCGGACCTTTGGGCTCAGGGATGGTTGACTCGTTTATCAAAAGAAAGCACGGAACCGAACAGTTCCAATATGACTTTTCACAGCTTGAACCCATCCTGAAGGATACCTACGGCGTTATTGTCTATCAGGAACAGGTTATGTTGATTGCTCAGGTCTTGGCAAACTTCAGTCTTGGTGCCGCTGATTTATTGCGTCGGGCCATGGGGAAAAAGAAGCCTGAAGAGATGGCCAAGCAGAAGAAAATCTTTCTTGATGGCGCAGCGGAAAACAAACTTAATCTTAAAAAAGCGGAAGCAGTCTTTGATCTGATGGAGAAGTTCGCGGCTTATGGTTTCAACAAGTCGCATTCAGCTGCATACGCCCTGATTGCTTATCAAACAGCATACTTAAAAGCTCACTATCCGGTTGAATTTATGGCCGCTCTTCTCACCGAAGATATGGAAAACACGGATAAGGTGATTAAGAATATCAGTGAGGTTCGTGCTATGGGGGTTGAAGTCCTCCCCCCGGATATTAATGCTTCAGCACGTTCTTTTACCGTCGCCGAAGAGGTTATGCGTTTTGGTCTTGGTGCTGTCAAAGGTGTTGGCTCTGCGGCTCTTGATTCAATCCAGGAGGTCCGCAAGGATGAACCCTTTACATCGTTGCAGGACTTTTGCGAACGCGTCGATTTGCGCAAAGTGAACAAGAAGGTCGTTGAAGCGCTGATTAAATGTGGAGCATTTGACTCTCTCGGAGGTAAGCGGGCCCAATTTTTTGCCGGTCTGGAAGAGGCGATGGATATCGGGCAACGTTTGCAACGTGAGCTCGAGTCTGGACAAGATTCCCTGTTCGGTAGTCAAGAAATTCTCTCTGTCGGTGGCAACGGGTATGGTGTTTTACCCGATGTTGATGAATGGGATGAAAAAACTCTTTTGACTTATGAAAAAGAGATTCTGGGTTTTTATGTCACCGGTCACCCCTTAGCACGATATAGTGACTCGATCAAACGATTTGCAACCTGTGAAGCATCAGCCCTGTCCGAACGTACAGATAAGGAGCAGGTGCGTGTGTGTGGAATTGTTTCGGGGATCAAGGAGCTTATTACCAAAAAAGGAGACAGGATGGCCTTTGTCTCTTTGGAAGATCTGAGCGGCTCCGTTGAGATCATTGTGTTTCCAGAAGTCTATAGCGCTTCAATGGACCTTCTTAAAGGGGACGATCCGCTGTTGGTTAGCGGAGAACTTGATGTTGGAGAAGAGGCTTGTAAAGTTTTGGCAACGGAAGTTGCTTTACTCCGTGATGTCAAGCAGGCCATGGCTAAGCGGGTGCACATCCGATTGACGACCCCAGGGTTGGATGAGATGCAGATGCGTCAGCTTAAAGGGATAGTCCAGCGTTATCGGGGAGATTGTGAAGTGAAGTTGCATATCGTTATTCCCAATCGCAGTGAAACCGTTATTGCTTTGCCAGATAAACTGAAGATGGCCGCCACCGATGAAGCTTTAGCTGATGTTAATGCTCTGTTTGAGTATAATGTTATGAATTATGAATGAAATGGGTGTGCATAGAACGGGCTTGTTGCTATCTGGGGTTGACCTCCGCTTGCGGAAGATTTATGTTTAATTGTTAATCTCGGAATAATATTAAGCAATTATATTCAGGACAGGGAGATCCTTGATGAATCAATATCTTGATTTTGAGCAACCCATTGCCGAACTTGAAACTAAAATTGGGGAGTTACGTGAATACTCTACCGACAATGTTGATTTTTCCAGTGAGATCAAAAGGCTTGAAAAGAAAGCTGATAGACTGAAAAAGGAAGTTTATTCCAACCTCAGTCGCTGGCAGAGAACTCAGCTTGCTCGACATGCAAAGCGCCCTTACACTCTTGATTATATTGAACGGATTTTTACCGACTGGTCTGAGGTTCATGGCGATAGGAATTACCGGGATGATCCAGCTCTGGTTTGCGGTTTTGCCCGTATTGACGGAAAACCATGTTGTGTCATTGGCCATCAGAAAGGTCGTAACACCAAAGAGAAAGTGCATCGGAATTTTGGGATGCCAAACCCGGAAGGTTATCGTAAGGCGTTGCGTGTTATGCAATTGGCTGATCAGTTTGGTCTGCCAATTTTTACCTTTGTTGACACTCCTGGAGCTTTTCCCGGTATTGGTGCTGAAGAGCGGGGGCAGGCTGAAGCTATTGCGAGAAATCTGCGAGAAATGGCGATGTTACGTGTTCCGGTTATTGTCACAATTACAGGTGAAGGTGGCTCTGGCGGGGCTCTTGCGATCGCCGTTGGGAATCGGGTGTTGATGATGGAGTATTCGGTTTATGCGGTGATCTCACCCGAAGGTTGTGCTGCAATTTTGTGGGGCGATGGCAGTAAAGGAGATCAGGCCGCTGAAGCCCTAAAATTGACAGCGCAGGATGTTGACAGTTTAGGTAGTGTTATTGATGAAGTTATTCCCGAACCTCTTGGTGGAGGGCATCAAGATTATGATCTTGCAGCCCAATCACTCAAGGAATATTTACTGAAACACCTTAATGAGTTAGAAGAATATTCTCCTGAAGGTTTAATCGAACAGCGCTACCAGCGGTTTAGAGCGATTGCTGAATTTGAAGAGCCTAAGGTATAAATCGTAAATTTATGAGTCATATGCGTCGATTTTTACTTCCATCTTTCTCTCTGTTGTTGCTGCTTTTTCTATCCAGTTGCAGTGGACACACCACCAGAGTGATTGAGACACCAGAGACTCGTGAGTTAGAGGGTTGGCAAAAGCCATATGAAGTCGATGGCCAGCGCTATCAGCCTCTGCGTGACCATCAGGGGTTTCAACAACGTGGAATTGCCAGTTGGTATGGGCGGAAATTCCATGGCCGTAAGACCAGTAACGGTGAAGTGTATGATATGTATGCTGTCAGTGCAGCCCACAAGACTTTACCTATGGGAGTTTACGTCAAGGTGACTCACCTGGGAAATGGCCGCCATGTTATTGTCAGGATCAATGACCGGGGCCCTTTTGTTGCCGGGCGTATTATTGATCTTTCTTATGGGGCTGCCAAACAGTTGGGCATCGTTGAGTCAGGGACGGCGCAGGTGCAACTGCAAGCCCTCGGTTATCGGTCAATCGATGCAAGTAAAACCACAACTTTTAGTTCTCCTGGTAATTATGATTCTGGCTCCTTTGCGGTCCAAATAGCGGCATTTTCTACCTCATCCAATGCTTACAATTTGGTAGGAAAAGTGGATCGCCAATATGGTCAAGCGACTGTATCTGCTGGAATTAGGAATGGACAGAAAATGTATCGGGTGCGAGTTGGGAATTTTACTTCTCTGGAACAAGCAGAACAGGCAGCCAAGAATCTTGCACGGGGTGGATTCTCTGATAGTTATGTTGTTGCCTTTGAATGATACGGTTTTTTTATCGGGACTGTTTATCGCTATTTTGAATTATTTTTAAAAAAAAGATCTAAAGGGTTGATTTGCCCCTTTATCCGTGCTAGTGTTCCGTCGTATCAGATCCAGTTTGTGTAGATTATTTCACTGTATAGTCAGATAAGAACCACACAGACCAAAAGGGCTGAGTGGTTTTTTTGTGACTTGCAGGCGCTGGTCTGCATCACGTAACTCCCCGCAGGGGACCTAGTAAGGAGAAAGTAAATGGCAGAAGGAACAGTTAAATGGTTTAATGATTCTAAAGGGTTTGGTTTTATCGAGCAGGATAACGGCCCAGACGTGTTCGCACACTTTTCAGCAATCACTGGAGAGGGTTTCAAATCCCTGTCTGAAGGTGCACGCGTTAGCTTTGATGTTGTTGATGGTCAAAAAGGACCTCAAGCGGCCAATATCGTACGGCTCTAAGATATATCAATTGTTAAGTGGAAAAGCTTCATGGGTAACCATGGAGCTTTTTTTCGTTTGAGTGACTGTGGCATCAGGTTGATAATTTGTCTCTTGATACCGTTGCATGAGTTAGCGAATATTTTATCTGCCATAAGTTTGAAAGGATGTGATTATGCCCTATGTGGAACTCAACTTGACAGTTGGCGCTACAAAAGAACAAAAAGCACAGCTAGTTGAAGGTATTACTGATTTATTAGTTAAGGTTCTTAACAAGAACCCTTCTTCGACTCAAATTGTGATCAAAGAAGTTCCGGTGGATAGCTGGGGAATAGCTGGACGTTCGGTCAAGTCTCTGCGTAAAGAGGGTGATACGGCGTTTATCTCAAAGCAGTAATCTTTACTTAAGTTTTTACCAAAAGTCACCCTTCTAACGGATACTGTCTCGACTTTCTCTTTAATCCTAAGTGCATTATTTAATGCGCATCCGGCTTAGGGCATGAAGCAAGCATTCTTGCTTTGCTTCTTCGTGAACCTACATTTCTTGTGTCTGCTCTCAGAATCTTCAGTTCTACCTATCTCCTTGCTCAAAAATAATATTTATAGACCCACAAGTGTGGTCCGGTTCCCTGTGTTTTGTCTGAAGATTGTTGACAACGGTAGAGCAATTCAGTATCTATGTGTTCGCACTTTAAATAATATATAGTGAATATATAATAAAAGCGCTGTTTACTGAGTTTTAGAGGATAGAGGATTTTTATTATGACTACTTTTGATTACGACATGCTTACGATTGGTGTTGGACCGGCAGGGATGGCAGTCTCGGCAATGGGTGCTGCAATGGGTTTGAAAGTCTGCGCTATTGAAAAAAACAAGCTCGGTGGCGAATGTATGAACGTTGGTTGCATTCCCAGTAAGGCATTGTTGAGAATGGCAAAGACACGACATGCCGTTACCAAGTTTACTGCCATGGATATCGATGAAATGCCGTTGCCAGGCGTTAGCAACCCTTTTCCCCGGATTCAGGAAAAACTTGATTATATCAATAACAAGAAATACGCCGTGAAGTTTGAGAAGGTTGATAAAATTGTCGGTCAGGGGGGGGCAAGTTTTGTCGATTCGCATACTGTTGCAGTCGGAGATCGGAAAATTACGGCAAAACGGATTTTTATCTGCACTGGAACCAAGCCGGCTCTCCCTCTGATCCCAGGTTTGGACGGTATTGACAATGTTCTGACCAATGAGAATTTATTTAATCTGGAAAAAGTTCCTGAAAGTATGCTGATTGTTGGTGGTGGGGCCATTGGTTCAGAAATGGCGCAAGCCTTTTCACGGTTGGGATGCAAAACAATGATCGTGCAAATGGATCCGCACCTTTTACCCTTTGCAGATAATTTTGCTGGTGAAGCTCTTGGAGAGGTTTTTGAAAAAGAAGGGATTGAAGTTTACAACAGCCGGATGATCAGTGAGGTTTTCGTTAAAGAAGGTCGGGTGATTCTGAAAACCAAAGAGGGAGAATCACTTGAGGCGGAACGGATCCTTGTGGCAGCAGGTCGAACCCCGACCCTGCAGGGTTTAAAGTTAGAGAATGCCGGAGTCAATTATTCACCTCGAGGGATTCCGGTGAATGGGAATCTGGAAACAAATATCAAACATATTTACGCCCTCGGAGATTGTAACAGCAATCATCTGTTTTCCCATTCGGCAATGCATCAGGGGATGGTTGCGTTGATGAATATTATGCGTCCTTGGCCGTTTAAAAAAGATTTTCGTAAATATGTTGTCCCCTGGACTGTTTTTACCGAGCCACAGGTTTCTGGTGTCGGCATGCGTGAATCTGAATTAATCGCTTCTGGCATTAAGTATGATCTGTTTGAAACCAAATATAGTGATTATGGGGCAGCAATCGCCGAACAGGTGACGACCGGCTCTGTCCGGGTACTCGCCAGCAAGACTGGTAGAATTTATGGTGCATCGGTTGTTGGTGAAGGCTCTGCTGAGATGATTAACGAGTGGGGATTGGCAATTCAGAAGAAGCTACGTCTTGCTGATATTATGATGCTGCAACACTCTTTCCCCAGCATGTCTTTTATGAACAAAACCATTGGTGAGAACTGGATGATGCGGCGATTAAAAAATCCATGGCTTAAAAGGATTGCGGCGGCATTGATGCGCTAATTGGCGATCTTAAAAAAAGCGGTCTGATGAATGTCAAACCGCTTTTTTTATATTGTGATGAGCTAAACTGATTATTTTTTGGAGGGTAAATATTCTCCCAGAAAATCCTCTTTAAATCTTAAGTAATCACCAGCCTCAATCGCGGCTCGTGCCCCAGCAACCATATTGAGATAGAAGCGAACATTGTGAATCGCGGCCAGAGTTGCTGAAAGAATTTCATTGGCATTATAAAGATGATGCAGATAAGCGCGGGTAAAATTACGGCAACAATAGCAATCGCATGACGGATCAACAGGGAAGAAATCGCGACGGAAATTACGATTAGTTAATCTGATTTTGCCCCGTTTGGTGAAGAGTGTGGCGCTGCGGGCATAGCGGGTCGGGATGACACAGTCAAACATGTCCATACCCCGTTCAATTGATTCCAGGATGTCTTCTGGAAGACCAACCCCCATCAGGTAACGTGGCTTGTTTTTAGGCATGAATGGCTCTGTGTATTCAACGACTTGCTTTAAAAGATCAAGTCCTTCCCCGACACTGACGCCACCAATGGCATAACCAGGAAAATTCATGGCTGTCAGCGTTTCAGCGCACTCACGGCGTAAATCTTCATATACCCCTCCTTGGACAATACCAAAAAGAGCCTGATCGTCTCTGGCATGGTGTTTTAAACAACTTTCGGCCCAACGAATGGTTTTCTTAACCGATTTTGCGGCATAGTCATGCGTGGTGGGATAGGGGATACATTCGTCGAAAGCCATGATAATGTCTGCCCCAAGATCATTCTCTATTTGCATCGCCTCTTTGGGCCCCAGAAAAATTTCCTCACCGGTAAGTTCATGACGAAAGTGAACCCCATCATCGCCGATCCGTTTTTTGGGGAGAGAAAAGACCTGAAAGCCACCACTATCAGTGAGGATTGGTCTTTTCCAGTTCATGAATTTATGCAGTCCACCAGCTTTTTTTACCAGACCTTCGCCGGGTTTCAAATGCAGGTGGTAGGTGTTTGAGAGGATGATTTGAGCTTCAGTTTCTTCAACTTGAGCCGGAGTCATCGCTTTGACCGCTCCATGCGTTCCGACAGGCATAAAGATCGGCGTCTCAATGGTCCCATGGGGTGTTTCCAAGCGACCACGTCGAGCTCGGCTGTGTGGGTCTTCTTTCAATAGTTTAAACTGAAACATTCAGTTGTTCTCCCTTATTGCTTGCATTAGGATGTTTATCATCAGGATATAACAAAATCTCACTCAGGGTGCAATCTTATCGGAGGTTTCAAGTGAGCTACTATGCCCCGTTTCCCTTTGAGCTGCAACAAGTAGAATATGTAAAGTTATATTTCTACCTGGAACCCAGCGATTATTTTGACTTGCCAGCTCTGGGGTTACTGCAACTGCGACGCGAATTATTACAGGCACTTAAAAGTCTGATCAGTATTGATGAAGATAACTCCTCGCGGAAACTGAAGCAGCTTTTTCATCCTCCTCTCCCCCATGATCCCGTTTTGTTACGACAGGTCCAGAAACCATCTCCGGCTCTGGTTATTTCACCTGATACGTCTCAATATGGATTAATTGCCCCCAAGCAGCGGATCTGTCTGCCAGTTCTTTTTATTGGCTCTGGGATCAACCTGATTGACCCCTTTATCGGTCTCCTCCAGCAACTAGGAAAACAAGGGCTTTGGCACGGGACTGGACAGTATGTTTTAGAGGGGGTAGAGGCTGAGGATGGCAGCGGCTTGAAGTCGATGCTCTGGTTCAATGGTAAACAGAAAACTCCTTTGAATCCTCCGGTTTGTCGTTTGTCGTGGTGGCTGGAGCAACAGCGTTCACCAGATAGTTCTGTCCAGCTTGAAATCATCACTCCACTCAGATTGTTACATCAAGGGAGGCCATTATTCCGGGCTGGATTTGCCAAGATTTTTCCGTTTTTGCTGCGGCGCATAAGTTCGCTCATGGCTGGCCATGCCGGAGTTGAATTGACCTTTGTTCCCTCCCAGTTAATTTCTCTGTCAAAGCAGGTGAAAGAGATCGAGAACAATCTACAATGGAAAGATTGGCGAACTCTTAATGCTGAGCCGAGTGAGCAAAACCTAGGTGGTTTAATGGGAACCTTAAGTGTTGACGCTGATGATGTCTCAGAGTTGCTTTGGGTTTTACAATTGGGAAGTTTTTTCAACTTTGGCAAAGGAGCTCCATATGGGGCTGGACAATATCGATTGATTTATAGTTGAATGATGGATATTCCTTTCTGTTGAGGTCGTAACTGGGATTGAGTCCCGGCCGGAGGTGTTCGTATGAACAATGCGTGGGATGACCGTAAAAAGGCACTTGAAAATGAATTCTTCCATAAAAAAGAGAAGGAAGCTCTGGAAAAAATGAAACAGGAGGCAATTGCCACTGCCAGCTTGGGGCATTGTCCTAAGTGTGGCACTGTTTTGGAGCCGATCACTTTTCATGGGGTCCCTCTGGACCAGTGCCCAGACTGTGGTGGCGTTTGGCTTGGGCCAAAAGACTTGAAAGTTTTAGCAGCAAAGGATCACCGTAGTTGGTTTGGACGTTGGTTTGATCGAGAGAGTGAAAACACTAATTGATCTGGAGGTTTGAATGTTCTGTTTTATTGTTCTGTTGTTGGTTGTAGGAGCCGGGTTCTATTTTTATCAGAAACTGATGACGATAGAGCGGGAAATCCGTGCTGAACAGAAAGCTGAGGGTGGGCACACTGCTGTGGCTCAAGCGCCAGAAAAGCCCGTTGAAGATTTTCCTGATATGGCAGATTTAGACCAGCAAGACAGTTCAGCCAAAATCATGTCAGGACAAGACAGTGTCGAAGAGGCAATCATCTCAGCTGTGGCTAAAAGTCCTGGTCTTATCCAGACAGAGCTCTATGCTCAGTTTGTCGATGCAGATAAAAAACAGCTTCAGAAGATGATTAAAAAAATGGCTGATAGTGGGACGTTAAGGCGTGAAAAACAGGGGAGCAGCTATACGTTGTACCTTGCTTAAGTTGTTTAGTCTGGGGATGGAAGTATCTTCCATCCCCAGAGTCTTTATTTACAAGTTGTAGAAAACATCTCTGCCGTTAAATACGGCCGTATCATCCAACTCATCTTCAATTCTGAGTAACTGGTTATATTTGCAAATCCGATCAGTCCGGCAGAGAGATCCGGTCTTTATCTGTCCGGCATTGGTTGCCACTGCAAGATCAGCGATGGTGGTATCCTCAGTTTCTCCTGAACGGTGGGAAACGACCGCGGTATATCCCGCCCGCTTAGCCATCTCAATGGCTTCCAACGTCTCAGTCAAGGTGCCAATCTGATTAACCTTAATCAGAATTGAGTTGGCTATCCCCTTATCGATTCCCTGTTTGAGAATCTTGGTATTGGTGACAAAAAGGTCATCACCGACAATTTGGATTTTATCACCGAGTTTTTCGGTCATCAGCTTCCAGCCATCCCAATCATTTTCAGCGTGTCCATCTTCAATAGAAATGATCGGGTAGCGATCAACCAGATCAGCATAAAATGCGACTGTTTCTGCGGCGGTTTTGAGAGGCTGTTTTTCGTTGGCAAAGTTGTACATGCCATCGTTGTAGATTTCCGATGCGGCCACATCTATAGCCAGGAAGATATCTTCACCGGCTTTATAACCCGTTGCTGCAATAGCTTCCATAATTACCTGCAGAGCTTCTTCGTTGCTCTTCAGGTTCGGGGCAAAGCCACCTTCATCACCAACCGAAGTGTTGTACCCTTTATCTTTTAGGACTTTTTTAAGGGCGTGAAAAATCTCTGCTCCCATGCGTAACGCCTCTTTGAAGCTCTCTGCTCCCGCTGGCATAATCATGAATTCCTGGATGTCAACGTTGTTGTCAGCGTGTTCTCCACCGTTAAGAATATTCATCATCGGCACAGGTAGTTCTTTAGCATTAGCTCCACCGATATATTGGTAGAGAGGGAGACCGGCATCTTCAGCGGCTGCTTTCGCACAAGCCAAAGAGACCCCCAGCAAGGCGTTGGCACCGAGCTTACTTTTAAAATCGGTTCCATCGAGCAGAAGCAATTTTCGATCAATGCCCACCTGATCACTGGCTTCCCAGCCAACGAGATCTACGGCAATAACTTCGTTGACATGTTCGACCGCTTTTAACACCCCTTTGCCTAAATAGCGGCTCATATCGCCGTCGCGGAGTTCCAGTGCTTCTCGTTCTCCGGTAGAAGCACCACTGGGTACAGCTGCTCGGCCGATAACACCGGATTCAAGTGCAACTTCAACTTCGACTGTTGGATTGCCGCGTGAGTCTAAAATCTCACGGGCGTAGATATCAATGATTTCACTCATCTGTAACCCCTTGCGTTGTCAACTGTGAAAAGTTATCGCCCCGTTTTCATTTCGGGACAGTTTATAGGCATGAAACATAAATATTTATAGCACAAGAGCGGCTTAAATAAAGACCTTTTCTGGTGTTTTATCACGGCTATGATTTTGCTTGGCTTGTTCCAATCAATTGAATTGTGATAAGAAGGACTTTCGTCGATTTAAATTTTTCAAAGGAGAGAACTAAGTGTCTACTTTTCGTGATTTTAAAGTGAAAGATCTAACGGCTGCTGAATGGGGACGCAAAGAAATTTTGCTTGCTCAGGAGGAAATGCCTGGTTTAATGGCCTTGCGTAAAGAGTATGCGGGGCAATATCCGCTAAAAGGTGCACGGATTTCTGGTTCCCTGCATATGACAATCCAGACTGCAGTCTTGATCGAAACTTTGATTGAATTGGGAGCGCAGGTGCGCTGGTGCTCGTGTAATATCTTTTCTACCCAGGACCATGCTGCGGCCGCAGTGGCTGTTGGGCCAAAAGGGACGGTTACAGAGCCACAAGGGGTCCCCGTTTATGCTTGGAAGGGAGAGTCCCTTGCAGAGTACTGGTGGTGTACAGAACAGGCACTTACCTGGCCCGAAGGCGAATATCCAAATATGATCCTTGATGATGGTGGCGATGCGACCATGTTTGTGCTCAAGGGCAGTGAATGGGAAAAAGGGAGTGTCCCTGAGCTGGCAGATGATGATCCTGAAGACTGGTGTGAGTTAGTGAAAGCATTGGGGCAATCTATTGTCAAAAATCCAGGAAGATGGATTCAAACCGCGGCTTCTATCAAGGGGGTTACGGAAGAGACGACCACCGGTGTTCACCGGCTGTACCAGATGGCTGAAGAGGGGAGTTTGTTATTTCCAGCCATGAATGTTAACGATGCGGTGACCAAGTCAAAGTTCGATAATGTCTATGGCTGTCGCCACTCTTTAGTTGATGGCATTATGCGTGCGACGGATGTGATGCTTGCCGGCAAAGTCTCTGTTGTTTGTGGTTACGGCGATGTTGGTAAGGGGTGCTGTCAATCATTGCGTGGACAGGGTGCGCGAGTGATTGTGACCGAAATTGACCCGATCTGTGCCCTCCAGGCCCTGATGGAAGGGTATGAGGTCAAGCGGGTTGAAGATGTTCTTGATTATGCTGACATCTATGTGACGACGACCGGCAACAAGAACGTTATTACCCTTGAGCATATGCGGCAGATGAAGCATAACGCCATCGTTGGCAATATTGGACATTTTGATAATGAAATTGAGATGATGGCCGTCGAAAGAGATTCATCTGTTGTGCGGGAAAATATTAAACCTCAGGTTGACCGTTGGATATTTGAAGATGGCCATGGAGTTATTGTCCTTGCTGAGGGGCGTCTGCTCAATCTGGGTTGCGCAACAGGTCACCCGAGCTTTGTCATGTCTAACTCTTTTACTAATCAGGTTATGGCGCAAATTGAGTTGTTTAATCATGCTGAAAATTATGAAAACAAAGTGTATGTTTTGCCGAAACTTCTTGATGAAAAAGTGGCAAGGTTGCATCTGGAAAAGTTAGGGGCCAAGTTGACGGTTCTTACTGATGAGCAGTCTAAATATCTGGGGGTGCCCACTTCTGGCCCGTTTAAACCGGATACTTATCGATATTGAAAACTTGTTGTAGCCGTTGTAGACAGGGAGTCCCCGGCTTGTGCCGGGGATTTTTTGTTTGTAGTGGTTCTATTCCTTGACGTTCAACAACAACCAAATTCCCAACAACAGGAAAATGAAGTTAGCAGTCCAAGCCGCGAAGATCGGGGGGAGGGCGTTAGAATAACCGAAGGCGGTGACGAGTGATTGGATAATAAAGTACACCACACCAATCCCCAGACTGAGCCCGATTCCGAGAGCGAGATTACTGTTGCGACCTCGTTGTAAGGCAAAAGGAATTCCTAAGAATCCCATGATTAAGCAGGTGAAGGGAGCTGCAATCCGATTATGCATGTCGACACGTTGCCGGGTCGAGTTATAGCCCTCCTGGTCCAGTTTTTTTGCCACCGCGAGGAGCTGACGGAAGTTTAGCTCATTATTCATGTTTTCCCGGCCAGAAAAATCTTCCGGTGTGCGATCAAGATCCAATGCAACATTTTCTAGTTGATCGACGTTTAACATGTCTCCCGAGTTTGCATCAAATTTTCTGTTTGTCAGGTTGCTCGCGAACCACCTTCCATTTATAAAAATAGCCTGATCGATATCCTGCCGTTGTTTAATTTTTTGCTGCTCATCGAAGGTGAAGATAACAACCCCTTCGAGCTTCTGGTCTTGAGGGTGAGCAATGGCAATATTGATAATCCGACTATTGCTCCGATACCAGATCTCATTGCGGGTTAATTGAACTTGTGTTTTGCCCTTGAGTTTCACTTCTAGCAGAGTGTTGAGCTGTTTCGTGTTCCATGGGATAGCAAATTCATTTAACAGCAAGAGCAAAAAAGAAAGCACTAGCACTAGCCCCATTAAGGGTTGGACGATTCGCCATAAACTGATTCCGCAGGCACGCATGGCCGTCACCTCGTTGGTGCGACTGAGACCTCCGAGAGTGAGAACCATGGCTGTTAAAATTGCCAAAGGTAGAATCTGGGCAAAGATGACCGGAATATTGTTGGAGATATAGACAAGATAATCACTGAGGGCCGCTTTGTGGTCAATGAAGTCATCAACTTTTTCAAAGAAGTCGATCAGCAAGTAGATGCCGATAAAGGCTGTCACACAGAGAATCAAGATCCGGCTGAAATGTTGGATGAGGAAGCGGTTGAGAATTTTCATGAACCCCCACCATCTTTTTTAGCTTGAGACCTGAATTGGCGAAGCAGTTGTCGCGGGATACTGAAAAGTCGAAAAGGCTTTTCAGTCGCGGTACTATGTAAAAAACAGGAGCCGCCGAGTAAGAAACAGACGTTTGGCAGCCAGAGGATGATCGCCGCGGGCAGGATCCCTTTGTCCGCTAGGGTCCCAGCAAAACTCAACAACACGTAATAAACCAGAAAAACCACCAGAGCCAGAGCAAAACCCGCCCCCTTACCTGAACGTTGAGACTGCAATCCCAGGGGGACACCGATCAGGACGAGGACGAGGGGGGCAAAGGCGATAACCACCCGCTCGTGTTTTTCCACCAGAAGGCTGGAAATACTTGCGGTATTCTTTGCCTGATCAATGGCATTATTTAACTCTGTCCACGAAAGTTCGCTCTTTGACCGACGTCGTTTCTTGTTATCGAGTTCGCTACCAATATCCAGATTAATATCGTAACTGGTGAAGCCGATGACTTGATAGGTTGATTTTTTCTCTTTCGTCGGTCGACGATGGATGCTCCCATTATTCAATCGTAGCATCAGGCTGTAGTGGTTGGGGTTAGAGATAAAGCGACCTTGCTGCGCTGTGATGATGGCTGGCGTTTCATCTTCCCGGCCATCAGAAATAAAAACATCCTGCATGATGCCACGATTTTCATCAACGCCACGGGCATAGAGGACAAGACCATCGAATTCATCATTGAAGACGCCTGCTTTGACGCTGACACTGGCGTTACTGGAGGCTATTTGAAATAGTTTACTCCGAAAGGCAGTTTTACTGGCAGGTTCTATGCTGATAGTGATCCAAGCGGTAAGTAAGCTGAACAGTATTGCCAGAATAAAAACCGGCTTGACCATATTGTATAAGCTGACCCCCGATGCTTTAAGAGCGATGAACTCACTATCCGCAGAAAAACGGCCAAATGCCAAGAGAATGCCGAGTAAAAAAGAAAGAGGGATGGTGACACTTAAAAAGGTTGGTAGCAGGTAGCTGAAAAGCTGCAATATTTGGCCGCTGGGCACCCCATTGTTGATCACGAGTTCAGCCAGACGGGGAATTTTCCCCATAAGCAGGACGAAAGTGAAGATCAACAAGCTTAAAAAAGCCGGGATGCTGATTTCCGTGAGAATATATTTATGAATGCGGGCATTTGACATGGGGCTGCATGTTAGTACGACAGGTTTGATCCTGTAAACTCCCTTTGTCACTATCGAGTGCAGAAATCGGCAAAAGCTGACTGGGGAGTTTAATTGTGGGGATTGGCGGGGCAGTAACAACCTCTTCAACGATAGACGTTGTCACTGGTATCAAGCTGGATTACCAGTTGTATTCTAGTGAGTTGTTTATCTCTTGATCTAACTTTTCACTTGCCTGCTGGGGGAATATGGTGGTATATGTCCGCAGTTAATCAATTCACACGCTTCATGATGCGGACAGGATGGTTCTCGATCATCGATTGAGACCTGCCGGAGAAGATTGGAGCGGAGGAACCAAACCAGAAACTGAGGAGAAAAAAATGGCACAAATCACCATGAAGCAAATGTTAGAAGCAGGTGTTCACTTCGGTCATCAGACCAAACGTTGGAACCCCAAGATGAAACCGTACATCTTTGGTGCACGTAATGGCATCTATATTGTCGACCTGCAAAAGACCGTACGTTATTTCAAAACTGCCTACCAATTTATTCAGGATACCGTTGCCAAGGGAGATAAAGTCCTTTTTGTTGGTACTAAAAAACAAGCACAAGATGCCATCAAAGAAGAGTCTCTGGGCGCAGATCAGTATTTTGTGAATAACCGCTGGTTGGGTGGAATGTTGACAAACTTTACCACGATTAAAGCCAGTATCGATCGGTTGAAAAAAATAGAAGCAATGGTTGCTGACGGTACAATTGAACAATATACCAAAAAAGAAGCTTTGCAACTTGAACGCCAGCGCGAAAAACTGGAAAAGAACCTCGGTGGTATCAAGCATATGAGCAAACTTCCAGGTGCTATCTTTATTATTGATCCTAAAAAAGAGGCGATCGCCGTTCAGGAAGCGAATAAACTAGGAATTCCGGTTGTTGCTGTTGTTGATACCAACTGTGATCCGGATAATATTGATTATATTATCCCCGGCAATGACGATGCCATCCGCGCAATTCGGTTGTTCGCCTCGAAGATGGCGGAAGCTTGTGTTGAAGGCGATCAGCGACGCAAGGAAAAGAAACAGTCCGCCGCAGAAGGTAAGGATGAGCCCGTTGTTGAGGCAGCACCCGCTCCTGTTGTGGAAAAAGAAACTGTTTCCGAAGCACCAGTTGTTGAAGCACCTGTAGCTGAAAGTTCAGAATCAGCAGCTGAATAAAAAAGTTAGTTTTTAATATCTATAGACAGGCCTGCGGCCGGGCTCAGGCTCGGCCGTTGGTTTAATTGGAAAATGTCGCGGGAAAATCTCCCGTCTATCAAAATATGGAGGAAAGAACGTGAGTATTACAGCAGCAATGGTCTCCGAGTTACGTAAAAAAACCGGAGCAGGGATGATGGATTGTAAAAAAGCTCTGACAGAGACTGGTGGAAATATGGACGAAGCCGTCGATTTTCTACGTAAAAAGGGGCTTTCGGCTGCCGCAAAGAAATCCGGTCGGATTGCCTCTGAGGGGGCAGTTGTTGCCACAGCAGAAGGATCTGTCGGCGCTATCGTTGAAGTCAATGCGGAGACAGATTTTGTCGCTAAGAATGTGGCATTTAAAACCTTCGTCGCTGATGTTTGTGACATTGTTCGTGCGATTGATATTGCCGATGTTGAGGCTCTTAAAGCTGCTGCCTATCCCGGCACCGGTCGCACCGTCGCCGAAGAATTGACCCATCAGATTGCCACCATCGGTGAAAACATGAGCATTCGTCGCTTAGCACGTGCCGACGCCGGTCAGGGGATTGTGACTTCCTACGTTCATGGCGCCGGTAAAATTGGTGTTCTGGTGGAATTGCAAACAGCATCAACCGATGAAAAAGTTGTTGACCTCGGGAAAAAACTGGCCATGCACGTTGCTGCTGCGGCTCCACAGTATTTGGACCGTGATAGTGTCCCTGCTGACGTTGTGGCCAAAGAAAAAGAAATTATGCGCGTGAAAGCTCTTGATAGTGGCAAGCCAGAGAAGATCGTCGAAAAAATCATCCTCGGTCAGATCAACAAATACTTTGGTGAGGTTTGCCTCATGGAGCAGGCGTTTGTCATGGATCCTGACCAGAAAGTTGGCAAGCTGGTTGCGGCTTTAAGTAAAGAGCTTGGGAGCGAAATCAAGTTGAACAGTTATGTTCGTTATCAGCTTGGTGAAGGGATTGAAAAGAAAGAGGATGATTTTGCTGCAGAGGTTGCAGCGATGAGCAAACAGTAATCTATACTTACGATCTTCAGGAGTTGTTGTGGCTACGATAAAGTATCGACGTATTCTACTAAAGCTGAGTGGCGAGGCTTTGGCTGGTGAGCAGGGCTATGGTATAGATCCTGATGTTATTAGCGGCATTGCTTCTGAAATCAAAGAGGTTATTGGTCTGGGTGTCGAGATCGCTGTTGTGATTGGTGGCGGAAACATTTTCCGCGGCTTGGCCGCATCATCTAAGGGGATGGATCGTGCCAGCGCTGATTATATGGGAATGTTGGCAACAGTCATGAATAGCCTTGCGATGCAAGACGCTCTGGAAAAACAGGGGGTTGTCACCCGGGTTCAATCGGCCATTGATATGCAGCAGATCGCTGAGCCGTATATTCGTCGTCGGGCAGTGCGTCACTTGGAGAAAGGGCGTGTTGTTATTTTCAGTGCCGGGACTGGTAACCCTTATTTTACCACTGACACCGCTGCTAGTTTGCGGGCTATGGAAATTAACGCTGAGGTTATTCTTAAAGCAACCAAGGTCGATGGTATCTATTCGGCCGATCCCAAGAAAGATAAGAATGCAGTTAAGCTGCCAACGTTAACTTACTTAGAAGTTCTGCAGAAAGGGTTGCAGGTTATGGATGCAACAGCAACTTCATTATGTATGGATAACGATCTGCCGATGATAATTTTTGACATGACTCATCGAGGTAATATCAAGAAGGTTGTGCTTGGCGACAAAATTGGGACAATTGTCATGGGAGGTGAAGAAGATGGTTAAGGAAATTTTGAAAGAGACTCGAACCGCAATGGATAAAGCGGTAAAGTCTTTAAAAAAAGATATGACCAAGATTCGTACTGGCCGGGCAAGTATTTCGTTGTTGGATGACGTTAAGGTTGAGTATTACGGAGTCCCAACCCCTCTGAGTCAAGTGGCGACACTTTCGGTCCCAGAGGCACGTATGATTACCGTTCAACCGTGGGAAAAAAACCTGATTTCTGAGATAGAAAAGGCCCTCTTTAAGGCCGATCTTGGCTTGACACCTTCATCCGATGGTGTGTTGATCCGCCTGCCGGTACCGGCCCTGACCGAGGAAAGACGTCGGGAAATGGTCAAAATTATTAAACGGATGGCTGAAGATGCGAAGATATCGGTGCGTAATGCGCGCCGCGATGCGAACGAAAATCTGAAGATGTTGGAAAAAGAAAAAGAAATTACTGAAGATGATCTTAAGCGCAGTGAAAAGGATGTTCAGCAGATTACAGATGAGTTTGTTAATACTGTCGACTCCATTGTTCAGAACAAAGAGCAGGAAGTCATGGAGATCTGATCGGTTGTAACGAACCGTCCTAAAGGAGAAAAAATGGCTCTGAAAATCAATGAAGAATGCATTGGTTGCGGTACTTGTGTCGACACCTGTCCTATGGGTGCTATTGTTGAGTCTGGTGATATCTATACCATCACTGACGAGTGTACAGAGTGTCGTGCCTGTGTTGATAGTTGTCCGGTGAATGCAATCGTCGACTGATTTAATCGATCCAGAATGATAAAAAAGGGCGTTTGATAACGCCCTTTTTTTATGCGTTTTGCGTTATTTAAAAAGCAACGTCTTGCTGTTCCAATGTCTGCCGTGTTATTTTTTTTAGCTGGATTTCAATATTGGAAGTCGACTTTATCTCGAAATTTATGGACACTAAATTGACTGTAATGACAAATAATCCCCCCCTAGACCATCTCGCCATTATCATGGATGGAAACGGACGTTGGGCGCAGAAGCATGGCCAACCCAGAGTCGCCGGTCATCAACGGGGAGTTGAGACAGTCGTTCGGGTTGTCGATGAGTGCGTGTTACAAGGGATTCGTTTTCTCAGTTTGTTTGCGTTCAGCTCTGAAAACTGGGGTCGCCCTCGTGACGAGGTTGATGCCCTGATGTCCCTGCTGTTGCAATTTCTGGCATCACAGCGGCAGAGAATGCTCGATGACGGAGTTCGCTTGCGGGTTATTGGTGATCTTTCGCGTCTATCTGTGCCGGTCCAATCGGCTTTGGTTGATGTTGAAAAGGAGACCGCGACGGGACGCAATTTAACTTTGATTCTGGCTCTGTCCTATGGGGGGAGGGACGAAATCATGCGCGCTGCCAAAAAGATTGCTCAAAGTGCACTTGATGGCGATCTTGACATCAATAAGCTTGATAATAAAACTTTCTCTGGTTTTTTGGACACTGGGGATATTCCCGAGCCAGACTTGTTGATTCGAACTAGCGGTGAAATCAGACTCAGTAATTTTCTGCTATGGCAATCTGCCTATGCTGAATTCTATTTTACCGACGTCCTTTGGCCTGATTTTGACGCCGCTGATCTTCGCATCGCTTTGGAAGATTATCGAAAACGTAAGCGCCGCTTTGGGCTCACCGACGACCAGTTAGAAGACGTATAGGAGAGAAACGATTAAACAACGTATCATCACCGCCACTATAGCTTTGCCCCTCCTGATTTTGCTGCTGGGATATGCTTCCCCTGCAGTTTTTTCTGTTTTTTTAACGATTGTTCTGTTTCTGAGCCTAATCGAGTTTAATCGCATGAGCCTTGGCGATGAGCATGGTTTGGAGCAGTGGCTTGCTGCGATCAGCGGTGCGGCGGTTATCCCGATGCTGCTGTATGGCAATATCGCTCTGCTTTTGCCTTTATACACGGCGACGATGATACTTCTGGCTATCTTGTTCCTGTTCCGCTTGCCGGAGTTGACAGTCGTGCATTATCGGCTGGGCTGGATAGTGCTCGGTCTGGTTTATCTCCCCTTCCTCTTCAGCCATCTTATGTTACTCCGATTGCTCCCCGAAGGGCGGCAGTGGATATTTATGACCCTCATTGTGATTATGAGTTGTGACAGTTTTGCCTATTTTGTTGGGCGGAGATTCGGTCAACGAAAACTCTACCCGGCCGTGAGTCCAAATAAGACGGTTGAAGGGGGGCTTGGAGGTCTGTTTGGCTCTGTTTTGGCCATGATGGTCGTCAAATTTACCTTTCTTCCGGCCCTCGGCGTTGTTGATGGTGTGTTCATTGCGCTATTGCTTGGAGTGTTGGGGCAGCTCGGAGATCTGTTTGAGTCACTGTTAAAGCGTGCCTGCCAAGTGAAGGATTCTGGGAATATCATTCCAGGACACGGGGGGATGCTCGATCGTCTCGATAGCTTGTTATTTACGTTTCCTGTTGTCTATTATCTTGCACGATACTGTTACGGAGGCTGAGAGCGCGGTTGAAAAAAATAGCAGTTCTTGGCTCAACAGGGTCAATCGGTGTCAGCACTTTAGCAGTTTTAAAAGATTTTCCTGAGCGCTTTCAAGTGGTTGCCCTGACTGCCGGGAAGAATATTGGGTTATTACTGCAACAAATCCATGCTTTTCATCCGCGCATTGTTGCGGTTGTTTCTGAGCTCGAGGCAGAAAAACTCAGGCAGCAACTCGAGGGGGTTGATGTTGAGGTTTGTTGTGGAGCCGAAGGGATGATCCGCTGTGCGACGGCATCAGAAGTCGAAATGGTGGTTGCGGCGATAGTTGGTGCCGCAGGGTTAATGCCGACGATGGCTGCGATCAAAGCAGGGAAACACGTTGCTTTGGCCAACAAAGAGACTCTAGTTATAGCCGGTAGCTTGATTATTGATGAGGTCAAGCGGCAGAAGGTTAACCTTCTGCCGGTCGATAGTGAACATTCTGCGATCTTCCAATCGTTGTCTGGGCAGCGTCGTGAAGATGTTCAACGCTTGATTTTGACCGCATCCGGGGGGCCGTTTCGAGAGTATGGAGCGGCTCAGTTTGCGGCGATCACTCCGGCAGAAGCACTGGCTCATCCGAACTGGGAGATGGGGCAAAAAATTTCAATTGATTCTGCGACTATGATGAATAAAGGTCTGGAAGTGATTGAAGCCCGATGGCTGTTTGATTTTCCGGCAGAGATGATTGACGTGCACATCCACCCAGAGAGTATTATTCATTCGTTAGTAGAGTATCAGGATGGCGCAGTTATGGCGCAGTTAGGTGTTCCAGACATGAAAACCCCCATAGCTTATGCCTTATCCTGGCCGGAACGCTTACCTTTGGAGCAGCCACCACTCAACCTGTGTCAGCTCGGGCAATTATCTTTTTCCGTCCCAGACGTTGAGCGCTTCCCGTGTTTGCAGCTAGCTTATGAAGCGTTAGCGGTTGGTGGGACTGTTCCAGCGGCGATGAATGGGGCAAATGAGGTTGCTGTTGAAGCCTTTTTACATAGCCGGCTCAGCTTTCAGGGGATTGCAAAGGTCATAGAAAAAACAATGTTGCAACACAAAAATGAAGACCTTACCTCCGTAGAGCAGGCTTTGCACGCTGACTTGTGGGGCAGACATAAGGCACAAGAGTTCATCAATGGAGGACTGGTATGATCACAATTATAGCTGGAATTTTGATGCTGGGAGTTCTGGTATTTATTCATGAACTTGGACATTTCGCCATCGCAAAGCTGTGTGGCGTTAAGGTTTTGAAGTTTTCACTTGGTTTTGGTCCCAAACTGGTTTCTCGGCAACGCGGTGAGACCGAATATCAGATTTGTGCAATTCCTCTTGGTGGCTATGTCCAAATGTTGGGCGAAGGGGGTGGTGAGCAGGGGGAGGATGCGGAACTGACCGCAGAAGAGAAAGCTCGTTCATTTGCAGAACAGCCCGTTGGTAAACGGTTAGCGATTGTTTCTGCTGGGCCGATAATGAACCTGATGCTGCCTCTATTGATTCTGCCGATATCTTTTATGGTCGGGGTACAGGTGCCGATTTATCTGGAGCAGCCGGCCTGTATTGGCTATGTCGTGCCGGGTTCGAATGCTGCGGAGGCCGGGCTTCTCGCTGGAGATTGTGTGACCACAATTAATCAGCAAGAGGTTGAGAATTGGAATGGTGCCAATAAAGGATTTATTGCCCAAGCTGGAAAACCCTTGGTGTTCCAAGTTCAACGAGATGGACAGGAATTGCAGTTTGAAGTTTCTGCGGAAAATGACAGTTTGCAAGGGATGCAGGCTTTGGGCTTGCTACCACAACAAGCCGCTGAAATCGGTGGCTTAGTTGCCGATATGCCTGCCGCTAAGGCGGGCATACTGGAAGGTGATTTGATCTTACAGATAGGTGATTACCCGATTTCGTCTTGGTATGATCTCAAAGCGGTTATTCAAAAAATTGGGGATCAGGTGGTTCCGGTTCAGATAGAACGTGATGGGAAGCAAATGGTTGTTGATTTGACTCCGTCACAACGTGATGGAGAGGGTGATTATTTGCTCGGTGTTGCCCCTTTCTACGATTCTAAACTGAGATCTTTGGGCTTTTTTGATGCGATCCGTGAAGGGGCTTATCGAAGCTGGGAACTGACAGAATTAACGGTCGTTTTTGTGCAGAAATTGTTCTCAGGCAATGTTTCCACAAAAAATATTGGGGGCC
Organism: Desulfuromusa kysingii; assembly: GCF_900107645.1. Lineage (GTDB taxonomy): Bacteria > Desulfobacterota > Desulfuromonadia > Desulfuromonadales > Geopsychrobacteraceae > Desulfuromusa > Desulfuromusa kysingii. The sequence continues at coordinate 68,583 of NZ_FNQN01000003.1, forward strand.
CCATTACCGTTGTCCAGATTGCAGGCCAGGCAGCGCAGACAGATCTCCCCGCAATATTGTCGGTTCTGGCTTTCATTTCGATTCAATTGGGAATTTTGAATTTATTGCCAATCCCTATTTTGGATGGTGGGCATATTCTTTTTTATCTTATTGAGCTGATTATTCGCAGGCCTGTATCGATCCGTGTTAGAGAAATGTCTCAGCAAGTTGGAATGGCACTGCTACTGATGCTGATGGTTCTGGCTTTTTATAATGATATCGTAAGGTTATGGGGTTGATGGAGACATCTGGGAAAATTAAAATTCTTACTGTTGACAGCTCTTCGTTCACAGGAAGTGTTGCTCTGTGCCATGGGGAAGTTCTGATTGCAGAATCTCTCTTAAATGTTCGGAGTACCCACAGTGAAAAACTTCTCAAACAGATTGATCTTCTTCTTGATGCAGCGAACTGGACGCTGGAAGATCTTGATCTTCTTGCCGTGGTGACTGGTCCAGGTTCTTTTACGGGGCTAAGGATTGGGATTGCAACTGTTAAAGGGTTGGCTGAGGTTTTGAATAAACCGGTTGTTCCTGTCTCTGCTCTGCAAACGATAGCGATGAACCTGCCATTATCACCGGTTCCAATCTGCGCATTTTTGGATGCCAGAAAACAGGAAGTTTATAGCCAATTGTTTTCATGGCGTGCTTCTGAGGGGCCTGTTGCGATTGGGAACCCTTCTGTTCTGCCGCCAGAAACTTTATTGCTGCAGCTGCCTGGTGAGGTCGCCTTGGTCGGTGATGGTGTACCAATTTATCGTCATCTTATTGATACGCATCTGGCAGATCGTGCCTTCATCCCTGTTGCTACAGCGCATCAACTTCGTGCTGCACAAGCATCCTGGTTAGCGTTGCAGGCCTGGCGAAGTGGATTAGCACAGAGTGCGGCAGACATTCTCCCTGTTTATATTCGCCCTTCTGATGCGGAATTAAATTTATCTCGTAAGGGAGGTATTTAAAACCGGTTAATTGTTGACAAATTTGCATCAATTTGGTTACTTAGTTATGGTGTTTTGAATGCTTAATCTTACTTACATGCGCGGAGGTGCCAATGGACATTGATCAAACCCTTTTGCAAAATCTTACCGAGACTAACCCCCGTTTTCGCATGCTCTATGAGGAACATACCCTGTTTGAGAAACAACTTTCTGAGTATGATAAAAAAGGGTATTTATCTCCTCATGAGCTACTTGAAAAAAATAAGGTAAAAAAAATGAAGCTCGTTGGTAAGGATGAGATGGAAGAGATTATACAGTCTGTTACCACCTGACCCCGTTTTGTAACAACGGGAAGATTCGATACAGCAAAGGGTTTAAGCGGAGGCTTAAGCCCTTTGCTGTATTTAATTGATGATGTACTGGCAGGTGTTCGTGCCGTTTTATCAACTGCTAAGGTTTAAAAGCCAGGTTTCTAAGAAAGCTGACCCTCTTGTGAATTTTGCAACTGTGGTTGAAAGATTTATGAAAAACTTAAGTTGAGGAGGAACAGATGGAATTGACCGGATCTCAGATTTTGCTTGAATCCTTGAAGAGTGAAGGGGTCGATACGGTATTTGGATACCCCGGTGGGGCAGTCATCAATATTTATGATGACCTTTTCGAATCATCTATCAAGCATATTTTAACTCGGCATGAACAAGCCGCTGTTCACGCGGCTGACGGTTATGCTCGCTGCACTGGCAAGGTTGGTGTCGCCATCGCAACCAGTGGTCCGGGAGCGACGAATACTGTCACCGGAATCGCGACTGCATATATGGACTCGGTGCCGATGGTTATTATCTGCGGTCAGGTCCCTACACCACTCATTGGTAATGATGCCTTTCAGGAAGCAGATATCTGCGGAATTACCCGACCCTGTACCAAGCATAACTTTTTGGTGAAAGATATCCGTGATCTGGCAAAGACCATCAAGGAGGCCTTCTATATCGCCAGAACGGGACGCCCAGGTCCAGTTCTCGTGGATCTCCCCAAAGATATTCAGGTCAGTCATTATAAGTTTAAATATCCGGAAACTGTCAGTTTACGCGGTTATAAACCAACTTACAGTGGCAATATGCGGCAGGTTGAAAAAGCAGCCAAGTTGATTCTGGCGGCACGTAAACCGGTTCTCTATGTCGGTGGCGGCATTGCCCTGTCTGGTGCCGATGACGTATTGCTCCGGTTGGCAGAGCAGACGCAAATTCCTGTGACGACGACTTTGATGGCCATGGCTGCTTTTCCGCAGCGTCACCCTCTGGCCTTGGGGATGTTAGGGATGCACGGAACCTTTTATGCCAATATGTCGGTCACTGAGTGTGATCTCTTGATTGCCGTTGGTTCCAGATTTGATGATCGGGTGACTGGCCGAATCGACAGCTTTGCCGAAAAGGCGAAAATTATTCACGTGGATATTGATCCGACGTCGATTGGCAAGAATGTTGGTGTGGATCTCCCTATTGTCGGTGATTTGAAAGATGTCTTGGGTAAGTTGCATGGATATTTGGATAAAAAGCCCGAGCTGGTCGAAGATCTCATTGAAGGAACTGAAGATTGGAGGGCAATGATTGCCGAGTGGAGAGTCCGCCAACCGATGACGTATCGCTCCTCCAAATCGGTGATTAAGCCGCAGTTCGTGATTGAAAAAATCAGTGAAATGACTGCTGAAGACGCTATTATCACAACTGAAGTTGGACAGCATCAGATGTGGGCAGCGCAATTTTATACTTTCAGAAAACCGAGAACATTCTTAACTTCCGGTGGTTTGGGAACTATGGGTTTCGGACTCCCTTCCGCTCTGGGAGCCCAGGTTGCATATCCTGACCGTCAGGTTATTGATATTTCTGGCGATGGTTCCTTCCAGATGAACTCTCAAGAGCTGGCGACTTTGGTGCAGTATCAATTGCCGGTGAAAATTGCGATCCTTAACAATAATTATCTGGGGATGGTTCGCCAGTGGCAGCAGATGTTCTTTGAGAAGCGTTATAGTCAAACGGTTATGGAACTGCCCATTGATTTTATCAAACTGGCTGAGGCTTATGGTGCAACCGGCTTGCAAGCGACCAAAGTGGATGAGGTCGAAGCGACAATAAAGCAAGCTTTGGAGACTCCCGGCCCAGTGTTGATGAACTTTAAAGTTTCAAGGGAAGAAAACGTTCTGCCGATGGTTCCTGCTGGTAAAGCGATTCATGAAATGGTTCTTGCATCCTAGCAAAGTGAATGAAAGTTCGGTGAACAATTTGATCGGGAGGATAAAAAAATGAAACACACAATTTCAGTTCTGGTGGAGAATGAATTTGGTGTTCTTTCCAGAATTTCAGGCTTATTTTCAGGACGGGGCTTCAATATTGAGAGTCTCTCTGTCGCACCGACGATGGATCCTGATCTTTCCCGCATGACCTTGGTCACGCGGGGTGATAATCATATTCTGGAGCAAATTACCAAGCACCTCAATAAACTTATCTCTACGATAAAAGTTGTTGATTTTACCGATGGGGAATATATTGAACGTGAACTGGCTTTGATTAAGGTTGCCACGGATGCAGAAACCAGGGCGGAAGCTTTGCGGATTGTTGATATCTTTCGTGCGAAAGTTATCGATGTGACCCCGAAATCATACACCATTGAAATTACCGGGGCGCCAGCAAAGATCAATGGTATCTTGGAGTTACTCCGACCGATGGGGATTAAGGAAGTTGTCCGTTCCGGTCCTGTTGTGATCGGGCGTGGTGCCAAAGGGGTTGTAGGTTAATTCAACATAACTGAGGATTTTATGCAGAATAAAAATCAACCGATTGCGCGAGAAGGCTACCCTTTCATTGCTCTGTTTGCTTTCATAACTTTGGTTTTAGCACTTTTGGACTGGGAGGTGCTGACCTTTCTCCTCTTGCTTCTGACCCTGTTCAGTGTCTATTTCTTCCGTAATCCTGAACGGGTTGTTCCTACGGGGGATGATCTGGTTGTCGCCCCAGCTGATGGAAAAGTCATTTTTGTCGGCGACGTTCAGGAGGATCGTTATTTTAAGAAACGGGTGACGAAAGTTAGTATCTTTATGTCAGTGTTCAATGTCCACGTGAACCGGGTCCCCTGTGATGGTAAAATTGTCGAAATGTACTACAATAAGGGGCAGTTTCTTAATGCTTCTTATGATAAAGCGAGTGAATCGAATGAACAGTCAGGAATCCTTCTGGAAACGGCGAGTGGCTCGCAAATCCTGTTTGTGCAGATTGCCGGGTTGATTGCGCGGCGGATTGTCACATATCCCGTTGTGGGTGATTTATTGCAACGTGGAGCGCGTTATGGATTAATCAGATTTGGCTCCCGTGTTGATATCTATTTTCCTGAAAATTCAGATGTTACTGTCCTTCTTGGTGAGCGGACTATTGCCGGAGAGACAGTGCTGGGGACAATACATTGACTGAGAATTGTTTAAGAAGTGAAAAGCGAGAGAACATCCGTAAAGGGGTTTATCTCCTTCCCAACCTGATTACGGCAGGGGGAATCTTTGCAGGCTTCTACGTCATTATTGCCGCCACTGATGGCAATTATGAACGGGCGGCTTGGTTTATCCTCCTTGCGGCTATTTTTGATGGTCTGGATGGTAAGGTGGCACGCTTAACGGGAACCAGCAGTAAGTTTGGTGTCGAACTCGATTCTCTGGCAGACGTTATCTCTTTCGGTGTCGCTCCGGGGGTCCTCTTATACCTCTGGGCGTTAAGACCGTTTGGTAAATTAGGGTGGCTGGCTGCATTTTTATACGTTATCTGTGGTGCCTTGCGCTTGGCTCGATTCAACGTTCAGGTCTCGACGGTTGAATCACGGCGATTTGTTGGTATGCCGATTCCTGCTGCAGCCTGTATCGTTGCAACCTGCGTATTACTCTTTTATGAGTTGGGTGGGACCGGGACGATAAAAATGGTTTCCATGGTTTTTCTGGTTTTCTTGCTGGCCTTTCTGTTGGTCAGTAATATCGAATACCTCTCTTTGAAGGATCCAGATCTGTTCAAGCGACAACCTTTTGTGTTGTTGGTGGTTGCGATCATGCTGTTGATCGTCATTGTTGCAAAGCCCCAAATCATGTTGTTTTTGATTGGTATTGCTTATCTGCTCTCTGGCCCCATTGGCTTCTATATTGGGTGGAGAAAAAACCGTCAGAACGGTGATCATTCCACCGCAAATGAGTCTTGAAGCTGTCAATTTATTGATCGTGGAGATAGGTAAAAATATTATTGTGTCATTTATTCTCTTGACTTAATCGACTGTTTTCGGTTGAATCTTACTTTAGTTCAAAAGCGTTGAAGAGGAGTAGTAAACTTTATTCTCCGTTTAAGAGAGTCGGTGGTTGCTGTGAACCGATACGGAAAAAGTTGAACTCGCCTTGGAGCTGCCGGGATGAAGCCATAACGGGTTTAGTCTCTGTCGTGAGCCTGCGTAAAAGGATAATGAAGGTTTGCCTGTTTATATAGGCGAACGAACCAGGGTGGTACCGCGAAGCTTAAGCTCTCGCCCCTGTTTTATACAGGGGCGAGGGCTTTTTTTATTTTTAGCAGAGAAAATTATTTCAGAGGGAAAGGGGGTGGTTCTGAGTGGAATCTGACCTAGGTGATCTAAAACAGCAACAGCGTCTGATGAATGAAGTCAACACGAACTGCCCCGACATCGAGTGATCGGGACAACCCTTTTAAGGAGTTTATTATGAGTCAAAAAGATAAAATTATTATTTTTGATACCACTTTGCGTGATGGTGAACAATCTCCCGGCGCAAGTATGAATATTGAAGAGAAGATGCGGATCGCCCATCAACTGGAGCGTTTAAATGTTGATGTTATCGAAGCGGGTTTTCCGATTGCATCAGACGGTGATTATGAGGCCGTTAAGAAAATCGCGCAAACGATCAAGGGATCGCAGATAGCAGGACTTTCACGGTCAAGCAATATGGATATTGATCGCGCTTGGGATGCTTTACAATATGCCGGAGAGCGCGGGCGAATTCATACTTTTATTGCTACCAGTGATATCCACATGAAATACAAGCTTAAGATGAGTGAGCAGGAGGTTTTGGATGCCGCCGTAGCTGCGGTCACGCGTGCTTCTGGATACACTCCGAATGTTGAATTCTCTGCTGAAGATGCGGTACGGACAAAACTGCCGTTTTTGGCGAAAGTGATTAAGGCGGTGATTGAAGCTGGGGCGACAACGGTTAATATCCCCGATACGGTCGGTTATACGATCCCATCGGAATATTATGACATCATCAGCTATCTCAAAAAGAATGTCAGCAACATAGACCAGGCCATTATTTCGGTTCACTGTCACAATGACCTTGGTCTGGCGGTCGCTAACTCTTTAGCTGCCGTTCAAGCTGGTGCCCGGCAACTGGAGTGTACTATCAACGGTATTGGTGAGCGGGCGGGGAACTGTTCTCTCGAAGAGGCAGTGATGACGCTGCGTACGCGTCACGATATTCTCCCCTACACGACCAGTGTCGTGACCGAGCAGATTACCCAGGCAAGTAAGTTGCTTTCGACTATCACCGGCATTCATGTTCAGCCAAACAAGGCGATCGTTGGGACCAATGCCTTTGCCCACGAAGCTGGAATCCATCAACATGGGGTGATGATGGATAAGTCGACCTATGAAATCATGACACCTGAATCGGTCGGCTTAAATCAGAACAAGCTGGTTCTCGGTAAGCATTCTGGCCGTCATGCGTTTATTGACCGTTTAAATCAACTGGGTTACAGCCTGTCTCCTGAGGAGAATCAGAAAGCCTTTGTCCGCTTTAAAACTTTGGCCGACATGAAAAAAGAGATTTTTGATGAAGATCTGGATGCCATCGTTGCTGACGAAGTCTTGCGGGTTCCCGAAATCTATAAGCTGGAGCAGATGAATGTCAGTTCTGGTTCTTTTGCTGCACCAACGGCGACTGTTGCCATGGAAATCAATGGCAAAATCAAGAGAACTGCGGTGATCGGCGACGGTCCGGTTGACGCGACATTTAAAGCGATCAAGAAACTTTCGAAGAGCAAGGCGACATTACTCAACTTCTCTCTGGGGGCTATTACCGGTGGTACCGATGCTCAAGGTGAATGCAGTGTGCGTCTGCGTTCTGTTGAGGGGCGTGAGGTGCTTGGTCAGGGTGCCCATTCAGATATTATTGTTGCCAGTGCTAAGGCGTATATCAACGCATTAAATAATCTGGCTGTAGCGGAAAAACGTTCACATACCACCATCTGATCATATTGCAATGGAGGAAATAGGAGTATCCATGGGAAAAACATTAGCGGAAAAGATTTTTGACCGCCATCTGCGTGATGAACCCTTTACGGGGACCAAAGTTCTTAATCTCGATCGAGTTCTTTGTCATGAAATTACAACACCAGTAGCGATTGCTGACCTTGTTTGGAGAGGAAAAGATCGGGTATATGATCGAAATAAGCTCAAAGTTGTCATTGATCATGTGACTCCCTCCAAAGATACTAAAACGGCCACTCAAGCAAAGATCTTGCGTGACTGGGCTCGGCGTCATGAAATTCCAGATTTCTTTGATGTCGGCCGCAATGGCGTTTGTCATGCCATTTTCCCTGAGAAAGGTTTTATCCGACCAGGGTTTACCGTCATTATGGGGGATAGCCATACCTGCACTCACGGAGCTTTTGGAGCCTTTGCTGCCGGAGTGGGGACGACAGATCTTGAAGTCGGGATCTTGAAAGGTGTCTGTGCTTTCCGAGAACCGGAAACGATTCGTGTCAATCTGAATGGGACGTTGCCAAAAGGTGTCTACGCCAAAGACGTTATTCTCCATGTGATCGCTCAGCTGGGTGTGAATGGTGCGACCGACAGGGTCATAGAGTTTCGCGGAGAAATCGTCGATCAAATGAGTATGGAAGCACGGATGACTTTGTGCAATATGGCGGTTGAAGCGGGTGGAACATCTGGCGTCTGTATGCCCGATATGACCACTGTCGAATATCTCTGGGAATTTATAAAAGATGAGTTCCCGACGAAAGAAGCGGCATTAGCTGATTATCAACAATGGGTCTCCGACGCTGATGCTGATTATGCCAGTATTCTGGACATTGATGTCTCAGGTCTGGAACCGCAAGTGACATACGATTATAAGCCTGATTGTGTCAAGTCGATGCAGGAGATGGGCGGAACCCCGGTCGATCAAGTCTATATAGGGACCTGTACCAACGGCAGGATTGAAGATTTGCGTCAGGCCGCTGCTATCCTGAAGGGTAAAACCATAGCTGATTCTGTTCGGGGAATTGTTTCTCCAGCAACGCCAAAAGTTTTTAGTGATGCTTTGGCAGAAGGACTTATTCAGATTTTCATGGACGCAGGTTTCTGTGTCACCAATCCGACCTGCGGTGCCTGTCTGGGGATGAGTAATGGGGTCCTTGCTGAAGGGGAAGTGGCCGCGGCGACCAGTAACCGGAACTTTAACGGTCGCATGGGTAAGGGTGGCATGGTCCATTTGATGAGCCCAGAATCGGCAGCAGCGACCGCCTTGACGGGTGTTATCACTGACGCCAGAACCCTTTAACGATCAGGAGAATAGAGATGCAGAAAAAATTTGGTGGATCGGCAATCTTTCTTGATCGATCTGATATCAATACCGATGAAATTATTCCGGCCAAGTACCTCACTGAAGTGACCAAAGAGGCTTTGACCCCATATATTCTTGAAGATTTAAAGCTGGAAGGTTTTGATCCTAAAGGGGATAAACTGAAGAACGCCACTGTTGTTGTTTCACGCGAGAACTTTGGTTGTGGGTCATCCCGCGAACATGCACCTTGGGTCTTTGAAGTGAACGATGTGCACACCGTCATCGCTGAGAGTTATGCGCGGATCTTTCGTCAGAATATGTTTAATGGGGGGATGTTGGCGATTGAATTGCCAAAAACAGATATTGACCAATTGATGAAGATGCAAGAATTGGGTGATGTGACGGTGTCCGTTGATCTTGATGGGCAGTCGGTCATTGCCAAGGCTGGTGTTGAAGAAAAACGGTTCCAGTTTGAAATCAGCCAGTTTGATAAAGCACTGGTTGCGGCTGGTGGCTGGGTTGAATTTGCCGACGCGCGTTATTAATGACGTAACTTGTGAAAAATGTAAAAGGGGTGCAGATATCTATTTGCGCCCCTTTTGTTTTGGTGTTGTTAATCCATCGCGGTGTGAAGTTTTTAACCCCTAACCCCGTTATTTGATTTTGCTGGAATGATCTAAGGTTTCTCTGACAATGTGTGAAAATTCACTTAGGCGAAGAGGTTTGGTGCAATAAGCTGTTATGCCGAAACTGGTGATTTCATCTTTTGTGATTTTAGAGCTGTAACCGGTACAGAGGATAATTGGAAGTTTTAGGCCCGCTTTTCGGATTTCCACAGCTAATTCCTTGCCTGTCATTTCAGGCATGGTTTGATCTGTTAGGATCAGGTCAAAACTCTCTGGGTTTTTCTGAATTAATTCCAGTGCTTGTTTGCCACTGGAGACAGAAGTGACCTTATAACCTAAATCTGTGAGTATCTCTCCATCGATATGGATGAGCTGTTTCTCATCGTCGACCAAAAGGACATTTTCAGACCCTTTTAAAATTGTTTCGTTTTTCAGATCTAAGGGGTTGTTGGTTTGATTTGTGATGGTGGGAAAGTATAGTTCAAATGTTGTTCCTTGCCCTTCCGAGCTGATTACGTTTATGAACCCTGCATGCTGTTCCATGATCCCTTGTACAGATGATAAGCCCATGCCAGTTCCTTTGCCAACATCTTTGGTTGTGAAAAATGGATCAAATATTTTATCCAGGGTTGCAGGCGCGATTCCGCAGCCATTATCTTTAATGGACAGTTTTGCATAAATTCCAGGCCCCTTATCATGATGCGCGGGTATTTCGGTTTGATCGAGCTTTACCGATTGTAAGGTCATCCTGATTTCACCTTCTTCGTCTGTTGCATGCAAGGCATTGGTGTAGAGGTTTAGGAGCGTTTCCTGAAGCTGTTCACTGTCAGCATAAACCTTCAATTCTTTATCTTTATCGGTGACGGAGTAACTGAGGTTGAGAGTGGTTGGCGCGGTAGAATGGAGAAGCTTTAACGTGTCTTCAATGACAATCGAGAGTTGCACAGATTTTTTTTCATGGTTTCCTTTGTGACTGTAAGTCATGATTTGATTGATGAGACTGCGCGTGTTCATAATTGCATTCAAGGCATTGGTGAGATAAATTTGCAGTTTTTCGGGCTGTGATAGCTTTCTCTGAGCCATCTCTAGGTTTCCGAGAACAATAGCCAGGCTATTGTTGAAATTATGTGCCATCCCCCCGGCCATGAGTCCAACGGCCTCCATTTTATATCTTTGCCGTAATTGCTCTTCCATCTCCAATTGTTGTTGTTTAAGCTTTTTTTGTTCCGTCACGTCACGTTCGATTGCAAACAGATAAGATTCCCCTTCAATTTCAACCATTTTTAAGGTGGTTTCAACGGGAAAGATGCTGCCATCTTTTCTTCGGTGGGACACTTCGATCCTGACAGTCTTCCCTTCTTGTAGCAGTCTCAATTGTTTGTCATTGTCTAAGCCCCCTTCTTCAGAAAGGGTAAGAAATGTAAGCGGCTTGCCAATCAATTCTTCACGTGTATAGTCATGTTTGCGACAGGCCGATTCACTCACGTTGACGATGATGAGTTGCTCCTTTTGATATTGTAAAATTAGTACATAGTCAGAGACGTGTTCAAACAGGGTGCGAAATTTGAATTCCTCAGATCTAAGAAAGTTTTCGGCTTCCCGGCGCTTGTCAACCATCTTATTAGCGTCTAAAGCTAGCTGTTGAAATTCAATGAATTTTTGTTCGTTGAGGTCAAGGGATATTGCGTTGTCGGCCGCATGGTGGAAAAAATCGCGAAAATTGCTAAAGCTGGAGATGATCTGCTTGTTAAAGCGATGTGACGAATAAGCAAGAAGGAGCAATGAAACAATAAGAGTACAAAGAATTGTTATCATTTCTTGAATCAGGGATATCTTTCTCTCTTTAAGCATTGCTGAGACTTCAGCATCCAGATCTGCGATAAAGTCTCCAGAGCCGACATACCATCCCCACTCAGGAATTCCCGCAACATAACTTATTTTGGCTTCAGGACGTTCTCCTTCAAGAGGGGGCATGACATATTCGAGGAAGCCTTGGCCTTCTTTGGCAATTGCTATCATTTCTTGAACAATTTTTAGACCATTGTTGTCCCTGACTTCATACATGTTTCGGCCTTTTGCGGGGAAAGAGAGGCTCAAGCCGCTGAAGTCGGTAACAAAAACATATCCGTTGTTGTCAAACTTAATTTTTTCAATACGTTCTATCAGGTTTTTTTGATGATCACTGACAATTTTATCGACATATTCGTCAATTCCAATAACCCAGTTCAGCGGAGCAAAATATTTGACATAGGCTATTTTCTTGTGTTGACCCTGGGGGTCGTTGGGAATCTTGCAAGTATAGTTATAAGCACCTTCTCCTTTGTTACGGGCAATATTCATCAGGTCTTGAAGAATTGATTGTGTGCCTATATCACTATTTTTGAAGAAGCTTGTTCCCTCTAAATGTCGTACTGAGAGGGCGATCTTCTCTATGCTGTCGTCCAAGCTCAGAGTAAAATAATAACCACGTGCTTCATCATGACGGAGACCTTTCAAAACGTTTTTTATCTCCGTGCGGATCTGTTCCATACTCCCGTTTTCTTTGTGGTAATTATACAATTCTTTGACAATGGCATAAGCGTCATTGGTGCTCTGTCGGACCTCTTCATTGATGTTTTTTTGCAGGGCCTGTTGTTCATGTTTGATGATGTTGAGAATGTATAATGTTCGCTGTTTAAGCTCTTGCCGTTGTTGTTGTATCGCTTTTTCTTTGAGGAGTTCTGTGGTTGAGACCAGTTGTTGATAGCTGCTGATAAACCAGAACGAACCTAAAAGAAATACAGCCAGAAGAATGCTGAGAAAATTACGGCGATAAAAACTTCTGGTCAGGCTTTGAGAACTTTGCTTCATATTTCATTCTTTTTATAAAAGGTAGCGCTTCTTTTATGTGAAGAAGGATCAAACGCATGCGATAAATAGTCCATTTTAAAAGTAAATTCAAATGTACAGGATAAGATAATTAAAATAAAGTAATATTTTAGGCTTGGCACCAGGAGGAAGGTTGGATTTTATTTTGATTCAATCGTGATGTTTTTATGGGGCGACGGACAATTTGTTTGTAATGCTGTTGATCCTCTCCCGGAGCCATTGTTCTCAACCACGGCTCTAACCCTTGCCAATGAAGCAATGAGTGAAACAATCGAAATTACTGATAGCGACGATGACGAGTTGGTGGTCGCTTCAGTCGATACTGCGACATTCTCAATTCGATTGTCAGTCGTGTTGACTTTGGCTCCTGATGCCCTTGATTGATATCAGCTTGTCTACGACAGTTCATGACAGAGGGCAGCAAAATGTGCTAATATTTGCCGCGAAATTTACAAGAAATACGAATAACTAAATATCATTTTAACATCAACAAAGAGGACATTATGCCAATTTATAGATCTGCACAATCCGTTCAGGGGAAGAACATGGCTGGGGCCCGCGCCCTGTGGTTGGCAACGGGGGTCAAACCAAAAGATTTTGGCAAGCCGATTATCGCGGTGGTGAATTCTTTTACCCAATTTGTCCCAGGTCATGTGCACTTAAAAGATCTGGGTCAGCTTGTCGTTTCTCAGATTGAAGCACATGGCGGTATCGCTAAAGAGTTTAATACCATGGCGATCTGTGACGGCATTGCAATGGGACATCAGGGGATGCTCTACAGTCTCCCTTCACGTGAGCTGATCGCTGATACTGTTGAGTATATGGCCAACGCCCATTGTGTTGATGCGTTGGTCTGTATCTCTAACTGTGACAAGATTACCCCTGGTATGTTGATGGCCTCTATGCGCTTGAATATCCCGACAATTTTTGTCTCCGGCGGTCCTATGGAAGCAGGACGGGCGACACTCCAGGGAAAGAAGCTCGCATTGGATCTGGTGGACGCTATGGTTGCCGCCGCCAATCCGGAAGTGAGTGATGAAGATGTTGCTGTTTACGAACGGAGTTCCTGTCCAACCTGCGGCTCCTGTTCGGGGATGTTTACCGCCAACTCGATGAATTGCTTGACGGAAGCTTTAGGCATGGGATTGCCAGGAAATGGCAGTCTAGTTGCTACCCATGCGGATCGTAAGGGGCTATTTCTTGAAGCAGCAAAGCGGATTATGGATTTAACGAAACGGTGGTACGAAGACGATGATCAGCGGGTTTTGCCACGATCTATCGCATGCCGTGGTGCCTATGAAAATGCCATGCGTCTTGATATCGCTATGGGGGGATCGACAAATACCATTCTTCATCTGCTCGCAATTGCCCGTGAAGGTGAAGTTGATTTTACCATGGCCGATATTAACCGCCTGTCCTTACAGACGCCAAATCTGTGTAAAGTTGCTCCAGCGGTTCAACATTATCATATGGAAGATGTTCATCGCGCCGGTGGTATCTTTGCTATTCTTGGAGAATTGGACCGAGCCGGATTGATCCAACGCAATGTCCCGACAGTGCATAGTCCAACCCTGGGAGAAGCGCTGGATTGCTGGGATGTTTTGCGTACTGATGCCCCTGATGTGCATGAATTTTATCGTGCAGCCCCCGGTGGTGTGCGTTGTGTCGAGGCGTTTGCCCAGAATAATCGTTCGACTTCCCTTGATCTGGATCGTGAAAAAGGGTGTATCCGGGATCAGAAACATGCCTACAGTCAGGATGGTGGTCTGGCCGTCCTTTATGGCAACTTGGCCCTTGATGGCTGTATTGTCAAGACTGCTGGCGTTGATGAGTCGAACCTGACCTTCTCTGGCCCTGCTCGCATATTTGAAAGCCAGGAGGATGCGATTGAAGGGATTCTTGGTGACGTCGTCCAGCCCGGTGATGTGGTGGTGATTCGCTATGAAGGGCCAAAAGGGGGCCCCGGTATGCAGGAGATGCTCTATCCAACCAGTTATCTGAAATCGAAAGGTCTTGGAAAAGCCTGCGCGTTAATTACCGACGGCCGTTTCTCTGGTGGAACTTCAGGGTTGTCGATTGGACATATATCACCTGAAGCCGCTGAAGGTGGATCAATAGCATTACTGCAAGACGGTGATCGGGTTGATATTGATATCCCGGCACGAAAAATTTCAATGCAAGTTAGCGAAGAGGTGTTACAGCAGCGTCAGACCGAGATGCTTTCCAGAGGAGATCAGGCCTGGCAACCGACCCTGCGACAACGAGTTGTCAGTCGTGCTTTGCAGGCGTACGCGGCAACAACGACCAGCGCGGCACGTGGGGCAGTGCGTGATCTGGAACAATTAAAGGCTAATCGCTAACACTTCTGTTGATAGGATTCAAAGAGCCGAAGTACTCAAGTACATCGGCTCTTTGAATTTTTAACGTTATTTAGCGGCAACGCGGTTTTCTTCAATCATTTTTAAGAGATCTTCCAGCGGACTATATCCCGAGGAGAGTTGTCCGTTGGGTAAGACCAGTGCAGGAGTTCCACGAATATTTAATGCCTGAGCTAGAGCCAGATTCTTAGCAATGGTGTCTGTCTCACAGGTCGGTTCAGGAAGCGCCTGTCCTGAGAACGCCATTTCAAGCTGTTCCATTGATTTGTTGCAAAGGATGGTTTGGGTGATCTTTTGCGAACTTTGTTTAAAAGGGATCAGCTTGATGTAAAACACTAGATCCGGATTTGTCTTGATCGCGTCATGGAGAACTTTGTGAAGTTTGGTGCAGTAGGGACAGTGGGGGTCTGTAAACACTATTGTCCGTTGGGATGCTTCCGGGTTGCCCAAGATCAGGGCATCTTCAAGCGGGATGGTTGATATGTCAACCGGGTTCAGTTTTTGGTAGTATGCTTCAGTCAGATTCTTGCGGTCTTCAATCCTGATGACGTTTCCGGTGAATAAATATGCACCGCTGGCATCAAGGTAGAGGGGGATGACCTTCCCTTGCATTCTCATGGCAACACGGAATAACCCAGGCATTTCTGCGGGGTCTACTGAGACCACTTCACCTTGAATCCCTTGCAAGGCCTTGATGGCATCATCTTTAGAAAGCTGTTGGTTGCCATCGCTGTCGGCTGCCGCGTATGTGGGCAGGGTCGCAGTTAAGACAAAGATTATGAAAAACGGTAAAATCAGACGCATAAGTCCTCCTGTTGATGGTGCATTGTTTGAGTCAGTTTGATTTATCTGCTGTGTCATCGGTATTCAATAGAACGTGGAACAATAACACATCTACACTGATGCTTCCAGTCGTCCCTATCGTCAGAAATGGTTTGACACAAAAGATCCTTTTTCCTATAGTTTAGCCGCTTTACCCCGCATAATTTATAGGGGTTTTATTTTATGGAGGAACTTGAACATGGCTAACAGTTTTACAGTTGCGGTTTTGCCCGGAGACGGGATAGGTCCTGAGGTGATGGCAGAAGCACTTAAAGTGTTGGATGCTGTCGAAAAAAAATATGACGTCAGTTTTAAACGGACACTCGCCAATGTTGGCGGCGCAGGTATTGACAATGAAGGCAAGGCTTTGCCTGATACCACTGTGGATATTTGTAAGCAATCTGATGCGATACTTTTCGGTAGCGTCGGTGGTCCCAAGTGGGAGACTCTCCCTCCAGACGAACAACCAGAGCGTGGAGCTCTACTCCCTTTACGGAAAATTTTCGGTCTGTTCTGTAACCTGCGTCCGGCGATTATTTTTCCGGCACTGACGGGGGCTTCGAGCTTAAAAGATGACGTGATCAAAGGTGGTTTCGACATCCTTGTTGTCCGTGAGTTGACTGGGGGAATTTATTTTTCAACTCCTAAAGGGATTGAAGGCGAGGGTAGTGAAAAGACTGGTTTTGATACCATGAAATATTCCGCCGCAGAGGTAGAACGAATTACCCACGTTGCTTTTGAAGCTGCTCGAAAGCGTGGCAGCAAAGTTTGCTCTATCGATAAAGCTAATGTGTTGTCAACCTCGGTACTCTGGCGTGAAGTTGTGGAACGTGTGTCCAAAGAGTATCCCGATGTTGAGCTGTCCCACATGTATGTTGATAACGCGGCGATGCAGTTGGTGCGCTGGCCGAAACAGTTTGATGTCATGCTTTGTAGTAATATGTTTGGCGATATTATTTCCGACGAAGCCGCAATGTTGACGGGCTCGCTTGGCATGTTACCTTCTGCTTCCTTGGCCGAAGGTTCCTTCGGCATGTATGAGCCTTCAGGTGGGAGTGCTCCAGATATTGCCGGACAGGGGATCGCTAATCCGATCGCACAGATTCTTTCCGCTGCAATGATGTTACGTTACTCTTTTAATATGGTTGCCGCTGCTGATGCTATCAATGCTGCTGTTGAAGTAGTTTTGAATAACGGTTATCGCACTGGTGATATTTATCAAGGAGGCGATAACGAGAAGAAAGTTAATACCTCTGAGATGGGTGATGCAATCATTGCTCAACTTAATCGCTGATTTTGTTCGGGGGACAGGCAATGACGTCTGTCCCCTGGATGAACCTGTCTGTATTTGTTGGTTATGACTGAAGGTTCTTACCGTTCTGGGAATAGTTTTCTACACCGAACCGATCCGCGGGTCAAGTTGCTACTGGTTCTGGGTTTGGCCGTTTGTTTGTTCTCCGCCACGACCCCACAAAGGCTGCTGTTGATTTGTTGTCTTTGGTTTGCCGTGGCAGGAGTCTCAACTCAGGTTTTTTATGATGTCTTGAGGATCATCAAGATGTTGCGCTGGCTGCTTGTATTTACCCTCATCGTTCATCTGTTTTTTACCCCTGGACGCACCCTGTTTGGCACCAGTTGGATTTCATATGATGGCTTAGTGCGCGGCTTGATGATTAATACCCAATTTGTCCTGGCGGTTTTGTTTTCGTTGCTGCTTGCTTGGACGACTCGCCCTGAAGCCTTGGCAGCAGGACTGACAACCCTTCTGGCACCATTGCAACGATTGCGTGTTCCGGTGAAAGAGGCCGGGGGGATGTTATTGCTGGTGCTCCATTTCTTTCCACTGATTCAAGCTGAGGTTGCTATTCTAAAAGCAGAGCGCAAAGAAAATCATGCCGGTCGTTCCGGGATTAAAGGCTGGATTTGTCATGTTGAGCCTCTGCTGACTCGATTGTTTGATGGTGCCGATGCGTTGGCAAGAGAGATCAATTCGGGATCTCAACTGCTGGAGCAGGGTGCCGATCGGGAAGGCGCTAAGTTTGATCGTCACGCATTAATGACAGCCGTTGGCGGCTTAATTATCATTCTATTGCTGTGGCAGGTTTGAGATGGTCAGGATCAAATTGATCGTCTCTTATGATGGGACAAATTATGTTGGCTGGCAGTATCAACCGAACGGCATCTCTGTTCAGCAACGGTTAGAGCAAGCAATAAAGGATTTAACCGGGATTACCCACAGGGTCTACTCCTCGGGGCGAACTGACTCCGGTGTCCATGCCCGGGGGATGGTCTGCCATCTTGATACTGAAAAAATACTTCCGGAGACTGCCTGGCGGGAAGGGTTGAACCGGTTTTTGCCCGATGATATTGTCGTCCGCCATGCAGAACAGGTGGATGAACAGTTTCATGCCCGGTTTTCAGCGCGGGGCAAGCGTTATCGCTATACTATTTTATGTGATCCCGTTCGCTCACCTTTGGATCGCATCGACAGTTGGCAAGTTAAGAAACCGCTTGATCTTGAAAAGATGCAACAAGCAGCACAGAGCTTTATCGGTCAGCATGATTTTGCTGCATTTCGTACTTCGGGCTGTTCCGCAGGCACCACTGTTCGAGAAATATTTTCAATCACATTCAGTGGCGATGCACCCTTGCTCTATATTGATGTTTGTGGTAGTGGTTTTTTGCGCAATATGATTAGAATGATGGTTGGGACTCTGGTACAAATAGGGCGAGGTAAAAGACCCGTGAGTACGATACGGTCACTCTTGGTAGATGCAGGGTCTGCCCCTTCACCCCTCACGGCTCCTGCACAGGGGCTCTGCCTGATGGAAGTTTGGTTTTGAATCTATAATCCTAAGAGGCAGAAACTAGGAAAGTCAATTTCGCGGCTGTCGAATTTTCTTGACAGCAAGGGGCTAGTCGGATAGGTTATCCGCTTTGTGAGCCCTACAACCCTTATGTCATAAGTTCAGAGAGGAATGCGATGAGTACTTTGGTCGCTAAAGAGCAAGATATTATAAGAGATTGGTTTGTTGTAGACTTAGAAGATGTCGTTCTTGGTCGTGCTGCAACTGAAATAGCTCGTGTTTTACGTGGTAAACACAAGCCGATTTATACCCCCAGTGTAGATACTGGTGACTTTGTTGTTGTTCTCAATGCTGATAAAATCAGATTGACAGGCAACAAGATGGCAGATAAAAAGTATTATCACCACACCGGTTTCCAGGGCGGTATCAAGGAAATCAGTGCTGAGAAATTACTTCAAAAGAAACCTGAGATGCTGGTTGAAACCGCTGTCAAGGGGATGCTGCCCAAGAATAAGTTGGGTCGTAAAATGTTTCGTAAACTCAAGGTTTATGCCGGTGGTGAACATCCTCATGCCGCACAGCAACCTAAAGAACTGAAGTTATAAAACCGGGAGATATAGATGGCTGAGCAGAAGTATTATGCAACTGGCAAAAGAAAAACCTCAATCGCACGTGTTTGGATGAAACCAGGTACGGGTGTGATTACCGTGAATAAACGTCCTTTGGATGTTTTCTTCGGTCGTGAGACGTCAAAAATGGTTATTCATCAACCTCTGGAGTTGACTGATAATCTTGGTAAGTTTGACTTTTTTATCAACGTTTCCGGAGGCGGTATTTCTGGCCAAGCTGGTGCAATCAGACATGGAATCACCAAGGCTCTGCTGGATGTTAACCCAGAACTTCGGGGCACTCTGAAGCAAGCAGGATTTATTACTCGCGACAGTCGTATTAAAGAGCGTAAGAAATACGGTCGTAAAGCTGCTCGTGCGAGTTTCCAGTTCTCCAAACGTTAATTCCATCTTTTGGCAATTATCTGCTGGATATAATAAAAGAAAAAGGGAAGCCCAGCTGGGTTTCCCTTTTTTTTGTCTAAGATTTATTGAGTGCTTAATCATTTTTGTTGAATACGGAGAACTCTATGTTGAAAGTTGCTATTGTCGGAGCCAGTGGCTATACCGGTGCTGAATTGTTACGGATCCTGGTTGGACATCCCGAGGTTGAAATCTGTTGTGTCACCTCTCGACAACATGAGGGGTTGCCGATTCATCAGGTTTTCCCTTCTTTAAGCGGTTTCTGCGACCTGTTGTGTGAACCCCTTGATGTTGCCGCTATCGCAGCCCGTGCTGACGTGGTTTTTACCGCTTTGCCACACAAGTCAGCGATGGAAGTTGTGCCTGGATTCCTTGATGCTGGATGTAAGGTGATAGATCTTTCTGCGGACTACCGTTTAAAAGATCAGGATGTCTATCAGCAGTGGTACCAACCCCATACCAGTCCAGAGCTGTTTGCTGAAGCTGTCTATGGCCTGCCTGAACTCTATGCTGAGCAGATCCGTTCAGCGCGGTTAATTGCCAACCCCGGTTGTTATCCGACCAGTGTGATCCTGGCTTTGGCCCCTTTGCTTGAGGAACAGTTGATCGACCCCAAGACTCTGATTGTGGACAGTAAATCAGGGGTCAGCGGCGCTGGTCGCGGGGTAAAACTCGGGAGCCTCTTCTGTGAGTCCAATGAAGGGTTTAAGGCTTATGGTATCGCCAGTCATCGACACACTCCCGAGATCGAACAGGAACTCGCCAGTCTTGCGGCGACCGATATCCGTTTAAGTTTTACCCCTCACTTGCTCCCGGTGAACCGGGGGATACTCTCTACCTGTTATGCTGATCTGCTTGAGACAAAATCATCAGATGAGCTGCTTGACCTGTATCGACAGCGCTATGCCGATGAGCAATTTGTCCGGGTGATGCCTGGTGAGCAACTTCCGAACATTGCTTATATCCGTGGTACAAACTTCTGCGATATTGGTCTTGTCAGCGATCCACATACGGGGCGAGTTATTGTTATATCCGCTATTGATAACCTGGTTAAAGGTGCTGCTGGTCAGGCGGTTCAGAATATGAACATTATGTGCGGTTTTAAGGATGCGATCGGTTTGGGTATTGTGCCAATGTTTCCTTAGCCCCAGGCTCCATCCAATAGCGGCTTGCTTTTTGCTGTTTCTGTCCATATTATGAGTGACTAACTTATTGTATCTATTCATCTCTTGAGGATCTGTATGCTGGAAAGTGGTGACTCGGTTTTTGATTGTCAGATTGACAAACAGTTATCGGACAATAATATCTATGCGAGCTATCTGACCCGTTGTGTCGATGGCAAGACCGCTAAACTGTTTCTGCTCCATCCTGACCCGTTGTTGAATCAACGGCAGCAACACGCATGTATAGAGCAAGCGAGCTGGCTATCCAGTCAAGCTTTCCCCGGGGTAGGGGTCCCTCTGAACGCTGGAGAAATAGATGGACAGTTGGCCTATCTTTACCTCCGTCCGCAAGGAAGGTCCTTACGGCAAACTCTTGTGGATGGCTATTCGGCGCAACAAGCTGTGGTCCTACTGCAAAAGATTGCAACTCACTTGAGTGCAGTGCATAATGCCGGTTTCTGGCATGGCAACATTTCACCAGAAAACATCTATATTGATGCTGCATCCCCTTATCTTGCCGAATTTGCTTTGAGTCAACTGATCCGACTGGATTTCCATTCCGGAATTGACCCTCAATATACCAGCCCGGAACAAGTCCGTGGCGAAACTTCAAGTAGTGCCTCCGATATCTACAGCTTGGGCTGTATTCTTTATCATCTGCTGACCGGCGGTCCCCCTTTCTCTGGTGATGAGCCTTTTGCCATTGCCAAGCAGCACCTTCAGGGAGAATTCCCCCCGCTTCCTGAAAGCTTACAGGTTCTTCAACCTTTGCTGATTGCAATGACAGAACTGAGTAGCGCCGAACGTATTACTGTGGATGAATTGATCCATAACATTGGTGATATAGCGGAATCACATCTGCTTGATCAGATCGAGACTGACAGGTCATCAGGAGATCATCCTGTGGAAGACTCCCCGACAACTGCAAGTGTCTCGCTCCTTGATGAGGCTCTGGATAGTTCTGAACTTGCTGCTCGCATTGAAGCCCGACTCAAGGAGCATGCCACTGAATTCCATGATTCAGAGCCCTTGGTGTCGCAGATAGAAGAGGCCCAAATTGATACGGTTGTCGAACTGGATCAAGTTGTTCAAGAAAACAAGACAGGCTTTGGACGCCTTGTTCTGATTCTGCTCCTTGGCATCGCGATCGGTTCTGGTTTGTATTTTTTCCTCAGCCCGTCGATCCCCGGAACTGTTCCTGCGGTGGTTGAATCAACAGTTATTGGTGACGATACTACCATAGCTGATTTAGATCTTGGATTGCAGTTGTGGCAGGATGAAGATTTCAACGGTGCTGAAGCTGAGTTTAAAAATAATATTGCTGCGAATCCGGAGGATCCACGAGCCTACAACAATTTGGCCGCTTTTTATGCGGCTCAGGGTAATTATGAACAGGCGCGTGATTATTTAGAGCAGGCGTTGGCGACGGATGAGAAGTATGCCACGATCTATCGGAATCTGGGATCTGTGTATGCTGAAATGGCCAGGGGGGCCTATGGTCGAGCTTTACAGATTAATCGACTTAAAGAGACTGTCTCCTTGCCGGTTTTCTCTAGCAAGGGAGTTGTGAAACTGCAATCGGACACCACTGTCGCTGGAAAGAGCTTGGTCCCTGCTGCGGATACAGCGACAGCGACGGCATCGTTATCGACAGCGGGTGAGCAGATTTCTGCTTCTGTTGCGACTCTGAATCCTGAATCCGAGGAGACGCCGGCTGTCAGTCCTGTTAATCAGTCGCCACCTGCAGTTAAAATTGCCGAGGAGGCGCAAGCCCATAATACCGAAGAGTTGATCGTTGCGGTCGCACAACAAGGTGCTCCGGATAACGATGGGAAGAACGAAGATGTTGCGACCGATTTATCGTCGGAGAAGCCTGAAAGTTTTCTCCAACGATGGGCACAAGCGTGGTCAAACCAGGATGTCGATGCTTATCTGAGTTTTTATGGAGAACAGTTTGTCCCTCCTGCCGGGAGAAGCCGGGCTGACTGGGAAGCTCAACGTCGCACCCGGATACGGGCGCCAAAAGAGATCCAGGTAACGCTGGATGCATTCCAAGTGATACCGGGTGAAGATAAGGTTCAACAAGTGGAGCTTATTCAGAGTTATACCAGTAACCTTCTGAGTGATCGCTTTAAAAAAGTTTTTGATTTGCAGCAGACAGATAATGGTTGGAAGATTGTTCGTGAGCGTTCTATCGGGAGAGTTCGTTGATGCTGAAACGGATTACTATCTCTGTTCTGATTGTTGGACTTTTGGGGCTGACCGGGGTTAAGGTCGGAGCTCTCTGGACTCAGCAGCAGGTTCAAGAGGGGCCGACGGCTCCGTCTTTTCCATCTTTTGATCAAGGAATCAAGTCGCCACAGAGCGGAGAAGTCAATTCCCAAGTGGAGGTTCTCTTTGATCGTTTGAACCGCCGGTTAGAGCGCAACCCTGATGATTATGAAGCAAGTTTACTCAAAGGTTTATTATCGTTTCAGGTGGGCGGATTAGATGATGCGATTACTGAATTACGCACCTTAACGCAACGTGCGCCAAAATTTCAGCTCGCCCATTTAATTCTGGGCGATCTGCTGATGGCGCGGTTCAATCAGGTTGATGCTTTTGGTCACAATGGATTAATTCAAACCAATAACAGTACGCAGGAAAAACGGATCCAACAACTTCAAAGTGAAGCCAGAGCCCGTCTTCAAGGATATCTATTTCTGGTCGACGGGGTTGAGGTTCCCCGTGCTCTGCTTGCCTTAAGCAGTGAAACTGAGTATGCCTTACTGGTCGATAAAAGTAAGAATCGACTGTATGTTTATCATAACTCCGGCCCCGGCTTGTCCCCTGAATTGGTGGACGATTTCTATGTTGTCCTAGGAAAAAAGACCGGTGAAAAATACCGCGAAGGCGACTTGAAAACTCCCAGCGGTGTCTATTTTGTCACCAGTTACCTTCCCGATGAAAAACTGCCACCGCTCTATGGTAGTGGTGCCTTTCCTGTGAATTATCCAAACGAATACGATCATCGTTTACGCAAGACAGGCAAGGGGATATGGCTACATGGCACCGATAAATCTCTCTATAGTCGCCCCCCCCTGGATAGTGAAGGATGTGTGGTCTTAACCAACGAAGAGTTTACCCGCATTGGACAGTATGTTGAAATCGGCCGCACACCTATTATTATCAGTGAGTCAGTTGATTGGGTCTCGAGTCGGGAATGGTTGGATCAGAATATTGAAGTCCAAGCGGCTTTGGAAAACTGGCGACAAAATTGGGAACGCGCGGATTTAAATTCTTATCTGGATATGTATGCCGAGGATTTCTGGTCAAAAAAGTATGATAAAGAGGGGTGGGCTACATATAAAAGGCAGGTGTTTTCCAGTAAGAAATTTCAGAAAATCGACCTCTCTGATATCTCAGTTTTAAGCTATCCGGGGGATAAAGAATCCCGCCCCATGGTTGTTGCTAACTTTGTGCAACATTACCGTTCCAATAACTTCAACGGTAACACCCATAAGCGTCTCTACATGGTGAAAGAGCAGGGCGATTGGAAAGTTCTTTATGAGGGGCGACAGTAGGTTTTACTGGTCAATCAGTTGTAACAGAGTTCAATTTTGCCAATAACTCGTTTAAATTTAGGTGATATTTTTCCGCAACCTGCTGTACCGATTCAAACAGCATCTGACAGCAGATACATTCTCCCACCTGCCCATCGTATGATTTGAAGATCGCTTCCGTTGCAGGGTGGGCACTGATAATGTCCAGCAAAGTCATATCTGTGGTGATTGATTCGATTTGTTTATTGTTCATGGCTGATAACTTTTCCAATGGTAAAAGGCTCGCCGTTATTTTGACTCTCTTGATCGGGTTTTGCAAGAGTCTATCTTTCTTGGCATAACTAAAATAATGACGTTGTCAGGGGGTAAATTTATGCAGTTACAGTCAAAAGCTGATGCCCAGCGCAGAGTTGATCAGATTGCTGATTTTCAGGCTGAATTGGCGTTAATCGAACAGGAAAAGATTATCTCCCTGCAAGAGAGTGACCGCTCTGCGATTGCCAACTACCATGCTGACCTGATAGCACAACTGGCGGCTGCTTTTGATATCGATGTCAATAAGCGGGAGAAACAGTTCAGTCTCGGGATGAAGATCGCTTCGTTCCTGGGGGCGCTCGGGCTGGCTGCCAGTGTGTTTTTTCTTTTTTATCAATTCTGGGGACGATTCACAACGGCAACGCAGGTTTTGATCTTAATCGTTGCCCCCCTGCTGGGGTTGTCTGCGACTGTTTACGCCTCGTACCGGGAGAAAACCGGCTATTTTTCAAAGCTTCTGGGGTTAGTCAGCTTTGGTTGTTTTGTTTTGAATCTATCTATGCTCGGACAGATCTTCAATATAACCCCATCTGCCAATGCTTTTCTGTTATGGGCGATGTTTGCATTTTTTCTTGCTTATGCCTCTGATGTACGCCTGCTGCTTGCCGTGGGGATAATATGTAGTGCCGCTTTTCTGTCGGCCCAGACAGGAACTTGGAGCGGTTGTTATTGGATCCATTTTGGCGAACGACCGGAGAATTTCTTTCCGGCGGCTCTCTTCCTTTTTTTGATCCCTCTTTTTCCCCATCATAAATACTCAGGCTTTTCTGTCATCTATCGAGTCTTTGCGCTACTGTTGTTTTTTGTTCCCGTTTTGATTCTATCCAACTGGGGCAGGATCAGCTACATGCCTCTGAGTTCTGAAGGGGTAGAGAGTCTTTATCAGCTTATTGGCTTTATCTGTAGCGCCGCTGCGATATGGCTGGGGATAAGGAAGGGCTGGTCTGAGGTTGTCAATTGCGGCAATGTTTTCTTCACGATCTTTCTGTATACCAAATTTTATGATTGGTGGTGGGATTGGATGCCGAAGTCGCTCTTTTTCCTCCTTATTGGTCTGACCGCTATCTTGATGTTGTTGATTTTCAAGCGGCTGCGAAAGACACAGAGTCAATCGGGTCAGGAGGTTTCAATATGAAACGACCCTTGTCCCCCCGGATTTTGTATGTTTTCGCATTTGCGATCCTGATCGTGACCAATGTTGTCGTGCTCTCGGTTGTGGTGATAAATAGACTCGGGACACCAGAATCGCAGATAACTCTTACCGAGAGGGAATTGTCGTTATCGCATCACTCTGGTCGAGAAAACAGTGGTCTGAAACTCCATCTCAACTGGCGGACTTTAAGCCGGGATCAAGATGGAAATAATTACAATTATTGGGGGGCACCGGCCTGGTTGGATGCTGAAAAATTAGCGGAGCTGGGTTTTAATATCGATAAAGTTAGCAATGTCAACAACGCTCAATCTTTTGCCCGCCGGTCAATCCCTAAAGAAGTTTTTATTGTGCTTGAAAATGATGGGGCCTCTTACCAGAAAGCTGTGAGTAGAGCAGTGCTTTCATTCAGAAAAGAGCAGGATAGATTAGATTCTGCTCCTGATGATAAAAAAATACGTGCGAGCGTTGAGCAAGCAAAAAAGCGGGTAAAGCGTGAACAGGTTACCGCATCTCGCCTGTTTGCCATCGACGCCGGAGTCAATCCGCAAAAATTAAGAGAGCAATATCCTGATCGCTCAATTTTCATCATCACCAAAGGGCTGGTCAAGCCAGGGGCTTATGTTGCTAAAAAAGAGACATCTGTGTCCGGACTTATCACCCGATTAAGCATTGGCAATATCCATGTTTCACGCAAACACCGCAATATGTTTGCTGGTATCCTGGCTCAGGATAGGTCAGGTTCCCCTGATTTCAGGCCACCCCGTTACCGGGTTGAGGTGGCGTACGGTCGCCGGTTTGAACCATGGTTAGTTGCTACGGAGCCAATGAGTGATAAATCTGATGAAAATGTGTCGATGCCGTTTCTGCTTCAAAACAAGCAAGCTCACTCAACTCAATAAAACTTGACAGTGATCAGACCGTCTGCACTGAACGGAGAAAAGAGATGAGGACTTCGTTGAAGAGATCTCCATTCTCAAGGTTCCCCAGATGTCCGACTGCTGACAGCATTGCAAGTCTGGAGGCGGGGATCTGTGCAGCCAGAGCGATTGATTTCTCGGGCGGAATGGCCTGGTCGTCTTCGGCACCGATGATTAACGTCGGAAGTTGCAGGGTCGCCAATAATGGAGTCGCGTCGCGTCGATCTCGGATCGCCTGCAACCCATGGATAAGACCTGTTGTTGATGTCGCGGTCATCCAGCTCTGGACCTTAGCGATTAATTCCGGCCGGTTTTGTGTGCTGTGGGGGGCGAAGAGGACTGGGAGAAAGGCATCGGCCACGGTCTGGGGACGACCCGCTTCAATCTCGGCGATTAGGTGATCACGCTTGGCTCGTCCTGTTTCATCGTCGGCGTCACTGCGGGTGACCACAAAGCAGGCGGCGCTTATCCGTTGCGGATAACGCTGGAGCAGGTCAAGTAATAAGTAACCTCCCATGGACATACCAGCAACTACAGCTTTTTCCACCTGCAATCGATCCAGCAGGTTGATCAGATCATCAACCATCGCTTCGACTGTACCGGGAGATTCTCCTGCCTCGCTTTCTCCGAAGCCGCGTAGATCTGGGGCAATCACTCTGAAGCCTGCAGCACTCAATGCTTCAATTTGCGGTTGCCACATCTGTCGGTTGAGGGGGAATCCATGAATTAACAGGACCGCCTGACCTGTTCCTGCCTCGTCATATGCGAGATGAATATTTTCGGGTTTGGATTGCATTTTTCTCTCCTTGATGTGGTTTTATTGCTCCACTGCCAAAACTATTAATTTATCCCTTGGCTGATCAAAGTTCCGCAATATCTCCTTGCTGTCCGGTTGAGGCGAGTACGCTGCTCCAGAACCAGCCTTTGGGGTCAATTCTTTTGCGTTGTCGCGTCGCCAGCGCTATAGGAATATGGGTAAACTGATTATTCCACGAACCCAGGACCATATTGGTCCGCCCGCTCATGCCGGCATGGACTGCGTTGTGTCCGAGCAGCAGACAAAATGCTGAATCGTGGGCGTTGGCAGGCTGACTACGGATAATGTAACTCGGATCAATATATTTAAGGGTGATTTCTGTTTTTATTTCGGTAAAGTGGCTCTTAATCGTGTCGCGCAGCCACTCGCCGATATCTCCTAACTGTAGATTCCCTGAACTGTCACGTTTGCCGGTGACGGTCATCAATTCTTGCCCCGCCCCCTCTGCGACAACAATGACAGCGTGGCCTCTGCGTGTTAAACGTTCTTCTAGTTTCTGCATCAGTTCATGGGGGTTAAAAGGTTCTTCAGGGGTCAGACAGAAATTGACTTGGCCGTTGACCAGGGTCGCTTGAGCCGCAATAAAGCCAGAATCGCGTCCCATCAATTTGACCAGACCAATGCCATTGAACGCGCCGGTCGCTTCAGAGTGTGCGGCATTAATCGCATTCTGCGCAGCAGCAACGGCGGTCTCAAAGCCAAAGGTTTTATTGACAAAACAAATGTCGTTATCAATGGTCTTGGGGATGGCGATAACACTCAGTGGCAAACCCCGGCGCTTGACTTCTGCGGCAATTGTGGCAGCTCCTTTCAGAGTCCCATCACCTCCGATGGTGAAGAGAATACCGACGCCTAATTCTTGCAGATAGTCGACCATTTCCACCGCATCTTGAGGCCCGCGTGACGATGCGAGTATCGTTCCACCTAACTCGCTGATATGATTAACGGCATCAGGACTTAAAATGACTGGTGGAACATCATGACGTTTGACCAGCCCTTTGAAACCGTAGCGAAAACCGAGAATGCGTCTAACTCCGTAGTGGTGATAAAGACTCATGACCACGGCACGAATCACATTGTTGATGCCGGGACACAGCCCTCCGCAACTGACAATGCCGCAGGAAAGCTGATGCCGATCAAAGAAAATCTGCTGGCGAGGCCCTGCGCGTTCCATACTCGGTGGTTCAAGCCCCGCTGCAATATAAGGGCGTAAATCTTCAGGACTGGAATGGTAGAGTAGTCGTTCGTTCTCGTCGGCAAACTGCACCCCTCGCATGGGTGATGTAAAGTGGCAACTGCCAAGTTGTTCAATCTGAAAATCGAGGCTGGGATCCAGCATAATAAATCCTTTAAGTTTTATTTTTTTTGCATCCTTTTAAGCTGAGATACAGGTTAAAAATAGCATCGTTTTCCCGCCGAATAAAACAGATTTGTCGGCAGACTAGCTCTACCGTATGAGTCAAACAGGTAATGGGTAGATCTTAAAATTGTACCGTACTATAAACAGAGTGCAGGGAATTAATTTAAGATATCATGCAGATCTATGAATTTTTCTATTTAAGAGGCAGCAATCTGTCGCGATGCAAAAAGGACGGGATTTATCGCCTGAGGTAAAAGATGGCATATTTTGAAAATTATAATGACGGGATTGAATTTAAAAATTTGTGCATAACGGAACAGGATATAAATGGTTTTGAATTTAATCATTGCGACTTTAGCGCTTGTAATTTTAGCGGCTCGACGTTTAATAAATGTCGCTTTGAAAATAGTACCTTTATGGCGTGCAATCTTAGTTTGATAAAGCCTAAAGACTGTTCTTTTATTGATGTTGATTTCAGGAACTGTAAGGCCATTGGAGTCGATTGGGCTGAAGCATCGATGTCCCCGAGGATTAATTTTTATGCGTGCACGCTTAATTCCTCATCTTTTTTTGGTTTGAACCTGTCAAAGATAATAATGACCGATTGTAGTGCCATGGAGGTTGATTTTACCGAAGCCATTTTGGCGAAAGGTGTCTTTGCTTTGACTAATTTCTCAGGCAGTCGTTTTGCAAAAACCAATTTCACTCAAGCTGATATGCGTCAGGCAACCAATTACGCCATTAACCCGGATTATAATATATTGAAACAGACTCACTTTTCTGTGCCTGAAGTTATCTCGCTCCTTTCCGGTCTTGATATCATTCTGGATTCCTGAAAGTCGGCAGAAATCCAGCTTTCAAAACTGTGATCATGTGTCTACATCTATGAGCATCTCATATACAGAAAATTTTAAGGTGCTCATTCACACTGGCGCAACTCAATGTTCTGAGTTGATTTGACCTTCTATCATTTTCCAGATCAACAAAACGACAAGAGAGGTCACCAAGGTCAACAGGCTGTAGACCAGGACGGGATGACTCCACTGATAAGTGACGATCGCCATACATAAGGCGCCTGAAATGAACTGATAAAAGATCAGGAATGACGACGCTGAGCCGACGTCCGTTTGCACTAGGCCGAGGATCAAGGCTGCACTGATTGGACGACTGAAGCCGATACTGAATGCAAACAGGGCCATAAAGAAGAGGAAAAACAGATAGTGTTGGGCCGCCAACAACAGCAACCCTGAACCGGCCAGAATACAACCGCATATTGACCAGGTAATTGCCCCTTTGCTTCCAACTCGTCTGGCGATCCTCGTGGCCATATAGGCACCGAACATGGAACTGAGTGCATTGAGGCCGAAAAACAGGCCGAACAACTTTTCCGATAGTCCAAACAAGGAGATATAATAGATTGGTGAAAAGGCGAGGTAGCCATAGAACGGGAGACTTAAGAGACCCATCCCCAGACTGGCAAACATGAATTCCCGGTTACTGAAATGGATGCGGTAGCGTGTCACCAGATGCAACAACGGCGTTGTCAGTTTTTCTTTAAGCGTTTCGGAAAAACTGGAAGCAATCACCAACGTCAACAGGACCATAGACCCCTGCAACAAAAAAATGACGCGCCAGCTGTACCACTCTAGAAGAAAAGCACCCATTAGCGGGGCAACCATTGGTGCAATCGCAACGATGGTCATCACGTATGCAATCGCCTGTTGTCTCTCCACGCCGCTGAAACGGTCACGGATGATCGCCATAACGATCGCTGACGGTGCGGCGGCTCCCATCCCCTGAAAAATTCGGGATAAGATTAGTTGATGAATATTTTGTGATGCTGCGCAGAAGAACGAGGCACAGATAAAAATGAGTAGACCCGCAATGAGAATCGGTTTGCGCCCATATTTATCTGATAGTGATCCAGCGATCAGAATGCAAATGCTGAAAGTTAGAAACCACAACACTAATGTCAGGTTTGCCAGGTCGACGCCAATATTCCACCCCTCTGCAATTTGCGGGATGGCTGCCAGATACATGTCGGTTGACAGGGGAGGCGTTGCCGCAAGCATTGCCAGAAAAACGACATAGAGGGCTTTATGTTTTTCGATGTTGAATATCATGCGTGGGAACATATACTAAATAAGGGGGGAAAGGGAACTGTTCTTAACATGGAAAAAGCAAAACGATCTTTTCGTTTTGCTTCGGTTGACCATAAATCCCGATGTTGTCAGGTCGAGCACCGGGCAGCAACCCATTGTCCCAATTTCTCTATCGCTTTCTCCTTTTCGGGAGTCCAGCGGGCAGAGTAGTTCAATCTGAAACAATGTTGATACTGTTTGTTGAGGGAGAACATTTCACCTGGGGCGATGAGGACATCATGTTTGCGGCCATAATGGTACAGTTCGGTCGCGTCAACATGTTTCGGCAATTCAAACCAGGCGACAATGCCGCCTTGCGGACGGGAAATCTTGGTTGTTGTGGGGAAATGTTCTGAAACCAGATCAACCAGATGTCGATAGCGGTATTGATAGGCTTCTCTAGCGTGACGTAGATGGCGCTCATAAATCCCCTGGCTTAAGATCTCTGCACTGACCAGTTGAGGGAGAATTGGGGTCGACAGCATATTGAGGAATTTTCGATGGAGTAATTCTTGGTAATAGCGTTCGGAGAGTATCCAGCCCACTCTGAGTTGTGGATCAATCGTTTTGGAGAGTGATGAACATAACAAGACCAGTCCTTGAGTATCAAATGCTTTAATTGCACGGGTCCGCCGTCTACCAAAATAGAGATCACCATAGATATCATCTTCTATGAGGGGAACCTGATACTGTTCCAACAGTAAAACCAACTCTTTTTTACGTTCGTCCGGGATACTGCATCCCAGAGGGTTTGAAAAACTCGACACCGATAAAACTACTTTGATGGGCCATTGTTCCATTGCCAACTTGAGGGCTCCCAGACTCAGACCCGTCTGATGATGGACGGGAATTTCGACAGCTTTTAAACCATAGGCCTCGATCAGTTGTAGAATACCATAGTAACAAGGGGACTCTACCGCGACGACATCACCAGGCTGAGTCAAAACCTGGAGACACAACCCCATGGCATTTAAGCACCCGGCTGTTGTGACAATGCTAGCTGGCGATATTGCCACCCCGGCATCTACAGCGTGATGGGCAATTTGTTGCCGCAATTCGTAAGGACCCACGGGGTTGGTATGACCGATCCCGAGATGTTTACGCATTCTGGATAATCGAGTGTAGGTCCGCTCCAAGTGTCGAGTTATGGGGAAGTCGGTGGCTGGGATAGCCCGACTGAAACTGACGGCATTGGGTTTTGAAATCTCCCGCTGTACATCCATAACCAACTGGGACGTTGTTGCGAGCACTGGACGAGATTGGATCTCGGATGTGCTCGGTACTTCCAGAGAGTCACGAACCTGCCTGCGCACATAATATCCCGATTTGGGCCGTACTGCGATCCAACCTTGCTCTTCTAGGAGGTGATAGGCTGCTGTCACAGTCGAAATGCTGACATTTTCCAGTTTTGATAATTGTCTGACCGAAGGCATCCGTTCACCAACGGTTATTGCTCCAGTCCGTATGAGTCCAGCCATTTTCCCCGCCAACTGAGAATATAAATTATTTTCCATCGACTTCACCAGTACAGTTTTATGGATAAATGACCAGTACAGTTTTTACCTACCATGATCTGTACTGGTTGAGAAAAATACCTTCTGAATCTGTTACGGTTCAGAATAAGGGTGTAGCATGCCGGTTAAATAATGACAATGGATAGGAGTTCACCATGATGAGAAAATCTTTAATGATCAACAAATCGTCGGCAATCAATTTTGACAACAGCAAATGGAATATCAACCAACAAGTTCAGGAATGTTTGACGACACTGCAAAAGTGGCGGCAAAATGCAATATCCAGAAAACAACTGGCAGAAATGACCCCCTATCAACTTCATGACATCGGAATAACCGAGTTGCAGGCTCGGGATGAGGCCAGAAAATTCTTCTGGCAATAATCTCTATTTTATGAATCATGAAACTTTACTGATTTACTTTGTCGTAGCTTTTTTCTATATCACCAGTCCTGGGCCTGCTATTGTTCTTGCCGTTCTGAATGGGATCAGAACCGATATGAAAACAGTCGCCATTGCTTCACTGGGGAATAGTTTGGGATTGTTTATCCTTTCGGCGGCGTCAATGTTGGGCCTGGGTCTTTTGCTGACGACATCATCAACGATTTTTATGATCGTCAAATCCGTTGGAGCTCTCTACTTAATCTATCTCGGCGTGAAGTGTTTTTTGAAAGGTCAGACGCTCAGCTTTGAGAAAGTAGATCCAGATACCGATTTGAAAAGGCGCAGATCTTCCTATTTTTATGAGGCGTTTTTTCTTGCTGTGACCAATCCCAAGCCCATTTTATTTTTTACTGCAATATTTCCTCAATTCTTAGAGTTGGATGCCAACGTGGTACCGCAATTTACTATTATGACGGCCATTTTTTTAGCGATATCATTTACTTCGTTATGCACCTATGGTTTTACCGCAAAGAAAGCCAAAATATGGCTTGCAGGTCGCAACCGGATGGTCTGGCTGCATCGTATAACCGGGGGGCTGTTCATCGGTCTGGGGATGAGCTTGTTTCGTTTTAAAAACCTATCAACCTGATAGGTTCTATTGGTTCTGTTTTAGCCGTAATGACAAAAAATATCTTTTGAATTTAATCTTGTTTACGATTACTTCTCTCGTCTGTTGCTTGATTCCTCGTTTGTCACCATTCCCACCTCTGTTAGCTGTTCGTCTTTTCTACTGAAACATGTCACGACGCAAAAATCTCCTTCACGATAATAGGGACAGGGGATACCGCTAGGTTGAAGCTGCAAGAGGTGAGAATGGTGGGGTGAGACCTCGAAGCAATTTTTTTGATATCTTACTATTGACAGTGATGACTTTATGGTCATAAAGTGACCCGAAAGTCATAATCGGTTTTCAGTGAAGAAAACAGGGCTGAACGATAATCGTTCAGCCCTGTTAAATTCTGGCCGCAAGGGGTCAGTGGTGATGATATTGCTATTTTTGGATAATCACTTTCAAGGAAGAAGATGAAAGAAGTCAGTCGTAAAAAAAAGCTCCTAGATCAGATGTTGCGTGATGAAATTGTTGATGTCGTCCTTGACTTGATCAAACGTGATCAACCGGTCACGATGGATGAAGTGGCGAAAGGGTGTGGAGTCGCGAAAGGGACGCTTTATAACTATTTCGAGAATAAGGATGATTTGATCGCTCATGTGCATCAAGTGGTTCTGATTCCTCTTTTGGAATCGAATGAGCGTGTATTGATGGGCAATGGTAAACCTATTGCTCGATTACATGATTTTGTTGATCGCGCTTACAGTGTTCACGATGAAGTCTGCATCTACTTTCAGTTTGTCAGACGGAAAAAGTCAGCCGAGGATGTCTTGCTGGAGAAAATTGAATTGATTCTCCACCCTTTGGCTAATCTTTGCCGTGAAGGAATAGAGTCTGGAGAATTTATTGCGATTGACCCTTACGTCATGGCGGAAATGCTCTTCGGCACGATCATAGGACCACTAACGACTTTATCTTATCGCACAGAGGTTGATCACGATTTACAACGCATGAAGACGGATGTGAAAGCTTTGATCGATAGAGTTGTCATACTAAAACAGCAGGAGAAACTATGAAAATGAAAGTATTGGCCGGGATTGTTATTCTGGCTTTGATCGGCACAGGTTATTATTACACGACTGGCAAAACAGTGGCGACTGAGGCTCAGGTATCAGCACCGCAACCGCCGCCGGTGGAGGTGACGGTTTTTACTATTACACCTCAAAAGACATTGCTAACCCGTGACCTTTCCGGCCGGACGTCGTCTTATCAGGTTGCTGAAATTCGTCCGCAAGTGACAGGGATTATCGTCGACCGTCTTTTCACCGAAGGCAGTCTGGTCAAAGCGGGACAGCAACTTTATCAGATCGACCCCGCTCCGTATGAAGCGGTACACGCGAGTAATGTTGCAAATTTGCGTAAAGCCGAAGCAAATCTGAAGGCGGTTGAGCCCAAAGCAAAACGTTATCAGAAACTGGTCGAGATCGGGGGAGTCAGTCGGCAGAGCTACGAAGACACCGTAGCCGCTCTGGAACAGGCCAAGGCCGATGTTGCTGTGGCGCAGGCTGCTGTGACTGCGTCCAAGATCAACCTTGATTACACGAAGGTATTTGCCCCGATCTCGGGACAGATTGGTAAATCTTCTGTTACCAAGGGGGCTTTGGTGACGGCTAATCAGGCGACCGCTCTCGCCACGATACAGAACCTGAGCAAAATTTACGTTGATGTCAGTCAGTCCAGTACTGAATTGATGAATTTGCGTAAGCAGGTCGCTCCAGGAGATAAAACCGGAAGTATTAATGCCGAGTTGATCCTTGAGGGTGAAAAAGAACCTTATGAACTGAAAGGTGAAGTTCAGTTCTCCGATATTAGCGTTGATGAGGGGACGGGCATGGTTCAATTACGGATTCTCTTCCCCAATCCTGATCGCTATTTGCTTCCCGGACTATTTGTTAAAGCCCGGGTGGCGCAGACTCAGCTTGAGAATGCCATTCTGGTGCCCCAGCAGTCGGTCATTAGAAGTACCGGCGGTGTGACAACAGTTTGGGCCGTTGGTGACGATAACATTGTCAATACACGTCCAGTTGAAGTGACAAAAGCCTTGGGTGATAAATGGCTGATCAGTTCTGGATTACAAGCTGGAGACAAAGTCGTGGTTGCCGGTCTGCAGAAAATTAAACCCGGAGCCACAGTAACCCCAGTAGAGACCTCCACCTCAGCCCAGTGATGACAGGATAAAGTAATGCCCAGATTTTTTATTGAACGGCCCATCTTTGCATGGGTTATTGCCATCGTTATTATGTTGGGAGGAGTCTTTGCCATAGAAACTCTTCCTGTTGAACAATATCCGGAAATTGCCCCTCCTAGTGTTACCATCAATGCTTCCTATCCGGGAGCTTCGGCTGAGGTCTTGGAGAACAGCGTCACCCAGATTATCGAACAGAGTCTGACTGGGATCGATTACTTGCGCTATTTCTCATCTTCGAGTGATTCAAACGGGAGCCTTTCTATCACTTTGACTTTTGAACCTGAGGCTGACCCTGATATTGCTCAGGTGCAAGTGCAGAACAAGGTGTCAGGAGTCACCAGTTTGCTGCCGCAGACCGTGCAGCAGTTGGGGGTTAACGTCAAGAAATCATCTTCCAGTTTTTTGATGGTCATTGGGATCTATTCGACAGATCCAGATGTCAGCGAACATGAAATCAGTGATTATTTAAAATCGAAAATGGCAGAACCTATCAGTCGGGTGACCGGTGTCGGTGATGTCATGGTTTTTGGCCAACAGCACTCTATGCGCATCTGGTTGAATCCAGAGCAATTGAACAGTTACAATCTTATGCCTGCTGATATTGAAGCTGCGGTGCAATCTCAGAATGTTGAAGTGACCGCCGGTCAACTTGGTGGAGCGCCAGCCGTTACCGGTCAGCAGCTTAATGCATCTATCCGGGCGATGTCTAAACTCGAAACAGTAGAGGACTTCGAAGGCATTCTGATCAGGGTGAATGAGGATGGATCACAAGTCCGTTTGCGTGACGTTGCCCGGGTTGAGTTGGGATCTCAGTCTTACGATCGTATCGCCAGATATAAAGGATCTCCCGCCAGTGGTATGGGGATCTATCTGGGGACCGGGGCCAATGCCCTTGACACTGCAGAGATGGTCAAGGCTAAGGCACAGGAACTAAAGGCGTTTATGCCTGAGAGTTATCGAATCGTTTTCCCTTATGATACGACCCCGTTTGTTGAGTTGTCTATCCACGAGGTTTTTAAAACTCTCATCGAAGCCGTTGTGTTGGTGTTTCTGGTTATGTTTCTGTTTTTGCAGAACCTGCGGGCCACTTTGATTCCAACCATCGCTGTTCCGGTCGTTTTGCTCGGGACTTTTGGTATTTTGTCTGCTTTTGGCTATTCCATCAATGTCCTGACGATGTTTGCCATGGTTCTGGCGATAGGTTTATTGGTCGACGATGCCATTGTTGTGGTCGAAAATGTTGAGCGGGTGATGAGTGAAGAGGGATTGGCGCCGAAAGAGGCCACCAAAAAATCGATGCAACAGATCACCGGAGCCCTGGTCGGGATTGCTATGGTTCTTTCCGCAGTGTTTGTCCCTATGGCCTTTTTCAGTGGATCAACCGGAGCTATTTACCGCCAGTTTTCGATCACTATCGTTTCCGCTATGGCGTTGTCAGTTCTGGTGGCACTGGTGCTGACACCGGCTTTGTGTGCGACCATGCTTAAACCGGTTGAACAGGGGCATGGACTGAAGAGAAAAGGGTTTTTTGGTTGGTTTAACCGCACCTTTGAGCGTGGCAAGGGAACCTATCGCAAAAGTGTTGGGTTTGTTGCTGCCCGGTCAATTAAATTTTTTATTGTTTACCTGATCATTCTCGGTGGGTTGGTTGTCATGTTCAATCAGTTACCGACCGCCTTTCTCCCGGATGAAGATCAGGGCATCATGTTGCTGATGATTCAGGCGCCGCCAGGTTCAACGTTAGAGCGAACGCGTGAAAGCGCGAAAAAAGTTGAAGAATATTTTTTGACTCAGGAAGAAGAGAACGTCGACAGTATTTTTACTGCAACGGGGTTCAGCTTCGCGGGGCAGGGGCAGAATGTCGGTATTGGATTCGTGCGTCTCAAAGACTGGGACGTGCGCCTTCGGCCCGATCAGAAATCTGCAGCGATTGCTCAACGTGCCCTGCGTAATCTTTATAGTATTAAAGATGCTTCCGTTTATACTTTTATTCCACCTCCGATCCCGGCGTTGGGGAACGCTAGTGGGTTCGATTTTAAGTTAATCGATCAGGCAGGTCTGGGACATGAGGTTCTGCTGCAAGCTCGTAATATGATGTTGGGAATGGCGTCACAGGATTCCCGGATGATCGGGATCCGTCCCAATGGTCTCTCTGATGTTCCCCAATACAAACTTGATATTGATCAAGAGAAAGCTTCGGCGTTTGGGTTGTCTATCAGTGATATCACTGCCACGATTGGAACGGCCTGGGGATCGACCTACGTTAATGATTTTGTCGATAATGGGCGGATAAAGAGGGTTTATATGCAAGGAGATGCCCCTTACCGCATGCTTCCAGAGGATGTGCAACGCTGGTACGTTCGTAACAACAAAGATAAAATGGTGCCATTTTCCTCCTTTGTCACCGGCAGTTGGGAGTACGGCCCGTCTCGTCTTGAACGTTATAACGGTCGCTCTTCGATGGAGATTCTCGGTGCTCCGGCTCAAGGGGTCAGTTCTGGTGTCGCTATGGCTGCTATTGAAGACATGGCGAAAAAACTGCCTGAGGGAATTTCTCTGGAGTGGACAGGTCTCTCTTATGAAGAGCGCTTAGCTGGTTCGCAGACGACCCTTCTTTATGCGGTTTCGTTACTGATTGTGTTTCTTTGTTTGGCTGCTTTGTATGAGAGTTGGACGATCCCTTTTGCGGTTATGTTGATTGTCCCGCTGGGCATTATTGGTACGGTTGCAGCCACCCGGTTTACAGGTTTGTCCAATGATGTTTATTTTCAGATTGCCCTGCTGACGACCGTCGGTTTGGTCGCGAAGAATGCGATTTTGATCGTCGAATTTGCCAAGGATTTGGTTGAGAGTGGACGCAGTATCATTGTCTCGACCATGTTAGCTGCCGAACAACGGTTACGGCCTATTTTGATGACGTCCATGGCTTTTATCCTCGGGGTGACACCGTTGGCGATAGCCAATGGTGCCGGCTCAGCGAGTCAGAATGCCATCGGCATCGGTGTTATCGGTGGAATGATTGCGGCGACCACCTTGGCTATGGTCTTTGTGCCGATGTTCTTCATCGTCATTGAAAAGTGGTCGCTGAAACGCAAAAAAGTTAAACCAGTTATTAAAAGTGAGGTTAACGATGCTCTATAAAAATCTGACCGCTTTTCTGCTGCTAACCGTAATGGCCGGATGCTCGATGGTTCCTGTTTATCAACAGCCAACTCCTCCGGTTGCTGCAACCTGGCCGGAGCAGGCAGATGATGCAGATATCTCGACTGACGTTGCTGCTGAGATATCCTGGGAAAATTATATCCAATCAAAGACTCTTCACAATTTGATCGAGCGGGTATTGGTGAATAACCGCGATCTGCGCATCGCGGCTCTGAATATAGAGCAGGCTCAAGCCGCCTATCGCATTCAACGTACAGCGCTGATACCGACGATTGCAGCCAATGGAACTGCCAGCCGGACCGGAGTTCCAGAAGATACCAGTACGACCGGTAGCAGCTATACCGCGACTAGTTTGAATGCCAATGTTGCTCTAGTTTCTTATGAACTTGATTTTTTCGGTCGTGTCAGAAGTCTCAACCAATCTGCTTTAGAAACTTATTTAGCGACTGAAGAGGCATTGCTCAGTGCGCGCATTTCATTGATTGCCGAGACAGCAAATGCTTACTTAAGTCTTTTGGCAGATCAGAAGCTGTTGCGACTGGCGCAGGATAATCATGCTGCCCAGGAAGAAACTTACCGGCTTGTCAAGCGTCAGTTTGAGGTGGGCGCGATCACTCGATTAGATGTGGCCCAAGCGGCAACTGCAGTTGAAAACGCACGTGTTGCTATTGCTCAGTATAGCAGGCAGATCGCTCAGGACCAGAATGCCCTCGTTTATCTGGCCGGGGGGGACGTGAGTGATCTTCTCAGTCAGGAAGAGACCATCGACACAGTGATGGTGATCGAGAATTTGCCCGCAGGTCTCCCTTCTGATCTGTTGTTGCAACGACCGGACATTCGTCAGGCAGAGCACGTGCTTAAATCAGCCAACGCCGATATTGGCGCAGCGCGGGCGGCACTTTACCCGTCGATCAGTTTGACGGGGTCTTTTGGTCTTGCTAGTGATAGTCTTGATGGTCTGCTCCAATCAGGGGCCATGTATGCTTGGAACTTTACCCCTTCATTGACCATTCCGATCTTCAATCGTGGCAAGTTGAAAGTATCTCTCGCTGTTGCTGAAGTGAATGAAAAAATGGCAGCGACTCAATATGAGCAGGTGATTCAGGCTGCCTTCCGCGAAGTTGCTGATCAACTGGCGGCACGCAGAACTTATCAACTTCAGCTTGATGCCCAGAACGCACTTGTCGGCGCTACGAATGAGGCCTATGAGCTGTCTAAAACACGGTATGATAATGGTCTTGATAATTTTTTGATCGTGCTTGATTCTCAGCGCTCGTTATTTGCTGCGCAACAGGGAGCAACCAGCATCAAATATGCCTATCTGTCTAATCTGGTCAATTTGTATAAGGTTTTGGGTGGGAGTCGTCTGTAGCCGTTTATATTCATTTAGAGCTGCTAGAGCAGAATGATGATGTCAAAATATAGATAGTGACCACAGGCCCCTCAATTTTTGAAGTTGAGGGGTTTGTGGTTTGGAACTAAAGCTATAAATTGCAGGTAACAAAAAAATCGAAAGAAATGAAATATCTGCATGGAAGAACAAAATAAATGAATTGAGAAAGTTTTAAAAATAGGAATTTGCCGCCTCAATCCCTATTTTGGCAGGTTGTCGATACAACTCTTGTTTTGCCAAGATAGCGAAATTAATCCCCCCGCTCGTCTTTGTGAGATTGGCGATTTTTTCGAGTCGATGAAAAGTGGGACGTTGTAATTTGATCACAATAGGTTGCGTATAGCTTCTCAAAACTTGAAAAATGGTAGTGGAGGACCTCTAGCGCTTTTTCAAGCTCACCTTTGGTAATGAAATTGTAAAGGATTTGATGTTCTTCAAAGGTCTTGTTGGTGTGGTTTGGTTGGTGTGAGACCCTTGTTCTTAGGGCTGAAGATATTGCAATGATATGACTGTACGCATCGCTCAGGTAATGGTTCTCGCAGAGTGTAAAAAAACATTCGTGAAATCTGCTGTCATGCGTTAGATATTCATTAATGTCATTGACTCTTAATGAATTTTCCATGTTCATGAGATTTTCACTTAATGCTTCCAAGAGTTTTTCTCTGTTGTTGGAGAAGGCTAACTTGATTGCTGCGGATTCCAAAATAAACCTGATTTCAATTAATTGTTTAACTTCCAGAAGACTTAACGTAAAAACAAATGTCCCTTTTTGTGGAAAAATATTCACTAACCCTTCTATTTTAAGAAGAGCGAGAGCCTCTCGTATGGGGGTTTTGCTGGTTCCCATAGAGTTCGCGAGTAAACTCTCAGAAAGTGGCTCACCCAGCTTATATTCATTATCAATGATCGCCTTTCTTATTCTGTTCGCGGCTAATTCCGTTAATGTTCTCGACCTTTTAAGTTGGTTCATAGCTGAATGTCTCCATCTTTAATCAAATTCGAATTTCGTTTCTCGGTCTTGTAAGGCGAAAGACAGCAAAAAGTCCGAGTCATTAATCCTCTGTTGCAAGCAACGGGGTGCTTTGTTCTGTATCCGATTATTTAAATCTTCAGGAAAGGCAGTGATCAATTAAGTCGTTATTGTCTCACACTGCCTTAGTCGAAAAAGTTTTCCCTCACGAGTAATATAACAGCAAATTGAGTGGATTTGCAATTTGAATATCTAACATATCAGTAAAAAGGGTAAAAGGAGAACTGCGTTGTATTTAATGGATGAATTCCCCACAAATATTTACGTTATAAGTCTACAACCATTTGAAAAACAACGATATAAGCGTTTGCATATGATTTTTTAATTTAAGTATTAT
Organism: Desulfuromusa kysingii; assembly: GCF_900107645.1. GTDB lineage: Bacteria > Desulfobacterota > Desulfuromonadia > Desulfuromonadales > Geopsychrobacteraceae > Desulfuromusa > Desulfuromusa kysingii. The sequence goes on from NZ_FNQN01000003.1 coordinate 109,761, forward strand.
ATGATATTTATAACAGAATTGTATTGACGTTAAAAAAACTAATATGTTACATGTCAGTCACTTTTGATTTCATTTTCCATTAGCTTTTAGGTGAGTAATGGGTCTCACCTCACTTCCATAAGGAGAAAAATATGAATGTTGTTCGCTGTGCATTGGTCACGATGGTTGTCGGGTTTGCTTTCATGTTGACGGTTGGTCAAGCATTTGCTTCTGGAGTGACACTGCATGTCGGAGGGACTGTTTCACCTGAACACTCTTGGTATAAAGGAGCCGAGGCGTTTAAGGAGCAAGTAGAGCGGGAGACAGAAGGGCAGGTTAAGGTCCAAATTGAAATGGGGGGTGTTCACGGCGGTGAACGCAAGATGGTTTCCGAGGTTATGCGTGGAATGCTGGATATGGTGTGGACGTCAGATATTGGTCTTGCTGCGGTCTTTCCATCGCTAGGGTTTGTGAATCTTCCATATCTTCTAGACGGTTATGAGGATGTTGACAAACGTTATCTCGAGGGTTGGATGGGGAAAGTTCTTGAGAAGGAAACCGTAAAGAAGGGGATTGTTATTTTAAGTCATGGGGAGAATGATTTTCGGGGTCTCACCAACTCCAAACGACCTCTGAATTCAGGAGCAGATTTCCAAGGCTTAAAATTACGAGTACCTGAAGTTCCGATTTATATCGCTTTCTATCGCAATCTTGGTGCTCTTCCTACCCCTATGGCAATTACCGAAGTTCCTACCGCTCTACAGCAGAGGACCGTTGATGGTCAGGATAATGGTGCCATCATTACATACGATTTCGGTCTGCACCAATTTCAAAAGTATATGACCAAAGCCAATCAAATTTATAGCGGCTCACAACTATTGATCAATCAGAAAAAATATAAGCGTCTTACCGCTGAGCAGCAGCAGATCGTGGCGAATGCAGCCAAGCAAGCAGCAAAGCTTCAGGTTGAATTGAATCGCGCAATCGTCAATGAGTATTACCAAAAAATCGGCGAATCAGGAGTTATTGTTGCTGAAGCCACCCCGCAATTGGTTGCTGATATGAAAGTTGCTGCCAAAAAAGTGTGGACGAATCCAGAAACAGTTAAAGCATTTGGAAAAGATATTATTGATCGCATTGTTAGAGAAGCAGAATAAACAAAACTAAATTGGAGTATTGATCTGTGAGAATAATACTTAAAATAGATGCTCTAGCTGTAAAAGTTCAAAATCTTTTATTGACTAAACTATTTATTCTTATGATTTTGGTTATGCTTACACAGGTATTTTGTAGATACTTTTTGGAAATGCCACTTGCATGGTCTGAAGAAGTTTCTAGGTATATGTTTATTGTTGTTAGCTATCTAGGGGCAACAATAGCTTTAGCAGAGAGTTCACATATTGAAATAAACGTGACACATGTAATTTTTGAAAAATATATTAAATCAAAAGATAAAATTATAAAGGTTGAGTTAATTCTAGATACTATTAAATGTTTCATTACTTTAATGATTACAATGTTAATAACTTACTATTGTTCAATTTATGCATTTGAAGATTATAAATTTGAGCAGGTATCAACTGCTCTTGGTTTTCCTTTGTATTTTATCTCCGGTTTTATTTTTATCAGTATGGTTTTGATGTCTTTTCACTCGTTGGTCCAGTTCATTGGGAATATTAATGAAATGAAGGCCCCAAAATCAGCATAGATTGGGCCGGCAAAGAGGGTATTTAAATGCAGATTGTATTAATTTTTCTGGCTGTTTTTATGGGATTGGCCATTATTCGGGTCCCAATCCCCTTTTCAGCGGCAGCGGCGGGGATCGTTGGCATGCTGTGGGGAGGAGTCCCGTTAGGGATTATTCCGAGTGCTATTTACAATAGTCTTGATTCTTTTGCTTTTTTAGCTATTCCAGCATTTATCTGTGCTGGAGACATTATGAGTATCGGAGGAATCACCACCGCCTTAGTCTCCTTTGTGCGCTCCATTTTCGGGCCTATCAAAGGCAGTGTCGGGGCGACGACCATTATCGCCTCCATGTTGTTTGGTACGATTTCTGGCTCGTCCATTGCGACTGTCAGTGGCATTGGTGGGATGATGATTCCTGAAATGTGTCGTGCTGGATATAAAAAAGAATATGCGGTTAGTTTGGTTGCCGCATCAGGTTTCTTGGGGATACTCATTCCTCCAAGTATTCCCGGTCTGGTCTATGCGTTGTCATCGGGGCTTTCGGTTGCTGATGTGTGGATTGCTACAGCGGTTCCGGGACTGCTTCTCACTCTCGCTTTTGTCCTTTATAACCGCATATTTTTTGCTAAATATGAAATCTCAGATGTGCAAGAGGGAGAGACCTCCGACTATTGGGGAAAAATTATTTCTCGTGTTCCCCGTGGGATGGTTTCCCTGTTGATGCCGATTATCATTTTTGGCGGTGTTTATGGTGGGGTGTTGACTCCTACAGAAGCAGGTGCTGTTGCTGTTGGATATGGTCTTATTGCCGGCTGGTTGATTTTCCCAATTCTTTTCAAAGAGAAACCGACTGGAGCACTGGTCTCAGTTTTTAGAAAGTCTGGGGTCACCAGCTCAACGATCTGTCTGTTGATCGCATTTGCAGCCATTCCAAGTGCAATGTTTATTTATAGCAACACTGTTGCTCAGGTGACAGATTTTCTCCTTGGCTTGACCGATTCACCGGTCGTGTTCCTGATTATTGCAAATATCATTATGCTGCTTGTTGGCATGTTTATGGAGACGAACACCAGTATCTTGCTGTTAGCCCCAATTTTGGTTCCAGCGGCCAAGGCCTATGGTGTTGATCCCATTCACTTTGGGGCGATTATGCTGCTGAACTTAGAAATAGGCATGATAACCCCACCGTTTTCCGCCAATGTTTTTGTCTCCTGTCGGATCGGAGATATGACCCTTGACAAGGTCCTCAAGCACGTTTTCGGGTTTATTCTGATTTGTCTCCCGGTGCTTTTGCTGACTACCTATTTCCCCGCGATTTCACTGACTGTTGTTGAGATGTTCAAGTGATATGCGGAATGAGGTCTGAGATGTTTCATATTATGGTTTTACTGAAAGTTAAAAACCCTCGAGATATTGATACTGTCGCCACTCTTTTAGCACAAGTTTCCGCCGTCACTTTAGAGGAAGAATCTTGCTGTAAGAAGCTCGATGTTTATCACTCGCAGGTCGATCCCAACCTGTTTGTCCTCGTTGAGCAGTGGGACAAAAAAGAGGATTGGGAGGCCCATCGTAATGAGCGGGCATTTAAGGAAATCTATCAGCCGCAAGTATTGCCGCTCGTAGAACGTGAGCCACATATCTCTGAGCTAATAAGCACACCTAGAAGTCTTTAATTACCAGGAGTTACACGTGAAGAAATTTAAGTTTACGACTGTGTCTACAATTATAAACGAACCCGGTGGAGTCTCCAATATCGGGGAAATTATCTCCCCTTTAGGTTACAAAAACGTGTTAGTGATCGCCGATAAGGGGATCGTCAACGCGGGTCTTTTTGATAAATTGATCAAGGGACTCAATGATTCTAACATTGTCAATGTGGCTTTTACCGATATCGGACCAGATCCAAAAGAGGAGATGGTCAGCGCTTCTGTCTCTGTTGCGAAGGAAAATAACGTTGACTGCATTATTGGCATAGGTGGTGGTAGCGTCATGGATGTTGCAAAGGTGACCGCTGTTATTGCCAAAAATGGTTGTACTTTAGCTGATATCTATGGCATCGAACAGGTGCGTGGTGGAAGGCTCCCATTGTTGCTCATCCCGACAACAGCTGGAACGGGGTCAGAGGTGACAAGTTCCTCAGTTATCTCCCATGCAAGTGGAAAAAAGAACGTGGTGATTGACCCAACACTGTTACCCGATATTGCTTTATTGGATGTTGAAATGCTGTCTTCGATGCCCAAGCAGATTGTTTCAACCACGGGCGTTGATGCGATTGTTCATGCCATAGAGGCTTATACCAGTTCGACTAAAAAGAATCCTATATCAGACATGCTGGCTTGTGAGGCCTTAAGATACCTGCTCGGGAATATAGAGGCTTCTTTTCAGGTATCTGCTGCGGAAGAAAGTCGTTCCAAAATGTTGCTAGGTTCGACATTAGCTGGCCAAGCCTTTGCTAATTCTTCGGTCGCTGCCGTTCATGCTTTTGCTTATGCCTTGGCCGAGACGTTCCATTTGCCCCACGGTTTGAGCAATTCTCTGGTTTTGATCCACATTCTAAGATTCAACATAGGCAAAGAGGTCACATTGTATAGTGATTTGTCGAGAAATCTGTTTCCTGAAGTCATTGGCAAATCGGACCGTGAAGCTGCCGAATATTTGATTTCCCGCCTTGAGAACATCATCGAGTCAATAGAGTTGAATAAGGGGTTGCGTGAATTTGATATCCGCGCAGAAGATTTGGAAAAGCTGGCTGAATTGACCTTAAAGCAAGAGCGATTGCTGAATAACAATCCGTGTAAAATCGAGTATAGAGATGCTCTGCAGATATTCAAAAATGCCTTCTAGTGACGAGCATCACTAGAAATAAGATGGGTCAAGGGTGATAGCAGCGATATGTTGCTATCACCGTGCTCTGTCGTACTCCCACTTGTGCAATGTTGAAATCAATAAAGTAAAAATATCACGCTGGTTGCTAGCAACCGCTAACGGACATCCTTTGTCTGGAGCTTTATAGGTATGATCCCAAAACTGACTCAACAGGAAACCATAAAACCTGTCTACCGCTTATTTCTGAAGGCGTTGGTTCAGGCTGGTTTTGCTGGCGAAATCGAAACCACCTATGCTAGTCGGCTTGCGGTTGCTACTGATAATAGTGTTTACCAATGGCTTCCTCAGGCTGTAGTTTTTCCCTGCAATACAACAGATGTGGCTCTGCTGATGCGTCTATCTCAAGATCCACAATATTGTTGTGTCAGTTTCTCCGCACGTGGAGGTGGTACTGGGACCAATGGGCAGTCTCTCAATGACGGCATTATTGTTGACACCTCCAGACACATGACCCGGATTCTAGATCTCAATGTTGAAGAGAGGTGGGTTCGAGTAGAGGCTGGTCTGGTTAAGGATCAACTGAACGACTTCCTCAGACCTCATGGACTGTTTTTTTCACCAGAGCTTTCTACCAGTAATCGTGCGACCATTGGCGGTATGGTGAATACAGACGCCTCTGGCCAAGGCTCTCTGGTCTATGGGAAGACCTCTGATCATGTCCTCGAGATAACAGCCGTTCTCGAAGATGGAAGTGTCCTTGACTGCCATGCCGTGTCAGGTGCTGCTCTAAAGGCCAAACGTGACCTGCAGGATCGAGAAGGGGAGATTTATCGCCAAGTCTGGTCTACATCCCGTGAGCTGCGCTCCGAAATAGAAGAGACCTTTCCCCAGTTGAACCGTTTTTTGACAGGTTACGATCTTAAGCAGGTTTATGACCCGGAGACAGAGGGACTTAACCTTGCTCGACTGCTCTGTGGTTCGGAAGGGACGCTTGGGCTTGTTACCGAGATAACGTTGAGTCTGGACCCTATTCCCACTTGTAGAAACTTGGTCAACGTTAAATATGACAGTTTTGAAGCTGCTTTGCGGACAGCCCCTTTTATGCTGCAAGCTGAAGCTCTGTCCGTCGAGACCGTCGACTCAAAAGTGCTAGACCTTGCCCGCCAAGATATCGTTTGGCATTCGGTACGGGATCTTATTACTGATGTCCCTGGTAAAGAAGTTCTCGGACTCAATATTGTCGAGTTTGCTGGTTGTGATGAAGTTCAAATCCAACACCGGGTCAAGGCTCTTTGCACCCAGTTGGATGATATGATAACGCGGGGTGATCGGGGGGTTGTTGGGTATCAGGTCTGCGTGGATTTATCCAGTGTTCAAGCCATCTATGCTATGCGAAAAAAGGCGGTTGGACTTCTTGGTAATACTTCAGGGAAGAGAAAACCTGTCGCTTTTACCGAAGATACCGCAGTGCCACCGGAACATTTGGCTGACTATATTAACGAATTTCGTGCACTGCTGGATGCCAATAATCTTGCATACGGAATGTTTGGTCATGTTGATTGTGGTGTTTTGCATGTGCGCCCAGCTCTTGATCTGTGTGACCCCGATGATGAAATCCTACTCCGGAATATTTCTGATCAAGTGGTCACTCTGACTGCAAAATACGGTGGTCTGATGTGGGGTGAGCATGGCCGGGGATTTCGTTCCGAATATGGTCCTGAGTTTTTTGGTCCGATCCTGTTTGCTGAATTACGTAAGATTAAGGGGGCTTTTGATCCTCATAACCGCCTTAATCCGGGTAAAATCTGTACCCCGCTGGATTCCAGCTCTTCATTGGTCTCTGTCGATGCGGTTAAACGTGGAAGTATAGATCGACAGATTCCCGCAGCAACTCGTGACAGCTTTAATGCTGCACTTGACTGTAATGGTAACGGTCTCTGTTTTAACTATGAGACCAGTTCTCCCATGTGCCCCTCATTCAAGCAGACTGGTGACCGTCGACATTCTCCCAAAGGACGAGCTGCTCTGATGCGAGAATGGCTCCGACTATTAGAAGTAGCGGGAGTCAAGGTTTTAGCCGAAGAAAAGGCCATTGAACAGGGTGGAATCTCCCTTAAGGAACATATTCACAAGGTCTACAACTCCTTGCAAAAACACAATGGTCGATACGATTTTTCTCATGAGGTGATGGAGGCGATGCAGGGCTGTTTGGCTTGTAAGGCTTGCTCCAGTCAATGCCCGGTTAAGGTGGATGTCCCCGATTTTCGTGCACGTTTTATGCAGTTATATTACCAACGTTATTTGCGTCCCGCGCAGGATTATCTGGTCTCCTTGGTGGAGAATTATGCACCTCTGATGGCAAAGGCACCGGCTTTATTTAATTTTTTTCTTAAATGCAGATGGATACAAAAAATCACCGAATGGACAGTAGGTATGGTAGATGTTCCGCTGCTCAGTTACCCGAATCTACAGAAAAAGTTATCCGGGCATGTGGCAACGCGTTTCGAATGGGAAGAACTGGAGCGCCTGTCGCCTGAGGAACGGAAAAAATATGTGTTTGTGGTCCAAGATCCTTTTACCTCCTATTATGATGCTGAGGTCGTTGCGGATCTGGTCTTGTTGATCGAGAAGTTGGGCTACCATCCGCGCTTAGTTCCTTTTGTCCCCAATGGCAAACCTAAACACATCAAAGGTTTTCTGCGTAGCTTCAAAAAAACTGCGGTTAAGAGTGCTGACTTTCTCAACCGGGTGCAAAAACTTGGAATTCCTATGATTGGCCCTGACCCTGCCATGGTGCTTTGTTATCGTGACGAGTATGCTCAGGTTTTAGCCGAGAATCGTACAGATTTTAACGTTCTTCTGATTCAAGAATGGCTACTTTCTATTTTGGATCAAGTCCCCTCCCACCCGAGTTCAACGCAAAAGTTCTATTTATTTGGGCATTGCACTGAAAAAACAGCGATACCATCAACCCATGATGATTGGAGTCGTATCTTTCACCATTTTGGAGCGAGTCTTGAACCTCTCGCTGTGGGTTGCTGCGGGATGGCGGGAACCTATGGTCATGCCGCAAAAAATCTAACTGACTCGCGCGATATCTATGCCATGAGTTGGCAGCCGGCTTTGGCAAACTTACCGGAACAACAGTGCTTGGTTTCCGGATATTCCTGCCGTAGTCAGGTTAAACGGATAGATGGGAAAAGGTTACATCATCCTCTTCAGGCTCTTCTTGGTTTTTTCGCAGAGTGATGGCTATGGTTTTACTTGAACCCCCGATTAGGGCTCCTGCCTCGCCCGCTTTTTGGGGCAGTTTGAAACATGAAAAAATGTGATCCATGAGTTCTGGTTCCGCTGAAACGCTGGACCCAGAAGTTTTGATTTGAGCAAAGCAAGGAATTTCTAAAAAATTAATATTGCTATTTTGAATAGCATCAACCGATCTAACAATGATAAGGAGATCATCGTATGGCACTGAATAAAAACTACATTAATGGTGAGTGGGTTGAAAGTAATGACGTTAATCTTGATATCAATCCTTCCGATACAAATGACATCATTGGGGAATATGCAAGAGCGGATGAACAACAGACCAATGATGCAATTCAAGCTGCAAAAGCAGCTAGGAACGTTTGGCGTGACGTTTGTGTGAATGAAAAAAGTATTATTCTTGATAATATCGGCAGTGAAATCCTTGCCCGGAAAACCGAACTGGCAACATTGCTCGCCCGCGAAGAAGGGAAAACACTTCCTGAAGCAACCGGTGAAGTTGTTCGTGCAGGAATGATATTTAAGTTTTTTTCCGGTGAAGCGGTCCGTTTGACGGGGGATATTCTGGCCTCTACTCGCCCAGGTCTCAATGTTGAAATCACCCGTGAGCCAGTTGGTGTGATTGGGGTGATCTCTCCTTGGAATTTCCCTATTGCTATCCCTGCGTGGAAGATTGCTCCGGCTCTTGCCTTTGGCAATACTGTAGTTCTTAAGTCAGCAGACTTGGTCCCTGCATCGGCCTGGGCTCTTGCCGAAATTATTTCACGAGCAGGGCTTCCTGCTGGGGCCTTCAACTTGGTTATGGGCTCTGGCTCCAAAGTTGGAGATACAATCGTGAATTCACCTGACATTGATGCTGTCACTTTTACTGGATCTGACGCCATTGGCAATGGTATTCGCGGCAAAGTTGCCGGTCGTGGTGCAAAGGTTCAACTGGAAATGGGTGGCAAAAACCCTCTAGTTGTTCTTGATGATGCCGATCTTGACACTGCCATCAATGCTGCGGTTGATGGTGCTTTTTTCGGCACCGGTCAACGTTGTACTGCATCGAGCCGCTTGATCGTCACTGAAGGGATTCATGACGCTTTTGTTGCCGGGGTTATCGAACGTCTTCAGGGCCTACGGACTGGTCATGCGCTGGACTCAAAAAGTCAGATTGGGCCTGTCTCCAGCCAAGCACAATTACAAACAGATTTGGAATATATCTCTATTGGGAAAGAGGAAGGAGCCCACCTTGCCTATGGTGGCGAGCTATTGCAGCGTGACACCCCAGGCTATTATTTATCTCCAGCGCTTTTTACTGAAACAGATAACGATATGCGCCTCAACCGAGAAGAGGTTTTTGGGCCAGTTGCTACGGTTATCCGCGCTAAAAACTATGAAGAGGCTTTGGAACTGGCAAACGACACCCGTTTTGGTCTCACTTCCGGAATTTGTACGACATCTTTAGAGTCTAGCAAGGATTTTAAACGCAATTCTGAGGCAGGGATGGTGATGGTCAATTTGCCGACCGCCGGTATCGATTATCATGTCCCATTTGGTGGGAGAAAAAATTCAAGTTACGGTTCTCGCGAACAGGGATCCTACGCTCGAGAGTTTTTTACAATCGTCAAGACTTGCTACATCGGGTAAAAATAGATCGTCAGATTTATAATCTTAAAGCGCTACTGGTTGAAAACAGTAGCGCTTGTATTAGATCAAGGCCAAGAACATCAAGAGTGATTATTTTACATGGCAACCACTACATTTAGTCGGTCCACCTTGCTCTTTGTGGCAATCTTTGCACAACTTGTGTGCGGTGTCCTTTCCCAGTTCAAAGGGACCAGGAGGGTTATCACCGTGACAGGTTGCACAACCATACATTTCACCGTGTTCGGCGTGAGGCAGGGTGACATTGCCATTTTTATTTTCAATCACCACTGTCTCGGGAGCTTTAATCCCTGAAGCTGCAGTTTTCACACTGGTTATCAGATCTGTCCCTTCTTGTTTGATCTGTTTGCCAACCTCAACAGCCTTTTCTTTAGCCGTTGCTGTTGCTACGGTCAAATCTTCTTTTGCCGTGGTAACGACCTCTTTAACCGTCTCTTCTGCCGCCACGCCTGCATCTTTGACTAGCTGAGATCCGGCTTCGACCATTTTTGTCGCTTGGGTGGCAGCTTCGTTTGCAGATTTTTTGACTTGTTCAACGGCGGATGCTTTTTCTGCTGGGACAGGAGCTGGTGTTGTGGTTGTTTCCTTTTCGCCACAACCTACCATTAGAAGTCCGCAGACTAATAAAACGAGCCAACATGTTTTCATTTATTCCTCCTTTTAACGTTAATAAAATATGCACGGTTTAACAGTAAGAATAACAGGTAAACATCGTTATTATACCTGCTGACTTTTTTTATAAAGATGTTGATTTGTCCGTTATAACATATAACCTTTTTCCTTCAAGGGATGACTGAACTTTTTGCTTTTGAATTTAACCCTTAATGATCGTCTAATCCTAGCTAACAAGCCATTCTATCGCAGCGGAAAGCGATTGACATTGATGGCTTTCTATGATCTTCTAGGTCGCTGTTTAACCTGACTTGGATATGTTTTAATGCAGCTGACTGATTTTGATTTTTTGCTCCCCGATGAGTTGATAGCACAGGTTCCTGCTACGCAGCGTGATGGTTCACGCCTGCTATGCCTGAAGCGTCAATCTGCGACGATAGCAGCAAGGCAATTTGTCGATATTCCGGAATACTTTGAGCGTGGCGATGTTCTGGTGATTAATGATACCAAGGTTATCCCGGCCCGTCTGCTTGGCCAAAAGCTGACAGGAGGGAAGGTTGAAATCTTTCTGGTACGCAAAGTCGCAGGTGTTGCATCCACTGACGCTGATGAATGGCTTTGTCTCACCAAAAGCTCTAAACCATTACGGGTTGGAACTGTTGTTCAGTTTACGGCGGAGTTTTCAGCGGAAGTTTTGGACGAGATGGACGCTCCGTATCGCTTGGTCCGCTTTCACTGTCCCGGTGACTTCATGCAGATGGTTGACAAGGTTGGTCATCTACCGTTACCACCATATATTAAGCGTGATGACAGTCGGGAAGACCGCTCTCGCTATCAGACCGTTTTTGCCAATCAAGAAGGTGCTGTGGCAGCACCGACTGCTGGGTTGCACTTTACGACGGAAATTTTGCAGCAATTAACTGCCGCAGGCGTTGAAATCGTCAATTTAACTCTGCATGTCGGGTTGGGAACCTTTCTCCCTGTTCGTGTGGATGATATTTGCCAGCATAAAATGCACTCTGAGCTTTACTCAATTTCCGCTGCAACAGCGGCTGCAGTCAATCTGGCACATCAAGAAGGTCGTCGGGTTTTTGCTTTAGGAACAACCAGCGCCAGGGCTCTTGAAACCGCGGCAACAGCCGATGGTTTGTTACGATCAGGAGCGGGGGAGAGTGAAATTTTTATTTATCCGGGATATAAATTTAAGATTGTTGACGCTTTGATTACCAACTTTCACCTCCCCAAGTCGACATTGTTGATGCTGGTTTCTGCTTTTGCCGGGCGTGAATTTATTTTAACGGCTTATCGTCAAGCGATTGAAAAACGTTTTCGTTTTTTTAGTTATGGCGACTGCATGTTGATTTTATGAAACGGATGTAATATGTCTGCTTTCAAATATGCTCTTTTACAACAAGATACTGGCTCTCAAGCGCGTCGGGGGCGGATAACGACCTCGCGAGGTGAAATCGAGACACCTGCCTTCATGCCTGTTGGAACTTCGGCGACCGTCAAGGGGATCCTGCCAGAAGCGCTTAAAGAGATTGGGGCACAGATTGTTCTGGCCAATACCTATCATCTTTATCTACGACCGGGTCACAAGCTGATTCAGCAACTTGGCGGGTTGCATAAATTTATGCATTGGGATCGCCCGATTTTGACCGACAGTGGCGGGTTTCAGGTTTTCAGTCTGGGCGATATACGTAAGATCACTGAGGAAGGCGCTGCATTCCAATCACATGTGGATGGCAGCAAGCACATGTTGACGCCCGAACTGTCAATTGAGATTCAACTAGCTCTCGGATCAGATATCGTTATGGTTTTTGACGAATGTATCCCGCACCCTGCAGAGCGGAGTTATATTTCTGAATCGACAAATCGTTCGGCTCGATGGGCAAAGCGCTGTCGAGAAGTCCTTTCCCCCGGTTCATCCTCAGCATTGTTTGGCATCGTTCAGGGGGGGATGGAGCTGGATCTGCGCAAGCAGAGTGTTGAACAGTTGCGGGAGATTGGTTTTGAGGGTTATGCTCTCGGAGGATTGTCGGTCGGTGAAGAAACTTCACTGATGTATGACATGATGGAGTATAGTCTCCCCTTGTTGCCGATTGATCATCCTCGGTATGTGATGGGGGTGGGAACACCAGAAAATTTAATTGAAGGTGTTGCCCGTGGTTGCGATATGTTTGATTGTGTTATGCCAACGCGCAATGCTCGAAACGGCCTGCTTTTTACCACCTTCGGTAAGGTCAGCATCAAGCAGGCCAGATATCGTGACGATGAACGACCGCTGGATCCCGATTGTCAATGCTATGTCTGTCAGCATTTCAGTCGGGCTTATTTGCGTCATCTGTACGTCAGTAAGGAAGTTCTCGCATCGGTACTTAACACGCACCACAATCTTTATTACTATCAGCAATTAATGGCTGGGATCAGGCAGTCGCTGGAAGACGGGACTTTTTCTAAATTTCGCAAAGATTTTTACCATAAAAGAGAGAAACATTCACTTAACTTAATTGATTAGACACTCGTTTTATCTAAAACACTTTTAAGGAGGTACTCACATGGCAACAGAGGCTTTTGCAATGGCAGGGGGCGCGGCAGCCCAAGGAACAGGCGGACAATATCAGGGAATCATTATGCTGGTAGCGATGTTTGCCATCTTCTATTTTTTACTGATTCGACCACAGCAAAAACGAGCCAAACAACAGAGGGAACTTGTTGGTGGACTCAAGGCTGGGGACACGGTTGTCTCTGCTGGCGGTATCCACGGTAAAATAACGGCTGTAGATGAAACAACCGTTACTCTTGAAGTTGCAACCGGTGTGAAGATAAAGATGAACCGTGCTTCTATTACTGAGGTCAAGCAGTAGTCCGCTAGTTGAGTTGCCCATACATGCTTAAAGGGAGATACAAAGCAAATGTCCAATAGTCTTAAATTCAGAAGTTTATTGGTTGTAGCCTGCCTGCTTCTGTCATTTTTTGCCATTGCACCGACATTGATGCAAAGCAGTTTACCCCAGTGGTGGACGAAGACCTTCAACCCCATTCAACTTGGGCTTGATTTGCAAGGTGGTATGCATCTGGTTCTTGGTGTTGATGTTGACAAGGCGGTTGAAAGTCGTATTGATACGATTATTGATCAGACAGAAGCCCAACTACGCGAGAAGGATATCATCTTTAAGCGGTTGGAGCGCCGTCAGGGGGATCGGCTTGTTGTGCTCGTTTATGACGCAGCAGAAGGTGCCAAAGTCGACGCATTGATGGCGGATGAATATCCAGCCTTGGAGCCTGAAACCTTTTCAGGCAGTGGCGGTTATATTGAAAAACATTTCCGCCTCAGCGATCAGGAAATTGAAAATATTCAGGACTATGCGGTCCGTCAGGCCTTGGAAACACTGCGTAACCGGGTTGACCAGTTTGGTGTCAGCGAGCCAACCTTGCAACGACAGAGTGGGAATCGTATCCTGATTCAGTTGCCTGGCGTTGAAGATCCAGAGCGGGCAATCTCTCTCCTTGGCAAGACCGCGCGGTTGGAATTTAAAATGGTTGATGAATCGGCGAATCTTCAAGATGCGGTAGCAGGTAAGGTTCCTGCCGGAAGTCAGCTGCTCTATGAACGAAATGTCAATCGCGCGACGGGAGCGACGACCGAAAAACCTCTAGTGGTTATTGATAAAACGGTATTGACCGGAGATCTTTTGTCCGATGCCAATGTGCGGATTGATACCCGCTACAATGAACCCTATGTTTCCATCGAGTTTAATTCTGTTGGTGCCAAACGCTTTGACCAGATTACGGCAGCTAATGTCGGCAAACGGATGGCAATCGTTTTGGATGACAATGTCTATTCCGCTCCGGTTATTCGTGAACGAATTGCTGGCGGTAGTGCGCAAATTTCTGGATCTTTCACGTCACAAGAAGCAACAGATTTAGCGATTGTCTTGCGCGCTGGTTCTCTTCCGGCCCCAGTTAAAATCCTTGAGAATCGGACAGTTGGCCCCTCATTAGGACATGATTCAATTTCTAAAGGGATAAAATCAATCTGGGTCGGGGCAGCCTTAGTCGTTCTGGCAATGGTCATTTATTATCAGTTGTCTGGCATTGTTGCGGTGGTTGCGCTGGTCCTCAACCTCATTTTTATTACCGCAATGTTGGCAATGTTTGGGGCAACTCTGACGATGCCTGGGTTGGCTGGCGTGGTTTTGACCATCGGTATGGCGGTCGATGCGAACGTTTTGATTTTCGAACGGATTCGTGAGGAAGTTCGGCTTGGGAGAGCACCTAAACTTGCTCTGGATTCAGGCTATAGTAAAGCGTTCATAACGATTATTGATGCCAACTTGACGACCCTTCTTGCGGCTTTAGTGCTGTTCCAGTTCGGGACAGGGCCGGTGCGGGGTTTTGCTGTCACCTTGTCGATCGGTATTGTTGCGTCACTATTTACCGCAATCTTTGTTTCCCGAGTTATTTTTGATATTTTCTTGAAGGGCCGCGAAGTTAAGCGGCTCAGTATATAAGGAGGCTGACGGCATGCAGCTGATCAAGCCGGATACAAATATTGATTTTGTAAGTAAGCGCAAAATTGCACTCTGTGTTTCAATTGTGTTGATTGTCGTTGGTTTGCTTTCTCTGATTGTTAAGGGTGGCCCCAATTACGGCATCGACTTTGCCGGAGGGACGTTGGTTCAAGTTCAATTCACGCAACCGACGGATGCCTCTGCGATCAAAGACGCCTTACAGAAACTTGACCTTGGCACCCTTGTGGTTCAGTCATTCGGTGATAACCAGAATGAATTTCTGATTCGTGTTGAACAGAGCACGACTGAGTTGCAGAGCCTTGCGCAACTTATTGAAAAAGAACTGGAGACCACTTATGAAACAGGTGGCGTTGATATCCGTCGTGTCGAGATGGTCGGTCCACAGGTCGGTAAAGACCTGCGCACGAAAGGGCTGAAGGCAATTTTTTACGCCATGCTCGGACTTCTGGCTTATATCTCCTGGCGCTTTGAATTCCGTTTTGCGGTCGGTGCTATTGTGGCTCTGCTGCATGATGTGACAATAACTCTAGGGGTCTTCAGTCTTTTTGGTAAAGAGATTGATCTCCCTATTATCGCTGCATTTCTGGCGATCATTGGTTATTCATTGAACGATACGATCATTGTCTATGACCGTATTCGGGAAAATATGGGGAAACATCATAAAGAGAGCTTTCCGTTTATTGTCAATCGCAGCATTAATGAAACCCTTTCGCGTACGTTGTTGACATCAGGGACGACTCTCCTTGTCGTTCTTGCCCTGTTTGTGCTGGGTGGTGGCGTTATTCATAACTTCGCTTTTGCCATGTTAATCGGCGTGTTGATTGGTACCTACTCATCGATTTTTGTCGCCAGTCCAATTCTGATCTTCTGGCACCAAAAAAAGCAAGCATCCGCTAAGTAGAGGTGGGATTGATACCGGTATGAAGAAAGAGACACTCTTATTTGTTATCGTCGCTCTGGCCGCAGGAATCTTGATCGGAGTGATTGTGACGAACTTAAAAAAGGATTTGCCTCCTTCTGCCCCAGTGCAACAACCGGTGCCAGTTTCGGCACCGGTTGTCAACCAACAACAACAGACCTCTATTCTTGAGGGAATTGTTACACGGGAACCGGAGAATCGAAATGCCTGGGTTGAGTTGGGACATAACTTTTTTGACTCAGACCAGCCGATGAAAGCGATCGAAGCCTATTCGAAGGCTCTTGATCTTAATGGTAACGATCCAGATCTTCTGACTGATCAAGGGGTGATGTTTCGTCGGGTAGGTTGGTATGACAGGGCGATCAAAAACTTTGAAGAGGCCAGTCGTATCGATCGTCATCATAAGCAGAGTCTGTATAACCTTGGCATTGTCTATCGTTATGATCTCCAGGATTTTCCCAAGGCGATTCGTGCTTGGGAGCAGTTGCTTGCAATAGACCCTGATAATCCTGGCGCGAGTCAGATTCGTGCAGAGCTTGATTTTTTGAAAAATCATCCTGAAATTCCTAAACAATCCCAATAATTATAAACACCAGGCCGGGCCATTGTCCCGGCCTGTTTATTTATAGCTGATGAAAAATTCACGACTGTAGTGAGGTGAAAGTTGGTTTGATGCAACCAGTCAATTTACGCAAGTGGAAATTACGGGCTGAACATCTGCAACAAGAACAGATCGAATCTCTAGGTAAAGAGTTGGATATCCAAGGGCTAACGGCTCAGGTTTTGACATTGCGAGGAGTGACGACGCAAGAACAGGGTGCCGAGTTTCTCCGAGCAAATTTGTCGGCGCTTCCTGACCCTGATTCACTCCCAGACATGTCAATTGCTTGCGCACGGTTAGAGCAAGCACTTAACCGGGGTGAAAAGATCGCAGTTCATGGTGATTATGATGTCGACGGCATCACCGGTTGTACCCTTTTGGTTGAAACCTTACGTGCTTTGGGTGGGCATGTTGAATATCATATTCCGCTGCGATTAACCGACGGTTACGGTTTGTCTGCCGCTGCGATTCAGCATGCCGCTGAGCAAGGTTGTGCCATTATTTTATCGGTTGATTGCGGTGTCTCTGCTCAGGTTGAAGCTGAGTTGGCCTCTGAGTTGGGGCTCGATCTGATTGTTACCGATCACCATCAGCCTCCTGACCAGCTCCCCCCCTGTCACGCATTGATTAATCCGCAGCTTATCGACGAGGATTCTCCCTGGAAAGATCTTTCTGGTGTCGGCGTCGCGTTCTTTTTGTTGATCGGGTTACGTCGGCGGTTGCGGGAAAATGGTTACTTTACAACACGGAGTGAACCCGATTTACGACAAGGCTTGGACCTTGTGGCGCTTGGGACCATCGCTGATATTGTTCCGCTGAAGGGAATCAACCGTCTCCTCGTGCGGTGCGGTTTACAATTGTTAGAGGCGGGAACGCGT
Source organism: Desulfuromusa kysingii (assembly GCF_900107645.1). Classification (GTDB taxonomy): domain Bacteria; phylum Desulfobacterota; class Desulfuromonadia; order Desulfuromonadales; family Geopsychrobacteraceae; genus Desulfuromusa; species Desulfuromusa kysingii. The sequence continues at coordinate 126,717 of NZ_FNQN01000003.1, forward strand.
CCGGGGATTAAAGCATTAAAACGTGTTGCCGATGTTAAAAAAGTCAGTAGTGGCGTTGTCGGTTTTCGCCTTGCACCGCGATTAAATGCAGCTGGGCGGCTTGAAGATGCCTCTTTGGGGGTTAAACTGTTGCTGGGTGATGACCCCCAGGATATTGAACCTTTGGCTGAAATGCTGGACGAGTTTAACCGGGATCGACAGAAAATAGAGCAGCAAACTCTGCTTGAAGCGATAAGTCAAGTGGAGCAACTGGCTCAGCCCGATGCTTACAGTCTTGTCCTTTCCAGCCCCAATTGGCATTCTGGTGTGATTGGCATCGTTGCCAGTCGTTTGGTTGAACGCTATCATCGCCCGACGGTACTGATTGCCTTAGAAGACGGTCTTGGTAAGGGATCTGCCCGGTCGATTGCTGGATTTCATCTGTATCAGGCCCTGAGCAAAAGCTCTGGCCCTCTGGTTGGTTTTGGCGGCCATGCAATGGCAGCGGGGTTATCCATCGCCGAAGCAAACCTGCCTGATTTTAAGATCGCTTTTGAAGCCGCTGCACGGAGCCAACTTTCGGCAGCAGACCTATTGCCGGTGTTGTATCATGATGGTGAAATGAGCCTTTCGACCTTCAACCTTGCAGGGCTTAAGGAACTGGAAACACTTAACCCTTATGGCGCAGGTAATCCGCAACCGACTTTTATTAGTCGCAATTGTCAGGTCAACTCTCCCCGAGTTCTGGCCGATAAACATCTGAAGTTTGATGTCGAACAGCAGGGTTGTCGTCTCAATTGTATTGCCTTTGGGCAAGCGGAAAAATTTGAACAATTACATGGAGCGATAGATCTGCTGTATCGTCCCCAGATTAATCAATGGCGCGGGGTTGAATCCATGCAGTTGCAGGTGATTGATTTTCGAGAAACAGGACGTGGTGATGACGACTGAACAATTACCCCATTTATTGCAAAACTTAGCCAAAATGAACCTTGGTCGAGTAGCTTTTGATGAACGATTATCTCCATATAACAGCTGGAAGTTAGGGGGAACTGCCGACCTGTTTATTGAACCGGAAAACTCTTCTCAGGTTGCTGAAGTTTGCCGTTATGTCGTTGCCCATGAGATCCCGCTGGTTGTCATCGGGCAAGGAACCAACCTCCTTTTTGATGATGCTGGTGTGCGTGGGGTCGTCCTGAGAATCGGTGAGAAGATGGCCGATATCACTATTTCAGGAAATACCATTATTGCAGCAGGCGGCGCCTGGGTTCCTTCTTTGTCCCGTCAATCCATGCGGGCTGGGTTGAGCGGTCTGGAACATTGCATCGGTATTCCCGGCACCGTTGGGGGGCTGGTGATGATGAATGGCGGAAGTCAGCACCACGGGATTGGTGAGAATGTCGTCAATGTCACTGTTGTCGATCAGCGTGGATCAATACGTCAGTTGACCCAAAGCGAATGCCAGTTTTCCTATCGTTATAGCGCTTTGCAGGGGACGGGCTGTGTTGTCACTTCAGTTGAATTGAGTTGCCCTCGGGGGGATAAGAGGGAGATCCGCTTGCAGATGCTGGCGGATCTCAAGAATCGGCGTCATAAGTTTCCACGAAAGCAACCGAATTGTGGGTCGGTTTTTCTCAGCAATGCTGAAATGCACGCTACTGTTGGCCCCCCTGGAAAAATAATTGAATCTGCCGGATTAAAAGGGTTGCGGATCGGGCAAGCAGAAATCTCCCGGCAGCATGCAAATTTCATCGTCAATCTAGGGGGAGCCAAATCAAGCGATGTCCTTGCACTGATTGCCAGCGTCCGGCAAGTGATCTGGGAAAAATTAGGTTTTAATCTCTGCTGTGAGGTCCGTTATGTCAGCCCGCAAGGGGCAATAATGGCTGCACACATCAAGGCGGATGAGTTTCAGGAAAATAAATCATCCAGTTGATCAAAATCGAAGCGTACCTCTGCTAACTGCTTGATCATATCAATTTTTTCTTTGTCTTCGGCTTGGAGTTTATAGACATCTTCGTTGATCGTCCGATACAGCTTTCCGGTTGTGTGGCTGTTGGTCCTGAGGTAAGGGATATTGCTACGATCAACAATTTGTTGGGTGATGTCGCTGATTTTATGAATCCCCGGAATTAGTAAGCCGACAATTTTACTTCGATAGGCTGGAATCTGATACAGGTTGGATAAGGTGACCAGCAATTCATCACGGCTACTGGTAACAATCAGCAAGGTGTCTTCACGGAGTAATTCTGTGACCCGTTGGGTGGATGGCGCGCCAATCTGTAAATAATGGATGATGCGTTTAGCGTCACGCTTATTGCCGTGTATCTCCAGATCCAGGATCCGAGCAATTCGATTCAGCGTCGGGTTTGCCAGCACCGGTTGATAATTGAATCCCCCGACAACCTTAAAATTTTCTCCTGCAAAGGCTTTTTTCAGATAATTGAGGGTGTTGTCGCGTTTTTCCGGGAGCAGTTTGTTGGGCATGATGGCACGGACGTCAACGCCCTCTTTGTCAAATAGAGCTTTGTTCATATGAACGTTATCGATGACGTTGCCAATTCCTCCACCGGTAATCATCAGCACCTGAGCTCTCAGGAGTTTGGCAATCCGAGCGTTGGAGAGATTAACAACGGAGCCGACACCCGGATGACCAGAACCTTCAATAATGATAAAGTCTGATTTCTTTTCCAGCATTTCACATGCGTGCAAAATCTTGTTTTCCAGCTCCTGGGGGTCAAGTTTACCATCGAGCGCTTTACGGGTCGAATCTGGATGAATCACAACTGGCGACATGTACGGGAGGTCGCCAGTCATATGAAAAACCTGACACATCAGAGCCGCATCTTTATCAACTATGACCCCTTTATATTCCGTCACTTTGGGGCCGAGGGGCTTGATAAATGCAACCCGGCGGTACTTTTTTTTGGCGAGATGCAGTAAGGATAAACTGGCTGTTGTTTTCCCCGTGTCCTGCCCTGTTGCTGCTATAAAAAGTTTCTTAGCCATCTGCTGCTCTCCCGACTCTGAGCGTTGTGAACATCGAAAAAATTATCTGTGAGGAACAAGTCCGATTTCACGTGCAAGCTCTTCCCATAATGGCAGACTCCGCTCAATCATGGCGTCTTCAACACAATATGCTATGCGGAAATAACCGGGGGCGCCAAAACCGGACCCTGGAACCAGCAAAATACGATATTTTTGTGCGATGCGGATAAATTCCATCTCATCAGCAATCGGAACTTTCGGGAACAGATAGAATCCCCCCCCGGGCTTCACCATCTCAAAACCAAGTTCGATCAATTTATTGTAGAGTAAATCCCGTTTATGCCGATATTCTGCGACATCGACACTTACCCGTTGTAGATTGGTTACCAGCCTCTGCATCAGCGCCGGGGCGTTAACGAATCCGAGCACGCGGTTGCAGAAAATTGTGCCCTGCATAAATTGGTCGACATTTTCCATGGCTGGATTTGCTGCCAGATAACCAATCCGGTCACCGGGGAGGGCAAGATCTTTAGAGTGTGAAGTAACAATGATTGAGTTGGCAACAGCATTAAAAATGCAAGGGACTTCATCCCCAAAGCTGATGCGTGCATAGGGCTCGTCCGAGATGGCTACGATTGTGGTTCCGAATTCCTGCTCTTTCCGATTTAATAATGCTCCTAGCGCTTGCAGGGTCGACTCTGGATAGATAACCCCAGTAGGATTATTCGGAGAATTGATGATAATGGCGCGTGTTCTGGAATTGATTGCTGACTCTATCGCTTCAAGGTCTGGTTGAAAGTCTTCTTTGGTGAGGACTTCGACAGGGATCCCATTCTGGTTGTCGATATAGAAATTATACTCAACAAAGTAAGGGATCAAAATAATCACTTCATCCCCTGGATTTAGCAGGGTTTTTAAGACGACATTCAATGCTGCTCCAGCGCCGCAGGTCATAACAATATGGTCTGCAGTGACCGGTTGTTTGCAGTGCTCAGCGATGACTTCAGCGACCGCTGCGCGGGTTTCTTCATAGCCGGCATTATTCATGTAACGGTGCATTCCCGGGATCGGGTTGTCAGCGATCTTTTTCAATTCCTCATTTAATTGTGCTGGGGGTTCCATGGTTGGGTTTCCAAGGGTGAAATCGAAAACGTTCTCATCGCCGAATTGCGCTCTTAAGGAGGCACCCTCTTCAAACATTTTCCGAATCCAGGAAGAGTGTTCAATATGATCTTTAATTGTGTTTGCAATGGGCATTTGCATACTTCCTTTGCTCGTAAATAGGTGGTGTATTTATCTCTTGAATACTTGGTACAATCGTTGGAGTTTAGCTGCGGTGAATTAACAGGTCAAGCAGGATTGTCATGTTTTGCGATCGGCATGAAATTGATTTTTACCGTCGGTTAGGCTACATTCCGGCATCTGCTATTCTCTTTTTAGAAAGATACTGTTATGGCGAATCAAGATTTGAACAAATTGCGACAAAATATCGATTTGATCGATAATGAGATCCTTGATCTCCTGAACCAGCGAGCCAATATAGCGATTGCTGTCGGCAAAGCCAAGGAAGGGAGTGACAAAACCTTCTATGTCCCAAGCAGAGAAAAGGCTATTTATGCCCGATTGACCCAGAATAATTGCGGACCGTTCCCCAATGATGCAGTATGCAAAGTTTTCCGTGAAATTATTTCCGCCTCACTGAATATGGAAATGCCGATGAAGGTGGCTTTTTTGGGTCCTCAGTCAACATTTACGCACATGGCTGCGATGTTGCAATTCGGTTTGTCGGCACAATTGATCCCGATGAAAAGTATTCCCGCTGTCTTTGAAGAGGTGGAGAGGGGACGAGCCCATTACGGAGTCGTTCCGGTCGAGAATTCGACTGAGGGGGTGGTCAATCATACCCTTGACATGTTCTTTAACTCTGAATTGCAGATGATAGCCGAGGTGATGTTGGAGATATCCCATAATCTACTCTCTAAAACCGGCGATCCTGAGAAGATCCGTAAGATTGTTTCTCATCCACAATCGTTAGCACAATGTCGTCATTGGTTAGAAACCAATATGGCTGATATTCCGCAGATGGACGTTGCCAGTACCGCAGCGGCGGCGCAACTGGCCACTGGAGATGAGTCCGTGGCCGCGATCGCCAGTCATGCCGCAGCCGTGCAATATGATTTACAGGTCGTTAAGGCCAAGATTGAAGATAATCCCAACAATTTCACCCGTTTTCTGGTGATTGGCAAGAAGACCCCTGAGAAGAGCGGCGCTGATAAAACCTCTATCATGTTCAGTGTCAAGGATGAGCCAGGGATTCTCTACCGAATGTTGGAGCCATTCAGTCAGCGGCAGATTAATCTGGCGAAAATTGAAAGTCGACCGATGAAAGAGAAGGCGTGGGAATATATTTTCTTTCTTGATTTGATCGGTCATGCTGAAGATCCAGAAATCGCAGAGGCGATCGAAGAGTTACGCAGCCACTGCCATTTCCTCAAAATCCTCGGTTCTTACCCTATCGCTGGTAATGAAAGTTCCATAGGAGAACAGAGATGACCGCTAAAACCGTTCTGATTCCCCGTTTAACGATTATCGGCGTCGGTTTGATTGGCGGCTCCCTGGCTCTGGCTTTAAAAGAAGCTGGCGTTGTTGGCGAGGTCATTGGTTGTGGACGGGGGAAGCCGAATCTTGAAAAGGCATTGGAGTTGGGGATTATCGACTCTTATAAGCGTGATCCGCAGGAAGCGGTCTCTGGTGCAGATGTTGTTTTTCTGGCAACGCCGGTCAAGACGTTGGCTACGGTCACGCAACGTTTCCTGCCAGGGTTGAAGCCGGGCGCGATTATCACTGATGGTGGCAGTGTCAAAGGAGCGGTTGTCAGAGCGATAGAACCTTTGTTGCCAGACGGAATCCACTTTGTCCCCGGACATCCAATTGCCGGAACCGAAAATAGTGGTGCCGAAGCGGCTTTCTCAACCTTATACCACGGCAAGCGCTGTATTTTGACGCCGACAGAAAATACCGCGTCCAACGCCCTTGCGTTAGTCCGTCAGATGTGGTCCGCAGTGGGCAGTGATGTCGTGCAGATGTCATTGGAAAAGCATGATAAAGTCCTTGCCGCGATCAGTCACTTGCCGCACATGGTTGCTTACGCTCTGGTTAATGCGGTTGGATCCTATGACCATTATGAAGAGAATATTTTAGAATATTCTGCGGGTGGTTTTCGCGACTTTACCCGGATTGCATCGTCTGACCCAACGATGTGGCGGGACATTGCCGAGACAAATCGTGATGCACTGTTAGAAATGATGGAGCAGTTTGACGTTTTTTTTGCTGAATTGAAAGCAGATATTGTCGCTGGAAACAGTGATAAGCTGTTCGATTTTTTTCAGCGCTCGAAGCAGCTTCGGGATGCGATTTTATAAATTTAATTAAGGGTGAATCTGATGCATAAAGTTGAAACCAAAACTGTTCTTCCAGCGACACGCCTCCGCGGAGACTTTATCGTCCCCGGAGACAAGTCCATCTCCCACCGGGCAATTATGTTCGCGTCTTTAGCCCAAGGTGAAAGCCGTATCCGTGGGTTATTGCGTGGTGAAGATTGTCTGTCAACCCTGCACGCTTTCAGGTGTCTGGGGGTTGAAGTTAACGACAAAGGGGATGATGAAATAATTATTCAGGGGCGCGGTCTTGATGGTTTGAAAGAGCCTGATGATGTGATTGATTGCGGTAATTCAGGCACGACAATGCGTTTGATGTCTGGAATCCTCGCGGCGCAACCTTTTTTTACGATCCTTACAGGAGATCAATATTTGCGTCGAAGACCCATGGGGAGGGTGATCACCCCGTTAACTTCCATGGGGGCAAAAATCCTCGGTCGGGACGACCATTCAAAAGCCCCGTTGGCGATTGATGGCGGTGGTTTGGTGGCTGCGGAATACCACTCTCCGATTGCCAGCGCCCAGGTTAAATCGGCAGTTCTCCTCGCCGGGATGCAGGTCGATGGCGTTACGACTGTTTATGAACCGCATCTTTCCCGCGATCACAGCGAGAGGATGTTGCGCTATTTTGGTGCTGATCTGGAGTCCTTCTCCGGAGGCACCAGAGTCAAAGGGCGGGTGGTATTGAGCGGCAAAGAAGTTGATGTCGCAGGTGATATCTCTTCAGCAGCATTTTTTTTGGTGGCAGGGCTGATTGTCCCTGACTCCGAACTATTGTTGAAAAACGTCGGGGTGAATCCGACTCGCAGTGGGATCATTGATATTTTGCAGCAGATGGGTGGCGCTATTGAGCTGACCAACTTGCGTGAACTCTCCGGTGAGCCCGTGGCTGATCTCTTGGTCAAGAGTAGCCATTTGCATGGAATAGAAATCGGTGGTGATCTTATTCCCAGAGCGATCGATGAATTTCCGGTTGTCAGCGTTGCAGCTGCATTTGCTGATGGCGTTACGATAATTCGAGATGCAAAAGAGTTACGGGTTAAAGAGACCGATCGAATCGCAGCTATGTGTGATTGTCTGGGGTCCTTAGGCGTTGCCATTGAGCCATTGGATGATGGCATGCGTATCGTTGGTGGCAGGAGATTAACCGGAGGCGAAGTGAATTCTTGCGGCGATCATCGTATTGCTATGAGTATGGCGATCGCCGCCCTGGGAGCGACGACAGCCATAAAGATAGTGGATACCGCTTGTACCGAGACCTCTTTTCCTGGTTTTTGGGAGCTGTTGACTCGGATCACGGAGAACTGAAATGTTAAAAGAAAAACTGATCATAGCAATTGATGGTCCGTCCGGCGCGGGGAAAAGTACCTTAAGTAAGGCGTTGGCCAAACAATTTGATTATCTTAATATTGATACCGGTGCGATGTATCGGTCTGTCGCTTTGCTGGTCCAGCAACAGGGGATTGCCTTAGACGATGAGGGCGCTTTGCAAGAACTTTGCAAAGACCTCTCGATCCGTTTTATCCGGCATCAAGACTCTGAGCAGGTGATCGTGAACGGTGTAGACGTTTCAGCTCAGATCCGGACTCCGGAAGTCAGTTTGCTGACGGCGAAAGTTGCCGCGTCTCAAGTTGTCCGTGAAGCGATGGTGAAGCAGCAACGTGAAATGGGGGCTGAGGGGGGTGTTGTGCTTGAGGGTCGCGATATCGGCACGGTTGTTTTTCCCGATGCAGAGGTTAAGTTTTTTCTGCAGGCAACTGCTGAAGAAAGGGGGCGACGACGTTATGAAGAACTCATGGCTAAAGGAAGTGATGTCAACTTAGAACAGACAATTATTGAAGTCAAAGCGCGGGATGCGGCAGACATGGCCCGTACCCATGCGCCGTTAACCCAGGCAGAAGATGCTGTCGTTATTGATTCAACGCGATTATCGATAGCAGAGGTTCTGGACGAAATGTCTACCATTGTAAGAAAAAAACAAACAGATAAACGAGAATAACTGCCTGAAAAATATTGGTTTGTTTTTTCACAACGCTTGTGCTAACTTGCGCAGTCTCAAATTGAGTCCGCCGTCGCAAGGCGTCGGGAAATTCGTAAGGGGGTCACATCTCCAATGGTAGAAGATAAAAACATGCGGGACGAAGAAGAAATGGAATTGCTGGACGGTGAGGAAAGCTTTGAAGAGCTGCTGAAAGATTATGAGCAGGGCGGCTTTGAACTAAAGCGGAACGATGTCGTTCAAGGGACAATTGTTCAGGTTAACCCTGATTCAGTTGTTGTCGACGTCGGTTACAAATCAGAAGGAGTTATCTCGCTTCGTGAATTTGCTGACGAAAACGGGGAGATCAACGTCAAAGTTGGTGACGTTTATGATGTCCTGTTTGGTGGCGGTGAAAGCGATAGCGGCTTGATCGTGCTTTCTAAAGAGAAGGCTGATCGGCAAAAAATCTGGAACTCTCTGGAAGAAGATGCTGTGGTTGAAGGGCGAATCCTTAGTCGGATTAAAGGTGGTCTTTCGGTCGATATCGGTGTTAATGCTTTCTTGCCGGGTTCTCAGGTTGATCTGCGTCCAGTGCGTAATCTGGACAAAGTGATTGGCCAGACTTTTGATTTCAAGATTATCAAGTTGAATAAACGACGTGGTAATATTGTCCTTTCACGGCGCGTTCTGCTTGAAACTGAACGTGAATCACATCGTAGCAACACTTTAAAAACCCTCGAGGAGGGTCAAGTTGTTGAAGGTGTGGTTAAAAACCTGACAGATTATGGTGCATTTATTGACCTTGGTGGTATTGATGGTCTTTTGCACATTACTGATATGTCTTGGGGTCGGGTTAAGCATCCCTCAGATATTCTTGCTGTTGGTGACAAAATCAATGTCAAGATTCTCAAGTTTGATAAAGAGAAGGAACGTGTTTCTCTGGGTCTGAAGCAGATTGCCCCTGATCCATGGTTGGATGTTGCCAGCAAGTACCCGATCAGTGCCAAGGTGACTGGTAAGGTTGTCAGTTTGACTGATTACGGTGCATTTATCGAACTTGAAGAAGGTGTTGAAGGTTTGATTCATGTCTCTGAAATGAGCTGGACCAAACGCGTCAAGCATCCAAGTAAAGTTCTCGCTATTGGCGATGATGTCGAATCAATTGTCTTGGCACTTGATACTGATAACCGGCGTATCTCTTTGGGTCTGAAGCAAATTGAACCGAACCCATGGGATGTTATCGGCGAAAAATTCCCGATCGGTACTATCATTGAAGGTCAAGTTAAGAATATTACCGATTTCGGTATTTTTGTCGGTGTAGACGAAGGGATTGATGGCTTAGTTCATATCTCTGATCTTTCATGGACCAAGCGGATCAAGCATCCGTCTGAAGTCTATAAAAAAGGTGATCTGGTTAAAGCGGTTGTCTTGAATATCGATCGTGAAAATGAACGTTTCTCTCTTGGTTTGAAACAATTAAGTCTTGATCCATGGGAGAGTGTACCGACTCGTTACGCTCGTGGAACTATCGTGAAGGGGAAAGTCACCTCCATCACTGATTTTGGTATCTTTATTGAGCTTGAAGAAGGTATCGAAGGCTTGATTCATGTTTCAGAATTGAGCAAAGAGAAGATCGACAGTCCAAAAGACTTCACCGAAGTTGGTGCAGAACTTGAGGCTGGTGTTCTTCAGGTTGATACGGTTGACCGAAAAATTGCCCTATCAATCAAGAATCTCGATGTCCAAAAAGAAAAAGCAGAAGTCAACGAATTCATGGGTGCACAAAAAACAGCAACATCAAATCTTGGTGATTTACTCCAAGGTGCCGTGGGTCGTAAGTCAGAAGACTAAACTGTTGATAAACATAAACAGGGGCTCCTGCATGCTGGAGCCCCTTTTTTAATGGTTAAAATGAAAAAACATCCTTTTATATTTGCAACTTTGACCGTTGTTGGAATCTTTCTTTTCTTTCTTCTGGTTGTTTTTTCTGCCGGCTTCCTCCGTTCTGGTTCAGTTGTCTCTGTGGGTAACAAAATTGGTGTTCTGGAAGTCGAAGGGACGATTGTTGATTCCCGGTTGCTGGTCGAACAAATTCTCAACTATCGTGAGCGGAACAATATTAAAGCGGTGGTTGTTAGGATTGATTCACCGGGTGGCGGGGTGGGACCATCACAAGAAATTTATGCTGAATTAAAAAAACTTGCTGACGTCAAGCCTCTTATCATTTCGATGGGTTCTGTCGCTGCGTCAGGAGGCTATTATCTCGCGGTTGCAGGGGATAAAATCTTTGCAAATCCGGGAACTATCACTGGCAGCATCGGGGTGATCATGTCTTTTCCTAACTATCAAGATCTAATGGGAAAGGTCGGTATTCATACTGAAGTTGTTAAAAGTGGAACATTTAAAGACATAGGTTCTTCTAGCCGGGAATTTACCGCGGCAGATAGAGAATTGCTGCAGCGAATGATTGATGATGTTCATCTCCAGTTTGTTGAAGCAATCAGCGTAGGTCGAAAAATGTCATTGGCAGATCTGCAACCTTATGTCGATGGACGAATTTTTACCGGTCGGCAAGCAAAAGCTCTTGGTTTAATTGATGAACTCGGCACGTTTCATGATGCTGTTCAGTATGCTGCCAAAACTGCCGGCATTGATGATGACCCTGATCTCGTCTACCCTGATCCGGTAAAAATGGATTTTATTGATCGCTATTTACAGGGTGCTGTGAGTCATTTTTTAGGGATTAATCTCGCGACAAAAAGGCTAATTGGACCACAGTATCTTTTGCTGAACTATTGATATTTTGTATTTAATATGCGTGGAAGGTAACGATGACTAAAAGTGAATTGATTGAACAACTTTCAGAGTCGCACGAAATTCTGAATAAAAAAGATGCCGAAACTGTCATAAACCTTATATTCGGTGGAATAGGCAAGGCGTTGGCGCAAGGGGACCGTGTCGAAATCCGTGGGTTTGGTTCTTTTTCTGTTCGTGAACGTGATGCCCGAGAGGCAAGAAATCCTAAGAGTGGTGAATTGGTTCAGATTCCATCACGGAAGACACCATTTTTTAAAACCGGTAAAGATCTTCGTGACCGGGTTGATGAGTAGTCTGAAGTAAGACGAAGATATAAAAAAAGGCTCTGAAATAGTTTCAGAGCCTTTTTTGTGAAATGTTTCCAGGGTGCCGGTATGATTCTTTACAAATGACCTGAACAAAAAATTTGTCGCCGGAAAAAATATTAGACGTCCTACTCATGGGCAGGCTTGCACACAATTTTTTCACGTCATGACAGGCCAGTAAAAACGTTGGTCAAGGACTCAGAATCAATTCGCACACCCCAGAAATTCAAAGAACTAAAATATGGTTCTATAGTAACAAGTTTCTGTCGTGAGTCAAGGAAAAGTTAGATTTATTAAATGCTATATCAGAATACATGGAACCCAGCCTTATGAAATGGATCATCCACAGATTGCAGGTTCCTCGTGAGCATATCAATCTCAGACTTGATCAGTATTTAGCTGACGCTGCGATCGGGTTATCCCGGACACAGGCTAAAAAGATCATCGACCTCGGGGGTGTTCATATCGATGGTCGCAGAGTTCGAAACTGTTCGACCTCCCCGCAACCTGGTCATTTAATCGAAGTCTATATTGATCAACTGCCGTTAGATCCGTATCGAATTGCCGAGAGCGATATTCTGTTTCAGGATGATTTTATCATTGTCTTAAACAAGCCGGCACTGGTCGATACGCAACCAACCCATGCCAGGTTTAAGGGGACCGTATTTGAGGCGCTGCAATGGCATTTGCGAGATCCTTTTCGTCCGCATCAAAAACCCGAGATCGGTATGATCCAGCGGCTGGACAGGGGAACTTCAGGCGTTATTGTCTTTTCTATTCATCCACGTTCACATAAAGAGATGACCCGTATTTTTCTGGAGCATGAAGTCAAGAAGGAGTATCTTGCTTTGGTCCATGGAACTCCTGCCGTTCAACAAGGAGAAATTCGATCTTTTTTGGCTCGATCCAGAAAAGAAAACCGGGTTAAATCCGTTGAAAAAGGGGGGAAAGAGGCGATTACTCGATATCAATTGGTGGAATCCTTTTCGGCAAACTACTCATTGTTGAATGTCGAGATATTAACAGGACGTTCGCATCAGATACGAGCGCATATGTCTGAATCCAGTTGGCCTTTAGTTGGGGATAAACGCTATGGCGGCGCAGATGAAATTTCTGGCGTTAAAATACAACGGCCCTTGCTACATGCTGAAAAACTTGCTTTTCGGCATCCGGTGCTGAACCGTGATATGATCTTTTCGGTTCCGGTACCTGATGATTTTCATAACATTTTGACGAGGCTTAGGAGGGCTAACGGATGAATTTTCCCCATATTGACCCGGTAATATTCAGTCTTGGACCGCTTGCCGTCCGTTGGTATGGAATGATGTATCTGCTTGGATTTTTGGGCGGATATTTAATGATGTGTCATATCGTTCGGCTGCGCGACATGCCGATCAAAAAAGAGGTCATTTCCGATTTATTATTTTATGCGGTGTTGGGCGTCGTCTTTGGTGGTCGTCTTGGATATACCCTATTCTATAATACAGAGTACTACCTCCATCATCCTCTGAAAATCCTTTTTGTCTGGGAAGGGGGGATGAGTTTTCATGGTGGTCTGATCGGGGTTTTCATCGTATTACTGATATTCTGTCGGGTTCGTCATCTGGATCTTATTTTGGTCGCTGACTTAGTTGTTGCTGCCGTGCCTATTGGGCTTTTCTTTGGCCGAATTGGCAACTTTATCAATTCTGAGCTCTGGGGGAGGGTGACAGATCTTCCGTGGGGGGTCGTTTTTCCGCATGGTGGACCTTTGCCGCGGCACCCCAGTCAACTTTATGAAGCCGGTCTTGAAGGTCTATTTCTGTTTGTGATGATTTATCTATTGCATCGAAATAATGCTGCACGTGGCATTCCTGTTTTTAGTTTCCTTTTTATGTATGGACTGTTTCGTTTTATCATAGAGTTTGTCAGGCAACCTGATGAACAACTTGGGTTTCTCTGGTGGGGGGCGACTATGGGGCAATTGTTGTCAACCCCGATGATTCTTATCGGGTTGACCGGATTGGTTTACTTTTGCAAAAGGGGTAAGTCTTGAGTCGAATCGAAGCGGTCATCTTTGATTGTGACGGGGTCATGTTTGAAAGTCGTCGGGCGAATCTTGCCTATTACAATCGAATTCTGAAAGAGTTTTCCTATCCGCTGGTTTCTGCTGACCAAACCGAGCGGGCTCAGTTGTGCCATACTGCGAGTTCCCCCGATGTTTTGTCTGAACTTATGCGCGATAATGATTTAGTCCCTGCTCTTAGGTTTGCGGCGACTTTAGACTATCGTGAATTTATTCCTCAGATGGAACCTGAACCCCATTTGACTGAACTTTTAACCCAGCTTAGAAACGACTATCCACTGGCGATTGCAACCAATCGGGGCAAAAGCATTCTGTCGATTCTGGATCATTTCGATCTGCATAGGTTTTTCTCTTCTGTTGTCACCAGCCATGACGTTGAACGGCCTAAACCGGCACCAGACATGTTGTTGCTTGCGGCAAGTTATCTTGATATTGCCCCTGAAAATTGTCTTTTTATCGGTGATTCAGTGCTGGATAAAGCTGCCGCGGCCGCTGCTGGGATGCTGTTTGCTGGATATGGAGGGGTGTCTGGTATGATCACCCTGTCCAGCCATCATGACTGTTTGGAATACTTCGTGGGGCGCGCAAAATAATGTGTAGCGTCGACCTGAATGGCAACCTAAAGAGTTGTCCTGCTGGGGTTAATTAAGAGATTTGGTGATTTCTAAAACGTTGCCGTCTTCTTTTCTAATATATCGGACCTGATCCATTAATTTGTGAATGATCTGAATTCCGCGCCCCCCTTCATCACAGCTCTGTGCTTTCTTTTGAGAGAGTGTTTCAAGATCAAAACCCTGCCCATGATCGAAAACTCTGATAATGAGATCTCGATCAGAGGCAGTTATTGTCACTCTGACTTCTTTGTCCGGATCACTGTTGTTGGCATGGCATATTGCGTTTGCCAGAGCTTCTGTTAGTACCAGGTTCAGATGATAGGCAAGCTCACGGCGGTTTCCAAGGTAGCCCTTCAGGGAATACGCGATACTTTCGCCTATGCGCCCAACCATCCCTAGATACTTGGTTTGATTCGGAACAGTTATGTCAATGATCACCTGTTTTGACATTTACGTCTCTCTGGAAGTGCCTCTATGCTTGATAGCTGGCAGATGCTTCTTCTTGAGTGGAGAAGATCTCAAAAACCCGATGGAGTCGTGTTAGTTCAAACATGGAACGAACTTGCGGTTGAAGACTGCATAGTTTGAGGCTCCCTTCGCGGGCACTAGCATTTTTAAAACCAGAAACAAGAGCACCGAGACCGGATGAATCAATAAAACGGACTTTACTCAAGTCGATGACAAGGTTGCATTTACCTTCATCAAATAGTTGTAACATTTTCTCCTTCAGATCGCCGCTGTTATGGGCATCCATTCGCTCTTCTTCTACACCAATGATGACAATATCGCCTTGTTCGGTCATATTCAGCTGCATGAAACTCTCCTTGCTTAGGTTCAGTTTAGGGTGTTGATACCACTTTTTTATTGTACGCTTTTAGACATCATACTGATTTGAAAAATTGTAATTGGTGCTTATTTTAGAATCTTCATGGCGACAAGGGTAATATCATCATTAAAGTGTCGCATTCCCGTAAAAATACGACCTTGAATCATAATCCGGTCGACCAATTCCTGACAGCTTAAATCATCGCATTCTTCGAGCAACTTTCCAAGCCTTTCAATCCCAAAAAATTGTTTTTCTTTGTTTTCAGCTTCAATAATACCATCAGTATAAAGGAGAAGCAGGTCTCCTGCTTCAAGATCGATAATTTTTTGTTCAAAAGCAATTTTATCTTTGATGCCAAAAATGAGCCCTTCGGCGTCAAGTGTTTCAAGTTTTTGGTCACGTTTTCTCCAGAGCAAGGGGGTGTTGTGTCCCGCATTTCCATAAGTAAGTTGGTGAGTTATGTAATTATATTGAAGATAAAACATGGTGACAAACAGGTCAGATCGATCCAGATCTTTGAGGAAAAAGTGGTTAAGTTCCTGTAACATCTCTGTCGGCTGTTTAACGCTATCTATGCGGGCGTGGATAAAGGTCCGCGCTTCAGCCATGATCAGAGCAGAACCGATATTGTGTCCTGAAACATCCGCTATAATCAGATCACATGATGAACTATTGTGTTCAATAAAATCATAATAATCACCACCAACCTGATGTGCCGGGACACAAAGACCGGCTATTTCAACATTCTCAGTCTTAGGGAGGTTAGCAGGGAGAAGCCCTTTTTGAATATCTTTAGCTATTTGCATCTCCTTCTCTTGTTCCCGTCCGACGAGGAGTTTCTGCAGTTGTTGGTCGTTGCGCCAAGCGATTCCAATTTGACCGGCGAGATTTTCAAACAGGGCAATAAATTCTTGTGTAAAGATCCCTTTCGCACTTTTAGAAAAGGCAGAAAGTATCCCTATCGGTTCACCTTCAAAGACAATCGGAGTATGGGCCAGGCAGGTGATACCATCACGTTTAATGTGTTCGGCAGACGCAGGTTTATCGGTTGCATCGGTGTCATTAACCACTGTGGTTGCATTAGAGAGGAATGCCTGACCAATATAGGTCTCCATGTTGAGGTTGCGTTCAAACTGACCAAAATGTTCTGATGATACGCCCACAAGACTTTTGACTATGAGGGTCATCGATTCCGGTTCTAAAAAGCGGATGACACAGAGATCAAACTTGAATTGTTGAGCCAGGAGTTCGAGGATACTGTCCAGAGTCTTTTGAAAGTTTTGTTCGCTAGAAACAATTTGCGCTGCCTCGTAAAGAACACTGAGTTGTTCCCGGCTTGAAGCGTGGCTGATAGTGACCGTACCAAAAATATCAAAAACATCTTCCATTTCACTGCCGCGAGCTTCCAGGTAGTTTTCCAGAATGATGCGCGCGGGAGCCGCACCGACATGTCCAGCCAGAGTTTTCTCAGTAAAGCTTTTCAGATTCGGAATCTCATGATCTGACAGGTTACCTCTGGAATCAATTTCCTGATGGCTCAGATATTCGGTGATCGCTGTCTGAGCCGGTTTCGCGCCAATAAATTTGGACATCAATTCTACAAATTCCATCACCGTCGGGGCTTTACTGATCCGTTTTAATTTGTTTGGTTGTTGCGACTGTTCGACAAAAACATCAACAAATTTTTTCGCTTGAACCTCTTCAGAACTTGTCTGTTTGGAAAAGAACGAAATTGCCAGATACGCAGCTAGATTGAAGAGCATACTCCAGAACAGCGAGTGCGTATAAATATCAAAACCACGCAAACCAAAGAGCTCAAGTGGTTTTAACAGTCCGATTCCATAAGGACCATTCTGGAGAATATCGGCGCTGATCCAACCGGAACGGACGAATGATGGGATCAATAGAGTATAGAACCAGAGCGTAAATCCCAAGGTAATCGCGGTGATGGCGGCTTTACTGTTTGCTCTTTTCCAAAACAATCCACCGATAATCGCTGGCGCAAATTGGGTCACGGCAGCAAAAGAAATCAACCCCATATTGACGAGAGCATAGGAGTCGCCAATAACTTTAAAATAAAAGTAGCCGATAAAAATAACCGCAAGAATTCCCAGCCGTTTAATATTGATGAGGATTTTGGACAGATTTTGCGAGAGGATATTCATCCTCAGGATGATTGGCATAATCAGATGGTTCAACACCATTGTTGCAATGGTGACTGAGGAAACCATGACCATTCCCGCAGATGCGGATAGACCTCCAATGAAGACCAGCAGTGCCAACCATGGGTGCCCTGAAGCTAGTGGCAAGGTGAGGACAAAGTAGTCGGCTTGAGAGGTGTCGCCGCCATTGATAATCAAGCCCCCAAGGGCAATCGGCAGGACAAACAGGTTCATCAAAAAAAGGTATGCCGGGAACTTCCACATTGCCGATTTGATGTGTTGTTCATCGGTGTTTTCTGTCACCATGATATGAAACTGGCGAGGGAGGAACATGACCGCCATCATCGACAGGACTATCAGCGTAAACCACTTTGTATAGGGAGTTTGTTGTGTCCCTAAAAGGAGCATGTCGCGGCGTTCAGGGAATTGTTCGGCAAAACGTTGGAAGACATCGATGAAACCATCAAACAGACCATAGGTGACAAAGATGCCGACGGCCAGAAAAGCGATTAATTTGACAATGGATTCAAAAGCGACAGCGACAACCAGTCCTTCATGCTTTTCTGACGAATCAAGACTCCTCGCGCCAAACAGCATGCCAAAAAGGGCGAGTAGCAAGGCGACGAAGAAAGCGATATCGATACTCCAAGGGAGTTTGGATGTATAATCATACAATCCTGCGCCGGGTGTTGTTAATGGCATCGACAGAATTTTTAGTGTTTGTGCAATCGCTTTAAGCTGTAGCGCAATATAAGGAGTAATCCCAAAAACCGCAAACAATGTGACGATCGCGCCAAGAACGGTGGAGCGGTCATAGCGACTGGAGAGAAAGTCAGCAAGGCTGGTTATGTTTTGTTGCTTGCTGATGATGAGCATTTTTCGCAGTAAAAACCACCAGGCAAAAGCGATAAGGGTCGGGCCCAGATAGATAGGGAGAAATTCCAGACCACTGGTCGCTGCTTTGCCAACACTACCGTAAAAAGTCCAGCTGGTGCAGTAAACGGCCAGCGATAGTGAATAGATATGCGAGTTTTTAAGGAGGCAGTTCCCTTTTTTCCGACATTTTTCAGCGTAGTAGGCAATGAGGAACAGCAAGGCAAAATATGCCAGAGAGAGGAGGAGGACCGTTTTGGGAGAGATTATCGACATAAAAAGGATAGTTTTTGCCGGTATCATGGGATGCTCTTATCTCCACCTGATTCGGAATTATTTTTCGGGTCATTTTCAAAGTAGCGCACAAAGAACCAAATGACGGCGATAGATAGGGGCCAGCCAACAAGAAAATAGAATATCAGGATTGGAATGCCTAGGATGGTCACCGGGGTATTGAAGATATGGATAAAAGGGAAGTTTATCATAATTAAGCCCAGAATCAGACAGAGTATCCAAGCCTCTCTGATGGAGTTACTTTGTGGCTTCTTCATGAATTAACCTTTTTCCTCTGTTTCCTTGAAGGACTGATCGCGTGCGTTCATCAGTTCTGGATGGAACTCTGTACAGACTAATCCTGAAGAGACAGAATTACAACTAATAATTATAAGTTTCACATGGTAGGAATTTAGCAGAAAATTCAACCCTGTAAAGTTGTAAAGTAGATATTTTAAAGGGTTTGACGCTCATGAAATGAGTGTGCTACTTATCGATAGTTAAATCTTCTATGTTGGTCATGGCTTGAGGGGATATTCTTGAAGAGTCAATCTTTCATCCGTATGAAAACATTAGCGTGCTGGTTGTTCCTTTTATCTTTTCTGGTGACGGGATGTGCAGTGACCGGTGAAGTTCCGTCTCTTGATCTTGTGGGCGCAGATTCGGTCCAATACCGTTCAGAACTGACCGATCCTGACGCAAAAGCACTCTATTCTTTTACTGAATTTCGGATTCTTGGCGCTGAGGAGCGTTGGGAGGAGGCTGTATCCGCTCTAAAGAGAGCCGTCACCCTTGATCCTGAATCGGACTATTTAAGATTGCTCTTGGCGAAGGCATATTTACATCGGCAACAACCTGAATTGGCCGTAACAACCCTGAAGGTGCTGCTGACAAGAGATCCTGAAAGTGCAGAGGCTCATCAACTCATGGGAGACGTCCTGAGTTATCAGGGCGACTTTACTTTAGCCGTTGAACATTTTCGTCTGGCGCTAGAGAAGGTTCCTGGAAATAGTTCTTTACTGTTGCGGTTGTCGATGGCCCTTAATCAACTTGGGCGCAAGGATGAAGCCATCAATCTCTTGGCTGCATTTCTGCAACAACAACCTGATGCGACTTTGGCTCAGCTTTATCTGGCACGATTGTATGTTGATAATAAACAGCTGGATAAAGCTTCTTCTCTCTATCAGCAATTGTTAAAGAGTTTGCCTGGACAACAACAGGCCGTTCTGGAATACGGCAAAATATTAGAACAACAAGACAGCGATGCTGCGCTGGAATTATACCGTAAATTTCTCGATAAAAATCCGCGGGCAGCAGGTGTGCGGCAGCGTTTGGCGCAATATTATCTCGCTCAACACCTTTTGCTTGAGGCCATAGAGCAGTTAACTATCGTCCGCCAGCAGTTTCCTGAGAATTTACAAACGATCAATCAAATTGGTTTGATCCAGCTTGAGTTGGAAGATTGGGAGGGAGCTGAAAACAGTTTCCGTTTGCTTTTGGACTCTGACCGTCAGCAGGAGCGTAGCCGCTATTATTTGGCGCTGGCTTTGTCCGAGCAAGGGAAGCGTGCCGAAGCTATAGCAGTTTTAGAGCCGGTGGCAACGGACTCATCTCTCTATGCTGAGTCAGCATTGCAATTAGCTTACCTCTATAAGCAGAATGGGGAGAATGACAAGGCGATTGAGACGTTATCACAGTTGCTGGATCAAAACATTAATCAGCCTGAAATTTACTACTATCTCGGGGCTTTTCTCGGCGATCGTGGCGACCTTGACAGGGCCATGGAAGTGGCTTTGACCGGGGTCGATAAATACCCCATGGCAACGCAGTTGCTGTATCAGCTTGGAGTTCTTTACGAAAAACAAGGTCATCGTCAGTCGGCAGTCGAGACAATGGAAAAAATCCTGTTGGTGGATGATGCGCATGCCGATGCTTTGAACTTTCTGGCTTATGATCAGACAGAAACCGGGACCGATCTAGATTTGGCATTGATCCGAGCACAAAAAGCCTTAGCGATAGATCCCAGCGGTTATATTATGGATACTCTGGGGTGGGTCTATTTTAAACTGGGGCGCTATCCCGAAAGCCTTGAATATCTTGAGCAAGCGGCAGCGATATATCCAGAAGATGCTGTTATTCAAGAACATCTCGGGGATGTCTATGCTGCTATGAAG
This sequence comes from Desulfuromusa kysingii, assembly GCF_900107645.1. Taxonomy (GTDB): domain Bacteria; phylum Desulfobacterota; class Desulfuromonadia; order Desulfuromonadales; family Geopsychrobacteraceae; genus Desulfuromusa; species Desulfuromusa kysingii. The sequence continues at coordinate 147,211 of NZ_FNQN01000003.1, forward strand.
TTATTTGATCGGGCAACGGCAGTGTATCGTCGCGTCCTTGAATTGGATCCCCATGCAAAACAGGTTGAGGATAAGCTCAAGTTACTGACATCTGAGGAATTTTAATGCGCTGGCTGATTATTCTTTTGCTCCTTGGACTCGCTGGTTGTGCGCAACCGCCAAAGCCACTCTGGACTGAATTACCGACGGCAGACGAGTTGATAGAAAAAGTCTCCTTTGATGCGGGGCAATATTTATCACTTGATGGTGCTGCACATGTGGATTTAACCGCAAAAGGAAAGTTTTTTTCCAGTGAACAGTTTCTGCTGCTGCAAAGGCCGGATCGGGTGCGTGCCGATGTCTTAACCGGATTTGGTCAGCTGGTTTTACAACTGGTCTCTGATGGCGATCAGCTGTCGGTATTTCTAAATACCACCGTCCCTGGACGGTTCTTTTCTGGCCCGGCAAGTTATGAAAATATCTTTCGTTTTATCCGGGTTCCTTTAAAGACGCCAGATCTGCTCGAACTACTATTGTACGATCCACCGTTGCTCGCATATCAGGACAGTTCCGTCGTCTTGATGTCAAAAGGTGTGAAACTGGTTCTGGAAAATGGTGACAATAAGCAAGAGTTGTTATTTGACTATCAGCTCCGATTGATCGGCAGTTATTACTACCGGGCCGGGGATAAATATCTAGCCGTGGACTACAAAAATATGTCCATAGAAAATCCCTTTCCTGAAGTTATCAAGATAGCCATACCTTTAGAGGAGACTCGGGTCACGGTGAGCTTCTCTGAGGTGCGGATGAATGAGATTATTGACCCGACACGGTTCCAGTTGGAACGACCTGATAATGCTCTTCTGGAGCACTTACCATGAATGAAGCGGTTAAGGTTTGATGATAAAAACTATTGGTTCCCTTTGTTTATTCGCTATTGTATTGATCAGCCTCAACTCGTGTCGCACCAACGATGCTGTTGACCACCCTGGTGTTGCTGCGGCATTAACTCCTGAGTTTGGTGATACTTTTATCGAAGCCTCCATTGGTGACGCTAGCACCCTTCTGCCAGTTTTGGCTTCTGACTCTGCTTCCAGTTCAATTAATGGCCTGATCTATAACGGCTTGATCCGTTATGATAAAGATCTTCAGATTGAAGGTGACCTTGCAGAATCATGGGAGGTTTCAGAGGATAATCTGACCATTACCTTTCATTTACGCAAAGGGGTGACCTGGCACGATGGCGCCCCTTTTACTGCGGCTGATGTGAAATTCAACTACGAGCTTTATGTTGATCCAAAAACTCCGACCGCTTACGCCGAATCGTTCAAGCAGGTCAGCGGTGTTGAAACTCCTGATCCTTATACGTTCGTGGCTCATTACGATAAGCCCTATGCTCCGGCATTGATGAGTTGGGCGATGTCGATCCATCCGCGACATCTTCTGGAGGGCAAAGATATTACTAAAAGTCCCTTGGCCCGTAATCCTGTAGGAACCGGTCCGTACCGTTTTTCCGAGTGGGTGGGTGGGGAAAAAATTGTCCTTGAATCCAACCCGGACTATTTTGAAGGGCAACCTTACCTCAAACGTGTTGTCTACCGGATTATTCCTGATACCTCGACCCAGTTTTTGGAACTACAGACGGGTAGCCTTGACTTCATGGGCCTTTCCCCGTTGCAGTATGACCGGCAGACAGACACTCCAGCGTTCAGGCGATTGTATAATAAATATCGCTATTTGAATTTTGGCTACTCTTATCTGGGGTATAATTTGCGTCGGCCGATTTTTCAGGATAAGCGCGTCAGGCAAGCGCTCTCTTATGCGATCAACAAACAGGAGCTTATTGATGGGGTTTTGTTGGGGTACGGTGCTATTGCTACCGGGCCATATAAACCCGATACCTGGGTTTATAATCCCAAGGTGCACAAATATCCCTATGATCCTGTCAAGGCGCGCGAGCTCTTGGCCGAAGCTGGTTGGAAGGATTCGGATGGTAATGGCATCTTAGATAAAGATGGTAAAGAATTTTCTTTTACTATTGTGACCAACCAAGGTAATGACCTACGTTCAAAAACGGGTGAAATTATTCAGCAGCGTTTCAAGGAAATTGGTGTTGACGTGAAGCTGCGGATTATCGAATGGGCAACTTTTCTCAAGGAGTTTATCAATCCAAACAATTTTGATGCTACAATTCTCGGTTGGACCGGTGGTCCGGAACCTGATCAGTATAATCTCTGGCATTCCAGCAGGGCTGTACCTGGGGGGCTGAATTTTGTTGGCTTTAAAAATGCTGAGGTTGACCGTCTTCTTGAGGAGGGACGACGGGTTTTTGATTTACACCAGCGCAAAGTTTACTATGATCGTTTTCAGGAGATTCTGGCAGAAGAGCAACCGTATACCTTTTTATATGTTGGTGAAGCGTTACCGGCGGTTTCTAAACGTTTTCGGGGGGTCGAGCCTGCTCCAGCCGGTATCCGCTACAATTTCAATCAGTGGTTTGTGCCGAAGCCTGAACAAAAGTACTCCCGGTAATTTTGCCAGCGTTGCTTGTGTGAGAAAATATGTTGAGTTATATTTTCAAACGTTTGTTGTTACTTGTTCCCTTACTGCTGGGGATTACACTGATTTCATTTGTTGTGATCCATCTGGCACCAGGCGAACCAACAGATATGCAGACGCAACTCAACCCCCAGGTCAGTTCTGAACTACAGCAGCGCTTACGAACACAATATGGACTCGATCAGCCCCTGTATGTTCAATATTGGCAGTGGTTATCACGCTTGGTCCAACTGGATTTTGGCGAGTCTTTTGCCTCTGACCGTCGGCCGGTTCTTGATAAGGTTCTGGAGCGCTTGCCGGTCACAATTTTACTCAATCTCCTATCCATTGTTCTCATTCTGGCGGTCTCTATCCCGTTGGGGATTCTGTCTGCTATACGCCGAAATTCAGGCTTTGATAGAATAACGACCATTCTGGTTTTTACTGGTTTTGCTATGCCCTCATTTTGGTTGGCGTTGTTGCTTATGGACTGGTTCGGAGTTCGCTTCGGTTGGCTGCCGGTCTCGGGTTTAAAGTCTCTGGGCTATGAATATCTGAGTTGGGGGGAGCAGTTGGTGGACAGGATTAACCATTTGATTTTGCCGGTGTTTATCTCTGCTATCGGAGGTTTGGCTGGGTTCTCCCGCTATATGCGTTCTAACATGTTAGAGGTTGTCCGCCAGGACTACATCCTCACAGCGCGGGCGAAGGGGTTGTCTGAGCGGACGGTGATCTATAAACATGCGTTGCGCAATGCTTTACTCCCGGTGATTACAATTTTGGGGCTTTCGGTCCCCGGGTTGATTGGTGGCAGCGTCATTTTTGAAACCATTTTTGCCATTCCGGGGATGGGGAAACTCTTTTATGATGGAGTCATGATGCGGGATTATCCGTTGATCATGGGGATTCTGGTGATGGGAGCGGTGCTAACACTGCTAGGCAACCTGTTGGCCGATATCAGTTATGCCCTGGCTGATCCGCGTATCCGTCACGGACAACAAAGTGACAATTAGATTTTAAATATAAACAACGAAGATCAATAGGGACGACTATGCAAACGAATGCAAATCGGTTAGGGGAGATGTTGTTGGAGGCGGGGCTGATTGATCAGTTTCAACTGGATTCCGCTCTATCCATGCAACGCAATCTAGGCGGGCGGATTGGCAGCGCGCTGGTTAAGTTGGGTTATCTGCCCGAAGAGACCATCATGGAATTTCTTGAGTCTCAAGACAAATATTCCCGGATCTCCTTGTTGGAGCTTAAAATCTCCAAGGAACTCATGTCTTTGTTGCCATTGGAACGGATGTCTGAGTTGATGGTCATCCCGGTTGAATTGCGAAAATCCGGTCATGAAAAAAACTTACGAATCGCCATGACCGATCCAACAAACCTGAGATTAATTGATGATTTACAGTTTGCGACCGGATGCAAGGTGATCCCGGTTCTGGCGGCAGAGGATGAGATCTGTCAGGCGATCAAAAATAATGCTCCTGTCGAAGAGGAGCACACACCGGAGGCCGATGAACAAAGGACACCTCTCGCTTCTGCTGCGGTCAATTTTGAGGATCTCAAAACGGAAGACCCACGCCTCGATGTTCTACTTGAAGTATTGAAGCAAAAAGGAATTTTAAGTGCTCTTGATGTTGAGCGGGTGAAATTTAACTGATGATGTTATGGCCCAGGCGGACTTTTCTTCTTGATGTTGTTTGGCGGCAGTTGCTCCACAACCGTATGGCTCTGGTCGGTGCTGGAATCATTCTGGTGATGTTTCTGATGGCTGCCCTTGCTTCCTTCACTACGGTTGATCCATCGACTATAAATATTGCTCAGAGCTACTTGCCTCCAAGTCTCAACCACCCTTTTGGAACTGATGATTTAGGCCGTGAAGTGTTTGTGCGGATGCTTTATGGTGCACGAATATCTTTACTCGTCGGATTCGTTGCTGTCGGAATCTCGACCTTGATCGGGATTGTTTTAGGGGCTCTCGCCGGATACTATGGTGGTTGGGTCGATACGCTGGTCATGCGTTTTGTGGATATTATGCTTTGCTTCCCAACGTTCTTTCTTATCCTGGCGGTTATTGCTTTTCTTGATCCATCGATCTGGAACATCATGATCGTGATCGGGTTGACCAGTTGGATGGGGGTGGCGCGTTTAATCCGGGCAGAATTTTTAAGTTTGCGACAACGTGATTTTGTCTTAGCTGCACAGGCGCTTGGAGCCAGCGATGCGCGGCTGATCTTTCGCCATATTTTACCGAACGCGATGTCTCCGATCCTCGTCTCTGCGACTCTCGGTGTCGCTGGTGCCATCCTCACCGAAAGTGCCCTCTCTTTTCTGGGGATCGGGGTGCAACCGCCGACTCCGTCGTGGGGAAACATGCTAATTGTCGGCAAACAGACCCTTGGTAGCGCCTGGTGGTTGTCGGTCTTCCCTGGATTGGCAATTCTGATCACGGTTTTGGGTTACAATCTATTTGGTGAGGGCGTTCGTGATGCCCTTGACCCGAGGTTGAAGGAATAATGCCCCTTGAATTTTTAGATAAGCGTTTTTCGGCTTTGATAGCTGGCGATTACGGGGTTGTCTACGACAGCTATCATGATAATGCCCCCTTGATGCAACAATTCAAAGACCGCAAGACCTATATTGAATTTGCTCAACAGCAACTTGCTGCCATTGTTGTCAGGGATTGGCGTTGTTTACGGCAACGGACCCCTGAAGATAGACAGCTGGAGGTCCTTCTGGTGATGGATCTAGCGGTGGGGGGGGATTCCCAGTCTTTTTATGAACTTGCCTTGCTTGTCGAGACAGAGAGTGGCTGGCGTTACCATTCTGCTCAAAAGCTGGGTCCTGAAGATTATTCTGGCCCCTCCGACCAGATTGAGTTCCGCCACTTTGACACCGCGACACCGAAGATACGATTCTAACTATGCCTGAATTACCTGAAGTTGAAACCACGCTCCGTGGGATCGCCCCTCATATCACCGATCGTACCATTCTCGAATGTGTCTTTCGCACCGAAAAACTCCGTTGGCCCCTCGATACCGATCTTTGTTATCTTCTTCCCGGAGAGAAAATATCTCGTGTCGAACGACGTGCGAAATACCTGTTATTGTTCTGTGGTCATGGCACCTTAATTCTCCATCTGGGAATGTCCGGGAGTTTAAGGATTGTTTCCGCTGATACGACAGAGCAGAAGCACGACCATGTCGACCTGATTTTTACCGATGGGCAGTGTCTGCGTTTGACCGATCCTCGTAAGTTCGGAGCCTTTCTCTACACCGATGCAGATCCGTACACTCACAAATTGCTTCTTCATCTGGGGCCAGAACCTTTGACGGATGATTTCACCGGGGACTATCTGTATTCAGTTTCCAGAGGGAAAAAACAGTCAATCAAACAATTTATTATGGATCAGAAAGTGGTTGTCGGTGTCGGAAACATCTACGCCAGCGAAGCCCTTTTCTCTTCTGGCATCCGTCCAGATCGAGCGGCGGGGAGGGTCAGCTTGAAACGTTTACGATCTTTGGTTGTCGCCATCAAGGCTATTTTGCAAAAAGCTATTCTTGCCGGAGGGACAACGATTCACGATTTTAATCAAGCCGACGGCAAGCCGGGATATTTTACGCAGCAGTTGCAGGTTTATGGCCGTAGTGGTGACCGTTGTGTGATCTGTGGAGAGACGATCCTCAGCCAAAAGTTAGGGCAGAGGTCTACCTTCTATTGCCCTCAGTGCCAGAGTTGACAGGAGGTGATGTGATGGAAGATTTTTCTTTTCAGTTTTCTTATCGGGTTGGTGTCGCTGATATTAACTATGGTGGTCATGTCGCTAATTCTGCGGTTTTGAATTTTTTTCAGGATGCCAGAATTGCTTACTTGGCAACCCTTGGCCCTTATTCGGAGATTGATCTTGGTGGCTGCGGAATCATCATGCCCGAGGCCAATATCTTTTTTCGTCAGGAGATGTTCCTTGGCGAGCAGCTGGAGATCGGTGTGAGGTCGACAGGTTTAAAGCGTTCAAGTTGGACGATGGAATATCGCATTGAGCGGGATGGCACGTTAACAGCTGAAGGTCAAACTGCGTTAGTTTGTTTCAATTATGAAACACGAAAGCCTTGCCGTATGCCGAATGAGTTCAGAATGTCTCTGACAACCTTTGAAGGGTTGTGAGCTCTCTTTTCAGAAATGTCTCATAAACTTTTCACTCGTGTTTTTTTATCGATAAGGCAGGATTAACATACTGTTACCTTGGTGGCGGCTTTCTGCCTTGACGAGCCTTGGGTTCTGAGGTTATCGTGCGAATCCAAATTTAAGCGTTTAAGGATATAACATCATGGAAGAAGTAAACGATTTACTGCAACAACGGCGAGCCAAAGTCGAGACCTTTCAGGCTTCCGGAATTAACCCTTTTGCGAACGGGTTCACTGTGACCCACAACGCCCAACAGATCGTTTCCGCTCATGCTACCGACGATAACGACAAGTTGGAAGAGCTTGATGTCACCTACCGGATTGGTGGGCGGATTATGGCGCGTCGTGATTTCGGCAAGGCGGCGTTTTTACAGCTACAGGATGGGAGTGGACGCATTCAGATTTACGTTGCGCGCAAACAAGTGGGTGACGAGGTTTTTGATCATTTCAAAAAATTTGATATTGGCGATATTGTTGGCATTATCGGTGCTCCATTTCGGACCAAAACGGATGAACTTTCCTTGCGTGCTGCAGAAATCTGTTTGTTGACGAAGTCTCTCCTGCCTTTACCAGAAAAGTGGCATGGGTTGACAGACGTTGAAACCCGTTATCGTCAGCGTTATCTTGATTTGATTGTCAATCCAGATGTCCGGGACGTCTTTCGTAAACGCAGTCGCATCGTCAGTCTGATTCGTGAGTATATGCTCGATGCCGATTATCTGGAAGTTGAGACGCCGATGATGCATCAAGTCGCAGGCGGGGCAACGGCCAAACCTTTTATGACCCATCATAATACCCTGGATATGGATCTGTTTTTACGTATTGCGCCGGAACTCTATCTGAAGCGATTGGTTGTCGGCGGTTTTGATCGGGTCTTTGAGATCAACCGTAACTTCCGCAATGAAGGGATTTCCATTCAACATAACCCTGAATTCACCATGATGGAGTTTTATCGGGCTTATGCCACTTATGATGACCTCATGGATTATACCGAAGAATTGATCTGTCACTTGGCCAACAAGGTCTGTGGCGGTTTGGTTATCCCCTATGGCGGTAAAGATGTTGATTTAACACCACCATGGGATCGTTTAACATTGAACGAGTCAATTGTTAAATATGGTACGGTTGACATGGCCGTTCTGCAAGATCGGGATCAGACCTTTAATTATGCTCAATCTCTTGGTCTCGATCTGGATAGTTCCATGGGACATGGAAAGGTGCTCGCCGAAATTTTTGATGAGGTGGTCGAACCGAAATTGTGGAAGCCAACATTCATTACCGAATATCCCACTGAGATTTCACCTTTGTCGCGCAAGAATGATCAGAACCCCGATGTCGTCGACCGGTTTGAGTTATTTGTTGTTGGCCGAGAATTGGCGAATGCCTTTTCCGAGTTAAACAACCCTCTTGATCAAAAAGAGCGTTTTCTCCATCAATTAGAGGAAAAGGCTGCCGGTGACGAAGAGGCCCATAGTATGGATGAAGACTATATCCGGGCTCTCGAATACGGCTTGCCACCAACAGCGGGTGAGGGGATCGGAATTGATCGTCTGGTGATGCTGCTGACCAACTCTGCTTCGATTCGCGATGTTATCCTGTTCCCTCAATTGCGGCCTGAAATCAGCTGATTAGCGGCTGAAACGGATAATAATGTCTTACGAATGGTTCATCAGTTTGCGCTACCTGCGTGCCAAGCGCAAGCAGACTTTTATCTCGGTTATATCCTTTATCTCGATCGCCGGAGTGACCCTTGGTGTTGCGGCTCTGATTCTGGTATTGGCGGTGATGACCGGTTTTTCTGACGGCGTTCGCCAGCAGATTCTGGGAAACGTTCCCCATGTTTTGATGCAGCGCTTTGGTGAGGGGATCGACAACCCGCAAGAACTGGTTGATGCTGCGAAGAAGACACCGCATGTCCTTTCAGCGGTCCCTTTTGTGTCTAAAGAGGCGATGTTGCTGTCCCAAGGGAATGTGTCGGCGGTCAGTGTTAAGGGGGTTGGTCCAGAACATAAAATTTTTTCGCAGGACGTGCTGACTCTGGATGGTCAGCCGGTAAAAAAACAGTTTTTCTCCGGATCGGTGGATCGTCCAGGAATCATTATTGGGCTTGATACCGCCAGCAGCCTGGGTGTCTCTGTTGGCGACTCTATTAATGTGATTCCTCCACTATTCAGTATGACCCCGTTCGGGATGATCCCGAAGATGAAACCATTTGAAGTTGTGGCTGTTTTCGAAAAGCAGAGCAGTCTTGTTGACAGCTTCTATGCCTATATCCCGCTCTTTGTTGCACAGAAGTTTTTTGACTCAGAAGGGGTGGTCAGTGGGATTGAGCTTGAGGTTGACCGTTATGATCGAGCCCCGCAGGTTGCTCAAGCTTTAGCTTCCCAGTTTGATTTTCCAACCGTCGTCCGCCCCTGGCAAAGCATATATGGCTCTTTTCTGTCCGCATTAAAACTTGAGAAACTGGGTCTATTTATTATCTTGGGAATTATCGTTCTGGTTGCAGCGTTCAATATCGCGACGACCTTAATTATGGTTGTGATGGAAAAAAATCGCGACATTGCGATCCTGCGTGCTATGGGGGCCAATGCTCGCAGCATTATGAAAATATTCATGATGGAGGGCTTCATTATCGGGACGGTGGGTACCGGGGTGGGAGCGGTTCTTGGTGTTCTCTTAGCCCATTATGCCGATGCGGCGATCAAATTTCTGGAGCAATCGTTCGGAATCCAGATATTCGATCAGTCGGTTTACGGTATGGAGCACTTCCCTTCAGACATCATTGTCAGTGATGTGGTCATGGTGGTGATCATGGCCATGAGTATCTGTTTGCTGGCAACGATTTACCCCGCATGGCGAGCTTCGCGTATGGATCCCACTGAGGCGTTGCGCTATGAGTGATCCGGTTATGATTGACGTTTCAAACCTGGGGAAAACTTTCAAAACTCCGGGTGGGGAGATCGACGTACTGCATGGGGTCAATTTACAGATCTGTGCTGGTGAGCGGGTGGCTGTTGTTGGGACCTCTGGTGCGGGGAAGACGACACTGATGCATATCCTTGGCGGATTGGATCGTCCGACCTCTGGCGATGTGTTTTTTAAAGGGACTAACTTAGCGACTTTGCGTGGCGCCGAACTGGACAGTTTTCGGAATCGGACCATTGGTTTTGTGTTTCAGTTTCATCAGCTTCTACCCGAATTTACGGCAGTAGAAAATGTTATGATGCCCCTTTTGATTGGCGGACTCAATCGTCTTAAAGCTGAGAAGCAAGCGACAGCGATCCTCTCAGAAGTTGGTTTGGAAAAGCGTTTGACCCATAAGCCTGGGGCTTTATCGGGAGGTGAGCAACAGCGCGTTGCCATCGCCAGAGCTCTTATTCGCGAACCCCAATTGCTACTGGCTGATGAGCCCACCGGGAATCTGGATAGCCGTATTTCGGACGAGATTATGTTGTTATTAAACCAGATGCATACGTCTCGTGGGTTGACGATGGTTATTGTCACCCATAACCTTGATTTGGCTAACAGCCTTGACCGGATCTTGCAGATTGAAGATGGAATACTCACCAGCGACAATTTAAATTGAAGTTCTTAATACAATTCTTTATAGTCATCCTTTTGTTTTTATATTCATATGCCGAGGGTCGCAGATGTTGAAGAAAACGCTCATGACACTTTTCCTGTTAAGCTTTGCCGTCATTTCAATAGCCCAGGAAATTAAGGTTTCTGATATCCAGATTGAGGGGAACAGTCGGATTGAAAAATCGGCTATCATGGCTATGATACCTATTAAGCCGGGGGATCAGACCTCTCTGGAAAATATTGACAAGGTAATGCATGACATCTTCTCCTTAGGTCGGTTTGCAGATGTTTCTGCTGAGCTCACGGAGGTTCAGGGCGCGAAGATCCTGACGTTTGTGGTCAAGGAGTTACCACTGATTCGTCGGATTGAGTTTATTGGGAATGACAAACTTTCTAAAGAAAAGTTGCGACCTCTGGTTAAAATCCGCACACCATCCCTCTACAACCGCGCTAAAATTAACGAGAGCATCGTTGAAATTAAAAATGCCTATATTGAAGACGGCTATCACGCGGCTAAAATCGTTTCAGAATTACAGACCGATATTAAAAATGAGGCGACTCTGACCTTTAAGGTCACAGAGGGGAAAAAAGTTCTTATCCGCGACATCCAATTTGTTGGCAATACGATCTTTGACAAAGGTGATTTACTTAAGAAAATTGAAACCAAAGAACGCTGGTTTCTTTCTTGGATTACTGACAGAGGGACGTATTTGGAAGAAACTTTGGAACTCGATATTGAGAGAATCAAAGCCGCTTATCATGATGAAGGCTATCAGGATGTTAAAGTGAAGCCCGCCCAGGTCACTTTGGTTGAAGATGAGGCTCTGGATGTTTTGATTGAGATTGATGAAGGCGCTCAATATAAAGTGGGAAAAGTCTCTGTCTCCGGAGATCTGATGGCTTCGGAAGAACAACTATTGAAAATGGTTAAGTTGAAGCCTGGAGATGTGTTCAGCCGTACAGTCCTACGCGACAGTATTGATGCATTGACCGATCTGTATGCTGATAGTGGTTATGCGTATGCCAATGTCACTCCATTGACAAATAAAGATAAAAAAAACCTATTAATTGATCTGAATATGGAAGTCGAGCAGGGGATTCAGGTCTATGTTGAACGGATTGAGATCAGCGGCAACACCAAAACCCGAGATAAGATTATTCGACGTGAAATCCCTCTGGCTGAAGGGAGCCTTTACAGTGCCAAAAGAATTAAAGATGCGAATCGGAGGATCCGCAACCTTGGTTTTTTTGATGAAGTCAATGTTACGAATAAGCCAGGTTCCGATGAGGATCAAACGGTGCTTGGGGTAGATGTGGCTGAAAAACCAACGGGGACCTTTTCGATTGGTGTTGGTTATTCATCAACGGATAAACTTATGGCCCAAGGCTCTCTGTCTCAAGACAATTTTATGGGCTATGGGGTGCGCCTCAGTTTGAGTGGCTCTCTTGGTTCATCCAGTAACACCTATTCCCTTGGTATCAGTGATCCACATTTTCTTGATACTGACTGGACCTTGGGGGGAGAAATCTACAAATCGGAAAGAGAATATGACGATTACGATGATCATCGAACCGGTTTTTCAATTCGTACTGGGCATCCGGTGAGCTTGAACTCAAAACTCTATCTGACTTATCGTTATGAAGAACAGGAAATTTTAAATATTGACTATGATACGGTCGGTTATGATGACCCCTGGATTTATGAGCGGGAGTCGACGCTTTCTTCGATCACAACAGAATGGATTCGTAATAGCACCGATTATTATCAAGATCCCAGTCGGGGTGGCATTACCAACATCAGCCTTGAATATGCCGGTCTTGGAGGCACGGAGGATTTTGTCAAAACAATTGTTGAACACCGTCATTTCTTCCCGTTATTCTGGGGCACTGTCTTTTCGATACATGGTGAGGTGGGTTATGTTGTTTCAACAAATGGTGATGACGTTTCAATAACGGAGAAATTTTTTCTGGGTGGAATCCGGACTATGCGTGGATTTGAAACCCGGGAGGTGGGTCCGGTCGATGAGGATGGTGACTACATTGGTGGTGAGAAGATGGGCTATTTCAACTTTGAATATCTGTTTCCCATCTATAAAGATCTTGGTTTGAAGGGGGTCTTGTTTTACGACACGGGTAACGCATGGAGTGACGATGAAGAATACTTCTCTGATATGCGCAACAGTGTTGGCGCCGGGATCCGCTGGCAGAGTCCGCTGGGACCGCTCCGTTTTGAATGGGGTTATAATCTGTCACCCCGCGACAGTGAAAAACAATCCGTGTTTGAATTCAGTATCGGAAAATCCTTTTAAAAAACTATTAACAGGAGATAATTATGAAAAAAATGACTATTGCTCTGGTTGCATTGCTCTTACTTTCGACATCAGCTTTTGCTGCAAACAAACTGGCTTATGTTGATTTGCAAAAAGCACTGAATTTATCCAAAGCTGGTGCTCAGGCGAAAACCGAAATTGCTGATCTGGCCAAACAGTATGAGACTGAATTTAAAATCCAACAGGGGGATTTTTTAAAGCTCAAGGGTGAGCTTGAAAAACAGGCCGCTCTGCTCTCGGACACCGCTAAACAGGAAAAAATAAAAGAGTATCAACAAAGCGCTGAAGCCTTACAGAAGTTTCAACAAGATGCACAACGAAAATTGCAGCAGGAAGATGGCAAACGGACCCAGGAAATCTTGAAAGAACTTTCTGAAATCTTACAGAAATTTGGAAAAGATGGGAAGTATTCCATGATTGTAGAGCGTAGTGAGGGTGGTTTGGTTTTTGTCAGTGAGGATGTTGACGATCTGACAGAAAAACTCATTAAAGCCTACGATGAGAGTAAAAAATAAATAATTGCGGTTGTTGCACAACATAAACAGATAGAGAATCAAATATGGCTAAATTACAACAATTAGCTGACTTGGTCGGTGGTGAAGTCAGCGGTGATGCTGAGATTGAAATCGGTCAGGTGGCACCAATTGATAAAGCTCAGGCTGGTGACATTACTTTTGTTGCTAATCCAAAATATCTTCCACAACTGAAGTCTTGCCAGGCATCGGCGGTCATCCTCTCCCCTGGGATTGATGTCTCTGGACAGAATTTGCTGATTTGTGCCAACCCGTATCTGGCTTTTGCTAAGATTCTGACTTTTCTTCAGGTTTCACCACGACCGGTCAAAGGAATCATGCCAGGAGCTTTGGTCTCTGAATCCGCTGTTGTTGATCCTGCAGCAACAATCTATCCGGGGTGTGTCATCGGCGAGCGGGTAACTATTGGTTCTGGCACAACTCTTTATCCTGGCGTCGCGGTTTATGCAGATGTCACCATTGGTGAAGATTGTGTTGTCCACGCTAATGTTGTTATTCGTGAGGGATGTCATTTACATGATCGGGTGATTTTACAACCGGCTGCGGTCATTGGTTCTGATGGCTTCGGTTTTGCGCCAGATGGGGCCAAATATTACAAAATACCTCAGGTTGGCGTTGTCGTTCTGGAAGATGACGTCGAGATTGGCGCTAACACCAGTATCGATCGCGCAGCTCTAGGTGTGACTCTGATCCGACGTGGGACCAAGATTGACAATTTGGTACAGATTGGCCACAACGTGGAAGTCGGGGAAGACTGCATCCTCGTTTCCCAAAGTGGTATTGCCGGGAGCTCAAAGGTTGGTAACCATTGTACTTTTGGTGGTCAGGCTGCAATCGCCGGGCATCTGACCATCGGTGATAATGTCATGATTGGGGGGCGCGGTGGTGCAACAGGCAATGTTGCCCCGAATCAGATATTATCGGGACTGCCGTTGATGCCGCACAAAAAGTGGCTTCGGGCGACGATGACTTTGCCTAAACTCCCTGAAATGCGGAAGGATATGCAGCAAATGCAAAAGCGTCTCGATGAGCTTGAAGCACTGTTGAAGGAGAAGTGATATGCTGGTATTAAATATCCAACAGATAATGAAGGTCTTGCCCCATCGTTACCCCTTTCTTTTAGTTGATCGTCTCGAAGAGGTTGAAGAGGGCGTTAAGGTCTTCGGTTATAAGAACGTCACCATTAATGAACCGTTTTTTCAAGGTCACTTTCCTGATCATCCAACCATGCCTGGAGTTTTAATTGTCGAGGCTATGGCTCAAGTTGGTGGTGCTTATGTCACCGTCATTGATGAAATCGGCCATGATAATATCACCTATTTTGTCGGTATTGATAAGGCCCGCTTCCGCAAACCGGTTCTCCCCGGTGATGTGCTACGTTTGGAGGTTGAACTTCTCTCTAAGCGGAGGGGAATTTACCAGTTTAGTGGTAAGGCTTATGTTGAGGACACTCTGGTAGCAGAAGCAAACTTGATGGCTACTTTTGCGCAAAAATAATTGGAGACATTATGATCCATCCGACAGCAATTATTGCCCCAGGGGCTGAGCTTGATTCTTCTGTGGATATTGCCCCTTATGCCATTATTGGCGAGCATGTTAAAATTGGTGCAGGGACCACCGTTGGACCTCATGCTGTTATTGAGGGTCATACTGAAATTGGCTGTGATAACCAGATTTTTCAGTTTGCTTCCATCGGAGCGATTCCTCAGGATTTGAAATTTTCAGGAGAAGTCTCCTATTTGAAAATTGGCGATCGCAATCGTATCCGAGAATTTGTCACCATCCATCTGGGAACCAAAGACGGTGGTGGGATAACGACTATAGGCAACGATAATCTGATCATGGCCTATGCTCATGTGGCTCATGATTGTATCGTCAAAGATCATGTTATTCTCGCGAATGCAGCGACGCTGGCTGGACACGTTGAGGTTGATGATTACGCAATCCTCGGCGGGTTGAGCGCCGTACATCAGTTTGCGCGGGTTGGTTGTCATGTGATGGCCAGCGGTGGTTCAATGATCGGTCAGGATATTGTTCCCTACGCAATCGTTCAGGGCGACCGGGCAAAGGTTGTTGGTCTGAACCTGACAGGGTTAAAGCGTCGCGGTTTCAGCAGTACTGCGTTAGCAAATATTAAAAGTATGTACAAGCTGGTATTTCGTTCAAATCTAAAGCTTGATGAAGCGATGCAGAAAATCGAGCAAGAGTTTGATGGCTCGGCTTCAGAAGTAATCACCTATCTGGATTTTTTAAAAAAGAGTGAGCGCGGACTTGCCCGTTAGCAACATTTCTATGGATATTCATTCAACAAAAGTTGCGAGATCCGTCAGGCGCTCGCCTTTTGTTTTTGGGGACTAGAACAAGATGTTGCCACTGGACTCTGAACAATGCCGTGACATATTAATCGTTGCCGGTGAAGCCTCAGGTGATCTGCACGGTAGTCATCTCATCAAGGCTGCTGCTGCACATCACCCTCACTTGAAATTTTCGGGTGTCGGCGGTGATAAGATGGTTGCCGCCGGCTGCCGAATACTTTTTCCTTCGGATGAGCTCTCCGTGATGGGAGTGGTTGAAGTTATCAACCAGTTACCTAAGATTTATCGTCGCTTCAAACAACTTAAGCGGATACTTAATGGCACTCAGCGGCCTGACCTCCTCATTCTGATTGACTTTCCTGATTTTAATCTCCGCTTAGCCAAGGTCGCCAAAGCCGTCGGGATCCCGGTTCTTTATTATATCAGTCCTAAAGTCTGGGCGTGGCGAAGTGGGCGGGCAAAGGTTATTGCAAACCGGGTTGATCGTTTGGCGTTAATCTTTCCCTTTGAGCCAGAAATCTACTCTCCTTTGGGCGTTAAGGCCGACTATGTTGGTAACCCTCTTTTGGATGAGTTTGTGGAAAACCAGCCTACAGGTGAGTTACGGCACCGTCTTGGTATCAAACCAGAAGAGCAGGTTGTCGGGATCTTCCCCGGAAGTCGAAATAGTGAGCTGGAGCATATCTTGGAAGCATTGGTGGAGACGGCTCAGTTGCTCCATCAGCAAAAGCCGGAGGTCCAATTTTTGATTCCGGTTGCACCATCATTATCCCGTGAGGTTATCGAGCAACGGTTTTCCAAGACCACCTTGCCCGTCTTTATCGTTGAAGAGAACATCTATGAAGTGGCAGCAGCATGTGATGCTGTTTTGACTGTTTCTGGTACTGTGACATTGCAGATTGCGTTGGTTGGTACGCCGATGGCGATCCTTTATAAGGTGGCTCCGTTAAGCTATGCACTCGGCAAGCGGCTGATAAAAATTGAATTTGCAGGACTGACCAACATTGTTGCAGGTCGGGGGATCGTCCGGGAGTTTATTCAGGATGATGCACAACCGCCAGAGATGTGTGCAGAAGTTTTGCGCTTGCTGGACGATTCTGACTACACTGAAGAGGTGCAAAAAAATCTGGCAGAAGTACGACAAACTTTGGGCGCTCCAGGGTGTTCGACACGTGTTGCTGCAATTGCTGCAGCGATGACCACTTCTCCATTATATGAATAAGTCATTAAAGGTTCTTTTGTGATATTGGCGGATCAAGAAAAAAATGTCTATTTACGTTTGATTAAGTACGCCGCACCGTACAAATGGATTATCGGTTTGTCTATGGTTGCATCGCTAGGCGTTTCAGGTTGTGATGCCGTTATCGCTTATCTGGTCAAGCCTTTTGTTGATGAATTGATTGTTGCCGGCAATCTAGGAATGGCAAAATTAATCCCTTTTTTGGTGATCGCTCTGGCTTCGATCAAAGGTTTTTCCCGTTACGTCCAAGCGTACAATATTCGTACTGCTGGACAACTGGCGATTCAGGATATTCGTAACGAAGTTTTTGGCCATTCAATCAATCTGTCAATGCGTTTTTTCAGCAAGAACTCTTCGGCCTCTTTGATGTCAAAAATTCTCAATGATGTCAATGTCATGCAAGCAGCCCTAGCAGATGTCCTGGTCACCTTGTTACGCGAATCGGTGACCATGCTGGCACTGACAGGTTACGCTTTTTATGCTGACTGGAAGATGGCATTGATGGCTTTTATCGCCGTCCCAGCTGCTGTTCTTCCGGCAGCGGCTGTCGGCAAAAAAATCAAAATATTTTCCCGCAGAGGCCAAGCTGCGATGGGAGATGTGACAGGTGTTCTTGAACAGAGCTTTTCCGGTATTAAGGTGATAAAAGCTTTTGCAACTGAACCGCAGGAAGAACAGAAGTTTATACGTAGTAATGCTAATTTCTTTACGCTGATCCGTAAAACTTTTCGATATTCTGCAGCCACGGCACCGATTATGGAGATCATGACTTCTTTTGGTGTTGCCCTTGTCCTTTGGTATGGTTTGGGTCGTGTTGCCGCTGAAGAGATAACCAAGGGAGAGCTGTTTTCCATTCTTGCTGCTATCTTGTTGATGTATTCGCCGTTGAAGCGGTTAACAAAAGTGAATAATACAATCCAAAAAGCCATCGGTGCTGCAGAGCGGGTTTTTCAAGTGTTAGATACGCAAGCGGATATCGTTGATGCTCCCAATGCCATTGCTTTACCCCGTAGTCAAGGGTATGTCAGCTTTGAAAATGTTGGCTTTGCCTACGATGATGATCTGGTTTTACGTGATTTTTCAGTGACTGCGAAACCGGGTGAGGTTGTTGCCTTAGTTGGACCGAGCGGGGCAGGCAAAAGCACTTTTATCGGTTTATTGAACCGCTTTTATGATCCTCAGCACGGACAGATTTTGATTGATGGATACGATATCCGTACCCTGACGCAAAAAAGTTTACATGCTAATCTGGCTTTGGTGGATCAGGAAACGTTTCTGTTTAATGATTCTCTTATGAATAATATCCGTTACGGACAACTCGATGCTGATTTCAGTGCGGTCGAAGCCGCCGCACGTCAGGCTTATGCCGATGAGTTTATCTCTCAGTTGCCGGATGGCTATGAAACCATGGTGGGTGATCGTGGTGTCCGTTTGTCAGGTGGTCAGCGGCAGCGAATCTGCATCGCTCGCGCCATTTTAAGAGATGCACCTATCCTGTTACTGGATGAGGCAACCAGCGCTCTGGACACAGAAAGTGAAGCAATGGTTCAACAAGCATTAGGAAATCTGATGACAAATCGAACCACATTTGTTATTGCCCATCGTCTTTCCACCATTATGTATGCAGACCGGATTCTGGTTCTTGATGAGGGGGCTGTCGTTGAGTCTGGTAGTCATAATGAATTGTTGCAGCAAGGCGGTTTATACAAACGTCTGTATGATACCCAGTTTGAGGATCACTCACTATGAAAATTGGTGATCGCCTGCTCTTGAAATTTGTCCCTTTCCCTGCATCTTGGATCATGCGGTTGCTTAATTTTTCTATCAAAAAAGATATTATTGGCGCAGAACGGCTTTACAATGTCTGGGAGCGAGGAGAACAGGCCATTATCCCTGCTTGGCATGATCAGCTACTTTTAATGATTTTTGGTTATCCCGGCAAGCATGCAAAGCTCTTGATCAGTGCTTCAAAAGATGGAGAATTATTGGCGCGAACCATGAAATATTTTGACCATGATACCGTTCGGGGATCCTCTTCTCGTGGAGGGAGAGCTGCTTTTAAGAAAATGCTGGATCTTTGTCAGGAAAAAGTGGATCTCGCGCTTACTCCGGATGGTCCCAAAGGGCCGAGACATGAATTAAAGGATGGTGTTGTTCAACTGGCACGGATGAGCGGACGACCGGTTATTCCAATGGCTTTTGTTTGTAGTCGAGGGCATCGTTTTAAATCCTGGGATCGCTTCATGTTTCCTTATCCTTTTTCGCGGGCTGTCTACTCTTATGGAGACACTCTTTATTTTGATAAAGAAGAGGGTTTAGATGGGTTTCGAGAGCGGTTAGTGAAGGCGATGCAAGAAAATCAACAACAAGCCGAAGCTCGTTTGGAGTCCTATGGTTTATCTGCTATATAATTTCTTATTGTTGATTTCAGCCCTGTTCTTGGTGCCTTATTATCTTTTGCGTGGTTTGCGTTATGGCAAGAGTCGTCGTGGTATCAGAGAGCGGTTGGGCTGTTATTCTCCACAACAACTCAGCGCCCTGCGGGCGAAAAAAAACGTCTGGATTCATGCCGTTTCCGTGGGTGAAACCCGTGCTGCAATGCCTCTGATTAAGCAGATGCGTTTAAGATATCCAGACTTACAAATTGTTGTCAGTAACGTGACTGAAACAGGACACGCAATCGCGTTGGAGGATAAAGATATTGATCTTTGTCTGTTTTTCCCCTTTGATTTTTCTTGGGCGGTGCGTAAAGCGCTCCATATGGTTCGACCAGAACTCATAATCATTGTCGAGACTGAAATCTGGCCGAACTTTACCCGGGAAGCCCATCTGATGAAGGTTCCCTTGATTCTGGTGAATGGTCGTATTTCTGATCGCTCTTTCCCACGATATCGTTTTGCCCGTTTTCTGCTGCGGCCCATTTTAGACCGGTTCACAGCTTTTTGTATGCAATCGCAAACAGATGCTGAACGTATCATGACTCTTGGTGCCCCCGATGGCAGGGTTGAAAATACCGGAAATCTCAAGTTTGATCATGATTTAACAGAAATTACGCCAGAACAGGTGCAACAAAGGAAAAAGCACTATATCTTGCCCGATAAGACAGCAATCTTTGTCGCAGGAAGTACCCATGAGGGTGAAGAAAAATTTCTGCTTGAGGCCTATAAAAAAATATCCAGTCAAATTGAACGTGACCTTATTCTCGTGCTTATACCACGTCACCCGGAACGCAAACGTGAGGTTCAATTGTTGCTGAAGGAATTCGGCGTCAAATACCGTCTCCGTAGCTCCCTGTCAGAGGGAGATGACTTGCTCGTTCCCGGGGAGGTCCTTTTGGTTGATACCCTGGGTGAAGTTCTTAAACTCTATAGCGTCGCAGATCTTATTTTCGTCGGTGGCAGCCTGGTTTCAGTCGGTGGGCATAATCTTTTAGAAGCGGCGTTAATGTCAAAACCTGTCCTGTTTGGCCCACATATCCATAATTTTAAGGAAATTTCTGCTAAATTGATTCGTTCTGGTGCCGGAGTTAAAGTCGCTAACCCACAAGAGCTGGTACGGCAGAGTGTTATTATGTTGAATGATCCCGTCCGTTGTTGTGCCATGGGTGAGGCCGGAAGGTCTTTGATTGCCGAAAATGCAGGAACAACCGAGCGCACTATGCGGCATATTTCTAAAGCGTTGTTATGAGTCATCTTGCTGCTTTCCACCGTTCCTTGGTGAATCATGGGGCCCAAAATTTATGGGAATGGCTACTTTTTATCCTCTTGCTCCCGTTATCTATTCTTTATGGAAGTGGGGGCTGGATCCGTGGTTATTGTTACGATCACGGTTTGTTCTTTACCTATCAATCTTCTATTCCGATTATCTCTGTGGGTAATCTAGCTGTTGGTGGTACTGGAAAAACCCCCGTAGTTGATTGGCTCGTGAAAGAGTTTAGCAAGCAGGGTAAACGTTCTGCGATTGTCAGTCGCGGATACGCCGGAAACTTTAAAGGAAATGTTGGCGTCGTTTCCAAAGGCAATGGAATATTGATGACCTCCGTTGAATGTGGTGATGAACCTTATCTTTTAGCAAAAAGAAACCCTGATAGTTCAGTTTTTGTAGCCAAAAAGCGTATAAATGCAATTAAAATTTTAGAACAAAATAATCGACCTGATCTGATTATTTTGGATGATTGTTTTCAACACCGGGCCATCAAGCGAAATGTAGATCTTGTTTTGCTTGACGCTTCGCGCCCCTTTGGGAACGGGTGGCCACTACCAGCTGGAAATCTCCGTGAATTTCCGCAAGCATTGAAACGCGCAGATTTTCTGCTGATGACTCGATCTAAAAAGCTGACCATGTCGAATTTTAAGGGGCATAAGGTTTATAATAGCCAACATCAGCTAGCTAATGAGGCCGTTGACCTTGAGGGGAATCGAATATCAGTTGATCGATTGAAGGCGCTTAAAGTTCTGGCTTTTGCTGGGATCGCAGATCCAGAAAGTTTTTTTTCCTCTTTAGAAAAAATTGGGTTATCTTTGGATGCGAAACTTTCTTTTGTTGATCATATTGAGTACCGGACCCAAATTATTAACCAGCTGCATCAAACTGCAATGGATGTCGATGCACTGATTACCACTGAAAAAGATGCTGTAAAGCTTACAGCTGATATGTTCACTGTACCTTGTTATCAGATCCCTATGGATATTAGTATTAATAACTCGGCAGAATTGATGACAAGTTTGACGCAACGTTTATGGAGTTAATATATGCCAGTACGTCCTGAGTTGATGGAACTTCTTGCCTGCCCAAAGTGTAAACAACCTGTGGGGCTGTCTGATGACGGGGATTATATCCTCTGCGAAATCTGTCAACTTCGCTATCCCGTCCGTGATGATATTCCGGTTATGCTGATTGATGAAGCAGAAACCTGTTGAGTGACCTGTTGTGAAAGGCAAACGCTTCCTGATTTTGAGCGACGGAAAGCCGGGACATGTGAGTCAGTCGATTGCTTTTGCCAAGCATCTTGGCTCCGAGTATGAGGTGAACGCAGTCCGTTTTAAAAAACCTGTGATAAAGGCTTTTTCCTACCTGTTTGGACGCTTAGGGATCTATTCTCCTTACTTGTTTGAAACTGAAAAGGTGGAAGGTGTTTACTCTGCTGTTGTTTCAGCCGGTTCAGGAACGTACTATGCAAACAAAACTCTGGCAAAGCAACTCGGATGTAAATCGGTTGCTATTATGCTGCCCAGAGGGTATCGCCTTGATTTTGATTTAATCGTAGCGCAACAGCACGATAATCTGCCCGCAGGGGATAATATTATTAGCATTCCGATCAATGTGACCTATGTAGAACCCCAGAGAGTAGTCGTTCCACGGGCTGGAGAAAAGTATATCGCTTTAATCGTTGGCGGTGATAGCCAACATGGTCAGTTGGATGTTTCGCTTCTTCAGGAGCAGGTCAAAAAAATATTTTCTTTGTTTCCTAAGCATAAGGTGTGGATGACAACTTCGCCACGAACTCCGAAAGCCATTGAAGTGATGTTGCAGAGCTTCAATTATGAACGTGCAGTCTACTTCTCTCAGGAACCGATCAATCCAATTCCTGACTATCTGCAACATAGTGACTATGTCTTTCTCACCGCTGATTCCAGTTCCATGATCAGTGAGGCTGTAAGTTTTGGTAAAAGCTGTGTTGAGGTTTTGCCTCTTTCTGAATCTATCCGCCATCAAGATAAATTTGCCAAACTTATTACCTTGTTGTCGGAGATGAACTGCTTACATTTGTTTGATGGATCATGTGGGACGGGTAAAGAGAAAATTTCTCTTGTTGATTTATTTAAACAGCAAATTAATGAAACCTTTTAAATTGAATTCGGTATGAAAATTCTTCAAGTTACAGCTGCACTTGAACAGGGCGGTGTCGAGCGTGGGACGGTTGAGATGGCTGCTTTTATCGTCTCGCAAGGAGTTGAGAGTTTTGTTGCTTCGCAGGGTGGCAGGTTGGTTGCTGAGCTTGAAAGTCAGGGATCGTCCCACTTTAATTTACCCCTAGCACAACGTAACCCTGTGACTCTTCTGCTTTCAGCCTTGAGATTAAAGAAAATTATTCTCACCGAGAATATTACTCTGGTTCATGCCCGTTCCCGGGCGCCAGCGTGGGCGGCTTATATTGCCTGTCGATTGACAGGTGTGCCCTTTGTCACAACATTTCATGGCACCCATCGCATCCAGAATTGTATAAAAAAAAGCTACAATAGCGTCATGACTCGGGGGTTGAGAACGATTGCCATCAGCCAGTTTATTAAGACTCATATTATGGAAAACTATGGCATTTCTGAACAGCTTATTGATATTGCTCCGCGAGGGTTTGATCCGCAGCGTATTAGCCCTGACAAGGTGACTGCTGATCAACTTAATTTGTTGAAAAAGCAGTGGCAACTCGATGATGGTGTTCCTATTATCGCCCTTCCTGGGAGATTGACTCGTTGGAAGGGGCAGACCTTGTTTTTGGATGCTCTAGCACAAATCAAAGAGTTGCAGTGGCAGGCATTGATTATTGGTGGAGCAGGTCATAAACAAGCGTACTTAAATGAACTCAAAGAGCAAGCGTTCTCATCTGGTCTCTCGGATCGAATTGTTTTCACTGGTGATCAAGCAAATATTGTCCCTTTTTATGCGTTGGCAGATATTGTTGTTTCGGCTTCAACTGAGCCCGAAGCGTTTGGTCGTGTGGCAGTAGAAGCTCAGGCGATGGGAAAGCCGATTATCGCTTCAGCCCACGGAGGTGCATTGGAGACGGTGCGCGATGGTGAGACTGGCTGGTTATTTAAAAATAATGATGCAGAAGATCTGGCAGATAAGCTACGTTTAGCCTTAGCAACAGGGACTGACTTAATCAGAATGGGGAATGTGGCTCAAACTTTTGTGGAAAATGAGTATACCGTAGAAAAAATGTGTCGAGCTGAATGGAATTGTTATCAGCGAGTTTTGACGGATATCAACGGTTGAGCGTTAAATTTAACGATTTTACAATACAGGTGGGATTATGCGAGTTCTGCATATAGCTTATCAACAGTTAAGAAGGTATGGGAAAACACGTGTCAGTTGGGCACAAAAACTGACCCATGGATTGATTAAAAACGATCATTTTGTACAAGGCTTCAGTGATCGTGATGTCGCCGCATTTGAAGCCCCGTTTGGATGGCGTGATCTCGGTAAAGGGAAGGCAAACAAGCGTTTACTGGAAACTGTTGAGGCTTTTGATCCAGATTTGGTGATTGCCGGGCATTGCGATATTATCAGCAATGCGACCTTGGAACAAATCCGCAAGATTCGCCCTGGCGTTATTCTCGCCCATTGCAACAATGATCCCTTATTTGTGCCGGATAATGTAGAAAAAATAAAGCATCGGGCACAGGTTGTAGATGCCATATTTGTATCCACTGGTCGCAGAGAGTTATCTATTTTTGAAGATGGTCGGGCACGCATCTATCATATGCCGAACCCAGTAGACCCCGCTGTAGAAAATCTGGATAACTCTGTCAAAAAAGAGCTGGAGATTGATCTTCTTTTTTGTAGTAATAGCGATGACTTTACTAAACGTTTACAATTGGTTAAGTCTTTAAAAGATAGTTTACGTGAGGAACTGGATTTTAAAACCTTTGGTAGTTTTGGGGAGCCGCCTATTTGGGGCCGTGATTATGATCGGGCCCTGAGTGAAACAAAAATGGGTTTGAACCTGAATCGCCAGGAGGGTCATTACTGGTATTCTTCGGCCCGGATGGCTCAATTGGCGGGAAATGGCATCCTTCAGTTTACGCACAGCTCTCCACGTTTTGACACTCTGCTCCCACCCGAATCTGTTGTTTATTTTGACGATGTCGATGATCTTCGCGATCAGGTCCGTGACTTTCATTCTGACGATGCAAAACGCCAGGCATGGGCTGCTCGCGCACGTCAATTTTTTCATGCAGAGATGAATAATCAGCTATATGCTCAGTATATTGTCGAATCTTCTTTGCTGAAGACTTACTCTCACCCGTATGTTTGGGCGCAGGAAACCAATCTTGATGGTAGCTTGAAGTTATGATTCTGCTGAAATCAATTGCGCCATTTGCTCAAGGGGGAAACAGGCTTTGCTTTGTCCACCCTCAGAATAAAGATCTTTGTATCAAGGTGCGTAGGCCCGATTTCTCATTGGCAGATCTCCGCAGAAAGAAAGGCTTTCCTCGAAACCTTAAACCATTATCTGCCTTCGATGACAATCTTGAAGAATACAAAGTTGTACATGCGTTGGAAAAGAACTGTGGTCCTTCAATTTATAAGCATATCTATCGCTGTCATGAATTTGTTGATACCGATTTAGGACTTGGATTAGTTACTGAGTTAATTCGTGACGGAGATGGCCGGGTGTCTGTTTCGTTGAAACAGTATCTATGGGAACAGGGATATCCTTCTGTTTGCCAACAAGCTGTTGAGACCCTGACCGATTTCTGGTTAGCTCAAGTTGTTCCGTCGCGTGAAATCTTGACCCATAATATTGTTGTGCAACGGGACAATAGTGGCAACATATCCCGACTGGTTGTAGTTGATGGTCTCGGATCTGCGACCCTAATTCCTTTTAAATGGATGCCCAGTATTTTACAAAAGAGAAAGATTAAAGCTAAGATATATCGATTGAACGGAAGAATAACAGATTTCTTAGCCAATTGTGAAAAGGGAAGGGCTCCAAGTCACGTCGGTATATTGATGCATCGTGATGAAAATGTGAAAAAAGACTTTATTGTTGAGTAGTCTCAACTCAAAAGATGCCACTATGAAACTCATGCAAATCCTGTTATCTCAATCTGAGGCTGGTGCAGAGACTTATTTTGAAAAAGTCGCCTATGCCTTTAGCAAAGATGATTCAATTCAGCAACGTCTTGTCATAGAAGCTCAAGTCTCACGCGAAAAACGTTTAGAAAAAGCGGGTGTTGATTATCGAACTTTACCGATGGATAAGTTTGGCAAGATTTTTCTCTATAATAACTTCTTGAAGCGTTATGTCTCTGATTTTGATCCGGATCTGATCGTTACCTGGGTAAATAGAGCTTCTCGCAAATGTCCCAAAAGTAGTGCTATAGTAGTCGGTCGTTTGGGAGGATATTACGATATCAACAATTATCGAAAATGTGATCATCTGATTGTTAACACTCCCGATCTGGTGAGACATGTCGTTGCTAATGGATGGTCACAAGACCACGTCAGTATGATATCCAATTTTGGTGAACTTCCAGAATCACTAGATCTGCTGGAACCGATTCCTTCAATTCCTGAAGGAAGTCGTGTTTTACTGACACTGGGACGATTACACGTTAAAAAAGGTCAGGACATCCTTATCAAGGCGTTGCCAAAGATTCCTAATACAACATTATTAATTGCAGGTGACGGTGAATTAAAAGACGAGTTAATCTCTCTTGCTCGGTCCGCAGGTGTGCTAGATCGGGTTTTTTTTCTTGGGTTACGTAAGGATATTCGCCACCTTTTTGATTTGGCAGATGTCTGTGTTTTCCCTTCCCGTTTTGAACCTTTGGGGAATGTTATTCTGGAAGCTTGGGCAACAAAGACGCCTCTCGTCGCGGCCGCGAGTCAGGGTCCCTCATGGCTGGTAGAGCATGAAAAAGATGGATTATTATTTGAGATAGATAATGTTGAACAATGTGCCAAACAGGTTAACAGGGTTCTGAATGACCGTTGTTTGGCAGCAAAGATAGTTGAACAGGGAGTTCAGAAGTTTGAAATGCGTTTTTCCATGAATGTCATTATCAATCAATATCGTCAACTATTTGATCAACTCATCAACGAAAAAGGGAAAGCAGGACTTAAATGACATCAGTGAATAACCAAGTTAAAGTTGCTCAAATTCTTGCGGGTGCTGAACAGGGAGGAGCCGAAAATTTTTTTGTCAGATTAGTTTCAGGATTGCAATCTTCAGGACAATATTCTCAGCATGCATTTGTGCGGAATCATCAGCATCGTATTGATTCTTTGAGAGAGAATGGGGTTTCTGCGCAGGGGTTTCGTTTTGGTAATTCGGTGCATTTTTGGGATCACCAACGTTTTTTGAAGGCATTGACCGACTGTGATCCAGAAATTGTTATGACATGGATGAATCGAGCAAGTAAGGCAACGCCAAAGGGTAAATATCACTTGGTCAGCCGTCTTGGTCATTATTATGATCTTAAGTATTATCGTCATGCCGACTATTGGGTTGGGATCTCAAAGGGAATCTGTGACCACTTGATTAAGGGGGGGATGCCTGCCTCAAAAGTTGTGCATATCCCTAATTTTGCTGATGAAACAGAAGTTTCACCTTTGCCGAGAGATAGTTTTGATACTCCGGTGGATCGCCCATTATTGCTGGCTGCAGGGAGGTTGCATGTTAATAAGGGCTTTGATGTGTTGCTTGAATCTATGGCTCAAATGCCGGACGTTATCCTGTGGTTGGCTGGCTCTGGTCCAGAGGAACAAAACCTGAAAAAACAGTGCCATGAGTTGGGCTTGGATGAACGGATTCGCTTTCTTGGTTGGCGAACAGATGTTACAGCCTTAATGCGAACGGCCGATGTGTTTGTCTGCCCGTCACGTCATGAAGGTTTAGGGTCAATCGTTATGGAGTCCTGGTTTCATGGTTGCCCAATTATTGCAACTAATTCTCAAGGTCCTGGTGAGGTAATTGAAGACGGTGTGACTGGCTTACTGACCCCGGTAGATCAGGTAGAGGCACTAGTTACTGGCATAAATCGTCTGTTGAAAGATAGAAAAGGTAGGAATACGTTAATTGCAAACGGCAAAACACATTACCATCAGCATTATTGCAAAGAGGTTATTGTGGGAATGTATGAAAGTTTTTTTTCAGAAATTTTATAGATAATTATGAATAGAAGGTTTTTATTCCAGTAAATCAGGAGTTACTCTATCTGTAAAAGTATAGTCTGAAAAAGCTTGATGAGCTATCAGCCTATCAGCAAATGAAATATTGAGATTTCTAAAGGTTTTTAAATAACCAACCGAATTCGCTAACTGAATTGCTTTTGTTTCATCGTTGATCTCTTCCAATGCCTCTATCAATGTCGATGCCTCTCCTCTGCTGATCTGGATGAGATTTTTGTCGGAAAAGTTGAAAAGATCAAGCAGACTGATGAATTTCGAAGAATATCCCATCATCGTCACTTTTCGACCAGAGAGAAGGCCCCAATAGGAACCGTGGTAAGAGTTTGTAACTATATGGTCACAGTATTTTAACGAGTTGACAATATCTGTTTCAGTGCAGTTGTTAAAAAGAATTTCCCAACCTTTTGACATCGCGATTTGATTGCAAAAATCAATTGTCGCTGATGAGGTAACTTTAGGGTCGGCGTTTAAGAATAGAAGGGTTTTATGGGTTGATACTGGAGTCTCCAGCATTTGATGCAGACAGCTACAGCAAGGAACGAAATTTTTTTCAGATAGAACATATTTTTTGTCTCGTATTGCCCAGTCTAAATAAGGAAGGTCGTCAATAGACTTGGTTTGTTGGTTGAAATTGCGTAATGACTGACCTGCCCCCCATAGTACTGATTTTTCGAATGAAATGTTGTTTCGTCGGATTTTGTCGATAGCGAGTCCAACAAAGACACCTCCTCCGATTATGTGCAGGTCTTTTATCGGATTGTGGAATTTAAAATAATGCCGTGGTGAACAAAGATAGTCACCAATATTTCCCCGATCGGGATTGTGATGAATAAACGTTATACCATTTTCTACTGGATATAATGGTTTGCCTGTATTTTTAAAGGCATCTATTATTTTTTTAAGAAATTTCATAAGCTACACACTTTTCATCGTTATTGTTTGTTTTGATAACGGAATGAATTTAGATTATTTTTCTTGAACTTGTTTTCGCCATTGTTCTGTCCAGCAAAGAGTGAGTGGCTTATAACCTTTGCGAATCCATAAGGGGAAGTCAAACGATCCAATCTCATCGCTTGTCATTCTGACCAAGGTCCCTTTTTGATGGTGGTAAGTTGCCAATGGTTCTGTCAAACTATTATATCCTGTTTTTTTCGGTCTAATGCTGATAGTTGGAATTCTACAGTTTACAGCTTCTGATACCATGGAAGCACTGTCTTCAGTGACAAAAACGACTTCAGAAGAGGATAGGCAATCCAGAATTGATTTGCGTTGTTGATCTCCCCAACAGATTAATTCATATAGTTCTGGAGATAAATTAGGAAAGACCTTTTTGAATATCATCTCAGCTTTCTTACCTGTTCTTGGAGATGTTGATATCAGCCATTTGATTTTATATTTTTTTGCGAGTTTTTGCATATCAGTTGCGAGGGTAAGCCATGTTTTCTCGTCATATTCAAAGCCTTTAGCATTCCCTCCTAAAAGCATTCCCCAGATTTTTGACGATTCTTTGATGTTGATTTTATGCAGCTCATAATCTTTAAATGTTGAAAATGTTGGAAGTGTTTCGAGGGTAATATTGTTTGGTTGTACGGGGGTAGAGGGTGTTGAAACAAGGCACGTGAATTTATCGGCCGGGAATCGTCGAGGTCTACCGATAAAGCACACTGATGCCTTGCTGCCAGCGGCTAGCAACTGTGCTGGGACCTCGTAGGGTGCTGTTTTTGCAAGTATGACATCTGAATCTGAGATCTCAGGCCCCAGGTTTTTAAGGGCAAGGGTATTTAAGAACTGAGCGATAATTTTTTTTGATCCAATATAGCTACGTAAAAATATGATGACTTTATACAAGGGGAAGAATATTTTTTTACGGGATCTCAATTCTACATTAACAGCGTGAGGTTCGTAGTCACTGAATGCATATTTGGCGATACTGAGTAGCTGTTGGTTGCTTCCATGATATTTTGATTGTAAAACAATAATTTTTTTTTTCAATTCAGTTTGGCTCCGTTTTTATGATTTATTATGTTTTCAATAATGATTTCAAGTTTGAAGTTTAATCCTACGAAGGGTAACCTTGAAAAATTAATAAGGGATATTGTTTTGATAATAAAATTTAAAAAGAAAAAAAAGGAAGTGTTTTCTTTTTTTTTGTTTTCGCTGTTGTTGTTTTGGTTTTTAACGTTCCCGACTCAGGGGGCTTTGTATCAGATAACAATATATTCTATTCCCTTGTTGTGCATACTTAATTCTGAATGCCGTACGGTCTTTAAAAAACTGCTATCTGATAATAAGTGGTTGCTTATCGTATTAACCGTGCCTGTTTTATTGGCTTATGTAAACCATTCATTTTCACACGTAACAGCTGCTTATCTTTTTGAAGCTAGTGAGACGGTTCTTCGTTATTATGTCAGGTTTATTCTTTTGGGTCTATGTGGCGCTGTAATTGTGGACTACCTTGGTCTTAACCCCTTGATGCTCCTGGGTGGGGTGTTGATTTCAGTAAGTATACATTGTGGTTACGCCATTTTTACTTCTTTTTCTGAGATTGTGACTTTTTTATTTTCTCTGAAGGGTGTGCCACGTATGAGTGGTTTGATCGGCAGTCCAAATGAATTTGGATTATTGATGGTTATCGGTGTGCTGATTTCACTGGGGCTCATATCTAAAAAACAAAACCTATACATTAATCTTCTGTTAGTCCTCGTTTTTCTTTGTTGTCTTTTAACTACTATTTTGTCACAAAGCAGAGGCGCGTGGTTCGCCCTTTTCGTTGGTTTTGTTTTGTTTTTGTTACCGGATAAGCATAATGTCTATAGACCTTACCAGCGGTTGTTTTTTGTTATTGTTACCATATTAATATGTGTATGTTCTTTTTATCAGGTGGATTTGCTATCGAAGCGTATGTCTCGCTTTACTTCAGACCCTGCAAGATTGCTTATTTGGGACCATTTTTTCTCTGTATGGTTAAATCATTTTTGGGTCGGGGTATACAGTTTGGACGGTTATTTTCTCCGTACTGTCCATGGTCGTGTTTTTCATAATCCCCATAGTGTCTTTCTTGATGCCGCCGTTCGAGCTGGGATTCTTGGTCTTATCTCTTTGGGTAGTTTTTTTGTTTGTGGTTTTAAGAAGTTTTGGGCTTCTACATGTCGGATAAATATTTTGCCCTTTATAGGTTCTGTTTTTGCTGGTGGTATGTTCAGTTGGTCTATTTATGGAAAAACTTTTTATCAGTCTGTTATGGCAGTCGTTTTGATGCTTTTTTTGATCAGGAAATCAAAAAGTGCTGTGGACGAAAATATTCCTATAGTGAACTTAACTGAGTTCTTCTGTCCCCGCCACGTTAAATAGCTAAAAATAGATTTTCTAATCTGGGAAAAGGAAAATTTTGTCCATTAGCCTGCTGATGCTTTTTTGGGATAAAGTCAGAGTGTGTGTCCTTCCAAAGAGACTGGCTTGCAAATATACGGCTGAATTATTTTCGTTCTGTAAGTGAACGGGAGCAGTAGACTAGGAACAAAAATCTCTTTTCAATCTCTTTTCTCAGTGTTATATATACATCTAAATACCGTACAACCTGTGGAGGGGCCATTCACAAATAACAATTTTGCCGACTCGATCTGAGTCAGAATGGAGAGGGACAGTATGAATCAGTTTAAAAATATCCTTATCTTGTTTACACTTTTTATTTCACTCTGCTTTGTTTGCCAGCCTGCATTTTCCATGGAAAAAATAAATCTGAATACCGCGACGATTGAGCAACTCATGGAGCTAAAAGGGGTAGGCGAGAAAACGGCGCAGAAAATTATCGAGTATCGCAATAACAAAAAATTCAATACAGTTGATGAAGTCGTTAACGTCAACGGTGTTGGTGAAAAGACTTTAGAGAAAATACGTGAGCAATTGACGGTGGAAACGCAGAAAAAGAAATAGATAGTTTTACCGGGCCGCTTTTACAGGTATGATGGCAGGAGAAGTTAAACTTCTCCTGCCATTTTTTTGTGGGATGAAGAATATACAGAGAGAATAGGTGTTATTATGAAAATTCTAGTAACGGGTGCTGCAGGATTTATTGGTTCACAACTGTCACAGTATCTTCTTGCTCGTGGCGATGAAATTGTTGGTCTGGATAATCTCAATGATTACTATGACGTTAATCTGAAAAAGGCCCGCTTGCAGAGGTTGCAAAGTCAGGTCGGTTTTCGTTTTGTCAAGATGGACTTGGCCGATCGTGAAGGGATAGCGGATTTGTTCCAGCGCGAACAATTTGAAAAGGTTGTTAATCTTGCTGCACAGGCGGGTGTTCGTTATTCGCTGATCAACCCCTATGCCTATATCGATAGTAATATCCAGGGATTTGTCAATGTCTTGGAAGGCTGTCGACATAACAAGGTTCAGCATCTCGTCTATGCGTCGTCTTCCTCGGTCTATGGCGCCAATACCTCCATGCCTTTTTCAGTGCATGATAACGTTGATCACCCTGTCTCACTTTATGCCGCCAGTAAAAAATCGAATGAATTGATGGCCCATACTTATAGTCATCTTTATCAGTTGCCAACAACCGGATTACGCTTCTTTACCGTCTACGGCCCTTGGGGACGACCCGATATGGCGATGTTCCTGTTTGCCAAAGCTATTTTGGCAGGAGAACCTATCGATGTTTTTAACTACGGTAAAATGAAGCGGGATTTTACCTATATCGATGATATTGTTGAAGGTGTCGTGCGGACTTTCGATCATCCAGCCATGTCTAACTCTGATTGGACGGGTGATCACCCAGATCCCGGCACCAGCGCTGCACCTTACAGGCTCTATAATATCGGTAATAATAATCCAGTAGAACTGATGTATCTTATAGAAGTTATGGAAAAGGCGCTTGGTAAAGTTGCAGAAAAGAGGATGCTGCCGATTCAACCGGGCGATGTCCCCGCTACTTACGCTGATGTCGATGCTTTGGTCGAAGATGTCGGGTTTAAACCTGAAACATCCATTGAATCTGGTGTTGAAAAGTTTATCGATTGGTATCGCGGGTTTTATTCGGTATAAGTCTGTTCAGAAAATGGTCAGATAGCCATGTTAGGCTGACTCTTTTGTGCGTTTTCTGATCTTTTGTGGATAATGTTTATCTGGAGCTTAATGTGAATCAAGTAGGGCCTGAATCTGAGTTAGAACAACATAGAACTGATGACGAGATCGATCTTGTCGAACTGTTTTTAATTCTCTGGAAGCGCAAATGGTTGATTGTCGTTGTGACTTTGCTGGCAACTTTTGCCGCTGCTGGGGTCAGTATGATCATGCCGAAAGTCTATGCCGTGACCGCAATCCTTGAACCGGGTAAAGACGCGGAGGGTCATCTGGTTGAAAATCCTCAAAGCATAAGAGAAAATATCCTTGGGGGCGCCTATCATGAGCATATCGCCAAGCAGTTAAACCTGGCGTTTGAAGATATCCCAGAGATCCATGTCACTGTGCCTAAAAGTACAGATTTGATCAAAATCTCAATTGAAACCTCCTCCCCCGAAGTTGGAGTGAGTGTTTTGAACGAATTATTGACGGTAATTTCTTCTGACCTGCGGGATCAGCTTGAAGTTAAGACCCAGAAAACAATGAATAAAATTAAGTTACTGCAACTCGATGAGCAAACCTTGGATGAGCAATTAAGATTGCTGGATAATCAGCTTGTTCAGATAGTGAGTAGAATGTCGGAACTGGAAGCCGCACGTAGCGCTGCCATTGCTTCTCCCCACAGTGATGCTATGGCTGTGCTTCTCTATTCTAATGAGATTAAAGATCAACAGATTTATCGAAATGATCTGCAAATGAAGCGGGCTGATATTCAGAGCAGTCGGCGGCAAAGTGCAATCAAGATTGAAAATGAAAAACTGTCGTTATCTGCAATTAATAGCACATCTATTCATAAGCAACCTTTGATCCCAGGACAACCTATAAAGCCTAAAAAGACATTGATCGTGGCTCTTGGGTTTGTCCTTGGTTTTATGGCGGGGATAATGATGGCATTTTTGGCTGAATTTATGCATAAGGTTAAACAGCAGTCGCAAATAGTAGCGGGGGAGCGAATTCTTTACCAATGATAAAATCGACCAAGGATAAAAAGTATTTTAATCGTCATTCTAGGATATATATGAACAATACTGTTTTTTTGCAGGCTTCCTTGGTGACGAAAGCATGGTTTGGTGCTCTTGAGAGGGGTTTCTATTGTATCTATGATAATGTTGCGCGATGAATGTGTCATTCAATAATGTGACTAGGTAGTAGGGGAGGATGACAAATATGAATCCACCGGAATCAGACCGTCTACACCGTGGAATGACCGATGATGAGATTGACCTCGTTGCATTGGTGTGGATACTTATGAGGCACAAGACCCTTATTTTAATTGTTTTTGTCCTTTTTATCATTGCCGGAGCTGCTTATGCATTTTCGCGTCAGTCGATATACGATTACATAACGACAATTGAAATCGGATCAACGATTAAAAATCTTGAAACGGGAGATGTTGAACCGATTGAGTCAACTGAAGAGGTTTTGCAAAAAGTCAAGGCGGCCTATATCCCTTTAAATTCTCAACATCAGGGAGAAAAAAGAATTAGAGTCACGGCGACATCTCCGAAAGGGAGTCGATTGATTATCCTTAAAAGTTCTGGTTCTGAATTGTCAAAAGATCATCAAGTAACTCTTCATGACGCCATAACCAGTGCTGTTGTGGCTGATCACTTGCGTATGGTTCAACCGACGAGCCAACAGCTTGAATCTCGTATCGCCAGGATAAAAACAGATCTTGATAAAATGATGTCTGAAGATTTGATACAGATTGAACAAAAAAGCTTGCAAGGAAAGGTACAACAAAAAAAGATTAATTTGTCGTCGTTGCAGGACAGCGAGCAAGCCTATGAAATTTCTTCAGCAAATGCTCTCCAGAAGTTGGAATCTCAACTCAAGGATATCCTGGATAGCCAGAAGTTTGAAATTATTGATTTGCAGAATAAAATTGCCAAAGAAAACTCTGATTTAGCAGCGATAGTTGATCAGCATAATACTCTACAGAAGAATAAAGAAATCCTCATTCAGGAAAATGCTCTTCTGTCGCGTCAAATTGAAAAACTGGACAAAACACTGACAGACATCAATCAAAAGAGATTGCAAGCTCCGGCTGAAGTTGATACCCCTGCTAGTGCCCTGACTTTGATGATGATCGAGAATCAACTGGAGCAATACCGAACACGCAGAGAAAATCTGGAACTCAGAATCGGCGTTGAACTACAACAAAAAAGCACAGATCTGGATATGCAACTGGCAAGCAATGAGCGGCAGAAAATAATTCAGGAAAAGTTACTGTCCGATCTGGATGTTCAACTGAGCTTTAAAAAGCAATCACACGCGCGTGAAATTGAGCAGAAGAAGAAAGAAATTCAAAATCTGCAGGCCGAACAAAGCAAAATCATGGGTGACTATAAGCGCCAACGAGATGAGATAAATCGTACAATTACTGAAACGGAAAATGACTTACGTGAATATGAAATTAACCGTGGGTTTAAAATAGCTCAGCAAGAGAAGGTTATCGCTGAGTTGGAAGGAAAGTTGAAGAATTTGCAACCTACTCGGTCATTGGGTGTGGCTATCCCGTCTGTTGATCCAATTGGGCCGAGGAAAATGTTGATTCTTGCTCTTTCTTCGGTTCTTGGTCTCATGGGCGGTATCTTATTGGTTTTTGTAGTTGAGTTTATGTCTAAGGTTAGACAGCAGCAGTTTGTAGAGGAACAATAACAGTTTATAGTTATGTTTTATCTGGTTGCTCTTGAAAATAATGAAATGGATGAACTGCTCAGTATCAAAGTTGATATAGTTTCTGCAGATTCTTGAGAATCGCAGGCCGATTAATAAAGTAGATCAAGAAATGCACCGACTTAAGCTAAGATAAACGTTAATATCTGATTTCTTGTAACCGTATGCGTAGATACCTATTCTGGTGAAAGGTCTTCCCGTTTAGGTACCAGTGGTGTAGAGATCCTACGGTCATAAGTTTACTGAATTCATGAATGTTTGTAGTTATTTAAAAAAGGATGGTTTGTAGATGGAAAATTTTGCCCTGATTGGTGTTGGTGGTTATATCGCGCCGCGACATATGAAAGCTATAAAGGACACCGGCAATAACTTGGTTGCTGCAGTGGACAAGAATGATTCCGTTGGTATTATGGATTCATATTTTCCGCAGGCGAATTTTTTTACCGAGTTTGAACGTTTCGACCGTCATGTCGAAAAATTACGTCGCGAGAATTCAGGTAAAGAGGTTAGTTATGTTAGTATCTGTTCCCCTAATTATCTGCACGATGCCCATATTCGTTTTGCCCTGCGTACCCAGGCTAATGCTGTCTGTGAAAAGCCGTTGGTGCTGAATCCTTGGAATATTGATGCACTGCAGGAGATAGAGCAGGAGTCTGGTAAAAGGGTCAATACCATTTTACAGTTACGCTTACATCCGAGCATTATTGCTCTTAAACAATCGGTCGAGGCGCAACTAAAAGCTGAACCAGGTAAGATGTTTGATATTGATTTAACCTATTTGACATCGCGCGGTCGTTGGTATCAAATCAGTTGGAAAGGTGATGAGGCCAAGTCTGGTGGCGTAGCTACTAATATAGGCGTCCATTTCTTTGATATGCTCGCCTATATCTTTGGCCCAGTTCAGAAAAATATTTGCCATATACGTAATGAAGATACCTCTGCTGGCTTTCTTGAACTTAAGCATGCTCGGGTCCGCTGGTTCCTCAGTGTCAACGCCGAGCATCTGCCTTCAACGGCTAAAGAAAACGGCCAAACAACCTATCGTTCAATTACTGTAGACGGTCATGAAATAGAGTTCTCCGGTGGGTTTACCGACCTGCATACGCGCAGTTATGAGGGGATTCTTGCTGGCAAAGGTTTTGGTTTAAGTGACGTACATGACTGCATTCAGATTGTCCATGACTTCCGCCATTTAAAGCCAGCAGGGTTGACGGGTGATTACCATCCGTTTTGTGGGGCCGTGAATCGTTAAGTAAGTATGGCTGTTTATCGTAGATCGTTAAAGAGCTGAATAATATTGGTTACAAATGATCAACATCCAACGATAGACGGCACTAATCATGAGTGATTATAAAGAGTTGGTAGTTTGGCAAATGTCAATGGAATTGGCAGAGCATGTTTATCTATTGACTAGGAGTTTTCCGAAAGAAGAGCTGTATGGTTTAACTAGTCAGATAAGACGATCAGTGGTTTCGATCCCGTCAAATATTGCTGAAGGCAGTTCTCGTGGTGGACGAAAAGACTTTATCCAGTTTTTAATGA
The DNA here is from genome assembly GCF_900107645.1 of Desulfuromusa kysingii. Classification (GTDB taxonomy): domain Bacteria; phylum Desulfobacterota; class Desulfuromonadia; order Desulfuromonadales; family Geopsychrobacteraceae; genus Desulfuromusa; species Desulfuromusa kysingii. The sequence continues at coordinate 184,180 of NZ_FNQN01000003.1, forward strand.
TTGCACGTGGTTCCGCAGCTGAATTAGAAACTCAAATCATGCTGGCATTAAAAATTGACTATGTGTCTGATATCGATAAAATCATAAATCAAATTACATCGATTCGTCAGATGATCAATGCCTTGATCAGATCACTACGAAACATCGAGGGAAGGAAATAAGGATGGAAAATCAGGGATCTAAGATCGACGATCAACATTCAACAATCAACAATCAACCGAGCTTCTTCGTTCACGAATCATCTTATGTTGATACGCCAGTAACCATCGGTGCAGGCACAAAAATTTGGCACTTCTGCCATGTCCTCCCCGAATGTGAAATTGGGGCCGGGTGTTCATTCGGCCAGAACTGCGTCATTGGGCCGCGAGTTAAAATTGGTAATAATGTCAAGGTGCAGAATAATATTTCCATCTACGAAGGTGTTGAGATAGAGGACGATGTTTTCCTTGGCCCGTCTTGTGTTCTCACCAATGTCACCAATCCCCGTTCACAGGTCCTGAGAAAATCTCTTTATGAAAAAACCTTGCTGAAACGAGGTTGTAGTATTGGCGCTAATGCGACAATTGTTTGCGGTATAACGATAGGGCGTTATGCTTTTATCGGTGCTGGAGCCGTTGTCCATAGTGATGTTCCAGATTATGCTTTGATGCTCGGAGTGCCTGCCAAACAAAAGGGCTGGATGAGTCGGCATGGTCATTTCTTAAAGAATCCAGATAGTGAAGGTGTGATGATTTGTCCAGAAAGTAAATTACATTATGAAGTGCGGGATGGTGTTTTAAGTTGCCTCGACCAGGGCGAAAATGATTCTTTGCCATCAGAACTGGCTATCGGACATGAATTTTATGATGATTTCAAGGATAAATAGATCACATGTCTAAAATACAATTTACCGATTTGCATGCGCAGCAGAAACGTATTCGTCCGCAGATAGATGCCGCAATTAAAAAGGTCCTGGACCATGGTCAATACATTATGGGCCCTGAAGTAGCAGAACTCGAAGGTCGACTGGCAGAATTTGTTGGTGTTAAACACTGTATCAGTGTTGCCAGCGGAACCGACGCACTCTTGATGGCTCTGATGGCCTATGACGTTGGCCCGGGGGATGCGGTTTTTACTACTCCTTTTACCTTTGTTGCGACAGGTGAGGTGATCTCACTGCTGGGTGCTACCCCGGTCTTTGTGGATATCGACCCAAGAACGTTTAGTATTGACCCACAAAAGTTAGAAGAATCAATTATAAACTTCGATCAACGATCAACGATCAACGGTCAATCTTTAACTCCTAAAGGTGTTATTCCCGTGGATCTTTTCGGCTTGCCAGCAGATTACGACGCCATTAATGAACTAGCAAAAAAGCACGATATGTTTGTTCTTGAAGACGCCGCACAGGGGTTCGGTGGCGTTTATAAAGGCCGCAGGGCGGCGAGTCTTGCCGATGTCGCCACCACTAGTTTTTTCCCGGCTAAGCCACTAGGTTGTTACGGTGATGGAGGAGCGATTTTTACTGATGATGATGAGTTGGCGGATATCCTCTGCTCAATCCGGGTTCATGGTAAAGGCACAGATAAGTATGATAATGTTCGCATTGGTATAAATGGTCGATTAGATACGATTCAAGCAGCTATTCTTCTGCAAAAAATTGATATTTTTCCCTCGGAATTAGAAGCTAGGCAGCGGGTTGCACAAACATATTCTAAACTATTACAGGTCGTACCTAGTGTACTGACACCTGTGATTCCTGACAGTTATGCAAGCGCATGGGCTCAATATTCCATTCTGATTCAAGATCGTGATGGTCTGCAAAAGAAGTTGAAGGATGCAAGCGTCCCCACGGGTATTTATTATTCTAAACCGCTACATTTTCAGGCTGCATATCTGGAAATTGGACATAGCCCAGGAGATTTTCCCGTATCTGAGTCTGTTTCTGCAAGAATCTTGAGCCTGCCGATGCATCCCTATTTGGATGATATAACAATTAACCTTATTGTTGAGCAGGTAAATAAATTACTATGAAAATACTGGTAACTGGTGGTGCGGGTTTTATCGGCTCTGCAGCTATTCGTTACATTATTCATCATACCCCTGATGAGGTTGAGAACCTTGACAAGCTAACATACGAGGGGAACTCGGAGTCTGTCTGGAGTGCCTCTACCAGTGATCGCTACGCATTTGAACGGGTGGATATTTGTGATCGGCCAGAACTGTAAAGGGCATTTACAGCACATCAACCTGATGCTGTGATGCATTCGGCAGCAGAAAGTCATGTTGATCGCTCTATTGATGGACCTTCTGCTTTTATTGAAACCAATATCGTTGGTACTTATACCTTGCTTGAAGTTTCACGTAATTACTGGAATAGTCTCAATGAGGAGCGCAAGGCCAAGTTTCGTTTTCATCATATTTCGACAGATGAAGTATATGGTGATCTCGAATGTTCAGAAGAACTGTTTACTGAACAAACCTCCTATGCTCCAAGTTCACTTTACTCTGCCAGTAAGGCCTGTTCTGATCATTTGGTTCGTGCTTGGTGGCGAATCTATGGACTCCCAACCCTGGTGTCTAACTGTTCTAATAACTACGGGCCATATCATTTTCCTGAAAAACTTATTTCCCTCATGATTTTAAATGCTTTGGATAAGAAAAAAATGCCGGTTGATGTGGTTCAATGATTTCAGACACCAATATGCGTGCTATAGTCAGGCACAAAATGGAGGTGTTCATGAGTCGAAAAGGACGGTCTTTCAGCCCCGAGTTCAAACTTGAGGCTGCAAGCCTTGTCGTTGAGCAGGGTTAAACAACTCGAAAGTGAGAAGTTTGGCGATACGCCAACGTCATCGGCTCTAACGCCTGAGCAGCGCCGTATCCAGGAGCTGGAAGAACGGATTAAGCGTCTGGAAAGAGAGAAGTTGATCTTAAAAAGGCTACCGCTCTCTTGATGTCGGACGAAGGTCAACATTTGCGTTGATTGATCAGTTAAGTGAGCAAGAAGAGACCAATCTTCTCTGCCAAACCTTCGGGGTATCTCGTTCAGGTTATTATGCCTATCGTCAGGCAGCAACGAGGATTGATCGGGAACGCCTTCGTCTTCGCATCTGGTGTAAGGAGCTCTTCAGAGACAGTCGTGGCTCTGCCGGGAGCCGGACACTAACCGACCTTCTTAGGGGAGAGGGAGAGCAGATCGGTCGCTACAAATTCCGTCGTTTGATGGCGGAAGCTGAACTTGTTAGCAAGCAGCCACAGCCAAAACCCCATAGGGCTGAGCAGGGAGAACGGCCCAACATTCCCAATCGACTGAAGCGGGAATTTGATGTGCCACAACCTGATTGTGTCTGGTGCGGCGATATTACCTATATCTGGGCGGGCAAGGGTTGGATCTATCTTGCCGTCGTACTGGATCTGTGTCCTCGAAGAATTGTCGGATGGCACCTCTTGAAAAGCATGGATGCAGGATTGGTCGTAGCGGCGCTGGATAAAGCCTATCAATTACGAGGGAGGCCACGAAACATAATTTTCCATTCAGATCAAGGCAGTCAGTATGCCAGTGTGATCTTTCAGCAACGCATGTGGCACTACAAAATGAAACAGAGTATGAGTCGACGAGGTAATTGTTGGGACAACGCTCCAATGGAACGAGTTTTCCGCAGCTTAAAAAGTGAATGGGTTCCCAAAGGGGGATACCAATCCTTTATTGACGCCCGGAAAGATATCGGCAGTTATTTGATGGGATATTACAATTATGTGCGACTCCATCAATGGAACCATGGGCAATCGCCAGTAACTGCGGAAGAAAACCTTAAATCTGTGTCCGATATTTGTTGACCACTACACTCAGCTGTTTTGCTGCCTGGTGGCAATGAGCGTACTTTTGGTCTTTCAAGGTGCGATAAACAAACCTTACCGCACGGCTCCAATTGATGAACAAACTATGAAAGTAACTGTTGGGCACGTTGCATCGCCTATTTTTGTTGATTTGAAAACAAGTAAATACATTAAGGAGCTTCAAGGCGATGCCATAAAATCTGGTTGGGTAATTGGAAACCCGCTTATTGATCTTACGGGTGGTAGCCCTGGGGCTGCTTATATTTTAGGGGCTACCGCTCCCGGATCCCCATGGATCTTGGGAGGGTACTCAGGCTCAACAAAGTTTGCCAAAACCGCGCTTGGGTATGCTGATCGAAGTTCTCTTGACAATGCATGGCTGTTGATCGCCCCTGAGGGGAGGAGACAGCTTTCATTGTCAGTACTTACCGACCTTGATCTCCTTTTTCCCGAGAATTACATATATGTTGGCAAATTTACCAACCCAACAAGACGAGAAACTCAAAAGCTGTATAGACCAAAGTCTGAAAATGATTTTTTAGACCTTATGCTACACGATTAGCGAGTAAGTTGATCGTGGTGTGTAAGCCTTCTGGTGTTTCGTCAGCAGGTTGTCGAAAACAATTAATGCCTAGCTTTGTTGGGAGGATAACTCCGTTGTTTCAGCTTTCAGCTGAGCAAATCCGGTTAAATACTCTGCCAAAAAGATATTTTTATTTGATGGGTGGTTATCGCTCATCTAGAATTGTAAATAACGAGGAATTGTTAGCTGTATCAATGGAGGGAACTTGAGTTTTTATTTATTTAGCCTGCGGGGCCTTGTCTCCATGGCTAAGAAACTAGACAAAGCCATTGCAAGCAATCTGACCCGATTCTGGCACCAAGTTGCTAGGCTTGCCGGAGGTACGGTTCTTGCGCAGGGTTTGGTTATCGTTTCAACGCCAATATTGACGCGGCTATATACGCCTGATGATTTCGGTTTATTGCAAGCCTATATTTCAGTAACGGCAATTATTACCGTTGTGGCTTCGTGGCGTTATGAATTTACGATAACCCTGCCAAAAAATGATGAAGATGCCGCTTATCTTTTTGTTTTGAGTTGGTGTGCGCTTGCTATAACTACCACGGTCCTATCAGTTTTTATCTTCATCCCCACTCCCATTCTCTATAATTACTTCAACATGGGTTCGCTTCATTCTTACCTGTACTTCATACCGATAGGTGTTATTGGAGGCGGTGGGTACAACATTTTAACTTTCATGGCAGTCAGAAAGAACCAATATTCGTCCATCGCGATTACCAAATTTAGTAGGAGTATTGGTCAAGTCACGACACAGATTATATCTGGTGTGTTGGCGCTTGGAGCCTCTGGTCTTTTATTGGGGGACGTTGTTGGAAAATCAGGCGGAATCTTTGCTTTGTATTCAAAGGTGTGGCGTAAAGAACGGTTCTATTTGTCCACAATTTCACTTAAAAAACTGAAAGCGTTAGCTCTACGTTACTGGCGTTTTCCTTTGATTTCGACCCCCTCATCACTGATTAACAGCTTGGGCTTGAATCTTCCAGCTTTGTTGTTGCTGACATTCTATGGACCTCAGGTTGTTGGTTGGTTTGCGCTTGGACAGCGTGTGATGAACATTCCTCTTTCACTTGTGGGCAGGGCTGTTTCACAGGTATTCTTGGGGGAAGCGTCAACTATTGTTCAGCAAGGTCACGAACAACTTAAAAAATTCTATTTAAAAACTGGTTTGAAACTGCTCTTGGTTGGAATTGTTCCAATAGGTTCTATATCCCTGTTTGGGCCAAAGTTATTTGCCGTTATTTTTGGGGGTAGTTGGGAGCAAGCAGGTGTTTACATTCAACTTTTGTTCTTTGCTTCTATTGCGAAGTTTGTTGTAAACCCCCTTTCTCAGACATTGATTGTTTTGGAGCGGCAGGTTATTCAATTAGTGTGGGATATCATTCGTTTGGTTCTAGTTCTTATTTCTTTTGTTCTCCCCGTATTTTTGAATTTGCCAGCCACTTACGCCATTGGGTTGTACAGTGTTTCTTCTTTTTTGGCATATATTGTTCTTTTTTTTATAAGCATTAATGAATTGAAGAAAGTTGAAGATTAATTAGATTTTTTAAGTAAGAGGGTTGTTAATCTATTGAAAAATTAAATGTCTTTTCCGGTATGATTCTATACTATAGTGTATGCGTAAAAAAGAGTCTTACTTCCGCGACTTGTGGCGGAGTAGTTAAATTGGATGAAAAATGATTTTTTCTATATTATTTTGTTTAATAATCTTTACTGTAGCGGTGTGGCGAATTGAAAGTAGATGTCGATTTATTCTTACACCTTTTATGGTTCTTATGTACTTTGAACTTGTGCGGATATTGCCTGCATTTGTACTAAGCCAAAATCCTACTTTGAACTTAGCTTCAAGTGGTTATCCATTATTAGTTGCGAGTTGTGCCTTCTTTTTTTTAGTGGTTGGTTTCGTACTAGGATATTTTTATAGACCAACAGGCGCTGATCGTGTACTGGCATTAACCGCTGCTGGGGGGTCTAGGCTGACATTGAATCGCAATGAAACTATCGGTGTTTTTGTCCTTGCAATGCTCCTTGCTATAGTGGGATTTTGGTTCTATAGAGGTGTTCCTGTCACTCTGTCCTCTCTAGTTTCATTATTTGGAGGGGGGGCTCAAGATGCTGCTATGATGGTGCGGGACCAGCGATATTTGCTTACAAAATCCCATTATTTTGGCGGCGAGTACAGGGGCCAAGGGATTGTTAGAATTTTGATGTTTCAGGGCTGGACGCTGATTTGCTGTTTTACCTTGATCGCGAGTATGGAGCGGAAAACGGCACGTTCAATTATAATGTTTTTGATTTCTTTGATTGCTGCTTGGTTATTTGTTGCTGGGGACGGCTCAAGAGGTAATTTTTTAAATTTGTTAATTGTTCTGACAATCGCTTACTCAATTCGTCGCCCTTTATCTATGAGAACTCTTTTGTTTATTGGTTCTTTTATTGTGATGATGGGCATCTCTCTTAGTCTTTATTCGACTAAAGGCCATCAATATTTATCGGAAGGAGATGGACAATTTTTTACAAATATGGGTTCAATGATTTTTGACCGCATATTTTTAGGTAATGCCAGAAATGATATTTTCATTATTGAACTTGTTAAATCTGGTGTTTGGGATTTGCGATGGGGGGGGATACACTTGCGTGATGCCATTAGTTCTATCCCTAGTGTACAATATGGAATGCCTTTGTCTTATGAATTGTCACAATACCAAGATTTTAACTTAGGGAAAACCACATTTTCAAGTGGTACGTATCTGTCAAAAGTTTTTGCTGACTTTGGGCTGTGGGGTGTCCCCCCGATCTTTTTGTTAATTGGTTTTTCAATTGGATTAATCCAACGATGGGTTTTTCGGCCAGTCAGCGGTGCTTGGTCGACCGCAAAGTTGGCATTAATTATTTTTCTTGCTGGAGCTCTTGTCTCTTCTGGTTTTATTGGTGTTATATCAAAGCTAGTTATATTGATCATAATTTCTCTTTTCCATTCCTTGTTTATTGGGAGCATTAAGTGGTGTCGTCGTCAGCTAAATTCATTGTGAGAGTTTGCTTGTCTGGTCAATGTTCAGTGCCGGATTTAAAAATAATAATCGTTATCATTACGTGGAAACTTACGATTGGGGATATAAACAATGAAAGTCATTACAATTTTGGGGGCACGCCCACAATTTATTAAAGCTGCCGCAGTGAGTAAGGCCTTTTCGCAAGAAGATAATATTGATGAGATACTTCTTCATACAGGGCAGCACTTTGATGCCAATATGAGTGATATTTTCTTTGCAGAACTTGGTATACCCAAGCCTGCTTACAATCTTGGTATTGGTGGTGGGAGTCAAGGTGTAATGACCGGTCAGCAATTGATCGAGATTGAAAAAACTTTACTGATGGAAAAACCTGACTGGGTGCTGGTGTATGGTGACACCAATTCAACACTATCTGGTGCGCTGGCTGCGGTGAAACTACATATTCCTGTTGCCCATGTAGAGGCGGGTCTACGATCATTTAACCGTAGTATGCCTGAAGAGATTAATCGTGTGATCACAGATCACATCAGTACTTTACTTTTTGCCCCTACTGATACTGCTATACAAAACTTAGCTTATGAAGGTATCTCTGGGGAAACATGTCTCAACGTTGGCGACGTCATGTACGATGCGGCGTTGCTCTATGGTGAACAAGCAAAAAATCAATCCAGCGTTTTGAAAAAACTCGAACTAAAGGCCGGTAGCTATGTTCTGGCGACAGTGCATCGGGCTGAAAACACTGATGATCTTTCCCGATTGAGTGTAATACTAAAGTCATTCGGGGCGATTTCCCAACACCAGCAGGTTGTGTGGCCTATTCATCCGAGAACGCGTAAAGTTATTGATAAGAATAATCTCCATTTTTTGTTAGGAGAAGGTGTGCGGTTGATTGACCCTGTTAGCTATCTTGACATGGTAATGCTTGAGTGTAGCGCTTCATTGATCGCTACAGATAGCGGCGGCGTTCAAAAAGAGGCATTTTTTTACAGTGTGCCCTGTGTTACCTTGCGCGACGAAACAGAATGGGAAGAGTTAATCAAATTGGGTTGGAATCGCTTGGCTCCACCGTTAGACGTTGAAGAGGTGACAACAGCATTGATGATGGCGATTGGTACGCAAGGTAAGGACTTCAATCCTTATGGCGATGGGAAAGCTGCAGAAAAAATAATTCGTGAGATTGTCAGAAAGACCGTCTAGGGAAAAATACATAAATTCTAGTGATAATCTATTCAATTTAAACCTATGTTTAGTTATCCCACAACAAATAAGGATTTGTATCAATGTCTTCCTCTTATAGGTATGCTTATATAACGGCAGTAGATTTATCGATTGATAATGGCCCCGGTATTAATGAAAGGGAATTTGTAAAGGAGTTGCTTGCTTCCTATGGTGAGCGGATTATTTGTATAATACCGTCACCATCCCGGCCGGAAAACTATTCTGACAGCAGAATCTCTTATGTGGTTAATCATCGAGGAAGAAATCCGTTTTATTACTTGTTATATTTATTTTCATTATTTTTTAAAGTGTTTAAACTCCACCGACATGCTCGTTTAGATGCTCTTGTCTTTCGTTTAGATCTTTTTGCGATAGAGCCTATTATTTTGTCTAGTTTATTAAGAATACCCTTCTTTCTCAAAACATTAGCAGGTTATACCGGTTTCTCGAATTTGGCCAGCAAGAGACAACGACTTATATCTTTAGTTTCCCTTCCTCTTTATCGAATAGCTACACGCAGAGCTATTGCTGCTGACACAGTGAGTGCACCGTATATACTTTGGCAGAAATTCATCTATAGGCTAGACACTGACAAGGTTCACATAATAAGAAATGGTGCCAACCTGGAAATGTTTTCCCCATCGAATAAAAGAAAGCTTCAAGACGAATTTAATCTTGACCGATTTTCCTATGTAATTGGCTATGTTGGCGCTCTTAGTGCTCTGCGAAATATTGATACCTTGATATATGCATTAGCTAAGGTCAATCAAGAGAAACCTGTTGCACTTGTGCTGGTGGGTGAAGGACAAGGTAGAAGCGAAATTGAGGCATTGGTGGAAGAAAGTGGGTTAAGTGCTAACGTATTTTTTACGGGGGCTATCCCTTATGCTGCGGTACCAAGCTATATGAATTTGTTTGATGCTGCTGTTGATTTAACTTGTGTTCCAATGAAGATTGACCAAACGATACTGAATGCATCCTATTCACAAAAGATTCCCCAGTATCTAGGCTGCGGATTGCCTGTAATTGCATGGAGCGTGGAAGATAACAATTTCTTAGATGCAGAGGGTATCGGGAAACTTGTAACTATCGGAGATACAGTTGGTTTGACCGTTGCGATCGAAAGTTTGGCAGGGTTGTCTGATGTAGAAAGGAAAGATATGTCTAGCCGTGCAAGATTGTATGCAGAGCAAGAGTTTTCACTGAATAGACTCACGCAAAAACGGTTTTTATTGTGGGATGAATCTATGAGAAAATTTTTAAAGAAAGGGGAGGCGGTTTAACTGGATATTCTAAGTTTTAATTATTTTAACTTTCTCGCAGGGTTGATTATCTTTGTATCGCTAATACTTAGCGCTAAGTATACACATAATTTATTTTTAAAATTCCTAAAAAACACAAAATTTTACGTGATGGAAACTGCTTAAATATTGATGGACCACTGTTTCCAATATCTGTTCATTCTGGAGAAAACTGCTCCGGGGTGATTAAGGTAACAGGCGTTCCCGGAAGTGGGAAGACAACTTATTTAAGGACATGTTACCCAAAGACTATATCTTCATAGGGGGAGTTCCTCTGCAATATGGACCTCTCAACAGAGTTCTGTCTTCCTTTTTTTTTACCCATCTATGCTTTGATAACCGGTGCCATAAACTATAAACAGATATGGTGGTTGATGAAGAAGGCTACCATTTATGATGAGACTTTTTTAATAAAATAAGTGCGTTACGTAACTGTCTCACAAAATTTTGATTTCATTTTTATAAGTCAAAATCTAATATAGTCTTTGTCGATGAAGGTGTAAGTCATATCCCTTTTGTTTTGGGTTTGGAATCTGAGGAAATAGACTGTTTTATATCAATTTTTCGACGACATCTGATTAAAATAAAAATTATCTTTATGGAATTGCCCTCATATGAAATCTTAATAGAAAGAATAATTGAACGTGTCCATAAAAGTTAGGTTGAAAAATGAGTATGGAAAGTGCTGGGTGTAAAGGTTTAATTGAGAAAACTATTAGTGTGAAACCTGTTGGAGTTTTTGATCTTCTTGAAGCTTTGGATAATAATGGCATCCCTTATGTTAGTTGGAAAAATAATCACGAGCTCGCTAAGGCATTAGCGGGGGAAAGTGATATCGACCTTTTTGTGCCGTTTGATTTCAGAGCTGCTTTCACGATGCTGTGTGCTCAGGACGGTTGGTTGTCGGTTCATAATCCTGTCGCAAAGTATCCATGGGTAAATCATCTTTATAAACCTGACGGTAAATTTAAAATTTGCCATATACATGTTTATTTTAAGGTGGTTACTGGTGAGAGTTGGCTCAAGGAATATATCCTTCCATTAGACAGCTGGATCATCGAAAACCGTGTTCGATCTGTGGAGTTTTATGTATGGGTTCTTAGTGTTGAGGCTCAAGCATATCTTTTTGTGATTCGTCACCTTCTCAAGGGTGGATCTATGTCTAGTCGACTTCTTTACTCTAGAGAACTTGACAGCTATCGGGAGGAATGGTTGCAGTGTGATCAGGATAAAAATGCTGTAACGGGTGTTAAGCCGATTGCCCTTGAGTCTTTTTTGGCTGGCAGTAAACTCTACTCTGGTGGTTTTTCCTTGCCTCGATTGGGTACGGCTATAAGATTTCGTGTCGCTGCATCCCCATTTTTAAGAGTAGCATGGTGGTCTCTTCCTGCTCGCCGTTTTATAAGTTTTTTTCACCGTGTAACAAATAAATTTTATTACAGAAGGAAGAAGGTTTTAGCTGCTGGAGGAATGGTGGTTGCCATTTCAGGAGTGGATGGAGCTGGAAAATCTACAATGCTTACTGAGGCTACAGATTTCTTTAGTAGTTTTTTGACTGTGGATAGATATCATCTAGGCCGCCCTCAAGGTCCAGTTATTGAAAAGCTTCGGCGGTTATTTGCAAAGAAGGTTAATGTAATAGGTTCAGAGCCAAGTTTCTCTTCAGATTGTGCAGCTGTATCAACTAGAAAAGCTATTTCGGTTATGGTACTTGCTATCTTAAGGCTCCGTTTGGCTCGTAGGGCAGCTCGGCGGGCGGCTATGGGACATCTAGTTTTAGTTGATCGTTGGCCCACCGATATGGTGGGTAAAATGGATGGACCTCGAATTCATTTCCGTGAAGAGTCTGGAGTTTTGGTGCAAATATGCAGACGTATTGAACAGTGGGCTTACGCTAGTATGCCTAGAGCTGATATTTGTTTTTATTTTGAGATACCTCTAGCTGTCGCTGTCGATAGAAACCGAAACCGTATTAAGAATGACAAAGAGACAGATGAGGAGATAACGGCTCGCTTTGAAGGTAATCGTGATATTCAGCTACTTGCTCGTAAAACTATTCGTTTTGATAATGCCGGTGATTTAGCAGTGAAGCGTAAGGAGTTTTTGTGGCAGTTGTGGGCCGAGATCATTAAACATTGAGAGTTGGTTGAAATGAATGATTTTGGTTCTGGGACAGTTATTGAGTTTTTTGGAGCCCCTGGTGTTGGGAAATCTTACCTTGCTAAGGGACTTTCATCATATTTTAAAGCTAATAGTGTAAATGTAAGCGATCAATCGTTGGCTGTGGGACAGATGTCCAGACTTCATAGACTCGTGTATAAAAACCGAATAATTATTCCAATGTTAGTATTAAAGCCTAGAATATTATGGATCCTACTAGCTTTTGCCTTTAAAGCAGGGGTAAAAACTCCGGCTGCATTTATGCGGGTGCTGGTTAACTGGCTCTATATTGTCGCATTGATGCAGCGGGAACTTAAGCATTATGGTGTCGTGATTCTTGATCAGGGTATTGTTCAAGCTTTATGGTCTACGGTTTTCCGGGGAAGGAATGTGGAACTCAATGCTACCGCGGCACTTATAAGGAGTTTATTAAAGGCATGTTCTGCTAAGCAACTGGTGGTTGTTCATCTTTCTTTGGATCGTGAAAAGCATCGCGTGCGACTCGCTTCTCGTTTGCATGGCTGTAGTCCCCTTGATGATGGTGATTGTGAAAAATTTCAACGTGGTTTGCTGACTGCAAAATCAGTTGGCGATGTGGTTAGTAAACTTGAGAATGGTGTGGAAAATCAATTAATCAATAATGTGTATTTCGAAAATGACGATAATGCCAATGTCTCCTGTTTGTATGGAAAATTATTAAATATATTAAGTTCTTGAAATTGTATATATAAAATCAACTATTAAATTATTATATGCATTCATAGATGATTGTAATTGAATTGATGTAATCCAGATAACAGGGAATTAAAATTTTGAAAAAACTTCTTTTTCTAGTTAATGTCGACTGGTTTTTTTTGTCGCACAGACTTCCAATAGCCATTGAAGCATTAAATTATGGTTATGAAGTACATGTAGCAACTGGAATTACTGACAAGCTAGATGTGCTGCGTTCTTATGGTTTGATTGTTCACCCGTTGACTATGGGAAGAAGTAGCACTGGGATTGTTGGAGAGGTAAGGACCTTCATGAGTATTCTGCGAATATTTATGAAGGTTAAACCGAATATTGTCCACTTGGTAACGATAAAACCAGTGTTGTTTGGTGGTATTGCTGCGCGCTTGGCAGGTGTTCCTGCTGTGGTCGCGGCAATTTCTGGTCTGGGGTTTGTCTTTTCAGATAAGGGCAAAAAGGCGACAGTGATTCGTTTTTTTGTTTCCAGCCTATATCGTTTAGTGTTGGGCAAGCGTAACCTGAAGGTGATTTGTCAAAATCCCGATGATCGCGAAACCTTAGTGAAGGCTGCGGGCTTGAAGCAGGATAAGGTGATGATGATTTCAGGATCAGGGGTGGATTTGTCAGCTTATGCGGTAACGCCTTTATCCAAAGGTGTGCCAGTGGTGGTTATGGCTGCCCGCTTGTTGCGTGATAAAGGAGTGCTTGAGTTTGTCGCTGCCGCGCGTTTGTTGACTCAGCGTAATGTGGCCGTTAGATTTTGGTTGGCTGGTGATCCTGATCCTGGAAATCCCGCAACTGTCACACTTGGTGAATTGTCTGCTTGGGAGAATGAAGGGTGTGTGGAAATTTTAGGTTATCGTGAAGACATTCCTAACCTATTTGCTCAAGCCAATATTGTTGTCTTGCCATCTTATTATGGAGAAGGGCTGCCCAAGACATTAGTTGAAGCTGCGGCATGCGGACGTGCTGTTGTTACAACAGATCATCCAGGTTGTCGTGATGCGATTGAACCAGGAAAGTCCGGTTTGTTGGTCCCCGTAAAAGACTCGATTGCACTTGCTGATGCGATACAACGTCTGATTGATGATCGTGAATTGTGCCACAGTATGGGGCGAGCAGGTAGGGTTTTGGCTGAGCGCGAATTTGCTATAGAAAAAATTGTTGATGCACATTTGAAGATTTATAAAGAGCTGGAAGTGAACGCATGAATATTCTGGTAACTGGGGCTAGTGGTTTTGTTGGTTCTGCTGTTGTTAATCGTTTATCTCTTTCCTCAAATTTTACACCGCGTGCCGGCGTTCGTCGATTAAATCATAATTTCCACTTTAGCGTAAATGTGATTCAAGTTAATACCCTTGCTCATGATACTGACTGGAGCGCGGCCTTGTTGGGTGTCGAAACTGTAATTCATGCCGCCGCCCGTGTCCACATCATGGATGATAATGCTGCTGATCCACTCACTGAGTTTCGCAAGGTAAATGTTGCAGGTACGCTAAATCTGGCACGGCAAGCTGCCGAGGCTGGGGTAAGGCGCTTTGTTTTTATCAGCTCTATTAAGGTCAATGGTGAAGGAACACCCTTAGGTGAGCCATTCAATGCTGATGACTCTCCGTCTCCAGTCGATCCTTACGGAATTTCCAAGATGGAAGCTGAAATGGGCTTGCAGCAGCTTGCCAAAAAAACCGGCATGGAGGTGGTGATTATCCGCCCTCCGCTGGTTTATGGTCCTGGTGTTAGAGCTAACTTTCAATCAATGATGCGTTGGCTCGCTAAAGGAATACCCCTCCCTTTTGGGTCAATACATAATAAACGTTCTTTGGTGGCGTTGGACAATCTGGTTGATCTGATTGTCACCTGTATTGACCATCCTGCCGCTGCGAATCAGATTTTTTTAGCTAGTGATGGTGAAGATCTATCGACTACACAATTATTGCAGCGAATGGCAAAGGCTATGGGCAAAACAGCGCATTTGATTCCGGTGCCTGCCAAGGTTTTAGAGTGGGGAGCAACACTCTTAGGTAAACGTGCGTTGGCACAACGGTTGTGCGGATCGTTGCAGGTGGATATCTCTAAAACACGTGAAGTGTTGGGCTGGACACCGCCGATAAGCGTGGATGAAGGGTTGAAAAGAGCTGCTGCGGGATTTAAAAAGTCAAAGGCTGATTAGCCACGGACGCACACGGACAAGGGCGGATAGTTCGTTAAAACTGGAAAGGCGAAGGCCGTTTTTTTAGCCGCTATCAAAATCTATTAAGGTCTATAAAAGCTTTTTTTTGGGGGGAGAACCTATATAGGCCAAAGCACTGGATTGACAGGTTCTGATAGATCATCATCGCGGCGAAGGGTTTTTCTGATTGTGGGATTCAAAGGATTTTAAAGGCTATTATTTTGCCGCTATCAAAATCTATGAGGGTCTATAAGGACTTTTGTTTGGGATAAACCATTTAGATAAAGCATATGGTTGACAGATTTTGATAGATTTTTATCGCGGCGAAGGGTTTTTCTGGTTGTTGGATTAGAAGGACTTCAACGGCTATTATTTTAGCCGCTATCTGAATCTATGAGGGTCTATAAGGACTTTTGTTTGGGGTGAACCATTTAGATAAAGCATATGGTTGACAGGTTTTGATAAATTTTCATCGCGGCGAAAGGTGTTATTTGTTTAGGAGGGGAGATGAAAGACAAGGCTTATCATGATTCAATTGCTGCTGTAATTGTCAGCAGTGCTTATAAGATCGGACAGACTCTTGGCTCCGGGTTTCTTGAGAGGGTCTATGAAAATGCACTTGCCATTGAACTGGAAGAAGCCGACCTGAGGGTCGAAAAGCAAAAACAGATTCAAGTTTTTTATCATGCCCAGGTGGTAGGTGATTATTTTGCAGATTTGCTTGTTGAGGATGATGTCATTGTCGAGCTAAAAGCTGCCAAGTGTCTTGAGGCTGTTCATTTAGCACAATGTCAGAACTATCTTAAAGCAACGGGTAAAAAATTGGGGTTGGTGATCAACTTTGGTGGTGAGAAAGTTGCTGTTCGCCGTGTAGTCAATGGGCTCTAATGGATTTCTTGCCGCTATCAGGATCTACGAAGGTCTATTTTGACTGTATTTTTGGGGTAACCCATCAAGATAAAGCATGTGGTTGACAGATTTTGATAGATTTTCATTGCGGCGAAGGGTTCCTCTGATTGTGGGATTCGAAGGATTTTAAAGGCTATTATTTTAGCCGTTATCAGAATCTATGATGGTCTATAAAGGCTTTTTTGAGGGAGAACCTATATAGGGCAAAGCATTTGATTGACAGATTTTGTTAGATTTTCATCGCGGCAAATTTTTTTCTGATTGAATTTTCCGAGCATACGGAACTTTTTATAGTGGTAACGAAAGTTTAAAATGAAGCGTATTTTTGATATATCCATGTCGTTGATAGCACTGGTTGTTTTCTGTCTCCCTCTGCTGGTTGTGGCAGTGCTGGTGAAACTCACTTCCAAAGGTCCCGCTCTTTACTGGTCTGATCGGATCGGGAAAAATAATGAAATTTTTAGAATGCCCAAGTTTAGAACCATGCGGATTGATACTCCTGCGGTCGCCACGCACTTGTTAGGTGACCCTGATCAGTTTTTGACGCCCATTGGTCACTTTTTACGTAAATCAAGTCTGGATGAAATACCTCAACTGTGGAGTATCTTGAAGGGTGACATGAGCATTGTCGGTCCCAGACCAGCGCTGTTCAATCAGGATGATCTGGTCAAATTACGAACAGAGGTGGGAGTTCACGCTTTAACCCCGGGGTTGACCGGCTGGGCACAGATCAATGGCCGCGATGAATTGCCTATCCCGGTTAAGGTTGATTTTGATGCATATTATCTACAGAATCGCTCTTTCTTGTTAGATCTGAAGATTATCTTGATGACGGTTTATAATGTTGTCAGGAGTAAGGGTGTGTCACACTAATGAGTTTTCCGCTTTTAATTATTTAAATAACTGACTTGTCCTTGATAGTTTAGTATAATAGGAGGTTGTGGATTATCGTCGTGCTTGATGGTTTCGTCCCTCAAGTGACCGTGCTTTATGGTGGGGGAAGAATTTATGAAAGAAATTGTATATCGAAATCGTTTGTTTGTTGTTTTTGTGATGACAAGCCTGATTATTATCAGCTCTTTTTTATTTGCCTATGCCATTCGTTTTGATTTTTCTATCCCTTCTGCATATTGGCCCAGAATTACGACATTAATCCCGGTCATCCTGGCAATTAAATTAATCGTTTTCTGGAAGTTCGGCTGTTTTCGGGGGTGGTGGCGCTATGTCTCCATGCCTGACTTGTTGCAGATTGTTAAGGCCAATATTCTTTCTTCCAGTTTGGTTGTTGTCTATGCCGTTGCTGTCTACCGTTTGGAGCAGGTGCCACGCTCAGTCTTGCTGTTGGATGGTATTTTCTGTTTTCTGGCGGTGGGAGGAATCCGTTTTGCTACCCGGGCATTGCGGGAGAACTATCTTCCCGTGCGGCAAGGAACTGAATTGCGCCAAGCGCGGGCTCTGATTGTCGGCGCGGGGGATGCGGGGCAATTAATTGCGCGGGAAATCCGTTCCAATCCGCAATTGGATTTGAATATTCTGGGGTTTATTGATGATGATCCCGTCAAGAAGAAGGGGGCTTTTCAAGGCTTAAATGTTTTGGGTTCGCAAGCTGATCTGAAAAAACTTGTCAATGAACGGGGTGTCGATGAAGTTATTATTGCGATCCCATCTGCTTCGGGAAAAGTGATCAAATCGATTGTTGAGCGGTGTCGTGAAACCAAGGTCAAGTTTAGAATCTTACCCGGAGTCGGAGAGCTTATAGATGGCCGGGTTTCTATTCAGCAAGTTCGCGATGTTGATCTGAACGATCTTCTTGGCCGGGAACCGATTTTTCTGGATGAGGCGCAGATAAATAACTATCTGCGGGGGAAAAGGGTGTTGGTGTCTGGTGCCGGAGGGAGTATCGGCAGTGAAATCTGTCGACAATTGGCCCGTTTCAAACCGCAGAAGCTCATCCTGTTTGAAAATGCTGAAACTCCTCTGTTTTTGATTGAACAGGAACTGATCAAGAATTACCCCGATTTAACCATCGTCCCTATCATCGGTGATGTCCGTAACCATTCGCGCGTTAATGTGATTTTTGATGAGCAAATGCCTCAGGTGGTGTTTCATGCCGCGGCCTATAAGCATGTGCCGATGATGGAGAACAACCCGGCTGAAGCGGTTAACAATAATATTAGTGGGACCCGTTTGCTGGCTGATGCTGCTGATAAGATCGGTGTCGAAAAGTTTGTCATGATCTCTACAGACAAAGCGGTGCGACCGACTAACATTATGGGGACAACAAAACGGGTGGCTGAGATGTATGTTCAGGCTCTCAACTTGAGGAGTAAAACCAGTTTTGTGACCACCCGCTTTGGTAATGTTTTAGGGAGTAATGGCAGTGTGATTCCGACCTTTAAGAAACAGATTGCCAATGGTGGGCCGGTGACGGTCACTCACCCTGATGTCACCCGTTTTTTTATGACCATACCGGAGGCAACGCAACTTGTCCTGCAGGCGGGGAGTATGGGGAGCGGTGGTGAAATTTATTTGTTTAATATGGGGGAGGCCGTCAAGATTCAATTCCTTGCGGAAGAACTTATCCGGTTGTCAGGTTTGCAGCCTCATGATGATATTGACATTGTTTATACCGGGTTACGGCCTGGTGAGAAATTGTACGAAGAGCTGCTTTTGGATGAAGAGGGGGTTCTGCCCACGCCGCATAATAAAATCTGTATAGCTCAGTCAACATCAATCGTGTACTCAGAGTTGTTAGCGATGATTGAGTCTTTGTTGGCCTCTGCCAAAGCTCTGGACCTTCCTGCTGTCAGAGAAAAACTGCAACAGCTCGTTCCTGAGTACTGTCCGGCAGAGAATAGACCTCTCGCTAAGGTGATCCCGTTTTCTGCGATTGTAATGCATCAATAATATTGACGACTGTGACGATTAATTGCTCCGGTGTCGTGTTGGATGTTGAAACCTGCGTGAATTGCTTGTAAATCGAATCGCGCTGGCGTAATAATGTATTGATTCTCGCCCGTGGATCTTTTTCTGCCAGCAGTGGACGGCTGTCTTTTTGGCGTGAAACGCGGGAGAGGATCTCTTTTGGAGTTGCCGTTAAGCAGATAATGTGTCCTGTTTCATTCAACGCCTCGACATTGTCCGGATTCAGGACCAGTCCTCCACCCGTCGCAACAACCAACCCTTGTTTTCGCGCCAGGTTTTTGACCAGTTCTGCTTCCAGTTTACGGAATGCTGCTTCTCCTTGGGTTTTAAACAGATTGGTGATGCTTTGTCCGGCTTGAGCTTCGATTAAAGCATCGGTATCGACAAAATCATAACCGATACGCTTGGCAAGTAACCGTCCCAGGGTGGATTTTCCGGTTCCCATAAAGCCCGTCAAGATAATGTTAGGTCGTGACATTTTTCCTCGATTCGTTAAGAGTGTCCTGACTGCAGAACATATGTAAAAGCTCCTGAGCTGTCAAGTTGGGTAAAACAGCATGATTTCAGCGTTTTCTGTGTTATTTTCTTGGCATCCTGGAGTCTTTCTGCCATAATTCCGCTCTTTTTGTGAAAAAATCATATTTATAAAGGACTTACGATGTCTAAAAAGATAAGAAATATCGCGATCATCGCCCACGTTGACCACGGGAAAACCACCCTCGTTGATGCCATGTTGGTCCAATCCGGGGTTTACCGTGAACATCAGGAAATTACCGAACGGGTCATGGATAGTAATGATCTGGAAAAAGAGCGTGGAATCACTATCCTCTCAAAAAACCTGTCGGTGCAGCACTGTGGGTTGAAAATCAATATCGTTGACACACCTGGTCATGCCGATTTTGGGGGTGAAGTTGAGCGGGTTTTGAAAATGGTTGATTCTGTGTTGCTGTTGGTCGATGCTTTTGACGGGCCGATGCCGCAAACTCGTTTTGTGTTGAAAAAATCTCTAGATCTGGGGCTCAAACCAATTGTCGTCATCAATAAAATTGATCGTCCCGGCGCACGGCCAGAAACCGTTGTCGATATGGTTTTTGACCTGTTTTGTGAATTGAATGCCAATGAAGATCAACTTGATTTCCCTATTGTCTATGCCAGCGCCAAACTTGGCATTGCCAAGAAACATTTGGAAGATGAATCAGACAATCTGGAACCATTATTTGAAATGATCGGAGAACGTGTTGATCCCCCTTCTGGCGATCCCACAGCACCTTTTCAGTTGTTGGTCACTAATATCGATTATAATAAATTTATCGGCCGTACCGCGACTGGGAAAATTGTCAATGGGACCGTCAAGGCCGGTGAGACTGTTGCGAGGATTGATCATGCCGGGAAGGTAAAAACTGGACGGATTTCTAAGCTCCTTGGCTATCAAGGATTGCAGCAGATCGAACTGGATGAAGCGTATGCTGGTGATATTGTGACCATTGCTGGATTTGATGAGCTGGGAATCAGTGAAACTCTGGCTGATGCTGAAAATCCGGTCGCTCTTCCCTATGTCGCCATCGATGAGCCGACCCTGTCGATGAATTTTATTGTCAATAACTCACCTTTTGCCGGACAGGAAGGGAAATGGGTCACTTCTCGAAATATCCGTGAACGATTAACCAAAGAGTTGCGGACCAATGTTTCGCTGCGTGTTGAAGATACCGATAATACGGATACCTTTAAGGTTTCAGGACGCGGAGAATTGCACCTGTCAATTCTTATTGAAAATATGCGTCGTGAAGGTTTTGAACTTTCAGTATCAAAACCGGAAGTTATCTTTCGTGAGATTGATGGCGTACGTTGTGAGCCAATCGAGCATCTGTCCATCGATGTCCCAGAAGAACATCAGGGGACTGTGATTGAAAAACTTGGCAAACGCAAAGCTGAAATGACCTCCATGCAGGCGCTGGATGGAACCAACCGAATCGAATTTTTAATTCCTGCCCGTGGTTTAATTGGTTTTAGAACCGAATTTATGACTGATACCCGTGGAACCGGGGTGATGAATCACACTTTCCATGATTATTCTCCCTATAAAGGACCGATTGAAGGGCGGAAAAACGGGGTGCTGATTGCCTTGGAGCTGGGGGAAACTGTGGCCTATTCCCTATTCAATTTGCAAGACCGTGGGGTCCTATTCGTCGGTCCTAACGTTAAGGTCTACGAAGGGATGATTATTGGACAGCACGCCAAGGAGGGTGATCTGGTCGTCAATGCTTGCCGTGGTAAGAAGCTCACCAATGTTCGATCTTCGGGAACGGATGAAGCTGTCCGCATCATAACTCCAAGAACTTTGTCTCTGGAGCAATCTCTGGAGTACATTGCTGATGATGAACTGGTGGAGATTACACCGAAATCGATCCGCTTACGGAAGCGTTATCTCGATGCCAATGAGCGTAAGAAAAATGAGAAAAAAACGAAATAGTGATCATCCTGATATCAAGGGTGACAGTTTCTAGTTTTCTATCCCAAGACGTTTAATCTTTTCGACTAAAGTCGTGCGGTTAATCTTTAACAGATTGGCCGCACGCGCTTTGACTCCCTGACCTAAACTCAACGCCTGCTTTATCATCTCTGTTTCAATTTCTGCGATCGCCTGATTCATATTGATCCCTTTGGTGGTTATTTGCGGGACACCCGTGGGGGCTTTTGGTAGGCTCTGGGAGATGTTGGAGGGGAGGTCTTCGCAACGAATTATCAAGCTGTCTGTCAATGCGATTGTCCGCTCAATAATATTTTCCATTTCGCGAACATTTCCAGGCCAGTCGTAAACCTCCATGGCTTGAATTGCGTCAGCATCGATTTTGATCTGGGGCAGGTTCATCTCTTTACAAATTTTATCTGCAAAAAAGCGAGCTAACTGAGGAATATCGCCATGGCGATCTTTCAATGGTGGCAAATGAATCGGGATGACATTGAGTCGATAGTAGAGATCTTCACGAAATTGTCCTGCTTTGACCTGCTTTTCAAGATCAATATTGGTCGCTGAAATGAGCCGGATGTTCAGGTGGGTCTTGCGGGTGGAACCAACCGGCTCAAACTCATGTTCTTGCAAGACCCTTAACAGCTTAACCTGCAATTGTTGAGGCATGTTGCCGATTTCATCCAGAAAAATCGTGCCGCCGTTGGCAACTTCAAACTTTCCTAGTTTATCGGTGAATGCGCTGGTAAAAGCCCCTTTGACGTGGCCAAAGAGCTCCGATTCGAGCAAGTCCGCTGGAATAGCACCGCAGTTAATGGCGAGAAAAGGTTTGTTTTTGCGAGGGCTGTTATAGTGGATGGCTTTGGCGACCAGTTCTTTTCCTGTTCCGGAAGCGCCAAGTATCAAGATGGTTGAATCGGTTCCGGCAACCTTGCCCATACGACTGAACACTTGTTGCATCGCTTGACTGGTGCCGATAATATTATCAAAGTGGTAACGGCCGAGCAATTGTTGGCGTAAGTACTTATTTTCGAGAACCAACCGGTTTTTTTCCAGCGCTTTTGTCACCTGAACTTTTAAGCGTTCAAAGTTAAATGGCTTGGTAATGTAATCCAACGCCCCCTCTTTCATTGCTTCAACAGCGGTTTCGGCGGAGGCTTTGCCAGTGATGAGGATGACCCCGATTTCAGAACAGTCATCTTTGGTGTGTTTAATAATATCAATGCCGCTGATACCGGGGAGGCAAAGGTCGCTGATGATCAGGTCAAAAGGTTGTTTTTTGAGGAGTTCCAACGCTTCTTCACCAGAGGCGCTGGTTTCTACGCTATAACCGGTTTGAGTAAGAAGATGTGAAAGAGCCTGACAACTCTCAACTTCATCATCGACCAAGAGGATTTTAGATTTCTGGATCATTGATCTCTCTCCTGTAAGCGTCATATGTTTGACGAAAAATACCATGAAGCCGAAATCGGTCACAAGGATAATTTGTGACTACCCATTTTTATGGACATCTGTCGAGGTCTAAGAAATTGAATCCTCAAGCGTTCATTTGATTTTATCTTTGATTGAAAAAAACCTTTGACCATTCAGCTGCTGCTTTCCTGAATTTTAATTTGTATTTAAATGACAGAGTTTATTTATCTTTAAATACTATAAGTAGTAATTACTAAAGCGAATGTAAATTACCGTTTTCTCTCAATTCCCCACATAAATTCGCACTTCTGACGTCTTTGATTACCCTTTCTGATAAAAATAGAACAGTATTATATCTTGACAAAGTCATGGATATGTTGTTTCAATCTATCATTGATGCTACACAAATAACTGATTTTAAAGGTGAAATTAACTTTAAGTAAAATTATTTAGTCATCTCAAAAAATAACACATTTGATATTCACAATTTTAACCGATGAGGTACAGATTATGGCTATAACAAAATTTAAGAAAATTATGGCAGCGAATCGTGGCGAAATAGCGATACGGATTTTTCGAGCCTGTACCGAATTGGGTATATCAACTGTCGCCATTTATTCCAACGAGGATCGTCTTTCTTTGCATCGTTATAAGGCTGATGAAGCTTATTTGATTGGACAGGGAAAGGGGCCAATCGATGCGTATCTGGGAATTGATGAAATTATCGATCTGGCGCGTAAAAAAGATGTCGACGCAATTCATCCCGGTTATGGTTTTTTGTCTGAAAATCCGGAATTTTCATTAGCCTGTGAAAGGGCTGGGATTGCTTTTATCGGTCCACCACCTGAGATTCAACAACGTCTTGGAAATAAGGTATCTGGACGTCAGGTAGCGGTTGAAGCCGGAGTTCCGATCGTTCCCGGGACCGACAGTCCGGTCGAGACCGAGGAAGAGGCGCTGATCTTTGCGAAATCATGCGGTTATCCGATTATCGTCAAGGCGAGTTCTGGCGGTGGGGGACGCGGGATGCGTGTGGCGCAGAATCAAAAGGAACTCCTTGAAGGGCTGAAAAGTGCGGCGTCAGAGGCGCAGGCAGCCTTTGGTGACGCAACAATTTTCCTGGAGAAATATATTGAGAGCCCGAAGCATATTGAAGTGCAAATCCTGGGTGATAAACATGGTCATCTGGTCCATTTTTACGAGCGTGATTGTTCGATTCAAAGACGGCACCAAAAGGTTATTGAGATTGCCCCATCTCTGGATTTGACGCAAAAAATGCGTACAGAAGTCTGTGGCTACGCGCTGAAAATCGCCAAAACAGTTGGTTACGTCAATGCAGGAACCATCGAATTTTTGTTAGACAAGGAAAGAAATTTTTATTTTATTGAAGTGAATCCACGCATTCAGGTTGAGCATACTGTCACCGAACTCGTGACGATGAGGAATCTGGTGCAGGTACAAATCCGGGTTGCAGAAGGTTATCGATTGGCTGATCCAGAAATTGGTATCAAAAACCAAAAAGATATCGAATTACGGGGTTTTGCCATTCAGTCACGGATCACAACGGAAGATCCGAATAACAATTTTGCTCCCGACTTTGGAACTATCAAGGCTTATCGAACTGCGGCTGGTTTTGGCGTCCGTCTTGATGCTGCTGCCGGTTATGCTGGCGCTCATATCTCCCCCCATTACGATTCGCTCCTGGTCAAGATTTCAACTTGGGGGCTGACATTTCTTGAAGCTGCTAAGATTATGCATCGGGCGTTACAGGAGTTTCGAATTCGCGGTGTCAAAACCAATATCGGGTTTCTGGAAAAAGTGATGACTTATCCGGTTTTCCTTGAAGGGAACTGTGATACCTCGTTTCTGGACAACCATCCGAAACTATTTGAATTGCGGATTAAAAAAGATCGAGCCAATAAGATCCTCAATTTCATTGGGCATACTTCCGTCAATGGCTATCCCGGAATCTCAGCATCCAAAGCGCTTAAATTCTCCAGCTTACGAGAGCCTGTGGTCCCTGTTATCCCTTACGGACAACAACATCCACGTGGCACACGGGATCTTCTGCGTGAAAAAGGGCCGCAAGGGTTGGCCGAGTGGGCACGTACCAATAAACAACTTCTTGTGACTGATACAACCATGCGTGATGCCCATCAGTCTTTGGTGGCGACAAGGTTTCGGACCTTTGATCTGGATCGTATTGCCGAAGCGACTGCGCACCTGGGCGGAAGTCTGTTTTCTTTAGAGATGTGGGGCGGTGCAACCTTTGATGTCTCACTGCGTTTTTTACGTGAGGATCCATGGGAACGACTAGATCGTCTCCGCGCTAAAATTCCCAATATCCTCTTCCAGATGTTATTGCGTGGCTCCAATGCGGTTGGCTACACCAATTATCCCGATAATGTGGTGCAGGAATTCGTTAGTAAAGCTGCAGAGAGTGGCATTGATCTTTTCCGCGTGTTCGATTCTTTGAACTGGACTAAGGGGATGCAGGTGGCGATGGAAGCGGTGCGTAAAAGCGGAGCTGTTTGTGAAGCTGCTATTTGTTATACCGGTGATATCCTTGATCCCAAGCGGGATAAGTATCCACTTGAATACTATGTCAATATGGCCAAAGAACTTGAAAAAATGGGGGCCCATATCCTTGCGATCAAGGATATGGCAGGATTGATTAAACCCTTTGCTGCCGAGAAATTGATTAAAACGTTGAAAAACGAAATTGGGTTACCCATTCATCTCCATACCCACGATACTTCCAGTAATGGTGGTTCGACGTTATTGATGGCAACCAAGGCCGGTTGTGACATTGTTGATGTCTCCCTCTCATCAATCTCCGGTTTAACAGCACAACCCAATATGAATGCGTTGCTGGCCACTCTGGAAGGATCTATCTGGGATCCTCAGATGGACAAGGCCGGGTTGCAGCAGTTGGCCAATTATTGGGAGACCTGCCGGAGTTATTATGCTCCATTTGAGTCAGAATTACGCAGTGGCACGGCGCAGGTTTATGAGCATGAAATTCCAGGCGGGCAATATTCCAACTATAAGCCTCAGGTTGAAGGGCTTGGGTTGGGGGATCGCTGGGAAGAGTGCAAGGGGATGTACCGCAAAGTCAACGATATGTTTGGCGATCTGGTGAAGGTTACCCCTTCGTCAAAAATAGTCGGCGATATGGCCGTGTTCATGGTGCAAAATCACCTTCAGCCGGAAGATATTTACAGCCGGGGGGAAGAGTTGATTTTCCCTCAAGGAGTTGTCGATTTTTTTAAGGGGATGATTGGGCAACCATACGGTGGATTCCCTGAAAAACTACAGAAGATCATCCTTAAAGGGGAGCCACCACTGACACATCGCCCTGGTGAGCTGTTGGAACCTGTTGATTTTTCCCTGAAAAAAGAGTCTCTAGAGCTTAAATTGGGACATCAGGTTTCCGAGCGTGATGTCCTGTCAGCCGTTTTATATCCAGGGGTTTTTGAAGAATTTGATCGTTTCCGGCAAGAGTATAGTGATGTCTCCGTCCTGCCGACACCCGTGTTTTTCTATGGTCTTGATATTGGCAATGAAGTGACTATCGATATCGAAGCGGGAAAAACCTTGATCGTTAAACTCAACGCCATTGGCCGGGTCCGTGAAGATGGGACGCGGAATGTCTATTTTGAACTCAATGGTGAACCTCGGAGTACGACGATAAAAGATCTTGGCGCCAGAGTTGATGAAACCAGTCACGTGTTGGCCGACCCAGACAACAGCAAAGAGATCGGTGCGCCAATGCCGGGTAAAATTTTCAAGTTGCTGGTCAATGTCGGCGATCAGGTTGAGGTCGGAGATGTGTTACTGGTGACAGAAGCAATGAAGATGGAGACCAATATCAAAGCAAGAAAAAATGGTGTCATCCAGGAAATAATCTTTGCTGAAGGGGATCACGTCGGACAAGGTGATTTGCTGCTTATTTTCGAGTAATCAGGATTGCAGCCGGGTCGCATTGCCCCGGCTTTTTATTTGTAACGGCTGGGGCTGATACTTAATAACCGAAAAGTCGGTCACGGGAAGGTTCCGAATCGCTTGATCCAGAGCTTCGCGGATACTGTGACTGTCTGCTTGCAACAGGAGGGATTGTAATAATTCTTCAGCCGCAACGGTATCGATTCGATTGATAAAGTTTTTTAACCGTGGAATATAGGGCGCAGAGAGGGAAAACTCATGGATTCCCAGACCAATCAAAGCCAGCAAGCAAGCCGGATCGGTTGCCATCTCCCCACAGGCACAAAGTTCAATATTGTTGTTGTGGGCGGCGGCAACGACGCAACCAATAGAGAGTAAAACGGCCGGGTGTAGGGGGTCGTAATATTTTTCTACCAGCGGGTTTGAACGGTCGGCAGCGAGCAGATATTGAATCAGGTCATTGGTGCCCAAAGCAAAGAAATCAACCTCTTTCGCCAGATGTGATGCCAGTCGGACGGCCGCTGGCACTTCGATCATCGCCCCTAAGGGAATATCTTCAGCAAAAAGGATTTTTTCTTTCCGCAGGTTGTCCTTAGCCTTTTCAACGATAATTTTACAGGTACGGATTTCCTCCATGTTGGAAATCATCGGAAATAACAGTCGAATCGGACCGTGTTTTGCGGCCATCAGAATAGCTTCAATCTGGGTCTGGAAAATATCCAGATTGTCTAAACTGACCCGCACAGAGCGCCATCCCATGAATGGATTATCTTCTTTGGGTTGAGTGAAATAGGGGAGGGCTTTATCCCCACCGATGTCCAGAGTTCTGATGGTGACGGGTGTCCCGGCAAAGTCTTTGACGACCTTTTTATAAAGAAGATACTGGTCTTGGCGGTCAGGAAAGCTGCTGCGTGCCATGTAAGGAAATTCTGTTCGGTATAAACCGACTCCCTCTGCACCGTGGGTTTTGGCAACATTGACATCACTGATTAAACCGATATTGGCACGCAAATGAATGCGTTGTCCGTTGCGGGTCACCGGGGGGATGTTCTGTAATTCCAGGAGACGTTGTTTTTCCAGCTGCCCTTCCTGTCCCAGTCGAGAGTATTCATCGATGATGGATTGGTCGGGGTTCTGGTAGATGCATCCAGAATTGGCATCAAGAATCAGATTGTCATCCGGCTTTATCTTAGAGATGGCACTCTTCACGCCAATGACCGCTGGTATCCCTAGGGCTTTGGCCATGATGACCGAGTGTGAATTGGCCTCATTTGATTCAATCACCATTCCCATGATCATCCTGTGGTCAAGAATGGCCATGTCCGAAGGTAATAATCTTTTAGCTACCAGAATTCCACTATGATGCAGTTGCAACCCCTCGGTGTTCTTGCCCACCAGATTGGCCAGCAGGCGCCGTCCGATGTCTTCCATATCAGCGGCACGCTCACGCAGATATGGATCCTCCATCTGACCAAAGGCTTCAAGGTAGCCGCTGATGACTTTTTTTAACGCATACGGGGCGCTGTGTTGCTCCTCAATCAAGATATGCAGGCGATCAATAAAGCCCCGATCTTCAAGGATCATCAGATGGGTGTGGAAGATGGCAGCATCCTCCTGAGTGAGCTTCTCTGCGACCCTTTTTTCCAGATAGAGGGTTTGGATGCGGGTTTTACGTAAGGCTTCATCCAGCCGTTTCAACTCGGCAGGGAGATCAATATTGCATTCGTCAAAAATGTCGGAAAAGCCAAATTGTTGGTCGATGATGTTTGCCGGACCCGTCACAACCCCTGGATATGCCGCTTTACCACGCAAGGTGTTGGATTGTTGTGATTCTGAATCTTCGGTGTCGTCCTCTGTCGTAGGGGTTGCGGTATCTTTGCGTCCATAATGATCAATTGCGTCCAGCAGCCGTGCATTGACGACAATGGAGGCAACTTGAAATGCAATGGTTGACAGTGTTGCTAACTCTTCTTTCGAAAAAATATGGTGCTCTCGGGTTTGGACAACCAGAACCCCAATCGCATGATTATGGTCAAACAGTGGGATTCCGACGAAGGTGTGGAACTGTTCCTCTCCGGTCTCTGCAAAATATTGATAATCTGGGTGTTTATGAGGTTCTTCAATCGCCAGAATCTGTTTGTCTGCTGCGACCTTTCCCGTCAGACCTTCACCAATTTTCATGCTGACGCGGCCAATTGTCGATTCATCCAGACCTTTAGTTGCTCTTAATGTTAGCGTTTCTTGATCATTTTCAAGTAAGTAAAGGGAGCAGACATCAGAATGGGCACGCAATGCCACCAGGTCAACAATGTTGCGGATCGTTTCATCGAGGTCATGAGACTGGAGGATAAGCGCACTAATATCCTGCAAGGTGCTTAGCCCAAGGTTACGGTCTGATTTGGTTCTCTTTATTGAAGTCATATCAGGTCACAGCAGAAAAGATCGAAATTGATCGTCCTATTTTAGCGTAACCTCTCCTTTTTTGCGAATAAATTGTCAAAAGTTATTTTTTAAACAGATAACGTCCAACCCGACTGACAAAGTGACAGGCAACGCAATGGTCCTCGCTGATGTTCTCGAGCAAAGGCTCCTGTTGACGGCAAATGGTCTCTGCATAGGGGCAGCGTGGGTGGAAGTAACAACCTGTTGGCGGATCGATCGGGGAGGGGATTTCACCCTTTAAAGCTGCAGGGCGAGGATGTCCAGGATCGGGGGTCGGAACCGCATTTAATAAAGCTTCGGTATAAGGATGGCGTGGATTTTTATACAGCTCTTGGGCGTTGGTAAGCTCGACGATTTTACCCAGATACATGACGGCAATGCGGTCACTGACATGTTCGATAACCGCAAGATCATGGGCAATAAAGATGTAACTGAGACCCTGCTCTCTTTGAAACTTCTGCAATAAATTTAAGATTTGTGCCTGAACCGATAAATCAAGGGCAGATACAGGTTCATCAGCGATGATCAATTGCGGTTCAACTGCGAGTGCCCGGGCGATGCCGACTCTTTGTCGCTGTCCACCCGAGAATTCATGCGGATAACGTAGCTCGTGCTCTGCACTGAGGCCGACTCTTTCCAGTAGGTCAACAACCCGTTCGCGTAACTGTCGGGCAGGAGCTAACCGGTGAATCTGTAACGGCTCTCTGAGGATTTCACCGATGGTCATCCGTGGGTTCAAAGAAGAAAACGGATCTTGAAAGATCATCTGCATGCGGCGACGGTATGGGCGCATCTGTTTTGGTGACAGACCGGTTAACTCTTCCCCAGCGAAGAAAACTTGTCCTGCATCAGGGTGGAGGAGTTGTAAAATTAGTTTTCCTGTGGTTGATTTTCCGCAACCGGATTCTCCTACCAGCCCCAGAGTTTCCCCTTGTTTGACGTTCAAGGAGACATCATTGACTGCAATCAGTTGCCCCGATGTTCGGCCAAGAGAATTCTTCATGCGAAAACTTTTGCGCAGGTTTTTGACTTCAAGTAATGGCAATGTCAATATCTCCAACAACGAACCGAATGGCCCGGTTCAATCTCTTTGATTTGCGGCATTTGTTTACTACAGGGAGCACAAGGGCCTGAGCACCGGTCCAGAAATAGACAACCGGTCAGCTGTTTTCTTAGATCAGGCAACTGTCCCGGTATCGTCGGCAGGTTATGTCGTTGGCCAAGCCGCGGGATGCACTGTAGTAGTCCTTGTGTATAGGGATGGAGCGGGTTATGAAAAACCTTTTCGATGCTGCCATACTCGACAATCTGTCCGGCGTACATCACTGCAATCTTGTCGGCGTTACCAGCAACAATTCCCAGGTCGTGGCTGATAAGGAGCATGGTCATTTGCCGTTGTTGTTTTAATTCCAGCAATAGATCCATGATCTGGGCTTGAATAGTGACGTCCAGCGCGGTTGTCGGCTCATCAGCAATCAACAACTTGGGGTCACAGGCCAGGGCGATGGCAATCATGATCCGTTGTCGTTGTCCCCCAGACAGTTGATGGGGGTAATCACGCAAGCGGCGGACAGGGTCTGAAATCCCGACTTGGGTTAGCAACCCTGCAGCTTGTTTTAGGGCCGCCTTCTGCGAGAGCCCTTTATGTAAGCGGAGGACCTCTGCTATTTGTTCACCAATCTTTAAAACAGGATTAAGCGACGTCATCGGTTCTTGGAAAATCATGGCAATGTCATTGCCACGGATTCGTCTCATCTCAATATCAGGAAGGCGTAACAGATCACGATCATCGAGGAAAACCTCTCCGCCGACTATTTTTCCAGGAGCTGGCAGCAAACGCAACAAAGATAAGGCCGTCATTGATTTCCCACAGCCGGATTCACCAACGAGTGCCAACGTTTCCCCTTGATTAATGCTGAAGGAGACATCGTTTACAGCTTTGATAAGACCCGATCGGGTAAAGAAAAAGCTCTGCAAGTTTTGAACATCAAGACGTGGAGGCGTGGTCATAGACGGTCTACTCAGTTGAAGGTCAGATACTGACATATGGGTAAAAATTGCCGTTGCTGCACGGTCTTTTCATGTGTACAGGTTTGCGAGTCAATGGTCAAGAGGCAACCCGCGCAGTTTGTCTCTTTTGAGTCTTGGTCGTGCGCCTCATCGAAGCATAAATAATGGCTGTAAATAACTTTTGCATAAAAAAGAGTGGATTCATCCCCCGGAAAAAACAATAATAGCGATATGGAAACTAATTACGTTGATTTACATCTCCATTCAACCTGTTCGGATGGTTATTATTCTCCCAAAGAGGTGGTTGGCCTCGCCAAAAAAGCGGGTTTGCTTGCTATTGCCTTGGCCGATCATGATAATATTGATGGTATCAGTGCGGCGAAAGAGGCGGGAAAAGAAGCAGGAATTGAGGTTATTGCTGCGGTAGAATTGTCAAGCCAATGGCGTGAATACACCGATATGCATCTGTTGGGCTATGGGTTTGACTTTCAGGATCCCTATCTGGTCCGTGCTTTGAATGAATTTCAGAGATTCCGGGCGATGCGGAATCGGCAAATCGTGGAACGAGTGAACCTCAAGTTGATTGAAGAAAAGCGGCAACCTCTCGACCCTGACGCGGTTCGCAAGCTGGCCGGGGGGACAGTGGGTCGTCCCCATATCGCTTTGGCATTACGTCAGGCAGGATATGTCAAAAGTAACGATCAGGCGTTCGAACGCTACCTCGTCCCTTGCAATGTCCCAAAGCGTTATTTCCCAGCCGATGAAGCAATGAAGTTGATTCATAGCAGTGGCGGGATTGTCGTCTTGGCCCACCCTCCCTATGTCACTCGTGACCGGCGTAAACTGGAAGCGTTGGTTGCTGAGTTAGTCCGCTTAGGTTTGAACGGAATCGAAGCCTACAACAATGGTTCTGGCTTAGAAGATACCGATTGGTTGATTAAGCTTGCGCGTCAACATGGTTTGGTGGTGACCGGAGGATCTGATTTTCACGGTGATAGCGGATCAATGATTGAAGTCGGTCGAGGAGTTCGCGGTATTCGTGTGCCTTATCATTGCATTGAAGAGATTCGAGCGGCATTAAAAGCTCTCAAGTCTTAAGGTCGTAAATTATGACTTTATGACGTTCTGTCTATTTTTCTGACCTCTTGAAATTTCACCTTCCTCTGTTTTTGAGGTCACACTTTAAAAGTGATCGCGCATTTCTGGTTCACGTCAAGTCCATTTGATTTTAGTCGGGTCCCATTGACACAAACGGCTATCCGATATAAATTAACTATACATAATATCTATGCTTTAATGTTGCTTTTGGTCTGATTTCATCACTTTTGACCGGGTGATGTTTTTTTGATGAGTAACAAGCTCGAGCGGAAAATTGTTTCAAATTTGATGGATTTAAAAAATGAGTATAAGCCAACCACATATTTTATTAATTACTGACGATAGTAATGATCGACAACGCTTGCATATCCTTCTCGACCCTTTGGGGGGGAGGATTAGCGTCGCGACCTCAGGAACGGATGCGATTAATATTTTTCAGTCAGATGTTGTTGACCTGGTTATCACTGATATTAATATTGGATCATTTGATGTCTGGCGCTTGACCCGGATTATCCGTTCTGGAATTTATCCATCAAGTAAGGAGACACCAATTATCATCGTCACCCACACCTGGTGTGAACGGATTACCGAAATCACTGCCCGTGAGTTTGGGGTAAATCAGCTTTTGCCTTTTGATGATTGCCATAAACTCCCAGATATCGTGAAGCTGCTTCTCAAATCACCAAGCACTGGCTTGAAAAAACACCGTTTACTGGTGATTGAGGATCATCTTGATAATGCCCGTCTTGTTCAGAAAATGCTCCAGAATCGTTTTGATGTAGAATTGGCTGCTGATGGTGAAACTGGTTTGGCTGCGTGGAAAGAACGTCAGCATGAACTGGTTTTACTCGATATTATGTTGCCCAGAATGTCGGGATCTGAAGTCCTGAAAGAATTTGTAGTTCTCAACCCAGCATTACCGGTCGTGATTATGACCGCCCACGCAACGATGGAACTCGCTCGCGATCTGATGTTGAGTGGCGCTGCTGATTTTATTACCAAGCCGTTTCGGGCTGAAGAAATAAGAAAAGTTTGTGATCTTGCTGTCAGGCGCGATGATTATCTGGTGAGTAACGCTCAGTTTGCTGATCATATGGACAATTTACAACAGTTACAGAATCTTCTTGGTAATATTATTGACTCTATGCCCTCCGTACTGATCGGTGTTGATGCCCAAGAAAAGGTGATGTTGTGGAACAAGGATGCTGAACATGTCAGTGGTCTGAGCGCAAGAGATACCAAGGGGAAACTGCTA
This sequence comes from Desulfuromusa kysingii, assembly GCF_900107645.1. Lineage (GTDB taxonomy): Bacteria > Desulfobacterota > Desulfuromonadia > Desulfuromonadales > Geopsychrobacteraceae > Desulfuromusa > Desulfuromusa kysingii. The sequence continues at coordinate 217,638 of NZ_FNQN01000003.1, forward strand.
ACAGAAGTGTGGCCAGAGTGTTGCGTCATCGAAGATATTCGTATTGCGATGAAGGGGGGAGGTGTCCAGCATCGGAGAAAAGTTCCGTGTCATTGGGAGGACTCATTCCGTTTCTTCAATATTACGATCTACCCCGTTCAGAATGAAGAGTTTTGCCGTGCCATTATTCGCATAGACGACGTCACAGAGCAGCTTTTATTTGAGAAAAGGATTGTTCAGTCGGAAAAAATGGTGTCTCTGGGACAATTGTCTGCTGGAGTGGCCCATGAGATAAATAATCCCCTCGCTGCAATTGTTCAGAATACTCAGGCGGTGAAGAATCGTTTATCAGCGGATGTTGAGCCAAACCAAAGAGTTGCTGAGGCGCTGAATCTCGATTTTTCAATGCTCAGGCAATACCTTGAACAACGGGGTATCCTGCGGCAACTTGATGTCATCCAAGAGTCTGGTATCCGGACGGCAAAATTGCTTGAAAATATGTTGAGCTTTACTCACGAGGGAAGTTCTCAAAAATATCCACATAACCTTGCGGATTTACTTGAAAGGGCAATTGATCTGGCAACGGCTCATTTTAGTCTGCAACGTAAATTCGATTTTCGGCAGGTTGAGATTATGCGTGATTATGCACCGGGCTTATCTTTTGTGAAGTGTGACCCTGCACAGATTCAACAGGTTTTTTATAACTTGTTGCTGAATGGTGCCGATGTCATGGAGGAGAAGTATCGTTTGCAGGAATCTTCAAGTGAAACCCCGAGTTATCAACCCCGTTTTTTGGTTAGGGTCCTGGATAAGGAGAACTTTGTTCGCGTTGAGATAGAAGATAACGGTCCTGGAATGACTGAGGTCGCGCAAAAACATATTTTTGAGCCGTTTTTTGCGACAAAAGATTCTGGTTCTGGACTTGGTTTATCTATTAGTTACTTTATTGTGACTAAAAATCACGATGGTCACATCGGGGTGGAATCAAAATTGGGAGTAGGAACAACATTTTATGTTGAACTGCCAAAGATTTAAATGTTCGACGCAACCTGTTATTTGAAATCTCATGCGCCGGGAACAATGTTCCCGGCGTTTTTTATGGAAAGAATTGATATTATTAAAAGTTTGAAAGACTATAGATTTTATGTAGTATGGCATTTCATTAGTTATTGAAGCCTGATTGGTTTTACTACTATTTTCTGGGAGATCCTTTCTATCATGTCTCAAATCAACGATTCTCGCCGTCTCTACCTTGACCAGAAAAACGACCTTGCCGATTTAGTCATCGAACTTTTAGAAGAACTGCAGATCGATGTTGTTTTTGGTATCCCCGGGGGGTCAATAGAACCTCTCTTTGACGCCATGGCTCGCAGTTCAAGGCGTGGAGGCCTGCGTCCAGTGGTTGCTCGCCATGAGACAGGGGCAGCTTTTATGGCAGAAGGTTATCATCGCGAGACCGGGAAGATAGGCGTCTGTTGTTCGACGACTGGTCCTGGAGCGACCAACCTGATTACCGGGGTCTCTTCGGCTTATGTTGCTCAAATCCCGTTGTTGGTGATTACGGCCCAAACGGCCCTGCCTCTTTTTGGGAAGCTGACCTTGCAGGAGTCTTCTTGTTCTTCTATTAACACGGTTGAGATGTTCCGTTGCTGTACCCGCTATAGCAGCCTTATCTCACATCGAGGGCAACTGGAAGAAAAATTTATTGCGGCATTCACGGCCATGAAAGGAACGCCATCTGGACCCGTCCACTTGAGTATTCCGACCGATATTCTGACGGCCCCCAGACGGATGGGGAGCCGCAGGTCGTTGCTTAAACTTGAGACGATAACGCAGCGACCTAAAACCCTTGATCCAGAGGCTTTGAGTGCGCTTTTGACAGAAGTAAAGCAGGCGCAACAGATGGTTCTTCTTCTTGGTGATGGTTGCGGTCATGGCATCCAAGATATTATGACTTTTGCCGAAAAAAATAACGTCAGGATTGTGACTGGCCCGGCTGGTAAACGTTGGATTGATCATTGTCACCCTCTGTATTACGGGGTTGTTGGCTATGCAGGGCATGCTAGCGCTGATGAGGTTCTTGAAGATCCCGGCAACGATTTGGTTCTCGCTGTAGGCACCCGTCTGGGGGAGATGATTTTTAGCGGTCGCCGGGATGATATTCAATTGAATAAAAAATTGATCCATATCGACAATAATCCTGAACACTTTTCTCAATCTCTTCTGGCACGTCTGCATGTCTGTGGTGCCGTCGATAAGATCTTCAGTGCTTTGAATCAACAATTACCTGATCAGAGGCAGGATGAGAGTTGTTATACACCTTCCGTTCGGGGTGAAAACCCCAACATCGTGGTTGATGATTGTGCGGCCTATGTCTCTTCGTCTACTCCGATAAAGCCACAACGATTGATGCGTGAATTATCGCTGAAAGTTTTGGCGGATTATCGTATTTTTATCGATGCGGGCAACAGTTGGGCTTGGGCAACTCACTATTTGCATCTCTCCAGCAGTAACCGTTGTCACATTGAAATGGGCTTTGGTGCCATGACCTGGGCAATTGGTAACAGTGTTGGGAGTGCCGTTGGCGCACCGGGAACCCCAACGTTGTGTATCACCGGAGATGGAAGCTATCTGATGAGTGGTCAGGAGTTAACGGTTGCCGTTGCAGAGAAACTTCCACTGGTTTTTGTCATTCTCAATGATAGTAATCTGGGGATGGTTATGCACGGTCAGAGATTAGGCGGGGGAGAGCCGATTGCTTTTGAGCTCCCGCCTGTGGATTTTGCTCAGGTGGCTCGTTCAATGGGGGCCGAGGCAGAAACCGTCAGGACCATCGATGAATTGGAAGCTCTAGATTTTATCGCTATGGGAAAACGCAGTGGTCCAACCGTGGTTGATGTCTATATCGATCCTCAAGAAGTTCCTCCCATGGGGGCACGGATGAAAACTCTGGGTCGTGCCGAACAAAACAAGGTCAATGTCGTGGAGACGGCTTAACCGGTTTATAATCTTAACTCTCTTTGACTGGAACGTCTCTTGGGGGGGGACCCTGATAATCGATATCGCTACAGCGCAAGGGGAGGAACGATTCAGGGGGGCGTTCCAGAGCATTAAGATAACAGGCAGTGATGCCACTGTTGGTTGAGATTAAACTGATCCGATAGGCTTCCTCGGCACTTAACCCTTGATCTGCCAGGAAAGCAGATGCGTAACCGTTCATGTTCATCTCTTCGCCATACTCAGCCTTGAGAGCGGCCTCGATTTGATAGGCCAGGGTCAGATGTTCCCCATTCTTGAACCCCAGTTTGATGGCAACTTTCTCCAAAGGTGCGATCCGCTCATCTCCATTCGCAATGGGGCGAGTATAGCCGACAATGTAAGGGCGCCCTTTGTAACGGGCACATTCCTGTGCCACGATTTCAGCAGCGGTTGCTCCCGCCTTTTTTGCTGCAAGAGCTCTGGTAATAAAGTTGATGCCCTCAATAAGGGTTCTTTGCGCGTACAGGCGGGTATCTGCCGAGAGAAGTCCGGCACCGGTTGCTGCTGCTGCAGAACAGCGCATCGTTCCGCCAAGTGCCGCTATTTGGTTACACCAAAGACGTGAATCTGGCCAGCTCAATCCCATATAGGCAGCTTCTAACCAGTCGGCCAGTTTTTTTTCAGGAAGCTTTCCCGTGGCATTCAGAATCATTAATTGAAAATAGGAGATTTCCCCAACACAATCTTTATTGATGTCATAACCGTGGCTGAAAGCCCCCTTGCCAATAATCCAGCCTCCCTTTCGCGAAACAATTTTTCCCCGGCATTGATCCCAAAATGTTGTCTCTGTTGTCTTGTTATTCTTCAATGCGGTAATCCTTGTCTTCTAAGAAGGGCATTGTTGTCAATGGTTTCCCCGACATTTCAAGCCCATGTGCCAAGAGCCCTGGAGCTGAGATTAGCTGAAATATGCCGACGGCTGCTTTGGGATGAAAACCAAGATCAGATAAGACTGCGGCGGTCACACCCGTTGGTAACCAACCGAGATTGAATTCTTGTAGATGTTCACTAAGAAGGGCACCCCATTTTAAGGCTCTACCTGCTCCCGGTAGCGGAAGGAGTAACTCAGCGATCTTTTTGCTGAATTGATCGATTGAACCGAAGCGCATGCCAAATCCAGGAATCGGCTCCCAGTTAGATGGTGATGGATTGCTCAATTGCAGGTGCAAATCTGCAATGATTTCTTTGGGGTCTTTAGCCACATTTTTTCTGAAGAAGCGGACATTTTTTTCTAAACTTCCGGCTCCCAGGTGCTCTCCACTTAAAATACTCAATGAAATCGGTAAAAGTTGCGAGGGAGCAGCTTTGCTAACTCCGGCTAGCATTGCCGCACGGGAAGCCGGATGGCGTGGCCCTGGATTGATAAACGCGATCATCAGTTTCTGCAAGATCTCATTTTGTTGTTGATTTGGCAGCTCGCCACGAAACAGCAGATACAGGGTTTCAGTGAAGCTGCGTTTTTCAGCTAGTTGGGTCAGATCGTACCCTTGGCAACGATAATTGTCTGCAATATACGGGTTGTCATCGTTCGGGACTTCCTGCCAAAAACGGGAAGAAATTTTCGCGCTGAATTCTGTGTTGCGGTTTTTTACTTTTCTTTCATCCATAGATTAAAACCTGTAACGTATCTGTGCCCAGATGCTGCGCTCTTCCAAAGAATAATCATCATAAATGGTGATGTTGCTTGGCTCAGTCGCATTTTCATCGAACAGGTTCTTTATTGCCAGTGAAAAATCCCAATGGTTGTAAATATTTTTGCGACTGAGATTAAGGTTGACTAAAGAATAATCGTCTAGTTGCTTTCTGGAATCATCTTGAGATCGTTTACGCTCAGCTATCCAGTTTAATTGGGTATTTACAAACCACTGTGGTGCAAATTGCCAGTCTGTCTCAAGATAGATTTGATGTACAGGGACATCGGCTATTTGTTTTCCGGTGTCTCGATCTTCAGTGTGCTGCCAAGCATAGTTACCCGTGATCTTGAGGTTTTGTAACGCTTTCCAGATGATTTCCAGTTCGCAACCATAACCCGTTAGATCTCGGTTATTCTGCGCTGTGATAGTCGATTGTCCCGGGTCAGGAACAAATTCAATTAAGTCCTCTGCAATATAATAATAAGTGCTTAAAATACTTTGCAGATTAAATGTGGGCCGATAGTCAAAAGAGAGTTCAATGGTATTGATAATTTCGGGATCAAGGTCAGGGTTTCCGAGGGCAACTGGATTGTTGATGGAGGACTTTTCATTGAAAGTGGGTGCTCTGAAGGCTTTCCCATAGAGCAATTTCGTTGTCAGGTTTTGACGCGTGGACCAGACAAGGGCAATGCGTGGATTGACTGTTGTTCCGAAATCAGAATAATGGTCATAGCGGATACCGCCGGTCAATTCCCAATCACGGGCTAATTGCCATTCATCCTGCAGTGACAGGTACCATAAGGTTCTGCTTGGATCGATCATGAATATATTTGAGGTTCCGGCGACATCGGTCAATGTGCCGTCGATGGGACTGCTGGTCCCGTCAATAACTCCAGGACCGAAGTTTTTGGTTTCTTTGGTGGCTTTGCCCGAGAAGTATTTAAGGCCTGTTGCAACGCGGAATTGATGTGATTTGAGACCAGAATAGTGAGACACGATTTCAAAGGCGCTCTGCTCTTGTGTCCCTTCGGGGTTTCCTAACATGCCATCTGTGAAGGTTACAATGCCTGCCGGAGCTGCACTTAGCTCAAGGTTGCCATCGCTGTTCACCGGCACCGTCGTCCCCGGTGGCAGGAGAACAAAACGGCTCTTGTTTTTGAGATTATAATAAGAGAGATTGAGCTTTATTGACCAGTTTTTAGTCAGATTATCATCTTGATAGGTTAAATCCAGCAGATGTAGATCGTAGTCTTCACCCCCCACAGGATCAAGCGCTAAAGCAGCACCTGCACCTAAACCCGCATCATCCTGTTTCCAATACCAATGCCGAAAATGCCATTTTTTGTAGCCGATATCCAAATGTGAATTAAATACATTGTAGCGGGTATCTAATTCACCAGGAGCTAGAGATGCCGACGTCCCGAAAATACTATCCAGAGATGTTTGTAGATCTGAACTGATTTTTCGTGAATCATCTCCATCGGTTTTTAGCCATTCTAACGACACTGCAACACTTAAATCTCCCCGATGTGCACTATGCTGTAGCCATAGATTTTGCGTATCAAAAGATCCCGTCCTCATGCCCACCTCAGAGCCCATTGTCTCCGCATCTTTAGTAATAATATTGATCACACCAGAATATGCGTCAGCACCATAAATGGCTGAACCTGGGCCACGAATGATCTCAACCCTTTCTATTGCAGTCACGGGAAGGCGAAATTGGAATGGACGACCGGAGGAAATAGCTGGAAAGGCAATACCGTTCATGAGCACTAGCACCTGAGGGTTGAAACTTGTGTGGATGCCGCGAATAGAATAAACCGAATCAAGCCGCCCTTGGTTTGATACTCCCACATGAAGCCCGGGAACCGATTCCAAAACGTCATCAAGGGTTCTTGCGCCCATTCTACTGATGTCTTCAGCAGTAATAACACTGGCGACCGCTGGTGCTTTATAAACGGGCTTACTGCGACCTGTTGCAATGCTGACAAACTCTTCATCGCCATAGAGTGCTTCCAACTCGCCCCCCCCAAGTAGGACTGCCTCCTCAGCTTTGGCCGAAAAGGGTGTCATATTGCACCCGATCAACAGAATGGCAACCAAGTAAATTATTTTTCTTTTCATGGGGATCTCCTGAATAGGGGTCCAATCATTGACCCATTTTACCTTGTTATCTTTTTAACGTGCTGCTGTTCACATGGTACAAAATGAGAAAATACCGCTCAGTACAATGAAAAAAATCTTCGCGTTTCAGTTTTGCCGTTAACCGTCGGTTCCCAACCCTGATCTTGAACAATAGGAATCGGAATGATGATACTGAAAGTCGACCCTTCTCCACGGACACTCTTCACGCTGATTGTCCCCCCCATGAGCTCGCAAAAACTTTTGCTAATAGCTAATCCGAGTCCCGTTCCTTCGTAGCGGCGAGTAATGCTTCCATCGCCCTGGCGGAATTTTTCAAAAATGATTTGCAATTGATTCGCATCCAAACCAATCCCGGAGTCCTTCACTTCGATTGACAGTTGCTCATTTGTTAACCATGAAGAAAGAGTGATATTGCCATCTGTGGTAAATTTAGCGGCATTGCTGAGCAGATTAAGAATGACCTGTATGAACTTTTCTTTATCGATGACCAGTTGTGTCGTTTTGTTATGCGCTACATAGGTAAATTTATTATTGTGGTAACTCATCATCGGTGCTGTCGTTTGGACAGCTTCCTTGATGACTGCATCCAGATCAATTGTTTCCAACTTGAGGTCCATCCGTCCTGATTCAATTTTGGAGAGGTGGAGGATGTCATTGATTAAATTAAGCAAGCGGCTTGAACTGTTGAGAATAAATCCTACTTGCTCAGCTTGTTCATCTGCGCCGATGTATTCAAGCTCTTCAAGTACGAGATCGGCATAACCGATAATTCCTTGCAGGGGAGTCCGTAATTCATGACTGATATTGGCTAAAAATTCTGATTTGTGTCGATTGGCACTGAGCGCTGCGTCACGGGCTTCGATCAGTTCATGGGTTTGGATCTGGACTTCAGCTTCGAGGTGCTTGCCATATTGGCGTAGTTTTCGATCACGATCTTCCAGATTGACCATCATCGTATTAAATCCGCGGGCAAGGTTGATGATTTCCCGGGGACCTTCTAACTCGGCACGGATGATACTCCCTTCCGAGTTGTTTTGGTCCATGACTTCAATCAGTTGATAGAGCGGCTTGATGAGCCTTTTGATGCCTAGATTAGTTAATATGATAATGACTAAGGCAAAGGCCAAGGCAATCAGAATATTATTGAGAAAAATATTATATTGCAAAGCCCTCAATGTCGCTTTATCAATAACAAGGTAGACATAGCCAAGAAGTTCGGGGCTTGGCGCGTTGGTAAAAACATCTTTATCTTCCTCTTTATTCCTGTCGTTACCCGCAGTGTTGGCCGGAGCAATTATGTGCCATGCCTGGCTGGTTTCATGGAATACGTATGGTTCGTCAATCGACGGTTGTTGCTTAAAAACTGTATCATCCTGCGGTTCTGTACCGAGAGATGCCAACAAATTAAAATCCATTTGGTAAATTGCGGCATAAATAGTGTCGGGAAAACTTAAAATTGTGCCAAGGGGGTCTTGAGCATTTTCCGGGCTGGCATAAAGGAGTGCGAGTATACTTTGTTCCGCGAGGGTATCGGCGAGCTGTAGGCCTTGGGCAACCATTTGTCGTGATGCTTTGGCACTGGCAACCCAGGCGGTCGTTATGGCCGCGGTGAGTGCCAAGCCGAGGATGCCCAGAGTGACGATTCCCAGAAGTTGTCCTCTGAAGCTGGAAAATATATTGCGGAATCTATCTATAAATTTCATCTCTATCTCTACAGCCTCTTCATCGTGATGGAAACGTTAAGTCAAAGCGACGTTGTTGCTGTGACGTAAAATTGAAACCAAGGTGGGCTGCGGTCCGCAGGTTTACTGCTGTCAGTAATGTTGTGACCGGGGAGACGGGTGGCACCATTTCTCCTGTCAGTTGTTTTACTAATAAATGGGCTAAGTCCTGACCCATACCAAAATTATCGGCATACATAGAAAACAGGACTCCGCGTTGAACATCGGTGGGTTTACTGGAAAAAATCACTAAATCCCGGTTCCAAGATTCCTGCAACAACATGGGTAAGACAACTTTTTCATTGGCGCTGATAGGATCAAGGGGTAACCAGATCGCATCGGTTTGATTATTGGATGTCTGTAAAATGTCACGATACTGAATCACTGCTTCACGGAGATTTTCGACCGGGTATGGTTTTAATGTCAGGCCGTACTGTTCGGCTGCCAGCTCGGCTAACGATATCAACCAGGTGTTGACTGATGGAGAAAATACGACAGAGATTGTTGTGATTTTCGGTGCGATTGCTTTTAGTTTATCAAACTGTTGTTGCGGATCGGCTGAAAGGCTGATGCCTGTTTTCCCCTCGGGGATATACAGGAGGGCCCCGTAAATAGTTGGTAACTGATTTTGTAACGTTTCTGCTGCGATGGTTCCCCGTTTGCCAAGTGCAATAATTGCTTTCGAGTTTGTTTTGATCAGATGATCTTTTAATCTGCTCTCTGAATCCTCTTTTTTTAAGGAGAGGGGATGAATTTGCAATGTTTGTTGCGAATCGATCCCGGCGATTATTTTGTCAAAGATTGCGTCATAGGGGGCTGAGACGTCAGGGTAAAGGATGGTGACATTTTCTTCAGCCCACGCGGGAGAGATGAAAAAGATCAGCATGAAACAGATTAGAAATTGTAGCAAATAGGCGAACGATCGTCTGGGAAGCTGTCTGTTGCTGGGGTGCATGGGAAGGGAAAATGGTTGTGGAGTTATAGGCATAGTCTGCTGAAGCTAGAGTAATATTAATTTTAAACAATATGATAAAGTTAATTATTTAAAATATTTCATAAACTCTTATGCAGGTCAACTGTTTTTTTGGTTTTAATGAAAGGGATCATGTGCTTTCTGATCGCCGTGATTTGCTTTGAAATCAGCCTGAAGACAAAATCTGGATAATATTTGTTGCAGGGATTCTTTTTGGTATGCTGTATCAAGGATATTGTTTTGACCATCCTGCCAAGGGCTTGATATCGATATAAATTGCATTAAAGGAGAGTGATATGGAAGTGGAAAATAGCGCCATTTTTGGCCAAGAACTCGAAACGGTGCAGAAGGTCATTGATGTTGTGACTGAATTTGTCATTAACTACAGCTTCCAGATTGTCGGCGCTCTGATTATTCTTATCATTGGCTTGAAATTGTCAGGCTGGTTGTCGCGTCTGGTCTTGCGGCTATGTGACAAGCGCAATATTGATGTGACCCTTGCCCGTTTCTTTGCCAGTTCTACCAAGCTTTTGGTGATGATGTTTGTGATCATCATCGCCATTGCTAAGTTTGGAATCTCCATTGCACCATTTATTGCTGCATTGGGTGCTGTCGCTTTTGGTAGCAGCTTGGCCATTCAGGGGCCATTATCCAATTATGGTGCGGGATTGACGCTGATTCTTACCCGTCCCTTTGTGGTGGGGAATACCATTACGGTGCAAAGCGTCAGTGGTGTGGTAGAAGAAATTCGTCTGGCCGCAACTATTTTGACAACTGAAGATGGGGAAGAGTTGACCATTCCCAACAAATTGATTGTGGGTGAAATTCTGCGCAACTCTTTCGCAAACAAAATTATCGAGACCAGTGTCGGAATCTCTTATGAAGACGATCCTCAACGGGCGATCGCAGTGTTGCAACAAGTGTTGGCACAATTTCCTGAAATTTCTACTGATCCTGCCCCTCAGGTTGGCATTGAGGCCTTTGCCGATTCTGCCATCAATATTGGCATGCGCTACTGGGTGCCGACAAAACAATACTTTCATGTCCTCTATCAAGTGAACCTTGCCATTCACCAAGCTCTGTCTGAAGCAGGAATTACTATCCCATTCCCGCAGCAGGATATCCATATCAAGAGGGATGCGTCGGAAACAGTCGCCTGACGTTGAGGAAAATCCGTCTTTAACAGTGCTGTAATCTCGCAATGGCATCAGGAATTTGCGCAGATTCTATGTTTCCGAAAGAGAGGCGCAGATAAGATTCAAGCCCCGGTCCAAAAGTTTCTCCGGGCAAGCAGATGAGATTTTCTTTCTCAACCAGCCGTTGCGCAGCCTGACGGCCGTTCAGATCTTTCCATGGGTGTTTAACCCAAGCAAAAAAAGAGCCGCTGGCGATCAGTTCAAAAGCGGTTTTTGCCGCCTGAAAATCAGTTTTGAAGCGATCATGTCGCTGGCGCATGGTTAAGCTGTTTTTCGCCACCCAGGCGTCCAAATGCTGACATCCAAACTGCAACGCCAATTGAGCCGTACGCGGTTGACAGACAACCATACTGTCTTGAACTTTTAAGGTGTGCTGGATGACGTTTTCGCTGGCGATCAAGGCTCCGCAACGGAGACCTGTCAGGGCGAAAGTTTTACCAAATGATGCAATTTGAATAAAGTGATCAGGCCAATCAGTGCAGTTAAACAGAGAATGAGGTGCGGTGCCGATAAAGGCGTTATAGGTCTCGTCCAGGATCAAGCTGATGTTGCGAGCTTGTGCCAATTCAAAAAAACTATTGATCTGCTTGGCCGGGATCACGGCGCCGGTTGGGTTACTTGGTGTCACCAGTAAAATGGCTTTGGTCTTTGCATTGATTAAGCGGCTGATCGCTTGGAGATCTGGTTGGCCAGCATTTGTCGGATCAAAGGGGGCGCAGACGGGTTTAATGCCAAGGGCTTGCAATCCCATAAGATGATCAAAATAAGCAGGGAGTTGAATAATCACCTCATCGCCGGGTTGACAGAGCGTTGTCATGGCTAGCCAGAAGGCCTGGCTAGCACCGATGGTTAAACAGAGTTGCTCCGGTTGCGGAGCCCCGTGGTAGTGGCGATGATACCAGCGACAAACCTCTTGACGAACGTTTAGGAGACCCTCGTCGGGGCTGTATTTAAAAGTGAAAGGGTCATCCATAGCCCCCTTTAAGTGTTCAATCAACTCTTTCGGGGGTGAATAACTGGGGACCGCCTGGCACAGATCAACGAGAGGTTTATCTGCCGCAAAGGTCTGCTTCGTCAGCCAGCTTTTAACTTCGGTGATCGGGGGTGTTTGAATCTGCTTTATGTGCTCTGCGACTTTCACTGCAACTCCTGAATCTTGCTCTCTAGGCTCTGCGGATGATTTCAACCAACAACTCGCTGGCTTTGACCATATCAGCAACGGCTATCTGCTCATTGATGGTATGGATCTTGTCCATTCCTGAGGCGATGATCACAGTTTCGATGCCATGGCCGTTGAAGACGTTGGCGTCGGAACCGCCTCCAGCAGATTGAATTTTCTGTGGTCGCCCCAAGGCGGCACCAGCTGCGTGGATAATTTTTAGAATCGGGGCATCTTCAGCGACCCCCATAGGAGAGAAGTCCTCCTTTAACTCCAGAGCCATGGTCGCGCGCTTGGTTTCACCATTAACCGTGATCGTGGCTTTTTCGACCTCTTCTTCAACCGCGCCGATGATCCGTTCGGTCTGTTGGCGTAGTTTATTGAGATCGTGGCTGCGAACTTCACCGCGCAGGGTCACTTGTTTGGGGACGATGTTGACGGCGAGTCCACCGTGAATGGTGCCAATGTTGGCGGTTGTCTCTGCATCGATTCTGCCGAGAGTCATTTTTGCTATGGCGCGGCTGGCGATCTGGATCGCAGAGAGCCCTTGCTCCGGACAAACACCGGCATGAGCTTCGTGACCAAAGATGTCGATATTAAAACGGTTGGCGGCCGGGGCCCGATTAATGACAATATCAACACCGGAGGTATCAAGGACAACCCCCTGTTTCGCTTTTAATTGGCTGCAGTCAAAATTCTTGGCACCCAGAAGCCCTTGCTCCTCACAGACAGAAATAACAATCTCCAGTGGACCGTAGGGAATCTTCTGTTCCTGCAACACTTCAATCGCTTCAATAATTTCGACAATTCCAGACTTGTCATCACCACCGAGCACGGTGTCTCCCGCACTGGTAAAGAGACCATCTGTCAAAACAGGTTGAACATTTTCCGCTGGGGTGACCGTGTCCATATGGGCTGATAGCAGCAACGGCTCTCCTGCTCGGGTGCCTGGTAGCCGGGCCATCAAATTGCCGCTGCTGCTGCCGATCTTTTCTCCGGCATTATCAAAACAAATGTCAGCACCGAGCTCTTTGAATCGTTTCTCAAGATATTTTGCTATATCAGCTTCTTTGAATGATGGGCTGTCGATGCTTGCTTGCCGCATAAACTCGTCAGAAAGTCTCTGTTGATTGACCATGCTTTAATATCCTTTATCGTGGTTATAAGTGAGCCGCTATGTTATCCCCATGAGAGACCTGTGGCAATATCTGAAAAACGAATAATCAGTGACTGGACAGGAGAAAGGGGAAACTGTTATAATATTCAAATTAAATATCAAGATATGAATTATTCCTAATAATTGTTTGCGGATTGATCAATGGCTACCAACACAGATTTTCAACCCCCGCATAAATCGGCGGTTGGATTTAAAAAGAAATTGAAACCGGGGCGTTGGGTTGCGTTGTTTGCAGTGGCTGTGTGCGTTGTTCTCAGTGTCTTGTTGTTGCGTGGTGGAGCCAGTTTCAGTCCGGAAGGCAAACAAGAACCGTTACCTGTGGCAGCTCCTGTTGTTCCTCCCGCTCCTCCTGAACCCGTTTATGCTGAAATAAAAAATACGGTTCCATCAGGATCTTCAATTACTGCACTGCTGGGAGAATATTTCACTGACCAGGAAATTTATCATTTAAATCAGCAAAGTGATGCTGTCTTCCCCTTCACAAAAATATGTGCTGGAAACCCTTATAAAATTGTGACTCTGGATGGGGAGTTCAGCTCATTTATCTATGAAATTGACGCTGAAGAGCAATTGGTCATCAGTCGTGAGGCTGATCAGATCAATATGGAACGTCAACCGATTCTTTATGATGTTGTCACCGAGGTCATTCACGGCACCATCGAGAGTAGTCTTTTCGATGCCATAGCTGCCATCGACGAATCACCTGAGTTGGCCTACGTGCTTGCCGATATCTTTGGCTGGGATATTAATTTTATCCTTGATATTCGCGTTGGTGACACATTTCAGGCGCTGGTGGAAAAACGCTTTCGCGAAGGTCAATGGGCCGGTTACGGTAAGGTTCTCGCGGCAGAATTTGTCAATCAGGGTGAAACGTTCAAGGCCATCCGTTTTAAGGACGGTGATCAGGCGACATCCTTCTACAATGAGAAGGGTGAGAATATGCGCAAGACTTTTTTGAAGGTTCCTCTCTCGTTTACGCGGATATCCTCTGGTTTCACCATGCACCGCTTCCATCCAATTCTGAAATCATGGAAATCTCATCCAGCGATTGATTACGTTGCTCCGGTGGGGACGCCGATCAAAACGGTAGGGGATGGGAGTATCTACAGGATTGGTTATACCAAAGGCAATGGTAATTTTATCGAAGTGCGTCACAGCAATGGTTATGCAACGATTTATTTGCATATGAAAGGGTTCGCCAGAGGATTGAAAAAGGGGACCCGAGTGAGTCAGGGGCAGGTGATCGGTTATCTTGGTGGTACCGGTATGGCGACGGGGCCGCATCTCTGTTTCCGGATGCGACATAACGGCGCTCCGGTCAATCCGACCAAGCTCAAGGCTCCGGCAGCCAAGTCTGTCAGTGCAGAACATCTGGCCGAATTTCAAGCCCTTGCGGCCCCTCTGCTGGCACAATTAGAGGACAAACGCGATCATCAACAAGTGGCCAAACTTGACCTTTCACAAGAGACCTCAGCTACGGATCATCTGTAATGAGAAACAGGTTCGGGAGATTATTATGTTGATGTTGCAGGAGCGACAACAGATTGTTGACTATGGTATGCAGCTGATCCGTTCTGGTTTGACGACAGGCAGCGGCGGGAATCTGAGTATCCTCAGTAGAGAAGATGACCTGATTGCGATCAGCCCCAGTGGCATCAATTATCATGATATGACGATTGCCGACGTTGTTATCGTCGATCGTAGCGGACAGCGGGTTGAAGGGGAGTTGAAACCATCGAGTGAGTTAGGTTTCCATCTTGCTCTCTATTCTGCTCGTGAAGATATCAACTCTATCGTGCATACACACTCGGTTTACGCAACGACTATCGCTTGTCTCCATTGGGAGATTCCGGCGGTGCATTATCTGGTTGCCTTTTCTGGTGATAAAGTCCCTTTGGCCCCCTATGCAACGTTTGGAAGTGCTGCTCTGGCTGACAATATCATTGCCAGTATTGGCGCTTACAATGCTGTGCTATTGGCAAACCATGGCCTTGTGGCTGTCGGTGATGGTATGAGTAAAGCCTTTAACACGGCAGAGGAAATTGAACTTGTTGCCAGAATCTACTATCAGGCAAAATCAATCGGTGAACCTGTTCTCGTCGATGCAGAGGAGATGAAAGTCGTCAGCGAAAAATTCTGCAGCTATGGGCAACAGGACAAATAATATTGTCATCAGCATTAACAACACAGCAATGTAATGCGTAATCTCTACCTTTTAAAAATGTAAAGTCAGGAGCTATTGTGACCCAGCCTCAAAGCGCTACGATTCGAGACCATCAGCAACGACAACCCTCTGTGATTGATATTTCCAAGAAAGCACGGCAGAAACTGCGTTCCCGACAGTATCTTGAAGCGAAAGATTTGTTTGCTGTGGGTTTGGAACGAGAACCGGAAAATCCCTATTTATTATCGGGGATGGGGGACGCATGTCGTGAAATTGGCGACTTTAAAGAAGCGGAACGTTGTTACCGAAATTTGTTGGAGGTTGACCCCAAAAATTTGTTTGCCTTGCGTGGCTTAGGCGATATCTGCAAGAAACAGAATCGTCATCAGGACGCTGTGCATCTCTGGGATCGCTATCTTGTTTTAAGACCACAAGATAAATTTGTCATGACCCGGATTGCCGAGAGTTGCAAGATTTTATTGCAGTTTGAGCGCGCCGAACAATTTTACCGGCAGATCCTGCAGTCTTCTCCTGGTGATCGCTTCGCTTTGACCGGCTTGGCTGATTTGCAGCACCGTCTGGGGAAAGATGCCGAAGCCATTGAGGCCTATGAGAAGGTCCTCAAGTTTGACGCGAATGAACTGCATATTTTAACCATCATCGGTAAACTTTGCTGGCGAATCTCCGACTTTGAAAAATCAGAGCGTTATTTTCGTCGGGCGCTTCAGGTTGATCCAAAAAACCCTTACGCTCTTTATGGGTTGGGTAACTGTTTTCGCTGGTATCGACAGTATGATAAAGCTCTCGAGGTCTGGCAGAAGATTCTTCCCCACTCAGATGGAACCCAGGCCTTGCATACACGGATGGGTGATGCCTATTTTCATCTGGACCAACTTGAGGCTGCGGAGACGAGCTATCTGAAATCTCTGACCTTTGGAGACGAACCCTATGCCACTGCGGGGCTGATATGTCTCTTTTCTGAGCGCAAAGAGTGGAACAAGGCGGCCCATTTCTTCTGGTCACTGTTCTCATCTGCAAGCGATATCTCAAATTCGATTGAGACGCTGGTACAACGGTTTAGCCGCTCTGACAGGCAAGATGTCATGCGCGAATTATTTCGCTATCTGGTCTCCACAGGAGAGGGTGATCAGCAGGTGCTGGTTGAGATTGACGCACAGCTTAAGCGGCTTTCCTGATCTGATCCGCCGATGAATTATCTTGCTCATCTCTACTTTTCGGACCCGGAACCTTTGGCCTGGTCTGGTTCGTTGATGGGGGATTTTGTTAAGGGTGCTGTCCCTGCAGCATTGCCTGATGAACTTTCCCGGCACGTGAAACTCCACCGCCATATCGATCATTTGACCCAGACAAGTGAGCTGTTTCAGATCAGTTGTCGTCGACTCGATCCCCGGTTCCGTTTTGCCCGGAGTGTCCTGGTTGATGTCTTCTATGACCATTTTTTGGCCTGTCGCTGGGATGAATATTCTGACCAACCGCTTGCCGATTTTTCTCAGGATGTCTATCGTGGCTTGCAGTCTTGTTACCCATATCTTAGCCCGGGATTACAGCAACAGTTG
The DNA here is from genome assembly GCF_900107645.1 of Desulfuromusa kysingii. GTDB lineage: Bacteria > Desulfobacterota > Desulfuromonadia > Desulfuromonadales > Geopsychrobacteraceae > Desulfuromusa > Desulfuromusa kysingii. Next base: position 234,402 of record NZ_FNQN01000003.1, read on the forward strand.
CCACGGATGATCCAATATGACTGGTTGACCTCTTACCGCAAGGTGGAGACCGTACAAAAAGTATTACAACATTTAGAGGAGCGGATTCAGCATAAAATTCCACTGGCAGCAGGTTTTTCTCAGTTGGAGCTATGGCGTGCTGAACTGGAAACGGACTCTATTGCTTTTATGCTGGAAGCGCAGCAGGTCACCACAGCGTGGAAGCAAATTCATTGATTAAATCTGGAGGGAACCATGGGTAAAGCAGGTTGGGTACGGATTATCCCTTTCGCCACGTTTATGGCTTTTATTGGCGTGCAGCAGCTTCTGGAATTGTCAGTCAGCAAAGGGTGGCTTGATCTGACTGCACAACAAATGCTCTATCTCTATCCGCTCAAAACCGTGCTCGTGCTCGGTCTGATCCTGTTTTTCTGGCGTCAATATACCGAGTTACAGCTCAGTGACTTTAAGAATCTTCGCCACAGCATCGCCAGTATCGGCATCGGCCTGTTGGTGTTTATCCTCTGGATCAATATGGATTGGGGCTTCACTGCTCTCGGTGAAAGTAAAGGGTTTGATCCCTTCTTGATTGAAAGTGCCACCTCTCGAAACCTGCTGATTTTTTCCCGTCTGTTTGGAGCGGCCTTAGTCGTCCCGATCATGGAAGAGCTGTTCTGGCGCTCTTTTATGTTGCGCTACGTGATCACTGCAAATTTCAGCAGTGTCCGTATCGGGACATTTACCCTGACCTCCTTTTTGATTTGTGCGGTCCTGTTTGGTCTGGAACATAACCTGATTCTGGCTGGCATCATGGCCGGAGCAGCTTACAGTGGCCTGCTTTATTGGACCAAAAGTATCTATCAGTGTGTGCTCGCCCATGCGGTCACCAACCTGATTTTGGGCATTTATGTTTTGCAAACGGGGCACTGGCAATTCTGGTAGGGGATAAATCTATAAATTGATTGCCTTGCCCCCTTGATATTATTTCAATGGTCGTATTAAATGATATATGTTGTAAAAAAATATATATAGGGGATATTAAGGATGAAACCAGCATCAAAAAACTACACACCGATCTATTTCTTGGCTAGCCTTGGTTGTGGGGGGCTCTCCGTCTCATTTTTTATGTACCTGATGTTCATGGTTGAGCACAAGGGCTTGCCGATGCCCACGTTTGACCTCCTCTACCCACAATTGACCGGCGGGGCTGTGCCGATCCAGGCGATGATTGTTGTTGCCCTTGCAGGCATCATTTTCTTTGCGATTCTCCATTATCGCTATTTGACCTGGAATATTGTTCAGTATCGGGCGTTTTGTAAAACCCCAGAAGCCGCTGCAATGCGTTCCAGTCACAAGGCTGTCAGTTTTATGGCTGTGCCGTTGACCTACTCCATGTCAGTCAATGTTGCGTTTGTTCTCGGGGCGGTTTTTGTCCCGAAACTCTGGACAATTATCGAGTATCTCTTACCCTTTGCCATGATTGCTTTTCTCCTTATCGGCATCTATGCTTTGAAACTGTTTCTCGGCTATTTCACCGATTTTATTATTCAAGGTAACTACGATTACGCCCAGAACAACAATCTCAGCCAACTCTTGGGGATCTTTGCCTTTGCTATGGTGTCGGTCGGACTGGCAGCGCCGACTGCGATGTCACATCTCAAGTTGACGGCGGGATTGGGTTTTTTATTTTCCACTTTTTTCTTTGTTGTTGCTCTGGGGTTGGCTTTTATAAAAATCGTTCTGGGGATGTCATCGATTTTTCAGAACGGGATTGATAAAGAGTCGAGTGCCAGCTTGTGGATTGGCATTCCGATTATTACCCTGATGGGGATCAGTGCTGTACGGTTGATGCATGGACTTGATCACAATTTTGATACCAGTTCTACGCATACCTCGTATCTGATTTTAACCGGGGCTTTTTTATCGTTGCAGTTGATGTTTGGTCTGGTTGGATACAAGGCGATGAAGAGGCTTAATTATTTTGATGAATATGTCAGCGGGACGGTTATCAGTCCAGGGAGTTTGGCGCTGATCTGTCCCGGTGTCGCATTGTTTGTTTTTGGTCAATTTTTTCTTCATCACGGGTTGGTCAGCAATGGGATTTTAACCCAGTTTAGCGTTGTTTATTTTTTGCTACAGATTCCGTTGGTTTACTTGCAATATGTGACGATCAAGACGATGTTTCGTTTGAATAAGAAGTTGTTTTTGAAATCTTAGTTGTTTGGTTTTGACTGACTGTTGTTAAGGTTGCGGGGTTGCGGCCCCGCTTGCCGCCATACTTTCTTGTTGTGTGACAAGAAAGTAAGCAAAGAAGCACACCCGACCTCCTTGCCCTGCGGGTTCCCTCCATTCCACAGCCGTTTTGAGGAGCGGCAAAAACTCGCTTCGCTCAAACATTTACCGCTCTTTTTCTCAAATCAACTGTTCCACTCCGGCAGCGTCACACGGGACAGAGATTCATTATGAAATTTTGAGTCGTTTCTCCTCTTTTTTCTTCAACTGCAAGATTTTGACAGATCATAAGGTCGCGGGGTTGCGGCCCCGCTTGCCGCCATACTTTCTTGTTGTGTGACAAGAAAGTATGCAAAGAAGCACACCCGACCTCCTTGCCCTGCGGGTTCCCTCCATTCCACAGCTGCTTTGAGGAGCGGCAAAAACTCGCTTCGCTCAAACATTTACCGCTCTGTTTCTCAAATCAGCTGTTTCACTCCGGCAGCGTCATACGGGACAGAGATTCATTATGAAATTTTGAATCGTTTCTTCCGTTTTTGCTTCAACCGCAAGATTCTGATAGATCATAAGGTCGCGGGGTTGCGGCCCCGCTTGCCGCCATACTTTCTTGTTGTGTGACAAGAAAGTAAGCAAAGAAACACACCCGATCTCCTTGCCCTGCGGGTTCCCTCCATTCCACAGCTATTTTGAGGAGCGGCAAAAACTCGCTTCGCTCAAACATTTACCGCTCTTTTTCTCAAATCAGCTGTTCCACTCCGGCAGCGTCACACGGGGGAGGGGGCGTTCAGAAATCAATTCTTTATTACTGACGTTGCTCAGTTGCTTCTTGGCAGGTCACATCGACACGTGTAGAATACGTGTTAAGTGTTTGGAGGTACTCATATGCAAAAAAAATTAACAGTCACCATTGATGAGGAAGTCTACGACGGACTGCGCACGGTTATTGGTCCGGGTAAGATCAGTCGCTTCATAGAGGATCTGGTACGGCCACATGTGATTAAAAAGGATATGTATGCTGCGTACGAAACTATGGGGGCTGATCACGTCAGGGAGACCGAAGCGCTTGAGTGGTCTGAAGGGACCATTGGAGATGTGAATCATGAAGAGGGGTGATGTCTGGTGGGTCAACTTTGACCCTTCAGTCGGTGGAGAAATCCGCAAACAGCGACCAGCTGTCATTGTCAGCAATGATGCCGCTAATCGTTTTTTGAACCGGGTGCAGGTTGTTCCACTGACCAGTAACACGGGGCGCTTATATCCCAGCGAAGCCTATGTCACCTTCAAGGATAAAAAATCCAAAGCGATGGCTGATCAATTGACGACTGTGAGTAAGCAAAGGCTTGTCGCTTGTGCTGGTACGATTTCCACCGCAGAGATGGAGGGAGTCGTTCAAGCGATTTCTGTCCAGTTGGGATTTTGAATTAGCGATATCGCATCATGATTTAGCTTTGCCAGGCAATAGAAGTATTTGACAAAAACAGGTTCTGCCGTTATTAATGATAAATTGTTTTTATGCAGGAGGGTGGGGCCGTGCGAAACAACAAAAAATAAGTATAAATTAAACGCCGTATTTCTGAAATCATTTCAGGGGTATGGCGTTTTTTGTTTAAGTGGGGATTGAGAGGATATCCCTAACAAAATAAGGAGAGACATAATGACCTTTAGCGAATCCATTCGCACTTGCTTCTCAAAATATGCAATGTTTGACGGCCGCGCCACCAGATCAGAGTACTGGTGGTTTTTCCTGTTTACATTTCTCGCATCAGCGGCACTCGGCATGTTCAGCGACCGTTTGTCAGGGTTGTTTTCGTTAGCTGTTCTCCTCCCGTCTTTGGCCGTTGGAGTGCGGCGGTTGCATGACGTTGATAAAAGTGGCTGGTTTCTTCTCCTCTGGTTTATCCCTGTTATCGGGTGGATTATCTTGGTTGTGTGGGCGATACAGGATGGCAAAGAGCCAAATCGTTTTTCATCTAAAGCTACGCTAACGGATCGACGAAATAGGCCTGAAGTTCAATAAGAAGTAAGCAAAGATTTGACCCCTTTACCTTAATCAACCGGACGGAAAATACATCTGTTTTAAATTGGAAAGCAAAATGTCTAAAGTTGCGGTGGTGCTCGAACAGTTCGTCGCTGCCGGTTATCATGAACCGTTAGGCCGAAAAAGGAAAATTTAATGGCAAGTTCTGCAGCAGTAACTCAGTCAGCATTACTAGAAAGTCAAATGATTACCTTTGCCCTGACTGTACTTGGTGGCGTCCTTATTTTTGCGACAGGACAAATACTTTTAAAATTGGTGATCGAGCCAGCCCAAGAACTTAAAAAATCACTGGGAAGTGTCAGCAATAAATTACTTCTCTACCAAGCCCAAATTACAAACGCTTCATTCAATACAGAGATCGCTCGCGAAATTGAAACAAAGTCAGCAGAAATCATTTCAACCTCAACAATTATTGTAGGCTACAGGCTGGTACAAAAACTTTTCAAATTGCCTTCTAAAGAAAATATCCACTTAGCGTCAAGAGAACTAAATCGTATTTCTTACGGAATGCGTGAAACAAGTAAAGTTTTTGAAGATAGTCCTTCCTACAATGGTCAAAAAACTAACTTTCGATTTACAAACACAAGGGCAATAAAAAAAGTTGGTGAGCTATTGAACTTAAAGACAACTTTCGAAAACTAAAAAGCGGCCTAACAACTTAATGTCTTTAGGCTATTAGTCAATCGTTCTTTCACAATAGGCAAAACAACATTGTGGTGGTGGCCATAACTTCGCGTCGCCGCCGATTATCATGAACCGTTAGCCGTTTAAAAGAAAAACTTTCGCTTAATGTTCAGCCATATTAGGTAAAGAATTCCCGCGAAATTGAAAACCCAAATTAACAGAATAATGAATACCTTTATTTCTGTGGCGGTGTTATGAGCATTTTCGGTTTTAAGGTAGAAATTGGCACAATTAACCTTCTCGGTATCGTTTCCGTCTTGGTACTTATCATCATTGGGTGGTCCGTCCGCAGAGGCAATTGGAAACATAAGAGAATGATTGAAACTCTCAACACATCTGCTGCCACATTCAGAAATGCCTTCGCTGACGAAATTGCCTTCCTCGGTGAAACCATTAACGAAGAAACCATTTTCAAGACCAATACGTTCGACGTTCTCACCGCCAGTAGAGAAAAGCACGAAAGAGCTATTTCCGTGTTCAAATCGACTTTGGGAAATGGCGAAAGCAGCTGTCTCGAAAAAGCATGGTGCAAATATCAATATCCAAATGGTGAACCAGAAAGTGCGCCTTGCCCGTTTGTTGACTACATCAGTGACGGGAACAAGGAACTTGAAATAAAAGCAAGAAAAGCCGCACTTCAAAACATTGCAAATATATTGAAGCTTGCTGCCACAAAATAGAAATACAGCTAAGCAGATAATGAACCGGACGGAAAATACGTCTGACAAAATTTGAATAGCTCGGTGGGTCGCATTGCGTAGGCTGCCGCCGGTTATCTTCACCCGTTATGTTTAAGAAACCGATTTCCGGGGACATAATACCAATTTCAGGAAATAAGTATTATGTCCTCGGAATTACGAAAGAAACAAGAAGGTAGCGCTCTTGGCTTACATGCAATTCCCCTTACGTTTGGGTTTTTTCGTGCCCTCAGCATTCTTCCTTCTTTGGCCACTAAAATTATGTGAAAAACCGGCCATCGTTTTCACTATCGCAATTGTGGTGATGTTGGAAATAGTTAAGTTAATCTCTGTGGTTAAGTGGCTCAGGCTGCCACAAAACTGCTAACCACAGAATCAACCGGACGGAAGATGCTTCTGTTTTTTAATCCGAATAACTCAGTGGTTTGCTTAGGTCGCATCGCCACCGGTTATCCAAGCCGTTAGGTATCAAGATGAATCAAGAATTAATTGCTGTTTCTGTTTTTATACTTCATTTTGCTGCAATTTTTCTGGTTATAAGATTATCTGAAAAACGAAATGCAAATATACACTTATGGCTACTTCTTACCCTTGGACTCGGAATAATTGTTCTTCCGATATTTTTATTTTTTACTTCTGTAGATGATACTAATAATAAGTTACGTTGCAGAAAAAAATATAATTACATATTTCGTTACTCTTTTTTGGGGGCATTAATTGGTTTAAGTCTTGGTTCTTTAGGTTTTTCACAAGTATTAAGCGGTGATAAATCTACGTTTCTTTTTTACTTACCGTTGTTGTTATTTAATTTTGTTATAAGCACCCCATGGTCGCTTGCAATAATTTTTATTGACGGTAGCAATGTAATAAACGCTTCAATATTTGCTTTAGGTTCTATGGTAAACGGTACAATGATTGGCGCAGCTTATGGATCATTTAAAACATAAAAATACCTAACCATATAATAAAGCGGATGGAATATAGCTTTGTTGTTCACGAATAATTCAGTGGTAAACGCAAGTTCGCGTCGCCACCGCTTATCACTACCGTTAGACTATCACCAGAAAAGGAGACTAGATGAAAGAAAAGGAAATTGAAGATATCATTTGCCGAGTTCCTTCCTTAATAGAAGATGGTCTCACTTTTAAAGGGCGTCAAATATACGTAAGTGGCAAATTTGTTGATCTTTTGTTTCACGACAAGAATGGTCATCAGCTAATTGTCGAACTAAAAAGAGGAACAATCGTAAGAAAAGACATTGCTCAAATTCTCGACTATGAAGGCCATTTTCTGAAACAAGGAACACCAGATATTCGCGTTATGCTTGTTGGAACAAGAGTCCCCGAAAACTTCAGACGTTCATTGGACCACCATGGTTTTGAATGGAAAGAGCTTGCTCTAGAAGATTTATCCCCTTACATGAATAAAGAGCAATTGTCCTCTTTAGAAAAAAAATCTACGCAAACGAAAAGTGCTCGTGAATCCTCTCTTCAGAACAACACGGCTTCGAAAAAAAACTTTACCTTATCAGGTACGAGAGAGTCTTTTTGGTCTACCTTGCTCGAAAAGGCACAATCACTAATTCCCCTCAACTTTCCTTCGCCTTCAAAGCCAAATGCAGTTTATGCCTCAGCCGGAAAAACTGGGTTAAAATGGGCCTTTGCCATCAAACAAAACGAGTCATGGGTTGAATTAGAGATAATGCTACCTGGTGACAAATCTAAATCCCATAATGTATTTTCTCAGCTTAGCCTGTCGAGGAATGAGATTGAAAGGACATTGGGTGAAAGCCTTAGATGGGAAAAAATTGAAGGTAGAAAATCCTGTCGTATTCAGACAAACCCGAGAGAAAAGTATGGCGTGGAAAATATCGATCAATGGGAAGAACTACAGAATAGACTTATCGAGAAAATGAAAAACATGGTCACGGTATTTACACCATACATAAAAAGCTTATAAATCCGTCTAACACCAGAAAAGAGAATTCCGGGGACATAATACTTATTTCCTGAAATTGGTATTATGTCCCCGGAATGACCGAAAATTGGGGAGCAGGGAAATGCCACTTCAACCTTTAGATAAAACCTTTAAAATAGCGTGGCTCAACCATGACTCATGGACAGAATCATATATAGGCACTAGAAAATTGGTTTACGAAGTTCTTCCCGCCAAGAACAACGACCTTACTGAGGAAACTTCAGCACTTTGTCAGCTAGCAGTAGTTGGGGCAAACCATATGATGGAAGTGGCGTTGTTTGGTTTGATTCGACCACATATCGGAAGCCAATTACCGGACTTTTCTATTACCCAAAAGCAGTTCGATAATGGGGGATATCACAAAGCTCTTACCAACTGGGTCGAGCCTATTACCGGGTCACCATTGGACTTAAGCGCTGAACCATTCTTATCAACAGAGCTACTTCGAAAACGGCGAAACGATACTGTCCATAAATCATCAGCTATAGCCACTGTCGAAATGGCTAGGGCAGCATTGTATTCAGCTGTAGAGGGAACAAAAGCTCTCTATACACACTTCGGTAACCAATCAAAGTATAGGCCCTTTTTAGAAAAGTATCCGGTTCACCAAGAGCCTATGTTTTCATCGGTGCAACTCCCATAGTGACCGAGCCCAACAATAGTATTAACCGGACGGAATAATACGTCTGCTATTTAATTCAAATAATTTGGTGGTATGCATAAGCCTGCCTGCCGCCGGTTATCAAAAACGTTAGGCAGCAAAAATAGAAATGAACTTAATCGTCGTTTCGGACATATTCGGAAAAACGGAATCGATAAACCAATTAATAGCCAAACTATCGCCATTTTATAGCGAAGTGACGGTTATTGATCCGTACGAGGGGCAAAATATCAGTTTCGAAAATGAAGAACACGCATATCAGTATTTTCAGCAAAATTGCGGGATCACAAAACTGACGGCCCACCTCGAAAATGAAGTCATAAATTCAAAAGAAAAAATAGACATAATCGGTTTCAGTGTCGGCGGATCATCAGCGTGGGAAATTTCAGGAAAAGACATTTCAACAAACATAAGAAATGTGGTGTCTTTCTACGGCTCAAGAATTCGGGAAAAAACGAATATTTCCCCCCAATATCCAACTAGCGTAATCTTTCCAGCAGTAGAAAAAAGTTTCGAGCTGGGACCGGTTATTCAAGCAGTTGAAAACAAGCAAAACGTTGAAGTCATTCGGATAAACTATCTTCACGGTTTTATGAACAGAGAATCAAAAAATTTCTCAGAAACGGGTTACAAATATTTCAGCGATTGGTTGGCTAAAAAAGCTGCCTAACAACTTAATGACTTTAGGCTTGTCAACCGATCTTTCACAATAGGCAAAATAAAATTGCGGTGGTGGTCGTACCTTCGCCTTGCCGCCGGTTATCATGAACCGCTCACAATCTCAAATCTAACCTTGGAGGGGGAATACAAAATGATATTCATCACCAATCGTTTTCCAAAACAGAGCATCCGTACCCGCATCGGGCGTAAATTTGATTTTGATTTGAATAATAATGGTGCCAGTAATTCGGTCTATTTTTGTGAGCGGACGGGGGAGAAACAACACACGGAGATCGGGAATAAAGAGTTTTTGAATCGACTTAAAAATAGCAACTGTCGGCAAATTCTTATTTATATTCACGGCTTTTCCAATCTGCCTGAGGATGTTTTTCCCGCAGTTGCGGAATTTCAAGCCTTGTGTGATCAGAGGAAGAAAAATGAAGTGCTGGTGGTTCCCATCATCTGGCCTTGTGATAACGATCTGGGCATCGTTCAGGATTACTGGGACGATCAGAAAGCGGCTGACCAGAGTGCCTATTCTTTCTCCCGGGTGCTGGAAAAATTCATGGCTTGGCGCAATTCAGAGAAATATAACCCGCAAGATGATCCCTGTTTGAAACGGATCAATATTTTAGCTCACTCGATGGGCAATCGGGTTCTGCGCGAAACTCTGGTGGCGTGGAACAAATACGATCTGCCCAAAGGACTCCCGCTGATCTTTCGAAATACTTTTCTGGTTGCTGCCGATGTTGTTAATGAAACCCTGCAGGAAGGGGAGCGAGGTGAGCTCATCTGTCATGCGTCACGCAATGTGACCGTTTACCACGCATCAGATGACCTGGCATTAAGGGCCAGCAAGGCCTCAAATCTTAAGAATAACATCGCTTCCCGACGTCTGGGACATACAGGACCGGAAAACATGGATAAAACCCCACGCAACGTTTATCGGGTCGATTGTGATGACGTCAATAACATCTATGATAGACCCAAAGGACATTCCTACTTTCGCTCAGGTGAGAAACATGGAGTCCCAGGAAAGGTATTTGAACATATTTTTGCGTCACTGCAATCCGGACGGGTTTACCCGGATGATGAGTATCGTAGATCTTCGATTATCCGTTAATCTGCTTTGGACCAATATATCCCGTGTGACGCAGCCGAAGTGAAACAGTTGATTTGAGAATCAGAGCGGGAAATGTCTGAGCGAAGCGAGTTTTTGCCGCTCCTCAAAGCAGCTGTGGAATGGAGGGAACCCGCAGGGCAAGGAGGCCGGGTGTGCTTCTTTGCTTACTTTCTTGTCACACAACAAGAAAGTGAGGCGGCAAGCGGGGCCGCAACCCCGCGACCTTATGATCTGTCAAAATATTGTGGCTGAAGCAAAAAACAGGAAAAACGACTCAAGATTTCATAATGAATCTCTGTCCCGTATGACGTAGCCGGAATGGCAAGGAGTTCGGGTGTGCTTCTTTGCTTACTTTCTTGTCACACAACAAGAAAGTGAGGCGGCAAGCGGGGCCGCAACCCCGCGACCTTATGATCTGTCAAAATATTGTGGCTGAAGCAAAAAACAGGAAAAACGACTCAAGATTTCATAATGAATCTCTGTCCCGTATGACGTAGCCGGAATGGCAAGGAGTTCGGGTGTGCTTCTTTGCTTACTTTCTTGTCACACAACAAGAAAGCAAGGCGGCAAGCGGGTCCACAACCCCGCGACCTTATGATCTGTCAAAATCTTGCGGTTGAAGCAAAAAACAGGAAAAACGACTCAAGATTTAATAATGAATCTCTGTCCCGTGTGACGCAGCCGGAGTGGAACAGTTGATTTGAGAATCAGAGCGGGAAATGTCTGAGCGAAGCGAGTTTTTGCCGCTCCTCAAATTAGCTGTGGAATGAAGGGAACCCAAAGGGCAAGGAGTTCGGGTGTGTTTCTTTGCTGACCTTCTTGTCACACAACAAGAAAGTAAGGCGGCGAGTGGGGCCGCAACCCCACGACCTTAACTATCCTGCATCAATGCTTACAGCCCCAAATCTACACTCTGCTTCGATATAAACCGTCTTATGCCGATTCGTCAAACAACACACTGCTCAGATAACGCTCCCCTGAATCCGGCAGAATAACGACAATGTTCTTACCACTAAATTCCGCTTCTGCCGCTAGACGTGCAGCCACAGCCACAGCCGCGCCGCAGGATATTCCAGAGAGCAAACCTTCCTCTTTTGCCAGACGTCGGGCAAAATCAAGCGATTCTTCATTGGTCACTTTTTCAACACGATCAATCACATCCAAGTCGAGGTTGGCGGGAATAAATCCAGCTCCGATCCCCTGAATTTTATGTGGTCCTGGTTGCAAGGGTTCGCCCGCCAGATGTTGAGAAATAACCGGGCTGTCTGTGGGTTCGACCGCAACCGAAATAATCTGTTTGCCCTTGGTTTTTTTGATGTAGCGGGTCACTCCGCTGATGGTTCCACCGGTTCCAACACCAGAAATAAGCACGTCGAAATTTCCATCGGTATCATTCCAGATCTCCGGTCCGGTTGTCTGTTCGTGGATTGCAGGATTGGCTGGATTTTTAAATTGGTTCAGCAGGACATAAAGTTCGGGTTTCGAGTTTGCAATCTGTTCGGCTTCAAGGATAGCGCCGGCCATCCCTTTGGCACCGGGGGTGAGGATGAGGTTGGCCCCAAGCGCCTTGAGCACTCTACGCCTCTCTTTACTCATGGTATCGGGCATGGTCAGGGTGAGAGGAATCCCTTTAGCCGCAGCGACAAAGGCCAGAGCAATTCCGGTATTGCCGCTGGTCGGTTCGATCAGTTCCATCCCTGGTTTCAAGGTCCCGGTTTTGATCGCATCCCAGATCATCGAAGCGCCGATCCGGCATTTGACAGAGTATCCTGGATTCCGACCTTCTATTTTAGCATAGACATTGACTCCGCTTGTCGGGATGACACGATTCAAGCGAACTAATGGGGTGTTGCCGATCGACAGGGAATTATCAGTGTAAATGTTGCTCATCAGTGGCTCCTTTAGCGGATTATCTGAATCTGAAAGTTAAATATATTTGTTATGGTTGTTTGTTATTATGTTTAACATGAGTAATGTAGTCAAGAATAAAATAATTAATTGTTTATCTTTGCAGTGATAAAGAGTGCGAGGTCTTTCGTAAGGCTCTCGTTGTGATGACTGTGATCCCGTGTGACGCCACCGGAGTGGAGCAGCTGATTTGAGAAACAGAGCGGCAAATGTTTGAGCGAAGCGAGTTTTTGCCGCTCCTCAAAGCCGCTGTGAAATGGAGGGAACCCGAAGGGCAAGGAGTTCGGGTGTGCTTCTTTGCTCACTTTCTTGTCACATAACAAGAAAGTGAGGCGTCGAGCGGGGTCGCAACCCCGCGACTTTATAGGGAATTTGAGTTTCGACAGAAATGGTAAAATCAGAGGATTGCGGGCAACGGCCAATCAGTTTCATACCCTTGGGGATAGAAGTTCTCACTGGTGCGATTGAAATAACCGTACTGAATCCGTGGGATCTCTTTTTTAACCCGATCGAGCATTTTTTTCATCCCGACTCCGGGACCTTCAGCTCCCATAGCCTTCCAGTAAAGTTGGGGATCAATGCTTAAATTGCGCATCTGGATCAGGTCAATACCGAGGCTATCAACAAGTTTCAGCAGCGCCTCAATTTCATCTTCCCGGTCGGTAATTCCGGGGAAGACCAGATAGTTGAACATGGTGAACAAGCCATGTTGTTTGGCCCGACGGGCTGACTCAAGGACATCATCGAAGCAATATTTGACCGGTCGGTAGTAGGCGTTATAGAAGCGCTCTTGAACGGAATTCAGTGAGATCCTGATGGAGTCAATGCCCGCTTCTGCCAGTTTGTCGATGGCATCTGGAATGGAGGCATTGGAGTTGAAATTGATCGTCCCTCTGGATGTTTGACGGCGCATCTCTTTGACCGCCTCGGCAATCCTGTCGGTTTGCAGAATCGGGTCGCCTTCACACCCTTGGCCAAAGGAGACAATAGCATTTTCTGCCGTCTTCAGATGGGGAACAGCCACTTCACAGAGCTCTTCGACCGTGGGGACAAAGTCTAAACGGTCCTGACTTGATTGGCAGGAGGTAGGTTCATCCTGTAGCGAAATACATCCAAGACAGTGGGCATTACAGGCTGGAGACGAGGGCAGGGGAGCTTCCCAGCGCCCAAAGAAGAGATTCTTGGCGGCAAAGCAGTGGTAATCAAGGGCACAACGGGAGAGTTGCTTTATTAAACGATTATCGGGTTGTGCGGCAACCCGCTTACGCACCAGGGGTTCAAGTATCCGATCATCAAAATGTTTAGGTTCCCATTGTTGATTCCGATCAACCCGTACCGCGGCGACATAAAAGCGCTCTTCTTCAACACACCAACCAACCGCGGTATAAGACCAGAGGGTGAGGTCGACATGCTTTTGCTGGTAATCAGCAGCTGGCAGCAGGGTTCTGGTGAATGCCGGATTGGTAAAAGCTGAGACGGCTTGAGCTGCCCCTCCACCCCAACTGTCAGGAAGAGAATTAACCGTCACTTGCTTGCCGTCGTAGCGGTCAAAGCCAATGGGGGGAGTCCCCGGAATAGTAAACAGACGGCTCCCTTCAGGGAGTGGAATCAGTTCATCAGCGTCAGGCTGGCGAATGGTCATCCCATTCATTCCTGCCAATAACAGTTCGGGGTGCTCAAAAACTTCACCGCTTTCATCCGCAATAACGGCTAAAATTGTTTTGTGTTTGCTCATTTTGAATTATTTCCTTTCGCGGCGCAGAAGATAGCACATTCATATGAAAAAATGAGCAATAAGTCTTGGGGCACCCTGCAATAAACAATGGTTCAAAATTGTGGTTCAAAAGATCTATTTGGTCTTATTCTTTTGCAACTCTTTTTTTATCTCGGCGGCTTCAGCCGCAAGTTCATTCAGTAATGCCCCGACTGCCCATTTTTCCGATACGGGGGTCAGAGCGGCCCAATGTTGCGTCGGCAGTTCGGAGTTACGGTAGTCTTCCATTAAGATATGCAGCTCCTCGTGGGTAAAACCAGACATGATGGCGGCTCTTTTCATCTCCGAGGCTTCTCCATGACCGTGTTTGTGATCGGACTCGAGAACTTCTTTCAGAGATCTTTTTATGTCATTATTCGTAGCAAAGATGACAGGGAACTCGCCTAGTTTACTCTCTTCCAGGATTGCAAGGAGCTTGTGTTGCTCCGGTTCTGGATAACCACAGACCAAAAGTCCTTTCGGGCCATACATTTTTTCTGCTGATTTCTCGACCTTTTTGAAGGTTCCTTCTTCACTCATAACTTGATCCTTTTATGTTGAGTTAAATGGTCATAAATTTCGTCTCAAACGCCCCTCGTTGTGACACTGACGACAGTGTAAACGTACACCGAGTTGCGTGTCAAAAGTTCAACTATAAATTTCGTTCGCGATCTGGTTATCCTTTTTATCGCTGCGAAAAGCATTATTTATCTGTCCACAACGTGACGATGAAACTTTGCTTGGATATGTCCTTTGAATAGGATATCCTCCCCGCTATGTTAACTTTACTGACCACCTTACACAGCAAATATATCCACGCCAGCCTAGCATTGCCTTGTCTGGCCGCGTATTGCGGCGATGCCTGCGGTGAAATTATGATCCGCGAATATTCCGTCAACGAACCCAAAGAGATTGTGTTAGCGCAAATTGTCGCCTGCGAAGCTGAAGTGATCTGTTTTTCGGTTTACCTGTGGAATCGGGTTGAAACGTTGGAACTGGTTGCCTGTCTTAAACGGATTAATCCACAACTGAAAATTGTCCTTGGCGGCCCCGAGGTCTCTTTTGAAACGCGTGAATTTTTTCAACATCATCCCGTCGATGCCCTGATCTGCGGCGAAGGTGAGATCCCTTTGCGGAGATTATTGTCAACCTGGCAACAGGGGCAGACTCTGCCACCTGTTGCGGGGATTCAGACGCCTGAGCATCCAGAGCATAAAGATCTGGATTTACTCGAATCCTTGGATGCGATCCCTTCGCCATTCGCTGCTGGACTGGTCGATTTAACTCGCGGGTTGGTCTACTACGAAAGCAGCCGTGGTTGTCCTTATACCTGTAGTTTCTGTATGAGTTCGCTGGATGACAGGGTCAGATCGTTTTCCCTTGAGAGGATTAAGGCTGATCTGCAAATATTGATGGACGGCCGAGTGGCGAAGATAAAATTTGTTGACCGGACCTTTAATTACAATAAGCAGCGGACCCTGGAAATCTTCAGTTTTATCCTGAAGCATAATATCTGTAGCCATTTCCACTTTGAAATTGGCGCACATTTACTGGATGAAGCGGCGTTAAAGTTGCTGGAGCAGGTGCCAGAGGAGACCTTTCAGTTTGAAATCGGGGTGCAATCGACCCTGCCGGAAACCTTGCAGCGCGTTGGTCGAGATGCCTCATTACAAAGTCTGGCTGATAATGTTCATTTTTTACGCAGCAAAACCAACATCCATCTCCACTTGGATTTGATCGCTGGTCTGCCGGGGGAATCTTACCTACAGTTCTTGCACTCGATCGATTGGGTCATTGGTTTAAATGCTCACCATCTGCAGATTGAACCGGTCAAGTTGTTACCCGGAGCCCCTTTGAGATTGCAGGCACAGAATTGGGGAATAGAATATGATCCCAGTCCACCTTATACAATTTTGAAATCAGAACAGCTTGGATTTGATGATCTGGAGCGATTGCGCGGTATTGGCCGTTTGTTGGATCTGTTTGTCAACAGTGGTCGCTTTGCGTTTGTACTGCAAAAATTAATCACCCATTTTTCCCGGCTATCTCTGCTCTTGGAGGATCTGGACCGGTTCTGGCGCCAAAGTGGTCTTTATGCGCAAAGTCTGTCTTTGACGGGACAATGTCTGGCGTTTGATCGTTACTTGCAACAAAGTTTCAGTGGTGCTGAATTATTGGCGTACCGTGAGCTGCTGGGGCGTGATTATGCCCATCATCAGCGTGTCGTTGCTGGCTCAGCCCCTGAATTCTTTAATACCGATTTGTCTGCAGAAGAGAGCAAAGCTGCCCGGGTGCGGGTGAAGCAGGAGTGGGAGGCGTTGAATCGGAAAGGGAAGGTTCAATATTTTACCGCGGTGTTTTACTCGCTGCCCGATTATCCTGGTCGCACTGTGTTGATATTTCTTTATCCGGTTAAAAATGCGACGGGGTTGCAGGTGAAAGAGTTGCAGCTGTAAGTCCTAAAATCTAAAAGCCGTTATCGGGACCTTTGCTTCATCTTGGTCCCGATAACGGCTTAATAAACCCTGACCCTTATCCTCTGTAGTGTTCGCACCACCGATTAAGTCCCGCAAGTTACCCTTTTGGGGATTTCTACTTCAGCCATTTTATCTCGATTATGCTGTCAGTTTAATTCTGTAACTGGCTCGGATGCTGGTTTTGCTTTTCCAAGCTGAAAGGTTAATCCCACTGAGTATTGCAGGTTATTGTCCGGTTCAGGAAGATCAATTAAATGGCGGACATCAGCCCGCAGAGCGATCAAGTCATCAAGAATAAAAACTTTGCAACCAACGCCGTAATTGACGAGCAAATGGTCTCGATCTGCACCGACATCCGGGGAGGAGTAGATGGCGCCTAAACCAACTGCGACATAGGGGACAATCTTTTTCTCGGGCCAGAGGTGGTAAAGGAGATCCAGGTGATAAGTTTCAACCTTGGTATCTGTTGTTGACCGATTCTCTGAATCCGCATCTGCTTTGCTATAAACCCCTTCAATGGACCACTTATCTGTGAAATTGTAACCCAGTCCAATGCCTTTGAGTGTGGAAGTTTCTAACGCTTGATTTCCTTCAAAGATGTGGTGACCTAGAAAAGGGGTGAGACTGAGAGCGCCGGAAAGATTGGCTGCTGCGGCTGGCAGTGCAAAACAACAGATAGAGAGAGCCAGATAGATCGATTTCTTAAGCATATTGAGACCTCCTCCTGATTTTCAGATGAGATAAATGTTTATCCCGTTTTAATCGTGGTCCTTCAGGGTTTATGGCCCAGATCTGAAGGGCTACGCAATGCAATTTAATCCTGGTCTGCTATTAACAACGTGTTGAATACGGGTGATTGTTCTGTGAGCGGTTCTAAATCAAGGAAGATCTGATCCCAGACATCGAGGCAGAAGCGGACAAAGAAATCACACTCGGGAGCAAGTTGATGCATTGACTCACTGATGTCTGCGCAAAAGGTTGCACTGATCTGATCATCAACAATGGACTTTTCCCTTAACAGAGGAAGATCTGCTGTGGTTAGGGGGGCAGGGGTAAACTCCCTCTCCAATAGTTGATTGGCGACCGCAGTCAAGAATATTCCCGACAGGGAAGGTCGCTCGTCATCATCTGTTTCTGCAGCCACAGCTGGCAGTTTAAAGGGGAGTATCGTGGTAAATAATTCCTGCAACGACTCAACTTGTGCCAACCGACGCTCAATTCGTTTTAGCTCTTTGGTTGTCGTAATTGGTTGCAGATTACTCGACTTTTCTTCAAACGCCTCTTGATAGAAATAGGGCGGGTTTTGCAATAAAGAATCGATAAATAGTAATTCTGGATAGTCAAGATAAGGGTAGATCGAACTAAGGCGTATTTTCTCTGCCTGGTCTTGCAGTTTTTTGATCAGACTGTTACCTACTTGAAACAGGTGGAGCAAGTAGGTGGTTTTAAATATTTCTTCAGCTTTGTCAATATCGCTCCCTGCGAGAAACTCCAGAGCCAGGTTAAGGGTGTCGTAGGTCGATTGAAAAGCTGTAGAGACATATTTTGCTTCAGCAACATCAATGTTGTCTGCGCTCATTTTACGGTTAGCCAGGAAGAGTAATTCGCTGGCTGTTGCGTGATCAATTCCACCGCTAAGGAGTTCGGCAAGCAGGTTATTGGGGTGAGCGCAGGCAAGTAAAGCTGCCGGGTGTTGCAGGTCCTCAGCTTCAAGATGGAAGTCACTTTTTCCACCTGGGACAAATGTGTCAGGATCTCTGTAGCTATAAATTTCTTTGGCTTCAATCGCAGGGATAATTCCCAGGTCAAGTAAACGGTTGCTACGGGCCTGATAGACCTCTTCTTCTAAGACTGTAGCATTTTCACCACGGATCTTCTCCATGATGTAAAGGTAGCTTTGCTGCTCGAGTTCCATCCATATTTTTAGAATAGCCCCAATTACTTTTGCGGCATTTTCGCTGCTGTATTGAATGTCATAGACCCCTTCCAACCGTTTGGCATTTTCGGCATCGTCGTCGTCATACGCTTCCAAGCCGCGACTGATGAAGAGATGTTTTTTGAGGAACAGGGCCAAGATTTCAGGATCCATTTCGCGTGCAAGTTGACAGACCTTCTCTTCTCCCGTACCAAGAAGCAGTTCCAGCCAATGCAGAGAAAGAATCGGGCTTAAGTTATCGTGATCCCAACAATCGAGATCCAACAAGGTGGTTAATTGTTCTGGAGTCGCCAGCGCCAATAATTCAGTTGAATATTCAGCCCCAAGTTCGTTGACCATGAGATAAAGTTCTTGGGGGTGAAGTTTTGGTACCAATTTTTTATTATTCTTGGAATTGAGAATTAAGTCATATTTTTGCTTCCCCTGGGCCTGATGAATCATGCTGAGTTGTTCATCTGCGGTCAGGGCGTTGTATTCTGCCAAGGAGATATTTCGGCCTTGGCGCAAGAGGGTCAGGTGGCCGACTTGACGTTTTGAGGGTAGGGTGATTTTTGTCATACTCTTATTGCTCCCATTTTAAAATTTGTTGCGAAAAAGAGATACTCTAAAGCAGACGGACAAAATGTGCAATCAGGTTCAATTTCTGCGGAATAATTGTTAGTCTGAAGCGTTATTTTTGCGGCGGGAAGTTTCTTGCGTTCTCATGGCTTCGCATCCATTGATTGACGTCAGGTGAAATGTGACCCAAATCTTTAAGAATTTATCAATTAAAACCAAATTAACTCTTGTTATTATGTTGGTTAGTACCGTTCTGCTGTTTCTTATCGGCAGTATTGTTCTGGTGGTGGAAGTTTATTCAGCCCGGGGCACAGTCCTTCAAGAACTCAGAATTCTGGCGAACACCCTCTCTGCCAATAGTCGACATCCTCTGATTTTGGAACAGTATACGGGCATAGAGGCGATTCTGAAATCGGTGACACAGCAGAAAAATATTCATGCCGCTTATGTTTTTGATCGCAATGGGGCCCCCGTTGCTGAGTACCTATCTCAGCAGAATTCCCACTTTCTTTTTAAGAGCTTGAAGGCTGATTTTAAGCCCGAAAATTCTACTTTATGGTCTGCACCCGTAGCAGAAAAACCGCTTTTTGATGTTTACCATTTAAGCCTTTTCACTCCCATTGTCTATGATGGAAAGACGGTCGGGACTCTCTATCTTTTAGGTGATTTAACCCGTCTTTACAGTCATCTCGCTGGTGTCGGTTTCGGAATAATCCTCTCTTTGTTGCTGATGATTCTGTTTTCCTGGTTTCTTGCTGATCGCTTACAAAGGCCAGTTAGTACCCCCATCTTACAACTCGTGCAGTTGATGGGAAACATTTCGGCGGTTAAAGATTATTCTCTCCGCGCAAAAAAAGTCAGTGATGATGAAATTGGTGCACTGGTTGATGGTTTTAATCAGATGTTGGATCAGATTGAACTGCACCAAGCGCGTCTGGCAGAACATCAACTTTACTTGGAGCAGACTGTTTTAGACCGCACCTCAGAGTTGCGTTCTGCGGTGGTGGCTTTGGAGCAGGCCAGAAAACAGGCAGATGCTGCGAATGAAGCAAAATCTCACTTTCTGTCGCGGATGACACATGATCTGCGCACGCCGCTCATTGGTGTTCTGGGGATGAATGAACTGTTACTGCGGACCCCTTTGACATCACAGCAGCAAGAGCTTGCTGGCACGGTGCAAAAGTCGGCTCAACAATTACTCCAACTGGTGAATGAAGTCCTTGACTTTTCACGGATTGAAGCTGGGAAACTGACTCTAAATCTCACGACTTTTCCGCTGCATCAGGTGGTTGAAGATGTTGCCGCTCTGCTCTGGCCACAAGCAGAAGAGAAGGGACTTTCTCTGCAGACCGATATCTCCTTGGATGCGTGTCAGACTGTCAAGGCTGATGAAGTCAGGATTCGGCAGATCTTGACGAATTTGGTGGGCAACGCGATCAAGTTTACCCAAAGTGGGACGATTACTGTCCGTTTGCAATGTCCAGAATGTCTCCATCAAAAAGGCTCATTTTTCCTTGAAGTGGTAGACAGTGGTGTTGGCATGACAGCAGAGGTTAAACAGCAGGTTTATGACGCTTTTTATCAGGTGAACGGAACCGGTTCAGGGGCGATGATCGGTACCGGCTTAGGGCTGGCGATCGTCAAACAATTGGTTGATTTGATGAACGGTCAATTGAATCTGATCTCATCTCCCGGTCAAGGAAGCAGGTTTCAGGTGCGGGTTGAGTTGCCCATAGTTGATAAAAATACGGTTGTTGAAGGTGAGGGCTGATGAAACCAGTATCTGTCGTTGTGGTGTTCACACTATTGTTAGTCAGCGGACTTTTGGCTCTGGTTCTTTTTGGTCATTATTTTATTGACTATCTCTCCTCACCCGCTGTTTTGAGCGTGGAAAGACCCCCGTCTCAAACGTTATCTCTCGGCTCTGAGGCGATGATGACTTTACATGGCAGTGGCTTTGATCGCAAAACCAGCGTGAGTTTATCCATGGACGTTAACAGTCGTGGAGCTATCATTGGTTCACTGCCTCTAGAAGGGGTCTACAACGATAGTTTGCTCTCAGGTGATTATCTTTATTTAGCAAACTCTTACGGAGGATTGAAGGTTCTCGATATCAAAGATCCATATCAGCCCAGATTGTTTGCGGAGTATCTGAATGGTCGCACGATCGTTGATATTTATCGTAATAAAGACCACCTCTATCTTAGCTGTGGCAAGTCGGGGCTGACGATAATGGCGATTCAAAAGGATGGAACGTTGCTGCACGTATCCGATATTGCCGTAAAGGTGCGGGCACTCAACTGCCAAATTTCAGCGGGAAAGCTATTGGTTGCCGAAGGGGAGAGTGGCTTATCTGTCTATGATCTGCACGATCCTAAGTACGCAACCTTGGAGAGGACATTAGCGCCGGGGGCGTTTGTCTCCAAGGTGTTGATTGCTCATGGTTATTTATACCTGATTGTCGACGAAGCGAAGGTTGATATCTATCAATTGGCTAAATCCGGAGGGCCCCAGCTGGTCGGATCTTTGCAACTATCTGGAAAAATATTTGACTTGAGTATTCAGCAAAAACTCCTTTATGTTGCCAACGGGTCCGGGGTTTCGCTGTACGATCTAGCGGTGCCGTCACAACCGAAATTTTTGCAACAGTGGGTTGAACTTGGTTCGGCAAGAAAACTGTTCACCGGGATAGAGCAGATCTATGTCTCTGATAGCTTTTCCGGCTTGCGTGCTCTTGTCCCCGGGGTAGATGAATCTTCCGCCTACTTCAGTTTGAATATCGACCCCAGAACCTTCTCTGAAACGTCTCACTATCTTTATATTGCCGGGAGCAACCGGGGCTTATTGGTTGTTGATAAGAGAAAGTTATCGACACAGCCGTTGATCCCGACAATCAATACCTCTGGCAGTGTTCACGGCCTCTTTATTAAGCAACGATGGCTCTATGTCGCCGATAGCCGCGGGGGAGTATTACTGAAAAATCTGGATGAAACGAGTCATAAAGCCACCACCATCAGTTCGCGTTGGGGAGAATCTTTTGCTGCAAAGGACAATCTGCTGTTTATCGCCCAAGATAAAATGGGGATTGAAATCCTTGATATCTCCGACCCCGCAACTCCTCAACCTGTTGCCGTTTGGGATCATCTCCCCTCGATGCGTCTGGCCATTCTAAACAATTACCTTTTATCGGCCAATGGGGCCTCTGGTCTTAATCTGGTGGATATTTCTGACCTGCAAAATCCTGTTATCGTGGATGTGATTGCTGCTGTGCATGTGTTAGATGTTGCCGCTCAGGGGAACCATGTCTATGTCGCCAGCAAAGATGAGGGTTTGATTATTTATCAGCTAATGAACTCTGGTCAGCTTCAGCGAGTTGGCCAACTGCAGACCCCTTTTCCCATGAATCAATTTGATTATGCCGTTGCGGTTCAGGTCCATGGTGATATTGCTTATGTTGCCAATGGCCGATCTGGATTGTTAATTATTGATGTGAAGAAACCGGATAAGCCAAAGATCCTCAGTTCAATGGCTCTTCCTGGGAGTTGTAAAGATATCCACATTATCGGGTCTAAGATTTTTGTCACCAGCCATCGTGGTGGAATCAATGTTATCAATGTTGAACATCCGAAAAAACCGATCTTGATGAACAATATCCCGCTTTCAGGGTTGTCGCGAGGGGTACGGGTTATCGATGATATTATTTATGTTGGTCAGCGGGAAAGGGGGGTCGCTGCTGTTCCAGTCCCGGTTATGGCACATAAGGTCAAGGTTGTCTCTGAGGGACAACTGCAAGTGACTCTATCCTCACCTAAAATTCCCGGGCGTTTCAGCTTGCAGGTTGCTAATCAAGATAAGTCAGTTGTCGTTGGTGGCGTGGTTGATTATCAATGAGGTTAAAAATGCCATTCTACCCCTGCCCAGATTTGTCGGCCGAGTTCGTAGTTGTAGCCATAATTACCTGAATCATAACCATATTTCATTTTACGATTAAAAACGTTGAGGATGTCCAGAGATAGGAGGACGCTCTGGTCTAAAACTTCTGCTGATTTCCAACTGAAGCGCCAGTCAAAATAGATCGATCGGTTGCTTTTGACTTTCTCGTAGACGAATGGATCTGATTGCTCCGGGTTGATGATGCTCGGTTGTCGAATCAGGTTGTTGTCTTCGTCTCTGGCTAACCAATGGCGCCAGTATGCGCCACGGTATTTTGTCGTATTGGTGAAAGTGATGCCGTAGGGGAGTTGGGCAACATAGATGAGATTAGCAACAAAAGGGCGGTTGAAGTCGGTTCTTGGAACTTCATAATAATAAATTTCTTTTCCCTCATACCAGATGGTTTCAGCCGTATCCTCTTCGTCAAGGGAATCAAAATATCCTTCATGGCTGGTTGTTGTCTCTTGCCAGGTGACATTGATCTCGAGGAAATGATTCATCCATGACCGCTGCCAACTTAGCTGGTAACTTTTGTGCTCTGAGCGGCCCAAGTTATTGAATATATAAATGTCGGGTTCGCCTGGATTGGTTATTTTTCCTCGTGCTAATTCATCTTTATTGCTTTTTTTAATGTATTGAAATTTGAGGTTTCCCCCCAAAACTTTTTGAATGATCCCTGCCGTTAATTCATCACTGTAGGGAGTTTTTATCTCCCCATCTTTATACAGAAAAGTCGTCGGTCGATTCGCAACATCAATCCAGTCACTGGTGTTATCTTCTCTCTCTTGTTTGATAACAATGATGTCTTCGTAAAGTGCATGGGTCAATAGTGTTCCACTATAATAGCGATTTCTACCTATAAATAGAGTCGTCCATTGATTGCCGAAAAGATCAAGTGACGCGGCAAATCTGGGGGCATAATTTATATTCTCAGAGTAGTCATCATAAGAAATTCTGATTCCGGGAACAATCTCCAGACGTTTCCAGAGGATAGAATCCTGGATAAATACTGAAATATCAGCTATTTCTACATCCGTATCAGCTTGTGAGTATTTTGTCCTCTTGTACAGGTATTGTTCATTATCTATACAAGCTAAGTCTTCTGGGTCACATACAATTGAATTATCTATTCTGGGCCCGTTGTAGTAGTAATTCGTTTGTGGACGCTTATAGTATTTGTTTGCATAGTTTGCCTCTGCCCCGAGACCAAATATGTGGATAGTTTCTCCCCAATTGATATCATCTACTGTCACTTCGGTTTTCACACTGAGTTGATCTTGCCCTGTTTCTAAATCGCCCATCCCCCCTTCATACGCATAGGTTGTGTTTGACCAATCGACTGAATCTGTTGCAGAGCTCCAGGCAAAACGATTTTCCTGGGCATCTCGTCTATTCTTTTGCCCCGTATACCCTAAGGTAAAGCTCAGTTGACTGTTGCTGAGCTCTTTTTCGACCTGAGCCAGAATAGAATAGTTTTCACTGTCAATTTCATAGTCACTGTTTTTATGATCTGATGTCCCAGAGTTATAAGGGCCGAAATATTGAGATGACGAGGGGGTGTAGAGGGCAGTGACAGAGATATTTGACTGACTGGAAAGTTCATGCTCTAACTTTGCCAGGAACGTTTCCTGTTTACGGGTTTGGGTTGAGACTCCCCCTAAATGTTGAAGCGGGATCTCGGCGTATTGTTGTTGGTAGGAGGTAATAAGGTTGGTGCCAAGTTTTAACGGAGTATTGAGTATAAAACCAAATTGTTGTTTCTTGAACTCGGGTTGCATACTTAAATTGTTGGAATGATCAAAATCTTCTTGATCTGTGGGGTCGATATGGAAGGACGTCCAGTTGTCGTTGGTCATCCGATAGTTGATTTTGCCCCAGAAATCAGAGGTTGGGTTGATGATCTCAGTGTTGATCTGCCCACCAATGAAGCCGCCAAATTTCGCAGGAATATTGCTATTATAAACCGTGATCTGCTCGATAACCTCAGGGCTTAGGAAGTGCATTTGCGAATGACCGGGAAGCTTAGAAGCATCACTCGTCTTCATGAAGGCGGGATCCAACGAGTTGTTGTTGCTGATGCCCTCGATGGTGAAATTGTTGTCATAGTAGCGGCTACCAGAAATAGAAATAACCGGTGGGGTAATTTCTCCAGCTGTCGAAGAGTTGAGACTCTCTTCACTGTATTGAATCCCAGGAACGATACCGATCACCTCGTTGATGCTGCCGTTGCGCATTGGCAGGGCTTCAATCATCTCTCTATCGATAATTGTCATTCCGGTTGTCGGAGCGACTCTGACCGCTTCAACGTGGACAGTTGGCATCACGGGGTGAGTTTCAGCTACGGTTGAAACTATTTCTTTACTATTGTCCGCAGTCACTATTTGCGGTAATAAGAGGATGAAAAGCAACAGGAGCAATGCGGACTGATGTTGCCATTGATTTAATACGCTGGTTGGTTTCATCATTTTTATTGTCTGCTGTCGGTGGCGTTAGTCGGTGGCTTGTTAAAAACCTGCGCAGCATAGCAGATCAATTAAAGTGAAGACAAGTTGTTATAGAACAACAGTTTTATCTCTTGAGGTTATCGTTGAATATCTCTGTTCACATGATATTGTTTCTTTCTTTCTCATTCGCGCTACATTTGTTGCTGTTTCCTTTTGATTTTATGCGAGGGATCACATCTCCTGATTCGAGGGCGATGGGAGTGACTTATATCTCCCGATCGCTCGACTCTGTGCGTCCGCAATTAGCTGCCGAAGGACAATCGGGGCAGACGGCATCCCGTTCGCCTCAGAATCTGCCACGAGTTGAACCCATGGTCCCGCAAAAAACGCAGAACAATTCTGCCGTTCCTGTGGTAGAGCGTAAAACAGTGATGCAATTGCCGAAGAGCAAGCGTTCATTTTTGCCACCGAAAACAACCCCGGATACGGTTGTAGAACTTCCGTTAGATGCAATTGAGAAGGAGACGATAGATTTTGATCCTATCGAGTATAAAACCGCTCCACTTATTGCTGAACAGAACTTTGAAGACCCTCAGCCTGTTCCACCGGCGGGGGCAGTTGCTCAACCTCTGCAGCCCCAATCTGCTGTACTCGAATCGTCTTTGACAACAGATACCGCTTCATCTGAAGGAATATCGAACTCGGGTGAGACTTCAACTGACAGCCAGAACCTCTCCTCTGGCACTAAAGACCTGAACCAGAGCCAGGTATCGCAAGGTTTCACCGATGCGTTGCCTCATTATGAAGATAATCCTCCTCCCCGTTATCCTGATGTTGCCAAACTCCGTGGTTGGGAAGGGACTGTTGTGTTCAAGGCGACTATCCTCGAAAATGGTCGTGTTGAGCGTTTAAAAATTATGACGTCGTCTGGTTACCGGAGTCTGGATAGTGCTGCACGAAAAGCGATCTCAAGATGGACGTTTACACCGGCAACGACCTTTGGAGTCGCTGTTGAGAGTGTGGTTGAAATTCCAATCTCTTTTTCACTCAAAGATCTCTAGTCTAAACCATGATTAACACTTTCATTTATTTGTGGTATCATTAACGGATTCTTGTTCTGACTGACGTGGAGGCTAATTTAATGGCTGAGATGAGAGATCCATCACAATTGTTTTATTCTGAGGTAAAGGCCTTTAGCCAAAACATTCGGCACTTAATTTGTGAGCAGCATCCCACCCCGTCCTTATTGGCCGATTTGGTTCAGGCCCTTGTCCGTTTTAAGGAGCTTGCTGCTGCAACTGAAATGGTCTCTTTTTGTTTGATAACCGAACGGTTGGAAACTGTTATCGGGCGACATGCCGCTGCAGCCACACAACCAACCGCGATTGAAATTGAGACTATCGAACTTGCAGTCGACTGGCTCGATCAGCTTGCTTTTCTCCATCAAGAGGATTTTCCGGAACCGGGATCTTTGGTGACCGAATTACTCTATACCTTTGATCTTGTTGAGCGCTCTCATGATGCTGTCTCTCTGGCTGAGTTGGTTGCCAGCGACACGGAAGCAAGAGCCAATAAACCCACAGACCCATTTTCAGAGGATCCCGAAGTCAATGTCCGGGATTGCGCTGTTGTGGCTTATCGTGACCCCTTTGCCGAGGATCCAGGCTTTGGTTTGGAATTTGACCTTCTGCAACGGACAGTTCATTATCTGGTCGAGACAGAGAGTCTCGGGGATGATCCTTTTAGTGCGGACCCTGCCATTGCATCGTGCGAAGGCGATGTGAAAACGACTCAGCTGGAGCCTGCAGTGCTTTCAAAACAGCCCTATGATCTCTTTGCCAGTGATCCTCCGTTAGGTGATTGACAGAAAAATTGGATCCTGAGAATCCTTTATTTTCGGGTCTTTTCGTCTTTCTATCCCGCTCTTTTAGCTTGGATGGGCCGTCGCTATAATTTATTATTTGCAAATCTTTTTAACGCATGCTAGAAACTCTAGCTCTTATGCTTGGTAAGCGATTTTAAAGTCACTTTCTTTGCGTGTTTGCGCCAGTAGCTCAGTTGGATAGAGCAACGGACTTCTAATCCGTAGGCCGAGGGTTCGAATCCTTCCTGGCGCGCCATTTTTAGTTTGACAAGCAACGATGGTTTCCGTAGTATGACCAAGTTTTTCTGGTGGGTGTAGCTCAGTTGGTAGAGCACTGGATTGTGGCTCCGGTTGTCGAGGGTTCAAGCCCCTTCACTCACCCCATTCAAATGGACTATGCTCACCTTCCATATTCAGTTAGCCCGTTAAACGGGTGGGTTTGGGGGGTGAGCATTGTTAATTGTAGTTATTTCTCCTGCGAGAGTGGCGGAATTGGTAGACGCGCTGGTCTTAGGAACCAGTATCCTATGATGTGGGGGTTCGAGTCCCCCCTCTCGCACCATGAAACTTTCTGGTCATCATGGCCTTTTAATAAAAAAATCATTCAGACACGACTCTCACGTTAACCGTGAACCCATATTTAAAAATCAGGAAGGAAAAACAATGAAAGTTACCGTTGAAGATTTAAGTCCGATTAAAAAGAAGCTCAGTCTCGAGATTGCTGCAGATGTGGTTGCTGTTGAACTCGAAAATGCTTATAAAAAAATAGCTAAAACAGCTGATATTAAAGGGTTTCGCAAGGGGAAAGTGCCAAAGGAAATCTTGAAGCAGCATTATGGTTCACGCGCACAATATGATGCCACCGGACCATTGATTAATAATACTCTTTATAAAGCTTTGTTGGATAACGAGATTGAGGCTGTCTCGCAACCGGAAGTTGTTAATTCCGGTACCGTCGCAGAAGGCGAACCTTTCAGTTACGATGTTGAAGTTGAAGTACGTCCTGAAATTGTTGTGAAGGATTACAAAAATCTCAGTCTTGAAAAAGAAAAATTTACTTTTGACGAGAGTGTTGTTGATCAGCAACTTGAGCAAATGGCAAACTCCAAGATGCAACTTGAAGTGACCAGTCGCAAGAAGGCTCGCGATGGAGACACCGTTGTTATCGATTTTGAAGGTTTTATTGATGACACCCCTTTCGAAAATGGATCAGCGAAAGATTTCGAACTTGCTCTGGGGTCAAATAGTTTTATCCCTGGATTTGAGGCACAAATAGTCGGCATGAAGCGTGATCAGGAAAAAGATGTCGCAGTGACTTTTCCTGAAGGTTATGGTGCCAAAGACTTAGCTGGAAAACCCGCCATGTTTAAAGTCCTGGTGAAAGAGATAAAAGAAAAAAATATTCCCGAAATAGATGATGCTTTTGCAAAAGAATTTGATGCTGAAAGTTTAGATCAGCTTAAAGAACAGATTAAAGAGAACTCTATTGCTCAGGAGCAGCAGCGCATTGAAGGACAAATGCATGAGGATATGATGAATGCTCTGATCGAGAGTAATCCTTTTGACGTTCCTGAAGGGATGATTGAGAATCAATTGCTTCATTTGAAAGACAGTTTTACGCAGAAATTGAAAGCCCAGGGGATGACTCTTGAAATGTTGGGGATGAACGATGAAACCTTCGCCACGACTTATCGGGATATGGCTGCACAGCAGATCAAGGGTGAGCTGATTATTGACGCAATCGCGGCTCAAGAAGAGATTGTCGTTGAAGAATCATTGGTCGAAGAAAAGATGCAAGTGATCGCTGATCAAAACAATATTCCTTTAGAGCAGGTGCAGAAATATTTTGAAAATGCACAGGCTATCGCTGGACTCAAAGGGCAGATTCTGCAAGAAAAAACATCCAAGTTTTTAGTTGATTCGGCAACCATCACTGAAGTCGAGCCAAAACCAGCTGAGCAAGCTGAACCAGCTGTTGCTGATGACAGCGAAACAGAGGAGTCCTGATATGAGTCTTGTGCCTATGGTTGTTGAAGATAGCGGGCGTGGTGAACGGGCCTATGATATTTATTCCCGTTTATTAAAAGACCGGATTATCTTCCTTGGGGGCGAGATCGAAGACCATATGGCCAATTTGATTATTGCCCAGTTATTGTTTCTTGAATCAGAAGATCCTGATCGGGATATCCATCTTTATATTAACTCTCCCGGTGGTGTTGTTACTGCCGGGATGGCAATTTATGACACCATGCAGTATTTAAAGGCACCGGTGTCGACGATTTGTGTTGGACAGGCGGCCAGTATGGGAGCAGTCCTCCTCGCCTCAGGAGAAGCGGGGAAAAGATTTGCCCTGCCACATGCACGGATCATGATTCACCAACCCCTCGGTGGATTTCAAGGTCAAGCAACAGATATCAGTATTCATGCCCAAGAAATTTTGCGGATGCGCGAATCATTGAATGGTATTCTAGCTCATCACTCAGGGCAGAAGATTGAGAAGGTCTCTGCTGATACCGAACGAGATTTCTTCATGGATAGCGAAACAGCACGTAGCTATGGTATTATAGATTCTATTGTTGAAAGAAAACTTAATATTGTATAGCGCGGAGGTGTAACACGTGAGTCCAAAGGATGAAAGCAGCCAGTTGACTTGTTCTTTTTGCGGTAAGTCTCAGGATGAAGTTAAAAAGTTAATTGCAGGACCAACTGTTTATATTTGTGATGAGTGTATCGAACTCTGCAATGATATCATTGACGAAGAATCAAAACTTGAGCAGACACCAGGCCCCAATTTTAAACAGTTGCCTAAACCCGCTGAAATTAAAGATGTTCTCGACGAATATGTCATCGGTCAGGAATGGGCGAAAAAGGTTTTGTCCGTTGCCGTCTATAATCATTACAAGCGGATTGAGGCGATCGAGCATCCCGATGGGATCGAGATCCAGAAAAGTAATATCCTGCTGTTAGGACCCACCGGAAGTGGCAAGACTTTATTGGCCCAAACGCTGGCAAAGGTCCTTGATGTCCCTTTTACTATTGCTGACGCAACCAATTTGACCGAGGCTGGTTATGTTGGTGAGGATGTTGAAAATATTATTCTCAGTTTGCTGCAAGCTGCCGATTACGACTTGGAAAAGGCCCAAAAAGGGATCATTTATATTGATGAAGTTGATAAAATAGCCAGGAAATCGGAGTCACCTTCAATTACGCGCGATGTCTCTGGTGAAGGGGTGCAACAGGCACTGTTAAAAATTATTGAGGGTACGACTGCGAGTGTGCCACCTAAAGGGGGGAGAAAACATCCGCAACAAGAATTTTTAAAGGTCGATACCACGAACATATTATTTATTTGTGGCGGGGCTTTTTCTGGATTAGAAAGAATTGTTAACAAGCGGATTAGTTCCAAAACAATGGGCTTTGGTGCAGAAGTGAAGTCGATTAAAGAGGAAGATCTTGGCTCATTGCTTAAGAAAGTCCAACCGGCTGATCTCCTCAAGTTTGGCTTGATCCCAGAATTTGTCGGACGGATCCCAATTGTCGCCACACTTTCTGAGTTGGATGAAGAGGCTCTTATTCAGATCCTGCGTGAACCCAAAAATGCTCTGATCAAACAATATCAGCGTCTTTTTGAGATGGAAGACGTTCACCTGAAGGTGACTGATAGTGCTTTGGTTGCGATTGCGAAAGAAGCCTTAGAGCGTAAAACTGGTGCGCGTGGACTCCGGTCAATCCTTGAGAATTCAATGTTGGATGTCATGTATGACATTCCTTCTCAAGATCGGGTTAAAGAAGTGGTTCTGAATGAAGATGTGATAACTGAAGGTGCGAAACCAATTATCCTTTATGATATTGCTGAAAGTGCATAAATTATATTTATCCTGAAATCTAAAGGAGCGTTAACTTGTCTGTGGGCGAGACGCTCCTTTTTCCTTTGTAGGTTCTAGATCTATGCCTGACTCTATTGAAAATCCCATGAATTTAGTGACGCGACTTCTGCCTATCTTGCCTTTGCGGGATATTGTTATCTTCCCTTATATGGTTGCCCCCTTGTTTGTCGGCAGGGCCCAGTCTATTGGTGCACTTGAGATGGCCTCTGCAGGGGATAAGTTGATCTTTCTGGTGAGTCAGAAGGATCCCAAGGTTGATCTGCCTGACGCTGATGATCTGCATGAGTTCGGAACTGTTGGTAAGGTTGTGCAATTGCTTAAACTCCCCGATGGAACGGTCAAGGTGCTGGTCGAAGGGTGTTGGCGGGGGAAAATGCTCTCATTCGAACAGGGTGATGGGCTACTTCAAGCGCTGGTCGAACCGTTAGATGAGTCAATCGCGGATTCTTCCGAGGTTGAGGCCGTTATCAGGGCTATTAAATCAAGTTTTGAGACTTATGTCGGCTTGAGTAAAAAAGTGCCGGTTGAAGTCAGTTCAACCCTCTCTGGTATTGATGACCCCTCTCGATTGGCTGATACCGTGGCTGGGCATCTTCAAGTTCCTATCGCTGACAAGCAGGAAATGCTTGAAGATGTTGATCCTTCTCAGCGTCTGGAGCATATATTGGTGCTCCTTGAACAAGAAATTGAGATTTTACAAGTCGAGGGACGAATCCGCAGTCGGGTTAAAAGCCAGATGGAGCGCAGCCAGAAAGAGTACTATCTGAACGAGCAGATGAGGGCGATCCAGAAGGAACTAGGTGGTCAAGATGAGTTCAAACAGGAAATCCTCCATTTTGAAGAACAGATAAAGAAAAAGAAAATGTCTAAGGAGGCGACTGAAAAAGCGCATACGGAATTGCGCAAGTTGAAGATGATGTCGCCAATGTCAGCTGAAGCCACTGTCGTGCGTAATTATATTGAATGGTTGTTATCGTTGCCGTGGCAGAAGGGGACGAGTGATCGGCATGATCTAACAACGGCTGAGGAGATCCTCGAAGCAGATCACTACGGATTACAGAAGGTGAAAGAGCGGGTGCTCGAATATTTGGCTGTTCAGGCTCTGGTCAAGAAGATCAAAGGTCCGATTCTGTGCCTTGTTGGCCCCCCTGGCGTGGGTAAAACTTCACTTGGAAAGTCCATTGCCAAAGCTCTGCAAAGAAAGTTTGTCCGTATTTCCCTTGGTGGGGTGCGTGATGAGGCTGAAATTCGTGGGCATCGGCGCACCTATATCGGTGCCATGCCAGGAAAAATTATTCAAGGGTTACGCAAGGCTGGAGTGAAAAACCCGGTTTTTATGCTGGACGAGATTGATAAGATGAGTACCGATTTCCGTGGTGACCCATCATCAGCACTGCTTGAGGTTCTCGACCCTGAACAGAACAATAGTTTTGTGGACCACTTCCTGGATGTTGATTATGATCTGTCGCAGGTTCTGTTTATTGCAACGGCAAACAATCTTCAGTCTATTCCCCGTCCTCTGCACGATCGTTTGGAAGTGATTAGAATCGAAGGATATTCAGAGGAAGAAAAGCTGCATATTGCGCGGCGTTATCTGTTAGGAAAGCAGATTGAGGCACACGGTCTGACCGACCAGCAGATTCTTATCTCTGATCGCGCAATCTACGAGATTATCCGCCGCTACACAAGGGAATCCGGGGTTCGCAGCCTGGATCGTAATATCGCTGCGGTCATGCGAAAACTTGCAAGAAAATCATTGTCAGAAGGCAAAGAGAAGAAATTTAAGGTCGGAGAAAAACAAATCCAGAAGTATCTGGGGGTTCAGCAGTATCAGTATGGCGTGCGGGAAGAGAAAGATCAGGTTGGAATTGCGACCGGTTTGGCTTGGACTGAAACGGGTGGTGAGTTGCTGACGATTGAGGTCACCGTGCTACCTGGTAAAGGAAAGCTGACCATCACTGGACAGTTGGGCGATGTGATGCAGGAATCAGCTCAGGCAGCGATGAGTTACATCCGTTCTCGCTGGAAAGAGTTGCATCTTGAGGAAGATTTCTACTCCAAGTTAGATGTTCACATCCATGTGCCAGAAGGGGCTGTCCCCAAGGACGGTCCATCGGCAGGGATTACCATGGCAACAGCCTTGGCCTCGGCTTTTACCGGTCTCCCGGTACGAAAAGATCTGGCGATGACTGGTGAAATGACTCTGCGTGGCAGGGTACTGGCAATCGGTGGTTTAAAGGAAAAACTTCTTGCTGCCAGACGTGGTGGAATTACCAAGGTTTTAATTCCAATGGATAATAAAAAGCATTTGGCTGAAATGTCACCGCTGTTGATGAAATCATTGAATATTGAAGCTGTCGCACATGTCGATACGGTTCTTGAGTTCGCTTTGATTTCAGATGAAAAAAAAGCCTCAGAAGGCATAAAGTCATAAACCGATTTTTATTGCTCTAAAGCCCGAAAAATGGGGAAAAACAACTTGACAGTTTTTTCGTAAACCTGATATATCTTAACGCGTTTTCGCGTAGCTGAATTTACTTAAAACATTATGAGGAGGTATCCTGTGACTAAAGCAGATCTGGTCAATGCAATGGCAGAAAAGGCGGGGCTGAGTAAAACTGATGCAGAAGGTGCACTTAAGGCTTTCACAGAAGCTGTAACTGATGCATTGAAAGCTGGAGAAAAAGTTGCTATGGTCGGCTTTGGCACTTTTAGTGTAGGTGATCGTGCTGCCCGCACTGGTCAGAATCCACAAACTGGTGAAAAAATTCAAATTGCTGCTGCTAAAGTACCAAAATTTAAAGCAGGTAAAGCATTGAAAGATGCTGTAAATTAATATATAAGTACTCTTGTTTTTATATAGATTATCGGAAGTAGGAAGTTCAGGGCTAATCTCCTCAAACCTCTTTAAGCCCCAGGTTAACTTCCTATTTCTATCTGTAACACGGTAATAAGTTTAGGGGATGTAGCTCAGTTGGTTAGAGTGCCTGCCTGTCACGCAGGATGTCGCGAGTTCAAGTCTCGTCATTCCCGCCATTTTTATGCAAGCCCAGGGCGAATAGCTCAGCTGGGAGAGCGCCTGCCTTACAAGCAGGATGTCGGGGGTTCGAACCCCTCTTCGCCCACCATTTAAAAGGTTCTTCATGATCTCAAGATTTTGAAGTGCCTAAAGAACAAAGTTTGGGGATGTAGCTCAGTTGGTTAGAGTGCCTGCCTGTCACGCAGGATGTCGCGAGTTCAAGTCTCGTCATTCCCGCCATTTTAAAAAGGTTTCTACATTAATTTGTAGAAACCTTTTTTTATTGGTCTTGAGGGTTTATTTGTTAGGATCAGCTCTTTTTGTGTTGAATCAGGACTTTAGTCAAGTTTGCGTATGCTTGAGCAGGTGAGGGCGTTGAAAGTAACGCTGAAATAGCTGCAATCCCTGCAACTCCAGATTGCAAAGTTTCCAGGGCATTTTCTGTTTTGACTCCACCCAGTGCATACACGGGTAGAGGCGCGTATTTACAAATGTCTTGTAACGATTGTAGGCCAACAGGTTTGCCGTAAGGGGCTTTTGAGGGGGTAAAGTAAACCGGACCATAAGTCACAAAGTCGGCACCTTGTTCATAGGCGCGTGTTATCTCAGAGTGCGAATGGGTTGACGCGCCGATTAGCAATTTTGAGCCAATGACTTTACGTGCGACATCAATTGGCAGGGAGTGGTGACCAAGGTGGACACCGTCTGCATTGACCGCCTGCGCTAAGTCCACCCGGTCGTTGATCAATAGTAGGCTATGGTATTGGTGAGTCAGGCAGCGGAGTTCTTTCGCTAGGGGATAGAGTTCCGCTGCTGATAGATCCTTTTCACGTAGCTGAATCATTCGTAATCCAGCTTGTAGTAACTCATCAACGGTTTCAAGGAGTGTCTTTTTTTTGTGAATTTGATGTCGATCTGTAATCAAGTAGACACCTGGAAGAGATCGACACATTAGTTCGCTTTGCTCAGAAATGCGCCATCCCAGTCTTTCCAAACCGGATCATATCCTCTTGATTTTAAATAACTTTCGACTTCACTTGGAGATCGTTCATCGCTGGTGGTGAATTGTTCTCCATCGTGACTGTCTTCACTATAACCGCCGGGTGAGGTGCTGGATCCTGCGCTCATCTGGGTGATACCAAGGGGTAATAGATTATTGCGTAGTGCTGCTTTTTCGCGGGTTGAAAGGATAAGGCCTGCGTCAGGCAGAAGGAGTCGCAATGCACAGATAAATTGGGTGAGTTGGCGATCATCAACAATACTGTTGGGTTGAAATCCACCTTCAGCAGGACAAAGGCGTGGAAAGGAGAGGGTGACTTGAGAGCGCCAAAATTTACGGGCTAAATACAGACCATGTAAGCCGCTGTAGAAGACATCACTTAAACTGTCACCTAAGCCGAGGAGAGAGCCGATGCCAATTTTTCGCATACCTGCTGCTCCAGCTCTTTCAGGAGCTGCAAGTCGATAACTATAGTTGCTTTTGGGTCCGTAAGGGTGAAGTTGCCGATATAGTTCAGAGTCGTAGGTTTCCTGGTATACGGTTAAACCATCAACTCCGACATCGACCATGCGCTGATATCCATCAATGTCCATCGGGAAGACCTCTATCGATATCGATCCGCAATATTTTTTAATGATTTTAACCGCGTTCTCAAGATAATCGATCCCGGCAACTTTAGGCGCTTCTCCGGTGAGTAGCAGCATGTGGCGAAAACCATGGCTGCGCAGAATTTTAGCTTCCTGTTCAACCTCTTGCATGGTTAGGGTCTTACGTGACAGGTGGTTGTCGGCACTAAAACCGCAATATTTACAACCATTGAAACATTCGTTGGATAGGTAGATAGGAGCGTAGAGAAGGATGGTTCTGCCAAATCTCTGCTGAGTTATTTTGTGCGCTTTTGCCGCCATCTGTTCCAACTGCGCATCGGTGATGTTCGGAGAAAGTAAACGGGAAAAATCGTCAACACTTAAGCGTTGTTGTTGTAAGGCGAGATCAATTTGTGCTGGTGTGGTTGTCGCTATTCTCTCGTGTATCTCGTTTTGTGGATAGCGTTCTAGTTGTTGTTGAAAGTTCATTGTTCGTTCCTTAGGAAGCCAGTCAGTGGACTGGAGGCTTCTGCTTTGTCTCTCTGAGAACCAAGTCCGGCCAGGTAAGCTTCTCGACCCGCTTCAACTCCCTTACGGAAGGCTTGAGCCATTGCGCCTGGATTTGGGGTGTCGGCAAGAGCGGTGTTGACAAGGACTGCATCTGCTCCCATCTCCATTGCTTCA
This sequence comes from Desulfuromusa kysingii, assembly GCF_900107645.1. Classification (GTDB taxonomy): domain Bacteria; phylum Desulfobacterota; class Desulfuromonadia; order Desulfuromonadales; family Geopsychrobacteraceae; genus Desulfuromusa; species Desulfuromusa kysingii. The sequence continues at coordinate 270,504 of NZ_FNQN01000003.1, forward strand.
GCCGCATGGGAAGGGGCTCCGAGTCCGGCATCAACGATGACGGGAATATTTGCCTGCTCAATGATAATAGCAATAAGATCGCGGGTGCGAATTCCCCGATTGGTACCAATTGGTGCACCTAAGGGCATCACTGTGGCTGTGCCAATTTCTTCCAATCTTTTTGCGAGGACTGGATCTGCGGGCATGTAAGGCAAGACAATAAACCCTTCTTTGACCAGAGTTTGCGCGGCTTTAAAGGTCTCGATCGGGTCTGGTAAGAGGTAATATGGGTCGGGAGTCACTTCCAGCTTAATCCATGGGAGACAACCCGCCGCTCGGGCCAGACGTGCCAGTCGTACGGCTTCTTCGGCATCACGTGCTCCGCTGGTATTGGGGAGCAAGAGATATCGATCGGTGTCGATATGCGATAAGATGGAGTCATCTGGATTGTCAATATCAACGCGACGCAAAGCGACCGTGACAATTTCACTCCCTGATTGCTCCATTGCTGCAACCATATCCTGATTTGAAGAGAATTTTCCAGTTCCTACGAGTAGACGAGAGTCAAATGGACGCCCGGCAATAACTAATTGATCCATGTTAAATATATCCTGCAATGAAAGAGAAATTTAGCCACCACCCACGAATTGGATGAGCTCGATTGTATCTCCATGCTTGAGTACTGTTTTGTTGTGCAGATCCGGAGAAAGAATGGAGGCGTTTAATTCAATGACAACCTGCCCAGGGGAGATGCCTGACAACCGCAACAGTTGCTCTACTGTGATTTTATCTTGGTACTGTTTTATTTGGCCGTTAATTGAAAGGTCCATAGTGATATTATTCCGGTTCCTTATTGAGGAGCAGGCGCAGCACTGCGTTGGCTTGGTGGTTTGCGGCAATCCCAACGCGAGGTGCCATGAGTCCACACCCTGGTTCCGCTGCGGTGATGCCATCGCCACAAAGATAAAAGTGATCCGAAATCTTAGTTGTGCGGATGCTGTTGGATGCTCCATAGCCGGCTATTCCTGATGCTGCAACGAGTATTTTGTCAGGAAAGAGGCAGAGAAATTGATTGCTCAACATTGCCTTTTGATCTGCACCATCAAAGGCTTCTACGAGGATATCAACGGTCGCGAAAATTTCAGCTATATTTTCAGGTGTGACTTTCTGCTCAAAGCAGTTGATCTTTATCGCAGGGTTTATCCGTTTTAAGCTGTCACCTAAGGCGCTAACCTTGGGTTGTCCGATTTGATCGATAAAGTACTGTTGCCGGTTCAAGTTTGATGGTTCAACAATGTCAAAATCGGCAATGGTTAACTGGCCGATACCTGTTCTTGCCAAGGCTAAAGCGACCAGGGAACCCAGCCCGCCAACCCCTGCTATACCAATATGTCCACCTTTAACCTTCTGGTGGACGCCGGGGGTGTGACGTGCCATCATCAATCCTTCGAGCTCTGTTGCCGAAGGTTGTACTCCCCGGGAGATCATTACGATATGATCTCCTGCATTAAGTTCCATATCTGAACTGGCAGGGTGACCGTTAACAATCAGAATGTCGGCTTCAGGTTTATGTTGATCGCGCAGTGAATAAAGCTGTCTACCTGATTCTATTTGTTGAGGAATTTCATTGAGGTATATCAACATCGCGTCTGTAAAAACTCAAAAAAAAACCGCCAAAAGGCGGCTACCGATAGTTATTATCGGTTTTCATTGCCGCTTCCCTACGCCGGTATCAACCGGATCAGGTTCCAAGGGTTATTCCAAAAAAAATGGAACTCTCAGTAACTAAGACGCCCCTAGCGTGTAATGTCTCTTTTTTGAAAATAGCAATCTGAATATAAGAAAGTCAAGAAATAAGCTGGAAATGTTCATCTTAGTATTTGATCTTTTCGGTCTCATTACATAGGATGCGCAGCAAAGAAAGTTTCACTTGCAAAGGGACCAATTATGACCATCTCAGAAAGATATAGACAACTGTTAGAACAGATAGATCACCAATCTGATCGTCTTTATGAAACCTTACCGGAAAGTACTGTAAGCGCATTACGATTGGTCGATATCGCCGCCGAAGAGCTGCAGGATTGGGTTGAGTCGGTCGGAGAAATACCCCAATTTCAACTCGAGGTAAAGCTCTCGCCTGTGCTGTTAAAAGCCCATGCTGATCTTGATCGGGCCCGGGTCTGGTTAGAACAAAACGACCATCAAAAAGCCAGTGAAACTATTTGGGAGTTAGAGCAGGGGGTCTATCGTCTCCTCAATGATTTATAATCTCACCTTCTTGTTGCTGCGATCATACAAGTGGGTCCAATGAAATTTTAACTGCTGGGAAGGCTGATATGGAAAAGAAGCAAGAGATAAAGCTTGAAATTCAGATGAACGATGATGTCGCTGTCGGGAAGTATATTAATATGGCTGTTGTGAACCATAACGATAATGAATTTGTTATTGACTGTATTTATATACAGCCTCAGGCTCCCAAGGCAACGGTCCAGTCCAGATTAATAACTTCTCCGCGTCATGCGAAGCGGCTGATGTTGATGTTACAAAATAATATTTATAAATATGAGCAGCAGCACGGCACCATTGATCTCGCTGAAATAAATGCAAACAGCCCGGTTGATCGTCCCATCCATTAGGCTTGTAATGGGACGACTGCCTATCTGCCTGCTAATCGGTCATGTGCTTTAGTCAACATTTCTACTGTTGTTTCCCAGCTGACACACTTGTCAGTAATTGATACCCCATATTTTAAATCTCTGAGGTCTTCCGGGATACTTTGGTTTCCTGCATGGATGTTGCTCTCAATCATAACTCCAGTGATTGACCCAGGATCGGCGATGAGTTGGTCAACAACATTATCAAGGACTTCACTTTGACGATCGTGGTCCTTATAAGAGTTTGCATGGCTACAATCAACCATAATCGATGTCGGAAGTGCTTTTTTACTTAACAGCCTGGCTGCTCTCTGAACATCTTTAGGGTAGTAGTTTGGCGCATTGTCACCACCACGCAGAACCAGATGTACGTCAGGATTTCCCGCAGTGTGGACGATTGATGAATGGCCGTCCTTGTTAATGCCCAAAAAACTATGTTCCCGGCAGGCTGCAGCGATTGCATCCATGGCTATTTTGAGACCGCCATCAGTTCCATTTTTAAAGCCAACAGGAAAAGAGAGGCCGCTGGCCATTTCGCGGTGTGTTTGTGATTCCGTTGTTCGAGCACCAATAGCGCCCCAGCTGATTATATCTGATAAATATTGTGGCGTGATGGGGTCGAGCATTTCACTTCCAATTGGCAACCGCATTTCAGTTATGGCGCAGAAGAGTTGTCGGGCTATCCCCAGACCTTTTGAAATGAGATGGGTTCCATCCATGTCCGGGTCGTTGATAAGCCCTTTCCAGCCAATTGTGGTCCGCGGCTTTTCAAAATAAACGCGCATGATAATGAATAATTGGTCTTTAAGTTCCTCAGCAAGATGAGCCAGCTTGCGGGCATACTCCAGTGCAGCTATGGGGTCATGGATCGAGCAGGGACCGACAACTGCAAGCAGGCGCTTGTCTTCTCCTTTGAGTATCGATTTGATGGTGTTGCGAGAGTCGTTGACAAAGCTGGCCCCTGCAAGAGGCAGAGGGAAGACCTGTTTCAGCTCCATCGGTGCAATAATTGGAGAGACTTCGAGGACATTCAGGTTGTTGGTTTGAACCATTATTATTACCTCATATCAGGACATTTTATCGGGTTTAATTCATTGATCTGAGCAATCTAACTGGTTTTGTCTTCTATGTCAAAATCATCTAGCGCTGGTCCGCAGAGGTAATTATTTGACACCTATATGGCCCTTCTGTATAAATATCAAGAATTACAGTGATTTTTATGGAAAACGAAAGGTATATAAGATATGAGTGTTTTGTTGATTGCTATCGCCAGAATTATTGACCTGGCTTTTACTATTTATACGTTTATCGTTATCGCCAGGGCTTTGATCTCATGGGTGAATCCCGATCCATATAACCCTATTGTCCGCTTTCTGCACAATGCGACTGATCCCGCTCTCTATCGCCTGCGCCGACTCATCCCTTTTTTGCAGGCTGGATCTCTGGATCTTTCACCGATAGCACTGTTAATACTTCTTTCTGTTGTCCAGCAGGTTTTGGTTTCATTCTTGTATCAACTGGCTCGGTAACAGGGCGCTTGTAGAGGGTTTGATTATGCGAATTACCCCCATTGAGATTCAGCAACACCAATTTAAAACCCGTTTGTTTGGTTATGATTCGACGGCTGTTGACAGTTTTCTGGAGATGTTGGCTGATGAGTTGGAGCGTTTGCATAAGCAGAATAATGAGATCAAAGAGTCTTTGGCGAGGACGCAAATCTCACTTGAACAGATGCGCGATAGAGAAAAGGCATTACAGGAAACGTTGATGACGGCTCATCAGGTGACCGATGAATTGAAAACGAATGCCCGGAAAGAGGCTGAGATTGTTGTTGCGGAGGCACACCTTGAAGGTGAGCGAGTGATTCGGGCTGCAAATGAACATCGGATTCAGTTACTTAATGAGGTTCAAGAGATAAGACGGCAAAAAATCGCCTTTGAAGGTGGCTTACGCGCACTTATAGAAAATCATTTGAAGCTTATGGATTTAGATATGCTGCAAATTGAGGAGGACGATTATCAGGCCCGGTTACTGCAACCACTCATCAACGATGACGACATTGATGATCCCTTTAATTTCCCCTGACAACCCATCATCTCTCAAAACTTTTCTTGACAGAAATTTGTTCCACAAATTAAAATTATAAGTTGTCTAGTATCGTAACGATGGAGGTCGTAATCATGCCGTTGTATGAATATCAATGTGAAGAGTGTGGGCTGAATTTCGAAGTTCGGCAAAAATTTACAGATGCACCGATTAAAGTCTGTGGTCGTTGTGGAGGCGCTGTTAAAAAACAGATCTCCCAAACTGCTTTTACGCTGAAAGGCGGAGGTTGGTATGATCAAGGCTATACGCATGGAGAAAGCTGTCATTCCAGTGCGTCCAAAGCAAGTAGCAGCGCTTGTGCTTCATGTCCTAAGGCCGTCAATAGCTAAGTGGCCTTATTCGTGTTTCAAAGCCCTCGTCGGAGAAAATCTGACGAGGGCTTTTTGTTTGTATTTAGCTAACATAATCCTTGGTTTACAAACACCTTATGCTTACGTATAGTCTTTGAATTGTGAGAATGGATTCTTTTTATTGGAGGTTTTCTAGTGGCTGATATTATTGATGGAAAAGCAATTGCTGCTGAGATAAGGCAAGACATTGCTGCAGATACACAGGCTTTGATCGCTCAGGGGATCACTCCGGGGTTAGCCGTTGTTCTGGTTGGAGAAGATCCGGCGAGTCGAGTTTATGTCTCAATGAAAGAAAAAGCCTGTGCTGCGGCAGGTATTTATTCTGTTGAACATAAATTGGCGGCTGAAACCAGTGAAGCTGATTTACTGAAGTTGATTACCAATTTAAATGACGACACTGATATTGACGGCATTTTGGTGCAATTGCCACTGCCTGAACATATCGACGAGTCAAAGGTTCTGGAGGCCATTGACCCCACTAAGGATGTTGATGGTTTTCATCCCTATAATGTCGGTCGATTGATGACGGGTAATCCTCTGTTTCAACCTTGCACTCCCTATGGCGTCATGAAGATGCTTGAACATCATGGTGTCGATCTCAATGGCAAAGAGGTCGTTGTTGTCGGCCGTTCAAATATTGTTGGTAAACCGGTCGCATTGATGTGTTTAGCTGAAAATGCAACCGTGACAATATGTCACTCCAGAACGGTTGATCTCCCGCAAAAAGTTGCTGCTGCTGATGTTGTCATTGCCGCAGTAGGACGTCCAGAAATGATAAAAGGGGATTGGATCAAAAAGGGGGCGATTGTTATTGATGTCGGTGTAAACCGTGTCGGTGAAAAAAAATTAGTCGGGGATGTGGATTTTAAAGCTGCTAGTGAGAATGCCGCTGCAATCACACCGGTCCCCGGTGGCGTTGGCCCGATGACGATTACGATGTTGCTCTACAATACCATTGTCAGTGCTAAGCGCCGCGCCGCTCAATAAGAGGAATATGATTTTCAATATTCTTGTTGTGCCGGTTGGCCAAGATTTGCTACAAAGCTTGTAGAGTCCTGATTCTTTTTAACTGCTGGTTGGCTTTTATCTCGATCCGTCCAAAAACCAGTTGATAGACTAATCTCATAAGGAGTTTGCGAATGAAAGCGACACCCTTAAATCAGATTCACCGTCAATTGGATGCACGTATGGTTGATTTCGGTGGCTGGGATATGCCCGTACAATATTCCGGTGTTATCGCGGAGCACCAGGCAGTACGCTCTGCTGCGGGCCTCTTTGATGTTTCTCATATGGGCGAAATAGAGGTTTCCGGTCCACAAGCTTTTGATTTTCTCCAGTATGCGATGACCAATGATGTCTCCACCTTAGTTGATGGTCAGGTGCAGTATACGGCTATGTGTTATGAGACTGGCGGTGTCGTTGATGATCTGACTTTGTACCGGTTTGCTGCCGATCGCTACCTGTTGTGTGTAAACGCTTCTAACAGTGATAAGGATTTTTCCTGGTTGCAGGGGTTACAAAAAGGGTCAGATTTTATTGATTTGATCTTGGTTAACCGGAGTCCTGAATATGCACAGTTGGCATTACAAGGTCCTGTTGCAACAAAGATCCTCTCCAAATTAACCACGGTGAACCTTGCCGAAATAAAATTCTATCACTTTGCGGAAGGTGATGTCGCCGGTATTCAGACCATCATCTCGCGTACCGGATATACCGGTGAGGATGGCTTTGAACTGTATTGTCCTGCAACTGAAGGGGTCAAGCTCTGGCAAGAATTAATGTCAGTTGGTCTCCCCTTTGGTCTAAAGCCGATCGGTCTTGGGGCCCGCGACACTCTCCGGCTGGAAAAAGGCTACGCACTCTATGGTCATGAAATTACGGCAGAGATAATGCCTCTTGAAGCACGATTGGCTTGGATCACCAAGTTGAAAAAACGCAACTTTGTCGGCCAGGCTGCCATCATCAAGGCAAAACAAGCTGGGTTACTGCGCAAGCAGATTGCTTTGACATTAACGACCTCTGGAGTTCCGCGTGCAGGGTATCCGGTTTTCTGCCAAGGCGAAAAAGTCGGTCATGTCACCAGTGGTACCTTGTCACCCAGTCTGAAAAAAGGGATTGCCCTGGCTATAGTTCCTGCGACCATTGCCGACAGCGACCAACCTTTATATATCGGTATTCGTAACCATCGGATTTTAGCTGAACGTACTGTTCTGCCTTTCGTTCAATAACACACGCCCATTGGGCTATCTGACCTAGGAGGAGATGATGGATTTTCCAGAGGAATTAAAGTACACCGAAGAGCATGAGTGGATCTTGGTTGAAGATGATATCGCTACGGTTGGCATTACCGATTTTGCTCAAGATCAACTAGGCGATGTTGTTTTTGTTGAGCTTCCTGAGGTGGGTGACAATGTTGAAGCCGGGGAAACCTTTGGGGTGGTTGAATCCGTCAAGGCGGTATCAGATGTTTATGCGCCGGTGAGCGGCGAAGTTATTGAGATAAACGAGGATCTTCTGGATGAGCCGGAAACTATAAATAATTCTCCCTATGATGCGGGTTGGATGGTGAAGATTAAGTTGTCTGCTCCAGAGCTTCTGGAGGGGTTAATGGATGTCTCCAGCTATCAGGAGTTTGTCGAAAAAGATTAATAAAATAAAAATTATAAGGACTGTTATCTACTAAAAGTTAGCGTAGTCGTTGAAAGGATAATTATGCGTTATCTGCCTCATACTGATGTCGATGTACAGCAGATGCTGGAACAGATTGGCGTTTCTAGCATCGAAGAGCTGTTCTCTGGAGTCCCGGAGAATTGCCGGCTGAAAAAACCTCTGGCGATCTCCGACGCAAAATCAGAATCTGAACTATTGCTATTTTTAAAGGGATTGGCCGAAAAAAATAGTAAAACTTCTGACTGGGATTCTTTTCTTGGAGGGGGAGCTTATAACCATTTTATCCCTACTGTTATTGATCAGTTGGTCAGTCGCAGTGAATTTTATACCGCTTACACCCCCTATCAACCAGAAATCAGCCAAGGGACGTTACAGGCAATCTTTGAGTACCAGACGATGATCTGCCAATTAACCGGGATGGATGTTGCTAATGCCTCTATGTACGATGGAGCATCGGCCTGCGCTGAAGCAGCTTTACTGGCTATCCGTGCCGGGAAAAAACGTCACAAAGTATTGTTGTCGCAAGGGCTGCCACCACAGTATCGAGAGACCGTTGCAACTTACTGCCGTTATCTGGATGTCGATTTGATTGATGTCCCGCTTCAGGACGGGGTCACTAGTCAACAGGAGTTGAGCGCGTTGCTTGATGAGCAGGCTGCCGCCGTGATCGTCGGCTATCCCAATTATTTTGGTCAGATTGAAGACCTGGCCGCTATTGCAGAGTTGACCCATACCGCAGGAGCTCGTCTGGTGACTGCGGTTTCGGAGCCATTGTCCCTCGCATTGTTCAAAGCTCCCGGCGCTCTTGGTGCTGATGTCGTTGTTGGCGAAGGGCAGAGTTTTGGTATTCCACTCTCCTATGGGGGGCCTGGAATCGGTTTTTTTGCGGTGCGTAAAAAAGATATGCGAGTTTTGCCTGGCCGTTTAGTCGGTGAAACTGTCGATCAGGATGGCAAGCGAGGTTTCGTCCTCACTCTGGCAACCCGTGAGCAACATATCCGTCGCGAAAAGGCCACTTCCAATATCTGCTCTAATCAAGGTATGTGTGTTCTGATGGTCAGCATTTATCTGGCTTTGTATGGCAAACAGGGGCTGCGTAAACTGGCAGAGCTCAACTATGCAAAAGCGACCTATGCCAAAAATCAAATCAGTCAGTTAAAAGGGTTTGCAATCCCCTTTGCCGGAACATCCTTCAACGAGTTTGTCGTCACCTGTCCTGAGCCTGTTGCGAGATTGAAAAAGCGTCTGGAACAGCAGGGGATTTTGGCGGGGATCTCTGTCGGACGAGATTATTCTGATCTGAAAAATGGATTACTGATTTGTGTCACTGAACAGAACAGTCGGGAACAGATTGACCGGTTGGTGCTTGCATTGGCAGGAGGTGAGGCATGATGAGTACAGAAGGTCGCGGCTTAGTTTTGGAAGAAAACTTGCTCTTTGAACAATCCCAGCCGGGTCGGGTCGGTTACAGTCTTGCCGCTCCAGACGTCCCGATGACAGTCCCTGACGCGGCCCTGACGCGTACTGAAATTCAAGGATTCCCCGAGCTTTCAGAGGTTGATGTGGTCCGCCATTATACCCGCCTATCGACCTGGAACTATGGAGTCGATAGCGGGTTTTACCCTCTCGGTAGCTGCACGATGAAGTACAATCCGAAAGTGAATGAAGCTGCGGCACGTCTACCGGGTTTTACTGATATTCATCCGCAGACACCAGAAGCTTTGAATCAGGGTGCTTTGGAATTAATGTATAATCTGCAACGTGACTTAGGTGAAATATCAGGTTTTCCGGCGATGACTCTGCAGCCGGCAGCAGGGGCCCAGGGGGAGTTTACCGGGATGTTGATGATCCATGCCTGGCATGAGGCCAATGGTCAAAAGCGTCGTAAGGTTATTATTCCAGATACGGCTCATGGAACGAATCCAGCCTCTTCAGCTCTGGCTGGTTATGAAGTTGTCACGGTTGCCTCCAACGGGATTTTAACCAAAGAAGCGGTCGCGGCGGTGATGGACGATGATGTCGCGGCATTGATGGTAACCAACCCTAATACCCTCGGCCTGTTTGAAGCCGATATCCGTGGCATTTGTGACCTTGTGCACGAACGTGGCGGTTTGGTCTACAGCGATGGCGCCAATCTCAACGCATTGATGGGAATCAGTCGTCCTGGTGATATTGGGATCGATGTCATGCACTTTAATCTGCATAAAACTTTCTCGACGCCTCATGGTGGGGGGGGGCCAGGCTCAGGACCTGTTGGCGTGGTTGAGAAATTAAAACCGTTTCTCCCCCTTCCCGTTGTCACTAAAGATGCTGATGGCTATAAACTGGACTATGATCGACCGCAATCCATTGGCCGCTTGAAATCATTTTATGGCCATTTCGGGGTTCTGGTGCGGGCTTATAGCTACATTCTCTCTATGGGTGGAGAAGGGTTAAAACGTGCGACCGAACTGGCGGTTTTAAATGCCAACTATATTCGCGCCCGTCTTGAGCCTGTCTACACTCTGCCCAACAAGCAGCGTTCTCTGCACGAAGTGGTTTTTTCTGAAGATGGCCTACAGAATGAATGTCATACTCTCGATGTTGCCAAGCGGTTAATTGACTACGGCTACCATCCGCCAACAATATACTTTCCTCTGGTTGTTCATGGTGCCTTGATGATTGAACCGACCGAGACGGAAAGTAAACAGACTATCGATGAGTTTTGTGATGCTCTGTTGGCTATTGCCGAGGAAGCTAAGGACAATCCTGAACTGCTTAAGCAGGCACCGGTGCGGGCCAAAGTCAAACGACTGCATGAAGCGATGGCGGCGCGGAAACCCAAGTTACGCTGGGAATCTGAATAATATTATTTTTATTTTAAAGTGCCCGGTATCGCCGGGCACTTTTGGTTTCAATAGCCGCGACCGTAGATGATCTTGCCGCTGAGTCGGTAACTGAAGTAGGCGTTGATTTTGAGTTTGTCGTGAGGATAGTGCTTCGTCAGCGGGCCAAAGGGGGCAGCCCGGTAGACAGCCTGAATGGCTTCATAATCAAGCAGGTCGGAACCACTAGACTGTTTCACGTCGACATCGAGGAGTTCACCTTTGGGATTAACGATAATCATCAATTGTAATGTTCCTTCAATTCCGTTGTTGGCCGCTTCGATGGGATAATTCCAGACAAGTTCGATCTTGTCGTGAAAACGACGGAAGAACGAGACTAGCAGGTCATTCTGCAAGTTCAACCAGACCTCGTCACCGATTTCCACATCTTGACGTTGTTTCACCCGATTGCGGTCTCCATGGCTGCCACGGGCGATTTCACTTAAGGTCCTGGCGTCAGGAAACAGGTGCTGCGGCGATAATTGTTTTTGTGGCGGTGAGACTGGATCCGGTTGAGAAGGTGGAGGTGTAGAGGCTTTGGCCGCTTGTTGCTGCGAGGACGTTGCTTCAGTGCGTGGTGATTGTTGCTGTGGTTGCGGTTGCGGTTCCTGAACCGGTTTGCTTTGAGGCATTGGTTGGGGGCGAGCTGGTGACGGCAGTTGTGGCTTTTGCGTTGACTGGTCGCGGACATCATCCCCCTTGGGAGCCTGTTCCTGATCCACTTTTTGATCCCGATCCGCCTTGCGGAAAGATTCCACCGGTTCCAGCGGTTGTGGTTTGATGGGGACTGGATCAATCTCAAACTCGCGAGGTTTGTCCGCTTGAGGCCTTTCAGTTTTAGGCGGCAGGTCGACCAACTGGACAAGCGTTGGTTGTTGTTGCAGTAGGGGCGCTTGCTCCTCTGGTTGTAACAAGGGAAGCAGGAGGATGACCGCAATATGAAAGAGGATGGAAAAAAATAGACAGACAATAAGGAGCCGTGCAGGTGTCTTGGAGCGCTTCGGTTTAGGTGGATACAGGAAATTCATAGTCTATTGAGTATAGCCAGTGTCAGCAACGACGGCTAGCTTGATTGTGGTAATAACTGAAAAAGGATTGACCCTTGGTTTTGCCATTAGGTAGTATCCATCGGGAAACTTTTATATCATATTCAACATGTTATGTTAGCATATTTAAGGGAGGAAAAGATGCATTTAGTCGATCAGATAAAAGCCAAAGCCTGTGCTAATCTGCAAACAGTTGTCTTGCCCGAGGGATATGATGATCGTATGGTTGAAGCTTCCGCCAGGATCGTCGTTGCCAAGTTAGCGCATGTCGTGTTACTGGGTAATCCACAAACTTTAAATGCTAAAGCGCTGGAACTTGGGGTCTCTCTGGCTCATGTTGAGATTGTTGATCCTGCAACTGATGCGCGGCTTGATGCTTATGCCAATGAATTGATGGAGTTGCGTAAGCATAAAGGCTTGACCTATGACGAGGCTGTTGCTCTGTTGACGGCTGGTGACAATCTGTATTTTGCCACGATGATGGTACGTAAGGGAGATGCTGGCGGGGCTGTAGCTGGAGCAGATAATACCACTGGCAATGTTTTGCGATCAGCATTGCAAGTGATTGGGACAGCTCCGGGGATGAATACGGTTTCCTCAGTTTTTCTGATGGTGACGGATAATCCCGACCTCGGTGAAAGTGGCACCCTCTGTTTTGCTGATTGCGCGGTTAACCCTAATCCTGATGCACATGCTTTAGCCGAAATTGCTGTGAGTACGGCAGCTAGTTGTAAGAGCTTCCTCGGTGTTGATGCGCGGGTGGCAATGCTCAGTTTCTCCACGAAAGGGAGTGCTGTTCACGAAGATTGTGATAAAGTTCTGACCGCCTTGAACATTGCTAAGGAGCTGGCGCCAGAGCTTGCTATTGATGGCGAACTGCAACTTGATGCCGCTTTGATTACTAGCGTCGGGAATAAAAAAGCGCCGGGGTCCAAGGTAGCCGGTCATGCTAACACGTTGATTTTCCCGGACCTTGATGCGGGCAATATCGGCTATAAACTGGTTGAACGGATTGCTGGAGCGGAGGCTGTGGGGCCGATCATTCAAGGGTTAGCCAAGCCAGTAAATGATTTGTCACGCGGATGTTCCGTTGAAGATATTGTCAGTGTTGCCGCAATCACGGCCGTTCAGGCTCAAGGTTAAGGTTGTCCTTCAATATTTTGAAATAGCGATATGATAACACCAGTTATGACGTCATCTTTGCATCGCCGCTTTGCGTTGCTTAGTGAAGCTTCCAGCGTTTGTTAGTGAAGGTCTATGATACAACTATATAATGTGACCAAAAAGTACGGGGGAGAGTCTGCTGCGGTTAAGGATATGACCCTGCAGATCGGCAAGGGTGAATTTGTCTATATCACCGGTGCCTCTGGAGCGGGAAAGACAACGTTGCTACGGATGCTCTACGCCGCGGAAAGACCGACCAAGGGACAGATTCTTGTCGACAGGAAAAATATCTCCCGTATCCGCAGCCGGCAGATCCCTTTTTTGCGCCGTAAGGTCGGGGTTGTGTTTCAGGACTTTAAATTGTTGCAGAGCAGAACTGTTTTTGAAAATGTTGCGTTTGCTTTAGAAGCTCAGGGTAAAAAACGTTATGAAGTGAGTAAAAAAGTCTATCAGGCGTTAAAGGAGGTTGGCCTTGAACATCGGTTACAACGGAAACCTCTGGAACTTTCTGGTGGTGAGCAGCAACGGATTGCCATCGCCCGAGCTTTGGTTGTGGACCCGTTGATTTTACTTGCCGATGAACCGAGTGGTAACTTGGATCAAGAGGTTACGTTTGAGATTATGGCGCTGTTCCAGCAAGCCAATGCCCGTGGAACAACGGTATTGTTGGCGACCCATGATCACAGTTTGAATCAGCGCTTTCCTCGACGGGTCCTGACTCTTGATCAGGGGAAGCTGATCGGTGATCAGCGGCCACTACAGGGTTGAACTCTCCATCTGTGGTTGTTTACGTTTAAAATTGTTAGAGACCAAGTTGGTTGAACTGGAGGCCCCAGCAGTGCTGGATAAAATTCGTTATTTTATAATGCGTGCCCTGCGCAACATGCGTCAGTGGCCGCTTCTGTGTGCAGCTTCGATTCTGACCATGGCCGTGGCTCTGGCTACGGTGGCTACTTTTTTTCTCGTTGTTGTCAATACCGAACAGTTAGCGCTGCGCTGGACGAAAGAGATTCAGGTTATCGCCTATCTGCAAAAAGCACCAGATCAGCAGAGTCTTGCCGGATTAACCAAAAAACTGAAAGATATTCCCGAAGTTGAAACTGTTCAGTATGTCTCTCAGGCCGATGCTATGAAACGCTTCAAGAAGCATTTAGGTGAAGACGCCAGTTTGCTGGAAGGTGTCAATGCCGATTTACTCCCAGCTTCTTTTGAATTGGGCTTGCAGGCGCAATACCGCAATCAAGCTGGAATCGCCTCGGTCATTGAGCAGCTGGAAAATTATCTGGATGTTGATGATTTACGTTATGGTCAACAATGGTTGGAGAAATTCAACAAGTTTGCTCAATCGTTGCGATTCATCGGTATTCTCCTCGGTGGATTTTTATTGTTTGCGGCGCTGTTTATTGTCTCCAATACGATCAAGTTGACCCTTTATGCGCGGCGGGATGAGCTGGAGATTATGGCCCTTGTGGGTGCGACAATGCGCTTTATTCAGATTCCTTTTATGCTCGAAGGGGCGATCCAGGGGGTGTTGGGTGGTGTTCTCTCGCTGGCCTTTTTAGCCATCTCTTTTGTCTTTATCCTCTCGCCAAGTTTGAACTCTTTCTGGTTGACCCCGACCGATTTTAATCTGCAGTTTTTAAGCATGAATCAGCAAATTATTATGGTCTTTTCCGGAGTTGTTCTTGGGGTTCTTGGCAGCCTCTCTTCTTTACGTCGTTTCGTCCGTTTTTAATGCTATGAACCGATCCTTCTCCTTTCTGGTCTCTTGCTGTCTGCTCCTTATTCTGCTGGTTACGTCATCTTTGGCCGATCTCAGCAACAACCACTCACAATTGGAGGATGTTGAAGCGAGAATCAATCGTGCTGAGGCTGACTTGCAGAATAAAAAGAAGTCAGAGCTAAGTATCAGCAGAGAGTTGGCGTTAATTAATAAAAACCTAGAGCAGGTCAAAAAGCGGATAACGGCATTAAAAGCCAATGTCAAAAAGTTGGAGAAGGAGATTCAACAACAGCGTAGACAAGTGAGAGAGAATGAAACCGGGGTTAAGAAGGTGACCCTGAAATTAGAAAAAAGGTTGGTAGCGTTATATAAAGAGGGGGACACCGGGGTTTTGAAAATTCTCTTTTCTGCTGAATCTCCAACGGAGATGGTGCAACAATATCAGTATTTTACCAAGGTTCTTCAATACGATAAAGAGTTGTTGGCTGAATATCGGGAAACGGTCAAGGCCCACCAGC
Organism: Desulfuromusa kysingii; assembly: GCF_900107645.1. GTDB lineage: Bacteria > Desulfobacterota > Desulfuromonadia > Desulfuromonadales > Geopsychrobacteraceae > Desulfuromusa > Desulfuromusa kysingii. The sequence goes on from NZ_FNQN01000003.1 coordinate 285,578, forward strand.
AGAAGCTGGCAACATTGGAAGCATTGCGGTTGCAAAAAAACGAACTGCTTGAAAGCGAACATCAACAGCAACTTGCGGTCAAAAAAGGGCAAAAGCTTCAATCTCGGTTATTGAAGCAGGCTCAGGCTGATAAGAAGAAGTTATCTTCTGAATTGGCCCAACTAAAAGAAGATGCACGGAAACTAAAAGCGCTAATTTCCCGGCTTCAGGTTGAAGAGAACGCCTCTGTGAGCTCGGCTCCTGCTGCCGGTAATTTTATAAGCGGGCGAGGGAAATTAAGTTGGCCTGTTAATGGACGTGTCGTGATTGGCTTTGGGAAACAAAAAGATGATAAGCTTGGTACCTATTATGAGAGTAACGGTATTGAAATAGCGACTGCTGTTGGTTCTCCTATTCAGGTTGTCGCTTCTGGCAAGGTCGTTTTCGCCGATTATTTTAAAGGGTATGGAAATCTGTTTATTCTCAGCCATCCTGGTGGCTATCATACCCTCTACGCTCAGGTTGATCGCATGCATAAAAAACTCGGTGAACAAGTCGCTGCAGGTGATTTGCTTGGATATAGTGGGTTGGGGGGGCGTGACAGTATTTATTTTGAAATTCGTTCAAAGGGAGTTCCTGTTAATCCTTTATCGTGGTTGCAACCGCGTTGAGTGCGAGAGGTTTTATGCCTAAGGCCAGACAACTTATTAAACTCTTTATCTTTATTCTCATTTTTTGCGGGAGTGCGGTGGCTTTCAGTGGCGATGCCTCAGCAAACGAGAAAGATGACTATAAAAAACTGGAAATTTTTACCGACGTTCTTTCCTTGGTTCGTAGTAACTATGTCGAAGATGTCGACATGGAAAAATTAATTTATGGAGCCATTCGCGGAATGCTGAGTACTTTGGATCCCCATAGTAGCTTCCTGACCCCTGAGATGTATCGGGAGATGGAAGTTGACACCCATGGTGAGTTTGGAGGACTGGGGATAGAGCTAACCGTAAAAGATGGGGATTTGATCATTGTCTCCCCGATTGAAGACACTCCGGCGGATGCGGCCGGAATTCAAGCTGGTGATCAAATTGTTAAGATTAATGGTCAAGCGACCCGCGATATTGAAATTATGGAGGCGGTGCGGATGATGCGTGGTCCCAAGGGGGAGGCCATTACCATCAGCGTTAAACGCTCTGGCGTTGCAGAATTGCTGAATGTCACCATTATTCGTGACATTATTCAGGTGCAGAGCGTTAAGAGTCGTGACCTTCAAGAGCACTATGGTTACGTTCGGGTTTCGCAATTTCAGGATCGAACCAGTCGTGACCTGAAAGAGCAACTTGGTGAATTACGTCGTACCCTTGATGTTGATTTGCAAGGGATAATTCTTGATTTACGCAACAATCCTGGTGGTCTTTTAGAGCAGGCTGTCGCTGTTGCTGATCTGTTCTTGAGTGAGGGGCTGATCGTTTATACTGATGGCCGTGAGCCGGAAGCACAAATGACTTTTTCAGCGCAAGAAGAGGGAACCGAGCCTGAATATCCGCTCATCGTCTTAATTAATGGTGGCAGTGCCAGTGCGGCTGAGATTGTCGCTGGTGCACTGCAGGATCATCGACGGGCAATTATTCTGGGTGAACAGAGCTTTGGTAAGGGGTCAGTGCAGACGATTATCTCCCTCGACGACGACTCAGGGTTGCGGTTGACAACAGCGCGTTATTTTACCCCTTTGGGGCGATCCATTCAGGCTCTGGGGATCACTCCTGATATCATGGTTTCACAATTAAAAAATCAACCCCTGAGTCCGGCAGAAAGTGGATTACGTGAGGCAGATCTGGAAAATCATTTTCAGCCTCTTGTAGAGCAACCTGTTGAGAATAACAACAGCCAGACAGAATCTTTGATTTCACCGTCAATAAGAGACAATCAATTGCAGCGCGCTATTGATTTGCTTAAAGGGATTAACATCCTCAAAAATAATAATTAAGCGTCCCCAGAAAGACTGACTGTCTGATGCCTATAAATAAAAAAAAGACGGCGCCTAAAAAGCCCCGTAAACGATCGAAAAAAAAGCAACTGACCCAGAATATGCGAATTCTTCTGGCCGCTGGTTTCCTGTTGGGTTTTGTTGCTATTTGTCTGGTGGCGTTAGTTAACTTGCGCTCCTTTTTTTTGACAGATATTCCCCCCGAGAGTGGCGTTTTTACCTATGAAGAACCTGCTGATGTCATTCATGATTTACAGGCATACAGCTATGCTGATATTCGTGAACTGATCGAAAATCAACTCCTTAACGGTCCCGATTCAATGGGTTGGCGTAAACTCCCTCAGCGTGACAATGTCCAAGTCAAGCAGATCTTTGGTGATTTTCCTTCGACCGCTTTTTTGGCTGAATTAGCAGATCACATAGAGCAGGCTGACAGCCATGCACAACTGAAAGTCAGCCGCAAAGATGGGATTATCCACCTCTTTTGGGGGGACGAGCTTAAATTAGAGCTCAGATATCAGATTCCCAAAGTGACCAGAAGTCAGCAAGGGCGAATTGCTGTTATCATGGACGATATGGGGAGTTCCCTTTCGACCATCCACGAATTGTTGGGCTTGCACATTACTATTACCCCCTCAATCCTCCCAGGAACAAGCAAGGCGTTGGCGGCAACAACCTTGCTGCAGAAAGAGGGGCGCGAATATATGATTCATATTCCTATGCAACCACGCAGTTATCCGCGTACAAATCCGGGCAAGAACGCTCTGTTGCTCGGGCAATCTGAAAACGAAACACGGCGTCTGGTCCAATCCTATATGGACGGCGTTCCTGGTGCTGTTGGTAGCAATAATCATATGGGATCACGTTACACTGAAAATGCTGCGGCAATGCGGATTGTTTTGGATGAATTGAAATTGCGCGACCTGTTTTTTATCGACAGTCGTACCATTGGTAACTCGGTCGCTTTTTCTGAAGCTCGAAAAATGGGGCTGAAGACGGCAACACGAAATATTTTTTTAGATAACGAAGATGACGTTACCTATATTCGCCAGCAGATTCACAAGATGGTTAAGCTTGCTGCGACAAATCGGGAAGTTATCGCTATTTGCCATCCCCATAAGGAAACGCTGGAGGCTTTTAGGTTGGAGCAGGAATGGTTGCAGCAGCAAGCTGTTCAATTTTATTCTGCTTCAGAACTTGTGCATATTTATTGATCCCTCAGCACTGTGATTATTCGCTGTTGGACTCAAGCTGAAGGTCGATCTGGGCGCGATTAAAGACCGTCTTCCATTCAAGATAGTTATGATGCTGCAGGGTCTGCAGAGGATTATCGCCAGATTGTTGCAATAGCAGTTGCTGGCGTTTCTCATGCTCTCCATTAGCGGCAAGATTAAACAGTTGCAGCAGGTTCTTTTTACCTTGACGCTGTGAGCGACTGCGATTTTTTAGAATGACACTTCGTCCGGAAATTTTATCACCTTGCTGGTCAAGTCGAAAGATTTCGACTTGGTTTTGCTCTGCATCAATGACGGTTTTTTGCAGTAACAGATAACTCTTTTTGGCCGTACTACCTAATATCTCTAACAGGAGCTTTTGTTGTCCTTTGCCGTTGAGTTCCGGGTAACACTCCTGGAGTAGCAAGGTCAAGAGACACTCTTCTTCGATAAATCCGCTGAAGTTGCCTGTATCATTCTCCAGGAAGTAGTCTTGCGGACCAATATCCTCTATTGAAATGGGAGCGTCACAAAACAGACAGTGAGGTTGAAGTTTATCCACGCGGGCCTTATATTCTTTAAGGAACCACTCTTCTTGGTCATAGAGGTTGTTGGCGATCTCATTGATTCTGACTGGGCCATGCTCCAGGTAGTCGAGATAGACTTGTCTGGCTAAGTGGGTCAATTGCAGGTGCACTTCTGTATTGCGACCATGGGTGATGACAGGATAGATTTTTCCTGCCGGGTTCGTCGCCAACGATTCGACCTTGGGACTTTTGGCAATGAATCCTTCAAAGCAGCGATAGCCGCGATTGATGGCATAGGCCTTGAGCAACTGGTAGGAGTTACGGAATGGGCCATCGAAGTGGATTCTTGTGTCTATGAGGCAGGGAAGCAGTTTTAATATGGACTTAGAGCGATTGTTCTCACTGAGAAAATTGGCGAGGTTGCGACAATTTTCTAGCGAGGGAGTATCTTTTATTGGCACAATGACACGATCGGCAGCGTAGAGAGCGTTGCGAGTATAGATGTCCAGGATTGGACTGGTATCGATGATGACAATCCCTTGTAATGAGGAACGGCTGATAACTTTAGCCAGTTGGTCTATGCTTCTGACTTGTTGCTGGTAGGCGAAGAGATCCCGACTGGATGGGATAAAATTAACACCGTACTGCCCATCTTGCAGGAGATCAACCGCGCTCATTTCACTAAAGAGCTGTCCAACATGGTGTGAGCTCTTTGTTTTGCTGAGCTGGAACATTTGGTCAACAGTAAAGTGATTATCGAAGCTGAAGAGGGTCACCGGAAGATCTTCAGATAACCCTTTTAGATAGATGGCTAAATTTGTTGCCAGGGTGGTTTTTCCTACGCCACCTTTTTCGCTGGCAATAGCGATAACATATGCACGTGCCATGTGTCCCTCAATCGTGAATATTTAAAAAAAACTAACTATTTATAGGGGATTCGTGCAAACCTGTCAATCTTGTTGGCAAGATGCTGGGATTTTAATAACCACTCTGTATGTAAGAGTTAAGGTGCAAAGAGAATGAAAAATAATACCGCTATTTCAGTCACAACATTGGTTGAATTACTGCAAGACTTAGTCGAGGATAATTTTGTCGATGTTTTTGTGCAAGGAGAACTTAGTAATGTTTCTCAACCAGCATCGGGGCACTACTATTTCACTTTAAAAGATGCCAAAACACAAATTCGTTGCGCTATGTTTAGAAGCCATGCCCGGGCGCTGAGGTTTAAACCGGGTGATGGTTTGGCAGTGATTTGCCGGGGGCGGGTGTCGATTTATCCACAACGAGGTGATCTGCAACTGCTGGTCGAGGCGATTGAACCTGTCGGAGTTGGCGATTTACAACTCGCTTTTGAACAGTTGAAAGCAAAGTTGGAGAGGGAAGGATTGTTTGATCTGAAGATAAAAAAACAAATTCCACCGTTTCCGCAAACAATCGCAGTCGTCACCTCTGCAACCGGGGCTGCCTTTCAGGATATTCTCAATGTTTTGCGGCGACGCTCCGCAGGGGTTAAGGTTTTACTCCGTTCAGTGCGGGTTCAAGGCGTTGGGGCGGGGGCAGAAATAGCGACTGCTATTGCTGAGCTGAACCGGGAATCTGACATCGATGTCCTTATTGTGGGGCGTGGAGGAGGGTCTCGAGAAGATCTTTGGCCGTTTAATGAAGAAGTGGTCGCTAGGGCGATCGTTGCATCAACAATTCCGGTGATCTCAGCCGTAGGACACGAGGTTGATATCTCTATTTCGGATTTAGCTGCAGACTTGCGGGCTCCGACTCCGAGTGCGGCCGCGGAACTGGTGGTACAAAATCGACTTGATTTGGAACGCCACCTCGATCAGTTGACGCTTCGACTTGCTGCGCAAATGCGTTCCCGTTTATCCTTATTCAAAAGCCATTTGCACGGTCTGGAAAAGAGATTGAAGGGGCCTCAAGAGCAGTTGAGGGTGCAACGTCTGCAATTACAACAGCTTGCTTTCCGTCTGCGTCAGGCAATCAATACCATTATCGAGCAGAAAAATCATCAGGTCGCTATCTGTGCCGGTCGCTTGGAATCACTGTCGCCGCTTGCGGTGTTGTCACGTGGATACGCCATTATTAAACATCTGCAGACCGGAGCTGTAGTGCATAGCTCAACGCAATTAGCTCCTGGAGATGGTTTAGAAATTCAACTGGCTGACGGAAAAGTCGTTGCAGCTGTGATGGGGCAGCAAGGAAAAGATTGCGAAAAATAGCATAACCTCTTGACGGAGGGTCAAGGTGCTGTTGATAATCTATAGTTAATATCAATTATTGAGGTGGGTTACAAATTATGGCAACAAAAAACAGTTTTGAAGTGTCCTTGCAAAAATTAGAGGACGCGGTTGAGCAACTTGAATCAGGCGATCTGTCCCTGGATCAGGCTCTCAAGGTCTTTTCAGCAGGGGTTAAGCAGACAGAAACCTGTCGTAATTCTTTAAAAGACATTGAATTACAGGTGCAACAGCTATTGCAGGATAGCGATGGAACTTTACAGCGGGAGCCTTTTGATAATGAGTGAGGATTGGCAATTGCAGTCATATTTGCAGGAGAGGGTGCAGCTGGTTGATTCGGCGCTGGACAGATATTTGCCGGCATCTGCACTTCTCCCCGAAGCTTTACATCAATCGATGCGTTATTCTGTTTTTGCTGGAGGAAAACGTATCCGTCCCATCTTGATGCTAGCCGCTTGTGAAGCTGTTGGTGGTGATATTAAAACCGCGTTGCCAGCAGCCTGTGCTATTGAAATGATTCACAGTTATTCTCTGATTCATGATGATCTTCCGGCGATGGATGACGATGATTTTCGACGGGGAAGTCCGACGAATCATAAAGTATATGGTGAAGCGACGGCAATATTGGCTGGAGACGGCTTATTGACGGAAGCCTTTATTCTCCTTTCTGATCCGGAGATATCGAAGGACGTCCCTGCTGACTGTTCCCGTGAGGTGATCCATCTTCTGGCCAAAAGTGCTGGCTCTCGTGGTATGGTAGGTGGACAGGTGGTCGATATGGAGGCGGAACAGCAGCCGATTGATTTACCAACTCTTGAATATATCCATACGCATAAAACCGGTGCGCTGATCGTGGCTGCCGTTGAGATTGGTGCTCTGCTTGGCGGGGCAACGGAACAACAGCGTCAATCCCTGTGCCGCTATGCGGAAGCGGCTGGATTAGCGTTTCAGATTGCCGATGATATCCTTGATATCGTTGCCGACCAGTCCCAGTTGGGTAAGGATGTTGGGAGTGACCAGGAACGGGGGAAAGCAACTTATCCTGCGTTACTGGGTTTGTCCGAAGCACGCTCCCGCGCTCATGAGTTGCGGCGCATGGCTTTTTCCTCGTTGGCTGATTTTAGTGCTGATGATTGCCGTCCATTACGTGAAATTGCTGATTATATCGTCAATCGTTCTTGCTGATAGTTTCCCATATTTCAGAGTAGGAAAATAAATGGAAACACTGCTTTCACAAATAAAATCTCCGGCCGATCTGAAAAAGCTTGAAAAGAAACAGCTTTTACAGGTAGCGGCAGAACTCCGAGAACAGATTGTCGCCACTGTTGCTAAAAATGGAGGCCATCTTGGGAGCTCTCTTGGGGTTGTCGAGTTGACGATTGCACTGCATCGGGTTTTTGATACTCCTCGTGATCACATCATCTGGGATGTTGGTCATCAAGCTTATGCGCATAAATTACTGACCGGGCGGCAGGATCAGTTTGGATCATTGCGTCAATTCAATGGCATGAGTGGGTTTCCCAAACGTAAAGAGAGTGGGTATGACTCTTTTGGCGTTGGGCACTCCAGTACCTCAATTTCTGCTGCGTTAGGGATGGCAGCAGGGAGAGATATCTGTGGCGATGATAATAAGGTCGTTGCTGTTATTGGTGATGGTTCATTGACGGCAGGAATGGCTTTTGAAGGGCTGAACCACGCAGGGGACTTAAAGAAAAAGTTAGTTGTTATTTTAAATGACAACGAAATGTCGATTTCTCCGAATGTCGGGGCGCTTTCCTCCTTTCTAAGTCGTAAGATGACCTCTGATACTTTTATCCGCTTTAAAAAAGAGACTGAAAATCTTCTTGGCTATGTCCCTGGGATTGGACGTGATCTTGTCAACTTAGCTAAACGTGCCGAGGAATCTCTCAAGAGTTTTATGACTCCGGGGATGCTTTTTGAAGGGTTTGGTTTCGATTACTTTGGCCCCATTGACGGTCATAATATTGAGGAACTGGTCGCCACCTTGCGCAATGTTGCCCAGATTAATGGGCCGGTTTTGCTGCATATCTTAACCAAAAAAGGTAAAGGTTATGAGCCGGCAGAGCTCAATCCACCCAAGTTTCATGGCGTTGGTCCGTTTGATCCCGCGACCGGGGAGACTAACGGAGGCAAGGCTGGTAGTGCTGTTGCGTATACGAAAGTCTTTAGTGATACCCTGATCGCTCTAGCTCAGCAGGATGAACGCATTGTTGGTATTACTGCCGCAATGGCCGAAGGGACGGGTCTGAAAAAGTTTTCGGAGGCTTTCCCCGAGCGATTTTTTGATGTTGGCATCGCAGAACAGCATGCAGTTACTTTTGCCGCCGGATTAGCTTGCCAGGGATTGCGCCCGGTCGTAGCAATTTACTCAACTTTTATGCAACGTGCTTACGATCAGGTGATTCATGATGTTTGTCTACAAAACCTCCCCGTAACCTTTGCTCTGGATCGTTGCGGTCTTGTGGGTGCAGACGGTCCAACCCATCACGGTTCTTTTGATCTCTCATTTTTGCGTCATATTCCAAACCTAATTCTCGCAACCCCGAGAAATGAGGTCGAACTGCAGCGAATTATGAAAACTGCCAGTACGGTAGACGGTCCTTTTGCCTATCGCTATCCGCGAGGTAACGGAGTTGGCTTGCCTTTGCTTGATGAAATTGAAGTGCTGGATGTCGGCAGGGGAGAATTGCTCTGTGATGGTTCCGACGGTTTGATTATTGCTGTGGGTGATATGGTGAATGAGGCTCTTATCGCAGCGCAGAATTTGTCCGAAAGAGGTCTTCATCTTGCAGTTATTGATGCCAGATTCATTAAGCCTCTGGATGCAGATTTGATCCTATCCCAAGTACAAAAAGCTCCTTTTGTTGTTACTGCAGAAGAAAACTCTCTTCAGGGGGGATTTGGGTCATCTGTTCTCGAATTGATAAGTGACGCTGGGATGACTCTCCCCGTCGAGCGGATTGGTATTCCCGATCGTTTTATCGGTCAGGGGACCCAAGCTGAATTGAGAACACAGCTTGGACTTAGTTCTGCAGAAATTGTTAAAAGAGTTTTGCAATTAACCCCAATTGACACCCCTAAAGTCCAGGTAAGCTAGATCCTTATGATTTTTGACAATAGCTATTTCTTCCAAAGGTATTTAAATGTTTGAGCTGGTTCTCATCGGCTCTCTTGCTGGCTTGGTGATGGGGACGGTTGGTGTGGGGGGTGGCGCACTAATCATTTTCTCCCTCTCCGTTTTTGCAAAGTTTCCACAGAAATTGGCCCAGGGAACTACCTTGTTTATTGTTGCCGCACCGATCAGTTTATTAGCCGCTCTGCGCTACTATCGTCAGGGTTATGTTGATGTAAAAGCGGGTTTGGTCGTGATGGTCTGCTTTTTAGTTTTTAGTTTAATCGGTGCTCAATTTGCGACCCAATTACCCAGTGAATTATTGCGAACCATGGTTGGTATTATCCTGCTGCTGATGGGGTTGAAGTTAATATTTTTCAGTTGAAGCTCATTTGAGCGTTTTATCTGAGGTTGGATCTATGCAGAAAATACGCGTTTGTATCGGCTCCATTGATGGAGAGACCATATCCCCAACGCATATGGGGGATACAGAATGTTTTTATCTCTACGACCTGAGTTTCAATCATGAGCCGGTTTTTGTCGAAAAACGGGCGAATGTTGCTCAGAATATGCAGCATGATGGTGCTGATAAAATGCAAGCTATCATCACCTTGATTCACGATGTGGACGTCTTGGTTGCGCGACAGAAAAGCCCGAACTTTGTCAAGATTGCCACGCAAACAAGATACCAACCGGTTGTCGTCAAACATGATAATCTTCAAGATGTTCTTGCTCTGCTACAAACTGATTTAGAACAGATATATGCGCATGTCGAGCGCAGGAAAACAGGGGAAGTTTTTGCTACTATCCCCGTTATCGGATGAAAATATCTTCACACGGAAATTCATTTATTGCGGCTTGGATGCAGATCAAAAGCCCTCTATCTTATGATTTTTTCAGTTATATCATAATGTTCTTTTCGCTTTTTCTTCTTAGCATATTGTCGGCTTCAGTTTCTTTTTATCCCTTTTCCCCACTGTTCGGTAGCCCGCGAATCTCCTGACTAGTGGATCTTGTTTCATCCCTTTTTTATTCACAACCATTCTGGTACTAATATGATTAATGTGGTTATATATCTGAACAGATGATTCTTTTTTCGTTTCTATGTAAACAGAACGTGACATTCTCCTTAATATATTCTATATGGAGCCGAGAAGAATCAAAGGAGATAACAGATATGGCACGTAAAGTGTTCATCGCAGCAACCGGAATGAATAGTGGCAAGACAACGACAAGTCTTTCATTGATGCATATGGCGAAAAAGAAATATGCCAGGGTCGGTTTTATTAAACCAATTGGCCCCAAGCCTATGCAGTATGAAGGGGTGATTGCCGACAAAGATGCAGTTGTTATGGCGCGATATTTTAACCTTGTTGACGATCTACCGCTCATGTCTCCATTTGTCCTCCAGAAAGGGGACACTAAGCGGATTATGGATGGAATCATCAATAAAGATGAAATCGCCAATAAAATGCTAGACGCGATTGCAGAATTGGACGCTAAAAATGATTTTCTCATTATTGAAGGGGCGGGACATACTGGGGTCGGTACTCTTTTCGGATGTAATAATGCCAGAATTGCCAGAGAAACGAACGCAACGGTTTTAATGGTGACCGGTGGTGGTTTGGGGAACGTTGTTGATACTGCGCAGACTAACTTGGCGTTGTTTCAAAAGGAACGCGCGAAAGTCAAAGCGATACTTGTCAATAAGATTATCGCTGAGAAACGGGATCAAACATTACGTTATCTACAGATGGCTTTTGCCGAAGAGGATATTCAAGTTATCGGTGGCTTTAACTATCAGCCGATCCTTGCTAATCCAACCATGCGTCGGATTGCTGCCGTCCTTGAGGCTAAAATGCGCGCTACTGAAGAGCAGCAGCAGCGCATTGTCCATAATGTTCAGATCGGTGCCGCCTCGGCGCCGCGCGTTGTAGAATTGCTGGAGCCCTCGACGTTGATTATCGTCAATCGAAGTCGAGATGAATTGCTGGTCACTCTCTCAAACCTCTATCAACTCGATGAATACCGGCATAAAATCGCTGGAATTATTATTCCTGGAATAGGTGAGATCAGCCATATTACTGAGAAAATTATAAACAGTAGTGGTATTCCTTACATTAGAGCTGAACTGACTTCGTCAAATGTCTTTGAAATTATAAGAGATGACGTCTCGAAATTGACGGCAGAAGACACGCATAAAATTCGTTTAGTTACTGATCTGGCGGAAAAACGCTTTGACTTTGAGTCCATTGATGCCTTACTTGATTAAATGAGTCACTTCCAACAGAAAACATCTGGAGCATAACCATGTTGATTCGTGTCCGCTATAAAGATGGTCGTATTGATTTAATACCTTCGAAAAGACTTGAAGAATTGATTGTGATGAGCGATATCGAACAATTTGAACGCTCATCTGGTTGGGTCAAAGCTGGAAAAGATCCGATAAGAAGTACGTTGCGTGGCTACTATACGGGTGCTGAACGGAGGGATTAATTTAATATTAATTCCACGATCTGCTATAAAGCTATCTGATGTGTTTTTACATCGGGGTTGTTTAGTGTTATCCTTTGTAAAACAAGGGAGATTGCGCATGAGAGAAGTTACAGTTATTTATCAAGATGGTATGATGGATATGGTCACGCCTACCGTGTTACAACGACTTATTGATACCGATAATATCATTAAATTTCAACGCTCCAGCGGCTGGGTTTATCCAGAGATAGACCAAGTTCGAAGTACAACTCCCTCTTGCTATCAGGGAGAAGAGCGCCGTTTGCAATAATAAACCTGACCGCTGATATTTGGAGTTCGGAGAGGCTCAACATTTTTATGTTGAGCCTCTTTTTATTCCGGGTGCAGATTGGTAAGTTTTTGACGATAGCTGTTAAGCAGTTTAAGCATTCTGGTTCGCTGCTCTTGCCCGAGGCGCAGCAATATTTTCTGGCCGGCAGAGCGGTTCTCCAGACCAAGGTCAGCGTAGGTGTAAAGTACCGCTGGTTGTGCTAATTGAATCGGATCGGGAGGATTCGGGGTTTCGATAAGGTGGTCGATCACATAGACCAGCCGGTCATTAAAATAGGCATTTTTATAACCTAATTGTTCATAAGCTGTTTGAAATAATGGATAAAAATAGGTGTAAGTTTTAATCGCCTGCTCGGCATCAATAGCTTCCAATGAATGAAGAATAGCACTGTAGCGTTGCTCGTTTCTGCTGCTGGTCTGGGGTGCTTCTTGAGTCCCTGACACCAGGAACTTTCCTTCTGGCGCTTTGATTGGCAAAAGGGCTCGGGGTAATTTTTTTTCAGGTAAATTGTCAACTGTTGCGACAAATTTTTGAATAAAGTTCTCGTTGAAAAATAATTTATTGAGATTGTCTTTGCCGAATAAACCGTTAAGAGCTGTTTTGATGCTCTGATCACTTTTTTGAACCGGTGGGAGGGCTTCGGGCAGTTGCGGTGCCACAGCTTGTACCTCTGGTGCTTCTTCTGTCACTGCCGGGGAGACTGGTTCCTCTTTTGGTTCAAGCACAGGGTAATGGACAATCGGTTTTTTTATTGGTTCTGGTGGTAGTACTGGTATGACATTTTGAGTTATCTGTTCCTGAGTTGGTTTACTTTGAAAGTACATATTCAGGCCAAAAGCGCCGACGACCAGTACTAAAACGAAGATGATCAGATTTGTTCTATTCATTGACTGCTCTCCTATATTAACATTGCTCATCATTATGACGAGTTCCATCTATGATTTCCAGCAGTTATTTGATTTAGTAGGGAAAAAGATGCTTCAGTCGAGGTTCTATGCATTTTATTGAAACAGAAGTTAGAAAAAATTTTACAGATGATGACGTACATCGCCTCTTTCATGGTCGAGGTCATTGCTTCCCCGGTTATGAGGATTTGTTGATAGATTGGTTCAGCCCGGTCGTATTTATAACCTTATATCGCCAGCGTGATGAGCTTTGGTTAACGCAGTTAGCTAATTTGTTACGTTCAATCATTGTTGAAACGGAAGGGATTATTCTACAGGAAAGGTTTCTTAAGGGGAGTCCCAGTCGGATATTGTCGGGGAGGATACCTGCAGAGGTCAATGCCCTTGAGGCTGGTTTGAAATATCGACTGCGGCTCAATGGATCACAGAATATTGGTTTTTTCCCCGATATGTTTCAGGGACGCAGATTGGTAGAGACGCTAGCCGCCAATAAAACAGTCCTTAACCTCTTTGCTTATAGTTGCAGCTTTTCGGTGGCAGCCATTGCTGCCGGGGCGAAACATGTTGTCAACTTGGATATGAATCGTGGCGCATTGGACTTGGGACGTATCAATCATCAAATCAATGATTTAGATCTGCGTAAAGCCAGTTTTATGCCATTGGAGCTGTTCCGCAGTTTTAGTAAGCTGAAGAAACTGGCCCCATTTGACGTTATTATTTGTGACCCACCCGCTGACCAGGGGCGTAATTTTCAGCCCCAGCGGGACTGGCCTAAGCTTATTCGTAAATTACCGACATTGAGCCAATCTGGCGGCGATATCTTGATTTGTGCAAGTAGCCCCCATCTCTTTCCAGGCTATCTGCAGCAGCTCATGTTGGAATTATTTCCTCAGGCTGAATTGTTCAATATCTTGCACGCTGGAGAGGAATTTCCTGAATTAGATCAAGAGAAGGGTTTAAGTATTTTGCACTATAAGACGGTATAGTTTTGAGGATACTACCGGGATTTGATTGCTGTCAGACGTCTTTGTTAAAGACGTCTTCTAACATCCATAAATAAGTACAATTGGACTATTGATTTTTGTTTTGTCAGGCTATACTGAAAATATGCTTTTTATCCTTTATTGAAAAGGAGGTTGTCAGATGCCAGTTATTACTGTTCGTGTCATTGAAGGAGTCAGTGCCGAAAAAAAAGAGGAGTTGATGGACAGAATTACAACCGTGATGAAGGAAGTCCTCGGTAAAAATCCTGAAGCGACTCATGTCATTATCGAAGAAGTGGCACCAGAAAATTGGGGAATTCGGGGAAAAACAGTTGCCGCAATTCGTTCAGGGAAGTAGATGTCATGGTTCCAATGTAAAAAACGGTCGTTTCGACAGGCGACCGTTTTTTACATTGGAACCATAATTAGCTGTTAACTACAGATTATATTATCACCAAATATGGCCGTCACAATACGTTCCGCTTCGGGCGAAGTGACTTGATAGTAGACTTCAACCCCTTCTCGACGTCCCGTGATAATGTTTTTGTTTTTTAAAAGCGCAAGGTGCTGTGAAACCGTTGCTTGTGGGAGTGAAAGGCATTCCCATATTTTTTTCACATTACAGGACTGGGACATCAGTCCGGCAACAATTTTTAGTCTGATGGGGTGACCAAGTACTTTCAGGATTTCTGATTCGCGATCAAAATCCAGGTGAACGTCGAATGGTAATGTGTCGTGTGGCGTGGTCATATTGGTCTCCTCAAGTATATTTTGAATCTTTGGATATTAATGGTAAGAAGTTTATTCGTCAAGAAAGGAATGTTTTATCTTGGCTAAACTCATAAAAAATAGTTTTAATTAGAATTGATTTGGAGTTTTAGTATGAAAAATTTGGCTAAAATGTCCCTTTTTTGGCTTTTGCTGCTCATGTTGCCAACTTTTTCATATTCCAGTGACGTTCCAACGCATCATCCTGTTGATTCTCTTCTCGGGGAACATTTTGTTTACGACATATCTTTCCTTTGGTTTGATCACCTCGCTGAAGGTTCAATCCAACTGACTCAAGGAGATCAACCCGGGACTTATCTTGTGGTTATGCAGGCGAAGACTTTGGGGGCAGCAGCATTCTTTACCCGACACCGCATTGAAAAATATCAAACCTTGATGAAAATAGGTCCTTCGGGGCTATTGCGTCCTCTATGGCATAGTTCTCATACCATTCGTGGGCAAGGAGAGTCACGCAGTGAAAAAATTACTAAAAAAACCTTCGATTATGTTTCCGGAAGGGTTAGATATGAAAAAATTAAAAACCATAAAACTTATACCGACCAGTTTTTTACGATGGATAAAGGACAACCCCTTTATGATATTTTAAGTGCATTATATAATTTGCGTCTTGGTTTTTATGGTCAGCCCGGAGAAGAAACTATCCATATCCCCACTTTTCATCGTAAAGGGACTCAAGATATTGTTGTTGAGCCCTTGCGAGGATTAACTTCTCGAGATCTGAAATATTTTTCAAGGGATTCTATCAGGGGGCGGGTTCTGGTTGATCCATCGGTCTTTGGCACCAAAGGACGCGATATTTTTGTCTCTTTTGATGCTAAGATGCGACCAGACAAAGGGATTATCAAGGATGTTATCGGTTTGGGAGATGTTCGCGGAAAGTTACGTACTCGTGTGAATTGAAGGGAGAATAGGGTGCCGGAAGAAAAAAAGATTTTTGTCATAGGTCACAGAAATCCTGATACAGATTCAATCTGTAGCGCCATTGCTTATGCGGAACTGCGACGTCAGCAAGGACTTGCTGGTGTGATAGCTGCCAGAGCGGGGACTGTCAACCAACAGACGCAATTTATTCTGGATTCATTGGAAGTCGAGGTTCCTCAGCTGCTTGCTGATGTCTATCCCCGGATCAAAGATGTGGTGACTGAACAAGTTGTGACAATTCACCAATCAGAGCCAATGTCAAAGGCAATTGAGCTTTACCATCAACATCATATCAGGACGCTTCCAGTCGTTGATGATGATGGTCACGCTGTCGGCCTGCTGCTCTTAGAACGGGCAACGGAATTTTTCCTGGTTCCCACCGAGCCCGAAAAACTACGTCGCGTCAATGCTTCTATCAGCTCAATTCAACGTTGTCTTGGTGCAACTGCGCAGCATCTGTTCAATCCTGATCAGGTGGAGGAGTTTAATCTCCATGTCGGTGCCAGACGCGAAGTAAGCTTCAGTCGTTGGGTTGATACCGTTGTTCCGGGGCAAACCATCCTCATTACCGGGGATCGCTCTGGAATTCAACGGCTTGCTGTTGAGGCTGGTGTCCGTCTATTGATTATTTCTGGCAATGTCCCGGTTGATGAAGCTCTCCTTGAAACGGCCCGGAAGAATCATGTATCAATTCTTGTCAGTCATTTGGATACGGCCAATTGCGTCTGGTTGACGCGGATCGCAACGCCCGTAGGACTTTTGGCTGAATCTGATTTTATGCTTGTCAAGCCGAACGATCTGCTTGATGATTTGCGTCTCAAGTTGACCCATGGAAAGCAGCCTGGAGCCATTGTTTGCTCGGCAGAAGGGATCGTTGCCGGGGTTGCAACAAAAAGTCACTTAATTAAAAATTCCCCTATAAAGTTGGTGCTCGTTGATCATAATGAGTTATCGCAAGCAGTTCCGGGGGCTGACAAGGTTGAAATTATCGAGGTTATTGATCATCACCGGCTGGGTAACTTTCATACCGACTTACCGATCCGATTTATCAATCAACCGCTCGGGAGTACCTGCTCACTGGTTGCAACGCTTTACCAACAGGCTGGCATTGAACCGACGAAAAAAAATGCTGGTCTGCTTCTCGCCGGGTTGCTGTCAGACACGGTTATTTTGAAATCTCCGACGACGACCGATATTGATCGTAACTTGATCCCATGGTTGGAAAAGTATTCAGGTTTGGACCATCAACAATTTGGCTCCAAGTTGTTCGCTGCCGGAAGTCCTATGGCGAGTGGTGCCCCAGCCCGTAAATTGATTTATACTGACTTCAAAGAGTATGGCGTCGGCCCTCTTGTTCTTGGTTTGGGACAGGTTGAGGTGGTCAATTTCCATTCTTTTCATCAACGTAAAGATGAGTTGATGGTTGAACTCCAGAAAATCAGAAAAGAGAAGGGGTATGAGCTTGCAGCACTGCTGGTGACCGACATCGTCATGGGAACCAGTCTGTTGCTGACAGCCGGTCCAAGTGAGCTTCCTTATATTATTAGTTATCCGCAGGAAAGTGAAAATATTTATCGTCTCAAAGGGGTCCTCTCACGTAAGAAACAACTGGTTCCTCACCTGTTAAAAGTGTTTAAAGGGGCATAAGTCTGAAGAATCTCTTCTAAAGATGATGGTTCAGTGATTGGTGGCAGGCAGCTTGTTTCGGTGCATAACCATGCTGTGGTTTTGCCCATAATTGTGGTTTTGCCCGAGACAAAGGGGATGATGTCTGAATATAATTCTGGCGAGGCGGTTATGACGGTGAGAAGTTGATGGCGAAGTGGCTGTAACTTTTGTCGCCACTCTTTTCCGAGATCTTTTTCCGCTTTGGGTAAGATAATAGCTAAAGTGAGTGGCTTGACCATTTTCAGATCCAGGGCTTGAAGCAGGCTGGAAAAAGATGTTGGATAGTCATAGGCGTGAGCTAAAGTTACGCGGAGCAACTTCAATGCTTGCTCTTCCATAGAGGGCGTTCCGGTTAACCTTGCCAGTCTGATCAAGTTGTGCGCAGTGATAGAGCTTGCTGCCGGAATAGCACCGTCCTGTCGGGTCCGTCCGACTCCTTGCCCTGCTACAAAAGGTTCCGCAGCATCATAATAGCCACCAGAACCATCGCTGAAGAGCTGCTCACACTGCTCTGTTAATGCTATAGCGAGCTTCAAGTGGTCGAGATTGAAAGTTGCCAGAAATAATTCTATGAGTCCGTAAATGTAGTAAGCAAAGTCTTCATGGAATGCGTTTATGAGAGCTTCCCCATCGCGGAAACGTCTCTTTAACACACCCTTTGGCGTCAGCTGATCACCGATAAACAGAGCTGCTTTTTCAGCCGCGACGATGTATTCGGTCTTTTGAAACAGGAAACCGGCGCGGGCAAGTGAAGCAATCATTAAGCCATTCCATCCGGTTAAAATTTTATCGTCAAGGTGGGGATGTGGACGTTGATTGCGGATTTTTAGTAATTGGTTTTTTATTTCATCTAATTGCTCTGCATGTGGAGACGAGCTGGAGTTTCTATTGAGGATGTTTTTCCCTTCAAAATTACCTTTAACTGTTATGTTATAACTATTTGAAAATAAGTTGTATTTATCTATGTTCATGTGTTGCTTGAGCTGTTCTGAAGACCACAAGTAATAGGTCCCTTCTGCTCCTTCAGAGTCAGCATCGACACCACAGTAAAACCCCCCTTGTGGATCTCTCAATTCTCTCAGCGTATAATTGAGGACGCTTTCAGTTGCCTGTTTGAACTGTTGTTCAGCGCTTGTCTGCCAAGCGTCCAAGTAGGAGTTTGAAATCAGTGCCTGGTCATAAAGCATTTTTTCAAAATGTGGGACCCGCCAATACTTATCGACAGAGTAACGGTGGATTCCACCGCCGAGTTGATCCGTTATCCCTCCTTGGTCAATCTTCTGTAAGGTTTGCAGTGCCATTTTCTGTAAATCCGCATCATTTAATCGTTGCGCTAAGCGGAGGAGAAGGGATTGATTCTGGGGTTGCGGAAATTTGGGAGGGGAACCGAAGCCACCATAGTCATCATCATAGAGTTCTTTAAATTTATCGGCCACTAAGGACAATTGAGCTGTATCGACTTCAGTATGTTCCTGGTGTTGCTCCATTTGCAGAATTGCTGCAGAGAGTTGTTCTCCATTCGCAAGTAGACTTGCAGGTTGTTGCTGCCAGAGTGCATTGATTTTATCGACAAGTTCCGTAAAGCCGATGTGCTGCCCTTGAGTCAATTTAGGGGCATAAGTCAGGGCATAAAATGGTTGTGCACCAGGCGTTAGGAAAAGGTTAAGTGGCCACCCACCTTGACCATTGAGGAGTTGGCACGCGTGCATAAAAACAGTATCAATGTCTGGTCGCTCCTCTCTGTCAACCTTGATACAGACAAAATCCCTGTTCAATTTTTCCGCGACCGATTGATCCGAAAATGTCTCCTCGGCCATGACATGGCACCAGTGGCAAGTCGAGTAGCCAATGGAAACAAAGATGAGTTTTTGTTCCCGATGTGCTTTCGCCAAAGCTTCCTTGCCCCAAGGAAACCAGTCAACCGGATTTTCGGCGTGCTGTAACAGGTAAGGACTCTTCTCATAGTGTAAATGATTCATCTGTGATTCCCCAGTTGTTAAAGGTCTGAGATTTGAGGTGTTGAATCTCTTTATTATCGGGAGTCTGATGTGCTGACGCAAGGGGGGGGGGGCACAAAAATAGCCCCGCGTCAGGAGGGGGAACGCGGGGCGAAGGTTTTTCCGTGTTGAAGGATTTATCTTAAGCTCTTAAGAAGATTATAAACGTCTAAACATTAAAGTCAACTAAAAAAATAAATTAATTTCTCTCTGAGGGAAAAGGCCGTGTCGTTACCAATGAACCCCCCTTTTGGGTTACTTATGTTTCAGTCGTGATTACTTTATATGACACTCTTTGCACTTGTTCGGGCCTTTTTGGGATTCTTTATGACAGTCTTTGCACAGGTTGTGAAAGGCAACCTTGGATTTAGGGGCGTTTTCATCAACGCCATGACAACTCTTACACTGGGTGTAATCGCCAGTGTGGTGACAGGTGGCGCAATCAGCCCTTCCTTGATGAGCGACATGGTTGAATGTCACCGTTCCGAATTTGGGTGTGAACTTGATTTCGTCGGGACCTTTGGTTTCCGCAACAGCAAATGTTGCAATGATTGCTACACAGATTGTGGCAGTGAGTAGGGTGAATAATTTATTCATGGTACACCTCCTTTTGAATGGGTTCGTTCTTGTCGGCGATGGTTGCATTTTTATCTGCTGAATTCATTCGACATCGACTGAAATATCGAAAGATGTCTAGTTGTATTTGTGCAATATCAAGATGTTATGAGGAGTGATTGAATTAGAGATAGCTTCGTTTTAAGATCCTTCAATCCGTTGTTTACAGCGTTACAGCCTCTCTGCTAGACTCCCGCATGGACTGAATCCCTTTCTTGGATGTGGTATGGATACTCTTGAAGCCCCCTCTGTTGCGATCGACGGAAATGCTATTCGCAAAATCAGAGAGAAAAAACGTTTAACTCAACTTTATGTCTCCAAGGTTGTTGGCGTAACGACGGATACTGTTTCACGTTGGGAAAACAATCGTTATCCGACAATTATGCGCGATAACGCCCTAAAACTTGCAGAAGCGCTTGAGGTGGATATTGAGGATGTTCTCAAGCACGAAGCTCTCGAAACTTTTGAAGCGGAAGATCCGCACCCTCAAAGTAAGGGGATCCATTGGTTCCCTTATCTATTGTTGGCCTGTGTTGGCGTCATTGTGCTGTTCTTTCTCTGGTTCAAGTTCAGTGCCCAACTGGTTCCGGTGTTGCAAGCGAAACGAATCTTACCCCCTTTTGCAGCTCCTGGGAGTCGTGTATTGATTCAGATTGAACTTTCTACAGAGACCCCACTGAAAGGGATGATCCTTAAAGAAAAATTTCCTGATGGCTGGCTTTTGACCGCAGCTGAGCCCGCTATCTCTCATGTTGATTCTGATAGCAGAGTCGCTAAATGGATTTTTCGAAAACCACCATTGTTGACACATGTTTTCTATCTCCTTAAGGTGCCCGATATTATTGATCCTGATGCTGATACCACTATCGTCGGTGAGTTAATTGCTAATCCTGAGGGACAAGGTTCTGCTGTCGTCGTGCAGGCTGCAGGAGAGATGCAAATCAAGGCTGTTCATTGGGCGGATAAGAATGGTGATTTTGTCATTGACGATGTGGAGATCCTGGAAGCTTCAGATTTAACCGATGAGGCCAAAACGTTGGACTTGAACTGGGATCTCCTCGAAAGTATTTGGGAAGCAGGTTCTTACCGGTGGCAGGTCGAGAAAAAACAATTTGTTGCTGTTCGGTTGCCACAAGGCTAATTGCACAGAGGATAGTGTTGACTTTAGATGGGGTCCTTTCTAGTATTAAGACCCCTCATATCAGTTATATAGGCAGTTTTGAGACGCCTCACTTTTAGGAAATGTTGAAGATATGGATACTGTAATAGCGTTACTTAAAGATGACATGCTGGCGGTCGAAAACCAGTTCAAGAAGAATTTGTCTTCAGATGTCCAGTTGGTCAGTCAAGTCGGTGATTATGTCCTTTCAAGTGGAGGGAAGCGGATTCGCCCGATGTTATTGCTTCTTTGTGCGCGTCTTTGTCGTTATCAGGGAGACAAGCATATTGATTTGGCCGGGGTTGTCGAATTTATCCATACCGCAACATTGCTGCATGATGATGTTGTCGATAGTGCGAATTTACGGCGCGGTAATCGTTCTGCAAATTCGGTTTGGGGGAATCAGGCTTCTGTCCTTGTTGGTGACTTTTTGTTTGCCAAATCTTTCTCCGTTATGGTCGGTTCGGAGAGTTTTAAAATTTTACAGATTCTCTCCGATACGACGACTCAGTTGGCAGAAGGGGAGATCTTACAGCTTATCAACACCTGCGACCTTGAAGTCGATGAGCCACGCTATCTACAGGTTGTCCGTGACAAAACAGCAATATTGATCGCTGCGGCTTGTCAGGTTGCCGGGGTTCTTGCCGGCGTTGATGAAGAACACGAGATGGCGTTGCGAGAATTTGGTCTGGAAATCGGAACCGCTTTCCAGTTGATGGATGATGCCCTCGATTATGTCGCCGATGAAGAAGATTTTGGGAAAGAAAAAGGTCATGATCTCTTTGAAGGCAAGATGACTTTACCTCTGATTCATACGTATTCCAAATCCTCTGCTCATGAACGTCAAGAGATCTCCAGAATTATTGATGCGGATGAACTCCCCGAAAAAGATCTTGAATTTATCTGTGCTTTAATTGATGCGAAGGGTGGTATCGGTTATACCCATACAAAAGCGACTGAACGCATTGAATCAGCGAAGCAGCGTCTTGCCCTTTTTCCCGATTGTGAAGCGCGTCAGGCACTCTTTACTCTCGCTGATTATGTTGTTTCAAGGAATAAGTAATTATTCCTTGAACTATTCTCCTCACATCATTCGCTTTGCTATCCCCGTCACCGACTTTCATCTATAGTTGGTTTTATGGTGCGTTTTAATTTACATAAAAAAGTTCTTGGTGCTTTCTTACTTCTCTCTTTGGTGCCGCTGGGTATTTTGTTGTTCAACTCTCAGCATAGCTTACGCTTGGTAGAGGATTTGCTGCGTCAAAGTACGACTGAAGCCTTGGATACCCAAGCTGCAAGAGCCCTTCAGCTTCGGGCAAAAATGGTGGCTGGGCAGGTCTCATCTTTCTTGCAGGAAGTCGAAGGTGACCTCTTCGATTTATCATTGCTGCCAGTGACCGAAGAGTCTTATCTGACCTTTTGTCAGAACCACCAACGAGAGCTTTGGTATCGCCGAGGGACAAATGAGAAGCCAACTGAAATCATTGAGAATGCTCTTCTGTACAGTGAACTAGCTTACGTCGATGCACGCGGCAACGAATTGCTCCGGATTGTCGCGGGGCAACCCTCTTCTGATTTGCGCAATGTTTCTAATCCGGCACACACGACTTATAAAACGGAACCTTACTTTAAGCGGGCCGCTCAATTAAAAACCGGGCAAATCTGGGTGTCGCGTTTAAATGGTTGGTATGTCAGTCGCAATGAACAGTTGCAGGGAGCTGCGACCCCTTTAGAGGCGGTACAAGGGGGGTTGTATCGTGGTGTGATAAGGTTTGCGACCCCGATTTGGCGCGATGGTGAATTACAAGGTGTGGTTGTTTTATCTCTCGATCATCGCCATTTGATGGAATATACCCAACACATTTCACCCTTTGGAGATCGGGATATTGTCTTTCCTTCATATTCCAGTGGTAACTATGCATTTATGTTCGATGATCAGGGGTGGATGATCGCACACCCGAAGTTCTGGGATATCCGTGGTTATGATCGCAACGGAGAGCTTGTCCCCGCTTACAGCGCGAATACTCCGAAACAAGATGTCCTGTCTGGGCGGATTCCATTCAATCTCCTGGCTGCCGGATTTGTGCACCCCAATTATCCCAGAGTTGCTGAAGAGGTTTTAATGGGGAATTCTGGGGTCGTGGAAACGGTAAACGTTGGTGGCTCGAATAAGATAATGGCTTATGCCCCAATCTTTTACGGTCAAGGGGAATACCAGAAGTATCATATTTTTGGTGGTATCACTATCGGTGCCGAAATTGACAGATTTCATCAGCCCGCACTTGCCACCTCTCACCTGATTCAGAAAGAAATCAGTAACTACTTAAAGGAGTCGTTGCTGGTTCTTTCTATCACCATCATGCTGGTGATTGCGACCGCATATTTCTTGTCGAACAGTATTGTCAACCCTGTTCGTTTACTGACGGAGGGGACTCGGCGCATGATTCGGGGAAATCTCTCCGTCCGGGTCAAAGTTAAATCAAATGATGAAGTCGGGGTTTTGGCCGATTCTTTTAATACCATGGTGGAAGAGTTGAATCATCGGCGTCAACGCTTACTGCAGACGCTGCAGGCTTTAAGGCGTTCACGGAAGGAAATTATCCGCGAAAGAAACTTTAAGAACACTGTGTTTGAGAACATTGAAACTGGGGTTCTTACCATTGATATGGACAATATCGTGACGTCGGCAAATGGATCAGCTTGTCAGATATTGGCCATAGAACGACCCGGCAAGGATTGCAACTGGAAAAAGCTCCTTGCCGAGTGGCCTGAGATGCACGATGTGCTTGACCAGTGGTTTACCTTGAGTCAATCGGGAATAGACAAACCCTTTCGTGAATATGTCCCTCTGGAAAGAAAGGGGCGAACTCTGACTTATCGAATGGCGATGTTCCCGTTGAGTTTTCGACAACAAGGTGGTTGGTTGTTAACCATTGAAGATCTGACTGAACGTGTCAATATGCGGCAGCAAATGGCGCGGATGGACCGTTTAGCGTCACTGGGCAGAATGTCTGCTGGTATTGCTCATGAAGTGCGTAACCCTTTAACGGGGGTGAGTCTGTTACTGGATGAACTTCATGACCGCTTGCTTGGCAAGGAATCAGACCAACAACTTATACGCCGTGCGTTAGGTGAGATTGAAAGGTTGGAGTCCTTGGTCAATGAAATGCTCCATTTTTCGGCTCTTCCCGCACCCAAATTATGCGCCGTTAACGTTGCAGATGTGGTGCAGAATTCTTTGTTTTTAATCCGCAAGCAGTGTCAGCGGCAAAAATTACAACTGATTGAACATATCGATGATAATCTCCCTGAAATCCTGATGGATGCCGACAGGTTAAAGCAAGTGATGCTGAATCTGCTCAACAACAGCCTGGATGCCATGCCGGATGGAGGGGAATTAAGACTTCGCGTTACCAGACAAAATGATCATATTTTAATCAGTGTTACTGATACTGGAGTTGGGATAGCTGCAGATCAACTCCCTCTGATCTTTGAACCATTTTTTACCAGTAAAGGGCATGGAACAGGATTAGGATTAGCTATAAGCTATAATATTATCTCGGATCGTGGCGGCGAAATAAAAATTGAGAGCACCTTAGGTGAGGGGACCACAGTATTCATCAGTTTGCCTGTTATCCCTGTCGGGTAGAGCTGTATCGCTGAGATAAATTTGCGTACCAGGAGCAAGAATCATGGAAAAAATTCTTATTGTTGATGACGAAGCCTTTATCAGGGAAAATCTGGAAAGGATTATCTCTGAGGATGGATACAGACCCATTTCAACTGAATCTCCAGATGAGGCTATCCGTATTGTTGCCGAAGAAGATATCAGCTTGGTGTTACTGGATCTGAATCTTGGCAGTAGCAGTGGGCTGGACGTATTACGGGCAATGCGTGATGTTGATCCAGAAATACTCGTCATTATTATTACCGGTTATGGAACGGTTGAAAGTGCTGTCCAAGCGTTAAAAATTGGCGCTTATGATTACATAAAGAAACCGTTTAAGGCTGATGCGATCCACTTAATTGTTAAACTGGCATTAGAAGCCCAGAATTTACGCCGCAAGGTTAAACGCCTTTCGCGTGATTCCGATGGCATCAATATGGTCGGGAATAGTCCGGCATTAATGCATATTTTCCAGCAAATTCGAGAAGTTGCAAAACATGAAACGGCGACCGTTTTAATCACCGGTGACAGTGGTACTGGCAAAGAGTTGGTCGCTCAGGCAATCCATAATTTGTCGCCCCGTAGCGAACAACCTTTTGTTGAAATTAACTGTGGTTCATTGCCTTTTAATCTCTTGGAGTCGGAGTTATTTGGGCATGAAAGGGGGGCATTTACCGATGCAAAAAATCGTAAAGTCGGCTTGTTTGAGGAGGCTGATGGTGGTTCTATTTTTCTTGATGAAGTTGGCGAGATGGATATCAGCCTACAGGTCAAGCTGTTGCGAGTTCTTGAGGATCGTAAACTTCGTCGACTCGGTGGTAACCGTAATATCGACATCAATGTCAGGATTATTGCTGCGACGAATGCCGATTTAAAGGGGGCTTTGGAGCGTAAAGAGTTTCGTGAGGATCTCTATTACCGGTTGAATGTTTTTCCCATTCATATTCCACCACTGCGGGAGCGGCGGGAAGATATTCCGATCTTACTTGAATATTTTTTGCAACGCTTCAGTAAAGAATTTAATAAATCAATGCGGGGTTTCAGTCGCGATGCTATCGACCTGGTGAAGCGTTACCACTGGCCAGGCAATGTGCGGGAACTGCTCAATGTTGTTGAGCGAATCTGCATTATGTATAACGTTGAAAAGATAACACCAGCACAACTGCCGCGAGAAATCTGGGGAGAATCTCCGCAGAGTGAAATGCCGTTCAAGTATGAGATCCCACCGGAAGGGATCATTCTAGATGACGTTGTCTGTCAGATCGAAAAGAAATTGATAGAACAGGCCTTTAGAATTACTGGCGGAAATGTTGCTAAAACCGCCAGAATTTTGAATGTCCCTCGGGGAACGCTGCGCTATAAGTTGGAAAAATATTGTCTGACCAGTGATTGAGGTCAATTCACTGAGTTTTAGTGGGTTTCTGTCCCGCTGGAATATCTATATTGCAATGAGAACAGGCAGAGCAACACCCTGAGCACCCTTTTGGTGCGAGTTTGATGGTTTTGTAGATGTTCTGCGCCACATAATATAATGCTGTCGCAACGATAATCAGAGTGACTGAGCTATCCAGAGAAATCATTGTGCCTCTCTTTGAGGATAAACCTCTCTAAGGGTTAAACGATAATATCGGGCAACGATTCAAGCAAACAACCTTGTCCCTATCTGATAAATAGAAACGGCCATTCCGAAGCCAAGCATGGTGTTAAAAATTGTTGCAAAAAAAGCCCAACGCCAAGATGATTCTTTAGCCATAGCAACCACCGTAACAACGCAAGGGGCATAGAGTAAGACAAAGACAATCATCGCCAACGCGGTAAATTTATTCCAGCTGGAATCAGAGGCTATTCGGCTGGAAAGGGTGTCCGCGGCTTCCGGATCTATGTCCCCTAATGAATATGCTGTACCAAACGTCGAGACGATGACTTCTTTTGCTGCAAAACCTCCCACAAGAGCAATATTGGTCCGCCAGTCAAAGCCAGCCCATTTGCTCACCGGCTCTAATGCTGTTCCTACCTGTCCTGCTAAGGAATGTTGTAGCGATGCCTGCCCCTCACGGTTATTGATTGCTGTTAAGGTTTCCTGTCGTTCTAAGCTGTCGGATAACGTGTTGAGTGCGACGTTGCGCTCCATTTCAAATTGACTCACCTGTTGCTGAGGTAGCAAAGGGAATGTCATTGCCGCCCAGAGCAAAATTGAAACAGCCAGAATAACGGTACCGGCTTTTTTTATGTACTGCCAAGTCCGTTCCCACGTGTGGATAAAGATGCCGCGTAATGTTGGCAAGCGGTAGGGGGGAAGTTCCATGATAAAGGGGGTAGATTTACCTCTGATAACCGTCGAGCGGACAAATTTGGCCACCAGTAACGCCATAATCCATGCAAATAGGGTGATTGAAAACATCATCAACGGTTGATGTTCTGAAAAAAAGGCCGCGACCAGGAGCATAAAAACGGGCAACTTTGCCCCACAGGGCATAAAAGGAGCAGTTAATAATGTCGCTAGCTTTTCTTTGGGACTACGTAAGGTCCTTGTTGCCATAACTCCCGGAACAGCACAGCCTCCGGCAATTCCACCGGAAATAATGAACGGCATAGCTGAGTAGCCATGCAGGCCGAAAATCCGCAAGATCCGATCAAGCATATAGGCGACCCGTGCCATATAGCCTGAATCTTCAAGAAAAGAGATCATCAGAAACATGATGGCAATCAGCGGGACAAAGCCCAATACGCCACCAACACCATCGATTATTCCCGAAACGACAAGAGATTGCAGATACCCAGCTGGAATCAATAGTGTTGCTGTTTGTGAAATCCAGGCGAACAGGTTTTCCAGCCAACCCATGGGGATGGCACCAACGCTAAAGGTGATTTGAAACATGCCATAAAGAATTGCGATCATCAATACCGGGCCGAAGTAACGGTTAACCAGAAACCTGTCCAGCCGGGTGGTCATCTGGATTCGCTCCTGTTGCGGTTTTTCCTGAATGATGATGTTTTGTTTCAGGATAGAATTTATTAACCCATATCGATAGTCGGCAATAATGGCTTCAGGGGGAATATTCAGGGTCTTTAAGCAGTGTTCTTTGGTTTGTTCAACAATTTCTGTCAGCCTCTTGCTGATGTCAGTAAATTGCCCCCCCAAGGTGATGATCTCTTGGTCATTCTCGAGGTATTTCAACGCAATCCAACGCGCCGGATAACGGACTGTCATGAAATCTTCTGCCTGGATGATTTCTTCCATTTCATCTAAGGCCAAATCGATATCGGTGCCATAGGATATATCTAATGGTGCCCAGATTTTGTTTTTGAGTTGTGCCTGTTTGATGGCAACATCTATGAGCTCTTTTTTCCCCTGACCGTTGCGTGCAACGGTTTCAACAACCGGGCAGTTAAGAAGCTCAGAGAGTTTTTTTCTGTTAATTCGCAACCCCTGTTTTTTGGCATCATCCATCATGTTTAATGCTAAAACGACAGGTATCCCAAGTTCGAAGAATTGGATCGCCAGATACAAATGGCGCTCAAGCATGGTGGCATCGACGATATCGACAACAATGTCAGGCTTTTCGTCAATTAGAAAATTTCTGGCAACAAGCTCTTCCTGAGAATAAGCGGAGAGAGAATAAGTGCCTGGTAGATCAATAAGTTTAACGTGGGTATTTTTAAGATTGATCGTCCCTTCTTTTCTTTCGACAGTGATGCCGGGGTAATTCCCGACATGTTGACGCGCCCCTGTAATTGCGTTGAAGAGGGTTGTCTTCCCTGAATTCGGATTACCTGCAAGGGCAATGATCGTCTTGGGTTTAGCTTCGAGCTTCCAGAATGCTTCAGCGGTTGTCATCTTAATTCTCCAAACCTTCGACGGTAATAAAATCAGCTTCACTATTCCGCAGGGTCAGGGTGTAGTTTTTAAGGCGGATGGATACCGGATCCTTCAGGGGCGCTCGACCAAGGATTTCAATCTCTGTGCCGGGGGAAAGTCCCATATCTCGGAGCCGCCGTCCAATTTCTCCGACAGCATTGACCGTCATTATTTTTGCCTTTTCGCCTGTGGCCATTTGGCGTAGAGATTTTAACATAGATACCTATCCCTTATGGGTGAGTTGATCGCAAATGATGGTGATAAACGAACTTGATAACTAATATCAAAATAGAGGGAAATGTCCATCTTTGTCAAGAGAGAAAGCCGGCTAAACGGAGGTTTGAGAGATAATATGCGTCATGGTCAATGGCGAAGGTGAAGGTTCTGTGGCTGGTGACTATCGTGGTCTTAGCTGCACCTGAAAATTACGGGCAACATGAGGTTGTCGATGCCTATATTGCCCCTTGTTATTTTACTTGGATTGATCTGCAATTGAAGTCAAGGACAGATGATGAAAATAGCGGTGAAGCACTATGACTTCTCATTTTATAGTGCTTCACCGCCATAAATGCTCTGGAGGTTATGGTTTCAGCAGATCTACGATTTTATTTGCAATCCCTGTATAACCGGATGGCGTCATATCCAGTAAGCGTCGCTTATCTTCTGGTGCAAGCTCCAGATTCTGGACAAAGTCCTGAATTGTCTCCCGGTTAATCGTTTGACCTCGCGTCAGCTCTTTCAACTTCTCATAGGGTTTTTCAATTCCCGCTTTGCGCATGACAGTCTGAATTGGCTCGGCAAGGATCTCCCAGGCGTTATCTAAATCATTTGCCAGATTTTGATCGTTTAATTTCAGTTTTCCCATGCCTTTGATGGTTGATTTGTAGGCGATCATACTATAGCCAAAGCCAACCCCCATATTGCGCAACACGGTTGAATCTGTCAGATCTCGTTGTAGCCGCGAAATAGGGAGCTTGGTCGAGAGGTGGTGGAAAATGGCGTTTGCAAGGCCACAGTTCCCTTCGGAATTTTCAAAGTCGATGGGATTTACCTTGTGGGGCATTGTTGATGAACCGACTTCACCTTTGATGGTTTTCTGACCGAAATACCCCATCGAGATATAGGTCCATATGTCGCGATTAAAATCGAGAAGAATGGTGTTCCAACGGGTCAAGGTGTCAAATAATTCAGACATATAGTCATGGGGCTCAATTTGGGTTGTAAATAAATTTTGTTTTAAGCCCAAGTTTTGTTCAATAACATTTTTAGTGAGTTTCATCCAGTCGATATCTGGATATGCTGAGATGTGGGCGTTGAAATTCCCGACCGCGCCATTGAGCTTTCCTAGCAGTTCAATCGCTGTCAGTTTATCGCTTTGTTTTTGTAACCGCTGGGCAAACACCGCCATCTCTTTGCCGATAGTGGTGGGGGAGGCCGTTTGTCCATGTGTGCGGGCAAGCATGGGAACGGTTTTGAATTCTCTGGCGATCTCACTGATTTTGTGGATTATCTGCTCTTGTTGAGGAATCAGCTTGGTCAAGCCATCCTTAAGCATCAGGGCATGAGACAAATTATTGATATCTTCTGAAGTGCAGGCAAAATGGATGAACTCAGTGACGTCGTTTAAGGAGGTGCCATTGATCTGCTCCTTTAAATAATATTCAACAGCTTTGACATCGTGGTTGGTCACCATCTCTATTTTTTTAATTTTTTCGGCTTCAGCTGGGGTGAAGTCCTGCAAGATTTTATATAATGATTGTTCTTCAACCTCTGTAAGGGACCGACATGCCGTGATGCCAGGCTCACTACAGAGGGCGATCAACCACATTATCTCAACCTTTACCCGATTTTTAAGCAAGGCATATTCTGAAAAACATTCACTTAATTCACTAACCTTTGAAGCGTAGCGACCATCAATTGGGCTGATAGCAGTAATCATTGTTGACTCCTTTAATATGATTGGAAAAGGCACTATAGCCGTGGCGGAATGTCCCTGCAAGTTCTTTATGCCCCCTTTTTGTTCCGATTTTAATTGGCTGAACAAGGGCGACCTCAGGTATAATCCCGTCATTGTCTTTTGGAAAGGATTGGTGCCTGAATGAACATTGAAAATAAAACCATATCTTTAGTTCTTGGCAGTGGTGGCGCGCGCGGATTAGCACATATTGGTGTGATTCAAGTGTTGGAAGAACGCGGTTATCTGATCCGGTCAATCTCCGGGTCGTCTATGGGGGCGCTGATCGGTGGTATTTATGCTGCTGGAAAGCTGGATACTTATTCGCAGTGGGTCTGTGCTCTGGACCGCCTCGACGTTCTCCGTTTACTTGATTTCTCTTTTAGTGGAGCAGCTATTTTTAAAGGGGACAGAATTATCAATACCCTGCGTGAACTGATTGGTGATCGCAATATTGAAGATCTGCCCATCTCCTTTACAGCTGTTGCCACAGATCTTGAGGAAAGTAAAGAGGTCTGGTTGTCCAGTGGTCCCCTTTTTAATGCAATCAGAGCTTCCATCGCTTTTCCGACAATTTTTTCCGCCTTCCCCCATAAAGGAAAAACTCTGGTAGATGGCGGTTTATTGAATCCGATCCCGATTGCACCCACCTTGCGAGATGAGACGAGCCTGACAATTGCAGTTGGTTTGTGTGGCAAGGCGAGACACCTGATTGATCAGCCTGTGCCAGTTCAGAAAACATCGGAGAAGCGCAATAAATATCAACAGAAAATCATCGATTACATCGACGGACTGCAACGTAAGAACGGTTCCAAAGAAGAGGATACCGGGATATTTGACATTATTTCCAAGAGCATCGATGCCATGCAATCGACAATCTCCAGTTTTAAATTAGCGGCATATTCTCCCGATATTGTGATTGAAATTCCCAAAAATGTTTGCTCGATCTATGAATTTGAGCGAGCTGCAGAACTCATCGAGATCGGGCGTCAGGAAGCAACGGCTAGACTGAATGAGTTTGATTACCCCCTTTAGGGTGTGAATCAGGACCTTAGGCGAGGAGCTGATTTGCGAGTCTTGGCAGCATCGGGTTGATCGGTCTGATCCCGGAAGAGGTGACCTTGGTCAGGTCAGTCAGGACGATGTCCGCACCTTGGAGACCAACCATCATCCCTCCATCACCTTTAAGTAGACTTTCGACGGCGGCCTGTCCAAAGCGGGCCCCGAGGATGCGGTCAAAGACCGATGGAGAGCCTCCACGCTGATAATGACCGAGGACGATAATCCTGGTTTCAAATCCGATCCGATGCTTGAT
Organism: Desulfuromusa kysingii; assembly: GCF_900107645.1. Lineage (GTDB taxonomy): Bacteria > Desulfobacterota > Desulfuromonadia > Desulfuromonadales > Geopsychrobacteraceae > Desulfuromusa > Desulfuromusa kysingii. The sequence goes on from NZ_FNQN01000003.1 coordinate 317,299, forward strand.
TTGGTCGGCAATATCTGCCGCTTTGCCAGCTCCCTCAGCGACCATGATAATGGAGTTCGTCCGACCTTCCTGAAAGCGGTTACGTAGATCTGCGCAAATTTGATCAAGGTTGTAAGGCTCTTCGGGGATAAGACTGTATTCCGCCCCGGTTGCGATAGCTGCGGCGACAGCAAGGAATCCGCAACTGCGCCCCATGGTTTCGACCACAAAGGTTCGATCATGGGATGACGCTGTGTCCTTGAGGTTATCAACAGCGTGGACGATATTGTTCAGAGCGGTATCAACTCCAAGTGAATAATCAGTGAAGGGGATGTCGTTATCAATCGAAGCTGGAATGCCGATCACTGGGATTCCCTGCTGCTGAATAGCGTAGCCTCCCTTCAGTGACCCATCGCCGCCAATCACGATAAGCCCTTCAACACCCATCCCCTTGAGATTGTCGCTGGCCAATTTTAGACCGGCCGCTGTCCGCATCTCTTTACAGCGGGCACTTTGTAAAAAAGTTCCGCCACGTTGGAGAATGTTACTCACGGATCGGGTTGACATCTGTTCGTAGAGTCGATCAATTAGGCCTTGATAGCCTTTCTGGATGCCAATAACTTCTAATCCTGAGACTAAACCGGCACGAACGACAGCGCGTAATGTCGCATTCATCCCTGAACAATCTCCACCGCTAGTTAAGACCGCTATGCGTTTCATATATATTGACCTTTATTGAAAAAAATTATGTGCTTTGGGTAGTATCTCTACAAGACAATGCGATATTATAAACCGATTTCTAAAATTAATCATTGCGTAAGGGGAGTCAACAAATGTCACGTCTTTTTATAATAGCTTTGTTTGCGTTTTTGTGGATCACACCAGAGACCATACTGGCACAAACGCTAGCGGATAAGGTTCAGGAATACAAGCTGGATAATGGCGCAACAGTCCTTTTGGTTGAGCGCCATGCCTCTCCAACTGTTGCTGCTTACATCAGTTTTCGTGTCGGTGGTGTCAATGAGACCAGCCAAGAGCGCGGAGTCGCTCACCTTCTTGAACATATGTTGTTCAAGGGGACAAAAACTCTGGGAACCAAAAATTATGCGGTTGAAAAAAAACTTCTGCAGCAGATCAAAACCATAGGGAAAGAGATTGATGCCCTAAAATTCAGAGCTGATACCGATCCGCAACGGTTGCAGCAACTTCAAGAGAGCCTGGCTCAGGTGCAAGCGGAACATCGAAAGTTGGTCGTCAAAAATGAATTTTCGAGAATTTATGGGGAAAATGGTGGTGTCGGCTATAATGCCTATACCAGCAAAGATGCAACCACGTACCTGATAAATTTGCCAGCTAACAAGCTAGAACTCTGGGCAGCCATTGAGTCAGACCGACTACAAAATGCTGTGTTTCGCGAGTTTTATACTGAGCGTGATGTCGTTCATGAAGAGCGGCGTCGCTCCTATGAAAGCAGCCCTGACGGAATGATGTATGAAACCCTGCTGGCGACGGCCTATAAGGTTCACCCTTACCGCAACCCTATCATCGGCTGGAATTCTGATATAGATAGTCTTGATCCAGACCAGATTCGGGAATTTTTTGATAAGTATTATACCCCTGTGAACATGGTGATTACTCTGGTTGGTGATTTTGAGAGTGAAGCCACCTTAGAAATGGTTAAGCGGTATTTTGGCAAGTTGAAGCCAGGAGTCCCAGTCCCCCCAGTTGTTGACAGGGAACCTGAGCAGAATGGGGAGCGTCGAGTTACGATTAATTTTGATGCTGAGCCGCAGTTGATGATCGCCTACCATAAACCGACGATGCCCCATCGTGATGATTATGCTTTTGATCTGTTAATGCAGGTCCTCTCTGAGGGGAGAACCTCAAGGTTCTATCAATCTTTGGTTGTCGACAAACAGTTGGTAACGGATGTCAATGTTTTTGGAGCACCGGGGTCGCGGTATGACAATTTGATGGTGGTCAGTTTAACCCCGCGCAATGGCAGATCGTCAGCAGAGGTTGAAGCTGCTGTTTATGCAGAATTAGAACGATTCAGGTCAGAACTCCTCAGCCCGGGCGAGCTTGAGGTCGCCCGCAATCAAATTTTGACCTCTATCCTGCGGAGCTTAAAGGGTAATAGTGGCTTGGCGAGGATGTTATCTTCTTATCAAACCCTTGGTGACTGGCACTATCTGGTTGAGTATGAAGATCAACTCAATTCGATTACCCCTGAGGACATTATGGCTGTTGCAAAACGTTATCTCCAAGCAGATAACCGAACCGTGGTGACATTGATGCGTGAGGAGCAGAACTAATGCGTTATCTCTTCTATTTATTGGTTAGCCTTTTCATTTTTGGCTGTAGTCCGAACTTTTTGAGTTCTCAGGAGCGCCCAGATCAATTGAGCTTTCCCCCTTTAGATTTCAGTTTTCCTGAGGTTGCTGAACAACAATTGCAGAATGGGATGAAACTTTATTTAAAAGAAGATAATGAACTTCCTTTGGTTGAGTTAACGGTTCTGGTTGAAGGAGGGAGTCTCTATGATTCTCCTGATAAGACGGGTTTGTCTCAGTTCTTTGCGACGACACTCTCAACCGGGGGAAGTGAAAACTTGTCTCCTGCTGAGCTAGAAGCGGAACTTGAAGCCATGGCTGCGATCCTTACCGTTTCCAGCTCCTCTTATGCCTATGAGATTGATCTCTCCTTGCAGCGTAAAGATTTAGAGCGGGGGATTGAAATCCTGGCAGATTTGCTGCGTCGCCCCCGTTTTGATGCAGAACGGATGGAGTTGGTGCGCAACCAAATGTTCGAAGGTATTCATCGTCAAAATGATAATCCAGGTTCAATCGCTGGCCGGATCCTCAGTGAGGCGGTCTATCAAAGTCATCCGTTTGGAGCCTATCCAACGGTTGCTGGTGTCGCTGGCTTTAGCCGAGAGGATCTGTTGGAGATCCATAGCCGTTACTTTAAACCACAGAATCTCTGGCTAGCGGTCTCAGGTGACGTACATCAAGGTGAATTGGTCCGTCTGCTTGAACAACAATTTGGCGATTGGCAATCAAGTGAAAGTTTTTTGCGTGAGATGCCACTAGAGCCTCCAGCACCTCAAGGCCGAATCTATCTGGTTGACAAGGATATTCCGCAAACGACAATTTTGATGGGCCATCCGGGAATCAACAAGGATAATCCTGATCTGTATGCATTACAGGTTGCGAACTATATTTTAGGTGGTGGTGGTTTCAATTCAAGAATGATGCGTGAAGTTCGTTCAAATCGAGGCTTGGCATATTCTGTTTACTCTTATTTCCAAGTCGGTCGGCAACTTCCCGAATTGTTTATCGCCAAAAGTGAAACCAAAAGTAACTCGACGGTTGAAGTCGTTAGCTTGATGCAGCAACTGATAAATCAGATGCGCGATGAGCCTGTCACCGTCGCCGAACTGGATCTGGCGAAAAAGAGTCTTATCAACTCCTTTGTTTTTGCTTTTTCTGACAGTCACTCCGTTGTCAGTCGCAAGGTGCGTCTCGATTATTATGATTATCCCGAAAATTATCTGGAACATTATCAGCAGCAGATTGCGGCGGTCAGCATCGCTGATGTGCAACGGGTCGCGCAACAATATCTGCATCCGGATAAATTACAGATTGTCCTTGTCGGTGATAGTGATCGTTATATTGATGCGGTGAGCTCCTTGGGGTTACCCGTTGAGAAAGTTGATTTATCGCTAGAATGAAGCGTTGAGGGGGGCAGTAACGATGACAACAATCAAGGGGCGACAATTGCAACTGCGCGAGAAATTAAAAAATCTTCTTTGGGAACAAAATCCTGCAGATTTATCGCTTTTGCAACGCATCGTATTGCGTCAGATTCAAACCGTAGCTCTGGTGACCAGGGACTTTGCCATTAATCAGAGTCTCCTGCGTGCTTCAGCTCTGACCTATTATACGATGTTGTCGTTGGTCCCATTACTCGCTTTGACCTTTGCCTTGTTAAAAGCCTTCGGGGTTCAGAACTTACTGCAACCTTTGATTATAGAGCAACTTAATGTGGGTGATGCTCGAGTCGCAGATATTATTTTAGGTTATATTAATAATACCCAGGTGACCCAATTGGGGGCCGTTGGGTTGATATTCCTGCTTGTTGCTGTCATTTCACTGCTGACTAATGTTGAAAAGTCATTCAATCATGTCTGGGGGGTGAAGAATGTTCGTCCGCTATTGCGGCGGTTTTCTGACTACCTTTCGGTCATCTTGGCAGGCCCAGTGTTGATTATTGGCGCTATCTCCATGACCTCGACCTTGGCCAGCAACAGTCTGGTACAGAAGTTCATTGAGATGGAAATGATCGGTAACCTGATATTACTGTTATTCAAGGTGACCCCTTTTATTTTTATGTGGCTCGCATTTACCGGTCTTTATGTTTTTATGTCTAATATCAAAGTGGAGTGGCGTGCGGCATTTGTTGGTGGGATCGTCGGGGGGACTTTATGGCAGATCGCTCAGGTCGGCTATGTCCACTTTCAGATTGGGGTTGGGCGCTATAATGCCATATATGGGACGATGGCCGCTTTACCGATTTTTATGGTCTGGCTCTATCTGTCCTGGGTGATTGTCCTGTTTGGTCTCGGGGTCTGTTACGCGAAACAAAATTTGCGTACCAGTGGTCGAGATCTGCGTGGTTCCGAGGTGAGTCGCAACAGTTTTGAGCAGATTGCCCTGGCGTTGTTGGTCACTCTGGCTGATCGGTTTTCCAAGGGAGAACCGGCTCTAAGCATTGATCAGTTGGCCAAGTATCTCTACATCCCTCCACGTCTGTGTCGAAGCATTGTCAGCTTGCTGCTTAAATTGGGTTTTATCTCGGAGCTTTGTACTCTTGCGGGTCGATATCAATACCAGCTTGGGCGCTCAGCTGAAAACCTCAATGTGGCGGAGATCTTAAAAAAAATGGGCGATTCTGGTGAACAACCTCTCCACCTCCATCCCCATCCGCAAACGTTGATTGCTCTGGAAACCTATCAGCGGGTTGAAGATCTGGTCGGCGAGACATTGCAGGGGATATCGTTGAAGGATTTAGTTATACGCAGTCAGGAGATCGCTGAAACCCCGTTGACTGAGGGGGAAAACGGGATCATTTGACGTATTGTTTTAGCGAAATCTCACCATCTTGCATCTCTGCATAGGAAAACTGGGTAATCCAGTCACCCAACGCAATAATTCTGACACCTTGATGCTGTTTGTCTAATGGATAATGAAAATGTCCACAAACAACGATATCGCTATGACTGGTCTCTGCAAATGGTATTAAGTAGTCAGAAGGGTCATAGTGGCTTCTATCTGGGTTGTTCTTGGAACTCTTATTACTCAGCCAGAGGGCAAAAGACCAAACCATATCTGGGTGGATAATCTTTGCCAGTACCTTAATGGGCCAGCTGCGCCAGAATGAACGGAGTCGTTGATAGTTGCGGTCTGCTTTGACGAGATCTCCATGGCTGATGAGGATGTTTTTTCCGTCCCAGCTGATCTTTTGTTGATCTGGAATGACTGTACAATTGAGAGTGTCAGTAAAATACGGTCCGAGATTGAAGTCGTGGTTGCCTTCGACAAAGTAAAGTTGCGTCCCTGCCGTTGATAGCTGCCGCAGCTTTTCCAGTAGGGGAATGTAGACGGTAAAAGCGAGATGTTTATAGCCTAGCCAGAACTCGAAAATATCACCCAACAAAAAGAGGGCATCAAGGTCCTTTTGTTGATCCAAAAAATCAAGTAGCCTCAGGTAGTTATTATCCTGTGGATGGCGCAAGTGAGCATCTGATAAAAATATTGCTTTCATATTCGCGACTATAAAGAGCTGACTAGCTGTTGTCAATTTACAAACAAACGACCAACAAACAAGGAGAGATATATGGACTATCCAATGATTCACATTTGCTATCGCGTTATGGACCTTGAAGCTTCAGAAAAATTCTATCATGACGCTTTCGGATTTGAAGTGTCACGAAAAAAAGATTACCCTGATGGTCGCTTTACCCTGAGCTATATGACTTCTGTGGGGCTCCCTTTTGAGTTGGAATTAACCTATAACTATGATCAGGATCAACCTTATGAAATGGGCAATGGCTATTCACATCTTGCTGTTGGGACCACCGATCTGGAGGCATCACACCAGCGTCATACAGAAATGGGGCTTCAGGTAACGCCATTAAAGGGACTTGTCGCTGGAAAGCCACGGTTTTATTTTGTCACCGATCCCGACGGTTTTTTGGTTGAAGTCGTCCGTAGCTCTTAAATCGAGGAGAAAAGAAGATGTCCATTGAGGATCTATTGGAAAAAGGGGTACAAGCGCAAGATCAGGGTGATCTTATCGCCGCGGAAAACTTTTTTCAGCAAGCTTTGAAAACGGAGAAAACGGCTGAGATTTGGTCGTTGCTGGCCGAAGTCCAGATTGAAAGTGGAACCTATGCTAAAGCCCATAAGAGCCTGGCTGCAGGGCTGCTTTTGGAGGCTGATAACGTTGATCTCCTTTTTATTCTGGGGGATCTTTACCTTGAGGAAGGGAAGTTTGATCAGGCGATCGCCAGTTATCAGCAGATTATCGATCTTAACCCGCAAGATGCCGATGCCCGAGTGAGTAAAGCTGTCGCACAGCTGAACAACGATGACCTCAGTGCAGCAGAAGAGACCTGTCGTCAAGCACTGGACGTTGATCCCGAACTCGCTTTTGCGCATAACGCTTTGGGCGATATTTATATCGCTCAGGACAAGGTCGCAGCAGGAATGAAATGCTTTCACCAGGCCTTGAAGTTGGATCCCTCCGATCCTCAACCTTATCTCAGTCTTGCTGAGCTTTATTATGATGATGATCAACTGGAATTAGCTGAAGAATATTGTCAAAAAGGTTTAGAGTTGGACGCAAGTTTGGCACCAGGTTATCTGACCCTAGGTTATCTCTGTCTTGATCAGGATCGGACCCAGGAAGCCATTGATAACTTTCAGCAGTTTTTGCGTTTAGAAACCAGTGCCACGGCCAAGCATATTCGCGATGAGGTTGCTGCTGTCATCGATGGTCTTAAGTAACAATAAAAACACGTCTGTCTTTATAGTGGATGATAACTGCGGAATTTTAATGACTCTAAAGGGCGAAATCAAAAACTTCCTCTATATCTCCTCTGGAACGGTTATTCTAGCATTCGGGATCATATTATTTCTGGTCCCTAACCAGATTGCTACGGGTGGAACCCCCGGAATGGCTATTCTGTTAAACCATCTGCTCCATCTGCCCATTGGCGGCTTGATGTTGCTGATTAACCTTCCACTATTGGTGATCAGTCATAAGATGCTGGGCAGGGCCTTTGTTCTTCGTTCCATCGTCGCTATTTTGCTTACCTCACTTCTTGTCGACTTATTAGCCGAAATTCTTCACTTGCAGGCCATCAGTCAAAATATTCTGTTAGCGGCTTTATATGGTGGGATTGCGGTTGGTTGCGGCGTTGGCTTGGTCTTACGTGGCCATGCTTCGGTTGGTGGAACAACGATCATTGCGCGTCTGGTTGCTGCGCGCAGCCACTATAAGACTGGGCAGGTGATACTGATTTTTGATGTTTTTATTATTGTTACATCGGGATTTGTTTTTGTAGATATTGAGCGAGCCCTTTGGAGTATGATCAGTATTTACGTGACAGCTAAATGTATTAATATGATTTTGACGGGGACCTTGCCAGAGAAAGTTGTCCATATAACCACAAGTAAAGCCGACCTACTTAGCCAGGAAATTGTGGCGCATCTTGGGCAACAGGGGACGATTCTCCGGGGATCAGGTCTTTATGAAAATGAACAGAAAACACTGATATTTGTGACAGTTGAAGCGCGGCAAATTACGGTGCTGCGTGATATTGTCCGCAATAATGATGCAGATGCCTTCATGATTGTTATGGATGCAGCAGAAATGCTCGGGCGAGGGCATGGAGGGTAGGTTTCAGGTTTATGGGTATTGCTTCCGATATTATTATTATCATTGTCGCCGCATTGCTGGGTGGCCTCATTGCACAAAAGATCCGTCAACCTCTGTTGCTTGGTTATATCCTTGTCGGGGTAGTGATCGGTCCTTTTTCCAGTGGCCTTGTCTCTGATCCTCACGACGTTGAGAAACTTGCTGAGATCGGGGTGGCATTGCTGTTATTTGCCCTGGGATTAGAGTTCTCTCTGCAAGATTTGAAGCCGGTTAAGTATGTCGCTCTGATCGGGGCTCCCATCCAGATCCTTTTAACGATTGGCTACGGCTATCTCATTGGTCTTGGTCTTGGCTGGGAGAGTGGTCCTTCCCTCTGGTTGGGGGGACTTATCTCCCTTTCAAGCACGATGGTCATCCTTAAAACCTTGATGGCTCAAGGAATGATAGGGACTCTGTCTAGTCGGGTGATGATTGGCATCCTGATTGTACAAGATCTTGCGGTCGTCTTATTGTTAATCCTCTTGCCGCAATTATCCAACCCTTCTGCGGGCATGCCTGTGATTGCCATGGCCTTGCTTAAGTCATTTCTTTTCCTTGCTTTCATGCTTTTGCTGGGGACGCGATTATTGCCCCGGTTATTGACCTTAATTGCCAACTGGAATTCACGTGAACTGTTCTTGTTGACCATTATCGCGATTGGTTTGGGGATTGGCTACGCGACCTATCTCCTTGATCTCTCTTTTGCTTTCGGAGCATTTGTTGCTGGCATGGTGCTGAGTGAATCTGATTACGGGCATCAGGCGTTAAGCGATATTATCCCTCTGCGGGATCTTTTCGGATTGCTTTTCTTTACTTCCGTGGGGATGCTTTTAGATCCATTGTTTTTATTTGCACACTGGGTCGGCGTCCTGCAACTGGTCCTCTTGGTCGCTGTTGGTAAAAGTCTGATTATGGCAGGTATCGTACGCAGCTTTGGTTATGGAAATGTGATTCCACTGGCTGTCGGGTTAGGGATGTTTCAAATCGGTGAATTTTCATTTGTCTTGGGGCGAGTTGGTCTCGAAGGCAACTTTTTGAATCTGGATCAATATTCATACGTTCTTTCAGCAACAATTATCAGTATGTTGATCACGCCGTTTGTATCTGCCTTGACGGCTCCACTTTATGGGTTACAGAAGCGTTATTCAAAAAGTGAGCTCTTGGAGACTATAAATATCCCCGCCGGTGGGCTGCATGATCACATTGTTATTGCTGGTGGAGGTCGGGTCGGTCAGCACGTCGCCTATCTTCTCGCGAAACTTGAAGTTCCGTTTGTGGTTATTGATCTGGGACATCGGGTTATTGATGATTGTAAGCAACATGGCTATTCCGCCATTTATGGTGATGCCGGTCAACCTGTTGTCCTTGAGGCGGCCAATTTAGCCGAAGCAAAACAGCTACTGATCACGGTTCCCCATATTACAACAACAGAAACAATTGTCCGTTTTGTTCGCAACCATCATCCTGATTTGAGTATTGTGGTGCGCTCTGTTGGAGAAGCACAAATGAAATCTCTTTATGATCATGGTGTCTATATGGTTATCCGACCAGAACTGGAGGGTGGGCTTGAAATTGCACGACAGGTTCTTCTGAATTTGAATATTCCCGTGCCTGTCATTCAGAAATTTACCGATAGTGCCCGGCAAGACCATTATCAACAACTCTACGATGATCAAGATGGGTTGAACAATATCAGGTTGTTACAAAAAGCGCGTGATTCACTGGAATTAAATTGGCAGGATTTAAGCGCAGATAGCTGGTTAGTTGGCCGAAGTTTACGCCAACTTGATATCCGAAAAAAGACCGGAGCATCTGTTGTTGGTGTGCTCCGTGATGGCAAGTTCATTGCCAACCCATCGGCGGATCTTGTTTTTCAGGAAGAAGATATGGTCGCTTCGATCGGCAGTCCACAATCATGTCATTGGCCGCAAAACGTTATAGAGTAACAACAAAAAGGCTACCAGAAACCTGGTAGCCTTTTTGATACAAACATTTGTTGCCAAGTAATGCTTATTTGCCTTTACCTGCTGCCGCCCGTTTTGCTGCTTTAAGCGGATTGACACGAACATCATCAACCTTAAGGTCGATTTTCTTGTGCGTTGCAAAATTACACAGGCCATTCACCCACTTTGCTGCGGGATCAGGATAAGCGCTACAAACATCTCCAATGCTCCCCTTGGTTACGCGGTCGCATCCTTGACACTCTTCAACAATGACTTGACAGCTGCCAGTTGGGGCGGAACAACCATTTTTTTTCCAAAAACTACATTCGGTACCTGCGAGAACCGTTTGGCACTGCATATTTTTTTCCTCCTATATTATCCTTATGATGCTGATTCAGAACAAGCATTAGTAACGAACTTATGGTCTGGAGTCAACACTTATTTGTTTCTATCCTCCCGTTGTAAAACTATTTTTATTCAATCTCATAGTGATCAAGGCCACCATGATAATAGTTCCAATAACCGCCATGGGGATCGTGAAGCTGCCGCTCAGATCATAGTAAAAACCGGCAAAAAGTGGAGCAACAGCACCTGGAATATTTGCTGAAAACATCCATCCATAGATAGAGTTAACTTTATCGGCGCCCCAGATACGGGCAACAGATCCGGCATAGATCACCAGAATCCCTCCATAGTTAAATCCGGTCAGGATGGCAAACATTTGTAAGCCAGTTGAAGATATCAGGATAAAGGGTGCTGCAAATAGCAGAATCGCTTGCGAGATGAGGTTGAGTTGAATGACGGTACTAGTATTGAAGCGGTCAAATATGCCTCCCCAGATGACTCTGCCGGCTGCATTTGCCAAAGCAAAGAAAGAAACAGCGCTGACGCCACTCATTAAGGTTGCTGATTGGTAAAGTTCTTTGATATTCGCATTGACCGCAAATCCCGCGGCTAGTCCTGTAAACATGGCAAAGTAAAGAATGATAAAGCGCTTGTCGGTGATGGTTTTGTAAAATGCGACCTTCACAGTCGCTACTTTCGAAAAACCTGGTGGGTTCTGCATAAAAAAACCCGCAAAGACGATTAAAGCGGTAAATACAAGTCCGAAATAGCCGAAGAGAGAGAAGGGTGTCATGTCAAGTTTCAGCAGAAATCCTGCAACGGTACTGACAAGGGCAGCTCCGCCACCAAACCCGGCCACCGCAATTCCGGTAATGAGTCCCTTGTTTTCAGGGAACCATTTGATACAGGTTGAGATTGGAACAATATAGGCAATGCCAGCTCCAATCCCCGCAATCACTCCGTTGCCTAAAATCGTATAGGTGAAATTATCCATCCCGAATGAAGAAATTATCCAGCCGCCGCCAAATAAAATTCCACCGCCGATGGCTGCGCGTCTTGGCCCGATTCTGTCAACCAATGATCCTGAAAAAATCATTGTCAGTGGAAAAACAAAATAGAAAACAGAGAACGGAATCTGTGCCTGGGTCTGGGAAATGGCGGCGATCGCTTTTATCTGTTGGACATAGACAGACCAGGAGTATGTTGCCCCTAGGCATATTTGCATCAAAAGGGCGGAGAAAATAATCATGATTCGCATGTGGCGCTCCGTATATGAACGAATGACAGTTCATCAAACTAAGGACATTTTTAATTATTGTCAATTGCCCAGGTTTGCTATTATTCATATAAGGCTGTTTCGATCAGCCAAGAACTTGGAGAGGTTTAACTGGTGACCAAAAATAATCAAGAGCCTATGATGGCAAATTCGAAGCAGTGGGAAAATATCTGTGAACGCTGCGGACGTTGTTGTTTCGAAAAGTATGAGTACCGGGGTAAAATCTTTTATTCAGATACCCCGTGTGAATACCTGGATCTTGAAACCAAGCTATGCCGGATCTATCCGCAGCGATTTGAGCTAAATCCTGAATGTGTCCGATTGTCTCCAGATCTGGTGCAGAGCGGAGTGTTGCCCGATGATTGCCCTTACGTGAAAAAAATTAAATAACCGCTCAGCCGTAGAATTGCAACCTTGACACCGCGTCAGTATGATAATATCTCGGCAGTGGTTTTAATCAACAAGAGGAGATTTTTATGGCTCACATAAAGTTTGGAACATCCGGTTGGCGTGCTATTTTTTGTGAAGAGTTTACTCTCGAGAATGTCCGGATTGTCGTGCAGGCGATTGCTGATCATTTACATGCAGAGGGTCTCGCTGACAAAGGAATTGTGATTGGTTACGACGCGCGCTTTATGGGGGCGGATTTTTCCCGTGAGACAGCTCGGATTCTAGCTGGGACGGGGATCAAAGGTTTCTTTTGTCAGCGTGATACACCGACACCTGTTATTTCCCATGAGCTGTTAAGGAGAAAAGCTGCCGGAGCGATTAATTTTACGGCCAGTCATAATCCTTATAATTACAGTGGCATCAAGTTTTCGCCTGTCTCCGGTGGTCCTGCACTGCCAGCGACAACAAATGATATTGAGGAGCGGGCGAATACAATGACTGTTGAGTCTGTCTCTAAGGGGATGGATTTAAAAACAGCAGCAGAAAAAGGGCTGTTTGAAGAAATTGATCCCCGCGAGGATTATTTTACGACCTTAAAGAGTTTGATTGATCTTAAAGCGATAGCTGCAGCGGGGATGACACTTGCAGTCAACCCCCTTTATGGCTGTGGACGCGGCTATCTGGATCGAATCTTGGATGAAGCGGGTGTCAAGGTTGTCAGAATCAACGATCATGTCGACCCTTATTTCGGTGGCCAACCCCCGGAGCCATCTGAGGAGCATATCCAGGACTTTATCAGCTTGATTAAAGGGGATGACTCTATCGCTCTTGGTTTAGCAACTGATGGAGATGCAGACCGTTTTGGAATTATCGATAGCGATGGAACCTATATTGAACCCAACTATATTCTTGCCTTGCTGTTTGATTATATGATCCGCCGTAAGGGTTTACGTGGGGATGCTGCCCGCAGTGTTGCAACTTCACATCTGATTGACGCTGTGGCTGCATATCACGGTGTTAAGGTTCTTGAAACCCCAGTCGGTTTCAAATTTATCGGTGAATATATCAGTGAAAATAAAATCCTCATCGGGGGTGAAGAGAGCGCTGGTTTGACGATCAAGGGGCATGTTCCGGAAAAAGATGGAATTCTGGCTTGCCTGTTAGTTGCTGAGATGGTGGCTGTTGAGAAAAAAAACCTGCAAGAATTACTGACTGACCTCTATTCCCGGGTCGGGGAAATTTACACGAAACGAATCAATATCCAGTTATCTCCAGAGCTTGAAGCCGCCTTGCCAGACAAATTTGCCAACCCTCCAGAAAGAATTGGAGAGCTGAAGATCACTGATATTATCCGCATTGATGGCAATAAATACTTATTGGAAGACGGCTCTTGGGTTTTGTTCCGTAAGTCTGGAACCGAACCGGTGGTGAGATTGTATGCAGAAACTAAGAGTTATGCCTCTCTGGATAAGTTAATTGAGCTGGGTCGAAAATTTATCCTCGAATGATCCCGGTGCTAATATTATCGTGATTAGCTCACTGAATATTGTCTTACGCCCCTGTCTGTCTTTGATGGGGGCGTATTTTTGACCACTCTTGATGATAAGGGCGTTATCTTTTCCTTGATCAATGTTCCCGTAGTTTCATCGCAAGTTCAGAACTGAAATTGTTTATCTCTCGGTTCAGGGTAACGATAAAATCGGAAAAATTTTCACCAACATCTTGTCTGTCGGTAAAATGTCCCTGTGACATGGGTTCCATCTCCCGCCTGATTTTCCAGCGAATATCTGTCAGAGCGTATGCACCAAGCTCTCCTGAAAACTGATTAACGATCAACTTGACTTTGATGGCACTGGCACTAGAACTAGAACTCTCCCAAGGTCCAAGAGTAATTGTACTGTTTGGTATGAGCAGCATCAGATCCTCACGTATGACCCTCATCAAGTTATCACGTACTGGTTCTGCCCAACGTTCGGAGTCAGAAAAAACAATTCCATTTTTTCCGCCTTTTGTGACGATCTGGTATCGATCTAGATATTCTGGGAAACTGATGAGTTCCAGGTGAATATTTAAATTGCTATCAAGGCGAATTTCTTGTGCGTCGCGCATCGGTTCCAGAAGATAGTAATTGGTTGGTTGAGGCGCGCTACCGATTTGGATACAGGCAGAGCAAAGGAACAGAAGGGTAAAAATCAGGTAGCGCATTATTTTGTTCCTCCGTCAACCCTGCCACGTAAAAGTATCTGGGGGTCACGATCGAGTTCTGTCGCCATGTAGCGCAAGGAGCGTGCGGTCCGATTTACCTCTTCAAGAGTGGTCCCAAGTTGTTGCAATATTTGTGAATCGTTTTTCGTCAGTCCCTTGATCTGCTGCATAGCTTCCTCTGTTTTGACTGAAGCCTCGTTGACCGCTAATACTGCAGCACTGAATTGCTCAGAGAGAGGGTCGATCTTGGCGTCAATGTGGGCGATTGTGGTTTGTGCGTGTTGCAATGTTTGGTTGATTTTCATGTCTACATTGGTGATGGTTGTCTGACTTTGTGTCAGCGTTTCCTGGAGTGAGGTGACAATTGGGAACAGCTGTTCATTCAGGTTCAGTAATAATTGATTGAGTTGTGTCGTTGTGTCGTCAAATTTTGATAGAGCACTGTGAAGACTCGGAGAGTTAATAAGCTTTTCAAAACCTTCGGCAGAGTGGATTAATTTATCTGCAAGTTCTTGCAGAGGGATGTCAGAAAAAGTTTTGGTCAATTCTTCAAGGCTTGAGGTGATCGCAGGGATTTCTGGATATTCATGTGGGTAGCCGGTGAGAACGAGCGGCGTTGCGGGAAGCATATCAAGGTTGACATAGAGTTGCCCTGTCACCAGGCTATCCAACTGCATCTGTGCTCGTAAGCCTTTGTCGACCAGTGAGATCATGGGATCATCACCTTTCACGGTTGTCTTGATCGAATCGAGTAACCCCTGGTCTGTCCCTTCTGCTTTAAATCTGGAAGGTTCAATTTCAATCACCACGGGAATGTAAAACTTGAACTCCTCCGGCTGGACTCTGACGTTTATTTCTCTAATCTGACCTATTTTAACTCCGCGAAAACGTACTGGAGAACCCACATTAAGACCCTTCACTGAGCTGTCGAAATAAATAACATAGCTGCGGGTCTCAGATAGAAAACCGCCTGGACCGAAAAACATCAGTCCTGCGACTGTTAGCATGACTGCGCCGACGACAAAACTGCCAATAACCCGTGGATCAACTCTTTTACGTAGACTCATAAAAACCTCTAAGGAATACCATTATTGTTTTCTTAACATATCAAATCGTCCGGGTTAAAAACTGGATAACGCGCGAATCTTCAGAAGATTCAAGTAAATGCTTGGGCGCTCCGGTTGCGATGATGGTTTTTTCTGTCGGATCAAGAAAGATAGCGTTATCTCCAACCGTAAAAATACTGGCCAACTCATGACTGACGATGACGATGGTTGCGCCGAGACTGTCACGCAACTCCAGGATTAAATTATCTAATAATCTGGAGCTGACCGGGTCAAGGCCAGCAGAGGGTTCGTCAAAGAAAAGAATTTCAGGATCAAGCGCAATGGCTCTGGCCAGGCCGGCTCTCTTACGCATCCCACCACTGATTTCTGAAGGGTAATAATCTTTGTAGCGTGACAGTCCCACCAAAGAGAGCTTATAAGAGATAACATCCTGTCGTTGTTTATTGTTAAGCTGGGTATATTCTGTGAGTAGCAGTTCGATGTTCTCACCCAGAGTCATCGAACTCCAAAGAGCTCCACCTTGAAAGAGGACTCCAGAGCGGCTGATGATTTTGTTACGTTCTTCGAACGACGTATTCCAGAGGCTGACGCCATTAACCAGAATTTCTCCTTCGGATGGCTTTAAGAGGCCAATGAGATGTCTCAGCAGGGTGCTTTTACCACAACCACTGCCACCCATGATGATGAAAATTTCTCCCCGTTTTACGGTAAAGTTAAGATTTTTCTGGATAACAGAATCGCCGTAGGCCATGGTCAAATTGTTGATTTCCAGATGTGGAGTCATGCTCACGATTAAACCCCCAGAACCTGGCAGAGAACCGTAATGATCGCATCGGCGACGATAATGAGGACAATTGATGTGACAACGGCGCTGGTTGCAGAAAAACCGACTGCGGAGGCACTTCGACCACACTGTAGACCGCGAAAACAGCCCGCAGACGCAATCAAGATTCCAAAAACAATGGCTTTAACAATCCCGATAATAAAATGAGAGAGGCCGACAAAACCCTGGATCTGCTGAAAATATTGGAAGAAAGAAATGTCCAACATGGTAGCGCTGACAATAGCGCCACCCATAATTCCCATAAAATCGGCGTAGACACAAAGTAACGGCATTGTGATGACCAGCGCAATTAAACGTGGCAGGACGAGAAATTCGATAGGGGAGACCGCGATAGTTTTCAGCGCATCAATCTCTTCATTGACTTGCATCGTTCCTAACAGGGCGGCATAAGCGGCTCCGGTACGGCCAGCCATGACAATTGCAGTCATCATCGCCCCCATTTCGCGCGCCATTCCCAGTCCGACAAGATTGGCTATGAAAATTTCTGCTCCGAATAAGCGCAGTTGAACTGCCCCGACAAAAGCTAAAATCATGCCGACTAAAACGCTAATCAGGGTGACAATAAACAACGCGGAGGGGCCGGCTGCTTCGATCTGAAACAGTAAGTCTGAAGCACGAAAATGTGCGCGACCGCGCAGAAAATTGATGAACGCGATAAAAACATCACCAATAAATGTCAGCATTTCAGTCCAACTGCGATGCATTTCGATGGTGACATTGCCGATCTTTGCCAGGATTGGCTGACCGAGCCGTGCCCGACGTTCACTCCGACGCTCCGGTACCGCTAAAGAGAGTTGCAGCAGCTTCTGCACCCCACTGGGCAGGGATTCACGATCGACCTCGATATTGTTTTTGCGACTGCTCTGGATTAAATCGACGAGAAATATCATTAACCCAGTATCCCAACGACCCATTTGATCACAGTTAAAGGTCAGTTTTTGTGGATGGGACTCTGGGAGTTGCTGCAAGAATGATTCGATATCAGGGATGCCGGATTGAAATAACCAATCTCCGGATAAATGGAGGGTCAGTAGATTTGCATCGGTTGTGAGCTGATAATTCTTTGGATTGTTGGCTGTCATGATAAATTGCATCCCCCTCCATGAGAGATTAAAAAAAATAGCATGACAGCTTTAATTAAATCTAGTCATTGTGGGTTATAAACGGTTTTTTATGGAAACCCTTCAGCCATTGAGGGTTTTTTCCGGTTCCAACACTGTAATTTGATTGCGGCCATTTTGTTTTGACAGATAGAGACCCCGGTCAGCCGTTTCTATTAAGGCATCTTTGCTAGAAATAGCCCCTTTGGGGGAAAATGTCGTTGCTCCCGCGCTGACTGTCACATAGATATATTGTCCTTCGACCAGTGTTGCAATCCCTTCAACACATCGCCTCAGCCTGGCTGCAAAGACTTTGGCGCCTGCGGCATTGGTCTCCGGGAGAATAACAGCAAACTCCTCTCCACCGTAACGGGCGACAATATCACAAGGGCGGACAGCATTGGTGACAGCTTTTGCAATATTCATCAATACCAGATCTCCAGCGGGATGGCCGTGGGTATCGTTGACCTTTTTAAAGAAATCAATATCAAACATGATCAGTGAGACCGATGATTGATAACGATTGGCCCGGGCAATTTCATTTGCTAACGATTCCTGAAAGTAACGATGATTGTAGAGCCCGGTGAGGCCGTCACGATAAACGAGCTCTTTGAGCCGAGTGTTAGCGTCCTGAAGTTCACAATTTAATTTTTCAGCTTTATCTTTGGCTTCCAACATCTCCAGAATTAACTGTTCGTTGCTTATGTTTAACTTGGCCAGTTCGGCGTTTGCTTGCTGGAGTAGGGCTGAATAAGGTTTGATTTCTTCGGAGCCCAGTTCGAAAGTTGAAATCATTTTACTACTATTAACCGCTACGGAATCGAGAAAATCAAGCGCCTGAACGCGAGTAAAGTTAAATTTTTCTTGCAGATTCTGTTGACAGTCGCGTGCCAGTTCTGCTGGTTTTGCCCCTGTATAGACGGAAGCCATCTGGTCGCTCAATTGCAAGATTGCTGCAACTTGATCATCAGGTTCAGGGGCTTTTTCCGGATGATGATGGTAAAGGATGGGGGTACATATCGACTCGGGTAGGTGCCAGTCTGTTAACAGAGCATAACCGACTTGTTGATGGTCAAATCCATATTTTTTGCTCTCCAACATCAATAAGTTCAAATTGGAGGCTTGCGCCTCTTTAAGCATGGCGCCGTACTCCTCTCCTTTGGTCATGCTGATCACCAGCATGCCAATGTCCTGCAGTAGAGAGGTCACGAAAATGTCATGATATTGGAGTTGCACTGCTTTTGATAGTAACTCTGCCGCGACAGCTGCAGTCACAGAGTGACGCCAAAAGAGATCATGGTTGAATCCGCCAGCATCAATTTCATTAAATTCAGCGGCAATCACAAATGAGAGGGCGATATTTTTGATGGTATTGGTTCCGAGTACAGACATTGCTCGGTTGATGCTGGTGACCTTGCCATTACGGGCAAACAGGGATGAGTTTGCTACCTGGAGCATTTTTGCAGTTAAGGCCGGATCAGCAGCGATGATGTCGCCCAAAGTGGTTAGCGCGGCATCATCTTTTTGCACCGCATTCAGAATATGTACGGCAATCGCTGGAGGTGACGGGAGGTTTAGTTCTTTACTGATCAATTGTTGTATGAGGCGATAATTTTCATTTGTTTGCATAATAATTCTACTTTACCATTTTCAGGGTGAAGGAGCCGTTTCAGCTTCCAGAATAGTAACCTGATTTGGACCCTTATTTTTGGATCAGGAAAATCCACGATCTACGGTCCGCAACGAAATACTGTTCCTGTTTCGCGTTTGTTGTGGGTCGAATATTATCCCCCTCCAAATTGACTGTTACGAAGTGATCTCCTTCTCCCCTTCTCTTGTCCATTGAAGTTTGTCTTAACTTATCGGTCTTATGTTTGGATAGTTTATCTTAGTCTTGTAACATTAGACATTAACAATATTATGGAATGCGAGTAATTGCAAGGCTATTCATTGTTATCTGTCAAAAAAAAACGACAAAGGGTGAGAAGAGATCATCAGTCTTTATACTGCTCTATGACGGTTTAATAAGAGTAAAGACGTTGATACAAACATAAGCCAGTGATTAGCATGGAGAGGGCAGGGCAGTTTAAAAAGGAGTTATTTAACTCACAACATTATCGATTTATAAGCCCGTGCGCTTTCTTAATTCTGCGTCGAGTAGCCGTCTCTGTTTGGGATTTGATCGATAGCTTGCAGATAATTGCTTAATCATATGGGTCTGCATTTTGGGGAGCCAGAGAGTGAACCAAATATCTGGAGTTTTAAAATTTTTCAAGATTGCAAGGCGAAGGTTTGGTCGCTGCTTCCAGCGATTATGGCGGGCCACCATTGAGATGGTCTCGGCGTTGGCTGCCGGTCCGCGCAAAAATTGGTAGATTGACGCCTCTCTGAGTCGGGGGCTGCCAAGACAGGCTTCAAACAGTTGTGGCTGTCCCTCCTTCATCAATTCGCCGACCACATTTGCTGTGCCACGTCGGGCCAGGGTGATTTTGCTCCCCAGAGGTGTGGTTGGCAGCCTTTGAATGATGGCACGCTCTGCAGCTAATTTTTGATCGGGGGTGACTCCGGGGAGATGACACAGGTCGACCAATTCAAATAAGCGTAACTGCGGCAGGAGATTGCGGACAAGAGATCCAGAGGCCGAAGGATTCTTAACGAGTGCCAGCAGCGTGCGATGGCTGAGGGTTTGCTTGTTTCTTTTATAGAGAGCACTGACCAGCTCAGTGGTTAGATCGCGACGCTTTAAGAGAACTAACAGATGTTCTTCATTCAGCTGCGGATTTTTCAGTAAGGTATGAAGAAAATCACAATCAGGATCCAGCACCAGTTGGAAAAGCTCTTCGCTTCCAGCTGTCAGCCCTTTTTGCAATTTCTTAAGAGTGTTCCGATCGGTTTGTGCCATGGCATTTTTCATTGGTGAAATCAGGATGCCAGAATTTTATTTCGAAGAATTAACAGTTTAAAGGCCATTTCCGCCTTTTTGACGATATCTTGTATCTCCAGCAAACGTGCTGTTAAATCTTGATGTTGCCCTTGAATATAGAGCAAACTGACCAGTCGATCTTTCACTTTTAATGGACAGACCAGAGCAGCAACAGGGAGGGAAGTGTCGAAATAAGAAAGGACTTTTTGATTTTGTAATGATTCAGTCATCGGCCCCAGATAACAGGAGCCGTTGGCCGCGACCAGATTAAAGACCGAACTCTCCTGCATCTGAATACTGAGTTGTCCGAAATCTTGCGACCTTGGATTGCTTCCTGCCAGCCACCCTGTTGCCATATTGGCCCGCACCATCAGCAACCCAGAGTTTGGAAAGTCGCTTTTAATATAGTTGATGATGGTTGTGGCGATATCCTCACGCCCTTTTGCCTCAGCCAGATGTTGTCGCAAGTTGATTGGATTCAGGTGGTTGCTTGACGCCTTACGGGCAAAGTAGTTTTCATCGTTCGGCTCTTCTCCCTCGTACTCTTCGTCCCCGAGTAGCGGCCAAGGTTGATTATCCTCAATATGGGGCTTTTCTGTTGCTGATTCTGTTTTCTGTTGCTTCTGTTGAACCTCTTTTTGGCCATCCAGATTCCCTCTATTTATCTGTCTGGCGAGCGTCTCAAAACGGGGAGAAAGAATCAGTCCATAATGCTTTTCGAGGGCTAACATCAGACGTATTTCCGGAATTGCCAGAGGGATAATAATGTGATTCAGCTGGAACGACAAATCATCAATCTTGGCTAAGTCTGTCGCATCCTTAATGGCAACATAGAGCTTTTTACCATCTTTATGGTAGGGAACAATCTTGTGCTTGACAGCGATCTCTGTAGACACCAGGTCAAGTATGCGCTTGGAAACAGCCATTAACCGTTCAGGCTTAATGTAGTGGAGTTGCAACTGCTGACTGAGCGTACGGGCGAGTTGTTCTTCCGTTATAAAGGCGAGTTCGATCAAACTTGTCCCGAGCTTCCCTCCATAAATACACTGATGTTCGATGGCCTCTTCAAGTTGTTGAACCTGGAGCAGTTTTTCCGCCAAAAGGCAGTCGCCGAGGCGAGGTTTTGCCGGATTTTGTTTAGATCTCGCGGACATAGAATCCATAAAGCCCCCAATGTGAAAGGTGTAACATGAATATTAACAAATTTTTGTAAAAACAGGGTAATGGTTTTTGCTTTGTAACTGGACAGCTGTTTGAACATTAGGCTAATGTGAGCTAGTTCTTAAGTACTAATATCTGATCAATATCGACATAATTACAGGAATAAAAATGACCTTTTCTGAACAACCGCTACTGATTTTTGATGGTGCCTGCGGAACCAGTCTCCAGTTGATGAATATTACTGAAGCCGATTGGGCTGGATGCGAAGGGTGTAACGAGGTTCTTAATCTGTCGGCACCTGAGCATATTATCAACTTTCATAAAAGCATGCTCGACGCTGGAGCGATGGTGTTGGAAACCGACACCTTTGGTGCCTCAAGGATTGTCCTCGCAGAGTATGATTTGCAAGATAAGGTTAAGGAAATTAATACTCGTGCCGTTGAGAATGCGCGATTGGCGATTGCAGGTCAGGCGAATAAATATGTTGCGGGTTCGGTTGGACCGGGAACAAAGCTGCCATCCTTGGGGCATATTGAAGTATCTGAACTTGCCTCTGCAACACGAGAACAGGTAGAAGCTTTGCTGGAAGCTGGGGTGGATTGTCTGATTATCGAGACCTGTCAGGATTTGCTGCAAACAAAGACAGCCCTGATTGCAGCCTTTGAAGTTCTGGAGCATTGTCGCCAACCGGTCCCGGTGATGGCGTCCGTGACCATTGAGCAGCAGGGGACCATGCTGGTTGGTTCTGATATCGCTGCTGTGGTGGCGGCATTAGAACCCTTTCCGCTGTTTTCTCTTGGCCTTAACTGTGCTACCGGCCCTCAGGATATGATTTCCCACATCAACTATCTGAGTGAAAACTGGCCAAAGCGTATTTCTGTTATCCCCAATCAGGGGCTCCCGGAAGTTGTCAATGGCGAAACCTGTTATCCCCTCAGCCCAGAAGATTATGCGGAGCAGATGTACCAATTTGTTGTCAACCAGGGTGTCAGTATTGTCGGTGGTTGCTGCGGAACCAGTTCTGCCCATATTGCTGCGCTGGTGAAACGTATTGCTGGTGCCAAACCTAAGCAACGGGAGGTGCTAGTATGAAAGCTTCTGTCGCCAGTCTTTATCAGGCCGTTGAGCTCTATCAGGAGATCCCGCCATTGTTAATCGGTGAGCGCTGTAACCCGAATGGATCCAAAGCTTTTAAAGAGGCTCTGCTGGCTGAAGATTGGGATGCCTGTCTTAAAGTGGCTCTGGATCAGGAAGCACGTGGTGCCCAGGTGCTGGACCTTTGTGTTGCCTACGCCGGTCGCAATGAAGCTGCAGATATGGTGCAACTGGCCAAACTTTTTGCCGGTTCCTGTAAATCCCCGCTGATGTTTGATTCCACCAGTCCCGATACCCTAGAACTGGTGTTGCCCCTTTATCCGGGGCGGGCGATTATCAATTCTATCAATCTGGAGGATGGGGGCGCCAACCTGGATCGGATTTGTCGTTTGGCCAAAAAATATGGCGCTGCAGTTGTCGCTCTGACGATAAATCTTGAAGGGATGGCGTTGACTTGTGAAAAAAAACTTGCTGTGGCGAAAGATATCTATGCTCTGGCAGTTGAGAAACATGGATTGCGTCCGCAGGATATTCTTTTTGATTTGCTCACCTTTACCGTCGGTTCAGGTGATGAATCCATGCGTGATGCCGCGATTGAAACCTTAAAGGCGATCAGACGAGTCAATCAGGAGCTTCCGGGGGTTGGATTTACCCTGGGAGTCAGCAATATCAGTTTTGGTCTACGCCCTGCGGCACGCAAAGTATTAAATTCAATATTTCTTCATGAAGCCGTGGACGCTGGTCTGAATACTGCGATTGTCGATGCGGCCAAAGTGCTCCCCTATGCAAGCATCAGTGAAGAAGACCGTAAAGTTAGTACTGATTTATTGTTTAACCGCCACCCGGATGCCTTGATGACATTTATTGACCATTTTGAACAAGTGGTCGAAGAGGATGATAGTGTCGATGCAGACAAGCTGAAACCCGAAGAGATCTTACACCAGAAAATTCTCAAAGGTGATAAAGAGGGCCTGGAGGATCTGTTGACCGCCTTGCGTGGCCGTTGGCAGCCTTTAGATATTATTAACAATTTGCTGGTTCCAGCAATGCGTGAAGTTGGTGAATTGTTTGGTCGTGGCGAGCTGTTGTTGCCTTTTGTCCTGCAATCTGCCGAAGCAATGAAGCAGAGTGTCGCTTTGCTCGAACCCTATATGGAAAAACTGGAAGATGAGGGGAAAACCTCTATCTTGCTGGCAACTGTGGCGGGCGATGTCCATGATATTGGCAAAAATCTGGTTGATATTATCCTGACCAATAATGGTTACAAGGTCTACAATATTGGTATTAAGGTTTCCGCTGAAGAGATTATTTCCAAAGCTAAAGAGCTTCAGGTTGATGTTGTTGGGTTGTCCGGGTTGCTGGTGAAATCAGCGCTGTTAATGAAAGATAATCTGCACCAGTTTAAGTCTGCAGGGCTGACTCAACCGGTTCTCCTTGGAGGCGCGGCATTGACAACAAAGTTTGTCGCTGTTGATTGCGTTCCCAACTATCACCAACAGGTGATCTACTGTGCCGATGCCTTTGCCGGTCTGAAGGCGATTCGTGAATTTGAATCAGGAACACTGATCTCCACGCAATGGCAAGAGAGTGGTGTCAATAAAAACCGTCCCAGTCCACAGCATGAGGTTCTGGATCGCTCTTTTGAGCCACCATCTGTCCCCTTTGTCGGTCGCAAACTGGTGGCAGATATTGATGGTGAAAAGATTTTCAGTTATCTCAATGAAGCAGCATTGTTTCGCGGGCGCTGGGGCTATCGCCGTGGAAAAATGTCAAAAGAGGATTATGCCCAACTCAACGAGAAGACAGTTCGTCCTTTGTTTCAGCGCTTAAAAGACGAAGCATTGAACGAAGGTTGGTTACAACCGCAGGTGACTTATGGCTACTTTGATTGTGTCAGTGAGGGTGATCAACTGTTGATTGCGAGTGATTCTGGAACCAAGGTTTTCAGTTTCCCCCGTCAGTCTAGTGCTCCCGGTTTGTGCATTGCCGATTATTTCCGTACTGCCAGCGAAGGGGGAGACAAAGTCGGCTTTTTTGTGGTCACGATCGGTGATCAATTGGCTTTACGCACCAAGGAGTTGTATGAAGCAGATAGTTATCACGATTATCTGATGATCCATGGACTTGGTGTTGAGTTGACCGATGCTCTGGCTGAGTACTGGCACGAACAGATGCGAGTTGAGATGGGTATTCAACAGGAGCGTGGCAGTATGGAAGCTTATGTGGCCCAAGGTTACCAGGGCTCACGTTATGGTTTTGGGTATCCTGCCTGTCCGGATATGAGCGCCCATCAGCCCTTGTTTGAACTATTAAAGCCTGAAGAAATGGGGGTCAGTTTAACCGAATCTTTTGAAATGGTTCCAGAGATGAGTACTTCGGCGATTGTGGCTCACCATCCACAAGCCAAATATTTTGCCATCTAATCACAACAGCATCTTTGCGAGGAAGGTTTTACCATGCGCTATATCTGTACGTGTTGCGGTTATATCTATGACCCCGAAAAAGGGGATGAGATGAACAAGATTCAACCGGGTGTAGCATTTGATGATCTGCCAGAGGGCTGGGTTTGCCCTCTTTGCTACGCTGAACGTGACAAGTTTGACCCGTTGGATTAACCCTGTGAGTTGTTTTTAATTGTGATTGCCGCCGTTTCATCGTGCTCATCCCAGGCGGGCTGTAAAATTTTCAGGCAAGCCTTCAGCAGGAGGCTGCGGCTTTCATCTTTTCTTAACAACAAGGTTAAGGGGCGTTGTAACTTTAAAACGGTCTTAATTTCTACCAGCCAACCATGATCCAGTTCTCTTTGTACTGCCAGGCGTGAAAGACAACTGACACCTAATCCCGCCTCGACCGCTTTCTTGATCGCTTCGGTGTGACCTAGTTCGATGACTGCAGGTAAGCTGGGAACCTTTCGGTCCATGGCCTGCTCAAACACTTCTCGTGTTCCCGACCCTTCCTCGCGAACAATCCAATCCGCATGAATTAGATCTTGATGTTGCACCTCTTTCCGGGTTGTCCAAGGATGTTTCTGCCCGGCAATAACAACAAGTTGATCGTCTCTCCAAAAGTGTTGTTCCAATCGGTTTAAATGGCAGGGGCCCTCAATCAGAGCTAAATCTAATTCCCCTTTATCCAGCATATTACTGATAACGTCGCTGTTTGCCACCTGCATCGCAATGCTGGCTTTCGGGTAAGTCTTAGAAAATTTCCCCATCAGCAAGGGTAACAGATAATTGCCGATGGTTGTACTTGCGCCGATCTGCAACTGACCCATGGGCTCAGCGGTTGAATCGGCAAGAAGTTGCTCTATGGCAACGGCTTGCGTCAGTATTTCCTGGGCAAGTGGCAGGAGTGAACGACCTCTGTCGTTGAGGTAGAGTTTCCGCCCTTGACGAACGAATAGTGGTTCATCGTAACGACTTTCGAGGTCGCTGAGGGCCATACTGACCGCGGATTGACTGAGGCGTAATTTTTCTGCGGTTTTCGTCACGCTGCCTGAAAGGGCGACCGTGGTAAAAATTTCTAGCTTCCTGAGGCTGATATTCATAGGTGCTCCATCAAAAAAATTGATGCAAAAGAGAAGAATTATATATTTTTATTTATATAGGAAAAGCACTAGTGTGCCAACCACGAATTGAACCATATAACTTCAGTGGAGAAACTTTCGATGACGAAGATCATTTTTATCTGTTTGTTGGCGCTGTGCATGGCACCGGTTGTAACAACACCGATGGCTCTAGCGGGTGGAATTGTTTTCAGCCTTGTGTTTGGTAACCCTTGGCCCAAGGAGTCAACCAAAGCCAGTCAGGTCCTTTTAAAGTTATCAGTGATTGGTTTGGGATTCGGACTCAGCATTCAGGAAGTCTGGCTGGTCGGGAAAGATTCTGCTGGTTATACGATTTTGGGAATTGTGATGACGATCAGTGTTGGCCTGCTTCTTGGCCGTATGCTGCACCTGAAAGGGAACACCGCAGCGCTCATCTCGTGCGGAACAGCTATCTGTGGCGGCAGTGCTATTGCAGCAATGGCTCCAGTATTGCGTTCAAAGGATGATGAAATCGCTGTGGCTCTGGCAACGGTATTCTCTTTGAATGCCGTGGCATTGCTGTTGTTTCCTTTTGTCGGTGAATTGGTCGGTTTGACTCAGCATCAATTTGGCTATTGGGCTGGAATGGCGATTCATGACACCAGCAGCGTTGTTGGTGCTGCAGCAAGTTATGGCGCTGAAGCATTGCGTACCGGGACCACGGTAAAGTTGACTCGGGCCGCATGGATTGCTCCTATCGCGATGGCTGCCGGATTGTGGTTGCGGTCGGAGCAAAAAGCCAAGTTTCCCTTATTTATCGCTGGATTTGTAATCGCTGCCATTCTCCATAGTCTGGTGCCGCAGTTGGCTGGTCTCTGGGAAATATTGAGCGCTATTGCCAGACAGTGTCTGGTTATCACTCTGTTTTTAGTGGGCTGCGGTTTGAGTCGCAGTGTCTTGCAGCGGATTGGTCCACGTCCATTGTTACACGGGGTCACACTGTGGATCTTTGTCAGCTCGTTAACGTTGTTGGGGATTACCCAGCATTTGATCCAGTAGCTTTTAACGGAGGGGGGCGCCCACCTTTATTCGTGGATAATCTCACCACTGAAAATAAACAGTTCTGCCTCTGGGTGTAGCCATGAATTTTCCGGGAGACCGGCTTTGATACAGGTTTGTTGTAAAAAAGTCTCCCGATCCCATCCATATTCTGTCGCTACCTGTGGCAGTAATACCCCCCGGTTGCTCCCTTTGATGATGTAGATCCCATGGGTTCCAACGATAATCTGATTGATATCTGATATTTTTTCAAGAGGGGAGAGGATGGTGATCTCCAGCTCGAAGTTGTCCAGATCGGCCCTATCCATCGGTTTGAAACGTGGGTCATGACATGCCGCCGCGACAGCCATGGCTGCAACCTCTTTGAATAAGGGTTGTTGTGCTTGGAAATGACCGATACAACCACGTAATCGACCCTGTTGGGTGATTGTTACAAAACAGCCAGATTGAGTCGTAAGTGGTCCTTCTTTTCGGGGTTCCAGACGATAGGCTTCATTGTTGATCTGGTGAGTGATGGCATCTCTGGCAATTGTCAACAACTCTGTTGCATCAGTTTTAGCAAGCATAAATCCTCCTTAAATGTACTCGGTTCTTGTCACCCCCTAGGCGCTTCATTTATAATCATCCTTTTGCGGGTATGCAATAATTTTATCATTTTCTCAATGGTCTTGGTGGCTATGAACTATCTTCTGGTTTTGCTGTTTACGCTGTTAATAAGTAGTTGTGCGGGTCCTCCTCCCTCTGAATATAGGGATGCTGAATCGTTGACTCAAGTGCCCCTAGGTCAGGAAGCCAGACTCGGGAAAGTGCTCTATGAGCAGTCTTTACAGCAGTTGCGTGATACCGCACCTGAAGCCTATCTTCTCCATCAGCAAGCACATGCTGCTGAAGTCCGGGGAGATATGCAGGTGGCTATTGAACTTTATCACTCCGCAATGCAACAAACTCCTGACAACAGTTTTTTGCTGACCAGCTTGGGTTTGGCTTATTTGCGGATTGAGGATACAATCCCGGCGCGGCGTTATTTACTTAAAGCGGTAAACGTTGACCCTGGTTATTATAAACCCCGCTTAGGCTTAGGCTATATCTACTTGCAGAATCAACAATACCAACAGGCTGTGACCCAATTGGAAGAGTCTCTGCAGCAGCTAGCAACAGTGGAAGCGGCTTTTTTACTGGGTCAAGTGAAAGAGGCACAGGAGGATTTAACCAAAGCTCGGGAGCTTTATCTAGCGGTGGTCCAAGCTGACAGGGATGGCAAGTTGGGGACAGCAGCAGCGTCCCGGTTAAGGAGTCTACCAAGATGATTCAAGGAAGTTTTAATTGGTCTTTGCAGGATGGAGAGACCATTCTCTGGCAAGGGCGACCAGCACCCCGTTGTTACACTTTTCGGCACTGGTTGCAGGCGACAATCGGGACAATTCTCTATTTGGCCAGCTGCTTCTGGTTGATGGTGGGTGTGGAACTGGTCCGTAGCCAAGGTTATTCCTGGTGGCTCGCTATTGCCCCTTTTCTGATTGCTCTCGCGGCATTTGCGGTGGGACCGGGGCAGTTGATCATGGCTCGATTACGCTGGGAAAAGGTTTTCTACGCGCTGACTGATCAGAGGTTGTTAGTGCGTAATCGCATGTTTAAGACGACCACCAACTCTTATCCTCTGTGTCATTTCAAGAAAGTGAAGCAGAAACATTACGGTGAGCATCTATCCAGTTTGCGATTATCTTTTCAAGAGACTCAGCCGGTGACCTTAGAGTGCATAGAACATCCTGAAAACTTTCTTAACTTACTACCGCAGGGCGATTCCTGATCTGTGGATTGTGTTTGACATGGCAAGAAACAGATCGCTATGATGCGTGACCTTTTAATATCTAACTATGATGGTGATAAATGAATAAGGCTTTTTACCTGGAAACATTTGGTTGTCAGATGAATGTGGTTGATTCCGAGCAGATAGCGGCATCATTGACTTCACTGGGTTATTCTCAAGTTGGATCTGCCGAAATGGCTGACGTGATCCTGCTCAACACCTGTTCGGTTCGCGATAAAGCTGAACGCAAAGTGTATGGTCATCTGGGTCGATTTAAGCCGATCAAGGATAAACGACCGGACTTGATTATTGGTGTGGGAGGCTGTGTCGCTCAACAAGAAGGTGAGAAGATGTTGGAAAAGGTGGCTTTCCTTGATCTGGTCTTCGGAACGCACAATATTCATCGTTTGCCAGAGTTGATTCAGGACGTTGAACAGAACCGCAAGCGGGGCTGCGCTACGACTTTTCAGGACCGGGATACCCGCTTGAACCTTTTCCCTGAGCGGACGGTGCAGGAATCTGTAACCCGCTTTGTAACCGTCATGCAAGGGTGCGATAATTTTTGTTCATACTGTATTGTTCCCCATGTTCGTGGACGTGAAATCAGTCGTTCCAGCGCTGATATTTTGACTGAAGTCAAAGGTTTGGTCGCCCAGGGTGTCAGGGAGATAACTCTGTTGGGGCAGAATGTAAATTCGTACAATCTGAAAAGTGATGAAGACGTCACATTTCCTCAGTTGCTGGAACAGATAGATGCGATTGAAGGCTTGCAACGGTTACGTTTTGCCACGTCGCATCCTAAGGATTTGACCGACGAGCTGATCAATTGTTTTGGTTCGTTGGATAAATTGTGTCAACATATCCATCTGCCATTTCAAAGCGGTTCGGACCGCATTCTTAAACTGATGAATCGCTGTTATACCGTCGCAGAATATCTTGATAAGGTCGAACGATTAAAACAGGTCTGTCCGCAAATTCGTCTGACGACAGATATAATCGTCGGTTTTCCCGGTGAGACTGAGGACGACTTTCAGGCGACTCTCGATCTGGTTAAACAGGTCCGGTATGCTGACGCTTTTACCTTTCTGTACTCCCCACGTGTCGAGACCGCAGCGGCAAAGATGCCGGATGGTCAATCGGCTTTACAGAAGCAGAAACGCTTTGAACGGTTGCTGGATTTACAACAACAGATCAGTGCGGAAGTCTGGCAAGAGGATTCTGATCAGGTGTTAGCGGTTTTGGTTGAAGGGCAAAGTAAGCAGGGGGAAGGGCAGATGTTTGGCCGCACAACCTGGAATCGAATTGTCAATTTTCAGGGGCCAGCGGATCTTATTGGACAGACTGTCACTGTCAAAATAACCGGAGTCTTCAGAAATTCCCACATCGGGGAATTGGTTGAAGCTCAATAGGAAGTAGGAAGAGATCATGATAGATTTGCACACACATACTTTTTTTAGTGATGGTGAACTTGTCCCGACGGAATTAATTCGTCGTGCATCTGTTGCGGGCTATAAAGCTATAGCGATCACTGATCATGCCGATAAAAGTAATACCAAATGGTTACTGGATAATATTGTTGGCGTGGTTGATGAAATTGGCGCCGCAAATAATATCACTGTCTTGGCTGGAGTTGAGTTGACTCATGTCCCGCCACAATCTATTGCTGAAGTTGCTCAAATGGCCCGTGATCATGGTGCTGAGCTGGTCGTCGTCCATGGTGAGGCAATCATTGATCCGGTGATGCCGGGGACAAACATGGCTGCAATCAAAGCGCAGGTCGATATTCTCGCCCATCCGGGACTCATAACTGTGGAAGAGGTGAAACTCGCTGCAGAACTGGGAGTCTGCTTGGAGGTCACAACCCGGAAAGGCAATTCTCTCACTAACGGTCACGTGGTTAAGCTTGCTCTTGAATATGGGGCAAAGCTGGTCGTCAATAATGACGCTCATGCCCCGTCAGATATTCTCGCCCCAGAGTTGATTCATAAAATTGCCTTAGGTGCCGGGATGACAGAAGAGCAATATATACAGGCACAAAAAAATTCTGCTGAGCTGGTTGCTAAAGCCAAGGGCTTATAGATGAAACAGAAAGATTTTAAATTTTTAAAAGAACTTGTTGAAACCCCAAGCCCTTCTGGTTTTGAACAGCCCGCGCAACGGCTGATAAAGACTCAGCTTCAAGGGGTCGCTAATGATCTTAAAACTGATGTTATGGGGAACCTGATTGCCCGACTTGATGGTCTGGGGGAAAAAAAGATCATGCTCGCCGGTCACTGTGACGAAATTGGTTTTATGGTTCAGTACGTCGATGAGCAGGGGTTTATTTATTTTGGCGCCATCGGCGGGGTTGATCCACATCTTTCCCCGGGGCAGCGGATTAAGATCCATACGGCACAGGGTGATGTCTCTGGAGTGGTCGGTAAAAAAGCAATCCATCTGATTGAGCCAAAAGATCGAGATACTGTTATCAAGTTAAAGCAACAGTTTATTGATATCGGCTGTGCCAGTCGTGAGGAGGTTGAAGCCCTCGTTCAGATTGGTGACCCGGTCACTTTTGCCGTGGGGGTGCAAAGCCTGCAAAACAACCGCGCCACATCTCGAGCCTTTGACGACAAGATGGGGGCTTTTATCATCACCGAAGTGATGAAACGGGTCAAATTATCCGGGGAGATCGCATCTGATCTTTACACCGTATCGACGGTTCAAGAAGAGATTGGTTTGCGCGGAGCAGTCACCAGCAGTTACGATGTGAATCCCGATGTCGGTATTGTGGTTGAAGTGACCCATGCCACCGATTATCCCGATGTCGAACCTTCTGCAATTGGCAGGGTAGAGCTCGGTAAGGGACCGGTTCTTGCGCGTGGGGCAAATATCAACCCGATGCTATTTAAGTTGTTGGTCGATACTGCTGCCGCAGAAAAAATACCAGTTCAGATTATTGGTCTGCCGCGAGCCGCTGGGAATGACACCAATGTTATGCAGCTGTCACGTGGTGGCGTTGCGACTGCATTGTTGGGGATTCCTCTGCGTTACATGCATACCCCGGTAGAGACCCTCTCTCTTTCCGATTTGGATCAGGCTATCAGCTTGTTGGTCGCCGTTGTGCAGCGGATAAATGCCGGAACCTCGTTTATCCCTGAGTGAAGATACAGGTTTGGACTGAAGTTCCGCCTTTCAGATCGGAGTCATAAGTTGGTCACTCTGCGTTCTAGCGCGGATACCGATAGTTGCTTGTGAGCCCCTGTTTTGAGAGTACGATCTGCCAGAGCTGATTCTTTCTGGCTCTGAAGGATCCTGCACTGGCAAGTAAGTAGTAGTTCCACATCCGGCGGAAGCGATCATCGTAGTTCTTTTTTATCCTTGACCAGGCTTCATTGAAATTATCGTACCAGGACAATAACGTTTTATCGTAATCCGGGCCAAAGCTATGCCAATCTTCGAGAATGAAATAATCCTCAAAAGCTGAGCTTATCTGCTGGGCAGATGGGAGCATACCATTCGGGAAAATATAGCGGTCAATCCAGGGGTCGGTATGCTCAGTAGGAGTATTCGAACCAATGGTATGGAGCAGGAACAACCCATCATCCGCTAAAAGCTTTTCTACGGTTTTAAAATAGTTACGGTAGTTTTTATAACCAACATGTTCGAACATACCGATAGAGACAATCCGGTCAAAACGGCCTTGCAATTCTCGATAATCTTTGACGAGAATTTCGATTGGCAATTGTCGACAGTTATCTCTCGCTAGTGCGGCTTGCTCTTTTGAAATGGTAATGCCAACAACTTCAACTCCATAGTTTTCAGCCATATAACGGGCACATCCGCCCCATCCGCAACCGATATCCAATACCCGTTGCCCTTTTTTAAGATGTAGTTTCCTGCACGTAAGATCTAGCTTGTCTCTCTGAGCTTCCTCAAGAGTCTGAGCGTTTTTCCAATAGCCACAGCTATAAATCATTCTTGAATCAAGCATATTGATATAAAGATCATTGCCAATATCATAATGTTTCACTCCAACCTGATAGGCACGTCTTGGGGATTGACAGTTTAAGAGTTTTGCTTTCAAGGTTGTGATCATCAAGGCAATAGATTTGAAATGTTGATCAAGTTGGGCTTTCATCAGTCTGGAAACAAGTTCATCGAGAGATTCAGCATCCCACCAGCCATCCATATATGCCTCACCAAACCCCAGACTGCCATGTACAAATACGCGACGATATAAATTTTTGTTTTTAACCTGAATGTCCCAGGGGCGTTTTCCGTCAATGGAGACATCAGCATGACGGAGTAACTTTTCTGTCCACTGTTTTAAATGGGTATATGACACGACTATCCTCCTGAAAATACAAACGCGGTGGCGGTTGTATGGCAGGAGAACTTGAGAGGGTGGAGAGTGGAGAGTCTCCTGAGATACAGAAAGTCACCAATCTAAAGAAAAGAATGATATAAATAAACCTTATAATTTAAAGGTTTACTGCGGTTTTAAGGGATTGTCAAGAATCTTGGATCAGAAAAAGGCCAATATGGATTGATAATGACTTTCGCCTGTATGGTGTCAGTGATTTGGATTGAGAAGTGAATTGTTAACGCTTTAAAAAGAGCTATTCATCTGGAAGTTCAATACCGACATAAGTGGAGAGAAAGCTTTTAATTTGTGCGCTGATCTGATCGACTCCGCCAATCTGCTCACTTTCGATGTTAAGTGGCAGTTGCGGATCATGGAGGGATTTTCGCAGGAGGGCCCAACCATTGCCGGCTGTAGCGTCACAGGTGACATGAACCCCCTCATAATTATCCGCGGTGAGACTCCATCCAGGTGTCTGCGCAGCGAAAGTGGCAAAATCGGCAAGAACCTGATCAGCATAGGCGCTGAAATCAGCGACTTTAATCTTGAGACGAATCTCTTTGGCTTCAACCGGTTCGGGCAATCCGGCGATAAGCTCATCAATTGTCCCTTGGTCAGCCATTTTCAGTTGCGCTATTTTAATCAGTATTTTGGCAATCTGATAAGCACCGTCATCGAGAAAGTAATTCTCTTTAAGGGCTCCATGACCCGAGGTTTCAAGGGCCAGATAAGACTCTTTGCCGCTTGAATTAAGCCGAATCGCTTCATTGATGACATTGCGATAGCCACGCTGGAAGCGGTGGTGTTTGCCTCTTAGATGTTCCTCAATCCACCATTTGAGTCCGGTAGAGGTGACCGAGTCGGTGACCACAACTGAACCGGGGTGTTTTTCAAGAACGATGGTTGCCATCAGTGCAATAAAGCGGTTGCGGTTAATCGGTGTTCCATTTTTATCGACCGCGCCAGCACGATCAACATCGGTGTCAAAAATAATCCCAAAGTCAGCGGCGTTTTCTCTGACCGCAGTCACGATTGCAGCGATTGCCTTTGGATCTTCTGGGTTAGGGGCATGATTGGGAAACATCCCGTCCGGTTCCAGAAACTGGCTTCCGGTGGTGTTTGCACCGAGGGGTTGAAGAACTTTGTCAACAAAAAATCCGCCCGCACCATTCCCTGCGTCAACGATAATTTTTAAATCTTTGAGGGGAGTCTGAGATCCCGATTCAAGCCGAATAATGTTCACCAGATGGGCGGCATAATCGTCCATCAGTTGCACTGGGGTTACCGTGACCGAGGTTGGGGCAACACCATCACTGATGGTTTCAGCCATCTTGAGAATTTTTGTGATATCCCGTTTTTCAAGCCCACCATGACGCGTAAAGAACTTGATTCCATTGCGGTTAAAAGGGAGATGGCTTGCGGTCAACATCATGGCACCATCATAGCTGTGCTGTGTAAATATGGTCGACATGAACATGGCCGGAGTAGAAGCGAGGCCACAGTCGTATATCGAGGCACCGGCGTGCGTTAACCCTTGAAAGATGGAACCTTTGATTTTTTCAGCTGAAATGCGTGAATCATGACCCACTGAGATTTGCAATTGACGGGCCGGTTTTTCCAAGCGCTGTGCCAACCATTGAGCAAAGGCACAACCAATTGCACGGACAACGGAATCGTGTAGGGTTACAGGTTGACCTGCAACGCCATCGACAGCGACTCCGCGGATATCACTGCCATTTTGCAATTGTGACCATTCATTCACAGAAAATCCCTCGTGAACCGTATACTCTATAGCGTTTATTGTTGAGCGCTTGCTCCATCATAGCGCAACCTTATGTGATTAAAGAGATGGATTATGTGTGGGGGATATTATAAAAACGCCCCATAATAGCTATGGAACGTTTTTTTGCCACTGAATCCAACTGTTTTTTACTTGCGTCTTGTGGTTGTCGGTTTCTTGGAGCGAGAACCGTATTTCTTGAATCCTCCCGCTGTTTTACCAAATCTTTTACGTTTGGAAAAATCACTTGCAGCAGATTTTTGTGACCCTGAATCTGGACTGATCTGCAGTTGTTCATTACAAACCCAGACCCCTTTTAATTTATGTAAGACATCCTGCGACAGGTCCTTGGGAAGATCAACAAGGCTGAACTGATCAAACAGGCGAATCCTGCCAATATCACGGCTGTTGAGTTTACCTTCATTACTGATTGCGCCAACGATATTTCCAGGTTCTACACCATGCTTGCGACCGACCTCAATGCGATATGTCTGCATCTGTTCGTCACTGGTTTTTTGTTCGCGCCTTGGTCTTACGTTTCGTTCGGGGCGTTCAACCGGGATTTCTTCGGGAAGCTGATCTTCTGGATTAAGAGGGCGCTCTTTTTGCAGCAGGTAAGCAAGAGTTGCCGCAATTTTGCGATGACCAACATCATATTCACTTTGGTATTCATCTATCAGTTCTTCAAAGAATTCCATATCTTCAGATTCCATTGCTGCGGAAATCTGTTCTTTAAACTGATTGATACGCCGATTGGTGATATCTTTACGACTTGGCAATGCCATGGCTTTAATCGGCTGGCGAGTGGCCCTTTCAATGGCTACAAGCATCCGTTTTTCTCGTGGAGCGACAAATAATATGGCTTTACCTTCGCGTCCTGCACGACCGGTTCTGCCAATACGGTGGATGTAGGATTCGGTATCGTAAGGAATGTCGTAATTGACGACATGACTGATGCGCTTCACATCTAAACCCCGTGCAGCAACATCCGTTGCGACAACAATATCTAGCGATCCGTCCTTGAGGCGTTCTACCGTTTTCTCCCGCAACATCTGGGTCATGTCACCGTTCAGTGCTGCACTGGAGAAACCGCGAGCTTCCAACTTTTCAGCCAGATCTACGGTTGCGACTTTAGTGCGGACAAAAATCAGCATACCGTCGATTTCTTCAGCTTCAAGGATGCGGGTCAGAGCGTCAAGTTTATGCAGACCTTTGACTTGCCAGAATCTTTGCGAAATTTTATCGACCGTTGAGGTTTTACTCTTAATTCTAATTTCCAGCGGATTTTGTAAATGTTTGCGGGCAACATTCAGAACTTCCTTTGGCATTGTTGCGGAGAACAAGGCCGTTTGACGACCTTCCGGCGCATGACTGAGGATTTGTTCTACCTCTTCGATAAAGCCCATTTTTAACATTTCATCAGCTTCATCAATGACGACACAACTCAATTTATCGAGTTTTAAAGTCTTGCGACGTAAGTGGTCTTGAATCCGCCCCGGAGTTCCAACTACAGCTTGAACCCCACGTTGAAGTTGGCGTAACTGCTGTCCCATATTCTGGCCACCATAGACAGGTAAAACCTGAAACCCTTTCAGATGACGGGCATAGGTCTGCATGGCTTCAGCAACCTGGAGAGCAAGTTCTCTGGTCGGTGTGAGTACTAGAATCTGCGGTGCTTTGAGTTTTGGATCCAGTCGACTGAGGAGTGGAAGTGAAAACGCAGCGGTTTTTCCAGTGCCGGTCTGCGCCTGCCCCAAAAGATCACGACCCTCTAATAATGGTGGAATACTTTGTGACTGGATTGGTGTTGGTGTTTCATAACCTATTTCTTTGATGACTTTAAAAACATTGGGGGCAAGACAAAGGTCTTTAAAGGTGACTTCATTTTCTTCGGGCATAGATTTCCTGTTAGCATTTATAAAAGAATTTTGACAAAAGACACGTATCTTAGACTGATTAGCCGGTTAGTGCCAGTTATTTTATTGTCGCAAGTGTATTTACTTGGTTGTTGTTTTTGCTCTCCAGATAATGAGCAATAATGGGAGCAGGGTCAGGTTAGCAAGCATGGCGATAAACATGGCTAGCCCGGTAAAGAGACCGAAATAAATTGTCGGGAGGAAATTTGACAGGGTCAAAATTGAGAAACCGACAATAATAGTGATAGATGTGTAATACATCGCCCGTCCGACAGTATTGTGGCAACGTCTCATCGCGGCCAGGTGGTTGCCATCAATAGCGATTTCTTTGTTAAAACGGTGGACATAATGAATGGTGTCATCAACGGCAATGCCTATCGTGATCGCGGCAATGGTGATGGTCATGATATCTAAAGGGATTTTCAGCAACCCCATCAAGCCGAGAACCATTCCGGCTGAGATAAGGTTGGGGATAATCGAGATAATGGCCAAACGCAGCGACCGAAACTGGAGGATGAACATCATCATAATGACGAGAAAAACCACACCGATGGTCATGATTTGGGAACTGAAAAGACTCTGAAGGACATTATTATAGAGAACGAACATCCCCGTCAGATGGATTTGTTCCGGTTTGATATTGAATTTTTCAGTTAAATCAAGGCGGATCTGTTTTAAAAAATTGTTACGGTGCAGGTTTGGGTTTGAGTCAATGATGCGCAGCGAAAAACGGACCTGATTGCCATCAGCAGACATATACGGGCGGAAAAGGGAATCGTTGATGACATCGGGTAACTTTTTATGGATAACGGCCAAAGAGATATTGTCAAGAGGAAGGTCGTTATTCAGTTGTTGCATTAACATCATAGTTGTGGCGATGGAGAGGACCTTACCCGTCTCGGGAAGGTCTTCGAGGTATTGATGAATTTTTTCCAAGGTGCTGATTTGATAGCTATTATACCAATAGCTGCTACCAGAAAGGCCCTCGTCAGCCTTTTCATCAGCAAAGAAATCATCCTCAAAGGGATCATCATCCGTGTCCGTTTGGGTCTGTTTTTTGGGCGTAAAAAAAGCTGGATCGGCGTCAATGATAATGTCAAGCGGTGTGGTTCCCCCCAGTTGCTTGTCGATTAATTCCATCCCTTGATAGATTTCAGTTGTGGGTTTGAAATAATCGATGAAGCGGTTTTCAACCGTCAATTTGGAAATACCGATGACACTGATAATTGTTAGGGTGACAAAGATGCCAAGAGTCAATTTCCGCCGATTTTCAACCCAATGAGCACAAGTATGGGTAATTGTCCCAGTGATATCAAAGTGAGGAGTAAAGTGAAGAGGCTTTTTGTAGAGCATCAACCCCGCAGGGAAGAGGGCAAAGGAGATCATCAGAGCGAAGCTGATTCCTATGGCCATCATCCAGCCAAAATCAATGACCGGGCGAATATCGCTGGTTAAGAGGGAGGCAAAGGCAACAATAGTTGTCAGCGAAGTATAAATACTGGGAATGGCCTTGCTGCGCACCATTTCTTTAACCATTGTGGCATGATCTGCTCCGGGGATTTCGGCGTACAGTTCGTTATAGCGGACAACCAGATGAACACAGAGGGAGAGGGTGATAATCAAAAGCAATGATGTGAAGTTAGAGGAAACAACCGTCACTTTCCAGCCAACCAACCCGAGGAAGCCAAACATAAAGAGGACAGAAGCAAAACAGCAGACCATGGGCAAAATGATCCAACTCGGTCTACGGAAGATCAAGAACAGCATGGCGACGAGAAATATCAGGACTCCAAGCCCAAACGCTGCCAAGTCGTGGCGAATGAAGCTGATCATGTCGGTAACAATCATCGGGACGCCACCCAAAAAGATTTCTGCCTGATCTTGATGTTGTTTCAAGATGACGCGGATTTTAGCGATATCTTCTGCCTCTCGATCTGCCAGAACCGCGGTGTATTCATCAAACTTTTTGCTAGCCTGTTCAAGCTCAGTGGTTTCCGTCGCCGTGAGGGGCTCTGTCGACCTTTTTTCGCGCAGTGAATTTCTGGCTTGCAACAGCGAGTGGAATGTTGTGTCGCGTTTAAAGATGACTTGCAGGGCTGTTGTTTTCGCGTCTTCGCTGACCAGCAAATCTTTATAGAACGGACTAGTGTGGAATTCCTTACGGACAAGGTTTGTATCGACCCCGGGAGTCTCAAGCGTGCGGATGCCATTGGTTAAATCCCCCATGCTTAAGCGGGGGCTGTCAATCAGAGGGACATCAAGGATGCTCAGAACCGCGTCAACCCTTTCAAATTGAAGCAGACTGTTACGCAATTCGCGAAGGTCGTTTAATGTCTCGGCGCTGTAAAGGTCCTGTTTAGGCGAATAGCTGATGATCAGGAAATCGGTGTTACCGTATTCCGCATTGATCGTACGAAAGTATTTAAGATCCTGATCGTTTTCCAGCAAAAGAGAATCGGCTGAGGCGTCAAGTCTGAAGTTTTGGGCGAAGCTGCCAACACCTGTGACCAGTAGAATAACTAGAAGAATTGTCAGTAATGGGTGTTTCAGAACAAGTCGATCATAATAGGTAGCAATTTTGTCGCCCATGGATATCCCGTATTAAATAATAGAAGGTTGTCTGGTTGAGTTGAACTTGACAGATAATTACCCATTTTAGAGCAAAAGAAAAGCCCCGGCTACTGAGCCGGGGCAAATATGCATCAAATATATAGGTTTAGCAGGTTAAATTAAAGACCGAGTGTTTTGAAGAAGTCATTCCCTTTGTCGTCAACCAAAATAAATGCTGGGAAATTTTCAACTTCGATTTTCCAGACCGCTTCCATTCCGAGTTCTTCAAAGTCAATACATTCAACTTTTTTGATGTTTTGGTCAGCAAGAACAGCTGCTGGACCACCGATGGAACCGAGATAAAAACCACCATGCTTGGCGCAGGCATCGGTCACCTGTTGGCTCCGGTTGCCTTTGGCAATCATGATCATAGAGCCACCATTGCTCTGCAACAGATCGACGTAGCTGTCCATCCGTCCCGCAGTTGTTGGACCAAAGGAACCCGAGGGTTTCCCTGCAGGTGTTTTTGCCGGGCCAGCATAGTAGATTGGATGATTTTTTAAATATTCTGGCAGTGGTTTTCCGCTGTCGATGATCTCTTTGAACTTAGAGTGCGCAATGTCGCGTCCGACGACGATGGTCCCTTTGAGTCGTAGCGGTGCTCCAACTTCAAGCTTGCTCAAGTCTGCGAGGACTTCACTCATGGGACGGTTCAGGTCTATCTCCGTGCCGACACTTTTCTGGCTGCGTAACTCTTCTGGAATCAGACGGCCTGGATTGCGATCCATTTGTTCAACAAAAAGGCCTTCTTTGGTGATTTTTGCTTTGATGTTCCGGTCAGCTGAACAGGAAACAGCCATGCCGACTGGACAGGAAGCACCGTGGCGGGGGAGGCGGATGATTCTGACATCATGGGCAAAATATTTACCGCCGAATTGTGCCCCGATACCAATCTCCTGTGCCATTTTAAGAACTTTAGCTTCCAATTCAATATCACGGAAAGCCTGGCCATGTTCATTCCCCTGGGTAGGTAACTCATCAAGGTAATGTGCCGTGGCCAGTTTAACGGTCTTTAAGCATGCATCAGCGGAGGTGCCACCGATAACAAATGCCAGATGGTACGGCGGACAAGCAGCGGTACCGATAGTTTTCATTTTTTCAAGGAGGAAACTTTCAAGTTTCTCCGGGTTCAAGAGAGCTTTGGTCTCTTGGAACAGCATGGTTTTATTGGCTGAGCCGCCACCTTTAGCAATGAACAAGAATTTATAGGCATCTCCAGCGGTCGCATAAAGATCAATCTGTGCTGGCAAGTTGGTGCCAGTATTCTTTTCTTTATACATATCAAGGGCGACAGTTTGGCTATAACGGAGATTTTCTTCCGTATAGGTTTTGTAGACGCCTTCAGAGATCCGCTCTTCATCATCGCTTCCGGACCAGACTTGTTGCCCTTTTTTAGCAACGACTGTTGCGGTCCCGGTGTCCTGGCAGAATGGAAGTTCGAAGTTTGCCGAAATTTCAGCATTACGTAGAAATGCCATAGCGACAAGTTTGTCATTTTCTGAAGCTTCTGGATCACTGAGGATTTTTGCTACTTGTTCGTTA
The DNA here is from genome assembly GCF_900107645.1 of Desulfuromusa kysingii. Classification (GTDB taxonomy): domain Bacteria; phylum Desulfobacterota; class Desulfuromonadia; order Desulfuromonadales; family Geopsychrobacteraceae; genus Desulfuromusa; species Desulfuromusa kysingii. Next base: position 358,195 of record NZ_FNQN01000003.1, read on the forward strand.
TGCTCTGGACGAAGGAGAAAAGAGACATCCCGCATGGCAGTATTTGAAAGCACCGTCAAGGCTTGCGGGTCCACTTTAAGGACATCCTGACCGGCAAACTTTTCGGTAGAGACAAATGTCTCAGAACCTTCGATTTTGTAATACTTAGTTGTGTCAGCACCGAGTGGCATTGGTTCCTGATACTTGAAATCTGGCATTTTCTCACTCCTTATGGGTTAGAATAATAAATCAATAACACATATAAAAACCCATCTATTATAGGAGATTGTTATGTTGTTGTCGACTAATAACAACGGTAAAAAAATAGAGAACAATGCAAGCGATCCAGCATGTGAATTGTCTAGACTATCCAAGTAATTACAGCTAAATAATACCTGACTAAAATGTTTGTTTATAATTGACAGAAAAGGTCGGGTATGATAATTCTTGCTCTACTTTGAATAGGTAGTGATAATTTATAACAATTAGTGTGTAGTACTTGAGCTTAGTAGTCGTGCAAGGTTCTGAGCCTTGTGGATAAAGATGGAAGGTGATAGCGGATGTTTTCTCAACTCAAGGAAGATATTAAGGTTGTCTTTGAGCGTGACCCGGCTGTACGGAGCGTTTTCGAGGTCATCTTCTGTTACCCCGGATTTCATGCTCTCCTTTTTTATCGTTTGTCTCATTGGTTATGGATCAATCAAGTTAAATTTCTGGCCCGATTAATCTCACATTTTGGTCGCTTTCTGACCGGGATTGAAATTCATCCTGGGGCTACGATTGGCCGTGGTTTTTTTATTGATCATGGGATGGGGGTTGTGATCGGCGAAACGGCTGAAATTGGTGACAACTGTACCCTTTATCATGGTGTGACTCTTGGCGGGACCTCTTGGGCGAAAGAGAAGCGCCATCCTACCTTAGGTAATAACGTTATTATTGGCTCCGGTGCAAAGATTCTTGGCCCCTTTACCGTTGGTGATGATAGTAAAATTGGTTCTAACTCCGTGGTTGTTAAGGAAGTGCCAGCAACCGCTACTGTGGTTGGCATCCCTGGACGGGTGGTTTTATCGGGTGAAAAAAGGGTTGGTTTTGACCTTGAACACGATAAGCTTCCAGATCCCGTTGCCAAGGCGGTCAGCTGCGTTTTTGAACAAATCCACCGTTTAGGTGAACAGGTTGAAGAGTTGCAAAAGGAGCAGACGCGGTTGAAAGCTGAGCTTGCTCATTACCATCTGTCGGATCAAGCTGAGGCTGCCAAAGAGGAAGTTAACTGATGAGAATGTCGACCAAGGCTCAGTATGCCGTCCGCGCACTTGTCAGCTTGAATTTATCAGGCAATCTCGCACCTGTATCGATAAAAGAGATAGCGGCGCGAGAGAAGATTTCTTTGAACTATCTGGAACAGCTGTTTGTTAAGTTACGGCGTGGCGGCATCGTCAGGAGCGTCCGTGGTCCAGGTGGTGGGTATCTTCTGGCGCGATCTGCAACAGAGATCAGAATTGACCAGATTATCGATACTGTCGAAGAAGCTCTGATGCCGTTATCCTGCATGAATGCCGACGGCAGTTGTGGTTGTGGTGATGAATGTACAACCCAATCTGTCTGGCATGGGTTGGGGATGCAAATCCGTTCTTTTTTAGCTTCTGTGTCCCTTGAGGATTTAACTGAGCAGGGGCGACAACAACTCGGTCGTCGAGTGGCCAATAACTAATTTTTTCAGTTTAATCGGAGGAGTTTCGTGAAAAAGATTTACATGGACAACAATGCAACGACAGCTGTTAAGCCCGAAGTGTTAGAGGCAATGTTGCCCTATTTCTGTGAACAATTTGGTAATCCATCCAGTGTCCACTGGGCTGGCCGGATGGTTGGTGGGGCCATAGAGAAAGCGCGAGAGCAGGTTGCAAGGTTATTTAATTGTTCTGCTGCGGAAGTTATTTTCAACTCTTGTGGCAGCGAAGGTGACAACCATGCCATTAAAGGGACTGCTGATGCATTAAAGCACAAGGGCAATCATATTATTACCACTTCAGTCGAGCATCCAGCCGTGTTGGAAACCTGTGAAGCACTTGAAAAAGATGGTTTTGAGGTGACTTATCTCAAAGTTGATCATAACGGGATGCTAGATCTGGCGGAACTTGAAGCTGCTATCACTGATAAGACCATTCTGATCTCGGTGATGTGGGCTAATAATGAAACAGGTAATATCTTTCCGATTGAAGAAATTGGCGAGATCGCTAAGAAGCATAAGGTCCGTTTCCATACCGATGCAGTTCAAGCGGCTGGTAAAATTGCGATCGATGTCCGCAAAGTTAATGTTGATATGGTGGTCATTTCAGGTCATAAGATCGGAGCTCCAAAAGGGATCGGAGCTATGTATCTTCGCCGTGGCACCAAAATATCTCGCTTTATGCATGGCGGACATCAAGAGCGGAATCGGCGTGCAGGCACCCATAACGTCCCCAGTATCGTTGGTTTAGGTGCAGCTTGTGATATTGCATTAAAAAATATGGATAAAGATTATGCTTATGTGCGTCATTTACGCGATAAGTTAGAGGCTGGGATTCTGTCGACCATTTCAGATGTTAAGTTGAATGGCCATCCTGATGCCAATCTACGTTTACCAAATACTTTGAACGTCAGTTTTAATTATATTGAAGGCGAGTCTTTGTTGCTGTTTTTCGATATGAAAGGAATTGCAGCATCTTCCGGATCCGCTTGTACTTCTGGCTCCTTGGAACCCTCTCATGTCATGGGGGCGATGGGGGTTGATATTGTCCTTGCCCACTCAAGCACCCGATTTAGTTTGAGTGCAGATAATACCGATGAAGAAATCGACTACATTCTACAAGAACTTCCACCGATTGTGCAGAAGTTGCGAGAAATGAGTCCTTTATATGGACGTGATAACCCAACTCCTCTGTCCTGCGATGAGTGTCGCATGGTGACAAAAGCTTGCGGTTAATCATCCACAAATAGACTGATAAATAAGGAGAGAAACAGATGTATACAGCAAAAGTAATGGATCATTTTTCCAATCCGCGTAATGTCGGTGAAGTTGAAAATGCGAATGGTGTCGGTGAAGTTGGCAATGCTTCCTGTGGCGATATCATGAGAATATCTCTTCAGGTCGAAGATGATATTATCAAAGATGTGAAGTTCAAGACCTTTGGTTGTGGCGCTGCGATTGCGACATCATCAATGGTGACTGAAATGGCGATTGGAAAAACCATTGATGAAGCCTTGATCCTCACGAATCAAGCTGTGGCTGAAGCATTAGACGGCTTACCGCCTGCAAAAATGCATTGTTCTAATCTCGCAGCCGATGCTCTGCATGAGGCGATAAAAGATTATCGAAAACAAAACTCTTAAAACTACTGACCAGAGTTTGATTTAACTTATAAAAGGGCTCTACTTGATGTGGAACCCTTTTTTTCTTGATGTGGAACCCTTTTTTTCTTGATGAGGATTTTGTGAAAAGAAAAGTCGTTGTTGCTATGAGTGGCGGTGTTGATTCATCCGTGACTGCAGCACTGTTACAAGAGCAAGGTTACGAGGTTATCGGTTTGACAATGCACCATTGGGATGCCTGTGCGCAAGAAGCTACGGCTGAGATGTGTCAGTCTAATACGGCTGTCGCTAAAGCGCAGAAAATCGCTGAGCATTTGCAGATTCCCTTTTACTCAGTCAATTTTGAAACTGATTTTCGCCAGCAGATTATCAATCGTTTTTGTGCTGACTATCTGTCCGGGAAGACACCTAATCCTTGTGCTGTTTGTAATAAGAAGATCAAGTTTGGTTTGCTGTTAGAAAAAGCCATTGAGCTGGGAGCCGATTTCCTTGCTACCGGTCATTATGTCTCCCTCGTCGATGCTGATGGTCGATTATTTATTAGTAAAGGGGCCGATCGGAATAAAGACCAGAGTTATTTCCTTTTTTCTTTGAATCAGCAGCAACTCTCCCATTGCCTGTTCCCCCTGGGAGAACTGAATAAAGATGACGTCCGCCAACATGCCGCCCGATTTGGTTTGCAAATCCCTAAAACCGAGGAGAGTCAGGATATCTGTTTTATCCCTGATGGTGATTATGTCAAATTTTTGCAACAAGAAGAAGGTTTTGAAACTCTAAGTGGTGATATTGTCCATGTCTCAGGTGACGTTCTTGGAAAACATCAGGGGACTTACCGCTATACCATTGGTCAACGTAAAGGGCTAGGCATTGGTTGGAAAGAGCCTCTGTATGTGGTCGCTATTGATGCTTCAAAGCAACAGGTGATAGTTGGTGAAAAAGAGCACCTCAGTTGTCCCGAAATGACCGTTGAACAGTGCTGCTGGGCAATAGCTGAACCCAAGGAAACCTTTTCGACAACCTGTCGCATTCGTTATCGACATACAGAAGTTCCGGTCACGGTTGAACCTTGCGGTCATGGTGTTGTGAAGGTTGTTTTCGCGACCCCTCAGGATGGAGTTACCCCTGGGCAAGCTGCGGTTTTTTATGCTGATGACCGGGTCATCGGTGGTGGCTGGATTCAATGAAGACGACTGTCTCTATTGTGACCCTGGGTTGCAAGACCAATCAGTTTGAATCTGCGGCGATGATTGAAAAATTGCAACAGGCAGGTTATCGGCAGGTTTCTTTTGAGGCTGGTGCAGATCTGGTTATCGTGAATACTTGTACCGTCACCGCAGCAACTGATGCCCAATCTCGCAAATTGATTCGACGAGCCAGACGTTTTAACTCGAATACACGCATTGTTGTCACCGGATGCTATGCCCAGATTGATCCCCACAGTTTGAAGCAGATGCCGGGTGTTTCACTGGTTGTTGGCAATAATGAAAAAGGTCAACTGCTGGATTATCTTGTCGCTAACAATGACACCGGGCAGATTCAGGTCTCTGATATTCGTGCTAGCAGCGTGATTGAACCTTTAGTTCTGACTGGATTTGAACAGCGCAGCCGGGCTTTTGTCCAAATTCAGAATGGTTGCGACGCTTTTTGTTCTTACTGCATCATCCCCTATGCCCGTGGCCGCAGTCGATCGGTTCCTGTCGCGGCGGTTATCAGTCAAATTGAAAGGCTCTGTGCGAATGGTTATCCTGAAATTGTATTAACCGGGATCCATATCGGCCGCTATGGTCAGGATTTTGTCCCCTGCACCGATTTGTTGACCTTACTGCAAAAGATTGAGAAATCCGACTTCTCTGGGCGGCTCCGGTTGGGATCAATAGAACCGACTGAGCTTTCTGAGGAATTATCGCATTACATCGCTCAAGCCGATTGGATTTGCCCCCATTTTCATATTCCTTTGCAAGCAGGAGATGATGAGATTTTGCGGCGGATGAATCGCCATTATACCACGACCTTCTTTGCTGACTTGTTGGATCGTTTGCGGCAAATCAAACCAGATGCTGCTATTGGTTTGGATGTGATTACCGGTTTTCCAGGGGAAACGGATGTGCAGTTTCAGGCCACTTGCCAGTTGTTGCGACAGCTTCCGTTTAGCCATTTGCATGTTTTTCCCTACAGTAAGCGCGCTGGAACCCTTGCAGCAGAGATGCCAGATCAGGTCCCTGGCGATGTTATGAAAGCACGTGCAGCGCAGTTGCGGCAAATCGGGAGAGAGAAAAATCGCAACTTCGCGCAACAATTTGTTGGTTCAGAGCTGGAAATTGTTATTGAAGGAGGGGAGGACGATGACTTGCGTAAAGGTCTGTCTCGAAATTATCTCCCTGTTTGGGTCCCTGCAACCTCTGTTGAACCAGGAGAATTGCTGAAGGTAAGAGTCAGTGGCATGCACAAAGATGGGCTGCTAGGAAGTCCCTAAATTAATTCTCCTATCGATGCGGTTAACACGTCATGATATCAGCATGTTGTGTCGGTTGATTAGAACTCCTGCGAATGTCCGAAAACCATGCTGATAATCTCTCTGGCGGTCTCTTCGACCGATTTGTTGGTCGTGTCGACAATGTGCCACTGTTTATTTTTTTTGGTCAGGTCGTAGACCATTTCCATCTCATCGAAAATACGTCGCAGGTCCGTGTAAGTACTTTCGGTTTTATAATGTTGTATCCGGGTTCTCCGAATTTTTTGTAGCACCTCCGAATCCATAATCAGACAGACAATCCGGTTTTGATCAACCTCGAAAACTTCCTTCGGTATTGGAACTTCGGGCATCAACGGAATGTTCACCACTTTGTAGCCTTGTTGGGCAAGCAGGTAAGATGTTGGTGTCTTGGACGTTCTCGATAATCCCAGAATGATAATGTCAGCTTCAAAGACCTTGTGGACATCCTGACCATCATCGTACTTCATGGTGAATTCAATCGCATCGATTCGTTCAAAGTATTTACTGTCCACTTTTCTCAGCAGATTGGCGCTCTCCATAGGTTTAACACCGAGATAGGTGGAGAGTTTTTCAATGGGGGGACCGAGAATATCATGGTAGAAAAGTCCCATCTCTTGGCAGGTTTGATGAACCAGTTCGCGTGTTTCGTGTTTGGCAATGGTAAATGCAACAAACGCATTGACCTCTTTGGCTTTTTCCAGAATACCTCTGATCCTGGCGGGACTATCAATGCGTGAAAACACTCGCAGAACCGAAGATGGAACATCAAATTGGATCAGACTGGCCTTCAAGACGTTCATTGCGCTTTGGCCAATACCGTCAGAGATAATAAACACTTTTTTGTGCTCTTGATCGTTTACTTCGCCCATGAGCTTTCACCGTTCGTGATGTCGAGGAATAGATAATGTTATCGTTCTTGTCGTGATTCTTGCGCAGCTTACATTATTGCGCAAGAGTTATCTTTTTAACAAGTGTCCACACCGGAATCGCGATGCATGAATGATGTCGATTAGTTTGATCTGGTTTTTGAACAAGATCGCCACTTTTTTACAATGATAGCGTGTGGAAAAAGAGGACGGTATTATGGGTCGATGAAAATGAAATCAATCTCAGAACGTCAGCGGCTCTCTTGTTGTTAAACTTGATAAGAGAGCCGCTTTGTCCTGATCGTCTATATCCTTCTTGCTCTGCGTAGCGCATCAAGGATCGTCGTTATGAGTTATCTTTAGAAATAGCTTCATTCAGACCATGGATAAAGCCTTCAATATCTTCAACTTTACGTGATTTCAACATTTCACCCAGAGTTGACGGGAAGGCGCCTGCACAGGAAAAAGGGCTGACTTTGTTCATAATGAAATAACTGACGCATTGCGGATAAGCATCAAGTATATCCTCCACCAATGTCTCTTTTGATATTTGCATTACGTTTCCTTAACCTTTTTTCGTGATTATCTCGAAAATGAGATATCGCGCATGCTCGAAACTATTTCCTGCTTCGAGCATGCAACTTCAATCAACCTTTAGTAGAGCCCGATTTTATCTTCCGTCATACTGATATAAATATTTTTAGTTTGGGTGTAATGCTCAAGCATCATTTTGTGAGTTTCACGTCCAATCCCGGACTTTTTGTAGCCGCCGAAAGGAGTGTGAGCCGGCAGTTGATTGTAGGTGTTGACCCACATACGACCAGTTTGAACCGCACGGGCGACACGCAGAGCTCGGTTGATATCCTTAGTCCAGACTGCACCCGCAAGGCCATAATCGCTATCATTGGCCATATTGATGACTTCTTCTTCATCTTTAAACTTGATAACACAGACAACGGGGCCGAAAATTTCTTCCTGGGCGATACGCATATCATTGTTGACATCAGCGAACAGCGTTGGCTCCATAAAATATCCTTTACCGAGTTCGCCTGTCGTTATTCTCTTACCACCAGTAACCAGTCTAGCCCCTTCCTGCTTGCCAACTTCGACATAGGCAAGAATTTTGTTCAACTGGACTTCATCAATCTGGGCTCCCATCATTGTGCCGTCTGCCCATGGGAGGTTGACTTTGACTTTTTTGAAGGCTTCTGCCATCGCTTCGACAAATTTGTCATAGATTGATTCTTGCACAAAAACTCGAGAACCAGCACAACAGACCTGACCTTGGTTCAGAAGGATGCCGAGCTGAGTTCCTTCAATGGCTTTCTCCCAAGGACAATCCTCAAAATAGATATTAGCCGATTTGCCACCGAGTTCCAGAGTTGCAGGGATCAGTTTTTTAGCTGCTGCATCGGCAATGTTGTAGCCGACTTCAGTAGAACCGGTGAATGCAAGTTTGGAGAAACCTTCATGTTCCAAAACAAAGTTGCCGGTACTTGAACCTTTCCCGGTCACGACATTGACAACTCCTGGAGGCAGAACCGTATCCAGAAGCTTTGCGAATTCTAACAGGCTAAGTGACGTCGTCGATGATGGTTTTAAGACGACGCAGTTACCAGCTGCAAGGGCAGGGGCAATTTTCCAGGCCGCCATGAGAAGTGGGAAGTTCCACGGAATAATCTGGCCAATAACGCCGATTGGTTCCCGCAGGATGATGCTCATGGTGTTTTTATCGATCATCACCGCTTGCCCTTCCTGGGCACGGATGACGCCAGCGAAATAGCGGAAATGGTCACTGGCCAAGGGGACGTCTACAGCGGTTGTTTCACGGAGTGGCTTACCGTTGTCGATCGATTCGATCATGGCCAGTTTTTCAGCATTTTCGTCGATAAGATCTGCAATCTTTAGCAAAATGATGGAGCGATCTTGAGGGCTTATGTCTTTCCACTCAGGAAAGGCTTTCCATGCTGCTTTAACCGCATCATCAACGTCTTGCTTGGTTGCGTTGGCACAGGTAGCCAGTAGTTTCCCGTCGGCCGGACAATGAGCTTCAAAGGTTTTACCATCTGAAGCGTCGACCCATTTTCCGTCAATGTAGAGTTTGTACTGCTTGTCGATTTGATTCCTCATGTGACTCTCCGTTCTCGTTGTGGGCTAATCACAGCCCGGTTTTAATATGAACGCTAAGATACACTTATTATAACAAATCAATAGCAACCTGCATGCCAGAAGCGGAAAAATTTGACAGCTAGTTGTAAGCTGATGTTGTCGCGGGATTTTTCTTGTAGAAGAGGACGATGGTTTTAATATTAGGAATGATGGAAATGAGGACAGATGTTATATCGAATGAACAGTTGTCACATAAATATTACAATTTGAGTATGTCATATTTTACTCTTTGTGATCACCAATCTGTGAGTCAAAAATAGTCGCTGACAGCTGTCACGACCAGCTTCGAAGTCAAGGAAACTTTGCAGTTAGTCGAAACGGTAATCTTTTGAGATCCCGTACTGATTGATTTTGCGGTAGAGGGTATTGCGTGAAACCTCCATAATCCTGGCAATTTGACTGATATTTCCTTGGTATTGTTGCAGCAGTTCGAGGATGATGCGACGTTCGTTGACAGCGACCCTCTGTTTCAAGGTTTTCCCCCGGTTCTTTTCCATGTGCAAATGTGAGGTTTGGAAGATTTTCTCTGGTTGTGGCGACGTTATCTCTACGGGTAAATGGTCTGTTGTGATAATTTTGCAGTTGGCTGCGTTGATCATCTTCTCCACAACGTTTTCCAACTCGCGGACGTTGCCGGGCCAGTTGTAATTTTGCAGCTTGTTTAAAACATCCGCCTCTACTTTTTGAATTTTGCAATTCAGCTTCCCCCCGATTTTATCGAGAAAGTGGGTAAAGAGAATGCGGATATCATCCTCTCGCTCACGCAGTGGAGGGACGTGGACCTGAATGACATTGAGACGATAGTATAAGTCTTGGCGAAAGTTTCCTTTATCCACCTCCCTCAAAAGGTTTTTGTTGGTCGCACAGATAATTCTAGCATCGACTGGAATAACCTGTTCTCCACCGACACGAATGATTTTCATTTCCTGGATAACCCGGAGCAATGATGCTTGTTGGTCCAGAGGCATATCACCGATTTCATCAAGAAAGAGGGTTCCTCCCGATGCCATTTCAAAGCGACCTGGTCGCCCTTTAGAACTGGCTCCAGTGAAAGCCCCGGGGACATAACCAAAAAGTTCGCTCGCAATCAAGTCTCGTGGTAGCGCTGCACAATTTAAGGCAAGAAAAGGGCCATTTTTACGTGAGCTTAGATTGTGGATAGCCTGAGCCAGAAGTTCTTTCCCGGTACCACTTTCACCTTGGATCACCACATGGCTATTGCTTAAGGCTGCCTGTTTCGCTGCGTTAACCGTCCGATTGAGCTTGTCACTTTGACCGATGAGGCTGTCGAAGGTGAAAGTTGCTCGTGCCCCACCCAGGTGGTTAGCCAGTTTTTTCATTTTATTGATCGGGTTGAAAAAAATAACCTCTTCGCCAAAGGCGCCTGTTTGGTCAAGAAATTGTTTCACTGTCACCAGCGCATGTAGTCGCCCAAAGGATGTATCCAGCATGACTTCCATCTCTTTGCAGGCTTTTCCTTCGCGCACAATTTTACTGATGTTGGTGTCTTTGCCGAGGAGATCTTCAACTGTCGATCCAATAATATTGTCGCCGAACAGTTTCTTTGCGCTGGGGTTGATCTGAGTGATCTTCCTTTGCTTGTTCACAATAATTGCGCCGTCAGATATGGTTTGGAAGATGTTGTTGAGTTGGCCGTTGAGAACTGAGAGCTCTCGATTGCGATGTTGCACTCGCATCTGTTCATGAATCGCTTCGGCAGAAGCGGCAACCATACCAAGGGTATGCTGATGCGCGGTATGCGAAGGACCGGACATTTGCAGCACCCCGATGAGATCTCCTGTTTCAGAGAAAAATGGAGCGGCGGAGCAGGTCCAGGAGTGAAGTTTCTGGCAAAAATGTTCCTGTCCCGATACTTGAAACGGTTTCCCTAAGGTTAATGCGGTGCCGATACCATTTGTCCCGGCAGCCTCTTCTATCCAACAAGCGCCACGAATCAGATTGACTTTCTCCGCATCACTTAACGTATCAGGATCTCCGAGAATTTCCATGATGTAGCCCCGTTCATCGGCAAAAAATAGGATGAACCCTGAACCTTTGACTAAATCATAAAGATTGCCCATGAAGTGGCGTATAATATCAATTTGTGTTTTGCGGGCTTGCAGGAGTTCCCCAATCTCTTCCTCAGTGAGCAATTCGTGACTGACGCCGTCATATGGATCGATGTTAGCTTCGCGACAACGTTGCCAGGAAGAGTAGATTTCAGGACGTAACGTATTATCAGGTATACGTCCGGAGACAATGAATTCACGCCAGATCTTTGCTTTATCGTCTATGTTGTCGTCTGTCAGTGGCATGATGCATCCTTATGAAAGCTGCTTGGTCCCGCATTTGGGGCGAAAATATCGGGGAGCGCTTTTATGCAAAGCAAAAAGACTTCCTCTGTCCATCTTGATAAATAAAGCTGCTGAGATCGATATGAATCGTCCGTTGAGTTTGAAATAACAGTTCAGTTCAGACCTTCCTTAATGCAAGTCCAGTATTCGCAGCAAAGATAAGTAGCGCACCGCACCAGCCTGAAATTGTCAATGACGGTCCGGCCACAAGAATGGGACCGAGGATAGCTGCCAACAATATTCTACTAGAGGATATGATTGAGCCTTCAACTGCGGTAACAAACAAAAAGCCGTAAGTGATCAGATATTGACCGAGAACGCCGGCAACGGAACAACTGAACAAGAAGAAGAATTCTTTTGTGTTGGGGATAAAGATACTGTCATGAAAAAAAATCAGCATCAACGTTGTCCCCAAACCAAACATGAAAAACAGGATCGTTTGTGAGTCATGGTAGCGCCTGCTGATGTTGAGGTAAATGATTGCGATTGCCGCTGTGATTCCAGAACAAAGGCCCCAAAGGTTGCCCAGATCTGGGGTTATTTTTCCAGGTGAAAGCACCAGCCACACACCGCAGAACGCAATTGCCACTATCAGCAGAGAGAGTAGGTCACGCTGCCCGCGCAGAAAAAACCAGGAGAATATCGCCACAAAGAGGGGATAGGTCATGTTGAGGATATTCGCTTCGGCGACAGATCCCAATTCGACGGCTTTATAGAAGCAGAACACCGCAACAGTATTAGCCAGCGTTCTGCCGATGAGGTAGTGATATTTGCGCGGGTGTAAACGTTTATTTTGGAAAGCCATGGTGATGCAAACGATGATGAAGCCGAGAAAAAGTCGGGCAAATACAAAGTAAGCGGATTCAATTGTTACGTAAGGTTCAGCCCAGCGAATGATGAGGGTTGCCAGATAAAAAAAGAATGCAGAGCCGAAAACCGCAAGCCAGCCAAGAGTTTTGCGGGATGTCTCAGAATAAAAGTTGGGTAATTGGTTGTTCATATCTCATCACATGGTAGCAAAAGTTGTAAGATGCATCTGTTGAGCACGGATTATTTATAACCTGCTTTCTGAGCCTAAACCAGTCACTTTTATTCTGGTTGTTATCACTCAAATGGAAACCTGACTACTGAATCAACATCATCCGCTGTTAGCCACGGCTTGCCCCCGCTTCACATTAACCCGCAGCAGTAAAATCCCGCCAATGATAAAAAAGATGCTCAGTGCTAGAATTGAATGGCGGGAGCTACCACTCAGATCTGCGATCAAAGCGAACAGGAGCGGTCCAAAAATAGCGGCAAATCTGGAGCTAATGGAAAAAAAGCTAAAGAATTCAGCACTCTTTTGTTTTGGTACCATGCTGGAGAAGAGAGATCGACTCAAGGCTTGACTCCCTCCGAGAATGAGGGCAATCACAGCACCGAGAATCCAGAATTCATAGGGGGTTGTCATTCTATATGCGAAAAAACAGACCAACACAAAGATAATCAGACTAAAAAAAATGGCTCGGGCAGTGCCGGTCTTTTCTCCGATACGGGCAAAAAGTAAAGCTCCTGGCATCGCCAGAAACTGAATCATCAAAAAACACCCAATAATGGTTCCTTGTCCCAGCTGAAGTTCTTCTCGGGCGTAGATTGCCGAAACGGTGATGACAGTCTGGATGCCGTCGTTGTAGCAAAGGAACGCAACAAGAAAAACTGTAAGATCGCGATAATCAAGGAGTTGTTTGAACTGTTGAAAGTAACCACGCAGGCTAAAACGGTACCCTGGTTGCAACCGTTTTGTGGTCGGAGGCAAATAAATGAACGTTGGGATGGCAAAGATAAACCACCAGCTCGCCGTCAGTAAAAAGCCAAAACGGGTTGCTGCCCCCGGATCAGGAAAGCCGAAAAAATCAAAATTGAGAATCAGCAGAAAATCTAAAGCTAATAAAATTCCTCCCCCAATATAACCAAAGGCAAATCCGCGTGCAGACAGTTTGTCGACTTGATCGATTGGTGCTAGAAAGGGGAGGTGGGCGTTGTAGAAGATATTGGCCCCGGCAAAGGCGATGTTGCCGAGGATAAACAACAGCGAAGTCGTCAGATAATTATTGGTGGTTATTGCAAGTAACGCTGTGGCTAGGCAGCCAAGCAACCAGAACAGTATCATCAAGCGCTTATGCCAGGCATTTCGGTCCGCAAGAGCGCCTAAGATAGGTGCGGCAACAGCTAAAATCAGCATGGATATTGAAACGTTGTAACCCCAAATACTGGCGGCTGAAAATCTATGATTGCTTATGAACGGGAGGATCGCGCCATTTTCCGGGACCAGAGAGACAAAGTACACCGGAAGAACAGCGGCAAGAACAACTGTAGCGAAGGCAGAGTTTGCCCAATCGTAAAGGCACCATCCAAAGCGAGATTTGCGCAGCTGATGAGTCAAAGTGAGCATCCTTCTTCAAGCCATATAGAGAGAACTTTGAGTGTAACAAATTACCCAGTCTGTATGTAGTGAGTGATATTGCAGTGAGTAAATAAATAATAAAAAAAGCCTCGAATCTAGGAGGGGGATAAGATTCGAGGCAAATAGCAAAAAACTTATTTTAATCCAAATTTTGAAGATGTCCAGCAATATAATATTAAAAACCGAATATATGAACACCTGATATCGATATCTACGATTCTTTGATCAAATTACGATAAGCACACTCTTCAGGTAACCAGCTGATCTCAGTAATTATTTCTGGGGTGAGCTTGATGCAATCCTCTTCGACTTCTAGACGCTGCGCATAGATGCGACACGTCCGATTATGAATGTCGAGAAACCGACAAGGAATTGATGTTGTTAAGATGTTACCTTGTCGGTCTATTTTCTTCTCAAAACAGCAGGCACCGCAACGGTTGCAGAGAGCTTCCCAGCTTTCAGATTCCATTAATCAGGCACACTCGGAAAACCCACAGGCACGACAAACACAGCAACCACCTTCATGCTCAACAGGGCCACCACAATCAGGACAAGCACCGCCATTATTAGTAAATTGGGTCGGACTTTCATCATCATTGAGCATATGCAATTGAACCGCTTTGGCAACAGCATCGGCGCAAGATGTAATTCTATTTTCGCCGAATCCGGCAGGCTTATGACAAGTAATGCCGATTAGTTGCTTAACGGTTTGTCGGGCTTGACCACCGCTGCGCCAAGATAATGAGACCAGCCGACCAATCGCTTCACACTGAGAGGCCGCGCAGCCACCGGCTTTACCCATGGTTGTGAACAACTCAAAAAGCCCGTTTTCATCTTCATTAATGGTGATATAAAGAGGTCCACAACCGGTTTCCATCTGGTAGGTGGAGCCGGTTAATGCCCGTGGCCGCTCCCGCTTGCGAGAAGGTTTTTTGCTCTCCATGGGAATTGAGGCATCCTGATTCTCTTCGGTATCATCCTTTCCGGCGACTGACAAAACTTGCATATCCCGGGAACCATCACGATAAATGGTGACCCCTTTGCAGCCTTCTTTGTAGGCCAGGCGATAGACGGTGGCTACGTCTTCACGGGTTGCTTCGCGACTGAAATTAACCGTTTTGGACACCGCATTGTCGGTATGACGTTGGAACGCCGCCTGCATCAAAACATGATCGTTGGGGGTGATATCATGAGAGGTGACAAAAACTCTACGTACATCTGCCGGGATCGCCTCAATGTCTTGGACGGTCCCTTTTTCGGCGATTTCCTGCATCAACTCAGGTGAATAAAAACCTCGCTCTTTAGCGATTCTCTCAAACAGAGGATGTACCTCAATCAGTTTATTATTATCCAGAACCTGACGAATATAGGAGACTGCAAACAGGGGTTCGACACCGCTGGAACAATTTGCAATGATGGATATCGTTCCTGTCGGTGCAATTGTCGTACAGGTCGAATTGCGGATTGGATCCGCTTCGTAGATACTCCCCGTGATATTAGGGAAGGGTCCCCGTTCTTTAGCCAGTTGCTTCGACTCTTCATGGGCTTTTTCATTGATAAAGCGCATGACTTGTTCCCCAAGGGCAATCCCGTCCTGGCTGTTGTATGGAATATTGAGAAGAATTAACATGTCTGCCCAACCCATAACCCCAAGACCGATTTTCCGGTTAGCTTTGGTCATCTCATCGATTTCAGGGAGGGGATACTTGTTGGCTTCAATGACATTATCAAGGAAACGGGTTGCCAATTTAACCGTCAGTTCAAGTTTGTCCCAGTCTATCTCACCTTCAATAACCATATTCGCTAAATTGATAGAGCCGAGGTTGCAAGATTCATACGGAAGAAGTGGCTGTTCTCCGCAAGGGTTAGTGCTCTCATATTCACCGACATGTGGGGTCGGATTGTCACGGTTCAAGCGGTCAAGAAAAACGATCCCAGGCTCACCGTTAGACCATGCCATATCAATAATCTGGTTGAAAACCTTCGTCGCGTTGAGTTGTTTTACAACTTTACCGTTACGTGGATTGATGATGTCGTAATCTTGGTTCTTCTCGACGGCATCCATAAAGGCTTCTGTCACACCCACAGAGATATTAAAGTTGGTGAGGATTGTCAGGTCACGTTTAGCCATGACGAAATCCATAATATCTGGATGGTCAACGCGCAGGATTCCCATGTTCGCCCCCCTGCGAGTCCCGCCTTGCTTGATGGTTTCAGTGGCCGCATCAAAGACGCGCATAAATGAAATTGGGCCCGATGATACTCCGCTCGTGGAGCGCACTTCATCGTTTGCAGGACGGATACGGGAGAATGAGAATCCTGTACCACCGCCACTCTTATGAATTAAAGCGGTATTTTTGATAGCCTCAAAAATACTTTCCATGGTGTCGCCGACGGGTAAGACAAAACAAGCCGATAGCTGACCGAGTTCACGCCCTGCATTCATTAGTGTCGGGGAGTTCGGTAAGAAATCGAGATTTGACATTGTTTGCAAAAATTGTTTTTCGTAGTTCGTTTTGTTTTTTTCTGTGCCGGTCTCTGCGGCATTGATGGTCTTGGCAACTCGGCGAAACATGTCTTCAGGGGTTTCAGTCGGTTGTCCCGCACTATCACGTTTTAAATAGCGTTTTGCAAGGACGGTACGTGCATTCTTAGAGAGTTTTGGCGCGATAGAGATTTTGCCTCTAGACATGTGTGGTTCCTTTCACGACTCAAATTGAATTATTTATGAGTTCGCATTGTTAAAAGATAAACAAGTGCCTGAGTTATAACTGTTTTTACTTTTCAATTTGGCACTATATTTTGTAGTTCAAGAATATAGACCACTACATCTAGTATGTGTCAAGTGAGAAAAGTTCAATCAGGAGGATGTAAAATAGAAGATAAAAAATGACAAATATGGTGAAAACGGTCTAATATCGAAGTAGACTTATTTCTTCAGTTCGGTCAAAAGTACCTATTTATGGGTTGTGCTTGTCGTTCTTATCAATATTGAGTATTCTTTCGCAGCTCAACCACAGCTTGGGGGCTTTTTTATGGATAAAATGAAACCAATATATCTCGATAATGCGGCAACCAGTCATCCGAAGCCAGACTCTGTCTACGTTGCCGTCGCTGAGGCGCTACGATCGGGCGGCAGTCCTGGTCGCGGTCATTATCAGCAGGCCATGTCTGCGGAACGGCTGGTTTTTGAGACACGAGAGCTTCTTGCTGAGTTTTTCAACGCTGGAAGTTCTGATCGCTTTGTCTTTACAGCAAATGCTACGACCGCCATCAATCAGGCCTTGTTTGGTTTATTGAAGCCTGGTGATCGGGTTGTGACGACCATGGTTGAGCACAATGCCGTCAGTCGCCCGCTCCGGGCGTTGCAGGATCGCGGTGTTGTCGTTGTCAAAGTTGCGGCTGATCCACAGTCCGGTAGCGTCTCTGAATCGGCATTGCAACAAGCGTGTCTAAGCGAACCAACGCGATTATTGGTGGTAAATCATTGCTCCAATGTTATTGGCTCAATTCAGCCTATAACAAATCTGGGACGCTGGTGTCATGATCATGGTATTCTTTTTATGCTTGATGGAGCGCAAAGCGCCGGATATCTACCGATTGATTTTCAGGCTCTGCATATCGACCTCTTTGCGGCTCCGGGGCACAAAGGGTTGCTGGGGCCTCAAGGCACTGGGTTTCTCTACGTTCAAGAGGATATCGAGCTAACGCCTCTTATCTATGGTGGGACTGGTGCCAATTCTCACTCTGATTTGCAACCTCCCTTTTTACCGGAACGATTTGAGTCAGGCACTCAAAATCTGCCCGGAATTGCGGGATTACTTGCGGGTTTGAGATTTTTAGTTGAGACCGGCGTAGACACAATTCGTGCCCGGGAAGTTGCGTTGTCCGATAGAATTATCAAAGGGTTCGCGAGTCTGGAAAGGGTCAAGCTTTATGGCCCTGATGATGCTATGTTCAGAGGTGGCGCTATTTCGTTCAATATTGCTGATCGGGATCCAGCAGAGGTCGGTTTTGCGCTGGATCAGCAACAAATTTCAGTGCGGGTCGGCTTGCACTGTGCTCCAGATGCCCACCGGTCGATCGAGACTTATCCGACCGGAACGGTCCGTGTGAGTCCCGGTTATTTTACGACTGATGCCGAGGTTGAAAGTTTCTTGCAGGTCATTCAAGGTCTATGCAATTGAGATGAAATGAATTCAACCGTTAACTGGGTATAAATTCCTTATAGAGAGGAGCTGGTTATGAAAAATTATATACTCGATACCAATGTTTTATTGCATGACCCTCAGGCAATATTTAAATTTTCAGATAACACCGTCATCTTACCATTAACTGTTATTGAAGAAATTGATCGTTTTAAAAAAGATCAGAGTGAGACAGGTCGGAATGCCCGGCAGATTTCTCGTATGATTGATGGCTTCCGTGCCCAGGCTAAATTGGTTGAGGGGGTTTCTCTTGAGAATGGGGGCATTCTCAAAGTTGCCATTTATAAACAGGATTTTTTACAAAAATTGCCCCCGGAATTGCGGAACGATCAAGGGGATAATCGTATCCTCGCTGTCGCCCAGGACCTTCAGAATAATCTACCGCAAGGGACGGTTTTCTTTGTCACCAAAGATATCAATCTCAGAATAAAAGCCGACACGATAGGCCTTTGTGCTGAAGACTATCAGAGCGATAAGGTTCCAATCGAAGATCTTTATACTGGGGCGAGTGAGATCATGGTCTCGCAGGCACAAGTTGATCAATTTTATGAGCAAGGGGCTTTGTCTATAGAGGGAGATTTTTTTGCTAATCAGGGGCTAACCCTCATTGATGAAACGAATTCATCGCACACTGCGATTGGACGCTATGATTCGATCAACAAGCAGATTGTCAACTTGATCAAGGTCCCCAAAGAAGGCGTCTGGGGAATATATCCACGGAACCGGGAGCAACAGTTTGCCCTTGATCTGCTTCTTAATGATGATATTCAGCTGGTTTCTCTGGTGGGGAAGGCCGGTACCGGTAAGACTCTCCTTGCAATTGCTGCAGGTCTGGTTAAAACAGCAGATGAAAATTCCTACACTCGCCTCCTTGTGTCGCGCCCCGTTTATCCAATGGGACGGGATCTCGGTTTCTTGCCCGGAGATATAGAGGATAAACTCGCCCCGTGGATGCAACCTATTTTTGACAATGTTGAACTGTTATTGTCTTCATATGATGAGGGGGGCAATCGGAAGCGTGGTTACCGGGAATTGATTGACATGGGACTGATGGAGATTGAACCCCTGACTTATATCCGTGGCCGTTCAATCCCTAAGCAATATATGATTGTCGATGAGGCTCAGAATCTGACTCCACATGAAATAAAAACGATAATTACCCGAGCAGGAGAGGGGACGAAAATCGTCCTGACAGGTGACCCCTACCAGATCGACAACCCCTATGTCGATTCAGCCAGCAATGGCTTATCTTTCTCTGTTGAGCGTCTAAAGGGGCAGGAAATAACCGGCCATATGACCTTAAGTAAAGGGGAACGTTCGTTACTTGCTGAATTGGCTGCAAACCTCCTTTAATCTTTTGATGATGGTTGATTATGTTGTTACTTGCCCTTGAAAGTTCGTGTGATGAGACCGCTGCTGCAGTTGTTAAGGATGGTCGTCACGTCCTCTCTAATATTATCTCCTCACAGGTCGATCTCCACGCTGTCTACGGTGGCGTTGTCCCCGAGTTGGCGTCACGACGTCACCTTGAAGTGATTAACCCACTCGTTGAAGATGCCTTGAATAAAGCACAAATACAACCGCAAGACCTGCAGGGAGTCGTGGTGACACGCGGACCGGGACTCGTGGGGGCCCTTTTGGTTGGCGTCTCTTTTGCCAAAGCTTATGCCTATGCCCTCAATATTCCGGTGCTTGGTGTCCATCATATTGAAGGGCATATTCAGGCTGTCCAACTGGAACAAAAGGTTGAATATCCTTTTTTGGCTTTAGCGGTCTCAGGGGGACACACTCATTTATATCGGGTCGATGGTATTGGTCGCTATCAGCTGCTAGGCCGAACCGTTGATGATGCGGCAGG
The DNA here is from genome assembly GCF_900107645.1 of Desulfuromusa kysingii. Taxonomy (GTDB): domain Bacteria; phylum Desulfobacterota; class Desulfuromonadia; order Desulfuromonadales; family Geopsychrobacteraceae; genus Desulfuromusa; species Desulfuromusa kysingii. The sequence continues at coordinate 377,914 of NZ_FNQN01000003.1, forward strand.
TGAAGCTTTTGATAAAGTAGCCAAAATGCTGGGCCTTGGATATCCAGGTGGCCCTGTTATTGATAAACTTGCAGCGACAGATGACGATGGTGGAATTGTTTTTCCTCGGCCAATGTTGAAAAAAGATAATTTTAACTTCAGCTTTTCAGGGATGAAAACAGCTGTTTTGAACTATTTGCATACGCTTGAAGTGGCACCGGATGAAGTGACAACCCGTCAAATTGCCTGTGCTTTTCAAACTGCCGTTGTTGACGTTCTGACCCAGAAAGCAATGCGTGCGGCTAAAGCTGAAAATTTAAATCGTATCGTCGTCGCTGGAGGGGTTGCCTGCAACTCAGGGTTGCGGAAAAAATTTCTAACTCTGGAAAAATCCAGTGATATTAGGGTCTACTTCCCTTCACCTATTTTCTGTGCCGATAATGCCGCGATGCTCGCTGTTGCTGGAGACTATTATCTCGCACATGGTTCTTTCTCAGGGCTTGATTTGAATGCAGTATCCAACTGGCCGTTGGAACAAGTTAAAAGCATTTGATGTGAGAGCATCGCAAGGGTTGTTTATGTGGCGTCGCTGGGGCTTTTTCAGGCAATTTAAATTGAATGTGATTCAACTTGCTCGACTCCGTTCAGAGCCTGATGCGATTGCACGTGGAATGGCGTTGGGATTATTTATCGGGTTTACGCCCACCTTCGGGGTGCAAATATTCTTAGCCATTTTGTTTGCGTTTCTACTTCGTCAGAATAAAATTGCCGCATTCATCGGTGTCTGGATTACTAACCCTTTTACGGCTCCGATAATCTACGGGTTAGAGTATGAAATTGGCCGGATGTTACTTGGCATGCCACCACTGGGGATGAATCACTTTGCAGGTGAATTAAGTTGGTCTATGGGGATGAGTGTTGGCACCCCTCTGTTGCTTGGAAGTTTAGTCTTGGGGGTCCCTGTCGCTATTATTGGCTATTCGGTGACGGTGCGGCTGATTCCCAGCCTACGCCTGTGGAAAATTCCCCGTTGGCCGCGTCGACGCAACAAGTCACTTTAAAGCGATTGAGTTGCTCTCTATCGCTTATTATCCATGACCCACGAACGGTTATTTTTTAAGTTAACCCAGCTTGTTGCACACCTTCTTTCAAGGAAACTATGAACTATCAAACGAAAAAACGTTTTGGTCAGCACTTTCTTCATGATCGATCTGTTATTGATAAAATTATAACCGCAGCTCAATTGACCACGCAGACGCAAGTTGTTGAAATTGGCCCTGGCCTTGGAGTTTTAACCGATCAACTGTTGCCACGCTCTGCTCATGTTCGGGTCATGGAAATTGACCGTGATTTGATTGCTCTGTTGGAAGCTCGGAATGATCCCAAATTAACGGTGCATGCGGGAGATGTTCTCAAACTCCCTTGGCGGGAATATCTCAAACAACCTCCCTATACGCTGGTTGCGAACCTTCCCTATAATATCTCCAGTCAGATTGTTTTTCGCCTTATTGAGCACCGTGACCTGTTTCAAGGTATGGTGCTGATGTTTCAACGTGAAGTTGGACAACGTCTCGTGGCCCCCCCTGGCGGCAAAGATTATGGCATCTTGTCTGTCCTTACTCAGCTCTGGTTTGCTATGAAAACCGTGACTCTGGTTAAACCCGGTGCCTTTACTCCACCTCCGAAAGTGGACTCCATTGTTATTAGCTTCAAGCCTCTACCAACTCCGCGAGTGGCAGTCGTTGATGAGGTGATGTTTAAAAAAGTTGTCAAGGGTGCTTTTACGCAACGGCGGAAAACCTTGCGGAACAGTCTTCTGGCCAGTGGCTTTAGTGCTGCTGATATCGATTCTGCCCTCCAACAAGCCGCTATCTCTCCCGGTTGCAGGGGCGAAACATTGTCGCTGCAAAACTTTTCAGATCTGACTCGTTTTTTCTTTGAAAAATAAATTAAAAATTTATAAAACGGGGTTGATAACCGCGGATACGTGGTTTATTCTTTTTTAAAATCGCCACTGATAATTCTGTCTGTGGTTGAGTCTGAAAGTTTATTCTTTGTTGTTAATTTTGGGGAGTAAAACATGAAAGTGACTGTGACCCGAGGTGGTCGAACGTCAGAGGAGAGAGAGATTCTTCTTCGATCCGAAACGATTGAAAAAGAGTTGATCCGCCAGGGGCAAGAAGCTGGCCTTTCTGTAGATTTAGCGTTGGCTAATATTTTGCGGCAAGAGATTCCGGAAAATTATTTATCTTCTCTCTCTTTGTCTGATCTGGTGGCGAACCTTCTGCAAGCGAGCAAGTTTCTATCTTCGCATCGTACGGATGAAATTGTCGTTAAGTTACAGGCTCAGGAGACGCCTGGTCATTATTATCTTTTTACGAACTCACCAGATGCTAATCACATATTTTTCTCGCTTCAGGAATACCTCCATCGTCGTTCCTTACACTTCCGGGTGTTTTGTCACCCCATTCTCTCTGTCGTGCGTGAAGACGGTCTCCTGAAAAGGGTTTCTGAAGGGGAAAATAACCTACCGCAGGAATCATTTATCTGGATGGAATTGGAGCGTCTTCCTGTCCATAAAGTTGCTGATTTGGAGCAAGCCATTCGGACTATTATCTCCTCAGCCGTCAACATTCATCAACATCGACCGGCGATGTTGCAGAAGCTTACTGATCTGGGGAAAATTGCTGGGTTGAGTCAATATCAAGATCTTTATCAATGGTTACAACAAGAAAATTTCATCCCAGTTGCCAGTCGCAGCTACACCTATGCCAAAGGTGCTGATGCCAGCCATTTTTACGAGGAGAAATCTGAAGCTTTAGGTTTAGAGCAATTCTACGATCGGGCTTTTTATAAGGATCATCAGTCAGTTACTTTAACTCCGGAGAATGTTTTTCCTCTCTTGGGTCATGGCAAGAATGTTGACCTGGAGACGACCGAATTACGTTGCCCGTTGCACCGATTTGAGCGCTTGACCTACCTTGGCTTCCGTGAAGAGTTAGGCGATGACCAGTATCGTGAACACTGCTTTTGGGGCTTTTATACCCAGAAGAGTATTGATGAAAACACCTTTGCTATTCCAGCGCTGAAGCAACGAATTGAGCTGGCACAACAACAACTGAATATCCCTCCAGCCTGTCATAATTATTTGAAAACGATACAAATTATCAACAGTTTTCCGAAAATTGAACTGTTTTTGATGGGGGATGTAGAGCTGCGGCGCATGCTCCGTTCATTCACCCAGATGCACCGTCAAGCCGGTGTCAAAGTAGTTGTCGCTCCCAGCGCGTCAGAGGTCGCTTTAACCCTGATGTTGATCATGCCCAATGACTACTATCTGCCGGAACATATTGAACGGATGGAGCTCTACTTAAGACGCTACTTCCGTGCACTCTCGGTGGAATCCCGCTTGATTCATCTCGCTTCTGACTATTTGAGCCTCCATGTCAATCTGCAGCTGCAGGACAAAGATATCAAGATTGATTTGGTTCAACTGGAGCAAGGCTTAACCAAGGTAACGATGCCGTGGAAGTTGAAGTTCAGAGCTTTACTTGAGAAAAATTTTGCCGAAGATTCTTTCTCTACCTGGGAACGCTACAGCAAGGCATTCAATAAAGATTATCGTGCTCGGACTCATCCTCGGTTTGCCGTTCGCGATGTCTATAACATTGAAAAATTGTTGCATGACAAACGTGATGCTTTTGATCTTTGGGGACCTTTTCACGAAGATGACGATTACTATCGGCTGCAATATTATAGCTTCAGTCGCAGTTACTTGAATGATTTGATGCCGTTCTTGCAAAATCTGGATCTGCGGGTTTTACATGAGGTCGATTCAGATCTTCTGGTAGATACATCAAAAATCTATATTAAGAGTTTTGCCATCAAGCCTAACGCTGAAAACAGCTTGCCGTTTAAACAGATTAAATCCTTATTGTTAGAAACGCTGCGGGCGATGCGCAACCAGGAGGTAGAGAATGATTATCTCCATCGTCTGCAACCGTTGACAGGGCTCTCATGGCGAGAGATCGATGTTTTCCGCGGCTATCGAAACTATTATTTCCAATTGGGGAGCCCCTTTACCAAGAAGCGGGTTGCCGATGCGTTGGTGAATAATGCCAAAGTGGCACTGCTGTTGTACCGGTATTTCGAAGGGCGTTTCAAACCCTCTCCAAAGCTTGCCGATCCGATGACTCGCGAACTTGAAGTTCTCTCCCCCATCCGGCAGCAATTGGTGACAGCTCTTGAGGTTGTCAGTGATCCCAATGAAGATAAAATCCTGCGGACACTGTTTAACCTGATTGATTCAACCATACGAACCAACTTCTTCCTCCGTTATCAACAGGACGATTACTTTTTCTCCTTTAAAGTTAATGCGTTGGGCGTTATTGACATGCCATCACCGCGACCACTTTATGAAGTGTATGTCCATTCTGCAACGATGGAAGGGCTCCATCTGCGTGGTGGTAAGGTTGCTCGTGGCGGAATCCGCTGGTCCGATCGCCCTGATGACTTCAGAACCGAAGTCCTTGGTCTGGTCAAGGCACAGATGACTAAAAATGCTGTTATTGTTCCAGAAGGCTCCAAAGGGGGTTTCTTCACCAAGCGATACAGTGCTGACCGGGATGAGATGGGACAGATTGTCAAGGAGGCTTATCAGACGCTGATGCGTGGATTGTTGGATCTGACTGACAACCGGACAGAGAAAGATATCATCCAGCCCGAAGGGCTCATAACTTATGATGATCTTGACCCCTATCTGGTTGTTGCTGCTGATAAAGGGACGGCTCATCTTCCCGATACAGCCAACGCCGTCAGTGAATCCTATGATTTCTGGTTGGGCGATGCCTTTGCGAGTGGCGGTTCTCATGGCTATGACCATAAACAGTTGGGGATCACTGCACGGGGTGCTTGGGAAAGTGTCAAACGCTCTTTCCGGGAAATGGGGCATGATATTCAGACACAGCCATTCACCGTTGTGGGGATTGGTGATATGAGTGGTGACGTTTTTGGTAATGGGATGTTGTGTTCACGACAAACCAAGTTGCTGGCTGCCTTTGATCATCGCCATATTTTCCTCGATCCTAATCCCGATACAGAGATCTCGTATCAAGAGCGGCAACGTTTATATGATCTGCCCCGTTCCTGTTGGGATGATTATAACAAGGAGCTTATCTCTGCTGGCGGTGGGGTGTATTCTCGTCAGTTAAAAGAAATTCCTTTATCTCCCGAGGTTGCCGAGTGGCTTGGTGTTCGCCAGGGGAGTATCGACGTTCCTGGATTAATCAAGCTGCTGTTGAGGGCAAAAGTTGACTTGCTCTGGAATGGTGGCATTGGCACCTATGTTAAATCTTCACTGCAAAGTAATGAAGATGTTGGTGATCGTGCGAACGATCCGGTGCGGATTGATGGTATTGAGATTCGTGCCAAGGTCGTTGGTGAAGGTGGTAATCTGGGGTTAACCCAACTCGGACGGATTGAATATGCCTTAAATGGTGGGCGTGTTAACACTGATGCCATTGACAATTCTGCCGGTGTTGATACTTCTGACCACGAAGTCAATCTGAAGATCCTCTTGCGTCAGTTGCGATTCGAAGGGCACCTTAAAAACTTGGAAGATGGATACGAGCTACTGGGTGAGATGGAAGAGACTGTGTGCCAGGATGTTCTGGCTAACAATTATACCCAGACCCTTTCCCTCTCTCTGGATGAGATGCGTTGTCGTGACGATGTTGAACCCTATCTGGAATTGATTGACCGTTTGGTCAGCTCTGGATTGCTTGACCGCCGTGGTGAATTCTTGCCCAGTCGCAAAGAGGTTTCGAACCGACAACCCAACCGCCTGTTGCGGCCCGAGTTTTCGGTATTGTTAGCTTACAGCAAGATGTATTTGTTTAAAGCTCTGCTTGATTCTGAAATGCCGGAAAATAGTGTTGTTTCAAAATTGTTATTTGATTATTTCCCACAACAGGTGATCGATCGTTATTCAGACTCATTGAAACGTCACCCGTTAGCGAAGGAGATATCCGCGACCATTTTAACCAACCGGGTGATTGATCAGGCTGGGAGCGCTTTCCTGCAAACGACAAGTCGGATGACCGGTTGTCCTCAGGTCGAGGTTGCTAATGCCTATCTGATCTTCGACAACCTGTTGACAGGTCATGAGCTGCGACAGGCTGTTTTTGCTCTGGACAATAAAATGTCAGCAGAAAAGCAGTATCAACTGCTGCTGAAACTCGAAGATTTGCTCAGTTTCTTCTGCTCTTATGCGCTCAGTAATGGCATGACCATTCCATCATCAGAGCAAGATCTGGAACGTATTGCAGGACAATTACAAGAATACGCAATGTTGTTGTCCAAGGTTCTCCCTGCTGAGTCCTGGCAGCAATGCAAACAATTCCAGAAAGAATTGCAGGAGTGTGGATTAGCTAAAGAGGTTGCTTATAAGTTTGCTGTCCTTGATAGCTTGACAGACTTTTTACCGCTTATTTGTATGTTAGAGACGTCAGGGCAAAACCTCGAGCAACTTGCCAAGATCAAAGTTCTCGTTGATGCCAAGGTGAATAGTTCAGTGATCTACCAGTTATTGGACAAAGTTCCAGTGGTAGATAGTTGGGATCGTCGTGCGCGAGAATCTCTCGTTAGTTCGCTGCATGCTGTCAATGTCAGAATCATTCAACAAGTTGCGTTGGATGCTGCCGGACAACCAGAGAATTTCTTCTCGAAGCGGCGGCAGAAGATGCGGATATTTGAAGGGTTGAGGCAATCTTTGATTAATGAAGTGCCGCGCAATTTCCATCCGTTTACGGTGTTGTTGCGTTCATTGGAGAGTCTCCTGACGGCCTAAAGATGAAAACATAAAAGAAGGGCGGAGAGCATTCGCCCTTCTTTTATGAGCTGACAGAAAACTTGTGAACATATCTATATGGTTTTCTGCATGGACACTTGAAAGTAGCTGTGTTATATCCAATTGGAAGGCAATAGACCCGGGACGCGTACTGGAGTCGATGATGTTGTCTTCGGGAAACACGTAAATACCGCCTAGATCGATGGACTGGGACGGAAGGTAAATAAAAACAAGCATGTTTGCTTTGTGTCTGCCTTTCGTTCGTGCGAAGGGCTTTTTTTATTTCTAATGGAGATAAATACTGTGACGAAGCGCAATACAATACTCGACATCGGATTGATGAAACAGAAACAAGAGAAAATTACAGTTTTAACCGCCTACGATTATCCTTTTGCGCAACTTATGGATCGCGTCGGCATTGATGCCATTCTTGTTGGTGATTCGGTCGGTTCGGTATTTTCCGGTTATGATAATACCTTGCCGGTTACCCTTGAGGAGATGCTGTACCATACCAGGGCGGTTGTTCGGGGAGCTCATCAGGCGCTGATTATTGCTGACATGCCATTTATGTCCTACCAGGTTGATATCCGTGATGCACGCTTAAATGCCGGGCGTCTGATTAAAGAGGGTGGGGCGCAAGCGGTCAAGCTTGAAGGTGGTGAACATATGGCGACAACAATCCGCGCCATAGTCGATATTGATATCCCTGTTTGTGGTCATATTGGTTTGACGCCGCAATCCATTCATCGTATGGGGGGATTCAAAGTTCAAGGTCGTGAAGATGAACAAGCGCGACAGATTCTTGCCGATGCCAAAGCTGTTGAAGCTGCTGGGGCTTTTGCTCTCGTGCTTGAAGCGATCCCCCGGGAACTTGCAAAAATGGTTACCGATGCTGTCAGTATCCCCACGATTGGCATCGGAGCTGGTGCTGACTGTGACGGTCAAGTGCTGGTGATCCATGATATTCTTGGTCTCTGCGATAAATATTCACCTAAGTTTGTGAAACGCTACGCTGATATTTCGACGACTATTACAGCGGGGATTGAAGAATACATCAAAGAAGTTAAAGAGGGTGAGTTTCCAACCACAGCACATTCATTTAAGTAGAGATTATTATGGATATTATCAACACCATTGATGAATTGGATAAGAGGGTTGTTGCGGCGCAAGAAGCAGGGCAAAAGATTGCTTATGTGCCGACCATGGGATTTCTCCACCAGGGGCACCTATCGCTTCTGAAAGAGGGGCGTAAACGGGGTGATCTGTTGATCCTCTCTATTTTTGTCAACCCGACCCAGTTTGGCGAGGGTGAAGATTTTGAAGATTATCCGCGTGACCTGCAACAGGATAGCGCTGTCGCTCAAGCGGCAGGTGTCGATATTATCTTTGCTCCGACGGCAAAGGAGATGTACCCAGCGGGCTATGCAACTTATGTGAATGTTGAGGGGATCACCGAAACTCTCTGTGGAGCAAGTCGACCGGGGCACTTTCAAGGTGTCTGTACGGTTGTCAGCAAATTTTTTAACCTTGTCCAGCCACAGGTTGCCATCTTTGGTAATAAGGACTTTCAACAATTGACGGTGATCAAGAGGATGGTTAAGGATCTGCATATCCCGGTAGAAATCGTCGGGGTCCCCATCTTTCGTGAAGAAGATGGTTTGGCGATGAGTTCTCGCAATTTGTATCTGCAACCACAACAACGCAAGCAAGCACTAGTCCTGTCACGATCTTTGGCGCAAGCACAAGAGCTTGTCGCGCAGGGAGAAACCGATTCAGCGGTTATTATTGCACAATTAAAAGCAGAGATAGAGCGTCAACCCGATGCCCGTATCGACTACATCAAAGTTTGTCATCAGTTGACCCTGAAAGATCAAGAGATTGTGGATGCCGACTCGGTCCTTTTCCTCGCTGTCTATATCGGTACGACCCGCTTGATTGATAATGCTTATCTGGTATCAGATCATGACTGATACTGCTCTCGCAAACTTAGAAAATCTGTATCGTATCTTTACGGTACCAGAAGCCCCAGATTCCACTTTAGGGGCAGTTGATCAGGCGATCAGTGAAAATGTTGCCGATTTTCTCCAAAAACATATTGTTGCTTTAGAGCGTAGTTTGGATGACATCGAAAATGATTTCACGGCCTCCAAGATCCCTGAAGAGCCCTCCTTTGTTTCTGACTATGCTGAGTTTGTTAAGCAAAAGTTGGTTGCCCAATCGGTACACACAGCGGCGCCAGGTTTCGTTGGTCACATGACTTCAGCGCTCCCTTACTTTATGTTGCCGTTATCGCGGATCATGACCGCTTTGAATCAGAATCTGGTCAAGGTCGAAACCTCAAAAGCGTTTACGCCGATGGAGCGACAGGTGCTGGCTATGATGCATCACCTGATATATGGTCAAACTGAAGGTTTTTATAACCAGTGGATCCACGACAGTCAATCGGCTTTAGGTGCCTTTTGTTCTGGTGGCACTATCGCCAATACCACTGCACTTTGGGTTGCCAGAAACCATCTGTGTGCTCCAGACGGTGAATTTTCCGGGATTGCCAAAGCCGGTCTATTCAAGTCGCTGCAACACCTTGGTTGTGATGGCCTTGCCATTCTGGTGTCACGGCGTGCCCATTACTCTTTCGGTAAAGCAGTTGATCTGCTGGGGATCGGTCGAGACAACTTGGTGCTGGTCGATATTGATTATGATAGCCGGATCGACATGCAGGCCCTGCGGGCTGAGTACCTTAAACTGCAACAGCAGAATATCCGCCCCCTCGCTGTGGTGGGGATTGCCGGAACCACCGAAACTGGACATGTCGACCCCCTCAATGAACTAGCTGATTTTGCAGCAGAGATTGGTTGCCATTTTCACGTCGATGCGGCTTGGGGTGGACCAACTCTGTTTTCTGATCGTCATCGGCATTTGTTGGCTGGAATTGAAAGAGCCGATTCTGTGACGATTGATGCCCATAAACAACTGTATGTCCCGATGGGGGCCGGGATGGTGCTGTTTAAAGATCCACTCGCTCTGTCGGCGATTGAACATCACGCGAATTACATTTTGCGCCATGGTTCCAAAGATCTTGGCAGTCATACTCTCGAAGGGTCACGCCCAGGGATGGCGATGTTGGTCCATGCCGGATTGTCAATCATTGGACGCAAAGGTTATGAACTCCTGATTGATCTGGGGATCGAGAGGGCGCGCCATTTTGCCGATTTAATAAACCAACATCCCAACTTTGAACTCATCACTGCTCCAGAATTAAATATTCTCACCTATCGCTATAACCCTGCATGGTTACAAGATAAAATGGGGCAGCTTGATAAGGATCAACAGCAGAAGGTGAATTGCTTGTTGGACTTAGTCGTTCAGGAAGTTCAAAAGCGGCAGCGTGAAGCAGGGAAGACATTCGTTTCCCGAACAAGACTCCTTTCTGCCCTCTATCCTGATGGACAGATTTCCGTATTTCGCTCCGTATTGGCAAACCCTCTGACGACTGATGAGATCCTGTCGGTCGTTTTGCAAGAACAGTGTGCAATCGTCAAAGAGACCGAAGTCCAGAATCTGATGACCGAAATAGAACAAATTTGCGGCTAAAACCTATGGATACCAACTTGGGATGTATTTACACCGCAAAATTTCTGCTCTCTGGAGATGCTCCACTTCTCGAGGGCGGCGCGTTACTTGTCCATAGGGGGAGAATCGTCACTACCGGTCCTCTTTCTGAGGTCATAAAAAATCATCCCGGTTTAGAGGTCGTTGATTATGGTGATGCTCTTATCGTCCCGCTTCTGATCAATGCCCACACCCATCTCGAATTGACTGATTTTCCTCTGTGGAATGCTGGGGCAGGGGAGGAGCCACCTCCCAAAGATTTTGTTGCCTGGATTCTGCGGCTGATCGGGGTTAAACAAAAACTTAAAGAGAGCCACTATCGTTATTCATTGCGCAACGGTATTGCTCAATCTATTGCTGCGGGGACAGGAACTGTTGGTGACATCCTCTCACAACATGCGCAGAGATATAACTTCAAGGGGTGTCCCTTATCGGGAGTATTGTTTCTTGAAACTCTTGGTCAGGATCCTGCGATCATCCTCCGGCTGAAGAACGGGTTGGATGAAGCGTTAGACGATGAAACTATTGACTCGCTGGCATTAGGTATCTCACCCCATTCCCCTTACACGATCAGTCGAGATTATCTGCAGAGCCTCTACCACAACTGTCAGTCACGAAAAATTCGCTGTACAACTCATGTGGCTGAATCGCCTGATGAGGTCGATTTTGTTGAGCAAGGTACGGGGTCGTTGGCTCACCGACTCTACCCCTATATTGGCTGGGAGCAATATCTGCCACAACCCACCGGATTACGGCCCCTTCAGTATATTGAGCAACAGGGTGGACTGTTTCCGGAGAACCTGCTTGTCCATGGCGTGCAACTTAGCACTGATGACATTGCCCTATTGGCAAAAAATCAGATGTCTTTGGCCCTTTGTTCCCGTTCAAACGCAAAGCTCAATGTGGGCAAAGCTCCTGCGGGAGCTTTACATCGCGCCGGGGTCAATTTAGCTTTGGGAACCGACAGCTTGGCCAGTTGCGACAGTCTCTCTATTTGGGACGAAATGGCTTTTGCCCACCAGTGGTTTGAGGGGGAACTTGACGCACCCACATTATTCCATATGGCAACTCGAGGGGGAGCAAAAGCGCTAGGGATGGAAAAGGAAGTCGGGGCACTAAATATAAAAATGAGAGCCGGATTCCAGGTCCTCCGGCCAAAAACAAGTGTTGCCAGGAACGAAATTTTCGATTATTTTGTATCTCCTGCCTGTGCAAATGATATTATCCAAGTGTATCATCATGGTCAACCGCAGTTGCCGAACATAAACCTCTGATTCAATTATTCATTTAAGTTGTTGGTATCATTATGGGAATTAAAATTATCGCGACCAATAAAAAAGCTTATCATGATTATTATATTGATGAGACTTTTGAAGCTGGAATTGTCCTGACAGGCACAGAGGTGAAGTCCATCCGCGGTGGTAAAGTGAACCTCAAGGAGTCTTTTTGTCGGATCAAAGACGGTGAATTATTTATCAATAATATGAATATCGCTGCCTATGATTTTGGTAATCGGGAAAATCACGACCCAACCCGAATGCGTAAGTTACTTCTGCACCATGTTGAAATCGATAAGCTGATCCGTTTAACCGAACAAAAAGGTTTAGCGATGGTGCCGACGAAGATCTATTTTAAGAAAAATTATGTTAAGATCGAAATCGGTGTTGGGCCAGGGAAGAAATTGCACGACAAACGGGAAACGCTAAAACGCAAAGAAGCTGATCGAGAAATGGCCAAGGCGATTAAAAGATCGTATCAGTAGATTTCTCTGATTAAGTATGAGATAATGCTTCTAAGAAGACAGTTTAAATAACTGAAAAACAATAACTTTTATAAGGGGGTGTCAAGGTTTCGACGGGAGAAGGAAACGAAGTGTCGCATGCCGGAGTGGGCTGGCTCCGTAACAAGCCCAACTTAACTAAACGCAGATACTGACGTTAGTTACGCACTAGCAGCTTAATGCTGCTACGTCTTTTCATTCATTGCCTGTGTGGGTGCCGAGACGTTAATTTAGCAGGCTAGTTATGAAGATTGACTGTGACTTCATAGCGAAACTAAAGCAGACTCGCTTGGTGAGTATCCTGTCTGTGGGAGCCTCATCCAGTTAAATTAAAATGCAGACTAAGCATGTAGAAGCCTTACGTGGATAGCTTTCGGACGCGGGTTCGATTCCCGCCACCTCCACCAGTAAAAGTGGTGTAAAAACAGCTACTTGACTAATCTCAGGTGGCGACTTTCGCCATTCTTTCGCCATTCTTTCGCAGTTGTGGAAGGGTGGCGTTTGTTTTTTCGGTTCAAAAAGTCTGGTCCGAAATAGGCGACCATTTTTTCTCGATCCTCTTCGAGACCTTCGGTATAGTGCCCGTATTCTTCATAGATCATCTTCTTGGAACCGTGGCCCATTAGGCTGACGAGACGATTCGGATCCATGCCCATGGTCAACGACCATGCAGCGAATGAATGCCGTATCGAATAAGGGACCTTGTAACTTTGGCCAGCAACTTCAAGAGCTGGTTTCCAATAATTCTGCCGGAACGATCCTTCGCGAAAAGTTGCCCCAGTTTTTGTAGTAAATAAATATGGCCCTGTTGCCTGATAGACGGCTTCATCCAGTCGCTTCTGGAGAGCTTTCGTGATGAAAATCTTGCGTTTCCTGTAAACATTTTTAAGTTCATCTTTTTCGTGAGCACGGACAATGGAGTTTCGTATTATCAGGTAATCACCATCAATGTCTTCTTTGCGAAGACCGGCCAGTTCTGAGGCGATCAGTCCGGTCATAATCATGACTTCTGCTGCGCATTTGTAATGAGGATCCAAGTGCTTTAGCAAGTCGATCCAGTCGTCAAAGCGAAAGACTTCTCGCTGAACCTTTTCAGCGTGTGGCAAGTGCTTATCCTTCTTGCCAAATGGGTCAGGCATATCCCACCGGTATTCATCACAAGCGTCTTCCCAAATTGCGCGAAGTGGGATCATGATGTTTTGAATACTCTTACGAGACAATCGCTTTCCCCTTTTTTTCCCTCTAAGGTGTTTCAGGCCATTGATGAACTTTTCAACTTCAACCCGGTTGAACTGAAAAAATGTTTTTGTGCCAAGGAAGGGGATGATTCTACAATCAAGTGCTTGTTCGAAATCACGCTTTTTCCCTTCTGAGTGAGAGGTTGAAAGAATGTTGTCTCTCCAGTGTTGAACGTAGTCAGACACGAAAACCTGATGAGGTTGAGGTCTGTACGCCCATCCCTCGCGTTCCGCAAAATATTTTTTTTCTTCTTCCTTTGCACAAGGAAAAGCTTCTGCAAACTTGAAAGTACTGTTTGCGATGTCTCGCATAATTCTGTCCAGAAGCTGGTCAAGTGCAACTCTATTTTCTAGAGTGTCGGGCAGACGTGAGGATTTCTCTATACGTTTTCCAAAGTACCTGCCAGTTACATACAGCATGTTGGAGCCATTTTTTCTTGCTATCTTCCATCGCTTGCTATTGGCAATACCACTGCCTCGTTCCATGATTCTTCCTTTCTAAACCTCCTTTCGTTTCTGGGTTGTCCACCCTTAATGATAGCGCAGGAGATTATTTCCCGTAAGACAAATTAATTCCTTCCTGAAGTGTGGATTTTTGAAGTTGGAGTGCTTCTGGCTTTGCTAGCCTTTTCTCGTTTGCTTCGGCGTAAAGGATTTCGATGACTGTTGGCCAAAGTATGCGTATCACAGACCTGATTCTTACGTAGTGCTTACCGTCAACAAGCTCACCGCTAGCAATCCAATCATGCGCGGTGCTTTTTGCCACTTTCATTTTTTCGGCAAAATCTTCAACCGTTAGCAGATCGCAGTTGTCGAAGTCGGGCTTAATATGTGATCCCATTGCCACTGCTCTATATCCTTTAAAATCATCCATAGGAGAAGGATAAAATATTTTTTAAGAGAATTGGGTGGTGAAAAACACTCTAAAAGCACCTTTTTCTGACGAAATAATATAACTAAATTGGTTTTGTATAGAAAAAGGTCAAAAATGGGGTTTTTTCAAACGCAAATCACAATCAATTTACAGTACGCTTTAAATGATCATCACAAAGGGATTTAGAAATAGGATAGAAAGTATGATCTTTTAAAATATTTCTATGAAACGAAAACGTGAAGAAGACTTTTTTGATAAGACATAGTTTCATAATGTTTACAAAGAATTTTTCATTTAGGTAGTTTTCGTTGAAAGATACTATCTGGGAATTTATACGATCTTCTCGATCTTGATCTTATTATGAAAAATAAAGACTTCACATTGCGAGGTCATAATTCTGAAAACAAATAAAATTAGTCAATGTTAAGTAACATTAGTAACGTTACTAAATATTACCCTCAATACCAAAGAAAGGTTGATTATCATGGCAAAAGAACCGTCATATGAAAAAGTCGCAAACGTTTGCAATGAACTATTAAAGTTGGGTATGGAAAAACCTAGGATTAAAGAAGTATATGCTCGCACTAAAGGTAGTCGAAATATTGCCCATGCTCATTGGAAGAGATGGCTTGGTGAGCAAGATTTGTTGGGTACAGTCAACAAAGTAGATATCCCTAAACCGTTGGCTGATACAATGTCTTTCTCTTTGACTCAGGCTAAAGAAGAGGGGTTTTCTACTGCAGAAGAGAGAATTGACGAGTTAACTCAAGAGGTAGAAAGTTATGAGACTGGAGTGGCAGAGCTTGGAGATCAAATAGAGTCACTTAATCAGTCCCGTCAACAGGAAAAGGATTCAGCTGAACAAAAAATTCTTGGCTTAGAGAGAGACGTTTCTGCCGCGTCAGCAGTCAATCAGCAAAAGCAAGAAACAATTGAAAAGCTTGAGTTTGAATTGAATGCTACACGAAAATCCTTGGGCCAATGCGAACTTAATTTGGAAAAAACAATATTATTCTGTAGCCGATTAGAAAAAGAATTAGCTGAAATTAAGACAAGAGAGTTAGGTCAGAATGAAAAGCTTTCATCATTACAAAAGAAAAACATTTCGCTCGAAAGGCTGGTTTCCATTAAAGACACGGAAATTTTAAATCTTACATCTCAGCTAAAAACAGCTGACTACAAAATTGAGCAACTGAGCGCAGACAATGCAGAGCTTTCATCTAGAGTTTCTACGTCCTTCTTGGAGAAAAGATTTACTGAGCTTGAAGAAAAACTTCAGCAGCGAGTAGAAGGGCAAAGAGACTGCTAAAGTTTAAGTCTATCAAGATTGATATGTATAGTCGTTTTTTGAGCTAAAATCTAATATTGCTTGGCAATCGGTTCTCTTCAAATTTTCGTCAATCGAAGACCACCAAAAACACCAAATGGTGCTAACTTTCAAAGATTAGAAAAGACCTTTTTGGGGCCATTTCAGTTGGGGGAGTAACATACCCAGTCGTATAAAATAGCTTCCGAAATTCAGTTGGGGGATGTAACACCTAAACTTATTTTAATCCTCTCTGGGAGGGCTAGCAATTTTCAACGCATTTTGCCATCCAATTTTATCTCTTCCAGAGATCTTCATCTTTCTTTAGCGATCATATCGTTAAAGAATCGAAAGCTGTAGAGTTCCTAAACTTCAAAGAGTGAAAAAGTAAATGACTTGAGTACACGCTAAGAACAATCACAGGTAAAGATCAGTCGTCTAGAGCGTAAGAATGTTTCTCTTACTTCAGAAGTAGCGAAGTTGGGATTTGAGGGAAGAATTGTTGAGCACTAACATCGTCTAAGATTAAATGAGGACAGTAAAGACGTTCAATCCGATCGCCAGAACTAGACGTTTATTGAATTGAAAATTTATTCCTATGGAAGCTTCTGCTGAAGCAATAATAAATAAAATTTTTGGATCGACATTTTATGACTAGTATAAACACTTATCTCTTCGCTATAATCTGATTATCGAAAGAGCAATAACTGCACCACTATTAATCAATTCGCGTACCACCCGCACTACTATTAAGCATTCCGCGTACCATCGAAATCTCTTTTGAAAATGGATTTTTTTTAAAGGGATAGCTTCGTTCAAAATTCGTCATTCACAATGGCAAGGAGGTGTTCGTGCGTAAAAAAAATGAGCAGACAGTTGAGGTTTTTAGTGATGCTTTGAATGAATGGCTCATGGCTCTAAAGCAAGGTGGAAAATTTCGAATAAGTATTCCGCCAAAGAAATTAAATCGGATGGAGATGGGGATATTGCAGGAAAGAATGAAAGAGTGCGAAGTAGATTATGATGATGCTGCTGCCTTAAAACTTTGTGAAGTAATCCAGGAGATCAACAGCAAAAAATAGACATTTTGTAGACCTTGATGGAAACGTTACTCAAGCGATATTTCAGTGCATTGAAAATGTAGCAATTAACTTGAGGAGTTTAATATGACATATGGTTCAAGTGAAGACGTAGAAATCGCAGCAGTTGGTGCATGTCTTCCGGGACTCGTGATTCTGGCCTGGATTGTCATAACAACGGGCTGTTTTTTTATGATCTGCGCAGGAAACCTAAAGTTCGGATTAGTTATTTATTCACCGCTATTCCTCCTGACTATGGTTGCCTGTTTCTGGCTGTCTGGTACTGACGTTGTACCTTTTGTAGATCTTCCAGAACAGATCAACTATGCCGGTTATACGATCACGAAAGGTTAGGGCTTATGCACCGTAAAAAGTTACCAACGATCAAATACCCTAAAGGGGTCGTCCTTGAAGAACTGTCAGCGGTTGCTCTGGTTGACTGGTTAGCAAGTGAAGCTGTACGTCTCTCTAAGCTGTTGCCAGTAAAATTTCAGCGCCATGAGGAAGACGGAGAGGAATATTTAATCAAGCGTTCTGTCTGGGTGGAATTCTGCGCAATTGTCAAAAAAGAGGTGTTTCTTGGCAACGATATTTATCCTTACTATATCGTCCAGAAAGTTGTTGAGAAAGTTTTAAACTCTTTAGCTGTTCCAGATATCACAAGGACTATTTTGGTATCAAGTGAAACATGGCAGGGTTTATCGTTGGATGAAGGTAATGACCTGTTGTCGACCGAGGACACTGAGATTGTTACTGAGGAAGTCATGCGTAAGGTCATCTCTATTGGAAAAAAATCTCCGGTTAAAAACCCGTATCGGAAGCTCAAAGATCTTGGGTTTGCTTTAGAAGATTCTGATTTCGATATGGTTTTCGACTCAAAAGAAACATGGGAGATTTTCAGGCTTAATAAAGCCGGAACAATTGAAATTCCGGATATGTCCCCCCAGGCAAAATGTCGGCGGCAATGCGAAAAAATTTTAAACGTAAAAAAAGTAAAAAAGGCTCAACTGGGTACTCGAAACACTGACAAAAAAGGAATCTTTGAAGAATTACCTTATGTTATTGAGTCTGCAATTAGCTGTGCAGAAAGCCCCAGTGACTTTAATGAAATTACGGATTTTGCGTCTGAATTGTTGGTCGCAATTCAGACGATTTACGATAGATACAAGCCAAACTGGCAGATGATTTATTGGGCGGATCCTGCATTGTTTTTTGACTTCGCCAGAAAGCCTGTTTTGACTCAAACAGAATCGGTGCCTTTTGTTGATAAGGTCATGCGGATCTTAAATGATCTTTGCCCAAATCGAGAAAAGCCGATTGCAGAACTGCTTTTGACGGTTGTTAGACGGTTAACCGGCGATCAAGACGCTGTTTATCCGCTGCTCTATGGCGATCCTGGAACCGGCAAGACATTTCTCGTTGAACAACTTTCAGATGCTTTTACAGAAGCGGGGCTAAAAACACACTATATCCACCAGCCCATGACCGGAAGCCTCCGTAGTGACTCCAACGATGTCTCTATGTCGCTGGAGGGGACCACGTCAAAATGGGGTAACGGTCGCCACGGTATTATTTACAATAATATTTTTCTTCCGACCATGAAGCTAGGTTTAGTCGCTCTTGACGAGTTGGATAAATGCGGTATTCACGATTATTTAGTGTCGCTTTTAGATCCTCGCCAGCAGCTTCAGGATGCTTTCTGGAGGGATTTTTTTGCAAAAATTGATATGCGATCAAAGGTTATGTTTTTTGGTACAGCCAATAATATTGAGCTTATCCGGAAGGGAGGCACCGCTCCGCTTTGGTCGCGTCTGGCACCTATCGAAACGCCACCATATACCGTCAATGAAGCCATTGAACTGGTGACAAACTTGGTCTGTAAGCGTCAGCAGTTTGAAATCTTTACAGACACCCGGGCAGTAGAAAGTATCACTGATTCAGTAGTGCACCAATATGATGGCCGATCTTTACCGAGTGTTCGGGCAATCTTAGATCAAGTTAAACGAGAGTTGCACTTGCGCCGGTATCCGAGCCTTGAGCGAATTCTATCTAAGCGCAGAGAAGAATATCATTCCCCGATCGGAATCGGCTTTGCAGTTAAGTAGGAGAAATAATGAAAGAGATTTTTTTGACCGCTGATCATCATTTTGGGCATCACAAAATTTTGCAATACGAAGAAAAGCGGGGCGTCCGGTTCTCTAGTATTGAGGAGCATGACGAGTTTCTGATCGAACAGTGGAATGCAGTCGTGCGGCCTGTCGATACTGTATATCACTTGGGCGATCTTGCTTTTGGTCATCAGGGATTCAATGTTGCGCGTCGGTTGAACGGATACAAAAAATTGATCCTCGGCAATCACGACATTTTAGATACCCAGGACTATTTGCAGGTTTTCGCAAAATTACACGGATCGTTGTTTTTTAAAGGGACTGCGTTATTGTCGCACATCCCGGTCCACCCCCAGCAACTTAACTCTCGTTACCTTTTTAACGTCCACGGACATATGCACGGTCGGGCAGGAATTGAGGATAAAAGATATATCGATATTGGCGTAGATGCATGGGATTTTAAGCCGGTTGCGTGGAGTGATTTGAAAAAAGTCATGGAGGAAAGATTATGAACTGTTCATGCGGAGCCACCCCTAAACTAGAGACAATTATTATCACGAAACTTCGTCACGGCACACTGTTGAAGGGTTGTCGGGTTGAGTGCACCTGTGGAACCAAAACGAAGATTTTTCTTGTCGGTTCTGAGCGGAATGTAAACCAATGTAACGATCTGGCCGTCCAAAGTTGGAGTGGAGGGCACAAAGCATGAAACGCCTAATTGCAATTGGCGACATCCACGGGCACCTGTCAAAACTGGATCATCTGCTGAGTCAGGTCCAACCAACAGACCAAGATCAGCTGGTTTTCTTGGGTGACTACATTGACCGTGGGCCTCAGTCAAAGCAAGTGATCGATGCACTGATCGATCTACAAATGGAATACCCGAAAACCGTTTTTCTGCGCGGTAATCATGAACAACTGTTTCTCGATGCGCTGATTAACTGCGGAGCCATTGAAGGAGAAAGGCTTGAAGAGATGTCTCTGTCATGGGCCCAGAAAATGAGGCGCGATACAGATGTGGCCTGCTTTAAACGAAATGGTGGTGATAAGACGTTAAAAAGCTATGCAGTAGAAGTGGTGCGGGATAACTCTGAAGAACACACGCTTTGTCCCAAATACATCATGCTGGGAGAGATTCCGCAGACTCATATTGAGTTTCTTCAAGCAACTCAATATTACTTTAAAACACCCGGTTATATCTTCGTTCACGCTGGGGTTGATTTTCGGAAGGATAAATTAGAGGAACAGGAAATCCACACTCTCCTATGGGATCGCAGCCTTGATGGCTGGAATCATGACGAGCGTGCTCTGGTTATCGGTCATACTCCTGTTGCATCCGAAGACAATCACCCTTTAGTTACAGGTGACCTTATAATGCTGGATACCGGGGCAGCATATGGCCGTGCATTATCGGCTATGGATTTGCTAACCGGTGAAATCTGGCAGTCAGATCACAAACGGGGGAAAGGTCAACAAACATTATGAAAATCATACCGCTTGCGGACATGCACATCGAAAGCCACTGGCAGCAACTCGGCAAATACAAAGGAACAGCGGACGTTGTAATCGCTGCTGGAGACATTCACTCAAAAACGGACGGGCCGGCAGAACTGAGACGCATCTTTGGCGATAGAGAGATCGTCTATATTGCTGGCAATCACGAATATTATGGATCGGTCCTTAAAGATGAGGATGAAAGACTTCGCAAAGCTTGCACAAGGCAAGGCGTCAATTTTCTTCAATGTGACACCGTAGAAATTAACGGCATCGCTTTTGCCGGGTGCACTCTTTGGGCAGATTACAAGTTATTTGGTGAAGACAGTGAGGCCGAAGCCCGTTTCCAGGTTGGTCAATATCTTAACGATTACCGTGCCATCAGGTTTGATCGCGACGATTACCGGCCGATCAGTACATTGCAGACTCTCCAGATACATGAACAGCACAAGGCTTGGTTGATCGAGCAGTTTGAGGTTTACCGGGAGAAACCGCTGGTCATTGTGACTCATCATGGTCCATCGGCAAAATGCATTCACCCGGCTTACACAGACGACCTTGTAAGCGCCGGATTCGCCAGTGACCTCGATCATCTGGTCGAGCAGAGTGGCGCCAAATATTGGGTTTGCGGACATAGTCATGTCTGTCAGCACTTCAAGATTGGCGAGACGGAGGTTTGGCAGAACTGTAAAGGGTATGCGAGAGAGAAGATTGAGGGGTTCAATCCCTGGCTGGAGTTGGAGATCTAAACAGATTTACTCCCCGCTGGAGCAGGCTATTCGGCTTCTGGCGGGGTTCTTTCTGAGAAGGACAATGGTGCATTGCAACGGTAAAGGTGAGCCTGATTTTTTCTGGATCTACTTTATCCGCACGAACAGGACCTTGCGATCATCGAGATTGCGGGTCGAGCATGGAGGACCGGCGGAATGAAATTATCCGTGCTTGGGGGGGCATATTATTCACCAGCTTCCTCGGCTACGGGATCTGCCCTGGTATGAAAGAGTTCCTGTTGCCGCTTGGCTCCGAGGTCAAACAATTCCCGGCATTGAAGGACTGCTGGTATCTGAACAGAATTTTTATTACCCCTGGGACTATGACATCTGGAAAGCCGGTCTGCCGGCATTGGATTAGTCAATGAACGATCTTAGCCCCCAGTTTAACCGGGTTGTGTTTGTGCGCTCTCTGGATCGGCAGATGATCGAGGAGCTTTACAATAAAGCGACTAATCCATCAGAGATTATCCAGCGGGGCGCTTGGCAACTCCATCATGCGTCAGAGCAATAAAAGAAGCTTTTTTCAAGCAGGAAGGGGGTCTTTATGACCAATAGGACAGGTGAGATCACTATTGATGAGGTTAATGTTAATGATCAGATCTATATGATCAACAAAACTTATGGCTATATCGCCGAACACAGGAATGATGATGGCGAATACTGGTTTATCCAATTTGAAAATATTCCGGAGGCATTCACTCAAGCGATTGAGGTTGAACAGATCGAAGCGATGGCCACGGATGCATTGGAGACCTGTATTATTGTCTATCTGAAATTGGGAAAAGAATTGCCGTAAAAATACATTCGTGTCTTATCTACTCCTCGCTGGATCAGCCACGACACCTCTGGCAGGGTTCTCTTAAAATCGCTGACTTATAAAAAAAGGAGAATATCTATGGGTTCCGAACTCGATTTGCCGGAAATTAATTCTGAAATATCAGACCATGACATTCGAATATACCTTAAGATCGTCGCGAATCAGGCTGAGGATTTCAGGAGCAATGAAGAGGCAAATTTGTGGGCAATTGATCTGATTCTCGAGGCCCACCGGCGTGGGATTGAAATCCCTGAGGAAAAAAAGGGCTGACCAATGCTCAATTTGAGCAAGATTACGAGCTGACGCTTCACGGGCGTGTGAGAAAACGTGCAGGGCGAAATTCTTTCCCACTGAAACCTTTTGGGAAAGATTCTCACAGAAACATGAGGCTAAGGAGAAAATTTCTGGTGTTAAATCGAACCACTCGAAACTCTCAGGCCGACTCGATTACTTTCGAGAAGGCGATATAGTAATCTGTTACAAACTGGACATTATTACCCGAGCCACCAAGCATCTATTATCGGTTGTCGATCAGCTACAAAAATAAAACATCGCGTTCAAGATACTGAATATCAATTTAGATTCAACAACTCCCACCGGGGAGCTGATTCTGACTATGCTGGGCGCTATCGCAGAGTTTGGATGTTGGAGCGTCAGCGTGAACAGATAGAAAAAGCCAAGCTGCAGGAAAATACAAAGGTCGTAAATCGACTGCTTGGGCGAAATCTGAATTTGTCTTTGAGCTGGCCGGGCAAGGCAAACGAAAAGCAGAAATTGCCGAAGAACTCCGAATCGGATTAAGCAGTGTATATAGGCTCCTGATTGCAACAAATACGAATAGGTAACAATAAAAAACTCAAATGCAGTAGTTCATGCTTGATCTGACAGTCTGGGTCAAACCATAAAATAGCCGTCCTTCAGACGTTCAGACGTCCATTGAAACTTGCGAACAATTTTTTGGTATTAAAAGTAAAGACTTTGCTGATGGAGGATTATTTTCATGTCGCAATTCCTAAGATTTGGTAAATAGGGTGTCTTTTAATACCAGGTAAATAGTGATTCGCTTTCGAATTTCGGTTCATATCGAAACTCTCCATCATTTCTATACGAGTTTGTTGAAGCTTGACAAAAAAGTAGAATAGCGTTTGAATGTGATGACATTTCGCTTAGGGGGGACAGTGGAAAGAAAAAATTACAGATAAAACTTGAAAGTCGTCGAACCGATATCAAACGGTGTGGCGGCTTTTTTTATTTTAGCGTTCAATGTTAGCGAAGAGGTCAAGGCGGTTCTTGATCACTTAAGCGGCGACAAATGGTCGATGATCAGTTTGTTTTATGGTGCCGGATTACGATTGATGGAGTGTCTGCAATTGCAGGTACAAGATCTGGTTTTTTCCGGACGGGAACTTCTGGTCCGAAATGGCAAGGGTGGAAAGGGCAGGCGCTCCAGAGCGAAAATATTCCAATGTATGAGCAGAATGGTGCTGACAATGGGCATTTCCTCAGGAAAACCGCTGGAAAAACAGAACGACCGGAGAAGAGGGGCGACACCATATACACGAAACTCTTCTGCAACGAGCTGTCCGGGAAGCGGTTTCCAGAGCAGGGGTGGTCAAAAGAGCCGGTTGCCACACCTTTCGTCACTGTTTTGCCACCCATTTGTTGGAAGCGAGTTACGATATTCGCACTATTCAGGAATTATTGGGACATAAGGATGTCAGTACCACTATGATTTACACGCATGTTCTCAATAAAGGCGGAAAAGGGGTGAAAAGTCCGATGGATGGACTTTGAAACAGTTTAGGCAGGTCTGTATATACCGAGTTGGCTAAGATCAAGATACTCGTAACCGACTGAAGTATTTGGTAAAAGTACGATTCATCTGTAATTCTGTCAAGAATCTTATATAGCTCTGACCGTCTGTATTTACAGTTTTATACAGACTGTCTATTTATTGTTAGCAAGGAAAAAATGACAGAACAATGTAAACTCCTACGCGAATTATCTCAAGATACTTGGAAAAGAATTCAATTTTCAAGGAGTCGATATGGTCTTAAAATATATGAGGTTACAATAACTCAAAATCTCATATATGAAATCAATCGCAATACATCAAATTCAATGATATCCATTTTCGAAGCTACTAATGAGAAGACGAATGGAAATGACATTGAATTATTTATCCAAACTGAAAACGGTTATCTATTTTTTCCTGTTCAATCAAAAATTGTTTATAAAGGCCAAGATTACCCAAAAATGGAACATGGGAATCAAATTATTGATCTTATAGATTATGCATCCACCAAAGGTGGAATGCCTTTTTATCTCCTTTACAACTACTCAGCAGAATTCTTATTTAATAGCAGCATAAATGGCATTTCTTGTTCTAGTTTGGATTTCGGCTGTTCTTTGATTGACGCTGATTACTTAATGAGTAATTTCGCATTTAAAAGGACTGACAAAAATGGCAACAAGAAGTGGGAAATCCCATCGTTCTTCGATTTACATCCAAATCGAGCAATTCCTTGGTTTATTCCATTCTGTCTGGGAAACAATGAACGGGATAAAACTAAGATTTTTAAAGAATTATTTCCCAATCCATCAGTTGAGAAATTATCCGATTTGAAGGTGTATTCTACTAGTGAGATAGAAGAAAACAAAGATTGGATTCCTATTGATACAAAAAAAGTTGAGTATAAAGAAGAGGAGATATTTGTACCAATTGTCTCAACGGTAGAAATAACTGAAGGTATAACCAGGGAAATTGCTACGAATGATGATCATAAGGACACCAAGTTTCTACCAAAATTTAGACTTGTTTTCAAAAATGAGGACTAATCTAAAATGTGTTGCTAACAAAAGGCTAAAGACCGACATTCACCGCAAAAAGCAGCGGTGAATGCGGCTTAGCCAGGCGTTAGGTAGCGAAATTAAAATGAACGTTTGGAGGGCACAATGAATTCAATAATTATTGGTGCAGCTGTAGCAATCGTAATTTTTGCGATTTGGGCGAAGTTTTTAGGAGGCTGGAGCCGGTTACACCAAAAAATTATTGGACTAATGACAATGTGTTACGGACTTTACCTTGCTACCCTTACGGGGACAGTTACCTCACTTGTGCTTCCAGGTATAGGTTCAATTGCCATAGGGACAGGGGCTGGAGCTGCTGTCGGGTTCTTTACTTCAGTTGTGATTGGCACTGTTGGCGTAGCAACTGGCGGTGTCGGAATTGCTCTTGGCGCACTTGGAATGAGCATTATTGGCGGCGTTTTCGGGTTAATAGGTAGTTCTGCTGGAGGTGTTGGTTTCGAGCGTACTTCTTACCATTTAGTCAACCCGATTTTCTGGATACCATTAATAGTTCTAGGTATTTACTTTTTAGTTGGTCGCAGAAAAAGAAAAATCATCCCAATAACTGAAAACCAAAAAGAAATAGAATAAATCTACCTAACACTTATCAGGCCCCCGGCCGTCAAGAGTAAAGATAGCCATTAACGCAAAAGATGACTTTTCGTTCTTGGACAAGCGACTGATCAACCACGAATCATCCTGTTTCTGACTAGGGCTTCTGATCTGGCTGCAGATTTCGAATTTTGCTCCAAACACTTATCGATGCTCTTAATGCGAAGGGCCGGTCATCTGTGACTGAACTGTCTTCGCCACCTGGAAACACTTGCGTACCCTTGTGCCGTCCCATTCAAAAAAGCGTGGCCCAGTTGTAAGCTCTGGCCATAGTTAGTGCCGGGCTCGGAGAAGGGGCAGAATCCGGCGATGATCCCTTTGGATCATCGCGCATTTGCTTGTGAGAGGATCGCCAAAGCCTTCCCTTTGCCATGTTTACTGGCCAGCCTTTGGCGTTTGGCTTGCAGCGGCTTATTACCTTTGAGCATCAAGATCACCGCTTCACCAAAAGCCCAACGTAAGTGCGCATTACCGATCCGCTTAACTGAATGACCGTAGCTTTTACCATTGGACTGTTTTTCTGGTTTCACCAGGCGGCACTAAGAAACAAAACCTGCACTCGGGGGTAATCCCCCCTGAAAGTAATGGTCGCCAAAAGTAGAATTTTCTCGTAAATTAACCGAGAGGAGATTCTCAATGAAAAGATTACGATTCACTGACAGCCAAATCATGGCATCTTGAAACAGGCAGAGGGTGGCAAACCTGTAGCGGAACTTTGCCGAGAACACGGAATGAGCAACGCCACATTCTACAAGAGGCGAGCCAAATATGGCGGTATGGATGCGTCTATGGTCGCTCGCTTAAAAGAGTTGGAAGCTGAAAACCGGCGACTCAAGAAGATGTATGCCGAAGAACGTCTTAAATCTGAAATCAGGAAAGAGGCGTTGGAGGGAAAGTATTAAGGCCATCTTTACGCCGAGAGATGGCCAAGAAAGTTGTTCAATATAAAAATATCAGCATTCGATTGATGTTGATTTCTCATTGCCGGCAG
Organism: Desulfuromusa kysingii; assembly: GCF_900107645.1. GTDB lineage: Bacteria > Desulfobacterota > Desulfuromonadia > Desulfuromonadales > Geopsychrobacteraceae > Desulfuromusa > Desulfuromusa kysingii. The sequence goes on from NZ_FNQN01000003.1 coordinate 404,271, forward strand.
AGCGCGTTATTCGATCTCTGGATCAAGTTATTGAATGGCGTGGGAAACCACAAGCCATCCGCTGTGACAACGGTCCTGAATATATGAGTGAAAAGCTGAGAACCTGGGCAGAAAAAAGGAATATTACTTTACAATATATCCAACCAGGCAATCCGCAACAGAATGCATACGTTGAACGTTATAATCGTACCGTCCGCTATGATTGGCTAACTCAATATTTGTTTGACACCGTTGCCGAAGTCCAAGATTACGCAACCCGATGGCTTTGGCTTTACAATAACGAACGACCCAATATGGCGATTGGTGGAATTACACCTAAACAAAAGCTGGCAATGGCAGCATAAGTCTACTTTTGATAGCTATTAAAAATGGGATGATTACCCTACCGCTGGCTCAGAGTCCTTGGACGATGGCAACAAGACAACAGCACATGGCTTTATCCCTATAGATGTTATTTCTGAGTTAGATGCGTAAAGGAACGAATTGAATGCCCACTCAAAACCTCACACTAGCAAAACTAGAATCATTACTACTCAAAGCCTGTGACATCTTACGTGGCAAGATGGATGCTTCGGAGTACAAGGAATACATTTTCGGTATGCTGTTCCTGAAGCGGATGAGTGATCAGTTTGAAGAGGATCGTCAGCTGCTTAAGAAGGAGCTCTCCAGCAAGGGGATGGTTGCTGATCTTATTGAGAAGCAGCTTAATAACCCCACCAAGTATAGTTTCTACATCCCTGAAGATGCTCGCTGGGCAACTTTGCGTCACTTAAAACAGAATGTTGGTACCGGTCTCAATAAAGCTCTTGCAGCTATAGAAGATGCCAACCCCAACACCCTTGAGGATGTGCTAAAGACTATCAACTTTAACCGCAAGGTTGGCAAGAACACCATGTCTGACGACACTCTGGTGCAGTTTATTCAGCACTTTGAGCATGTCCCTTTGCGTAACGAAGATTTTGAGTTCCCTGACCTACTGGGCGCTGCTTACGAGTATCTGATTAAGTTCTTTGCTGATAGTGCCGGTAAAAAGGGTGGTGAGTTTTATACCCCTTCCGAGGTGGTGCGTACCCTGGTACAACTGATAGAGCCCCAAGAAGGGATGGAGATCTACGATCCTACTGTAGGCTCTGGCGGTATGCTGATCCAGTCGCAGCAGTATGTTGCTGAGATTGGTGGTAACGCCCGTAACCTGTCCCTGTATGGGCAGGAAGATAACGGTGGCACCTGGTCTATCTGTAAGATGAATATGATCCTGCATGGTATTAATGCCGCCGACATCAAGCAAGGTGACACAATTAAAGATCCACTGCATATAGCTGATAGTGGTGAGCTTAAACGGTTTGATCGGGTCATAGCTAATCCTCCCTTCTCACAAAACTACTCTCGCAAGGAGATGAAGTTCGACACCCGCTTCCACACCTTCATGCCTGAATCAGGTAAGAAGGCCGACCTGATGTTTGTCCAGCATATGATTGCGGTACTTAAGGCCGATGGCAAGATGGCCGTGGTTATGCCTCATGGTGTGCTGTTCCGTGGTGGTGAAGAGAAGACTGCGCGTAAAAAGATTATCCAGCAAGGGATACTGGAGGCAGTTATTGGTCTACCTTCTGGGCTATTCTACGGTACTGGCATTCCAGCTTGTGTGCTGGTGATCAATAAGCAGGGTACTGCAGCAAGAGATAGCGTCCTGTTTATCAATGCTGACCGTGAGTACAAGGAAGGCAAGAACCAGAACCAGCTGCGTCCTGAGGATATTGAGAAGATATCCTATGTTTACCGCCAGAAGCTTGATGTCGATAAGTACTCGCGCAATGTCCCAATTACCGAGCTAGAAGAGGAAGACTTCAACCTCAATATCAGACGTTACGTAGATAACTCGCCACCACCAGAGCCACATGATGTAAGAGCTCACCTCAATGGCGGGGTGCCTGTTGTCGAGATCAGCGAGCTGCAGAGCTACTTTAATAACTATCAGGGTATAAAAGCGCAGCTCTTTATCGAGCGTGATGCCACCTACAGTGACTTTAGTGAAGCTATCAGTAACAAGGAAGATATTAAACAGCTGATCGAGTCACACCCTGGCGTACTTGCCAAGCATGAGCAGTATGAGCAGGCGCTGCAGGGTTGGTGGGAAAATAATGTTACCCACCTGGAATCGTTACCTGAGCAGCATAATATCTTTGGAGTAAGAAGGTTATTCATGCAGAGTATTGTGGATGTGCTGCTGCCCCATAACATGCTCGATCTGCATAAAGTACAGGGTGCCGTTGCTAGCTACATGGATAGCATTGCCACCGATCTTAAGTCTGTTGCTGCCAGTGGTTGGAATGCTGAGCTGATCCCTGAGGCAGATATTTTAGCCTCACAGTTCCCTGAAGTGCTGGAACAACTGGAGCAGGATAAAGCGCGCATCTTGGAGCTGGAAGGTCTCTTTGCTGCCGGTGATAGCGATGAGGGCAATGATGAGTCTGATGAAGAGTCTGACAGTGGTGTATTGCCTAAGGCCGTGGTTAAGTCGTGCAAAGCGAACATGAAAGCTCATAAAGGTGAGCTGAAGCTGGTGAATGCTGAGTTAAAAGCGGTTAGGCAGGATATTAAACGGGCAAAAGCTTCAGGCTTTACTACAGACCTCACTGAGCTGCAAGAGCGCGAGGGCAAGCTAGTTAAACAGGCCGATGGTATTAATAAAGAAATAGCTGCTATAGATGCCAAGCTGGAGGCACACTCTGCTCTGGATAGAGAGCTGAAAAACCTCAAGGCTAACATACGCGAGTCCGAAAAGCGTAAGGATGAACTGGTAGAGAAAGCCAGAGAGAAGATAACCGAGCAGGAGGCTAAAGAACTGATCCTTGAGCGCTTCCGGCAGTTACTACTGAGGGAGTATCAGGGTTATCTGCGTCAGTATCGCCAGGGGTTTGTTGCTAAGGTAGAGAACCTGTGGAGTAAGTACTCGGTTACGGTTAAGGAGATACTAGCGGAGCGGGATAAAGAGGCTGCGTTGCTGAACCAATTTCTGGTGGAGTTGGGGTATGAGTAGTGTTCAAGGCTGGAGTCGTAAAAAGATACTAGACTTAATAGTTCATCATGCAAGCGGGCCGAGCCCTACTTGTGAGGAGAGGAATATCGCCTCACAAGTAGAATGGGGATTATTGAAAACTACTGCAGTGAAGTGGAGCGGCTGGAATCCTACCGCCCACAAAGTACCACCTAAAGAGTTTTGGGAAAATAAAAACATAGAGGTGCGGGCTGGTGATGTGCTTATCACGAAAGCTGGGCCTCGTGATCGATGTGGAGTAACAGCTTATGTGACAGATACTCCACCAAGATTAATGGTCTCGGGAAAGATGATCCTCTTAAGGCCGGATGTCTCTAAAGTTAATGCTGTGATTCTAGCTTGTTCATTGGCTTCAGAAAAATCTCAAAGATATATTGATAGTCGAACAACTGGAATGGCAGATGCGCAGCTAAACTTCACAAATGAGTTGTTGCTAAGAACACTTATTGATGTCCCTCCATTAGATGAGCAACGCAAAATAGCCAAAATCTTCTCCACCGTAGACAACCTCATAGAAAAGACCCAAGCCCTGATCGACAAGTACCAGTCCATCAAGCAAGGGATGATGCACGACCTCTTTACTCGTGGAATAGATGAGAACGGACAGCTGCGCCCAAGCTATGAAGAAGCTCCGCACCTGTATAAGGAGTCTGAGTTGGGGTGGATACCTAAGGGGTGGGAGGTTAAGTCTCTTGGAACAGTCTCAGATAAAATTCAAGATGGGACTCACTTCTCACCACAGACAACTGATGGCGAATGTCTCTATGTTACATCTAAAAACATAAGGTTCGGTTATATGGATTTATCTAATTGTGGGAGAATATCGAAGTACGAACATGAACAAATTTACAGAAGATGTGATGTGAAAAAAGGTGACATTCTGCTGACTAAAGATGGAGCAAATACGGGTAATGCTGCAATTAACACTGTTAGTGAAGAGTTTAGCTTGCTCTCGAGTGTCGCTATTGTAAGAGCCTCTGACAAAGTCTCAGATGCAAACTACATAGTCCAATATCTTCTGTCACCTGTCGGACAAAACAGACTTAAAGACTTGATGTCAGGAAATGCAATTACCCGGCTAACACTTACAAAAATCAAAGCCTTTATTGTCGAGTTTGCACCATACAAAGAGCAGGTCTGCATAGGAAAGATGTTGCTGTCTTTTGATTTGAAGGTTAGCCGAGAAAAAGAATGCTTGGAAAAGTATAAAACAATTAAGGCAGGTCTCATGCAAGACCTGCTAACCGGTAAAGTACGAGTAACTATTTAATTTGATAGGTTTTATTAGTGGAGGGTTCACGTGGATATATCACCATTTAACCAAAATATTGATCACCTGTTTTCTAGCACTGTTTATCACATTGATTTTTATCAACGAGATTATAAATGGAGTGAGGAGCCAGTAAAACGGCTTCTGAATGATATTTTTTACAAATTCGAAGAAAGTTACCTTTTGCACACTTCTGTGGATGCTAGTAAAGAAGCAATCTCAGCACACTACCCTTGGTACTACCTCAATACCTACGTAACGAACACAATTGATGGGCGTGTTTATGTAGTCGATGGTCAGCAAAGATTAACGACATTGACTCTTATATTGATAAAGCTCAGGCATCTTGCAATAGGTTTTTCTCCGAAGGCAGAAGGTTGGTTGAAACAGAAAATCGCTGGGCATAGTGGTTTTGAATTAGAGTTTTGGATGCATCATGCTAGTCACTTAAAGGTTCTTGAAGCTCTTTATGATGATGAAAACGATGTGAAAAATATCGATGTCAGTAGCGGTGTAACCGCTGTAAATATGGTTGATAATTATCAAATAATAAGTACCTATCTGAATAAAAAACTACCAGACAAGCATAAGTTTGAAACATTTGTTTTTTATTTTTTGGAGCGTTTAGTTCTGATAAAACTAGCTGTTGAGCAAACTGATGTACCTATGGTCTTTGAGGTAATCAATGACCGTGGTGTACGGCTTCATCCTTACGAGATATTAAAAGGTAAGTTACTTGGACAGATAGATAAGATTGAGATGGATAAGGATGACTACAACGGGTTATGGGAGAAGCAAGTTGGTAAGGTCAACGCCTTTAAAGATGACGAGATTGATGCCTTCTTTAGGTATTATCTAAAAGCAAAATATACAAAATCAAGGAAAGAGGGCCAGCGCTTTGATGGTGGCTACCACCGGGAAATGTTCAAGCAGGATATGATTGCACAGCTCAATCTTGAGCATGACCCTGGTTCTGTAAAGAAGTTCATAAAGGACACTCTTCGATATTACACTGATCTATACGCAAAGATTTGGAAGCTCTCTAAGCACCAGAATAGCAACGCTCCTTCAGTCTTCTTCAATAGCTTGAACGAAATGGATGGTCAGTTTCTACTTATTCTTTCAGCATGTGAGCTTGATGATGCGCAAGAAGCTGAAAAGGTCAGGATGATTTCTTTTGAGCTTGATAGGCTCTTTACCCTTTTACAGCTCCAGAATAGCTATGACAGTAATGAGTTTGCAACAAGACTTTCCCTTATCTCTAACGAAATAAGAGAGCAGCCTGTAGATGTTATCCACACTGTTTTTGATAAGCATCTAATAGAGATTCTTAGTGATCGTCGTGCAGCAAAAGTTGACCAGCCATTCAGTTACACATATTTCAAGAACGCCTCTATAGAACACCTTAACAAGCGTTTTGTTCGTTACTTCTTCGCTCGTGTGGATCAGTTTATTGCTGATGGGACAAGTGTGAAGATGAGGCACCCACTGTCAGATCTTGTTTCGAAAAGTGGTGCTAAAACTGGCTTCCATGTAGAACATATTCTTTCTCGTAACGCAGAGAACCAAGCTCTCTTCAATAACGATGAAGAGCGTTTTGAACAAGAGAGGAATAGACTTGGCGGAATTTTGTTGCTGAAGGGTAGGGATAATATTTCCAGTAACAATGAAGTGTATACTCAAAAGCTTAAATCGTATGCTACCACCCTTTATTGGAATGAAACACTTAGGCCCGATACTTATAAGTCCAAGTTGGACTTAAAGGCTTTTATGGAAAAGCATAACCTTGACTTTCGCCCCCTCGACACTTTTGGGCCCGTAGAGCTTGAGTATCGCCAGAAGCTACTTTTTGACATATCATCCTTAATCTGGTGCTAGTGATGCCCTTGGTAGGGAATATTTAAATGTCTGAATACAAGTTCGTCGAAAAGCCGTTTCTTGATCAGCTAGAAGCGCTAGGCTGGATCATCGTCAACCAAGGGGAAGGTATCCCTGGTGATTTTGCTGGTAGTCTGCGTACTGACTTCCGCGAGGTAACACTTAAGGCTGTTTTTAAACAGAGTGTTGCGGCAATCAACTCCCTTGATGATGGTAGGCAGTGGCTAACCGACAAACAACTGGATGACTTGCACGCTGAGCTTACCGATCAGGCCGCTAAGGGGCTGCTGGAAGCTAACAAGACTGTGCTGGAGCAGCTTTATAAGCAGCAGGTCGATATTAACGAGGTTACCGGAGAAGAGTATCCGGTTGTTAAGCTCATCGACTTTGATAACCCCGAAGCCAACAGCTTTCACGCTATAAATCAATTCCGCATCGACACCCCAGGCAGAGTTAAGTCGTTCATTATCCCAGACTTGGTGCTATTTGTTAATGGCCTGCCACTGGTAGTTATCGAGTGCAAAGACAAGAATATCTACACCTCTAACCCTATTTATGAAGCCATCACTCAGCTCAGGCGCTACAGCGATCAGCGCGAAGATACGATAGAGGCTGGGCTCAAAGAGGGTGAAGAGCGCCTGTTCCACTTTAACCAGCTGATGATTGCCACCACAGGTGATGAGACCAAGTTTGGTACTATTACCTCCACCAGCGATTACTACTACAGCTGGAAGACCATCTACCCCTCGAAGTATCAAGATTATGTAAAGCCATTAGGTGTAGAGCGGCCTCAGGAAGTGCTGATACAGGGAATGCTGCCTAAGGATACTCTGCTGGATATTGTGCGTAACTTTATGCTTTACATGGATGCCGGTGATAAGCAGATAAAAGTTGTTTGCCGCTATCAGCAGTACCGCGCTGTGCTGAAAACCATAGAGAAGCTACGCACTGGCAGCACCTCTATGGAACGCTCGGGGGTTATCTGGCATACACAGGGCAGTGGTAAGTCACTAACCATGGTGTTCTTGGTGCGTAAGCTGCGCCAGAGTGCTGACCTTAAAGACTACAAAGTGCTGATGGTTAATGACCGCGTAGACCTTGAGGAGCAGCTGACTAAAACTGCGGCACTTACCGGTGAAAAAGTTTATGTAATAAATAGCTCCACTAAGCTCAAGAGCGATCTGGCTAACGATTCATCTAATCTCAATATGGTTATGGTGCATAAGTTCAAAGAGGCCGAGACCATGTTGCCCGACTATGTAGCTGAAGCGCTGAGTGACTACGGAGATCAGCCGATACCTAAAAAAGAGCTCTTTGGTGTCATAAACAACTCAGAAAAGATGCTTGTGCTGATAGATGAGGCCCACAGAACTCAGTCTAGTGAGCTGGGGGATAACCTCTTTGCGGCTTTTCCTAACGCTGCCCGTATCGCCTTTACCGGCACCCCGCTGATTACTGAGAAGCATAAGAAGAAAACCTGGGAGCGCTTTGGTGGATACATCGATAAATACAAGTTACAGGATGCTGTTGACGATGGTGCCACGATCCAGATTCTCTATGAGGGTAAGACTGCAGATACCGCTATCAATGAGAAGCACCAGTTTGATACTAAGTTTGATGACCTGTTCCAGACTTTAACGGACGAGCAGATACTCAAGATCAAGAAAAAGTACGGTTGTACCGGTAATATCCTCGATGCTCCTAAGCGCATAGAAGCCATCGCTAACAACATGGTTAACCACTATGTAGAACAGATACTACCTAACGGCTTTAAGGCTCAAGTTGTCTGCAACTCTAAAATTGCCGTAGTCCACTATCAGACCTATATAGATCAAGCTATTCAAGAGCGCCTTGAACAGGAAAAGCAGCTAGACAGCCCTGATGCTGAACTGATCAAGCAGCTTGAGTTCATCAAGACCGCTGTTGTTTTATCCTCGGATAACGTAAACGAAGATGCCCGAGTTACTAAGGCGGTGAAGTCATCCCGTGAGATGAACGCTATCGACAATTTCAAGAAGAAGTTCGACTATGAAAAGCCTGGTACCGGTATTGCCTTTATGATCGTCTGCGACATGCTGCTGACCGGCTTTGATGCGCCTATAGAGCAGGTTATGTACATCGATAAAAAGGTGAAGGAGCATAACCTGCTGCAAACTATTGCCAGGGTTAACCGAGTCGCTAAGGACAAGAGCCGAGGCTTCATCGTTGACTACATCGGACTCGCTAACCACCTCAAGTATGCCCTGTCTATCTACTCGGAAGACGATCAGGCAGACATCCTTGGCCAGCTGAAGAATATCAATACCGAGATCCCTATTATTGAGGAGCGCTATAACCGGCTATTGCAGCTCTTTACCGATAACAAAATTAGCAATATCGAAGCCTTTGTTACCCAGCAGATAAAAGATAGCGCAACAGAGTACCAGACACTGGAGAAGGCCGTGGATCTGATGGAAGATATCAAGCTTAGGGCAAACCTTGAGGTCTACTTTAAGAAGTTCTTGCAAAGCTTGGACATCATACTCCCTGCACCAGCAGCTAACCCGTACAAGGTGCCTGCCTACCGCTTCGGCTACATCCTCAATAAGGTCAAGGAACGCTATAAGGATGCCTCTATTGATATCTCTGGAGCAGGAGCAAAGGTTCGTAAGTTGATTAGCGAGCACCTGATTAGCTTGGGGATTAACCCTAAGATACCACCTGTAGAGTTAATGTCAGACGCCTTCATCAAGGAGCTGGATAAAAATACCAGCTCTAGGGCCAAAGCTAGTGAGATGGAGCACGCTATCCGTAAACACTGCAAGGTCAACTGGGATGAAGATCCCGCCCTCTACGCTAAGTTAAGTGAGAAGCTAGAGACACTGATGAAGAAACATCAGGAGGACTGGGATCAGCTATCTATTGAGCTGAAAGAACTACGTGACGAGGTAAAAGAAGGTCGCAAGGAAAGTGATAGCGATCTCGATATTAAGCAGGCACCGTTCTACGACCTGATTATCCAGATAGCCTTTGGTAAGGATGATGTTAATCCAGAGCAAGCTGCACAAATAAAGCAGATGGTGATTGAGGCATTTGCGCTGGTTAAAGAGCGCATAAATATCATCAATTTCTGGAAGAACGGCTACGAGATAGACCGCATGAAGGGTGATTTATCTGATCTGCTGCTCATGACTAACGTAGATGAGATCATAAACGCAGAAGAGCAGCTGGTAACAGAGATCACTTCCCTGGCTAAACACCGTACCAAGGATATTCTTGCCTGATGCAGACCTATAAGGATATTACATATTCACTCACCACCAGTGACCGCAAGACACTTAGTATCTATATTGAACGTGATGGTCATGTGTCTGTACTTGCACCAAATACCTTCTCTCCAGAGCAGATCAATGCGGTACTAGAGCAGAAGAGAGGCTGGATCTATAAGAGCCTAGCGGAGTGGGAAGACCTGAATGCTACCCGAGTTAAGCGCGAGTATGTTAACGGCGAAGGGTTCCTGTATCTCGGGCGCAATTACCGCCTGCAGATAGTTGCACAGCAAGATAAACCGCTAATGCTGAAGAACGGTTACTTCTGTATAAGTCAGCAGGCGCTACCCAGGGCAGACTGTGCCTTTAAGGAGTTCTATCGGCACAAAGGCAATGTGAAGCTCCGAGAGCGTGTTGATTACTATCAGGGTAAGCTGGGAGTAAAGGCACATGAAGTGAGGGTACTGGAGCTCAAGAACCGCTGGGCTTCATGCTCAGATAAGGGCAACCTTAACTTCCACTGGAAGTGCATGATGGCACCGCTAACAGTACTGGATTACATAGTCGTGCATGAGCTGGTGCACCTGATTCACAAGAACCATACCGCAGCATTCTGGAATGAGGTAGATAAGCTGATACCTGATCATCATGAGCGCAAGCAGTGGCTAAAGGTTAATGGTGCTGGGATGGGGTTGTAGTTAGATAAAAAATGCACCAACAATAGATGCCGGTGCGATAAAAATGTTAAATATTATGAAGATTACTTTAACGGATCTCTTGAGATAATTATTTTATCGGTCCGGCCATGGTTATGCCAGCACAAGCGGTTATCCTTGTTGATTCTCAGGCCTAGACTTTAAATTTTAGCGGTGAGGGGATTAGTGTGAACGTGGTGCTAAGTCATCGTCCTGACTGTCCAGCTCATCGATTAGTAGCTCTTCGGCGCTTTCGTCTTCTATCATCTCAAGCCGGATCTCACTAAAATCAATTTCGGTTTGTCTGATTTCTTGGATTGTCTTGAGTGCCACCTTGGATTTAAAGTCGATTGTGTTTTTTTCTGGTAAAGCTTTGGTCAACTCTTCAATCAGCTTTCGATCTGCTGCGTTAAGCTTCTGCATCTTCAAGCCAATTTCACGACCTTTAATTGCCGGCATTTCCTCGATTTCCAGCATTTTAGCGCTCCATACTTTGATCTGTCTGGTTAATCGATTTTCTACAGGGTTTGGTTCGGCCGGAATTCTTTTGCGTAATGCCTGCATGTTTATGCGGAGATTTTCCCGCGCTTTGTTTAATGCACCCTCAAAAGCTTCTTTTTGTACCTTCGGCGCTTTATAAGGTGAGCCATAAGCTGCAATCAACTGCTTACGAATTTTTTCGATTCCATCAATAAATATCTGCTGGCTCTCTACAATAACCCGACAACCATTAATAAAGTGACTACCCCCCATTTCGGCTTTAACCCCTGCCAAGAATCGATTTAGACCAGATTCGCGGATTCCCCACTGGTCGGCTTTTATCTGCATTTTTTCGATATCGTCAGTAAATATTTTGAGGTTCTGCTTATGCCGGGAGATTCCAACAAGAAATTCATTTTTGTTCAGTAGAGCTGAATTGCTGCGGATAGAATAAATAGCATCTGGAATCGATTGCCCTTGGGATTTATGGATTGTCAAAGAATATGCGCTGTCAATTTTTTGATATTCCTTAATATAAAAAAATGCGGTCACGCCATTTCGCTTACCATTTTCATCAAGCATAGCAACCCTGAATTTATCCCCCTCAATATCCATAATAACGGCTTGCTCGCCATTCAAGATTTTATGATCATCTGATGTTTTGACCCTCTTGAGACCATCTGCTTTTAAGAAAACAATCCGGTCATTAGGAGCAAATTCACGATCAACAATTTTATCGTCGCTGGTTAAAACAGTAAAGGTTTGGCCGGTTCCGGCTAGGCCTAAACGTTCGCGGATTGCCTCGTTAAGAGCGTCCTTGTCCCTGTTTAAACCTGTGATAAGTAGTGGGTCGCGGCCGGTCGCTTCCCTGCGCTCCATCCAGTAATCAACGGTTTTTTGTAGTCTTTTTTCATCCTCATCGATCTGTTCAAGGCCTTTTCCCGTTTTGATAATCTCAACAGCTTCTTTAGCACTCTCTCGGAGAGTAACAGCCTCAACCGCTTTCTTATCCACTTCTTTTTCCTGGCGGCGGATCTCTTGGAGAAAGCTTGTTTTCATTCCTTGTTGTTGCCAACGCTCAAACGGACTCCCTGGAGCGACAGCTTGGAGTTGTTTAGTATCGCCTACAAGAATAAGCCGAGCCCCGGTTTCTTTAGCAATCTGCGCCAATTTATCAGCTTGAACTTCCCCAACCATACTTGCTTCGTCAACAACAATCATAGAATATGGCTGCTCTAAAAATTCAAGATATGTCGTCTTTCTAAGGTCTGATTTCGCTTCCGGAGACCCACCAAGTTTTAGCGCTCGCTGTCGTTTTTCGTAGTCGGTCAGAAATTTTGCGGTGGTTGCGCCCTGCATTCCGGTTTCATCAGCAAGCTTTTTAGACGCGACACCAGAAACGGCCAAGCCAAGCATTCTATCGCGCCCAAATACTTCTGCAACAACTTGGAGTAATGTTGTTTTTCCGGTTCCAGGGTCGCCTTGAATTCCGCTGATCATATCTGTACTTTCCAGAATATTGATTGCAGCTTCTTTTTGTTCCCCCTCAAAAACAAAATTTAAAATTCGATTAGCAGCACAATCAACCTGAAATTCGATTTCTGGACGGCTTGCCAGAGTTGGGCGGGTGCCTTGACTGTCCTTCATCCACCGATCATTACGATTTTCTGAACGGAGTAAACGTAGAGAAATAAATTCATCTTCGGCGGTTGCGACTTTCCGGACCTGCTGACCGGGCAGTTTAAAAACATCAGCTTTTTTAAAAGCCTTTGCCATGCTGCGCTTGATCATGTCAGCATCAACAGCCAAACCCTCAGCAGCAGCAACTTTAATTGTTTCGTTTACAATATCTTGTCGGGTATAGGTCACTCGGCTATCAATCAGCTTTTCCAAGCCTGCGAGAGTTAAACGGTCAGCTTGAATTTGTGTAACCTGCGTAAAACCTTCGGTCTCCTTGATCTCGTACCCCTGGCTCTTGGCTCTTGCTTCAAAAGCCACTTCCATCGTTTCCCGATCAACTTGAACTTTTGCTTTCCTCGTTCTAAGCGTGGCTTTTTGTAGTTGTTCGCTGGTTGCTGTTTCTCTGGTTAAATTGTCTTTTGCCAGATATTCCAGAATATCTTTTGAACGGCTGGATTCCGCTTTAATCTGCTCATTAGTGACACAATCCAACTCGTAGCTAACATTCTCTTTTTTATCGTATTTTGTTCGAGTGCCGAAGCCGAGCTTTTCCATTTCGACCCGCTCAAAGCTTCTAAAAATTTGGGTGATTTGTTTTTGGTGTTTATAAAGAGGTGTGAAGTCGAGCGCATAAGATTTTGGATCGCCCTTAACGTAACCGTGATTAGCCAGCAAAACATGATTGTGGATTTGGGGATCTAAATTTCTTGAGAGTAAGTGAAGTACATCAAGAAAAACAATTCCTTCGGCTGGATAGCTTTTTTCGACCCCATTTTCTTTTCTCCGGACTCGAATGTAACCATTTTTTTCAAGATATTTAAGAGTTTTTTTAATAGCATTCTCTCTGCCTTTAAGAATTCCTCTTCGCTGTTTTCGGTTGCCATAAGCAACGGCCATAGAAACTGATTTAGGGCTAGAAAGAGTAAGATCGACGCATTTTGTTTTGCGCTTATCTCCTGCCAGCTCTTCAAATCTTTGGAAATGAGATTCTTTAGCTGGACCCCAAAAACCTGCTTTACGAACGCCAGAGCCGTAGATCTGATAGCCTTGATTGCTTCTGAGATAATAACCTGGATCGTGCCGAGTGTCTGAATAGTAGATACCAACTCTGCCAGCGGCAACGGTGGTGGGTTTAAACATGGTGTGACCTCCAAAAGTTTAAGATAAAAGTTCTTTTTCCTTTTCTATTGTTCCTAAAAGCGCCTTTTGAGGCCAAATCCTGCGGTCTTACTAAGTTATTGAAAATACTGGATAGTCCTAACACTCTGAATATCTCTAATTTTTTATAATTTTATAACAATTTTTTAAAATTCTCAAGTATTTAAAACTAAAGGTTTTTTTAAATCTCTGTAGCGATAAAACCGCTCAAAAGCTGAAAAGGCCGCCGGCCTAGGGTGCAGTGGTGTGATTACTAAATGACCGACCGTTAGGGGAGGGAGTAAAGGAATTAATAGCGAGCTTTGCGAGCGTCTTTACCGGGCTCTTTTTGGGGTTGGTCTGAATTAAAAGACGCTTAATAAGTATAAAATCTTGCTTTTTGTTCTTATCTAGAGAGGGAATAAGTTTTTTTATACTATTTAGAGCTAGATTATATCTTTTCTTAGAAGGAAAGTATCTGTTCCCACTTGATCTATCTGCTTGCATCTGCTTGCATCTGCTTGCATCTGCTTGCATCTGCTTGCATCTGCTTGCATCTGCTTGCATCTGCTTGCAAATGCTTGCAAATGCTTGCAAATGCTTACACGAAAAAGACCCTCCAGTAAGTTCAGAGAGTCTTTGAAATTTTATAAAAGAGAGTGATTGAATTAGCCTAGAAAAAGATAGTAGACGGGTAACAATTTTTGAGACCCAATACTGAAGAAGCCCCGGCAATGGCTAGGGCTTTATTTTGGTTACAAATTTAAAACTATATTTTTGGAAGTTCTAGTAAATATCCGCTAACCTCTGCTATGGCTGAATTCCAATCAGGTAGCCCTGTACATAAAAGGGAGATTCAGTGCGTCTTTGGGTCGGTGTATCGAAACAATGCGCTGATCTGTGTTCTAAATATTTTGTATTTGTTATACGGCTAGGCCATCCATGGATGTGGTCTTCACCGCAATAAGGGCAATAAACAGCAATCTGGCAACAATTTGGACTGTCATTTGAGATATGTCCCCGCAGGATATGCAAGCCGGTTTTGGGGTCTATTTCTGAAAATAATTGTGTCATGGCTTCTCCTTTGTTTTTTCAAAGTTTAGAGCGACTCCATTGGCATGTGTAAACAGATAAAAACACGGCATTGCGACAGAATATGTCTCTTTTGTGCGGGATGTTGTGATGTTAAGAAAGGTGATGAATATTCAGAGTGACATATTCTGTCGTGATTGCATGCTAAAAAATATAGACATGGAAAAAACTAAGAAACATTATTCATCTACACCGATCAGGAGATTGAATGTCTGATAAGTATTTCTTAAGTAAATCTCAATATGTGCGGGGGATGCAATGCGACAAGTCTCTTTACCTGTACAAATATCATAAGGAATTGCGGGATGAGATCAGTAACGCTCAAAAGGCTGTTTTTGCCAGTGGAACAGATGTTGGAGTTCTGGCTCAGCAGCTTTTCCCTGACGGAGTAGAAGTCCCCTATGAAGGGATGTCGATTTCTGAGCAGGTACGAATGACAAGGGATGAAATTGCCAAAGGAACAAAAAACATCTACGAAGCTTCATTCGCGTTTGATGGCCTGTTTGTCAAAGTTGATATCCTGCACCATGGCGAAAATGGATGGGAACTTTACGAGGTGAAAAGCTCCACATCTGTAAAAACTGTTAACTACCATGATGTTTCATTTCAGTTCTACGTCGTTGCTGGTGCTGGAATCCAGCTCAGCAAAGCCTGCCTTGTACATATCAATAACCAATATGTTCGCAATGGCGATATTGAAGTTGACAAGCTCTTTACGTTCAACGATATGACCAACGATGTTTCCGGGATGCAGCACAACCTTCCGAACGTTATCACCAAAATGCGCAACATGCTTGATGGAGATCAGCCCACTACAGATATCGGCCCTCACTGTTCTGATCCCTATGACTGCGACTTTCACGGCCATTGCTGGCAGCATATTCCAAAAGATTCCATTTTTGACCTCCGTGGCCGTGGCGTTGACAAGTTTTCCTTCTATCAACGTGGCCTGATTGATTTTAAGGATATTCCTCTAAGCGAACTTAATAACAGCCAACGGTTTCAGGTGAAGATGCACCTGTCTAAGGGAGAGCAGATAGACGCGGATGGCATCCGAGATTTTCTTGATAGCTTGTGGTATCCGCTTTGTCATTTCGATTTCGAAACCTTTATGTCGCCGGTTCCGCTACACGATGGAATGCGTCCATATCAGGCGATCCCCTTCCAGTATTCACTGCATATCCAAAGAGAAGAAGGTGCCCCTATTGAGCATTATGAATTTCTCGGGGAACCGAATATCGATCCCCGGCCGACCTTAATCAAGGCTATGTTGGCGCAAATTCCTGTAGATGCCTGCGTTCTTGCCTATAACATGGCTTTTGAAAAGACACGAATCAAAGAAATGAGCGAGGATTTTCCTGAATATGCTGAGGGTCTGAGCAATATTCATGGTCGGATCAGGGACTTGATTGTTCCGTTCCGAAAACGCTATGCCTATCGATGGCAACAGCATGGATCTAACTCGATTAAAAATGTTCTGCCTGCATTTATCCCAGATATGTCCTACCAAGATCTTGAGATATCCCATGGTGGTATGGCGATGGACGCTTATCACCTGATGTGTGCAGAAACGGATACGCAAAAGTTAAAATCGCTGAGAAACAACCTGTTTAAGTATTGCGAGCGTGACACTGAGGCAATGGTCAAGTTGCTTCAGTGGTTGATGAAAGCCAAAAACACAGAGAATTTACTCTATTAAAAAGGAAGGAAACTTAATGGCTATTTCTAAAGATGAATATATACTTAGAAGCTTAAAAAAGATTTCTAAGAAAAAGTGGGAATTCTTTATAATATCACGACTATTGCATGGTCTTGATGATGATGAAATTGAATTTGTTACACAACAGCTAGTCAGACGCCCCGATGGTCGTCGGGCGCATACTGATTTGTATTTTCCACAGTTTAATCTACATCTGGAAATTGATGAACCACACCACGAAAAACAGAAAGATGAAGACCGCAGACGTGAGCAAGATATTGTTAATATGACTGATCATGTGGTTGAACGTATCACAGTCCCTGAAAGTCCAGATCTCGTAATAAAAACGGTCCGTCAAGAAGTAGATAGCTTTATAGAGCGAGTAATTAACCTGAAATCCGAATATAAAGCTAAAAAAAAGTTCATCCCTTGGGATTTTGAAAGTCGATATTCCTCTGAACCCGTTATAGCTCGAGGATATTTGTCAATCGAAGATAATGTCGTTTTTCGGACGCAAGTAGAAGCACTTAGATGCTTTGGGTTTAAAGGTAAAGGGTGGCAACGGGGGGCTTGGGTTGTCCCTAGGACACAGGACATAATATGGTTTCCAAGGCTTTATCGGCACGGCATATGGGATAATGTACTTACGGCTGATGGACTGACAATTTATGAAAATGTAACTAAGGAGCATTATGAAGAGGGAATACGCTCTATCGAAAAGCAAAGAGAAAGTAACTCCAAATATCCAAATAGAAAATATGTTGTCTTTGCTAAGGCAAAAGATGCATTGGGGTTTAACTTATTAAGATATGTTGGCACCTTCCTCTGGAACAAAGATGATAGCACCTGTGAAATGTTAAAGTTTGACCGAGTTAGTTCTGAGGAGTCAATTCATCCCGCATAAAACATATAATTACGAGAGAGCTAGTGAGGTAGCCCGTTTGCACTTCACTGGTTGTAGTATTACAAGCCAAAAGCATGAAGGAGGTAATAATGTCTGACAAAGTAGATAACAACAGTACCGAAGGAGATAAAAATTCTGGTTCAAGGAAAAAAAGGGACACAGTCATATTGAATGGTAAGGAAGTAGACTCTCGTGAACTCAAGTGGCTTGGTTTTGGTAGCAAAGAGATATCTGATAAGCTCAATAGAGCTGTCAAGTCTGGAAAGCTGGAAATGGATTATGTTGACCACCCAGTGGTAAAACAGTTAATACCGGACAAGAACATACAAAACGACAAATAATGTGAAAGTGTCTCGACTTGATCTGACAATTACCAAGAGCCTGTAAAGTACTTTGTGTAAATGGCCCGCCGGTCAGAGTTGCGGCATCCGCTCTTCAGACATAATTGAAAACTGATTCAGTGCCGATCGCCAATGGTGGATCGGCATTGTCCATTTTTTTAGATATTTTGTAACGCCAAGTACATTAACCTGATCATCGATTCATCGTTGGGAAACGATCCCCGGTTTTTCGTCACTTTACGTAGCAACATATTAACGCTATTCAATAGCGTTGGTCGTGTAAATCTCCTTGCGAATATCTGGCGGATAGGAGAACAGGGGCGTAATCCGTTCCAAGTTGTTCCGTCAAGACTTGCCGATGGTCGGATGGCTACCGTTCCATTTTTGCTCGAATAGTTCAGGATGATATTCTGCTTCTTCGAGGTTTGCAGCTGAGTAAATAGACTTCAAATCGGTAGCAACATTTTTACGTTGCATCCACGAAACATAGTTCAGACTGTGGCGCACCATGTGAACAATACAGAGTGGAACTTGGGTGTTTCGATTAAGTTTGGATTATTCCGTATATATCTAATAAGATACCCGCGTGAATAAAGAGGTGATTCAGTTCGTTTCCAGTCTGTGTATCAAAGCAATGGGTCAATCTGTGCTCTAAGTATTTTGGATTTGCTGATCGGAGAAGCCATCCAGAATGTGGTTTTGGTCGCAGTAAGGACAGTAAACAGAAATTTGGCAGCAGTCTGGCTTGTCATCTAAAATATGGCCACGCAAAATGTGGAGGCCGGTTTTGGGGTCAATCTCTAAAGGTACTTACATACTTAAATGAATACAACACCAGTGTGATTTAATATGTTTCACTTGTTTGGTATGTCTCAATAGCAAATGATAAAAACTCCAAAGCTGAAGGGGGAGTCGCAATTGGTCATTTGAAAATTCATACTTAGACTGATTTACTACTCTGATAGGAGAATATATGATTACTGTTGATAGGAAAAAATTTGAATTGATTAAGTCTAAATACGGGGATTGTTCAAGTTGGGCAGTATGGGACGAGGCGAGTGATAGGCCAAAGTCAAATGTTGGAAACCTTGAAATTCTTGATCCCGACAAGAATGACCAACTATTGGGGTTGTTAAATCCCAACGTTGTGATGGTTGGTCTAAATATTTCAGGTCCAATAAGAATTCCTCTTGGAAACTTCCATTCAAGTTCCTCTTCTGCACAGGATTACAAAATTCGGTATGCATTCCAAGACACACCATTCTGGGGTGCCTACATGACAGATATCATAAAAGACTTTGAGGACAAGATATCTGGAAACGTAAGATCATATTTGAAAAAGAACCCATCTTTTGTAAGCGAGAATATCCAAATTTTCCACCAAGAATTAAGAGATTTAGAGGTGAAAACCCCACTCATTATTGCTTTTGGGGATCTTACTTATGAAATTTTGACGGATAATTTGAGCTCTAGTCACAATATTAAAAAAGTCACACATTGCAGCTATTACACCATTGGAAAAGAAAAATATAGAGATGACGTTTCTCTGAAACTTTCCAGTTAATGGTCTGATTTATTGAAAACTCGAATCTGATTCAAAATGTAGGTGAAAATGCAGTCATAAATATATATTAGCACTGTCTGAATTCCCTACATTTCCTGATTTATTGGGTGCGAACCAGAGCTTGTAAGGTATTTTGTGTAAATGGCCCGCCGGTCAGAGTTGCGGCCTCCCATAACCAATCTTTGAGATATTCTGCAATGCCAAGTACAGCAGCTTGATCATTGATTCACCATTGGGGAACGAACCCCGATTCTTCGTCACCTTACACAGCGACATGTTGACCGACTCAATAGCGTTGGTCGTGTAGATCGCTTTGCGAATATCTGGTGGATAGGAAAACAGTGGCGTTATCCGGTCCCAGTTGTTCCGCCAAGACTTACCGATGGTCGGAGCAGAGTAAATTGCCTTCAGGTCAGCGGCAACTTCCTTGCGCTGCTTCCAGGATACATAGTTCAGGCTGTGGCGCACCATATGGACGATGCAGAGCTGAACTTGCGTATCAGGAAAAACCGTCTCGATGGCTTCGGGGAACCCCTTGAGGTCATCGACACAAGCGAGAAAAATATCATTCACACCACGGTCCTTCAGCTCAGTCACAACCAGAAGCCAGAACTTGGCTCCTTCGGTCTCAGTGGTCCATATCCCGAGAACTTGCTTAAGCCCGTCCATGTTGACACCAACCGCCAGATAGACGGCTTTGTTGATGACTCTATTGTCCTAACGGACTTTAACTCGGATCGCATCAAGGTAAACAATCGGCCAGACTTCATCCAACGGTCTATTCTGCCAGAGGTTGATCTCTTCCTGAACGGCCTTGGTCACCTGCGAGACCAGCGTCGGTAAAATATCAACACCATACACCTCTTTCAGGTGCGCCAGAATATCGCGGGCGGTCATGCCTCTGGCATACAGGGCGATAATCTTATCATCGAACCCGGTGAAGCGACTCTGCCCCTTTGGGAGAATAACCGGTTCAAAACTAGAATCACAGTCACGGGGGACGGTAATGTCGAGATTGCCGAACTCCCCCTTAACTTTCTTCTGGTAACTGCCGTTTCGGGCATGACCGGTTTTATTGTTCGAGGGAGCGTTCTTCTCATAGCCAAGATGGTCGGTTATCTCGGCCTGCATGGCTCGCTCCAGCAGTTGTTTGGTCAGTTGTTTCAGTAGTAGCCTGGTTTCCTCGATAAGATCTTCAGGATTCTTGTAATCCTTCATCAGGGTATCGAGCAAATCTTTGGGTATGGTCATCAGTGCCTCCAGTGGTTACAGGTTGTAACCGACTGAGACCATTTTCACAAAGTTTTTTACACCCTCCTTATTGATCTTGGTGAAAAAACCGATCATGCAATAGAGAAGCTGCTGGTTTCTGCTAGCGCAATAAGAACAACTGATCCTTCGAGGTTGAAAAGACATGAGGTGATTCCATTCCTCTGGGTGTTGGATGACTCGATGAGCAACCAAGATTTAAACACCGACATTGTTTACATCAAAAAGATTGGATGTTGAAATAAATTGGATGCTGTAATCAGACAAGGACATGTTTGGTGTTATGTCTGATACCGTTAAATTGCTAAAATCTGAAAGCTGAGGATTGTAGTAGGTTGGAACGAAGACATCTCCCTGTCTTATGAATATCACGGCATCTATTGCTCGTCCGGAAATGAGAAGATATCCGCTATCTTTGACTTGAGTGTCAACCGATTTAAGGTACTGCTCAGCTTGAGCCTTTTTTGCCTTAAATTCGTAATATAAATCGCTCATGCAGAAGACTGTGTCGAATATCTCGGGCAAATAAGGCGGGTTGTAGCCATCTGCAACTAGGAAGCATGCCCTATCATTTAGCGGTGGTCCTTCTGAGATAGATTTAAAGTCTACATCAACCGCAATGATGTTGCTTGCCGGATAAATCGATTGCAATTCACTGGTTGTTTCGCCCCATGAAAAGCCGATCTCGAGCATCAGTCCACTCTCAATCAGTGGTAGGTTGCCTGAAACCTTTTTTCGACCCGTCCGAAGTAAGACCATGAAAGTGAGTGGTAAGAGGTCAAAGAACTATTTCTCAGTAACGGGCTCATAGGTTTCGTAGAAAATCTCAGCTTTCACAACCCCATAGTCACCTGGGCTGTATTCGATTATCCAGTCTCCAGGTTGTACCTGTAATAGGTCGTTTTGTTCACCTACTGCTATCTCTATTGCTTCACTTGCCTGTAGAGCAAATACCGATGCAGGCTTCTTGGTATAGTGACCGGAGTTACCCATTTCGAGAGGGGGCACTGGCCGGTAGGCTGAGAAAAACTTGTCTCGTTCAACAGGCCAGGTATCCCCATGGTTTCCAGTGAGTATTGCGTCGCCTGCTTGATAGCGGACTGATCCCTCCAGTGTTTTACAAACTCCCTCCTTATCAGCAAAATCAACATTTACTGGGATCGGTCGTTTGAGTACGCGGATGGCATGTGGGTGGGACGCAAGATCTATCAATTAAGACCCCTAAGCTGGAAGCGATTCTTTTTGGTGAATGAGAAGAGCTTGCCATTGAGAGTTTTGTCCAGACATGAGCTCTGCTGCATCATTTGTTAGGCAGCGGAGGGTCAAGAAGTTGTTCCATGTCATGTCAGTCTCCTTGCTGTTAATTTTTTCGAATGCGGCAATATACGATTTTAATTGTTCAGCAGTCAGGTTTGACATTGCGCTGATTCTTGCTATTTCGTTCTGAGTCAAAATACCATGAATTGCTGCGCCAAGTGCGGGGCAGACGATGGTGCCGAGGGAAAGCATGCTATGCGGGCCAATGTGAAAAATTTCCATAACAACCATTATGAATGTGGCAATAAAAAGACCTGCAGAAAATCTATGTAACTTGCGATGTTCACTGTGTCGTTTGTGATTTGCTTTTACATGATAATCGTGTTGCCCTTCAGTTATTTTTTTTAGGTAGTTTTGGGCTAGCGATGAGGTGTTGCATTTTTGAAGATTGTAGTTTTGGGTGTTAGCTGTTTTAGCGGTAGGTAATCCAGTCGAAATCAATGTGCGGTTCAACAACCAAATCTCAGCGCCACTAATCCGTAAAGGATTGGTTTTTCCCGTTGAGGTGGCGCTTAATGGTTTTTCGGGGATTTTCCATATCGATTTCAGGAATACAGATGGGATTGCCAGTAAAGGATAACTGAAGCGTAGGTAACGTAACTGCTCAGCAAGGTACCGATGACTCAGAAAAAGACCATGCCATTTCTTTTTGACGGCAATTAGATATATGGCGATGACCACTGAAAGCACTGTCAATTCAGAGTATGGCCATAATGACTTGGGTGTGAATGTCAACGCACCGCAAGCTGCAAAAAAAACTGCAAAAGTGGCCAATAGGTAGAGAGCCCATACGCTTGAGCGATGTTTTTTTGCATAGGCATTGGCCTGAGTGTCGAAAATACTGAACGCATTTTTAATGCCATCAGGCTCTGCAATCGGATGGTCCTCGTGTTTTAGTTCTTTCGCAGAGACTCCATAACAAGGATCGCCGCAAGGCTTCACACCTGTTAAGCGATTTATTTGGTCGCAGATTTCTACTCCATTTGCGGATTTGGCTGGGTTTAAAAGACACTCAAGTTGCCCCATGACTTCGGTGTTGTCGCCATTGAAATGTTTCTTTAGCAGTGTGGGGCTCCATCCATCCGCTCTTAGTATCGACAGCTCGCTTTCGGTTAGTTGTTGTGGTTGAGAATATTTAATGTTGCCGCCAGTGCCAATCCAGATGACTGGTTTGCGCTGCAGAAGTGACTCCCGAATCAATCGAACAGTTCCTCCAGCAATTCCTTGCGGAGATTTGCCGTCCCAGACAACAGTAAGGACATCAGAATATGCCAGTGCTATTTCATCACGTATTGCGAAGGCTTCTACAGGGAGTTCGGTGCTCTGAGTTATAGGAGCACCCAAGGTTACTTTGCGTTGTGCATTTTTCTGTGCTTCGTTTGTAACTTTGTCCTGTCCGGGCGTCAGAAGATGTAGCTCATATCCGATTTCTGTAGCGAGTTGAGCAGCTTTTGTGTCTACTCCGGGAGCGCAACCGGTAAGAAGGCGATATTCACAATTTTTAGAAGGTATCTGTTTGTATAGTTGGGCCGCATTGTCAAGCTGGACTTTTGCCAGTTCCTTGAGTTCCAGCAGCGATTTTTTAAGGCTTGCGAAGATTGCCTCCTGCGAGTTCATCCGGTTTAGACGGTCTTCACGATGTCCTGCAACTAAAATACTGAAAACAGGTTTTGGTTTAGCTTCCTGATGCACATCAACTCCTTAGAGAGAATCTTCTCTTTTCTGTTTTTGGACTTTTTTTGATATTTTTACTTTGTTTGCCAGTTCTATACATCTTGGATCATTCTCCCCATATGATTTCAGGCAGATCTCATACGCTTTCTCCTGTATTTCTCGAGCGGCATCGATACGTCCAAATAGTGCCAATGAGGTTGCTTGATTTGTTAATGCGTCAGTGTAGCGTCTCCCCCATCTTGCTGGTGAAGATTGATAGCGTGGCTCTATAAGTTCAACGCATTCTTCATCAACATGAAGGGCGATATCCGGTTGCCCAATTAAGTGGTGTGTTTCAGCCATATTCATCTTCAGATTGATTAAATCATCGATCCATTGATCTTTATTTAACTGGTAGAGTTTGCTTAATTCCTCGTAACACTCCCTTTCCAGATGAGCGGCCAGTTTAATTTGATCAATTCGCTTCATGAAGAGAGCAAGGGTGCCTAAAGCTCTAGTGAATTTCTTCGCCCATTTGATCTGGTTTTCTATGTAGAGAGATTTTAGTCTTGGTAAGATTTCAGCCAATGAGTCAACTTCTTTTGTGAATATATTCAAGCGATAGTTAGAAAGGGAAAGGTAAATAATCGCCTCAATATATTTTTCCTCCCAAGTATCGCTATCAGATTCATATAGTTTCTTTATAATTTTTAAGCGCTCTTCTTCAAGGGAAATAGCCTCTTCTGTTCTGCTTACACTATTATATGAGTGCGCTAGATTTGCTAGCACGTCCGTGTACTCGCTCACCCATTTTTCATGATCTTCGTTGTAGAGCATCGAGAGTGTAAGCTTGCAGCTCTCAAGGTAATTGATAGAATCACGGCTCTTATTTAAAATTTCATAAGTCGATCCCTTTTTGAGAAGAAACGATACATAGCTGTTTTTCCATTCGTTGCTTTTGAGATTCGCTATAAATTCTGCGTTCATTTTTTGAAGAGATCTTTTTTTGTAGAACGAATAATGTCCAGTGATTAGAGCTGCATATATTTTTCCCCAACGATTTTTCTTAAACTCTAGATTTTGATTACACAGGATTATCTCCTGAGTATTCGTGATCATGGCCTCATGCTCATTTTGCTGGCCATTTAATTTGCCTACAGCATCGCTAAACTCTCGGTGGAACAAGTAAAGGAGCTCATCGCCATCCTTTCTTCTTTTCCCAATAAATGGCTTGATTTGAGTGTGTAGTCTAGCCCAAATAACTATGGGTAGCTTTGTTGTGTTCTTAGGGTGGGGCGGAGCTGGCGCAACCACATTAACAAACGTTGGATCAGCGTCAATGAGGTTCAAAAGCTCCGATTCGCTCAGGCCGTCACGTGAAGCATGAAGGTAGCCGAGAACTTTATTGACTAGTTCTTCTTTATGATGGTTCTGTTCACATAGGTTTTTGATGAAGTCGCTGATGAGATCCTGCTGCCCACGAGGCAGGTGCCTAGTGATCCCCTCATCCGATTTTTCTTTACCCTCATAAACATCAAAACTTCTCCAATGTTTAAGGTTTTGAGCTGCAACTGCAACAAAGAGTGGCGTCGATGAGTAATTGAACTGCTCGATAAAATAATCTTCCTGATGCTGTTGTAGCTTTCGTCCTTCATTCTGCAAACACTTACGAATAAGCTTGCGCGCATCTTCATCTGTAAAAGGGGGAATTTCCTGAATGTTTGAGCTTCTGGCTGTTAGGGCTTGGAAGTAGCGACTGTCACCCTTATAGTTTTTATCGTCCAATGCAGAAATGATTACTTTGACATTGGTTGGCAGATCTGTTGGTAGCCATATGAATTGGTCGTCATGTGCCAACTGGTCCACAGCATCGATAAAAATAATAATATTTTCTTTTAGCCTCATGATTTCTGAATGGATCCGATAACTGAAATCCTCGAAGCTCTCTTCCTTTTTTATTTCATCCAGTAATGTGCCCGGTTTTCCATTTTTCTCGTTTTCGTTACGAATACTTTTAAGTTCTGCAAAGAGAGAAGTCAAAATTTCTTTGCTGGAACTGGTATTAGGTGTTGCTCCGATGAAGCGATAGAGAATTTTCCTGTTGTCAGATGTCGTTTCTTTAATTGCATGGGCCATGATAGCGGACTTGCCGCTACCCGAAGGGCCATGGATGATGAGAGGCCTAGTGTCGTCATTTCCTAGGTATTCACGGATAGAAGCAAGAGTGGCTTCTTGGCCGATAAAGTCTTGCCGTTTTTGTTGAGCAAAATAGGTTTGCGCCTGTTGTTCTTTTAGGAGTTGAGAGGACTGTTCATCCTGTTCCTTTTGGGAGTCAATTTGACCCAGCAAAAAGGTTTTTATCTTTTCTTCAAATTCATCAAGATACGCTTCATTTAGACTCTCTTTATCCTTCTGGGTGGTCTTTACCTGAAGTACGTTTTCAGGAAGGACCTCCTTGATACGTGCCTTAAAACCTTGAGCCTTTTCGTAGTCACTTTTGCCCTCAGTTTTTTCTGAAGCACCATTGATAAACTTATCTGACTGACGGCTCTCGATATCTATATCCCGTAAAAAGCCAAAAATATGCTGCGTGTCAGTGTTGCCCAAGTCCGGCGATTTTTTGAGTAAGGATGTTTGAAAAGGCGTGTGCTTTAGATAGGGAAAGATGCCTTCAAGAACCTCGGCCTCGGTGGCCGAAAGAATATACTTGCTCTTATCTTCTTCCGGCAGTTCTGCGATGTCGACCGCAGTTTGCAGAATTCTTCTTAGCTTTTCCTCAACCTTGTCCCATTCTTCATGATCGACGAAATTGCCACTGCGCTCTTTTATAATGTAACTGGCAGGCAGCTGGTTAAGATCCTTTTTGTACCATTCCAGCAATACTTCTTGATCCTTTGGATCGATTAGGGCGAGCAGGGTCTCAAATTCATTTTGCTCTATGGCATAAGGAAGGGGTGTCCAGCCGTATCTGTCGCCGGCCATGATCAGAAAGTTTGGGTGGAGATGGGTTTTACACGTCTGTACTTCTCCAAGACATAGAGCCAAAGTTTTCTGATCAAGCTGCGCTTCTTCATTCACTCCCCAGCGCAAATCAATTGGTTGAAAATTATAGCCTTTCTCCTGAGCGTATATTTCAATTTCTGGAAAGACTTCTGTCTGAAGTCTATCCCTTTCTCTTTGAAAATCATTGAAGGTTGATGAAATAAAAAGTCTGAATGTTTTGTTGCACATGAAGGCCTCTCTTAAAAAGTTTTGAGGATAAAATTATTGCGCTTAGAGTTTATGTTTGCTTAGTTTAGGAGGGTAAATGAGAAGAAAAGTTATACCTCTTATTGATTGGCCCTCTCTAATGTTTGGTATGATATCATCAAAGCTGAAATCCTGCTAGACATGAAATCATTAAAAACATTAGAGTTGATAATTTTGTAATCACCTAAAATTACTCACAATAAAAAATCAAGAAAATATAATTCCAGTTATGTCGCTTTACGACTAGTACAATCTTTGGTTGCTTTTGTCATCCCCCCGTAAAATAGAGGTCGTCAAAAGTAGAATTTTCTCGTAAATTACCCAAGAGGAGATTCTCAACGAAAAGATTACGATTCACTGACAGCCAAATCATGGCATCTTGAAACAGGCAGAGGGTGGCACTCCTGTAGCGGAGCTTTGCCGAGAACACGGAATGAGCAACGCCACATTCTACAAGTGGCGAGCCAAATATGGCGGTATGGATGCGTCTATGGTCGCTCGCTTAAAAGAGTTGGAAGCTGAATACGGCGACTCAAGAAGATGTATGCCGAAGAACGTCTCAAATCTGAAATCAGGAAAGAGGCGTTGGAGGGAAAGTATTAAGGCCATCTTTACGCCGAGAGATGGCCAAGAAAGTTGTTCAATATAATAATATCAGCATTCGGTTAGCGTGTCTGAGTTTCGCCATCTGCGAGACCTGCTGTCGCTATCAGGTTAAACTGTCAGCAGAAAATGAAGAGATAGCCGACTGGTTGATTCGTTTAACCCACAACCAGCGTAATTGGGGTTTTGGTCTCTGCTTTTTGTATCTGCGCAACGTCAAAGGCTTTGGCTGGAACCACAAGAATGTTTATCGGATCTATCGGGAATTGGAACTCAACCTAAGAATAAAACCTAAGAAACGACTTGTTCGCGAGAAACCTGAAGCATTGGAAGTCCCAGAAGAGATTAACCAAGTATGGTCCATGGATTTCATGCACGATCAGTTATCCAATGGCAGAAGCTACCGATTGTTCAATGTCCTCGATGACTATAACCGTGAAGGACTCTGTATTGATGTTGATTTTTCATTACCATCGGCACGCGTAACTCGTACCTTGGATCAAATCATTGAATGGCGTGGCAAGCCACAAACAATACGCTGCGATAACGGCCCCGAATACATCAGTCACCATTTGCAGAACTGGGCAAAGAAAAGAGATATAGAGATCAGCTATATTCAGCCAGGAAATCCACAGCAGAATGAATGCTTATGTGGAACGCTATAATCGAACCGTTCGCTATGACTGGCTGTCACAATACCTATTTGACTCTATTGTTGAAGTCCAAGATTACGCGACTCGATGGCTTTGGCTTCACAATAACGAACGACTCAATATGGCGATTGGTGGAATTACACCTAAACAAAAGCTGGCAATGGCAGCATAAGTCTACTTTTGATAGCTATTAAAAATGGGATGATTACCACGTTTTCCTGGTTGGCAACAATCAACCCAGGGCGAACGTGAAGTGCAGAAATCGCTGCGGAAGGCGTTGCTGAAGTACCAGTTGCATAAGGACCAGATTTTGTTTGATCGGGCTTATGCGTATATCAAGGAATATTATTGAGCTGTATTAAACAGGAGGCATTGTGGTTAGCAATTTTTCCAAGTCTTTAATCGAAGTCTTATCTCTTAACAGCTACCGACGAGCACTTTGGATTTTTCTTGGTTTGGCGAGTCTGTTGATAGTTGTCGAATCGCAAACTCAATTCATTGAATATTACTACCTCAATCAGCAAGCAGACTTAATCGCCAAAATACCGTCTCAGGCCATGTCGGTTGAAAGCTCCGAAAAAATAGAATCGTTTCGGTTCTCAATTTTAGCTGACTTTGAACTTCTGCGGCAAAAACAAGATCGTCCTGTGTCAAACCTTTTTGAATTTTTGTTTCTTTTTTTAAAAGGAACCTGGATCCTATTACCCATAGTGTTTCTAGGTCTCAAGACAGTAAAAGTGGTAGTTGCACAGGCTCCTGCTGAACAAAAAACTCATACGATATGGTTTGGTATACTTGGTTTTTCGACCATTGCATGGGTTTCAACAATATTTGGCTTTGTGTCGATACTTTTTAACCGTGGAAATGGATTCTTTACTTCCTGGTTTGTTTTTCCGGTCTGCTCTCTGATTGTCTTGTCTGTAGTTTTTTGTTGGTTTGCCTTGTTAAAGGCGATGGTTCCAGAAAAGAAGGGTTGATTAAGGATGTCTGTACTTGTACTACGAAAGTGAGACCAGCAATTGATCTGTTGACCTTAAAGGTTGTTTTTAGTATTTTGGGAAGTGTTAATTTAATTGTGTTTTCCTGGAGGCGAAATGGTTGCTGGAAAAAAAATGTAATTGGTTTCAAGCCGTAAGTCTGCGAATGCAGGTTTGCGGCTTTTTTGTTGGGAGGGGGTAATGTCAGGAAAAACTGCTCTAAGCAAATCATTGATTCTCAAAGGGATGCAGTGCCCTAAGGCACTTTATCTACAGAAGAACCCGCCCGCTTTTGAATTCCCCCCGCAGCCTGATCTTGAAGCTAAGTTCCGTGCAGGTAACGAAGTAGGTATTCTCGCCCAACAGCTTTTTCCCGGTGGGACAGAGGTTCCATTTGAAGGACTCTCAGTTCTTGAGCAGATTGAGCAAACACGGCAACTAATCGATGACGGTGCCGAAGTCATCTACGAGGCCTCATTCGAGTACGACGGAATCTTCGTCAAGGTGGATATCCTTGTTAAAGATGGCGACGCCTGGCAGATTCATGAAGTGAAAATGTCAACCTCGGTCAAGGAGGTCAATCTCGACGATGCGGCGATCCAGTTCTACGTGCTCGGCAATTGCGGGCTGCTGATCTCTGGGGCGTATCTGGTGCATATCAATAACCAGTACGTGCGACAGGGGGAGATTGACGTCAAACAACTCTTTGCCGGTGTGGATGT
This sequence comes from Desulfuromusa kysingii, assembly GCF_900107645.1. GTDB lineage: Bacteria > Desulfobacterota > Desulfuromonadia > Desulfuromonadales > Geopsychrobacteraceae > Desulfuromusa > Desulfuromusa kysingii. Next base: position 433,760 of record NZ_FNQN01000003.1, read on the forward strand.
GCAGGAAGAAGCGTTTCTGCGCCAGGCCAATCTGCCGAAGATCATTGACGATCTCCGCAGCGCCTTGCAGGGCGATGAGCCGCAAATCGATATCGGCCCGCATTGCAGCGACCCCTATGACTGCGATTTTGTCCCATACTGTTGGCAGCATATCCCGGATAATTCGGTCTTTGATCTCAAGGGTCGGGGTATTAAAAAGTTCGACTATTACGACCGAGGCATAATCCATTTTGAGGATATCCCACTTGACGATCTCAACAAGGCGCAGCGCCAGCAGGTTGAGGCGACCCTGAACGAAGAAGACTCGACCGATCCTAAGGCCGTTAAGGCCTTTCTCGACACCCTCTGGTATCCGCTTTACCATCTCGATTTTGAGACCTTCAATTCCGCAATTCCAAAATTCAACGACACCCGACCATATCAGCAGGTTCCGTTTCAGTTTTCACTGCATGTTCAGCACGATGCCGGGGCTGAGCCGGAGCACTACGAATTTCTGGCCGAGCCAGACGTCGACCCACGGCGTCAACTGATCGAGCAACTGCTTGATCTGATCCCCGAAGATGGTTGTGTGCTGACCTATAACCAGACATTTGAGAAGGGGGTTCTTCGTGCTCTGGCCGAGCTGTTTCCTGATCTGGCTGGAGCGATTGATAAACGGCTGGAGAATGTGCGTGATCTGATGGTGCCGTTCCGCAGACGGGATGTTTATCGATGGCAGATGCGTGGCTCCTATTCGATCAAGGAAGTGCTTCCGGCGATGGTTCCTGAGCTTTCTTATTCGGGGATGGAGATTGCCGATGGAATGGCAGCGATGCAGGCCTACCATGATATGTGTGCGTTGGAGGATGGTGTGGAGTTGGAACAGTTGCGAAAGGCGATGTTGGAGTATTGTCGGTTGGATACATTGGCGATGGTGAGGATTTTGGGAGAGTTGGAGAACGCAATTAAGTAGGGCTCCCCCCTATCTACCTTTGTTATAATTTTACGCGGAGGAATAAATAATATGAAAACGCATAACCCAAAAGACGTAATTGAACAGCTTCAGGTTGTTTTAAGTAATCCTTCAAAAAAAATTGGTTTTTTATTTGGAGCGGGTATTTCCGCTGTGGACAAAAAAGGTCATAGCTTGATCAAAACAAGCCAAGAAATGACTAAAACAGTCGTAGCCGAGTTTGATGGAAAGATGGAAAGTGCGGTAAACCAGATAGAAGATGAAATAAAAAGTAATTCTGAAACTTTCAATGTTGAAACGTTACTTTCTAAAATATCAGAAAAGGAAAAAGCAGTAGGTAAAGAAGCCCTTTGTGGGTTGAATAAAGAGGAATTAACCAAATTAAGAAAATCCATTGAGAATAAAATTAAAGACATAGTTTCTGTGCATAGTCATACTGATTTTCCAGGCAAAGAATTAAGCCATGATGATTTTGCAAAATGGGTAAAACATGCTGACAGAAAATTTCCGGTAGAGATATTCACCACAAATTACGACTATCTTTTGGAGTCGGGGATGGAAAAGCAAAAGGCTCCATATTTCGATGGATTTATTGGAAGCAACAAGGCTTTTTTTTACCCTGAATGGATTGAAGATAGTCTTCCAGTTAAAGACTGGACAAAGCTTTGGAAATTGCATGGATCATTGGGATGGGACCTCGAAAATGACGAGATCATCAGAGTGTCAAACGCAAAAGAAAGTGCAATGATTTACCCGTCATTTTTAAAATATGACCACTCAAGAAAACAACCATATTTAAGTTATATGGATAGGCTGTCCTGGTTTTTGAAACAAGAAGATTCTGTCCTTTTTGTGTGTGGTTACTCTTTTGGTGACGATCATATTAATGGGATGATTTTAACTGCACTTACAAATTCAAGATCATCTCATGTCTTTGTTCTTAAAAGATCCAAGATGGAAGAAAGTGATGATTTATCAAAATACGCAAAAGATAGCCCGAAAATATCTGTTTACGCGAAAAGGACGGCTGTTATCGGAGGTAAGTTTGGATCATGGAAACTAGAAAATGAACCTAATAGAAATGAATCCTATAATCTTTTAGATTATGGTTTTGATGAAGATGCGGTATTAAAGGATGCTGAGTGGAGTGGAGAAGGAGACTTTGTGTTAGGTGATTTTAAAAGATTCTCTGATTTCCTAGCCCTGTTTTATACAAATTCTCGTTTTGTAAAAGGATAGACCAATGAAGCACAGTGAATCATTTATTGGAAGAGTCCGGAGCGTTACGGGAAGTACTCTCGCCATAGAATTGGATGCAAATATTGGGTCGACTTTACCTATCATTGAAGGGATCTTATACAGAGTAGGGCAGATAGGCTCGTTTATAAAAATACCCTTTGGCTATGTCGATTTGTTCGGTGTCGTTACCCAAGCAGGCGCAGATGCAATACCCGAAAAACTGATAGAACAAAATGGTAGCGAGTTTGGTGCTCGTTGGATTAAGGCAACTTTAATAGGAGAGAGGACAGGTAAGGAATTTGAGCGTGGAGTAGTTCAGTTTCCTATTGCTAATGACGAAGCCCATTTAGTTAGTTCAAATGATCTGATGTTGATTTATGGCGGATTGAAGGAAGATAAATCTATTGTGGTTGGAAATGTAAGTTCCTCTGAAGGGTTGCCAGCAAGAATAGATATTGACAGATTGGTCAATAGACACTGCGCCATTCTCGGATCAACGGGTAGTGGTAAGTCTAATACGGTTTCTGTAGTTTTAGAGTCACTTGCTACCAAGGAGGGGCTTACCAACTCAAGAATTATCCTTATTGATCCTCATGGTGAATATGGGGAAATTTTGAAGAATCATAGTCAAATATTCAAAGTAGGTGCAAATACCTCAAAGGGAGATAAGGAATTATATATTCCGTACTGGGCATTGACATTCCAAGAGTTTATAAGAAGCTTTCCAGGCAAGTTAAACGAAAAACAAGAAGAATATATCAGAGAAAAAGTTCTAGAAAAAAAGATCAAAGCCTCAAAGGGTATAGTACCCATTTCGAAAGAGGAGGCCATTACAGCAGATAGTCCTATTCCATTTAGCGTCAAGCAGTTGTGGTTCGAATTAGATGACTTTGAACGACAAACTTACCAAGAAAGAGGAAACCCTGAAACTAGCACCCTTGATAAAATAGATGTGGGTGATGCAGAGACCTTAAAGTCAAACAAATATACCCCCGCTGGCAATGGGGGCGCAGCACCATTTATGAATAATTCTGCACAGGGTATTCTTGGCTTCTTGAATTTAATGAGAAATCGGTTGTTAGATCACAGGTATAAGTTCTTATATAAGTTGGACTCACTCACTCCAGATTTAAATGGAAAAATAGAAAGCGATTTAGGCCAACTTATAAAGGATTGGATAGGGTCAACAAAGCCAATAACAATTCTGGACCTTTCAAGTATCCCGTCTGAAGTTATGAGCTCTATTTCTGGGTCGTTATTGTCAATCATCTATGAATTTTGTTACTGGGGCCAAGACCTTGACGTCGGCGGAAGACAAACACCTATATTGTTTGTCTTGGAAGAAGCACACAGCTATTTAAAATCTGGTGAAAATTCCGTATCTTCTCGCATTGTCCAGAAGATTGCCAAAGAGGGTAGGAAATATGGCGCAGGCCTTTTGCTTGTGACTCAAAGGCCGTCGGAGCTGGATGAAACGGTGTTGAGCCAATGTGGGTCGGTGATAGCACTTAGAATGACTAATTCAAATGACCGGAGCCACATAAAAAGCGCAGTAGAAGATTCATTAAATGACTTAGTAGAGTTATTGCCCAGTTTGCGTACAGGTGAAGGTTTGATAATGGGTGAATGCGTCAAGTTGCCCATGCGGACAAAATTTAGCAAAGCTAAAGACTCTAAGAGTACAGATCCACTTGTCTCAGTGCAGTGGAAAGGTGACCCGCCTAAGGACGAGAACTATAATAAAGTTATTATAGGGTGGAGAAATAACGAATTTTTATAACAATTTTAAGGAGCGTAGTCATGGAAAGACAGTCAGTTTCATCTTCAAATATTGCATCTATTGGGTATGATAATGCTACAGAAGTTTTGGAAGTAGAATTTTTGAATGGATCGGTATATGAGTATAGAAATGTTACCCCAGTGGTATATGAAGAGCTCATGAATGCTGCATCGCATGGCTCATATTTTAATAGAGAGATACGGATGTCATATCCGTATGAAAAGATTGGATAGTTGAGAAAATATCGGGAGGGTCTGTTTTATTCTACTTAATTGAGTTAAATAAAAAGGGCTGGATTACTTTTAGTGTCATAAGATCTTAAAAAAAACGAGACTTTAACCATGCGCTTCATCCATATCTCCGACATCCACCTTGGCAAAACCTATCGAACCTCCACGGGTGAAGCGGAACGCTACGAGGATTTCTTCCGTTGTCTGGCCGAAATCATCACCGATGCTATCGAAGCAAAGGTCGACTTCGTCCTAATTGGCGGCGACCTATTCCACGTCGGTCAGATCCTGCCGAAAACCTTCGCTAAAACCATAGAAACCCTACAACCCCTAAAAGAAGCCAACATCCCCTGCATTGCTATCGAAGGAAACCATGACTGGATTCACCGTCGCGACAGCATCTCGTGGATGGAAGCACTGTCGCAGATGGGTTACATTAAACTACTGCGCCCATCCCGCACCGAAGAGGGCGGTTACAGCTTTGACCCTTTCGATGAAGAGACCGCCATGGGTGGTCACATCGAGATCGGTGGCGTCAATATCTATGGCCTCGGTTACATCGGTGCCCAGGCAGGCAGTCACGTTGAGCGTATCTGCGAGGCGGTCACTACCGAAAACAATCTGCTGCTTTTCCACGTTGGCATCTGGAGCTATTCCCCTGTAGAGATCGGCAACATGAAGCTTGAAGAGGCACATCCGCTGGCTGAAAAGTTCGGTTACGTTGCTCTTGGTCACGGACACAAGCCCTATGTCATCAAAACCCCTGAAGGAAGACCCTACGCCTACAATCCCGGTTCTCCGGAACGGGTCAACTTCGGTGAAGAGAAGTATGACAAGGGTTACTACTTCGTCACCTATGAGAACGGCGAGTTCATCCCAGAATTCAGAAACACGTCACCACGACCGATGTTTGTAGAAACCATTGATTTAAACGGCGCGGAGAATGCCGAACAGGCTCTCGACATGTTCAACGAGCAGGTGGCTAACAAGGTCGATACCTCGGACGATGATCGCAAGCCTCTGTTGGAACTGAAGCTAACCGGTCGGGTCGGTTTCCACCCCTTTGAGCTGGGGCGTGAGCGGTTGAAAGCCGTTCTTGAGGAACTGGTAGACCCGCTGCATGTCGAGATCAAAAATCATCTTTCCCTGGTCAGCAGCGCCGGTGAGGGAGAGTCCTCCAAAATGAGTTTGGAAGAGATCGAAAATGAAGTCCTGCATGAGTTGATCAAGTCCGGCAGCGAATACCAGGGGCGTGAGGAGGAACTGATTCGGCTTTCGATCTCTCTGAAAAAAGCAGTACAAAAAGGTAACGTCGATGGTGATGAGCTCTTGGCCTTGCTTGATGCGGAGGGGAACTAATGCAGATCCTCTCCATTCATCTCAAGAATATCAAATCACACCGCGACACCGAACTGGATTTCTCACCCGGCATCAATGTCCTTTCTGGCCTCAATGGCGTCGGTAAAAGCACCATTTTCGAATCGATCGGCTATGCCATGTTTGGCGTTGATGCGCAGAGCTTTGTTGGCAACGTCGATCGATTTATCTCGATCGGTGCTAAACGGGGCGAAATTGCCGTTGTCTTTCAACGGGTGGATGACGAGCGTTATCGGGTCAGCCGGACTGTTGGTACGCCATCAAAGTGGTTGCTAGCCAAGGAGGTCGGTGGCGGATTCGAGGTAGAGGAGCATAAAGACAGTAAAGAAACCGAGGCCCGACTCAAAGAACTGCTTGGGCTGAACTCGGGACGTTCTTTGGCTGAACAGTTTGAGTTGGTGATTGGCCCGTTTCAACATGAATTTCTTGGGCCATTTGTGATCAAACAGCCGTCCAAGCGGCGTGACAAGTTCGATGAGATTCTCGGAATTGACAGCTGGCGCAAGACCTTCAACGAGACCAAGGTGCTGGCCAGTACAATCAAGGCGAAGGTTGATTCGTTGGAGAGTGCCATCGGTCCACTTAAAGAACAAGTCGCAGAACTCCCAGGGAAAAAGGACGAACACAAGACGGCCAAGCAGAACCTTGAGCAAACTGAGAAAGATCTGAAAATTCAGCAGCAGAAACTTAAGGAACTGGAAAATCTGCTGGTCGATGCTGACAAGCGCGAAAAAACCCTCAAAGAGTTTGAAAAAGAGATCGATGCGCTCAAGGAGCGGATCGGTAACGGTAAGGAAATGATCGGTAAACAGAAGGTGCTGGTTAGTGAGGCGGAAAAAGCTCACAAAATTACTGAGGAGTCTGTGTCTGGTAAAAAAGCCTTTGAACAGGCTGAGACCAGGCTGACCGAACTGCGCGAGCAGGTCAAGGTGCAGCGCCAGCTTGAACAGGAAGTCGCCGATCTCAAGACGAAGGTTGGCACTCTGGGGGAAAGATTCAACCTCGAATCGAAAGCTGTTGAGAAAGCCGCTCAGGAGCTTGCGGAAGAAGAGAGTCAGCTTTCTGAAAACCGGAAAGAGTTGGTTGTTGATGAGAAGCAGAAGTCTTTGTCTGTCCGTCTCCCGGAAATCCGTTCGGCGATTGATAAGGTGCGTAAGCAGCTCGGGCAGCTCGAAGGCCGCCGATCTGGCCTTGAAGAAGGGAGCGAAAAGCTCGCCGAGGGGATCTGTCCGTTCTTTCAGGAGCCTTGCCTCAATATTGCCGAAAAGTCTCCGGGTGATGTCTTTTCTGCCAAGTTCGATGATATGGACAAGGAACGACAACGACTGACTGGAGAGTTTGAGGCGCTAGAACAGGAAGAAAAGGCTGCCAGCCAGGCAAATGATCTTCTAAAAGAGGTTGCTGTCAAGCTTAAGGGGATTGACGATCAGGTGGAGAAGTTAGCCGAGCGTCGCAAAGATAACGCAACCAATGCTGAAAGCCTGAACGGATTGCAGAAGGAGCAGGCCACAGTCCAGCAGCAACTGGAAGAGAAACAGAAGGTTCTGGAATCCTACGATCGATTGCAGGCAGATATTGACGCGGCTGAAAAAGTAAAAGGACAACACCAGGAGTCACGAGACCGATATGTAGCTAATCAACAACAGGCTGCCGAACTTGAACAGCGTCGAGCGGATCTTGAGAAGTTCGAAAACTATCTCAAACAGTTACAGGAAAATCTGGCCGACAAGGAAGCTGCCCATAGCATGGCAGGCAAGGAATATAATGCCGCCGAACACGAGGCTTTGCGCAAGCAGAAAGATGAGCTGGGGGGAGATGTTGGTGCACTAGGACAAAAGGTCAAGGGGCTGATGGCCGATGTTTTCCGTCTTGCCGCCGAGATCGACAAGCTCAAGAAGATCGAGGAAAATATCGCTGTCAAACAGGCTCAGATCAAATCGTTTAAAGAAAAAGATGAACTGGTCAAATTCCTGCGCAATCGGGTCTTCCGTAACGTATCCACTTTCCTTTCTGAGCGTTTCCGTGAGGAGATCAGCCAGAGAGCAAACCAAATCTACCGGATTATTGCCGAAGTTGATGAAGAGCTGGCCTGGGGAGATAACTACCAAATCGTTCTGCGTGACATGGTTGGTGGCGAATTGCGCGAGCGGGCCGACGATCAGCTCTCCGGTGGGCAGACCATGAGCGCAGTCGTAGCGTTACGTTTGGCGATGTTACAGACCATTGGTGCCCGGATCGCCTTCTTTGATGAACCAACCTCGAACCTTGATGCAGCACGCCGGGAGAACCTGGCTCACGCTTTCCGCGCCATTGATGTCGGCAAGGAGGATGTCACCGAGCACTGGTATGACCAATTGTTCCTGATTAGCCATGATGTAGCTTTTACTGAAATTACGGACCAAATTTTGACGCTGGAATAAATCTGTAGAGACCGGAGACCTTATGCCAGACACGATTGTTGGTTTACTTATCATTGTTATAGCAATTTTCCCCGGATTAATAGGCGAGAAAATTTATCGAGTCTTAGTGGGAGTTGACTGGAGAGAGAAAGAATGGCAAGGAGTTCTGAGGTTGATTGGTTTTAGTGTTGTTGGCGTTACTTTATATGCTCTAGTTTCAGATTTTTTTAATTGGTCACCCCCGGTGCATATACTGCCATCTACCTACGAAAAGATTTCTTCTCAAGCATCTTTTTTGCCTAGTATCTTTATCCCATATAGTGGACATCTTCTAGGTGGGGGGATTGCGGGTTTTCTTGGGGCCTGGGGGGCGAAACTGTTGGCAAGATTTTCATCAAGCTCTGCTTTCCCTTGCGCATGGGACCAGTTTGTAAGGTCTTATGTTCCAAACCATTGGGTTGTTATAGGGCTGGAAAGTGGTGAAATATACGCTGGTAAGTTGAAAATCGCAGATATCGCTGCTTCTTCGGAAGAAAGGGATCTTATACTGGAAGAACCTGCTTTATATAACGCTGAATCAAGTGATTATATTTCTACTCCCTACCAATACATATTTATTAAATCAAGGGCTTTATATTCAATCGCAGCAGTAAATGAACCAACGATTGACAAACGTATTATTCCGATAGGTGAAGCTCTTTTCTCAGGAGGTGAAAACGATGAGTCCTAAGCCCCCAACATCACCAAGGCCAACCCCTTCACCTGGAGATGGTGGCAGGAGGGGTGGATATCAACCAAGTACGCCAAGTAGACCACCAGCAGCGCCTTCTCCGCCACCTCCACCTACGCCTAAGAAATAACAGATAAAGTTTTAGTCTAGATCATCGGCGGTTCAAACCACATGGTTTGAATCGGAGGGAGATAATGGGTGGATGCGATATTTTTTTCGGTTTTTTGTCTGGCTGAACGTGACTTATTCTGTCATGGTGCTTTGTTGTTTACGTAGTAGTAGATTGGATAGCGTTATTATGAGTGTAAGCTAGGTTTTGGCGGGGGACTACTTTGGACTACGAATATATAAAATCTCTGAAAACGAATAATCCTGCTTTGAGAGCCATCAGCTCTGACAGCGCCCCACTGACCTTGTCGTTTTTTCACAAAGTTTTCATCGAGCCGAATCGTCGTTCCATCCCTCACCAGGAATTACTCTCATTGCTTGACGATGAACTCTACAATCTACGCCAAAGCTACGGGGAATACGTTCATAAGATGACGGCCAAGCAGTATCTGGCTCTTTGGTGCGACAGCAACTCCTATCTTTCAAAGCGTTATCCTGATCGGGGCGATGAGCCTATCTACGATCTGACCCCCTCAATTGTTAAAGCCATAGAGTGGCTCTCCGATCTGAAACCGAAAGCTTTTGTTGGCACAGAATCCCGTCTGCTGACCGTGTTCAATATCCTCCGAGAAATCGACTCCAAAGCTTCGGATAGCCCCGAGCGTCGAATCCAGGAACTGGAGCGCACCAAAGATGAAATTGATCGGGAGATTGACCTGATCAGCAAGGGTGGGTATAAGCCTTTTTCGGAAACTCAGATCAGGGAGCGTTTTATTGAAGCCGAAGAAACTGCGCGACGCTTGGTTGCTGACTTTCGCCAGGTTGAGCAAAACGTGCGGGATCTCGACAAAGAAGCTCGCCAGCTTTTTGTGACGGCTGATGCGCCCAAAGGCGCAGTACTGGACGATGTCTTTGAGCGGAGAGAAAGTATTACGACATCTGACCAGGGGTGTAGTTTCCGTTCTTTTTGGGAGTTTTTGATGAATCCTGTTCGCCAGCAGGAGTTGGCTGATTTACTCGACAATATCCTTGCGTTGGAGGTTCTTGAAGATATGGTTCAGGAGTCATTCCTTCCAGATGCGAAGTATGCGCTTCTGGATGCTGGACGTGCCGTCTATAAGACGACCAACCGTCTCGCTGACCAGTTGCGTCGTTACATTGATGATCGTGTTCATCTCGAAAACAAGCGAATCATGGAGATTATCCGCGATATTGAGCAGAAGGCTCTTGAACTTAAGGAACACCAGCCTCAGGATTTTTGCTTCGGAATTGATGAAATTTCACCTGAAATAGATCTGACTATGGCAAGAACTCTACACAAGGCCAATCTGCCAGAAGATTTTTCCGGCGTAGTGTTGGAGGATGGAGTCGTCGACATTGATGTTTCTGCCTTGTTTAATCGAGAGGATATTGATTACGGTGAGTTAAGCGATCGAATCGGTGGGCTTTTACGTGATCAAGATCAGATCACATTGCCTGAGGTGATCAACAGATATCCGATTACCAAAGGCGTCAGTGAAATTGTTGCTTATTTCGAGGTGGGCCATGACAGCGGAAAAGTTGTTGTCAGTGGTGACCAGAAGGATGTGCTCAATATTTCCATCGATGGCCGCGACACGCAATTGAAAGTACCCAGGCTGATTTTTACCCGATAGGAGTACTACGGTATGGACAGGCGAAATAATATTTCTCATGCAATTGTTGCCCTTATGAAAGGAGTTGTCTACAAGGACAAACACCCGCGTCACTGGATAACCATTCTGGGTTCATTTGCAGCAGTCAACTCACATTTTGTCTATGTCGGACTTGAACTTTTTCTTGACGAAGCCGAAGGGTTTGCTTTTCTCAAACAGATTCCTAACGAAGATGATCCTGATCCTTTGCCAAGGCTGATTCCTAAAAGGCCGCTTGGTTTTCAGACCAGTTTGATTTGTGTTTTATTACGCAAACGTCTTGCTGAACACGATGCTTCAACCTCTGAACCACGTCTAATTATGACCGAGGAAGAAGTTTTTGATATGGTCAAGGCTTTCATCCCAGAGAAAACAAACGAGGCAAAATTGCACGATGAAATTCGGCGCAACATTGCCAAGGTTGCAGAGATGGGTTTTCTTGACGAGTTGAAAAAAGCTGAGGAGACTACTTACGAGGTGCGTCGGATTATCAAGGCCGCTTTTAATGCCGATGCTTTGGCGGATCTCGATAATTTACTTGAGGGGTATCGAAATTATGCAGCAGCAACTGCTTGACGTTCAGGGGGTCGATGATGGTTTCCGTCTCGAACGTGCTGAGGTCTTTAACTGGGGAACTTTCAATGGGCGAGTCTGGACCATAGTCGCTAACGGCGAAACAACCTTGATGACCGGAGATGTTGGCTCCGGTAAGTCGTCGGCGGGAGATGCCCTCCAAACACTTTTAGTACCTCCTCGACGGGTTGCTTATAACAAGGCTGCAGACGAAGCGGCCAGGGAACGTACGGTTGCTTCTTATGTTCGAGGGCAATATTCTAATAACATCGACGAGAAGACCAAAAAAGCCAAACCGGTTTTTCTTAGAGGTACCAACACGTATACGACAATATTGGCGGTGTTTCGCAACAGAAACTTGAAGGAGGTTGTCACTCTGGTTCAGGTTCTATGGGTGCGAAATGAAGGTGAGCCGCCACAGCGCTTGTATGTCGTTTCTGAAAAAGATCTTGGTATCGAGTCGCATTTTACTGGGGTTGAGACGATTGCTGAGTTGAAGCGTCGGCTCGATTCGGATAGCGCCATTCATCTCCATGATAGCTTCGAAAAATATTCCAAACACTTTTGCCGCCAAATGGGTATTCCCGGTGTTCAGGCGCTGAGCCTATTCTGTCATACCATGTCGATGAAGCAGGTTCCGAACCTGACAACCTTTATCCGCGACTTTATGCTTGACGTCGGGAACACACCGACCGTTGTCGACGAGGTCATTGAGGGGTTCGATAGCTTGTCGGAAGCTTACGAATCAGTTGCCAAAGCTCAAAAGAAAATAGAATTGTTACAACCGGTTGACCAAGAGGCGATCAAGTTTCAGGAATACCTTCAAACTGTAGTGTATAGAGCGAAATTGCTGGGGGCAGTCAGACCGTATTATGCCTCACTCAATATCGAGCTGATTGAGAAGCGGATTGAGGTTCTCGAAAGTGAGAATACACGTTCTAGGGTGAAACTCTCTGGTTTGTTGGCAGAATCAGCGCATCTGAAAGAGAAGGCCGAAGAGATTCGTAATTCGATTGTTGACGCTGGCGGTGGTCGGATTACGGCAATCGAATCTGAGCTTGAACGACTGATTCTTTCAAAGCAGCAGAAAATAGATGCCTACGCCGAATTTTCAAAAAACTGTGGATCCCTCGGCATGGTCCCTCCTGAAACAGAGACAGACTTCCGTGAGGTTCGCACTAATTCAACAAAAATTATCGCAGACTTTGACCAGCTGAAACGAAAGGCTGAAGAGTGCCGGATTGATCTTCGTGTCAAACAGGAAAAGCTGCGAGATGAGAAAATCACAGGGATTGACAGAGAACTTGATTCGCTACGTAAACGACGGAGCAACATTCCTCTCAAAAGTCTGGCCATTCGGCAAGGTATTGCAAATGCGGTGGGTGCAGATGTCGAAAGGCTCCCATTTGTTGGCGAGCTGCTAGAAGTCAAGGAAGAGGAAAGTGCCTGGGAGGGCGCCGTTGAGCGTATCCTCCATAACTTCGCGCTAAGTATCCTGGTTCCAGAGGATCTGTATCGGGAAGCTTGCCTCTATATTGATAAGACCCATTTGGCTGGACGGGTTGTGTTCTATAAGATCCCCAGGGTTCATGTAACGGCAAGCAGCAGATTGGTTGAGAAATCTCTGACAAATAAGATCAATATTAAATCGGGGGCTGAGTTTAAGGGATGGTTGGATGGACATCTTGGAAAGCGCTTTGATATTGCATGCTGCGACAGCATCGAAGAGTTTAGGAATCAGCAAGATGCTGTTATGAAGAGTGGTCTCTCCAAGACTCGGGGAGATCGCCATGAAAAGGATGATCGCCGTCATATCGACGATCGTTCAACTTATGTTCTTGGTTGGAATAATCAGAAGAAGATCGACGCACTGGCCCAGGAACTTTCCAGGGCAAAGGTGGAATTGGCAAAGATCTCTGATGAGATCAGGAAGGTTGAAGTCGAGGAGGACAACTATCGGGAAAAGCGCTCGGTAGCCGGGAAAATAGCAGATTATGACAGCTTTGAGCGGCTTGACTGGAAAGGTGATGTCAAACGCATCGATGATCTCACCGAGGAGAAGCGGCGTATTGAGGAGAGTTCGGATCGATTGCGGCAGCTTCGCGAAGAGCTGGATTCGACGAACAGGCTCCTGGATAAAAATGAGGGTGTTCGTGGTGGGCTTCGTGATGAAGTTGTAGGAAACGAGAAGACTATCCAAATGCGTCGAGAGGAAACACTGCCCGAGATGCATGAGTTGTTGAGTGCTATTGACGAGGCTGGCAGGTCAGAGCTTTTTACGCAATTAGCAAAAGAGATTGAACGCTGGGAAGAAAGTCGCAAGCAGATCACAATTAACACAGCGACAAAAATCGCTGGTGAGATTTGGAAGCGAATGGACGATTATCGACGGGCCGCCGAAAGGTCGGCAGATGACTCTAAAGGGCGTTTGCTGAAATCTATCGGGAAATATCGAGATTCTTTTCCGGTCGAAGGGCAGGAAATTGATATCGATGTAAGATCCGTTCCTGAGCTATGCAGAATCTTACATAGCCTAGTGACAGAAGATCTTCCGAAACATCAGGAGCGCTTTCGAGAACTCCTGCGTGAACATACGATCCAAGGCCTCGTCAGTCTAGAAGAGTCCCTTGGGCGTGAGAAGAAGAATATTGAAGATCGACTTAGTCAAATCAACTGGTCCTTAAGGAAAATCGATTATGTCAAAGGCACTTACATCGAGATTGCTCCAAAATTAGTTTCAGATCCGGAAATCAGACAATTTCAAGCAGACCTTAAGACATGCTTTTCAAATATCCTTGATGAAAGGACGCTCTATACGGAGGAAAAATTTCTCCAGGTTAAACAGATCGTCGAACGTTTGAAAAATAGAGGGGGGGATTTCACATCGATCGACAAGGAATGGCGTAACAAAGTCACAGACGTCCGTCAATGGTTCGATTTTATGGCCCACGAAAAATTCCGTGAAACGAATGAAGTCAAATGTGTCTATGAAGGTTCCAGTGGGCGATCCGGCGGGCAGAAGGAAAAGCTGGCATACACGATTTTGGCTTCGGCGCTAGCGTATCAATTCGGTGCAGAGAAGGCTCGCTCGTTCCGTTTTGTCATTGTCGATGAGGCTTTTGGACGTGGTTCAGAGGAGAGCGCTCGCTTCGGTATGGAACTGTTTGAAATGCTGAATCTTCAGCTTCTTGTCCTGACTCCTTTGCAGAAAATCAATGTAATCGAGAAATACATTAGTTCGGTCAATTTCGTGCATAATAATGCTGAAGGGTCTTGTTCAGTACTCCGGAATATGACAATTGAGGAACTTAATCAGGAGCGTCTGGATCAGAACACAATGCGGAACGTGTCATGAAAGGCATTGCAGAAATTAAAGATTTTGCTCGTAAAGCTTGGAGCCGTGGGGATGTTTTGCGTAGTGCCGCCACGGGTGAGCCACAATTCCCATTACGGTTGCGCTTTAAAAAGGCCAGTGGCCAGCAAGTGGTTGATTCGTTGGTTGAAGTGCAGCAATGGCTTTCTGAACTTAATGCTTCTTCAAAAAAACTCGGAGGTTTTGGGTTCACCGTAGAGTTTTCCGAGGTAAATCATCGCAAGCTAGGCCGCCAACGTTTGCCCAGCGATATTCGCTTCGACACGCCTGACGATTTGGTGCGTTTTATTGGTAAACAAAGAGAGTTTACTGCTTTTTTGAAAGCGTTGGAAACAACGAAAAAGCGGATTTCTGAAGTCGCTTTATGGATGACAGAAAATCCCATGAAAGTTGTCCCACACTTGGATGACTGGAACAAAATATTGGACGTCTGCAAGTTTGTCCAATCCCGCCCTAAACCGGGAATCTATCTGCGGCAGATAACCCTCTCTGGAATCGATACAAAATTCTTTGAGGCCAAACGGTCGATTCTTTCTGATGTGTTGACTTGTCTCCTCACAGCTGATGCTTATGATGCTTCCATTACAGGACTCTCTCGCTATGGTTTTGAAAGGCGTTTTGGTTTTCTTTATGATGAAGCAATTATCAGGTATCGCATCCTCGACGATGGAATCCTAGCAGGTTCGTTTTATCGAGATCTCAGTATGCCGTTGAGTGAGTTCGCTGAGCACGATATTCCTGGGTGCCACACTGTCTTTGTGACGGAAAACAAGGTGAATGGCCTTGCCTTCCCGACATTCAAAGGTGGAGTGGTTGTTTTCGGGCTAGGGTATGGAATCGGCGATATTGCAACGGCCACATGGCTTAGAAATAAGAGAGTTATTTACTGGGGGGATATTGACACTCATGGGTATGGAATCTTGTCTATGTTGAGAGGCAAGCTCCCACATGTTGAATCTATATTGATGACCAGCCAGGACATCGACTTGAATAGGAATGCTGCTGTCGTGGAACCGAATGGCACCAGACGGTTGGATAACTTAGAGAATCTTACACCCGATGAAGAGTCTGCATATTTCAGACTCTTACCCGGTGGGGATTGCGAAGGTGTCCGTATTGAGCAGGAGAGGGTGCCGTATTATTTGTTGCTGGAAAAACTTGATGAAATCAGGCACTGATATGATTCAGTGACCAGCTTTTTTTGATATGTAGCTACTTATTGAAATATTCTGTTGATGAGCCACTTGTCTGATGTGGAAATTTGGAGTTTATGGAGTTGTTAAAAAAAATATCTGCCGCGAGTACTCCTAAAAAAAGAATTGCATTGCTCGATGATTTATTTGCCGATGATTTTGATTTGGCAAATCGAATTCTTTTTTCCGGAGATAAAAAGCACAATATCCGTCCTTTGTTTGTTCTTAAGAACAAGAGCTTTCAAAAGAGATTTTGGCAGTCAGAATTACCTTCAAAATATGGGTGGAAAATCGTCTGCCAATCTCCAAATGCCCCCGAATTCTGGCAGGGGTATTTCCGTCAAGCTAGATTTTGTTCTGATTTCGTCTCGACTGGATTTGCGAATAAACCAGAGTTAATACTGAAAAATTTTAGGTTCTATGGGGGGTTTCTCCAAGATTGCCATTGGGAATCGTTTCGCCCATTTATCGAAGGAATGTGTGATGAGCAATCCCGGGAGTTTTTAGCCGGTGCAGGTTTCTTCCGGGATTTAAAATCGAAACTGAATGATTCACTAAAGAAATTTTTGTGGGAGATCAAAACTACGAGTGTTGCTGAGCTTCTTTGTGCATTCGTACTCATTTCAGAGCAAATATATTTTTCAACACCAACAGATGCCGCCTTTATGGCTAAACGACCGACACTGTTGTCACTGCTTGAGGAACTCCTGAATGAGAAATTCAAAGGAGAAAAAGAAGGTTCACATAAATGGCCTGATGAAAAACAGCTTGGCAAAGAACTGATCCGACAATCGAAAATTTTATACGACGGTCGAGAACCAGATCTTTTTCCTCTGCTAAGAGAATTCGATCAGCGTGCTCAGTTTAAATATCTGCTCCAGATGTTCCAATGGCATGATTGGCTTGTTGACTTTTCTCAGGTAATACCCGCTGTTAAACCACGAAACGATGCGTGGAGAGCCGCTTGGGAACAAACAGAGGACAAGTATCGCATTTTTCATGATTACTATTCTGGATTCGATACAAGTGATACCTTAGCTGTGAAAAGATTGGCTAAAGGCGCACCAAATCAAATATCAAAAGAAGTTGTTCGACGAATTTACTTCGGAGAGCGTTTTATCGGGGACGAATTAGGCATAGATGATAAAATTTTTGTTGAAAGTGGCCAGATTGACCTAACGGATGCGCTTTTCATCCTCAACCGGTTCAGTGGTTGTTATGAGGTGCAGTATCAGCATGAAATGGCGAAGCAGAAACGTGACGGGTTTGATGTTTCTACTGCTATTATGAATGTTTTGTCTACTTCTCACCGTACTCCGTTAGAGATAAGAACTATTCATCAGATTCTTGAGATTAACAGAAGTAATCACATTGAGACCTCACTTGAGGATATGAAACAGATATTTGACTTGGGGAGTGCAAATATTAACCAGTATCCGGTCAAGATTGATAATCAAGCCTTTTTAAAGACTCCTACCGGGTATCTGCTTTTGATGCGTTATTTTCATCCGGATATCAAGACGGCACTCTTTAACGCAATTGTCCGGCAGAATAGGCATGGCAATAAAGAGTATTCAACTTTTCAGGAGAATAAAATTGCCGAAATTTTCAAGCTTGGTGGCTGGAAAGCAATCAGTTCTAAAAAACTGAGAGGTAAATATGGCCGTTTGTCTGAAATTGACGTTCTCGCATACAAGGACGGAATTCTGTTTCTAATTGAAACAAAATTGACATACTTTAGGACTTCGATTAAGGAGATACATGATCATTTACCACAATTGGAGAAGGCAGGAAATCAGATAGAGCGTGCAATGACCGCTTTAGAAATGAATTATTCTAAGGTGTGCGATTGGTTTGATATTGATGAAACCTATAACCAGTTGAGAATCGTCCCCCTGATTGTATCTTCGTCATTTGAATATGACCATCATTTCTTTAATGGATTCCGTAAAGTCAGTCTGTTCGAACTTCAATTGTTGTTGCAGGGAACGACACCTTTTCTAAAGGTTTGGCTTGAGATGAAGGAGGTTGCGTGTGAGGCCTTGCCGCAAGATTTATATGACAAGGTTGCGACGGGATACGCATCCGAGAAAGAGTGGAACGTATTATTGGAAGCAATGTCCAAAATTAACGTAGAAGCTGATCATGACAAAATAATGAATGATGCCACTATCAGAAATGTTACAAGAGGGGCTAATGCCGAGGAAGTTGCTGATGCAATTCAGTCTGGAGCAGTTTGGAATCACTTGCTTCAAGCACCAATGCCTGATACCGAAAAATTCGCTCCCTTGATAATTGATGGAGAAGTTATAGCGAACTACTCAGTTTAGACGACAATTTAAAGATTTTAGGATTCCCCCGTCGACTCGGTTTTTGCCATGAGAAAACCATAACCCGAGCAAGGAGGTTTCTCATGAATTATCAAGAGCTCGTCAATACTGTCGTTCCGTCTGTCAATTTGTTCCTGACAAGTGAATGTAATATGGGTTGTAAGTTCTGTTTTGCCCCATCCGGTCATGCGCAAGCGTTGCCGCAGGATGAGACGGAGCGCATCATCAACGAATGTCACGATGTAGGGATCGAAAAGATCACCTTTGTTGGTGGCGAACCACTTCTGTATCCGCACCTGTACGATGTCGTCCACTTTGATCACCTTGACGCAAAGTGGTTTTTGAAATAGGTATAATCGGCGGGATAAAGGGGGGCTGCTTTAAGGTTGCCAATGATTTGAGTGATTCTTAAAAAATCAATTTTAAGAAGTTCATTATTGTCAATATTTTCCTACCTTTCTAGTGGGGGAACTTTCGCCAAACTTTCGCGGATAATAGTCTAGTAATACGTTTTAAACCTAATTATATGGACAGACCCAGAAAAACGAAAATCAGTTAAGTTGTTGAAAACTATGTGTTAACAGTATGTTGTGTCTATGTTCTTAAAGCTGAGGCTTAGGGTTCGATTCCCGCCACCTCCACCATTTGACAGTAAAGGTCAGTTCCCAGGAACTGGCCTTTTCTTATTTGTTTTTAGGGTCTTGCAATTAATTGCACATCAGTTTGTGGGATTTTTGATTGTCTCAGATTGTCTCCAGAACTGAACTTAAACTGCACTTAAAATTAGGCGTGAATCAACTTTTACTAGAGGCTGATCTGAACTTCTCTAATGAAAGTGTTGACTCAAAAATGATCGAATTGTAGATTAATTGCATTGAATTGATTTGTTATTGGAGGGGATGATCATGCTAAAAAGCTTTACATCACTCTGTACCATTACGTTTCTACTCCTGTCGGTCTCTCTAGCCAGTGCAACCACCCTTTCTGACACCCTGACTAAACGCTTCAAAAAGATCAGCTACCCCAACGATGAAGTCGTTGCCACCATTACCCTTCAAACAGAAATCCCTGACATTTCTGGCGACAGAATAAAAGATTCCGTTCTGCTGGCTTATCAAACCCAAGCCAAGCTTGTCTCCGTATTTAAACAGAACGGCTGGCAGAAGGCAGATATGCTGCACGTAGATAGCATTGATGCGGGACTCATTGAACTTGAACTGGATAAGGGGATGAATCTAAAGCTCAAAGAAACCCTGAGACTCAAAGCCTATGTTCACCAATGCGATATGCCGATGCATAAATATCGGGGGGGCAGTATTGATGAGTTCTTCCAGAAAGATGTCTTAGAAAAGGCGGAACAGTGCTTTACATACGATGAGAAATTACAGGGGAAGAATTATCCCTATTAAATGATCAATTAAATACCCATTTATCCGTTCAGCATGGAGGGTTAATATGACCAGATTCATAGTCGTTATTGTTTGTGCTATTGCATTGTTCCTGCCTCAAACGACTTTTGCTAAGTCAAAGATTGAACAAGCCAAGGATTACGTTACCATCGGAGAAAAAAGCAGTGCGTACCAGCTCCTGAGAGAAGCAATACTCGAAGACCCCATGGATGGAGATACTCATTATGATGCAGGGTTGGTCTTTGCTGAGATTGGCTATATAGGTGATTTCGATAAAGCCATGGGGAATGCTTGCAAGCTAAAATCATCTTACTGCCCAAAGATAGGAGATGTTTATTTTAGTCAAGGCTTCAGCCGTTTGGCGCAAGGATCAACGGGAGCCGCTAAAAGTGCTTTCGAGAATGTTTTTCAGTACCAACCAGCTAAAAAGACACAGGTATTAAATCGGCTATTTGAAATAGGGAAAAGGCATTTAAGTTTCAATAAAATTCAGAAAGCAAATGTCTATTTTTCCTTATTAACTCAGTTTGACAACTCATACCGAAGCCAAATTGCAGCATCGTCATTTGAAATAGGTAAAAACGCATCGCCTCCTTTGACTTACGAAGCCTACGCTCTTGCTAATAGCTATTCGAGCCAGTTTAAAAAACAAAGTGGAGATGATTTAGCTTCCCTTGCAAAGAATGACTCTTTCTCTGAAGACATGCGAGCAAAGCTTAAAAGGGAAGCGGGTAAGTATCTAACTGATGCTCAAATGGCAGAACATTTTCCGCCTGACTTCATTGAGCTAGCACCAGATGAAGATTATTCATTCCCAAATCTTAACAAAGGGGAAGAAACGAATATTTGGATTAGATCACCCTATGGTGTAAACACAATACTGTCTATTACCTCTAATAATTTTTATAAGATTAAGACAAGGGATGGAAAAAAATTCAACACACTTAAAGGAGAAAAAATGCCAGACAATAAATATCGTGATTTCAAGTTCATTGCACTTGCTGATAATTTAAAATTAACAGCAAGGTTTAAAAGAAAATGAAAACAATTTTGCGGCACACTGTAATTTCAGGGTCACATCTTTTCATGGACCAATTTGATAAATGTTCCTGCTACAGGACAAGAGTCAATTCACAGAAATTTTTTAACAAAGGTAAATTGTGACCTACGAAGAGCTTGAAGAGTTTATTCCCACGAAGATGTTGTTGGGGCTTGCCCTAGATTTGTTTTAAAGGAGGTTTCAATATGACCAGATTACTCATTGTCATTCTATGTGCCATCACCTTGCTTCTGCCCCAGACAGCTTTTGCTAAAAGCAATATAGACAAGGCCAGAGACTACGCCAAAATCGAGAAAACCTCTGAAGCAAGACAGTTGTTGAATCAAGCCATTCTCGATGATCCACTGGATGCTGATGTTCATTACGAAGCAGGTCTGGTCTACAGTCAGTTGGGAATGACCAGTGATTTTGATCTGGCTATGAAAAATGCTTGTAAGCTTAAACCCTCTTACTGCCCCAAAGTAGCTGAACCCTATTACAACATGGGGTTTAATCTCCTTGAACAAAGAAATGATACCTACGCAGCATCAAGAGCGTTTGAAATGGCCTTTGCCTACGCCCCCTCCAGAAAACCAAGTGCTGTTTCGAGAATATACAATCACTACCTAGTAGTAGCTAACTATCATGTTTCAAAACAAGATTACTCTTCGGTTTTTAATGCAGTTGCTGACGGAATGAAGTTCGGGCAGAGCAGTAAAGACTTTGAAACGGTAATACTGCAAGTTCTAAGAGAGAATAAAGGGAACAAGCATTTCGACGATTACCGTGAAAGAGCAATAAAGCTCCTCGGAGAAGAGGTTGTAAGTAAAGATTTCCCACCAAAAAGTTGGAAAGTAGTCCACACGGAAGAACACATCGGCATTGGCTGGGATGATAATGATAGTAAAAAATATCACGTATTATTTAATTACCCTAACGCTTACAACCAAAAACAGACCATTAAATGCACTGGTAAATTTAAAGTTTGGAGGGGAAGTGTTTTAAAGTGGGTTGAGTATGATAAAGAAAGAATTTTTATTATTGATAATCCAAACGTCAAAGGAAACCCAGGTGTTGAAATCCAAGAAGGAGAAAGATTGATATATATCGCCGAAGAATTTAAATAGCCTTCATCTTTCTCCAGTGAAAAGATGCGACTGTTCCATTTTATAGAATGACTGCCAAGGATGTATTTAGAGAACAGAGACTTGTATTATGACCTACGAAGAACTTGAAGAGTTTATCTCCAATAAGATGACTATGAGTCATATCTATCAGCCTCTTCTGATACGCAGTCTTGTTGAGTCTGGGGGTGAGGGTGTAAAAAACTTTGTGTAAATGGTCACAGTCGGTTACAACTCGTAACCACTGGAGGCACTAATGACCATACCGAAAGACTTGCTCGATACCCTGATGAAGGACTACAAGAATCCTGAAGATCTCATCGGAGAAACCGGGCTGCTGAAGCAACTAACCAAGCAACTGCTGGAGCGCGCAATGCAGGCTGAGATGACCGATCATCTTGGTTATGAGAAGAACGCTCTTTCGAACAATAAAGCTGGTAACGCTCGCAACGGCAGTTACCAGAAGAAGATCAAAGGGGAGTTCGGCGAGCTTGATATTGCCGTTCCCCGTGATCGTGATTCCAGCTT
>NZ_FNQN01000017.1 GCF_900107645.1 Desulfuromusa kysingii
AGTGTATTGGCTGCAAAGTCAGGGAGTGGCGAAGTTAAGGCATTTGATCAGATTGATAATGCCCCAGAAGAGCGTGAGCGTGGTATTACTATTGCGACCGCCCATGTTGAGTACGAGACAGACGATCGTCATTATGCCCACGTTGACTGCCCGGGTCATGCCGACTACGTTAAAAACATGATCACTGGAGCGGCTCAGATGGATGGAGCTATTCTGGTTGTTTCAGCTGCCGACGGTCCAATGCCTCAAACTCGTGAGCATATCCTTCTTGCTCGCCAGGTTGGTGTTCCCGCCATGGTTGTCTTCTTGAATAAAGCGGACATGGTTGATGACGAAGAGCTTCTGGAGCTCGTTGAGATGGAAATTCGCGAGTTGCTCTCCAGCTACGACTTCCCAGGTGATGATATTCCTGTGATTGCCGGTTCCGCCCTCGCTGCTCTTGAAGGTCGCGATGATGAAATCGGTAAAGACAAAGTCCTCGAGCTTATGGATGCTGTTGATAGTTATATCCCCGAGCCAGAGCGCGCTGTTGACCGCCCCTTCCTGATGCCAGTTGAAGATGTCTTCTCCATCTCTGGGCGTGGTACCGTTGCAACCGGACGTGTTGAACGTGGTGTCATCAAGGTACAGGAAGAAGTTGAGATTGTCGGCATGAAGCCCACCTTCAAGACCGTTGTTACTGGTGTTGAGATGTTCCGGAAGCTTCTGGATCAAGGTCAAGCAGGCGATAACTGCGGTATTTTGCTTCGTGGGATCAAGCGCGACGACATTGAGCGTGGACAAGTTCTCGCTAAGCCGGGAAGCATTACCCCGCATACTAAATTTAAGGCCGAAGCCTATATTCTGACCAAAGAAGAAGGTGGTCGTCATACACCATTCTTCAAGGGGTACCGTCCACAGTTCTACTTCCGGACCACCGATGTGACCGGTGTTGTAGAATTGCCTGAAGGTGTTGAGATGGTTATGCCTGGTGATAATATTGCGATGACCGCAGAATTGATCACTCCGATAGCTATGGATAAAGAACTGCGCTTTGCAATCCGTGAAGGTGGCCGTACCGTTGGCGCCGGAGTGGTCAGCGAAGTTATCGAGTAGTAAGCAGAAAACTTTTAGTGAGATAAACCCTCCTGGCAGTAGCCGGGAGGGTCTAATGAGGTAAGCGCTATGCGTGACATTGTCACTCTTGCTTGTACTGAATGCAAGCAGCGGAACTACACCACAACGAAAAACAAAAGAAATACTCCGGATAAGTTGGAGTTTAATAAATACTGTCGCTTCTGTCGCAAACACACCCCCCACAAGGAAACCAAGTAGGGCCGGTAGGCAGATAGTCAGGATTACTTAGGCCAGTAGCTCTAACGGCTAGAGCACCGGACTCCAAATCCGGGTGTTGGGGGTTCGAATCCCTCCTGGCCTGCCAAATTTGCGAATAGTCCCCTAGCGAGGCCAGTAGATCAATGATTGCGAAATTAAACGAGTTTTTTGCCAACGTCAAAGTAGAAATCAAAAAGGTTACTTGGCCGTCGAAAAAGGATACCTATGCTTCGACGACAGTCGTAATTGTGTTGGTTATAATCTGTGCGGTCTTTCTCGGTGGTGTTGATATGATTCTTTCGCGTCTTATCCGTCTGATCCTCGGTTGAGGAGAAAAGGGATTTTACCATGGAAATGAAATGGTATGGCGTGCATACCTACTCAGGGTATGAAAACAAAGTCAAGCTCAGCTTGGAAGAACGAATTCGCTCAGCTGGCGTTGAAGATCTCTTTGATGAGATCCTTATTCCCTCAGAAGCAGTGGTAGAGATGCGTAAGGGTGAGCGTAAAACCTCAATGCGTAAGTTCTTCCCTGGTTATATT
The DNA here is from genome assembly GCF_900107645.1 of Desulfuromusa kysingii. Lineage (GTDB taxonomy): Bacteria > Desulfobacterota > Desulfuromonadia > Desulfuromonadales > Geopsychrobacteraceae > Desulfuromusa > Desulfuromusa kysingii. The sequence continues at coordinate 1,858 of NZ_FNQN01000017.1, forward strand.
CTTGTGCGGATGGTTTTAACTGATGAGACTTGGCATGTGGTAACAGGGACGGCTAAAGTTACTGGGTTTGTTGGTGGCGGACAGAAGCCTCCGGTGATTTCCGATGCTGAAGTTGCCAAGATTACGAATCGCATGGAAGAGGGCGTTGAGAAGCCGAAGCCCAAAGTTGAGTTCGAGATTGGTGAGACTGTTCGTGTTGTTGATGGTCCCTTTCTTAACTTTACCGGGATGGTTGAGGACGTTCGCCCTGACCGCGGTACGTTGAAGGTTATGGTAAGTATTTTCGGTCGGGTTACTCCCGTTGAATTAGAATTTATACAGGTAGAAAAAACCAGCTGAGCTGGGTTACGTTTCGTACGTTTAAGGAGCTAGTCATGGCCAAAAAGATTATCGGGCAGATTAAATTGCAAATTCCAGCTGGTAAGGCGAATCCATCGCCCCCAGTCGGACCTGCTCTTGGGCAGCATGGTGTCAACATCATGGAGTTTTGCAAAAACTTTAATGCAAAGACGCAAGATCAGGATGGCTTAATTATCCCCGTTGTTATCACCGTTTTTGCAGATCGTTCCTTCTCATATATTACTAAGACACCACCAGCTGCCATATTACTGTTGCGTGCAGCGAAGTTAAAAAAAGGTTCAGGTGTCCCGAATAAAGAGAAGGTCGGTAAGGTCACTAAGGATCAGGTTCTTGAAATTGCTCGCCTGAAAATGCCTGACCTCAATGCGTTCTCGGAAGAAGCTGCTACGCGGATTATTGAAGGTACTGCCCGCAGCATGGGAATTGAAGTCGCCTGATACGGCGAGTAGTGGAGATACAAGATGGCAACAGGTAAAAATATTAAAAAAGCTAAAGAGTTGATCGATCGTTCGCAGTTGTATGAGATCGATGAGGCCCTTGATATTATTAAGAAGGGCGCTTTTGCAAAATTCGATGAAACGGTTGAAGTGAGTGTTAAACTCGGTGTCGATCCGCGAAAAGCCGATCAGATGATCCGTGGTGCCGTTGTCTTACCCAATGGACTGGGTAAAGATGTCAGGGTTCTCGTTTTTGCTAAAGGTGAGAAGGCGCAAGAAGCTGAAGCTGCCGGAGCAGATTTCGTCGGCGCAGATGATCTTGCTGAGAAGATCCAAGGTGGTTGGTTTGAATTTGATACGGCAATCGCTTCTCCTGACATGATGGGTGTTGTTGGCAAAATTGGTCGGGTTCTAGGACCTCGCGGTTTGATGCCAAACCCAAAGGTTGGTACCGTGACCATGGACCTGGCTCGTGCGGTTCAGGAAGCAAAGTCTGGTAAGGTTGAATACCGCGTCGAAAAGGCCGGTATTGTCCACGCACCTGTCGGAAAGATTTCTTTTGATGTGCAGAAACTTAAAGAAAATATTCTTTTATTGATGGATGTTTTGGTTAAGGCAAAGCCGTCAACTGCGAAGGGGACATATTTGAAAAAAGTGTCGCTTTCAACGACTATGGGTGCAGGTATTAACCTTGATGTTTCACAACTTTTAGGTTTGTTTAAGTAATTAGTTTTTACAGGCTTAGAGTCAAAGACAGCAGGTATGCAAAGCATTTAATGGCTTGACCACCTGCCGAGGCTGTAGGGTGCTGTGACGATAGTTCGTCTCTCCCCCCTCAACTTGACTTGAGCGGGATCATCATATCCCAAAATCTTAATGAAAGGAGGAGAGACAAATGGATAGAACAGAAAAAGAGCAAATTGTACAAAATCTTACTCAGCGTTTAGCTGACGCTCCTGCGACATTCGTTGCAGATTATCGTGGGATCAACGTTGAACAGGCTACCCAACTCCGGCGTGAATTGACACAAGTTGGCGTCGAATATCAAGTTATAAAAAATAGCTTGTTGAAATTAGCGGCCCAAGGGACTCCGGCAGAAGGCTTACAACCATATTGTGCAGGCCCCACAGCGATAGCTCTATCAGGTAGCGATCCGGTTGCTCCAGCAAAAATTCTCAGTAAATTTGCTGAGGAGATAGATGCTTTTGAGTTGAAGGCAGGAGTTCTGAGCGGAAAGCTCATGTCGGTTGCTGAAATCAGCGCGCTGGCAGCGTTACCGAGCCGTGAAGAATTGCTGGCAAAAGCACTCAGTTCTATGAATGCTCCGGTAAGCAACTTTGTTGGCACTATGGCGGCAATGCCACGCTCATTAGTGCAGGTATTAAATGCTATCGGCCAAAGCAAAGCTGCATAATATTAAAAACAATAGTGAATATAAATACATAAATTTCGGAGGAAAAAATGGCTGCAATTACTAAAGATCAAGTTGTAGAGTTTATTGAAAATATGACAGTTTTAGAGATGTCTGAATTTGTCAAAGAGCTCGAAGAGAAATTTGGCGTTTCTGCCGCAGCACCTGTTGCTGCAGCTGCGGCTGCTCCTGCTGAAGCTGGTGCAGCAGCAGAGCAAACTGAGTTTGATGTTATTCTCAGCAGCTTTGGTGAGAAGAAAATTAATGTTATCAAAGCCGTCCGTGCTATTACCGGTCTTGGTCTGAAAGAAGCTAAAGAGCTTGTTGATGGCGCTCCAAGCACCGTTAAAGAAGCTGTTTCTAAGGATGAAGCCGAAGATTTCAAAAAGCAATTGGAAGAGGCTGGCGCTTCTGTGGAGCTGAAATAACCAGTTTGTCCCACTAATTTGTTTTTAGCCAAGGCTGCCTTGTGTGGCCTTGGCTATTGTCGTTGTCAGCCTCGGTAATTTACCGGGGTGGATCTGTCTTTAGATCCGAAGTGGTGTCTAGTGAGTCTTATTATCAGGCTCGAATCCTGATCCCAAAGGAGAAATCATGGCGTATTCGTTTGCGAATAATCCGCTTCTCAGGAAGCACTTCGCAAAGGTTACGAATATCATCGATATTCCGAACCTCATTGATATTCAAAAAACTTCCTATACTCGTTTTTTACAGGCGAACCTCCCTTCTTCTGAACGTAAGCACAGTGGACTGGAGGCTGTCTTCCGCTCTGTATTTCCGATTCACGATTTTAGTGATACCTGCTCTATGGAGTATGTCTCCTATGGTTTGGGCGCACCAAAGTATGATGTCGGAGAATGTCATCAGCGGGGAATGACCTATGCAGCACCTATCAAGGTCAAGGTGCGACTCGTAACTTGGGATGTTGACAAGGACGCTGGTACGCAGTCAATTAGAGACATTAAGGAGCAGGAAGTTTATTTCGGTGAAATACCGCTGATGACCGAAAACGGTACCTTTATTATTAATGGAACCGAGAGAGTCATTGTTAGTCAGCTTCATCGTTCTCCTGGTGTTTTCTTTTCTCATGACAAGGGCAAAACCCATTCCAGCGGTAAGGTGCTTTATAGTGCGAGGATCATTCCTTATCGTGGTTCATGGCTCGATTTTGATTTTGACCATAAAGATTTACTCTGGGTTCGTATCGACCGCCGCAGGAAGCTTCCAGCAACTGTTCTTCTCAAAGCATTGGGATATACGACAGAAGAGCTCCTCAGGTATTACTATGATCTGGAAGAAATTTCATGGGATGGGAAAACTTATTCCAAGACCGTGAACTTTGAACTGCTCGCAGGTAAACGGGCCAGCTCTGATGTTATTTCCAGTAGCGGCGAGGTTCTGGTAAAAGCAAATCGGAAATTTACTCGCGCTGCGATACGCAAGCTCAATGAGGACGGGATCAAGTCGATCCCGGTGACCGTGGAAGACCTGGTCGGGCAAGTTGTTGTCAGTGATATTGTTGATGAAGCAACAGGCGAGGTTATCCTTGAGTGCAATAGTGAGCTTTCCGAGTCCAAATTAGAAGAACTGAGAGACAAGGGGATCAATAACTTTACAACGTTGTTTATTGATCATCTGTATGTTGGTTCATATATCAGTGACACGCTACGTGTCGACAAAGTTGAAACTGCAGATGACGCAATTATTGAAATTTTCCGTCGTCTACGACCGGGTGATCCGCCAACAATCAGGACTGCTACAACCCTTTTTGAAAGTTTGTTTTTTAATGCTGACCGCTATGATATTTCTGCGGTTGGCCGTTTAAAACTCAATCATAAGCTTGGCGTTGACAGCCCGATTGATCTCGCAACTTTAACCAAAGAAGACATTCTTAAGGTTGTCCATTATCTTGTCGGTCTGCGCAATGGTAAAGGGACTATCGATGATATCGATCATCTCGGTAATCGTCGGGTCAGGGCCGTTGGTGAACTCCTCGAAAACCAATACCGAGTCGGTTTGGTGCGGATGGAGAGGGCCATCAAAGAACGGATGAGTTTGCAGGATGTCGATAGCTTGATGCCGCATGATCTCATCAACTCGAAGCCGGTGTCAGCGGTGGTTAAGGAATTCTTTGGTTCGTCACAGCTGTCTCAATTTATGGACCAGACCAATCCCCTTTCGGAGGTTACACATAAACGCCGGTTGTCAGCTCTTGGACCCGGTGGTTTGACCCGTGAACGGGCAGGCTTTGAGGTTCGTGACGTCCATCCCACCCATTACGGTCGAGTTTGTCCAATTGAGACCCCGGAGGGACCGAACATCGGTTTGATCGCTTCCTTATCGACTTATGCGCGTATCAACGAATATGGCTTTGTTGAGACCCCATACCGGATTGTTAAGGACGGGCAGGTTACCACTGAAATTAAATATTTTTCAGCGCTTGAAGAAGAAGGTCATGCGATTGCTCAGGCCAATGCGCCTATTGATGAAAACGGCGTGTTTGTAAATGACTTGGTTAATGTGCGGCAAACTGGTGAGTTTTTGTTATTACCTCCTGACCAGATTGACCTTATGGATGTGTCGCCTAAGCAGATAGTTTCTGTTGCCGCGGCCTTAATTCCCTTTTTGGAAAATGATGATGCTAACCGGGCCCTTATGGGTTCAAACATGCAACGTCAAGCGGTCCCACTGTTACGTACTGATGCTCCGCTTGTAGGTACCGGCATGGAGCGAATCGTTGCTCACGATTCTGGAAACTCTGTCGTTGCTCGCCACGATGGTGTCGTTGAAAGTGTCGATGCTGATCGAATCGTGATTCAGATTGATGAAACAGCAATTGATGAAACTGGCACGGGTGTCGATATTTACAATTTGCACAAGTTCAGTCGTTCTAACCAGAATACTTGCATCAATCAAAAACCTATCGTTAAGGTTGGTGATCGGGTTAGGGCTGGTCACGTCATTGCCGATGGCCCCTCAACTCAATGGGGTGAACTCGCTCTTGGTCAGAATGTGCTCGTGGCATTTATGCCTTGGCATGGATACAACTTTGAGGATTCGATCCTGATCTCAGAGAAATTGGTCCAGGATGATCGTTATACTTCAATCCATATTGAAGAGTTTGAGTGCGTCGCTCGTGATACAAAGTTGGGTAAAGAAGAGATTACTGATGATATCCCCAATCTCGGTGAAGATGCATTAAGCGATTTGGATGAATCGGGGATTATTCGTATCGGTGCAAGTGTCAAGCCTGGTGATATTCTGGTTGGTAAAATCACCCCAAAAGGGGAAACCCAGCTTTCTCCAGAGGAAAAATTACTCCGTGCCATTTTCGGTGAAAAAGCTGGAGATGTTCGGGATACCTCTTTGCGTGTTCCGCCCGGTGAAGAAGGGGTCGTTATTGGTGCTCGTGTGTTTTCCCGGAAGGGATTTGATAAAGACGCCCGGACTGAGCAGATAGAAGCTCGTGAAATTGAGAAATTAATTAAGGACCGCGAAGATGAAATTCGGATATTGCGCAAATCTACGCGCAATAAAATCCGTACATTATTGGTCGGATTGACTGCCGCAGTTGCAATTGATGATGAGAACGGCAATACTCTACTTCCTGATAATTGTAAGATTGTTGCCGAAACCTTTGATCAGGTTCCTTTTAGTCGTATTCAAGAGATATCTGTCTCTGGGAATGGCGACGTAGAAGATAAAATCAGCAATCTGCTGAACCGTTTAGCAGAGCGTGAGCAATTAATCACAGCTGTTTTTGATGACAAAATTGATAAATGTAAACGTGGTGATGACTTGCCTCCGGGTGTTATTAAGATGGTCAAGGTTTACATCGCCATTAAGCGGAAACTGCAGGTCGGTGATAAGATGGCCGGTCGGCATGGTAACAAAGGGGTTTTGTCACGTATTCTTCCACAGGAAGATATGCCGTATATGGAAGATGGCACCCCTGTCGAGCTTGTCTTGAACCCATTAGGCGTTCCATCTCGTATGAACGTCGGACAAATTCTCGAGACTCATCTAGGTCTGGCGGCTCGTGGTCTGGGCAATCAGATTCGGAAGGTGATGGAAGAGCAATATAGCGAGAGTGCTCTGAAAAAGCAGATAAAACAAGCATACAGCGATCCGGACCTAGACGGTTTTATTGATGGCTTGGATGAAGATGATCTTAAGGTCCTCGCACGTCGATTATTTATGGGTGTACCGATGGCATCTCCTGTATTTGAGGGTGTCAGTGAAAAATCGATTAAAAATGAAGTGATGCGAGCCGGTTTTGATCAAAGTGGTCAAATGACTTTGTACGATGGTCAGACAGGGGAAGCGTTTAAGGAGAAGGTCACAGTCGGAATTATGTATATCCTTAAGCTGCATCACTTGGTTGATGATAAGATCCATGCCCGTTCAATTGGGCCTTATAGTCTTGTCACTCAACAACCCCTTGGTGGTAAGGCCCAGTTTGGGGGACAACGACTTGGGGAGATGGAAGTTTGGGCGATGGAAGCTTATGGCGCGGCCCATGCCTTACAAGAGTTTTTGACCGTAAAATCAGATGATGTTGCCGGTCGAACACGAATGTATGAAGCCATTGTTAAAGGGAAACATACGCTTGAAGCGGGTTTGCCGGAATCTTTCAATGTCCTGATCAAAGAGCTTCAGGCTCTATGTCTTGACGTTGATCTGTTGGAAGAGAGCTGAGTCGATTCTGGCCAGATAAGCGTTAGCTAGTATATGTTTAGAAACTAAAGCACTCATCCTACAAGGAGAATGCATTTTGGAAGATATTTTTAGTCTCTTTGAGCGTCCTAAAGATCCATTGAGTTTTAATTCTATTCAGTTGTCATTGGCATCACCGGAAAGAATTCGTGAGCGGTCCTTTGGCGAAGTAAAAAAACCTGAAACGATCAACTACCGGACTTTTAAGCCCGAGCGTGATGGTCTTTTCTGTGCTAAAATCTTTGGTCCTACCAAGGATTACGAGTGTAACTGCGGTAAATATAAGCGGATGAAGCACCGCGGCATTGTTTGTGAAAAATGCGGTGTTGAGGTTATCCCCAGTAAGGTTCGACGCGAGCGGTTAGGGCATATTGATCTGGCTTGTCCAGTCGCCCATATCTGGTTTCTCAAGTCATTGCCTTCAAGGATTGGGGCCCTTTTGGATATGACCCTCAAGGATCTGGAGAAGGTGCTCTATTTTGAGGCCTACGTCGTTCTTGATCCAGGCGATACGTCCTTAACCAAAGGGCAACTTCTTGCTGAAGATCAGTACAGTGAAGCCATGGATGAGTTCGCTGGTCAGTTTGTTGCCGGGATGGGTGCAGAAGCTGTTCGTGAATTGTTAGCAGAGATTGATCTCGTTGAAGTTGGAGATCAGCTGCGCATTGAAATGAAAGAAGCCACCAGCGAAGCTAAACGTAAAAAGGTTTCAAAACGGCTTAAAGTCATTAATTCATTTCGACAAAGCGGCAATCAGCCCGAGTGGATGATTTTAGAAACAGTCCCGGTCCTGCCGCCTGAGTTGCGCCCTCTAGTTCCCTTGGATGGTGGTCGTTTTGCAACTTCTGACCTGAATGACCTTTATCGCCGGGTTATTAACAGAAATAACCGACTTAAGCGTTTGATGGAGTTACGTGCACCTGAGGTTATTATCCGCAATGAAAAAAGGATGCTTCAGGAAGCGGTTGATGCTCTTTTCGATAATGGTCGACGCGGCCGCGCAATTACCGGTCCAAGTAAGCGTCCTCTTAAGTCGCTGTCCGATATGCTCAAAGGTAAAGGTGGTCGATTTCGGCAAAACTTATTGGGAAAACGTGTCGATTATTCAGGCCGTTCGGTTATTGTTGTTGGCCCTGAATTGAAATTACATCAATGCGGTCTGCCAAAGAAAATGGCACTAGAGCTGTTTAAACCATTCATTTATCAGAAACTTGATGAACGTGGGTTAGCTGGAACAGTTAAGGCTGCCAAGAAAATGGTAGAAAAAGAAAAGTCTGAAGTTTGGGATGTCCTTGAGGAAGTTATTAAAGAGCACCCGGTCATGCTTAACCGTGCGCCAACCCTTCACCGTCTCGGTATCCAGGCCTTTGAACCGGTATTGATTGAAGGTAAAGCCATTCAATTACATCCGTTGGTTTGTACCGCTTTTAATGCTGACTTTGATGGTGACCAGATGGCAGTTCACTTGCCCCTGTCTATAGAGAGTCAGATTGAGGCAAGGGTGTTGATGATGTCAACCAACAATATCCTTTCTCCCGCGAGTGGGAAACCGATCATTGTTCCGTCTCAAGATATGGTTCTGGGCCTTTATTATATGACGAAGGAGCGTCCTTTCGCCGCTGGAACAGGTAAATTGTTTGCTTCCAGAGATGAAGTACGTATGGCCTACGATGCCGGTATTGCTGATCTTCAGGCCGCTGTCAAAGTACGGATGTCACCAGTCTTAGGGGCACCAGTTGAAATTATTGAAACGACAGTTGGTCGCATCTTGTTGCGTGAAGTTGTCCCTGAGTCTATAGATTTCAAGCATGTCAATAAATTGATTGGTAAGAAGCAAGTTGCCGACTTGATTGATATCAGTTTCCGTTATGCCGGCAACAAGGAGACCGTCATCCTTGCAGATAAAATCAAGGAGACCGGTTTTCGTTATTCGAGTTTGGCAGGCGTTTCAATCTGTCTGGATGACATGGTTATCCCCGAAAGCAAGGGAGCTCGGATTAAGGTTTCTGCTGATGAAGTCAAAGACATTCAGCAGCAATATACTGAAGGTTTGATAACCGATGGTGAACGTTATAACAAGGTTATCGATATCTGGGCGAAGTGTACTGAAGATATTGCTGGAACCATGCTCGGCAATATCGCCGTTGAAAAGATAAAGTCAGCAGACGGTAAAGAAGTCGAGGTTTCATCCTTCAACGCTATTCATATGATGGCTGATTCAGGTGCTCGGGGTAGTGCCCAGCAAATTCGCCAACTGGCGGGGATGCGTGGGTTGATGGCTAAGCCAGATGGCTCCATCATTGAGACACCCATTACGGCTAACTTCCGTGAAGGTTTAACGGTCCTCCAGTATTTTATTTCGACTCACGGTGCCCGTAAAGGTTTGGCTGATACCGCGCTTAAAACCGCAAACTCGGGTTATTTAACAAGACGTCTTGTCGACGTTGCACAAGATGCCATCATCATTGAACAGGATTGTGACACCTTGGACGGGATTGAGGTCTCAACTTTAACTGAGGGTGGTGAAATCATTGAGCGCTTAGGGGATCGCATTTTAGGCCGAGTGGCTCTGGATGATATTGTTGACCCCGTCACCGATAAGCTTTTGGTTGAAGCGAATCAGTTGATTGATGAAGAGCTTGTTGCAGTCATTGAAGATGCTGGAATTGAAAGAGTTAAAATTCGTTCCGTGTTGACCTGTAAGAGTAAGCGTGGTATTTGCGCTTATTGTTATGGGCGTGACCTAGGTCGAGGGCATCTGGTTAATCTTGGTGAAGCCGTTGGGGTTATCGCGGCTCAATCCATTGGTGAGCCAGGAACGCAGTTGACCATGCGGACATTCCATATCGGTGGTACTGCTTCACGGCGTGCAGAACAGACAGCTTTGGAAGCGCGTTTTGATGGGAAAATGAAGTTTATCAACTTAACCACTGTTGATGATGATAACAACTTCCCTGTCGTCATGAACAGAAAAGGTGAAATTGCCGTTGTTGATGATACTGGCCGTGAACGAGAACGTTATGGTGTTGTTTATGGTGCTCGTTTAAATACACATGATGGCGGAAAAATCACCAGCGGTGATGTTCTGGCTGAATGGGATCCCTATACTGTTCCAATCATCACTGAGGTCGGTGGTATCGTCCATTATGGTGATATTGCTGAAGGGATAACGATGGAAGAGCAGGTTGACGAAGTCACTGGTCTTTCCCGTAAAGTTGTCACTGAGGCTAAATCCGCTGACAAGCGGCCACGGATCACTTTGAAAGGTGAAGACGGAAAGACTGTCAAGCTGCCAAATGGAGCTCAGGCACGCTACATGCTGCCAATTGGTGCCAACATCTTTGTAGAAGAAGGGTCCACCCTTCACGCAGGGGCTATTCTTGCTAAAATTCCTCGTGAGACAACCAAGACGAAAGATATCACTGGTGGTTTGCCAAGAGTTGCAGAATTGTTCGAGGCACGTAAGCCGAAAGAGCTGGCGGTGATTTCCGAGATCGATGGTATCGTTTCATACGGTAAAGACTCTAAGGGCAAGCGTAAGATCATCGTAACTCCCGATGTTGGCGAACCCGCTGAGTATCTTATCCCTAAAGGGAAGCATATATCCGTCCATGAAGGCGACGTCATCCATGCTGGTGAAGAGTTGGTTGATGGATCGAGTAACCCCCATGATATTCTGCGAGTACTTGGTAGCAAAGAGCTTTCAAAATACCTCGTTGATGAGGTGCAGGAGGTCTATCGTTTACAAGGGGTTAAGATAAACGATAAACATATAGAGACTATCGTTCGGCAGATGCTGCGTAAAGTTCAGATCAATGATGTCGGTGATACCAACTTTTTGATTGATGATCAGATAGATCGTTGGGTTTTTGAGGCGGAAAATGATCGTGTTATGGCCGAAGGTGGTCAGCCCGCGATTGGTGAGACAATCATGCTCGGTATAACAAAAGCGTCACTTTCGACTGAGTCATTTATCTCGGCGGCTTCGTTTCAGGAGACGACTAAGGTTCTGACCCAGGCTTCAATCCAAGGGAAGAAAGACTCCCTGCGTGGCCTCAAAGAGAACGTTATCATGGGACGGTTGATTCCCGCTGGGACTGGGGTCGGTAAATACCGTTCGGCAGAATTAATGATTCCTGAGCCAGAGATAAAGTTAGAGGCCCCTATCGTTATTGACGAGTCGGAAACCGAGGTATTTGAAGAGTCTGAGTAGTGCTTATTTGCATAAATATGAGTATTTGTAGCTCAGTAAAGACTAATATCCAAGTAGTAAAAAATAGCTTGACAAAGGTATGGTCGATTGATAATCTCTGCGGGTTTTTCCCCATAGAAAAGTCAGTCTGAGTTGACTGTAATAATGATAAAGATTTTGGAGAATCAAGATGCCAACAATTAACCAATTGATCCGCAACGGGCGCAAGAAGAAGGTTGTTAAGTCAACTGCACCTGCGCTTAAGTCCTGCCCGCAGAGGCGTGGGGTTTGTACTCGTGTTTACACAACGACTCCTAAGAAGCCAAACTCTGCCTTGCGGAAAGTTGCCCGTGTTCGTTTGACTAACGGGATTGTCGTGACCTCCTATATACCGGGCGTGGGGCACAACCTTCAGGAGCACTCCGTGGTACTGATTCGTGGTGGCCGGGTCAAAGATTTACCTGGCGTGCGGTATCATATTGTCCGTGGCACGCTTGATCTCGCCGGAGTTAAAGAACGTAAGCAAGCTCGTTCCAAGTATGGCGCTAAGCGCCCTAAATGATTTTATAGTCTGAGAAAGAGGACGTTATGCCAAGGAGAAGAGAGGTCCCTAAGCGGATCATTCTGCCTGATCCGAAGTTTGGAGATCAGCTGGTAGCCAAATTTGTGAACAACGTTATGGTTGACGGTAAGAAGAGTACAGCGGAGCAAATAGTGTATGGTGCTTTTGATCTGGTAGCTGAGCGCTCTGGTAGCGATCCGCTGGAAATTTTTAAAGCAGCTATGGAGAATGTTCGTCCTGTGTTGGAAGTAAAGTCTCGCCGCGTGGGTGGTTCTACTTATCAGGTGCCGATTGAAGTTAGCCCTTCTCGTCGTACTGCCTTGGCTATGCGTTGGATTGCAACTTATGCCAAGGGCCGCAGCGAAAAAACCATGCGTGAGCGGCTTGCGGGTGAGTTTTTGGATGCAGCTAATAACCGAGGTACTGCAGTTAAGAAGCGTGAAGATACGCACCGTATGGCTGAAGCTAATAAGGCTTTTGCCCATTATCGCTGGTAAGTCAGTCGTTTAAGTTTAGGAGTGTTTTGTGGCTCGTAAAGTTTCTTTAGAAAAGACGCGTAATATCGGTATTATGGCCCATATTGACGCAGGTAAGACGACGACGACTGAGCGTATTCTCTATTATACTGGGGTCTCGCACAAGATCGGTGAAGTCCATGATGGCGCGGCCACAATGGATTGGATGGAGCAGGAGCAGGAGCGGGGGATTACCATTACTTCTGCGGCTACGACCTGTTTCTGGAAAGATCACCGGGTTAATATTATTGATACCCCTGGTCATGTCGACTTTACTATTGAAGTTGAACGTTCCTTGAAGGTTCTTGATGGGGCAGTAGCGGTTTTTTGTTCGGTCGGTGGTGTTGAGCCGCAATCTGAAACTGTATGGCGACAAGCTGATAAGTATGGTGTGCCACGAATTGCCTTTATTAATAAAATGGATCGCACTGGTGCCGATTTTAGTCGTGGTGTCGATATGATCCGTAACCGCCTTGGCGCTAATCCGTTGCCACTGCAGTTGCCAATTGGCGCTGAGGACGACTTCCGGGGTTTGGTCGATCTTGTCACTATGCAGGCTATCGTTTGGGATGATGAATCCATGGGTGCATCGTTCGACGTTATTGATATTCCAGCTGACATGGTTGATGATGTGGCTGCCGGACGTGAAGCGTTATTGGAGGAGATTTCTACCCATGATGACGTTTTGATGGAGAAGTATCTCGGTGGCGAAGAGCTAACCGTTAAAGAGATCAAAAACGCCATTCGTCAAGGTACTCATAATATAGATTTTTGTCCTGTGTTATGCGGGAGTGCATTTAAGAATAAAGGGGTACAGACCCTCCTTGATGCCGTCATTGACTATATGCCATCGCCTCTAGATGTTGAGCCGATTAAGGGTGTGCATCCTGATACTGGTGAAGAATTAGTCCGTCCTGCAGACGATGATGCCCCTTTCGCTGCTTTAGCTTTCAAGATTATGACCGATCCTTTTGTCGGTCAGCTGAGCTTCTTTCGGGTTTATTCAGGGGTGGCTGAATCGGGTACGACAGTTTTGAATTCAACCAAGGGCAAGAAAGAACGTTTTGGCCGTCTGCTGAAAATGCATGCGAATAAACGTGAGGAGATAAAGCTGGTTTACTCAGGTGATATCGCTGCTGCTGTTGGTCTCAAAGGGACCACAACTGGTGACACTCTCTGTGATATCCAGGCACCTGCACTGCTTGAGACCATGGAATTTCCTGAGCCGGTTATCCATCTTTCTGTTGAACCAAAGACTAAGGAAGACCAGGAGAAGATGGGTGTTGCTCTCGGTAAGCTTTTGTCTGAGGACCCTTCATTGGGGGTTCGGACTGACGAGGAAACCGGCCAGACTATCCTCTCGGGTATGGGCGAGTTGCATCTCGAAGTTATAGTTGACCGTATGAAGCGTGAATTTAAGGTTGAGTGTAACGTGGGTGCTCCTCAGGTTGCGTACCGTGAATCAATTACTAAGACTGTTGAGGTCCAGGGTAAATTTGTCCGCCAGTCAGGTGGGCGTGGTCAATATGGCGATTGCTGGCTCAGACTTGAGCCTGGTGAAGCTGGCAAGGGCTTCGAGTTTGTAGATGCCATCAAGGGTGGTGTTATTCCTCGTGAATATATCCCCGCAGTCGGTAAGGGCGCTGAAGAGGCTGCTCAGAATGGTGTTTTGGCTGGGTTCCCTATTGTTGATGTTAAAGTCACTGTCTTCGATGGTTCGTATCATGATGTCGATTCCAACGAAATGGCGTTTAAAATCGCTGGTTCCATGGGTTTTAAAGACGGTGCCAAGAAGGCTTCACCTGCATTGCTCGAACCTATTATGAATGTAGAAGTTGTTGTCCCTGAAGAGTACATGGGTGACGTTATCGGCGATTTAAATAGCCGCCGTGGACGAATTATGGGAATGGATGCTCGAGGTGGTGCTCAGGTTATTGAGTCACACGTCCCTTTGTCCAGCATGTTCGGTTATGCGACAGATTTGCGTAGTGCAACCCAAGGTCGTGCTACTTATTCAATGGTTTTTGATCATTATGATCAGGCGCCTAAAGCAATTAGTGAAGAAATTATCGCCAAGGTCAATGGTTAGACCGAGGATAGGAGTTTATTATGTCCAAGGAAAAGTACGAAAGGACAAAGCCGCACGTTAACATCGGCACCATCGGTCACGTTGACCACGGCAAGACAACATTAACTGCCGCTATAACCAGTGTATTGGCTGCAAAGTCAGGGAGTGGCGA
>NZ_FNQN01000020.1 GCF_900107645.1 Desulfuromusa kysingii
GATGGGTTTGGGAGAGTTAAGCTGCCAGGCGCTTTGGAACGCAAATATCCCAATGCATCAGCAGAATGGCGCTGGCAATGGGTCTTTCCCCAGGAAAACCGCTGGAAGAACAAAAAAAACGGGGAAGAAGGACGTCATCATGTGCACGAAACACTGCTTCAAAAAGCAGTCAGGTCGGCAGTTTTCAGGGCTGGTATTGTAAAGAGGGTCGGCTGTCATACTTTTCGTCACGCATTCGCGACGCATTTGTTGATGGGTGGTTATGATATTCGAACCATCCAGGAGCTGATGGGTCACAAGGATGTGAACACGACCATGATTTATACTCATGTATTGAATAAGGGCGGACAGGGAGTCAGCAGTCCTTTGGATGGTCTTTAAGCCAGCTTAGGCAGGTCTGCCTATATTAGACTAGTAAAATTACACAAAGCAAGAGAAAAGCAGAAATGATAGGCGATTATATCGGATTGGCGGGAGTTTTGTTAATAGTTTAGGCAGACAGGTTTGTGTCTTTGTTTACAGTTTTATACAGACCTGTCCATTTATAGTTAGGGCTACTATGGATATACAAACATACTCACCAGAAAGGGCGAAGGAGATTGCTGACTTATTTCATCAGTCTGTTCATGCAATTGATCCGTCCGTGTATTCACCAGAGCTAAAAGAAGCTTGGGCCCCTACACCTGTCAATTATGAACGCTGGTCTGAGCGATTAAACGAAAAAAAGCCGTTTTTAGCAGTAATTGAAAGTCGTGTTGCTGGATTTATAGAATTGGATGCAGATGGTCATATTGACTGCACTTATACTCATCCAGATTTTCAGGGAAAGGGTGTCGCATCCACCCTGTTTGAATATTTGCTTGAGGAAGCAAAATCCAGAAATATTAAGCGGCTTTACGTTGAAGCATCGCTCATTGCTAAGCCATTCTTTGAGCATCGTGGATTCTCTGTGGTCAAGAAGAATGAAGTACAAAGAAACGGTTCGTCCTTAGTTAATTTCTCAATGGAAATGTATCTAAGCCCTAACAATCAAATCCAGCCGACCGCTATCGCGTCGGTTGATTAGGGCGTTAGATTCATGAATGCAAAAGGTTGTAAATGAGCGAAAAAAATAACAACAAAAATGAACTCCATGCTGGCTACTACCTAAGTCGCATTTTTCGATCTGCTCGGACAGCAAAATGAGCTGCGAAAAATGAAATCATTGCCGAGTCCAGAGATTGATGAAGATGTCACTAGGTTTACTGATAGGGTCATGCAAACCTACGGCGCGGTTAAAAGTATGCGATCGTCCTTCCGAACTTTTTTTGAATCATTTAGCAAAAGCAATATCGATGAGTACCAATTAAATCCAGCCCAGCGAGCCTTATTTGAACAGTGCAAAAGTAACGACGTAAAGATTCAACAATTTTCAGACTGTATTGCCATTTTCTTGCCACTCCGTGACGATATTAACAAGTTACCAATGAGAGGCGTTTTTGGAGTGCTTGCGGCTGCAGCAACAACGTTTTTAAGCTGCCTTGCCTATGGACAACCAATCAGAGGCGGAATCGATATCGGTGTGGCACTGGAAATCGATCAGAATGAAATTTACGGCCCTGCTCTTTCAAGGGCATACAGCCTTGAAAGTTCAGTTGCCCAATACCCAAGAGTCGTAATTGGTGATGAGCTATTTAAATACCTTAAGCTGCACGCCAATCAGGAAGAAAAAACTATTTTTTCAAAGATCTCAAAAGAATCTGCCAGGAGTTGCCTTGAACTCCTTTCGATTGATGATGACGGCTATCCATATATTGACTATCTAGGCAAGTCTTTCAAGGAAGATATGGCTGCCACTGACAGTGTAGAAATAATCATAAAAGCGTATGATTTTGTTTTGTCTGAATCAAAAAAGCATCAAAGCGAAAAAAATCCCAAGTTGGCCTTTAAATATACGCCCCTTAGGAGTTATTTTGAGAACAGAATGGGAATATGGAACGAAAACAATGACCAAGAAATCTAACCATTAGATCAACCGGATGGATGATCCTGCTGCCTTTAAATCCGTAAAGTTTGGTGGGTCGCGAAAGTCGCGTCTTCACCGGTTATCAAAAACGTTAGCAGTTAATAGAGGCTCGATATCCCATGACCAAAGGAGTTTTTATCTTAAATTTTCTATATAGCTTTCTTGCAACCGTGGTTGGTGGCGGAATTCTTGCCTTCTTATTTTTTTGGCTCAGAGAGAAAATCTTCCCAATCCCAAAAATTGCGGGCCGTTGGTTTTTTGAAATACGCACTATCAACACAGCATACAATCCATACAAGGGCATGATTCTTCGCTACATTGCGATGTTCAGGCAAGCTGGCAACAGCATAGAAGGCACGGTTGAGAAAATTTACGAAAATTCTTCAACTGGTGAGAGAGAATATGTGGGGGAAAATCGCACCAGAGGGGTGGCTGAAGGGTATATTGAGAAAAATTATTTTTCAAAAGACCGCTTAATTCTTCATGTTGTAGAGGATGGGCACGGGCGAGAGTCAACTAATTATTATGACCTCGAGATTACCTCCAGCGATCAAATGAGTGGGGGGTTCAGCTCTATGGTTGCAAACCAAGATGGAGACGCTAGTTGGCAGCGCAACGAATTTTAAAAACCCTTCTGTGGACTCTTTCTGTACCGCAGATTGGAATATCCCTTCTGTTAGAAGTATTCGCTCCTAGAGAGTTTCTAACGGATCTCAACAGTTGTATTTCTCTCACGAAACAATATGGCAAAAGCATACCGCAGCAGTTTATCGATGCCCTAATACTTGCAGAAGATCATCGTAATAAATTGCATCCTGGTGTTGATATGCTTGCGATGATCCGCGTGCTAATGATTCGTGTATGGTCAGGTCATGTACAAGGAGCAAGCACAATTGAACAGCAGTATGTTCGAGTTGTAAGCAATCGCTATGAACGGACAATTCGCCGCAAAGCTAGAGAACAATTGCTTGCCCTAATGCTTCTTCGGCGAACCCAGAAGCAAGAAATCGCATCAGCTTACTTGGCTATTGCTTTTTATGGCTCCAGTTCTGTCGGGATTGTTGGTTTAAAGACTAAATTCGGTGAGGATTTGACTAAAGTATCATTCTCTCAGGCATTACAAATGGTAGCACAACTCAAGTATCCACGTCCTATCAACCCTGATGATGCATGGAAATTCAAGATAGCAGCTCGGGTTAATGCCCTTTATTCCTTCGGTAATGGTACTGCTAACAAATCATTCCAGCGGATCGCATACCGCGCCCGCTGAATTCAACCGTTAGAATTGTCAGGAAGTTTTGTGAACGACTTAGAGATCAGTATCTTAAATCCACTTACAGAACCTCTTTTGAAGATCAAGAGGGAGGCTGTTCAACGTGAGTTTTTTGATGATGGCTTAGCTCTAAATAAGTGTCCTTTATCGCTATATAGTTATATTTCTGGTAGGCCTGAAAAATTCCACTGTAGACGATCATTCAATTCTCAGTATGAACTCCTAAATTCCGGCGAAAATTCGCGGTTAATAGTTGAGTTTCTAAACGACAATAACTCCCAGATAGACCTTGCGTTTAAATCACTAGATGAGGTGAATAAAAAATCATGGCACGATGTTGATTCTCCTACAGATGAATATGATTTTTACAGATTCTGTGAAAATGAAGTGAACCCTACATTCTTAAAACTAATTGAGGGTGTTTTTGGTGTTCTCATATCCTTAAATGCATTTATCAGTCGGTTAGGGAGAGGGAAATCTACTGATGGCTTAGATATTTATAATCGAGTAGAGGAGCTTTCAAAAACGGACCAAAATTTTCTATCAAAGGCTTACTGTAATACGACTAGAAACTCCATTGCCCATGGAAGCGTTAGCTATAATCACAGAAACGTCGAGTTTAGGGATAAGAATAAAGCAGTAAAAAATGATCCTCGTGAGTATATGAGTCGGTTCGAGCATCTACTAGATACCTGTAACGGACTAGCATTAGCATACAAGAAGTTCTTCTTTATTACTGAGTCGGCGACAGCAACCCCAAAGCAAATTTTCCTGGAAGAATTATATTCTCAAACAGAATCCCCCTGGTGGAAGATAGAGGGCTGTCTAAACAGCGAAGCTACTGAAAATAGATCACAATTGGTTATTTTCGTTAAGCCATCAACGAGAGACTATGAGAAAGTTCGAGCTTCGTCTGTTTGGACAGCTATTCTCGCCGAAAGATATGCGCCCGGCTATGACCGATACTTTTTGTCGTTGCGGTCGCCGATAGCGCATAGTGGGTTTGCTGCATTTGACGGGAACGCTTTAATGGAGAATAGAAATAACAAAATAGCTAGTTTTGAGGGGTATGCAGGTATTCTCGAAAATGACCTAATATTCTGGGTTCCTTTTTTGAAACTCCCCAAATTGTTTCACAAAATAAATACATACGTTCTATCAATTAAGCTATTTTCTCGTGTACGCACTCTAACAGCCGTTCAGGGCGAAGGTGTTGAAATACTCGCCAGAAATGTAAACATCCACAGAAATGGATGGAAGCTCGTTCTTAATGGAAATATTGTTTTGGAATCTAAAGACAATATTACTGCTGATTACATAAAATCGAGAGGGATTGGGTTAATACGTACAGCCCTAAAACAAGCTCGGAGAAACGAGCCAATATATTCGATATTGAGGTACATTCCTCTTGGGTATGCCAGAATTTCACTGATAGAAGAAGACTATAGGCGAAGTGTTCTAAAAGGGTTTGGGCTACGCAAAGAGCTCATAGGAACAATTCAAGTTCAGAATATTAAAAGAATTCGTGCTCCTGATATATTTGGCGCTACCATTGAACAGGTTGGTAAAATAAGATATGCGTGGAATAAATCATGGCTGAGTGAATAAAAATCCTAACAATGCAATTAACTCGGACGTTTTTCCGCGGTGTTTTTGTTGTGCTAAAAAAGCCTAGCACAGCAAAAACACCACTACAAAACGCCGGTTATTGCTAGCGTTAGAAAACAAGAATGAATTGGAGGAGGCAATGGATAATACGCAACGCATAGCATTACTTATAGATTGCGACAATGTTAGCTACAACTCTATCGAAGGCGTTCTTGAGGAAATCGCAAAATATGGGAAAGTCACAGTGCGTCATGCACACGGTGACTGGAAGAGTGAACACCTATCAGGGTGGGTTGAAAAATTACATCCAAATGCTATCCGCCCTCTTCAGCAATTTGCGTACACCACCGGAAAAAATGCAACTGACTCTGCAATGATTATTGATGCAATGGACTTACTATACAGTAAAACTGTTGACGCCTTTGCACTAATGACTAGCGATAGCGATTTCACCCCATTGGTAATGCGTTTACTCGAAAGTGGATTTACAGTATTCGGTTTTGGAGAAAAGAAAACCCCTCTTCCTTTTGTTAATGCCTGCTCTCAGTTTATTTATACCGAAAATTTAGCTAAATCCTTTGATGAAAAAAAGAACAATGGAAGTCATAAATCAAAAACATCACGAAATGAACTTCGTGGTGATACCGAGCTTGTAATCCTTCTAAGAAAAGCAGTAGAACAAACATCTGGCGACGATGGCTGGTCACATTTAGGTCAAGTAGGTAGTTATATTTCAAACAATAGTTCATTTTCTTCAGTCAACTATGGGTACTTGAAACTCAGCGATCTAATAAGAGCTAGTGATTTATTTGAAATTGAAATTAAAAAGGACAATAGCGGTATGTATGTGAAAGATAAGAAAAAATAATTTTTTAACTAGTAAATCAAGTGGACGGAATAGGCAGGTGTGTTCCCCGAAAAGCAAACTCTAAGATTGCGGTAGTAGGCCGAAACATTTCGTCGCCGCTGCTTATCGCTAACCGTAAGATTTAAAAAATATTATTCGGAGGGAAATATGAAGAAATTGATCTGGAAACTTTTAGCATTCACCCTTTTAGCAATTATCTTATCCGCATGCGCTGCACCTAAATATAACTACCAACCAGAAAAAGTTGAAATAAGTGAACCACCAATTGGAAGCACTAATATTGCCTATGTTGGCGACAGCATGCTCAGACAAGGAAAATACATCGAGCATGATACCATTCTACTCAGACAAAGTGCAGACATTGGATGGGCCTATACTGCAATGCCTGGTTACTATCTGAAACAGGGCTCAAACGAAAAGGCAGAATTTTATTACCCCAGTGGCGGAAGTGAAAGTGGCCAAGTCACCAAGGCGGCCTTAGCAGACCCTTGGAAATGCCTACAAGCTTACAAAGAAGAGCAAAAATTATGCGTTATTACGGTATTTAACGCTTTAGTATGTAAATCGAATGTTAACTTTGAGCGGTTGAAGCACCACGGAACCAGAAGCGACTCATTTCAACAAACTTTAATTTACAGCGGTAAATTTGGAGAAAAAATCAATATTGGTTACAGGGAGTTTTCCAACTCTACTGCAAGGCCAGCATTTAATAACGATGTTGAATACGACTTAAGACAATCAAAAATAATTGGCTATAAAGGTGCAAAAATCGAAATAATCGAAGCCACAAATGAATTAATAAAGTACAGAGTTATTCGCAACTTCAATAAAGCAAAAATATGAAATCTAACACTTATCAGGCCCCCGGCCGTCAAGAGTAAAGATAACCATTAACGCAAAAGATTTACTTTTCGTTCTTTGACAAGCGACTGATCAACCACGAATCATCCGGTTTCTGACTTGGGCTTTACGAACTGGCTGCAGATTTCGAATTCTGCTCCAAACACTTATCGAGGCTCTTAATGCGAAGGGCCGGTCATTTGTGACCGAACTGTCTTCGCCACCTGGAAACACTTGCGTACCCTTGTGCCGTCCCATTCAAAAAAGCGTGGTCCAGTTGTAAGCTCTGGCCATAGTTAGTGCCGGGCTCGGGGAAGGGGCAGAATCCGGCGCTGATCCCTTTGGATCATCGCGC
>NZ_FNQN01000021.1 GCF_900107645.1 Desulfuromusa kysingii
CATAATGCAGGCTCCTTTCTTTGAGGGTTTGTCTGTTACTCAAAGGATAGCGGATGGTCCGTTATCTGTGGAGGGGGCCTGCACTAGTATCAAACCGATCAACTGGACGGAAAAAACGTCTGCGCTAAATTGAAAAGAAAAGTCTAAATTGCGGGGCCTGTAAAGTAAATTGTGTAAATAGCCCGTCGGTTAAAGTAGCGACATCCGTCCTTCAAACATAATCGAAAACTGATTAAGTGCCGATCGTCAATGGGGGATCGGCACTGTCCATTTCTTTGAGATATTCTGCAATGCCAAGTACAGCAGCTTGATCATTGATTCACCATTGAGGAACGAACCCCGGTTTTTTGTCACCAGACGCAACGATATGTTGACAGACTCAATAGTGTTGGTTTTCCCCGATGTGGTCTTCAGGATTTTTATAGTCCATCATCGAAGAATCGAACAGGTCGCCAGGTATGGTTATCAGTGATTCTTCCGGTCGTTACGAGTTGTAATGGCCCAAGACCGAGTTCATAAAAATCGTTGGGTTCTTCCTGCGCTAGAGAAAATATAAGTAGGCAGATGCCCGGAAAATCAAAAAAATTTGTAGGTAACATAATCAATGATATTGACAATCATTAAAGCAACCATCAATGCACTCCAGCCGTGGACAAAGGCAGCACGGCTGAGTTTAAACGTTCTGCTGAGATAAAATGATAGTACGCTGGAAAACAATTAAAGAACATCGAGGCGATTATTTCGTCGAGTATCACCCCGCATGCTCAAGTATGTATTTAGCGATTCTCACAATCGTCTACACGATTCCTATATCAGAAAAGTCGGTAGTAGTAAAAATCATTGAGAAAGAGTTCAAGTTATGGATTCAGCAGTTTCCCATTCCGCTAATGGCTTCAGCGAGGGATGCGTCAGACAGCTTAATCTGTTTGAGACCAATTCATAGTGAACATTTCCTTTCAGGCTTTATTGATGAAGGGATTATTCAGTCATCATGGAATCTCAAGGGAGATACGTGGTTCCCTAAATATCAAAAGGAAGATCACTATAGAAAACAGATATATTCTGACCTCGACTCGATTACACGTGAAGACATAGATCTCAAAATAGATCATCAACGTAAAATTGCTAAAACAGGGTGGGTAATAGTTTTTGTCTGGGCAGTTATAATTCCTTCATTGATTGCGCTCTTGGGGTTCTTCAATTTATTTTTTGTTGGTGTTATTGCATTGACCTACAGCCTGTTCAGAGCTGTAAAAAAAGCCTTAGAGATGTTAGGAGCCTTAAAGAAAACAAAGGCACAGAAGGAAAAAGAGAAGGAAGAGTTGAGCAAGGAACATCATCATTATCACTGCAAATTGAATCCTAATGGTTTTCTTCAATTACGCACAGAAAATTTAGAAAAAGAGATTCGAGAGAAAATTCAAAAAGAATCTCAAGAAATAAAAAATTCAGAACAAATCAATGAAAGCGACTCGTAAACGCAACATTTATTGTCGTTGTCATGCTTTTTCAAATCAAGGAGAACGTGCTGCGCTTCGAAGATTGTAATCCGAGTAAGTCCGTTATTTTTTCTATCTCATTTGACCGATAAATTCTCTTTAAAAACAGATGTCTATAAGATTCCTTTCAGATGGAATAGTCGATAGAATGATTATGACATCATTGAATTGAAACTTGCACTAGCGTTGGGACGTAATGGAAGAACCAATCATCTACACAATTGGCCATTCAACGCATCCAATTAACGATTTTCTTGGGATGCTTCGAAAATACATGATTAATTGTGTCATTGACATAAGGAGTGTGCCCGCCAGTGCGTACTGCCCGCAATACAATAAGGAACCCCTTCAGTCGGTTTTAAAAAAGAATGACATCACCTATCTCAACTTCGCAGAAGAATTTGGAGCCAGAAAAGCGAATTCTGTGTTATTGGATGAACAAGGCCAACTTGACTTTGTGAAAGTCCGGAACTCATGGCTTTTTAAGCGAGGAATCGAAAGAATATGGCACGGTATTCAGCAGCAATTTTTGATAGCAATCATGTGTTCAGAAGCTGAGCCGTTAGATTGTCATCGTTTCTCAATGGTTTCTGTAGGACTTGAAAACGATGGGATAACAGTGAGGCATATCTTAAAAGATAAAACCTGGATTTCTCAAGCTGAGTTAGAGAGTGAACTTTTAAAAAAATATGAAAAAAAGATTCCACAAAATAATTTATTCAACCAGAACGTAACGCGAGAAGAGCAATTGACCGTTGCATATATGTTAAGAAATAAAGAAATAGGGTTCTTGCCAAATCCAATTGAACAGAAAGAAGAGGGCAATGATTAAGTTGTTTACTGTTGGATTTACTAAAAAGTCGGCAAAGGAGTTCTTTGGTTTGTTAAAAGCAGCCGGAATTAATAAGATCCTTGATGTTCGGCGTAATAATGTTTCTCAACTGGCCGCTTTTGCGAAGGGAGAAGATTTAAAATATTTCGCTCGAGAACTTATTGACGCGGGATATGAGCATGACAAAAACTTAGCTCCTCCGCAGGATTTATTAAAACGTTACCGTGACAAAGAAGTTTCATGGCGAGAATATGAAGTTAAATACATTGAGACACTGAACCGAAGGAATGTTTTAACAACGATCAATTTTGCCGAACTAGATGGATCTTGCCTGTTGTGCAGCGAACATGAGCCAAACATGTGTCACAGACGGTTGCTTGCTGAGTATCTCAGGGATGCTCATGGTGATATTGAAATTATCCATTTAATAAGGTAGATCCAAAAATATCAGATTTAGCTTTTTCTTTGACTCTGTTCGTAAGACGAACTGATATAGCGAACTTTTTCTTTCTGTAAGCGCATCATTAGAGTATTCTTGCAATTTGCGACCTATTGCTATACAATGATATCAAAGATATTCGGAGGTGTAGCTATGGCAATGCAAAAACAAATAAATTTGAGACTAGACAATTCAGATGAAGCGACTCTGAAATCTATGGCCGAGACACAGGGGCGTTCGGAGCAGGAAATCTTGAGATATTCTTTTCGCAAATACGCAAAGGAGTTTCAAGACCAAATGGCCTTCCTTGGATCGGTTGAACGGGGATGGGTCGAGCTTAGATCCGGTCTGGGCGAAATTGTAACCGAGGACGACACTTTCCTTGAGGACATCATGAAGGAAATCGACAATGAATCAGCGTCCTCTTAAGCGCTCACTCGAATACAAAGGAAGGGTTCGGAAATACGCCAGAAATCTTGCCACCCGTTACAGGCGAGAGATAGCCGGGGTTTTTCTAGAAAGTGTTGGGCGAACTCAAAGAAGGATTTATGAGAACAACGAGATAGGCACGGCTGCCCCGTACCTCTTGTTGGACGAAAAGATTGTTTTGCGTGAACTATACTTTACCTCCGGGCCTGCTAAGTACTGCATGGTTTACGATATTTGTGATGACTATATAGGCCTTGTTACGCTTTGGCATGGCGAGGGAATAAGAAGCTCCGAGGAGTTGATTCGTGTTTGGGAGTAATTAAACATCAGGGAAGCTTAAGTGAGGCGTTCCCGTTAAGCACCTTGTGCCGCCAGGCGAAGATGGTCGAGGTGGCCACGCCATGGCGCTTGGCCGTTTCCCTGATAGACTTTCCCTTGACCATGTCTTCCATAAACTCCGGCCAGAGTTCAGGGTAATGAGTGCCACGCAAAGGAGTATGGGTGAGGTCCGAGAAATAGCGGAGGCACGCCGAACATCGATACGTTTGACGCCCCTTATTAGTCCCATTGCGGACGACCTGCTCACTTGCGCAATGCGGACAGGCGCCCCCCTTCCGGAAGCGCTTATCACGCAAGTCTTCAATGAACGAATCGACTGCCAATTTCTCCGAGCCGAACGGATTTCTGAGCTTGGCGAGGATCCGCTTCTGCGTTACAGGGTGAAGCGCCTTAAACGCGGCAAGAAATTCTTCTTCGGTCAGTGCTGCTACCATCACCATCTCCCAAAATAAAAGAGATGACCTTATTCTATGCGGATTACAGAAGATTACACAGAGCTGTGATGGATGGTGCTTTCAGCGGGGCAAACATCCAAAGCTACAAAAATCAGTTTGATTCGCGAACAGAGCCTTTAATTTCGGTTCATATCGGAACTCTCCATCATTCTTATACGAGTCTGTTGGGGCTTGACAAAAAAGTAGAATAGCGTTTGAATGTGATGACATTTTGCTTAGGGGGGAGACAGTGGAAAGAAAAAATTACAGATAAAACTTGAAAGTCGTCGAACCGATATCAAACGGTGTGGCGGCTTTTTTTATTTTTTGCACTGTATGTTAGCGAAGGGTCATGACAAACAGAGGAGGCAATCATTACAGTTTGATGGACCTGAAAAGCCACCAAAACAGCTTGATCACATGTGGAAATCAATGCCTGTCAGGCACTATCGAGCAGGCACCGAAGATACCCGTTTTGCAAGAGCATCTCACTCATGTCAAAAAGGTATATGAAGAAGATCTGGTCGATGGATGGGGCAGAGTTGAACTGCTTGGAGCCTTGGAACGTAAGTACCCCAATGCATCACAGAATGGCGCTGGCAATGGGTCTTTTCCCAGGAAAACCGCTGGAAGAACAGATCCACCGGGGAAGAAGGACGTCATCATGTTCTCGAAACACTGGTTCAAAAAGCAGTCAGGGCGGCAGTTTTCAGAGCTAGTATTGTAAAGAGGGTCGGCTGCCATACTTTTCGTCACGCATTCGCGACTCATTTGTTAATGGGTGGTTATGATACCCGAACCATTCAGGAGTTGATGGGTCACAAGGATGTGAACACGAACATGATTTATACTCATGTTTTGAATAAAGGCGGATAGGGAGTCAGCAGTCCTTTGGATAGTATTTAAGCCAGTTTAGACAGGTCTGCCTATATTCGACTATTAAAATTACACAAAGTATGTGAAAAGCAGAAATGATAGCCGATTATATCGGATTGGTGGGCATTTTGTTAAAAGTTTAGGCAGACAGGTTTGTGTCTTTGTTTACAGTTTTATACAGACCTGTCCATTCATAGTTAGATTTGAGAAAATATTCAATGGCATTCCAATTCAAAAAAATTTCTTCGCACGGCACAGAGAATCCGATCATTGCTCGACTATCAGTACAAGCAAACGATTTGGTGAATTTCTGCAATTTCTCGAAAGAGAAAAAAGAAGAACTTTTTGCAATTTTCCATAGTGGTGTTCAGCCGAAGCTTATAACTTGCTATGAAGTATTCATCAGCATCAGCAAGGAATGCAGAAATATCGAGGACACTGTCAACACGGAGGGGCTAAACATTCAGTCTCAAGACAGAGTTATAGAAGTGCCTCACCTTGAAGGTCTCGAAAGCAAAATCGACCAATTCCTGTATAGTGCAAAATCCTGCCTGAGAGAACTAGCTAAAATTTTTGGGCTATTTTTCGGAAAAGAGTTTTCCGAAGCTAGGTACGATCAAGTAAAAGAATGGGCAACTAAAGAATTTGGCGAAGCCAGTGAACTGGCTAAAATCATTTCACAAGATCATGATCTTTGGATCAAAAAACTCGTTTCAATGCGAAATGCAGTTGAACACCCGGGAGGGTATTCTGGTCACCTGCACATTCATAATTACGACCTTTTACCAGAGAACCACCCAGACTTTCCAAAACTAATTGAGCCTACATGGCATTTGAACGAAGAACCAAGGGTATCAATACGAAAAGATTTAGAGGTATCCATCTCCAATATCTTACACTTTTCTGAAGACATGCTAGTACTCTGCATGCGGCAATCTGGTTTGCCAGAAATAATTCAAATTGTCGAAATTCCAGAGGCAGAAAGAGACGAAAAGTGCCCAGTTAGGTTGAAATTCACATTGAGTGACAAAATAAATCTAACACTTATCAGGCCCCCGGCCGTCAAGAGTAAAGATAACCATTAACGCAAAAGATTTACTTTTCGTTCTTTGACAAGCGACTGATCAACCACGAATCATCCGGTTTCTGACTTGGGCTTTACGAACTGGCTGCAGATTTCGAATTCTGCTCCAAACACTTATCGAGGCTCTTAATGCGAAGGGCCGGTCATTTGTGACCGAACTGTCTTCGCCACCTGGAAACACTTGCGTACCCTTGTGCCGTCCCATTCAAAAAAGCGTGGTCCAGTTGTAAGCTCTGGCCATAGTTAGTGCCGGGCTCGGGGAAGGGGCAGAATCCGGCGCTGATCCCTTTGGATCATCGCGC
>NZ_FNQN01000022.1:2500-5451 GCF_900107645.1 Desulfuromusa kysingii
CCCAAACCAGAACTACTACGGTGGTTCTGGGGTTGTGGGGTCCCAACGTGGGATGGTGATCGGTAATAGAAGGCTCTGGAAAGTGCCGCCATAGAGGGTGATAGCCCCGTATGTGAAACCGAGATCCACTCTAGGGTAACCCCGAGTACCACGGGACACGAGAAATCCTGTGGGAAGCTGGGAGGACCATCTTCCAAGGCTAAATACTCCCCGATAACCGATAGTGCATAGTACCGTGAGGGAAAGGTGAAAAGAACTCCGATGAGGAGAGTGAAATAGACCCTGAAACCGTATGCCTACAAGCAGTGGGAGCCCTATGACTTCGGTCAGGGTGACCGCGTGCCTTTTGCATAATGAGTCAGCGAGTTACGTTCAGCAGCGAGGTTAAGCCGTTAGGTGGAGCCGTAGCGAAAGCGAGTCTTAATAGGGCGACATAGTTGCTGGGAGTAGACCCGAAACCGAGTGATCTATCCATGGGCAGGTTGAAGCGACGGTAACACGTCGTGGAGGACCGAACCCACTTAGGTTGAAAACTGAGGGGATGACCTGTGGATAGGAGTGAAAGGCTAATCAAACTCGGAGATAGCTGGTTCTCCCCGAAATATATTTAGGTATAGCCTCGTATGAATCGTACCGGAGGTAGAGCACTGAATGGGCTAGGGTCCTCACCAGGATACCAAACCTAATCAAACTCCGAATGCCGGTAACGTCTGTACGGGAGTCAGTCTGCGGGTGATAAGGTCCGTAGTCGAAAGGGAAACAACCCAGATCGCCAGCTAAGGTCCCTAAATCTGTGCTAAGTGGGAAAGGTTGTGGGAATGCATAAACAACCAGGAGGTTGGCTTAGAAGCAGCCATCCTTTAAAGAAAGCGTAATAGCTCACTGGTCGAGTGGGCCTGCGCCGAAAATGTAACGGGGCTAAAGCACAGTACCGAAGCTGCGAATTTGTATGAATGTACAAGTGGTAGGGGAGCATTGTAGCAACCGTTGAAGGTGTACCGTAAGGAGCGCTGGAGGAACTACAAGAGCTTATGCTGACATGAGTAGCGAAAATGTGGGTGAGAAACCCACACACCGTAAGCCCGAGGTTTCCTTTGTAAAGGTAATCTGCGAAGGGTTAGTCGGCCCCTAAGGCGAGGGCGAAAGCCGTAGTCGATGGGAAACAGGTTAATATTCCTGTACCTCTTTTAACTGCGATGGGGGGACGGAGAAGGGTAGATCATCCGGGTGTTGGATGTCCCGGTTTAAGCGAGTAGGCGGGGAAGGCAGGCAAATCCGCTTTCCTACTAAAACGCCGAGACGTGATGACGAGAGCTTTAAGCTCATAAAGTGGTTGATCCCATACTTCCAAGAAAAGCCTCTAAGCTTCAGGTTATAAGAGACCGTACCGAAAACCGACTCAGGTGGGCGGGCAGAAAATGCCAAGGTGATTGAGATAACTCTGGTTAAGGAACTCGGCAAAATAACACCGTAACTTCGGGAGAAGGTGTGCCTCCATTAGGTGATACGACTTGCTCGTGGAGCCGAAGGGGGTCGCAGAGAAATGGCGGTAGCGACTGTTTACTAAAAACACAGCACTCTGCAAACTCGTAAGAGGAAGTATAGGGTGTGACGCCTGCCCGGTGCCGGAAGGTTAAGGGGATGTGTTAGCGCAAGCGAAGCATTGAACCGAAGCCCCGGTAAACGGCGGCCGTAACTATAACGGTCCTAAGGTAGCGAAATTCCTTGTCGGGTAAGTTCCGACCTGCACGAATGGCGTAACGACTTCCGCACTGTCTCAACCAGGGACTCAGCGAAATTGAATTGGCGGTGAAGATGCCGTCTACCCGCGGCAAGACGGAAAGACCCCGTGAACCTTTACTATAGCTTGGCAGTGATATTCGGGACAGCATGTGTAGGATAGGTGGGAGACTTTGAAATTGGCACGCCAGTGTCGGTGGAGTCGCCCTTGAAATACCACCCTTGTTCTTCTGGATATCTAACCTAGACCCGTTATCCGGGTCGGGGACACTGCCTGGTGGGTAGTTTGACTGGGGCGGTCGCCTCCTAAATTGTAACGGAGGCGCGCGAAGGTTCCCTCAGGCTGATTGGAAACCAGCCGTAGAGTGCAAAGGCATAAGGGAGCTTGACTGCGAGACATACAAGTCGAGCAGGTGCGAAAGCAGGTCTTAGTGATCCGGTGGTTCTGTATGGAAGGGCCATCGCTCAACGGATAAAAGGTACTCCGGGGATAACAGGCTTATCTCCCCCAAGAGTTCACATCGACGGGGAGGTTTGGCACCTCGATGTCGGCTCATCACATCCTGGGGCTGAAGTCGGTCCCAAGGGTTTGGCTGTTCGCCAATTAAAGTGGTACGCGAGCTGGGTTTAAAACGTCGTGAGACAGTTTGGTCCCTATCTGCCGTGGGCGTAGGAGATTTGAGAGGATCTGTTCCTAGTACGAGAGGACCGGAATGGACGAACCACTAGTGTTCCTGTTGTCACGCCAGTGGCATAGCAGGGTAGCTACGTTCGGAAAGGATAACCGCTGAAAGCATCTAAGCGGGAAGCCCACCTCAAGACAAGATCTCCCTGGGGGTTTACCCCCCTGAAGGTCCGTTGGAGACTACAACGTTGATAGGCCGGATGTGTAAGCACAGCAATGTGTTCAGCTTACCGGTACTAATTGACCGTGAGGCTTGACCATTAATAGTTTTTTGATAGGGAAGGGGGAGGTTCTCCTCCCCCGACCCCCTTAAAAGTTATCGCAAATACAATCAGTCATAAGCGATTCGAAAACCAGTACTACGGTTTTCGGTGGCTATAGCGTAGGGGTCACACCTGTTCTCATCCCGAACACAGAAGTTAAGTCCTACAGCGCCGATGATACTGCATGGGAGACTGTGTGGGAAAGTAGGTCGCCGCCGAAATTATTTAAAACCCCCCAGCAGCTCATTGTTGTTGGGGGGTTT